>NC_002678.2:4185357-5610714 GCF_000009625.1 Mesorhizobium japonicum MAFF 303099
GGTACTGATCCTGGCGGTTGCTGGTCAGGACACGCCCGAAAGCGGTCGCGCGCGCGCGAAACGGCTGCAGCGCTATGAACATCATGATGCCGATGACGATCGCAAACGCCGTCATGACCGGCGAGATGAACATCGAGATCACGAGATAGCCCACCAAAAGCACCGCGATCTGCACCAGCATCAAAAGCGAGAAGGCGGCGCCCTGGACGCGATCGATGTCGCCGGTCAGGGCATGGTCGAGATCGGAACTGCGCATGCGCGAGAAGACGCCCCAGCGCGCCTTGCCGATGCTCTCGAACAGGTTCATGCGCAAACGGTTGATGAAATCGAAGAGAAGCCTGGCCATGTAGACCGACTTGAAGCGGTTGAACGCTGCCTGCACGGCAACGAGCCCGACCAGCGCGCACAGCACGGTGGTCAGCTGCAGCGTTCCGTCCGGCACCAGCCAGCGCACGAAATCATTGCTCGGCAGCCGCACCGCGAAATCCTGGTCGGCGCGGCCGACCAGATGCAGCAGCGGCACAAGCAGCAAGATCGAAATGCCTTCCGTCAGGCTGCCGAGGATCAGGAACAGTAGCGCCGTCCAGGTTCGCCGCCCGCCGATCTGGGCGATGACGGCGCCGAACGCGGCGACATCGCGAAACAGCGACAGGCGAAGGATCGAGGATTTCGACATGATTGCGCTCACCGCCGCCGACGGCCGGCCGCAAGATCCCCGGCCGCCAGGTCGCTTTCGACCAGCGCCACGGCCTCGCCAATCCTGTCGAGGCCGGTCGGAACTTCCAGCCGGAACACGCCGACATGGTTAGCGATTGCTGAACATTGGCGAAGATGCAGCGCCGCGAAATCGCCGGAGAGCGCCGCGCGGCCGAACCGCGTCACATAGGAGAATTTGATGATCGCCGGCAGAGCAGCGATGCCGGGCAAGGCCGTGATCGCGGCCTTCGCGCCGCGCTCGAGGACATAGATCCTGGTCGCCGGCACCATGCCGCCGGAGAAGGCGCCATGCAAGCGATGCTGCATCTTCTCGATCGCCGGATGCACTTGCGGCCGCACCTCCGCCCGGCCGAGCGAGATCGCGGCCGCGGCGTCGGCGGCAAGCTTGATCTGGGGAAACCCCGCAACGATCATCGGCGCGTCCGGTCTGGCGAGATCGAGCGCCACGACATCGTCGGTAAGCAATTCATGACCGGCCCGGATCAGCGCGCTTGCCGTCGTCGACTTGCCAGCGCCCTTGTCGCCCATGAAGATGGCGCCTTTGCCGGCCGCCGCGATGGCGCTGGCATGCAGCACGAGCAGGCCGCGCTGGTGCAGCAACAACGCCATCACCGGCCCAAGCAGCGGGAAGGCAAGCAGCGCGTCATCGACGCCGGGCGCCGGCTCGATGTCGATACGGTCGGCATCGCTGATCAGGAAGGCGCCGACGGCATGCCACGCCAGATATTGCCGGTCAGGCTCGAAGCGGAAGATCGTCGCGGCCTCGGACGAAGGCTTCGGCATGTCGATCGTGCCGATGGCGATCAGGATATCCGCCGCCGCCGGCTCCGTCGGCTCCAGCTCGGGCAATGCCACGTCGGACGCGACGGTCAGGCCATAGGCCCGGTAGTAACGTCGCTCCCTCATCATCCCGCCATGGGAAGGGGCATCGTCAAGGTATGTGGCGAGCGGCTGGTTAGGCGGCATCATGCGGGGCTCCCGCCGTGCTGGACCTGCCGCAGCCAGAGTGACAGCGAGGCCGAACGCCAGACATACTGGACATCCAGCGATGCCACCTGATCGGGTTGGCTGAGCAGCCGGGCATAGGCGGCGCTCACCTGCGGCAGGTTGACATAGGGCGCGATACGGCCGGCATCCGAAACCAGCAGCTGTTCCAGGAGGTCGCGGTGGTTGCGCACCATGCCGTTGACGAGATTGGCGGTGAAATCGATCTTGTCGCGCCGCCACTGCACCGCCGCCGGCAGGATGCCCTCCATGGCCCGGCGCAACACATAGCGGCCAAAGCCGTGGCTGAGTTTTTCCTCGCCCGGCAGCGCCAGGCAGAATTCGACCAGCGGCTTGTCCCAGAAGGGATAGCGCGGCTCGACGCCGAAATTGGCCGCCGCCTTGTCGAGGACCTCGAAAGAGTGCGGCACATAGCCGTTGGACAGGATCCAGCGATGGCTCAGCGCGTCGCTGGCCTGGACGCCGGGCGGCATGTAGCCGGCCCGATGGAAGCGGTCGATAAGTTCGGTGCGCCTGGCCAGGTCGGGATTGATCAGGTCGCGCCAGCTGCGGCCGCGCTGCATTTGCGTGGGCTTGCGTATCCTGTTCAGGGCACGGTTCGCCAGCTGTCTCGCCTTGGCGATGCGCCAGGCCGGTCCATAAAGGGTCAGGAACTGGAAATAGAGGCCGAGCGTGCTGTCGCCATAGGTGTTGGAGGCGCTGCGGACCTCGCGCCAAAGGTCCAGCCACCTTCCGCCATTGGCAAGCTCGTGCAGATGGCCATGTCCCTGTGAGACGACCTCGTCGCCGCCATGGCCGTCGAGCAGCACCTTGATGCCTTTTGCGCCCGCCGTGCGGTAGATGCCGCGGGTCAGCGTCAGGCCCGGCGCCAGGAAGGTGCCCTCCTGTTCCTCCAGCACCCGTTCGAACTCGGCGAAAGGTGCATAATTGCCGACAGGGATCAGCGTCGGGTCGGTCTTGTGCTGGTCCAGCACGGCATCGATGAAGGCCCGTTCGTCCATCGACGAGCCCTTCTCGAAAACCAGCGAAAAGGTCGGCAGCTTGGGTTTCCGCTCGGCGGCGTTCTGCAGGCCGGCGACACAGGCGATCGACGAGGAATCGAGGCCGCCGCTCAGCATCGCGCCGACCGACCGGCTTCCGCGCATGCGGTTGCGCACAGATTGCGAAAACAGATGCGCGAATTCCTCCGCCGCATCCGACCGCGCCGGTCGCACCGACGGTTCGATCTGCCAGTATCGGCGCAGCACCACCTGTTGTGCGGTGACAGTCAAGCTGTGGCGCGCCGGCAGGGTGAAGATATCGCTGTAGGGGGTGGATTGCGGGTCGTCGGGAAGCCCGGCCAGGAATCCCGAAATGCGGTGCTCGCTGATGCGCGCGCCGACCCCATCAAGCCCAAGCATAGGCCCGATCTCGGAGGCAAAGGCAAAGCGCCGGTCCGCGGCGTGGTAGTAGAATGGCTTGACCCCGAAATGGTCGCGCGCGCAAAACAACAGCTGCCGCTCGGCATCCCAGATGGCAAAGGCGAAATCGCCTTGCAGGTGCACGGGGCAGGATTCGCCCCAGCGCAGATAGGCCCGCATCAGCAAGACGGCGTCCGCAACCGACCTGTCGCGTATGCCAAGCCTCGCCATCAGCTCGTCGCGATTGTCCAGCCGGCAATCGGCGGTGATGGCGAGCTTGCCGCCGGCCATGGTCAGCGGGCCGGGGCCGGCTTCATCCGTGGTGTTGAGCCAGGCGTGGCCAAGGGCGATACCGCTGTCCAGCCACCACGAATTTCCGTCGGGACCGCGATGGCGCATGCGGGCCAGCATCCGCTGGATGTCGGTCGCCGCGTCGGCCGGCGCTTCTTGTCGCAGCAGGATTCCGGCGACGCCGCTCATCGGCTGCCGTGGTCGACCAGATGCGCGAACCCATCGACGGAGCCGCCAAGCACGACATGGTTGTCGCTGACCAGCCAGGCATGCGCCTTCAACTGCTCGCCCGTGCCGCGTTCGACGCCGATGCGGATGTTGGAGGCGTTGCCCTGGCGCGCGAGAATGTATTGGCCCGAAAGAGCCTGGGTCAGGCAAGAGGCGCGCGGCACGAACCGTGCAGCCGCGGCAACTCCCCAGGCGACGAGCCGCAACTCGCCCATGCTGGCGCACTGGCGCGCGTTGAGCCGGGTCACCATGGCGCGAACACGGTTGTAGGAGAACAAGGTCAGCCCCAGCCGGACGGTCGCGACCACCAGCAGGCAGTGGCAGAGGAAAAGGGCTTCCGAGCCGCTCAGGGACAGGACCCTGGCCAAGCTCCAGCTGGGCCGGCGTTTCGCTGGCCTCGATCTCTGGTCCGTCGCAGGTCTTTGCCGCGAAATCATGGCCTTTTGCGGAACCTGCCTAGACAAGTGCCTCATTGTGCAGCCTCGCAAGTCCGTTTTCGGCCAGGCCTTTCAGCAAGGCGTCGACGTCGGCCTTGCAGCGCTCGGCGTCGACATTGTAGCGCTCAAGCACGGCGCCGCGGATATCGGCGATCGACTTCGGCTGCTGGATCTGCTCCCAGATGAACGCGCCGACGGCGTTGAGGCTGTAGTAAATATTGGATTTCAGGTTGAGAAGCGCGAGGCCACCGCCGAATTCGCAAGCCACGGCGTCCCCGGTGGCACTTACGCAATCGTGCTCGGATGGGTTCCAGTTCATGCCAAAACCTCCTTAGCAACACACGGCCTACGCGTCGTCAGTTCGAAAGCGGAAAGTCGGGGATTTTCATCCCCGGCTCCATTTACGGTCTTCAATCCTGGAGGCCCAACGTCACTCCTCCAAAACCAAGCTAGTTCTCAGGAGAACGTCAGATCGCCAATCGGGGTGTGCGCCGGAAACGACGCGTCGATTGCCGTGCTGCCGCCACCGCCCTGGGTGATGGTTTCAATCGAACCATGTACCGTGAGGCTTGGCGTTTCGTACTCGTGCTTTTCAACATTCTGTTCCATTTTACTCTCCAATGAGGACTGGAAACGGCCTGTCGAGTGCCGTCAGCACTTTCATGCTGCGATGCAATAGCTGCATAGCAACATTTATGAGTCAAGTCTGATTTACCTCCGGTTAATCAATTACGGGTTGCGGGCGTCACCATGTGTGTTCAAATGCTCAAGATTCCGCCTTACTTGAGCCGAAGCTCGATGCAGTCTGCCTTCGGCGCGGGCGATTCTTTAAGAGATTGAATTTACTTGCATAAAAAGTCCATAGCGCTGGCGCTTTTTTAGGCATGGCTAAAAAGATGAATTCTTGTTAGCCGGCCGGGTTCGAGGATCGGCTAAAGCGCCTCGATTGGGTCGGAATTTCGGCCCTATGCTGCGCCGCTTCGGGGAAGCTCGGCAAACGCTCTGGTTGCAAAATCTCGCACTGCGAAAGGAAAGACTTTACGGCGTCGAGGTTTTTGAGGATGCTTTGTTTCGCACTTGCAGCATAAACGTCGTGCAAACCGCATTTTGGAGACTATGCACTCAATGGCCTTGCCGGAAAGTTCCTATGAACGACTGCGCGCCGCCGACTGTGCCGACGAGATTGCCTATGTGCGGGCCTGCCTGCGGTTGTATTTCTCGGG
This sequence comes from Mesorhizobium japonicum MAFF 303099, assembly GCF_000009625.1. Taxonomy (NCBI): domain Bacteria; kingdom Pseudomonadati; phylum Pseudomonadota; class Alphaproteobacteria; order Hyphomicrobiales; family Phyllobacteriaceae; genus Mesorhizobium; species Mesorhizobium japonicum. The sequence continues at coordinate 4,190,659 of NC_002678.2, forward strand.
CGCGGCTGCTGCTGCCGGCGATGTGTCGATGCCGAACCTTTCCGCAGCCGCCGTCGCCGATATTGCCAGGCTGAACAAGGTCGCCACCTTCGTCCTGAAGGTGCTGTCGCGCGCCCCGGTGGGCGAAAGGCCCGCCGAGCTTTTCCAATGGCTCGACACCTATCGCCGGCGGACGGTTTCGATGAACGCCGCCTGTCTCATGGATTCGATGGTGATCCATCAGGCGCTGCGCGACAGGCAGATCGATTTCGTCTTTCTCAAAGGTCCCTTCCAGCAGCATCTGCTCTATGACGACCATTTCATGAAGCCTTCGGGCGATGTCGACATCCTGGTTTCCCCGGCCGGATTCTCGAGAGCGCGCGATGCGCTGCGCTCGATCGGCTATGAGGTCTCGGGCAAGTCACGCTCCGTCTGGTGGGTCCGCTTCCTCGGCGAACAGCACATGATCCGTGGCAACGGGCCGTCCACGGTCGACCTCCACTATCGCCTCCAGCAGCCGGGCTCACCCAGTCCGCGCGATGCCGACGGCTTCCTGCGGCGCAAGCGGCTGGTCGAGATCACCGGCACCGAAGTGCCGTTCACCTCGGCAGCCGACACGTTGATGCTGTCCTGCATCAGCGTCGCCAAGGCCCTGTTCAACCACGAACCTTGCGCCGGCTATGTCTGCGACATCAGGGCCAGCGCCAACCGTCTCGGCGAGGCCGATCAGCAACGTGTGCTGGATGCCGCGGTGAGCCAGGGGCTGGACGACACGCTGCTGCTCGGCCTGCGCGCCGCCGATGTGCTGCTGGGCGCCACCGGCACGCTTCTGTCGGAGCGGGCCAAGCCGATCCTGTCGCGCATCGGCAATGAGGACCTGCTCAACATGGTCATCGCGCCATGGCTGTCATCCTTGCGGTGGCCGCAGCGGCGAACGGTGCTATGGGAATTGTGCGGCAGGGCTCCCGTCCGCTATCTGGCCGAGGCCGCCTGGGCAGCGTCGGCGGACATCAGCCGCCGCATCTTCGAACGGCCGGCCAGCCCGTGATGGCGGTGGCGTTGCAATACGTACAGGGCGAGGGCAAATCGGAACCTGTGCAAGAGGCTAACCCATGTCGATGACGAAATCAGAGGTCTGCGTGATCATCGCGGCCAAAAATGCGGCACGCACGATCGCGGTCGCCATCGCGTCCGCGTTGCGCGAACCCGAGGCGGCGGAGGTCGTCGTCGTCGACGACGGCTCCACCGACAATACGGCCGAGGTCGCCCGCTCTGCCGACGACGGCAGCGGCCGGCTCAAGGTCATGCGCCTCGACGTCAATCGTGGCCCCTCCTTCGCGCGCAATGCCGCGATCGCCGGCTCAAAAGCGCCGTTCATAAGCATTCTGGATGCCGACGACTTCTTCCTCGAGGGCCGGTTCCGCAACCTGTTTGCCGCCGCTGACTGGGATTTCGCGGCCGACAACATCATGCTCATCAGGGATGATGCGACGAACGACGCGACCAAGATCGTCGCCCCGGATTTTGCCGCCGATCCGGAATTCCTCGACTTCGAGCGCTTCGTCGAGGGCAACATCTCCAGGCGCCGCGTGCAAAGAGGCGAGCTTGGCTTCTTGAAGCCGGTGATCAGCCGCGCCTTCCTCGACCGGCACCGATTGCGCTACGACGAAAGCCTGCGGCTGGGCGAGGATTATGAGCTCTATGCCCGCGCGGTCGCCCACGGCGCGCGCTTCAAGGTCATCCGTTCCTGCGGCTACGGCGCCATCGTTCGCGCTGATTCGCTGAGCGGCCGCCACAAGACGCAGGACCTGAAGCGGCTGGCCGACGCCGATCTGGCGCTGTTGGCGATAGACAGCCTGCCGGAAGGCTCCAAGGCGGTGCTGCGGCGGCACGAGCGGCATGTGCGCGACAAATACCGCCTGCGCAACTTTCTCGACGTGAAGGCCGAGCGCGGACTGGCTTCGGCCGCGGCCTACGCCTTTGCAAGTCAATCCAACCTGGTCCCCATCGTCCAGGGCGTGGCCTCCGACAAGCTGGAGGCGCTGTTTCGGCGCGTTGGCCTTGTGTCCAGGCAAAAGCGCGTGCCGCCGCTGCGTTTCCTGATGGCCGGGACCAGTGCGGGCAAGGAGCGGTAAGGGGCAGGAATGCCCGCATCACCGTCAAAAAGTACCCGCACTGTGCAAACCATTTCCACTGGATTTAAGAGTTTACGAATTGGGTGGTTGCCTCACGGCTCCGACGATGGCAGTCTATGTTGCGGTGCAGCAAATTGAACGACCAGCCGAACTGGCCCCCGATCGGACTGGTCCGACGTCTCTCCCGTCAAAAGGAGCTGGACAATGCGGTACGAGCTTTTCAGCCCCGTTTGCGGGGATGGCCAGTGGTCGGCAGTAAGCCGGCGATGACAGGAATTTAAGCCCATGGCCTCGATATTTGGCTTCAGATCAAGGGATCCTGCCCGCGACCGGCAGGCCGACATAGCGCGCCTCGACCGGCTGGCGAAACTGTTCGAGCAGATCGCCGCCGAGATCAAGGCAGAGAAAACCGGCCTGGAGAGCCGCTACCGCAAGACGGCGACCAATGCGGCCTTTCTCGTCGAAGCCATGGAAAACGGCTCCGCCTCTGAGAGGCGCGCATCCGAAGTCAGCGCGCTGACGCAATCGATCCTGAATTGCGAACGCCGCATCGCGGCATTGTCGCGCCAGGACGGCCTGATGAAGGAACTGCGTCATTCGCTGGATATGGTCTTCGACGAGGGTGGGGCGTCCGATTCGGCCGCAGCGGCCGATTTCGCCAGGCCTGCGGGCGCCGGCCGGGCGTGAGACTACTTCAAAGGCATGATGCAAGCTTCAAAAGCATGATGCAGACAGGAGAGGGAATCGGGAGGGTCGAAGAGGAGGCCAAGGTCGGCCCGTTTGGAAGCGGTTCAAACGTCGACTTTGGGTTGGGGACGCACAGCACAAAGGTGAGTTTGGTATGAATTTGGATCCGAAAACCACGTCCACGACAGCAATTGACGCAACCTCCGTCGCGCATGAGACCCGGCAAGCCGACCTGCGGCGGTTGGGCTTGATCGGCGGGCTGGTGCTGGCTGCTCTCGGCAGCCTCTTTGCGGCTCCCGCCCATGCGCAGGATATCCAGTCCGCTCCCTCTTTCGTCGATGATTTCAAGAGCTTCGATAAGTCGCGCTGGTATGTTTCCGACGGCTGGAGCAACGGCAGCCACCAGAATTGCACCTGGTCGAAGGGGCTGGTCGAGCTTTCAGACGGTGTGCTGTCGCTTGGTTTCGAAAAACAGAAGCTGAAGGATCGCGAGTTCGCCTGCGGCGAGATCCAGACCAAGCAGCGCTTCGGCTATGGCACCTATGAGGCGCGGCTGAAGACCGACACCGGCTCCGGTCTCAACGCGGCCTTCTTCACCTATATCGGCCCGTCGGACAAGCAGCCCTGGGACGAGATCGACTTCGAGATCCTGACCAAGGACACCTCCAAGGTGCAGGTCAACGCCTATATCGACGGCAAGGGCAAGAACGAGAAGCTGGTCGAGGTGCCGGGCGGCACTGACAAGGCCTTCAACGACTACGCCTTCGTCTGGGAAAAGGACAGTTTGCGCTGGTACGTCAACGGCCAGCTGGTGAACACCATCACCGACCCGGCGAAGCTGCCCAGCCATGCGCAGAAGATCTTCTTCAGCCTTTGGGGCAGCGAAACCATGAAGGGTTGGATGGGCGCGTTCGCGGATCCGGGCCGCAAGCTGTCGCTGCAGGTCGAACGCGTTGCCTTCACCGCGCTCGGCGAGCCATGCCAGTTTCCGGAATCGCTCGTATGCAGCGTAAAAGAGTTGGGAAAGACGAATTGAACCGGCCGGATCGAAAACAGGTCGCGGCCATGGATGGGAATGAAACCGAATGAACTTGACGGTGTTTGGAATTGGCTATGTCGGCCTCGTGCAGGCGGCGGTGCTTGCCGAGGTTGGCCACCAGGTTGTTTGCGTCGATATCGACGAAAACAAGGTGGAGCGCCTCAACCAGGGCTTCGTCCCGATCTTCGAGCCAGGCCTAGAAAGCCTCGTCCGGGAGAACCACGCCGCCGGCCGCATCAAATTCACCACCGATGCCGCAGCCGCCGTCCGGCATGGTGAAATCCAGATGATCGCGGTCGGCACGCCGCCCGGCGAAGACGGTTCGGCCGACCTCAAATATGTGCTGGCGGTCGCCGAGACCATCGGCCGTGAAATGGACACCGCCAAGATCGTCGTCGGAAAGTCGACCGTGCCGGTCGGCACCTGCGAAAAGGTGAAGGCCAAGATCGCCGAGACGCTGAAGAAGAGAGGGCGTGAAGACCTGAGCTTCGACGTCGCCTCCAATCCCGAATTCCTCAAGGAAGGCTCGGCCGTGGCCGACTGCATGAGGCCCGACCGTATCATCGTCGGCACTTCGAGCGAGGGGACCGAGGCGGTGATGCGCGAACTCTACGCGCCCTTCAACCGCAACCATGAAAAGATGATCGTGATGGACGTGCGCAGCGCCGAATTCACGAAATACGCCGCCAACTGCATGCTGGCCACCAAGATCAGCTTCATGAACGAGATGGCCAACCTGGCCGAGCAGCTCGGCGCCGACATCGAGGAGGTGCGCAAGGGCATCGGCAGCGATCCGCGCATCGGCTACCACTTTATCTATCCGGGTCTCGGCTATGGCGGCTCCTGCTTTCCCAAGGACGTCCGCGCCCTGATCAAGACCGCCGAGGGCGTCAAGTTCGACGCCAAGCTGCTGCGCGCCGTCGAGGAGCGCAACAACGACCAGAAATCCGTGCTGTTCGACAAGGTGAACCGCTATTTCAAGGGCAGTCTCAAGGGCAAGACCTTTGCGCTCTGGGGTCTGGCCTTCAAGCCCAACACCGACGACATGCGCGAGGCGCCGGCGCGTGTCCTGATGGAAGCGCTATGGAAGGCCGGAGCAACCGTGCAGGCCTATGACCCCGAGGCTATGCAGGAATGCCAGGCCATCTACGGCCTGCGCGACGACCTGCTTTTGTGCGGCACCAAGGAAGCGGCACTGCGCGGCGCCGATGCACTGCTCATCGCCACCGAATGGAAGAGTTTTCGAGCCCCGTCGTTCGATGCGTTGAAGGACGCGCTGACCACGCCGGTCATCTTCGACGGCCGCAACCTCTATGACCCCAAGGTCGTGGCGCGTTACGGCATCGAATATCACTCGATCGGCAGAATGGCGGCATGAGAGCGAGCGCGGGAAGCAAGCGGAGTTTGGCACGCGCGCCCGGCGCGGAAAGGAGTTGCAGCTGATGGTGCTGGACGTAAAGCCCGAGCAAATCACCAAGGATCATTTCGATCTCATCGCGATCGGTTCCGGTTTCGGTTCGGCCTTCTTCCTGCACGAGTTCGCCAAGCGGCGTAAGGCGCGCATCCTGATCCTGGAATGGGGTCGGCACAACACGCATGAATGGCAGCTCGGGCAGAACGCCAACACCGACATCGACGACGAGTCGACCTACAAGACCAACTCCGACAAGCCGTGGAATTACACGATCGGACTGGGTGGCGGGACCAACTGCTGGTTCGCGCAGACGCCGAGGTTCCATCCCAACGACTTCAGGCTGAAAAGCACCTATGGCATCGGCAATGACTGGCCGATCAGTTATGACGATGTCGAGCCGTTCTACTGCGATGCCGAAGAGATCATGTCGATCTCCGGCGATCCCGACATGGCGGCGATGCTGCCGCGCTCGAAACCGTTTCCGCAACCGCCGCATCGCATGTCGACGCCGGACAAGATGATGAAGGCGGCCCAGCCCGACCAGCATTTCGTCATGCCGACCGCCCGCGCCCGGGTGCCGACCGCGCAGCGCACCTCGTGCTGTGCCAATCTGCGCTGCTGGCTGTGCCCGGTCGACGCGAAATTCACCGCCAACAATGGCCTGATGCATGTCTTCGAGCATCCCGACGTTTCAGTCTGCCTTGGCGCGGAAGTGCGGCGGCTCGATCAGGTCGGCGGCACGGTCCGTTCGGTTACCTTCGTCCATGACGGCAAGGAGTATCAGGTCAGCGGCGACCTCTTCATTCTTGGCGCCAACGCCATCCAGAGCGCGGCGATCATGCTGCGCTCCGGCCTGAGAGACGAATTCGTCGGGCGCGGCCTGCATGAATCCTATGGCTGGAATTTCGAGGTCTATCTCGACGGCGTCGACAATTTCGACGGCAGCACCATCACCACCGGACTGAATTTCGGCCTCTATGACGGTCCGCACCGGTCCGAGCACGCGGCGGCGCTGGTCTATTTCGAGAACCGCTGGCAGCACGGGATGCGCGCCGAAAAGGGGCGTTTGCGGCAGACACTGCCGCTGGTCGTGGTCACTGAAAACCTGCTCGATGACGAGAATTTCGTCACCCTCGACGAGGACGACAATGCCTTCGTCTCCTTCAAGGCACCGTCGGACTATGCGGTCAAGGGCATGGCCCGGGCGCTGGACAAATTGCCGGAACTGCTTGCCCCGCTGCCGGTCGAACGGCTCTTCGACCGCGGCATAAGGCCAACGGAATCGCATGTCCAGGGCACGCTGAGGATGGGTACCGGCCCGGCTGATTCGGTGATCGACAGCAACATGATCCATCACCGGTTGAGAAACCTGGTTGTCGTCGGCACCAGCACCTATCCGAGCTGCTCCTGCGCCAACCCAAGTCTGACCGCGGCGGCTTTGTCCCTGCGGGCGGCGAGCAGGATCGCGTGAGAGGAGCGGGCCGATGATCGAAGTCACGCGGCGTTCGGCACTGGCCATCCTGGCGGGTGGCGTTGCCTCGACGGGCGTCGCCTACGCCGCCGTCTCCTCGTTTTCGGACGAGGATCTGGTTCGCGTCACGCTGGAAAAATATCTCGGCAGGCTGAATATGCGCATCGAGCATCTGCAGCAGTTCGTGCTCGAATTCCGCAACCGCAATCCCTGGATATTCCCGAGCCAAAAGCTGGGCGATGCCGTCACCTTGCTTGAAAAGACGAAGCTTGGCCGGGCGCGCGGGTTGCTGCCGCGGCAGAAGCAACATGATCTCACGCATTTCGATCGCTGGGCCGTCGCCGAGTTCCATATGCTGACGGACTACGCCTGGCGCAGTTCGCCTGACGATCCGATCCGGTTCACCGGATGGAACTCATGCACCAATCCGTTCGCGACGCTTGATCCGCCACAGAGCGCTTGAGGCGTCTTCGACGCGGCTCTTCATCGGCCGCATGACTGAAACGCGAGAAGACCAGGAGCCAGGATCATGAAAGTCCTCTTTGCCAGCGGCAACGGCTATCCGCCCGAGTTCGGTGGCGGCGTCCAATCCAGCACGCATCATCTGGTGCAGCAGCTGATCGAACATGGCCATGAAGCGTCGGTGCTCTGCGCCCTGTTCGGCGATGGCATGTTCGGCTTCAAGGCGCGCGCCAAGATGAAGCTCATGCGGCAACCGGCGGTCGTCGACAGCTTTCCCGGTTACCCGGTGATAAGGACATGGTTTCCCTGGGAGGCGGCAGGGTTTGCCGTCAAGAAACTGAAGCCGGATGTGACGGTGGTCCAGTGCCACAAATCGGTTCCGCTCGGCAAAGCGCTGCAGGCCGAGGGCGTGCCGCTGGTCGTCTATCTCAGAAATGTCGAGTTCCATGAGCTGGGCGGCGATTTGCGTGAATTGGGTTCCGCACTCTACATCGCCAATTCGGAGTTCACCGCGCGCAGCTACAAGAGGGAATTCGGCATCGAGGCGACGGTCATTCCGCCGACCATCAACCCGACGCAGTACAGCACGCCGACCACGGGCCAGTTCGTCACCCTGATCAATCCTTATGAGGAAAAAGGCTTCGAACTGGCAGTGCGCATCGCAGGCGCCTGCCCGGAAATCCCGTTCCTGTTCGTTGAAAGCTGGAAGCTGGAGGACGACCATCGCGCGCGCATCGAGGAGACGATCGCGCCGCTCGGCAATGTCACGCTGGAGAGCCGCACCAACGACATGAAGACGATCTATGGCCGCACCAGGATCCTGCTCGCGCCCTCGAAATGGGAGGAGGCCTGGGGCCGCGTCGCGTCCGAGGCCCATTGCAGCGGCATTCCGGTCGTCGGTTCGCGGCGCGGCGGCCTGCCCGAAGCCATCGGCCCCGGTGGCACGGTGCTCGACTACGATGCTCCGCTCATCGACTGGGTCGCGGCCGTCAGGCAGCTGTGGAACGACAACAAGGAATATGAGCGGGTTTCAAACTTGGCGCGCGGCTTCGCGGCGCGTCCGGAGCTCGATCCCGATCGCCAGTTCGTCACCTTCTTCTCGATACTGGACAGGGCCGTGCAGCAGCGCGCGCGCCAGGCGGCGTAGCCAGCGCCCAGCAAGGCAGCCGATCAGGCCGGGCGCTTGACCCGGCTTTTCAGCGTCTCGTAGCCGCGGGCGCCGAGCAGGGCGCGGGCCAGGGCCTTGGCGGCGCCCTTGCGGCCTTGCTGCGAGTTGATCTGCCGCAGCCTGGCTGGCAGGTTGCGCGCCGCTTGGCCGAGCGCCGGCAGCGACAGCGCATCGGGGAAGCTCACCATGTGTGTTTCGACGCACAGCACCGGCTTGCCCGACAGCTCCGTGATCTTCAGCGCCTGTGCATGCTCGCTTTCGATGAACAGGATGGCGTTGGATTTGCGGTAGAAATCGGCCTTGAAACTGCCATGCGCGCCGAGCCGCTGGCGCTCCGCCTTGCTCGGCAGGTCGAGCATGATCAGTTGGTCGTACAGGATCCCGTTCTTGGCCAGCCACGCCTCGGTCAGAGCGCGGTATTTCTCCAGCCGGCTGGTGACCAGCCAGCCGATCCTGTGGGTCGGGGCATGAAGCGGCCGCGCTTCGCTAAGGAATTTCTCATAGGCCGGACCATCGTCGTTTTCCGCCTCGGTCGGATCGAGGCACAGCACGCCGTCAATGTCGACGCAGCATTGCGCCAGGAATTTGTGGTGCATGAAGTTCCACTGGAACATGCGCGGATGCAGCACGACCTCGAAGACGACGTCGGTTTCCGGATGCTGCGCCTGCAGGCCGAACACCGCGGCATAGATGAAATCACCCTCGATCCCGGCAGCCTCGATTCGGGCACGGGCATCGCGCATGGCGTTGCCGCCGGCGATGCTGTCGTCGATCACCAGCACCTTGCGCATGTCCGAGACCTTACGGTCGAGCGCGGCGCGGCGCTTGGTGATGCCTGACGTATAGACCCGGCCCTCCAGGAAGGAATCCAGATCGGTCATCGGAATGTTCGCCGCAAGGCTGACCAGCGTCGCCGCCAGCACGCCGCTTCTGGGGACGCCGACCACCAGGTCGATGTCGCACGGCAGCCGGTGAAGGTTGCCGACGATGGTGTCGTTCATGTCGGAGATCGATCGGTAGTGCATGGATCAGACCTGATGTTCGTGTGGATATTGGGTAGCCGGCAAAGGCGCCAAAATTATTGCGCCTCGCGGGGCGTTGCCGCCGGCTGTCTTGCCGGCAGCATTTTAAGGGCCTCGCGCAAGGCTTCGCGGCCGGACGCGAAAGTCAGCGCGACGACACTGGTGATGAGGTAGGCAAGAATGGCGCCGCTTGCCAGCGCGATGACATGCTGCTGCGGCAGCATCGGCTTGATCAGCCAGACCGCCGCCAGCGCCAGATGCGCGCCGAGCACGAACGGCGTTGCGGCGCGCAGCACATGACTGGCCCGCAGCGGTCCGCTCTTGCCGACGTAGAGCCACAGGAACGGCGTGCGCAGATATTCGCTAATCGCATAGGCGATCGCCACGCCGAGCGCGCCATAGGGCAGGCCGAGCGCGAAGGCGAGCACCGAGGTCACGGCGGTGATGATGCCCCAGCGCATGAAGTCGCCGGAGCGGCCCTGGCTGACGAAAAGCCAGCCCGCCGGATTGTTGAGCGGCTGCAGCAGCCCGGCAAAGCCAAGCGCCAGGAAGATCGAGGCACTTGCGCGCCACTGTTCGCCGAGCACGAAGGGGATCAGCACATCCGACATTGCGGTGGCGAAGGCGACGCCGGGCAGCGCCACCAAAAGGATCAGCGGCATGACGCGCAGATAGGCGCTGCGGTAGCGGTCCGGCTCGTCCTTCAGCCGGGACAGCGCCGGCACCATGACCTTCGACAGCGGATTGGTGATCTGGCTGAGCGGGAACAGCAGCAGCTTGTAGGCGCGGTCATAAAGGCCGAGTTGCTGCTCGCCCCAGTATTTGCCGATCAGCACATTGTCGAGGTTGCGGGCAAAGAAATTGGCGAAGTTGAAGCCGGTGATGCCGGCGCCGAAATTGATCAGCTCGCCGATGCCGGCGACCTTGCGCGGCAGGCTGGGCCGCCAGCGCGAGCTTGCCCAGTAGCACAGCGTCGGCAGCACCGCGCCGGTCAGCGTGCCGGCAAACAGTGCCCAGTAGGAGCGGTCGATGAAGGTCCAGGCGATCGATACGGCGAGCCCGGCAACCGCACTGGCGACATCGACGATCGCCAAGCGCCCGAACTGCATGCGTCGTGTCAAAAGTGCCAGATGCTGGGCGCCAAGCCCATAGGCCATGATCTGCAGCCCGAACGCGGCGACCAGCCCGGCCACGCGCGGCTCGCCATAGAAGGCAGCGACCAAGGGGGCGGCTCCCGCGAGGACGCAGGCCAGGATCGCGCTGACCGCGACATTGATCCAGAAGAGGTAGTTCACCTCCTCATGGCGGATGCCTGATTTCTGGATCGTCGCCTGGGTCAGGCCGAAATCCTGGAACAGCGCGATGAAGGCCAGTACCGGCGCGCACATCGCCACGACGCCGAAATCCTGCGGCGACAAGAGCCGCGACAGCACAATGACGGATATGATCTGCGTCGCGACCCGCACCGATTGCGACATAGCGGTCACCACCGCGCCGCGCCCGACCGATTTACGCAGCGAGCCTTCCGGCGGATCGAATGGGTTGGCTTCCAAATTCAGGATTCCTGATTTTTGCGCGGATTTCCGAACCCTGAAAATCCACGACCGCCGCCATCCCCAAACTACGGCAATAATTTTGCAGTGCAACAGAAAATGTCCATTACCGCGCCAAAAATGTTGCGATGCAGCAAGAGCTGTACTAGCATCCCTTTGGGTGGGGTCAAACAGCGGTCGAGTTTTCATGCTGCATGTCTTGTACCTGGTGCACGATGTTTCCGATCCGGCGGTTCGCCGACGGGTCACAATGCTCAGGACAGGCGGCGCCCGGGTCACTCTGGCGGGCTTTCGCCGCACCGCCACCCCGATCGCCGATATCGAAGGATTGCAGCCGGTCGACCTCGGCGCGACGCGCGACGGCCGATTCGCCCAACGCATGGCGGCGGTGGCGAAAGCGGCGGTTTCGATAGGCTCGAAGCTGAAGGGCGCGCCGCGCCCAGATCTCATCATCGCACGCAATCTGGAAATGCTGGCGCTGGCGGGCCGAGCCAGGTCGGCTTTCGGCGCCACGGTGCCGATCGTCTATGAATGCCTCGACATCCACCGCCTGGTGCTCCGCGACGATATGCTGGGCAAGGCGCTGCGCGCCACCGAGCGCCATCTGGCGCGCGACGTGAAGCTGCTGGTGACCAGTTCGCCCGCCTTCGTCGCCAATTATTTCAAGCCCTTCCGCCAGGTCGCCGCACCCGTCGAACTGGTCGAGAACAAATATTTCGAGGCAGCGGCGATCCTGCCCGGCGAGCGTCAGGCGGTGGAAGCGCCTGCCGCCCCACCATGGCGGATCGGCTGGTTCGGAGCGCTGCGCTGCCGGCGCTCGCTCAAGCTGCTGGCCGATTTCACCCACCGGATGGATGGACGTTTCGAAATCGTGCTGCGCGGGCGCCCGGCACTCTCCGAATTCCCGGATTTCCACGCCTTCGTCGATGCCGAGCCTTATTTGTCGTTTCGTGGGCCCTACCGCAATCCGGAGGACATGGCGGCGATCTACCAGGATGTGCATTTCTCCTGGGCGATCGATTTCTTCGAGGAGGGGCAGAATTCCGAATGGCTGCTGCCCAATCGCCTCTATGAAGGCTGCCGCTTCGGCGCGGTGCCGATCTCGATGGGCCACACGGAAACCGGACGCTTCCTCAGCCAGCAGGACATCGGCATCCTGTTGCCCAAGGCGACGCCCGACGCGCTCGAAACCGCAGTCGGCAAGATGGACGAGCAGCGCTTCGGCAGGCTGAAGGCGCGCGTGCTTGCCCGCAATCCGAGGACGTGGAGCTATGATCGCAGCGACTGCAGCGCGCTGGTCGAAAAACTGCGCCGCCTGACCACCGTGCGCGAGCCCCTCGCGACCGAAGCCCTGGCATAGGATGAACATCGCCCCGATGACGCAAGCGCTTCCCTCCAGCCTGATCGTGATCCCTTGCCTGAACGAGGCAGCCCATATCGGTGCGCTGCTCGGCCAGCTCTGCCCGGCGGCGGCAAGGCTGGGCGCCCGGATCGTGGTCGCCGACGGCGGCAGCACGGACGGCACGCTGGCCATTGTCGAGCAGGTCGCTGCGAAGGACCCGCGCGTTATCCTGCTTCACAACAAGCGCCGCATCCAGAGCGCGGCGATCAATCTCGCCGTCGGCACTTTCGGCGAAGGCGCGGAGTATCTCATCCGCATCGACGCCCATGGCGGCTATCCCGACGATTATTGCGACCGGCTGCTCGAGGAAGCACTGGCCACATCAGCTGATTCGGTCGTGGTCTCGATGCTGACCAGCGGCAGCGGCGCCGTGCAGAAATCGGTTGCGGCGGCGCAGAATTCGAAACTCGGCACCGGTGGTTCCAAGCATCGTCACCTCTCCGCCGGAGAATGGGTCGACCACGGCCATCACGCGCTGATGCGGATATCGGCCTTTGGCGCTGTCGGCGGCTATGACGAGACCTTCAGCCACAATGAGGATGCCGAGCTCGACTACCGGCTGCGGCGGGCCGGCTACAGGATCTGGATGAGCGGCAAGACGCAGATGGTCTACTATCCGCGCGCCTCGCTCAAAGGTCTCTATTTCCAGTATCTCGGCTATGGTCGCGGCCGCGCCAAGAATGTGCTGAAGCACCGCGTCATCCCCAAGGTCCGGCAGATGGTGCCGCTGGCGGTCTTCCCGGTGGTTCTTCTGGCGGCCTTCTCCTTCGTGCATTGGATCGCGGCTGTGCCGCTGCTGATCTGGGCCTCGGTCTGCCTGGGCTATGGCCTGATGACGGCCATTCGCCAGCGCAATGCCGACATCGCGCTGGCCGGCGTCTCGGCCATGGTCATGCATTTCGGCTGGTCCGTCGGCTTCTGGCTGCAGCTTCTCGGCCTCGGCGCGCGACGCGGGGTGGCGTGATGGTGGTTCAGGCCAAGAACCGCAGCATCGACATCGGCGTGTGCACGTTCCGCCGGCCAGAACTGGCCGACACACTGCGCTCGCTCGCCGCCATGGCGATGCCTGAAGGTTTCGATGTCAGCGTCATTGTCGCCGACAATGACGACACGCCGAGCGCACAGGCCTTGGTGACGGCGCTGTCGCAGGAACTGGCGCTGCCGGTCCGCTACCGGCATGCCCCAGCGCGCAACATTTCGGTCGCCCGCAACGCTTGCCTCGATGCCAGCGAGGCGGATTTCCTCGCCTTCATCGATGACGACGAGACTGCCTCCACCCGTTGGCTGGCCGAACTGGTGGCGAAGGCTGAGGACAGTGGTGCAACGGCGGTGCTCGGTCCGGTGCGGGCACTCTACCGCCCGGATGCACCCGAATGGATGCGGCGGGGCGATTTTCACTCGACCTTGCCGGTTTGGGTGCGCGGCGAAATCCGCACCGGCTACACCTGCAACGTCCTGCTGCGCATGCGGTCGGACAGCCTGCGCGGCCGTCGCTTCAGCCTGGCGCGCGGCCAGACCGGCGGCGAGGACACCGAACTCTTCGATCAGATGGTCAAGGCCGGCGGCCGCATCGCCTTCGCTCAAGACGCCTGGGTGGACGAGGTGGTGCCGCGCTCAAGGGCCGCGTTCGACTGGCTCGGCCGCCGTCGTTTTCGCGTCGGCCAGACGCACGGTCACCTCTTGGGCAGCAATGCGCGTGGCATCGGGCTGATCAAGCATGTCGGCCTGGCCACCGCAAAGGCAGCCTTTTGTTTTGCCGCAGCCCTTCCCGTCGTCGCCAGCCCGGTGCGCAGGAACCGCAGCGTGCTGCGCGGCATCATGCATGTCGGCGTCGTCAGTGGCCTTGTCGGCGTCCGCGAACTCCGCCTCTACGGTCAATCGTCACCTGGGGAAGGAGGCAAGCGTGCAGCCTGACGTTTCCTTCGCCCCCGATGTTTCCTTTGTGATCGCCTCCTACAATGCCGAGGCGACGCTCGACCGTGCGATTGCCAGCGCCATTGCGCAGAAGGGTGTTAGTGTCGAGATCATCGTCGTCGACGACCAGTCGCGCGACGCCACGCTCGATGTGGCGCGGGCCTATCCTGGGGACATTGTGCGCGTCGTCGCGCTTGCCAAGAATCGCGGTCCTGGCGGCGCCCGGAATGCCGGGCTCGACGTCGCGCGCGGCAGGTGGATCGCGGTTCTCGATTCCGACGATGCCGTCTTTCCCGGCCGTCTCGCCGCCATGATCAGCCGCGCCGAGAAAGCGGATGCCCAGATCGCCGTCGACAATCTCCAGGTCATCCGCGAGGATGGCGTTGTCGAGGATGCGATGTTCCCGCGTCAGTATCTGGAAGGCCTGCGCGAGATCTCGCTGGCCACCTATATTGCCGGCAACGTCGTCTTCGAATCGAAGTTCAATCTCGGCTACCTCAAGCCTATCTTCCAGCGCCGGTTCCTCGATGAAAACCGGCTTCGCTATGACGAGCAACTGAGGATCGGCGAGGACTACATCCTGTTTGCCGAGGCCCTCGCCAAGGGCGGCAGATGCGTGGTCGAGCCGGCGATCGGCTACGCCTATCATATTCGCAGCGGCTCCATCTCGCGCGTGCTCGAGCTTCACCATGTCGAAGCGATGCGCAAGGCGGATGCCGTATTCGCTCAGACCCATCGGATGGACGAGGCGGCCCAGGTGGCCTTTGCCCGGCGCGGCCGCAGCCTGCGCAAGGCAGCCTCCTTCCTGGCGATGGTACAGCACATCAAGGCGCGGTCCCCGCTCAAGGCGATCCGGACGGCGCTCAGCGACCCGGCGGCGGTAAGGCATATGGGCATGCCGATCGCCGTGCGGTTGCGACGAGTAGCGGCACAGTTTGCCGTGGGGGCGGGGAGGTGAAGATGCAGGCACATGGAGGGGTTTTTCGTGGCCTGTGAATGGACTGAAGTCGATCTCCTCAGAAGGAATTTGCGATGAAGAAAATCAGGAAGGCCGTGATACCGGTGGCGGGGCTTGGAACACGGTTCCTGCCGGCGACCAAGTCGATGCCGAAGGAAATGCTCCCGGTGGTCGACAGGCCCGTCGTGCAATATGCGGTGGACGAGGCCTTCGAAGCCGGCATCGAGCACATCGTGTTCGTGACCGGCCGCAACAAGGCGGTCATCGAGGACTATTTCGACCTGCATCCGGAATTGATCGGAACCTTGGAGCAGACCGGCAAGAAGACCCAGCTGGAGGCGCTCGAAAGCATGCTGCCGGTGGCCGGCGCCACCTCCTTCATCCGCCAGCAATCCCCGCAGGGCCTCGGCCACGCCGTCTGGTGCGCCCGCGAGGTCATCGGCAACGAACCCTTCGCTTTGCTTTTGCCAGACATGGTCTCCTTCGGCGGGCGCGGCTGTCTGGCCGAAACCGTCGACCTCTATGAGCGCACCGGCGGCAACGTCATCGCCGTCGAGCGTTGTGATCCGAGCGAGACCAACAAATACGGCATTGTCGGCCGCGGCGCCGACATTGGCGGCGGTTTCGAGGTCACGGCCATGGTCGAAAAGCCGGCCCCGGCCAACGCGCCGTCAAATTTCTACATCAACGGCCGCTACATCCTGCAGCCTGAGATCTTCGCGCTGCTGGGCAACCAGCAGCGTGGCGCCGGCAACGAGATCCAGCTGACGGACGCCATGGTTCGCCTGTCGAAGGACCAGCCGTTCTTTGCCCAGCCTTTCCTGGGCCGCATGTTCGACTGCGGATCCAAGGAAGGCTTCATCCAGGCCAACATCGCCTTCGCGCTGGCGCGCAACGACATGAAGGGCCCGGTTTTCGAGATGCTTCAGGAGTTCGTCCGGTCGCATGAACGTCAGGAAGAAGCCGCATAATGTCCATCTTTCGGGAGTATTGCCGGATGGCTGGCGGCGAGGGGCCGACAGGCCCCCGTCGTCTGGCATGAAGCTTGCGTTGCTTCTTGGCAATGCTCCCGACCGTTGAGGCGTCTGCAAGCCCAAGCGTGATCCCGAAAAGTGGCTCCCGGTTTGCGGGATCATGCTTAAAAACTGAGACAAGCCATGATCCCGGACGTTTCCGAAAAGATCATGCCCAAACAAAGAGATAGAGCCTCAACCCGATGATCGGGAACGCAACGGGCTCTGGGATTGGACCGACGATGAATTATGCCAACTTTCCTCTCGACAAGAGGATGCCATTGCCGAATTCGGACGCAGGAAACGGCGAAGACTTCATCGACGTCGAGCGGCTGCTTGGCATGGCTGCACGGCAGGCCAAGGTGGTTGCCGTGTGTGCCGTCATCGGTCTTTTCCTGGGCATGCTCTATTTGCAGACAACGCCGCCTAAATATGTGTCGGTCTCGAGCGTGCTGATCGACGAGGGCCTGAACAAGATCGTCGACGACATTTCAGCCGCGTCGACGACCATGCAGACCGATTCCGCCATTCTGAGCCAGATCGAGATCCTGACCTCGACGCGGCTCGCCGCGGTGGTCGTCGACAAGCTCAAGCTCGACCAGAACGATGCGTTCATGAACCCGCCGCAGTCCGGGCTTGCCCAGGGCGTCAGCCTGATCCGCGGCCTGATCCAGTATGTCCATCCGAGCTCGCCCATGCCGGGCATGGGTGACATCAGCAAGCTCGACCCCGCCACCCGCGATGCCCTGATCGCTGCGTCGCGCCGCGACTACGCGATCCTCAAGCTGCAGAACGAGATCCGCGCGGATCGTGTCGGAAGAAGCTACGTCATCGCGCTTGGCTATCAGGCGACGGATCCGGGCCTGGCGAAAGCGATCACCAAGGCCTATGCCGATGCCTATCTTGCCGATCAGCTCGATGCCAGCTTCGACGCCACCGAGCGCGCGGCGGTCTGGCTGCAGGGCCGGCTGACGGAACTGCGCGAAAGCTCGCAGCAGGCATCGCTGGCAGTCGAGAAATTCAGGGCCGAACATGGCCTGTCCGCCAACAGCGACGGCCAGCTGATGAGCGACAAGCAGCTCGCCGACCTCAACGCCCAGCTCATCGTGGCGCAGGCCGACACGGCGCGCGCCAGCGCCCGCTACCAGCAGTACAAGTCGATCGTCGACAGCGGCTCCGACAACGCCTTCAACGATGCCGCCATTTCGAGCGACCAGCCGAGCAGCTCGGTCATTTCGTCGCTCAAGACCCGCTACCTCGCCGTCGCCAAGCGGCAGCAGGATGTCGAGGCCAATTTCGGTCCCCAACATCCGCAGGCCGTGGCACTGGCCAAGGAAAAGGCCGACATATCGGCGCAGATTTTCGGTGAGCTGAAGCAGCTCACCGAAAGCTATCGCAACGAGTATGAAGTGGCGCTGGCGCGCGAGACCGCGCTCAGGGCCAATGTTGCCGCCGCTCAGGGCAAGAGTTCCATCGACAACCAGTCGCAGGTGCAGTTGCGCGACCTCGACCAGAAGGCGACGGCGCTCACCACGCTCTATCAGACGTTCCTCGGCCGCTACGAGGAAGCCGCGCAGCAGCGATCCTTCCCGGTCGGCAAGATCCGCATCATCTCGGACGCCTCGACGCCGCTCTCCGCCTCGAGCCCGCGCACGGTCATCGTGCTCGGACTGTCGCTCGTGCTCGGAGTGCTGATGGGTGCCGGCTTCGGCGGCCTCAACGAATTCAACGAGCGGTTCTTCCGGACCGGCGAGGAGGTCCGCGACCGCGTCGGCCTCAAATTCCTCGGCTATTTGCCGAGTATCGGCAGCAGACCCGCCAAGGATGACAAGCCGGCCGAGGCTCAGCCTGATGTCAAGGCAGCGAGGTCGCCGGCCGCCCTCGAAAGGCGCGCACGCATGCGGGTGAGCATCGACGCTCCGGCATCGATGTTCTCCGAAACGCTGCGCAGCGCCAAGATCGCCTTCGATGTCGTCATGGAAGGACAAGGCAGCCGCGTCGTCGGTGTCATCTCGGTGCTTCCCGGCGAAGGCAAGTCGACGGTCGCGGCCAATCTCGCCGGGCTGCTGGCCGCCAACGGCGCCAGGACGCTGCTTATCGACGGTGACCTGCGCAATCCGGGCTTGAGCCGCAGCCTCGGCATGGAGGCCGAGCAGGGCCTGATGGAGGCCGTGGTCAACGGCCAGACCTGGCAATCCGTCGGCAAGATCGACCGGCAGACCAAGCTTGCCATCATCCCCGCCGTGCTGCGCGGCAACTTCTCGCACACCAGCGAGCTGTTGTCCTCGGCCGGAATGCGGCGCTTCATCGAGAATGCCAAGGAGACGTTCGAATATATCGTCGTCGATCTGCCGCCGCTCGGTCCGGTGGTCGACGCCAAGGCCTTCGCGCCGTTGGTCGACGGCTTCGTGCTCGTCACCGAATGGGGCCGCACGCCGCGCGCCATGGTGCGGTCGATGCTGGAATCCGAACCCTATGTCGCCAACAAGATCGTCGGCGCGGTGCTGAACAAGGTCGACCTCAAGAAGCTCGCCAAATACGGATCGTTCGGCGCGTCGGAAAAATTCTTCGACAAATATTCGAGCTACTATCTCGACAAGTCCGAAGTGCGCAGCAAGGCAACGGTCTAGGCAGCGGCAAACTGGATTTCCGTCTTGACGGAATTGGCGATGAAGCACTGTTCATGCGCCAAGGCCGGAATCCCGGAGACCTGCGCGTATCAGTCGCGCGATATGGACAGCCCCGTGAGAAGCGGAGCGTAGGCGGCGAGCCTGCGGGATACGAACTCGGTGAAGAGCCGCACGCGCTTCGTCTTGCGTGTCTCGCCCTGTGTGAGAAGCCAGAGCGTTCCGTACATGTGCAGGTCGGTGCCTGGCACCCTCACCAGCAGGGGGTCGGCATCTCCGATGAAGCACGGCAGTGTCGTCATCCCGAGCCCCTGCCGTACGGCAACGATCTGCGCCTCGCCGTCCGTGGTCCTGAACGGAACCCCCGTAGTGGGAACCTCGCGGGCCCAATCCGGGATTCCATGATTGCTTATGACGATCCACCGAATGGGATCAGGAGCGCCCGCACGCGACACGGTTAGCCGATCCCGGGACATGTAGACACCTCCGAACAGCTCCGGTCCCTTCAGTCCGTGAAGATTGAGCGGCAAAGTTTTGCGGTCGTAGACGACGCGGATCGCGACGTCGGCCTCTCGGTTGGTCAGATTTGCCAGCTCGCCGGACGACAGGATTTCCATCTCGATGTCCGGATGCAGACGTGCGAAATCGGCAAAGTCCGGCATGAGCAGGTGTGTCGCGAGGGTCGGTGCCAGCGTCACCCGCAGAAGCCCGCGCACGCTCTGGTCGCGCCCGAAGACGCGCGTCTCCAGCTGGTGCGACGACGCTTCCATCTGGTTTGCGAGCTCGAGGACCTCCTCCCCCGCAGCCGTCAGGCGGTAGCCCGAAGGCAGCTTTTCGAACATGTGCGCCCCAAGGCGTTCCTCGAGTTGGGCGATGCGTCGCAGCACGGTCGAATGATTCACCCCGAGGTGCACGGCGGCAGCCCGCACCGAGCCTCCGCGCGCGACGGCAAGAAAGTAGCGAACGTCATCCCAGTCGATCATGGTGCAATCCCGCACCGCGCGGTGCGCCTTCCAAAGCCCTAACTCGTCGTACAACAGTACGGGGCGGCGGCCATCATAACATTTGTCGACATAACATTTTGTCGACGAGCGGAGCCTAATTCCGAACGGCGGAACCTTATCGTCGCGGCTGCCGTTAACAGCCGTACCGGATCGATTTCGCACCACCGATGTGCGCACTTCCTCACTCAACGCCTGATCCCGGCAAACCCATCTTGGGGTCTCGGGGCTTTCCCGAATGACCAAGGCGGAAGCCTGGAAGGATGCACGTCATGACCAGACTGAATGGAAAGACCGCCGTCATCACCGGCGGCGCTACCGGCATCGGCCGCGCCGCGGCAACGCGCTTCATCGAGGAGGGCGCCTTCGTCTTCATCTATGGCCGCCGGCAGGAAGCGCTCGACGCCGCTGTGGCCGACCTCGGGGCCAATGCCCGCGCGGTGAAGGGCTCGGTCTCCGATCTGGCCGACCTCGACCGGCTCTACGCGGCGGTGAAGGCCGAGCGCGGAACCCTCGATATCGTCTTCGCCAATGCCGGGGCCGGAGGCCCGCTTCCGCTCGGCCAGATCACCGCCGAGCACATTGATGAAACATTCGACACCAATGTGAAGGGTACGATCTTCACGGTCCAGCAGGCGTTGCCGCTGATGGGCCCGGGCGGTTCGATCATCCTGACCGGATCGAGCGCCGGCACCACGGGCGCCCCGGGATTCACTGCCTACAGCGCGAGCAAGGCGGCCGTGCGCAACCTCGCACGGACCTGGGCCGAGGATCTTAAGGGCACCGGCATTCGGGTAAACGTGCTGTCGCCCGGGGCGACGGCGACTGAACTCGCAAAGGAAGCGCTGGGCGAGGAGGGCCAGAAGGCCTACGGCGCGATGACCCCGCTCCAGCGCATGGCCGATCCGGCGGAGATCGGGGCCGTGGCTGCCTTTCTCGC
Source organism: Mesorhizobium japonicum MAFF 303099 (assembly GCF_000009625.1). Lineage (NCBI taxonomy): Bacteria > Pseudomonadati > Pseudomonadota > Alphaproteobacteria > Hyphomicrobiales > Phyllobacteriaceae > Mesorhizobium > Mesorhizobium japonicum. The sequence goes on from NC_002678.2 coordinate 4,211,444, forward strand.
GTCGTCGGACAGCAGCTTCATGACCGCCAGCGAAGTCGCCGTCGACGGCGGCCTGGCGCAACTTTGACCTCAGCGCGGTCCGTGCCTTGCCCGCGTGCAAAGAAAGACAAAGATTATGAAAAAACTCGAAGGTAAGATCGCAGTCATCACGGGCGGAAGCAGCGGGATTGGATTGGCCACAGCCAAGCGCTTCGTAGAAGAAGGAGCGCACGTCGTGATCACCGGGCGAAGAGAGAAAGAGTTGAAGGAGGCCGCAGCCTTCATCATGAGAAACGTTACGACGGTCGTGGGTGACGTGTCGCTCTTGGAAGATCTGGATCGCCTCTATGCCGTCGTGAAAGAGAAACATGGTCACATCGACGTTCTCTTCGCGAACGCTGGCGCGGGGACAATCGCACCGCTCGCGGCAGCCACTGAGGCCCACTTCGATCAGACCTTCGACGTGAACGTGAAGGGGCTGTTCTTCACGGTGCAGAAGGCCCTTCCCCTCTTCAAAGACGGCGGTTCGATTATTCTGAATTCTTCGGTTTCGAACGTGTTGGGATTGCCGGGGTTTAGCACATACGCCGCGAGTAAGGCGGCGGTGCGCAACTTCTCGCGCGCTTGGACGCTAGAGCTGAAAGACCGCAAAATCCGAGTGAATACGATGAGCCCCGGAGCAATCGAGACCCCTGCGTTGGAGACAACAACGGGCCTTACCCCTGAGCAAGCCGAGCAAGCGGTCGCCCAGTTTGCGTCACAGATCCCAATGGGTCGCAGGGGCAAACCGGAGGAAATCGCGGCTGCCGTCACGTTCCTCGCCTCCGACGACAGTTCCTACGTCACCGGTGTGGATCTCGCCGTCGACGGAGGCATGGCGCAGGTCTAACCCGGCGTTAAAACAAGATCGGAGAAGCATTATGAGCTATTCAATTATAGGATTCGGCAATATTGGCCAGGCCCTGGCCAAGGCGTTTGCCCGCAAGGGCATAGACGTGTCCGTTGCAACCACGCGCGACCCGGAAAGCTTTGCAGCAGATGCGGCCGCGATCGGACCCACGATCATTCCCAAGAAGCTGGCCGACGCGGTCAAGGCGGACATCATCTTCTTGGCTGTCCGTTTCGAGTCGCACCCTGAGGTTGCGAAGGCGCTCGCCACCTGGCAGGGGAAGACCATCGTCGATGTGACCAATGCCTATGGCGTGCCTCCTGAAAAACTGGGGGGACAGCCTTCTTCCAAGTTCATCGCACAGGCATTCTCGGGTGCAAAACTGGTCAAGGGCTTCAACCATCTGGTCGCTGCCGTCCTTGATCAGGGTCCCGCCGTGCATGGTGGCAAGAGAGTCGTGTTCCTGGCGAGCGACGATGACGCCGCCGCAGCGGAGATCGGCGTGCTTGCGGAAAAGCTCGGCTTCGCGCCGATCAAGCTTGGCGGGCTGGCGGAAGGCGGACTGCTGGTCCATGCGCGCGGAAATAGCTGGGGTCAACTGATCTTCAAGGACCTGGTCAAGTTCGACGCATGAACACGGACATGCCCACCGACAGGGCCACGTTGCACGGGTCGGATCGAGCACGATCCGATCCGTGCGAAATGGAGAAATTCCCATGAGCATTGAGAAGAACATCCAGACCGTGAAGGACTTCTTCGCCGCGATCGGCCGCGGCGACAGGGAGGCTCTGCTGGCGCTGGCCGCCGAAGACATCGAGTGGATCATTCCGGGCAAAGACTGGCCGTTGGCCGGAACGCGCCACGGACACGCCGGGCTGGCGGATTTGCTCGAGACAGCATCCAAGTCGATAGAAACGTCCACCGAACCCCAGGAATTCGTCGCGCAGGGGGACCGGGTCCTCGTCGTCGGCTTCGCGAGGGGAAAGATCAAAGCTACGAACAAGGTATTCGAGGACGACTGGGTCTTCGCCATCACGGTCCGGGACGGCAGGTTGACCAACATCCGGGAATATGTCGATACGCAAGCGCTGGCCCGGGCCTCGCAGATGGACGCGTCCGGGCCTGCACAGCGCCGGCCATCTTCGACCATCAGCGCGAGGTAGACTGCAGATCAGCCGAAAATCGCCCCATTGTGCGCCGCGCACTCGTCTAAAGCCCAACCGTAAAGGAGATTCCGATGTACGACCAATCCAAGGTATCCGAGTTGATCCGGTTCGCAGGTGTAGATGCGGGCTCCATTGTCATTGACGTCTACCCAGGCGAGGGCGACTGGACGCGCCTGTTCTCCGACGTCGTGGGCCCCGAAGGTCGGGTCTACAGCTTCGTGCCGGCCGAAGTCGCCGACTTCAAGAACGATCCGGTTGGCCGCATGCGGACGCTTGCGAAGGAGCCGGGCCGAGAGAACGTCGAAGCCGTCTCGGCCGACCTTGTCGCGATGCCGCAAGCCACGCAACCAGCGGATGTCCTGTGGCTGCACCTGTTCTACCACGATCTCCACACCGCGCTGATCCAGAAGAAGGGTGCGACGGCGGCCGACTTCAATCGAGCCGTCCACGAGCGGCTGAAGCCCGGCGGGTCGTACGTCATCGTAGACCACGCCGCCGCCGCTGGGTCGGGCACGAGCGACACTCAGTCGCTGCATCGGATCGACCCTGCCTCCGTCCGCGAGGAGGTGGAGGCAGCCGGGTTCGTACTGGACGCAGAAAGCACCATGCTCGCGAACAAGGATGATGCGCACTCGATCAAGGTGTTCGATCCCTCGATCAAGGGCGAGACCGATCGCTTCGTCTATCGGTTCGTGAAGCCCTGACAGGTCCCGGCGCCGACTTCATGTCGACCCCCCGACGGTGCAAACAAGCCCATCGAAGACATCGAGGCGACCCTGCTTGCCGCCAGGACGTCGGCTTTGGATGAGCTCGTCCGATGGGACCACGCTACGATGGCAGCGAAGGCCGCTGAAGCATCATTGGATGGCGGCTAGGCCGCCTTGAGCCGATAGCGGAAAACGGTGTGGTCGAGCAACAGCCTTATGCGTGGCTCGGCTTCCGTCGCCACCAGCCAGCTTGCCGCGATCATGGTCGCGCCGACCACTGCCATCGACAGGAGATAAGGCAGTCCGGCGCGGACCATCGCTCCGAGCATCGCCGCGCCGACGACGTCGTGGATCAGGTAGAGCGGATAGGTCATCAGGCCGATCCGGCGCCAGCCGCTCCAGCTGAGGTCGAGCCGCAGCGACCACGCCATGAGCGCGATGGCGACGAGGAAGATCAGGATCGGCGGCGCATAGGGCATCACGGCATTGACCTTGATGCTGTGGACGTCGACTGAACTCGCGATCTGCAGAACCCCGCCGCCGAGAAACAGCAGGCAAAAGGCAAGGCGAGGGACCGTCAGCGCCTTGAACCGCATCAGCCACAGCAGCACGCCGACGGCGAAGAAGCAGCCGTGGTGCACGAGAGTGAGTTGCAGCCAGCGCGTCTCGGCGAAGTCGGCCCAGCCGAGCGGATAATAGAGGCACCAGAACAGCGTGCTGACCATGCCGATGACGATGGCGACCGTCTCCATCATATGGAAGCGGCCAAGCCGCAGCAGGATCCAGACGATGGCGTAGAAGGCGATCTCGATCCCGAGTGTCCAGTAGACGCTGTCTACCCAGGGACCATAGGGCACGAACAGCCCGGTGCGGACCAGCCTGACCACCGCATCGGTCGGCCAGCTCAGGCCGATGGCAAGAAGCAGCACGGCGGTGACCGGTGCGCAGATCCAGACCGCCGGCGCCAGCCGTTTGAGCCTGGCCTCGAAAAACCGCAGCGGCGTCGACTTCTCGGCGCTGAAGGCGATGACGAAACCGCTGATGACGAAGAAGATCTCGACGCCGACCCAGCCGGATCCGACCCAGGCGCCTATGTCAGCCTGCGCCGGCACGCCGCCCGTGGCCTGCGCGGAGATGCCATCGGGATAGGCCCATACCCAGAAGCCATAGTGGTAGACCATGACCAGAACGGCGGCGAGAAACCGCAGGATGTCGACGCCGCCAAACGTGATTTTTTGCTGAGCCATACCGTACCCGTCGGATGGCCCCCCGGCAGACACTGTAGGGTGGCTTGCTGCATTGCACAATAAAAGTATTGCTTGCCGATCAGAATTGGCCAACCCGCAAGGGCAGGCTGTGCAAAGCCAGTCGCCGTGTCAGAGCGGTTCACCGTTTCACGGAAACGGCCACCCACTCTAACTCTTTGATTTGACGCAATTCCGGACGGAAAACCGTTTCACACTTTTCCTGGAACTGCTCTGGCCTCAAATCCCGATCCCGCGCGCCTTCATCGCTGCGGTGATCTCGTCGAGGATGGCCGGGTCGTCTATCGTCGCCGGCATCGTCCACGCCTCCTTGTCGGCGATCTTCTGCATGGTGCCGCGCAGAATCTTTCCCGACCGCGTCTTGGGCAGGCGTTTGATCGTCACCACCGTTTTGAAAGCGGCGACCGGCCCGATGCGCTCGCGCACCAGTGCCACGACCTCCTTCTCGATGACGTCGCCGCCGCGCGCGACACCGGCGTTCAGCACCACGAAGCCGAGCGGAATTTGCCCCTTCATAGCATCGGCGATGCCGACGACGGCGCATTCGGCGACATCGGGATGAGCGGCCAGCACCTCTTCCATGGCGCCGGTCGACAGCCGGTGGCCGGCGACATTGATGATGTCGTCGGTGCGGGCCATCACGTAGAGATAGCCGTCCTCGTCGATCATGCCGGCGTCCGCCGTCTTGTAGAAGCCGGGAAACTCGTCGAGATAGGCTTGGCGGAAGCGGGCGTCGGCGTTCCACAGCGTCGGCAGGCAGCCGGCCGGCAGTGGCAGCTTGACCACGACATTGCCGAGTGTGCCGCGCGGCACTTCGTGGCCGGCATCGTCCAGCACGCGGATGTCGTAGCCCGGCATCGGTACGCCGGGCGAACCGTATTTCACCGGCAGCAGGCCAAGTCCCGCGGGATTGATGGTCATCGGCGAACCGGTCTCGGTCTGCCACCAGTGGTCGATCACCGGCACGTTAAGCTTCTGCTCCGCCCATTTGATGGTCTCGGGATCGGCGCGCTCGCCGGCGAGGAACAGCGTGCGGAATTTCGACAGATCGTATCTGGGAACGAACTCGCCCTTGGGGTCCTGGCCCTTGATCGCCCGGAACGCCGTCGGCGCGGTGAACAGCGCGACCACGCCATGGTCCGAGATGACCCGCCAGTAGGTGCCGGCGTCGGGCGTGCCGATCGGCTTGCCTTCGAACAGGACGCTGGTGCTGCCATGCAGCAGCGGTCCGTAGACGATGTAGGAATGGCCGACGACCCAGCCGACATCGGACGCTGCCCAGAACACTTCGCCCGGCTTGACGCCGAACTCGTTTTCCATCGTCCATTTCAGCGCGACCATGTGGCCGCCATTGTCACGCACGATGCCCTTCGGCTGGCCGGTCGTGCCTGACGTGTAGATGATGTAGAGCGGGTCGGTGGCCAGCACCGGCACGCAGTCGACATTGGCGCCGGCCGCCCGTTCGCGCGCGACGGCGTCGGCATAGTCGATGTCGAAATGCTCCTTCAGCTCGCAGCGCAGCTGGTCGCGCTGCAGGATCAGGCAGGCGTCCGGCTTGTGGCCGGACATCTCGATCGCCTTGTCGAGCAGCGGCTTGTAGGCAACGATCCGGCCCGGCTCCAGGCCGCAGGAGGCCGAGATGATCAGCTTCGGCTTGGCGTCGTCGATACGGGTGGCCAGTTCATGCGAGGCAAAGCCGCCGAAGACGACCGAATGCACGGCGCCGATGCGGGCGCAGGCAAGCATGGCGATGGCCGCCTCCGCCACCATCGGCATGTAGATGATGACGCGGTCGCCCTTGCCGATGCCCCGGTTCTTCAGCACCGAGGTCAGCGCCACCACCTCGCGCTTGAGTTCGGCATAGGTGAATTTTTTCACCGTTCCGGTGATGGCGCTGTCATGGATCAGTGCGATCTGGTCGGCGCGCCCGCGGGCGACATGCCGGTCGATGGCGTTGTAACAGGTGTTGCATGTCGCGCCGGTAAACCAGCGGCCATAGACGCCGGCGTCAGCGTCGAACACCTTGTCCCAGGGCGAATACCAGTCGATGGCGCCGGCGGCGTCCGCCCAGAATTTTTCCGGGTCGCGTTTCCAGCCGTCATAGACCTCGTGATAGCGTGAAGCCATCGGCAACCTCCCAGGAACCATTTGCCGTCTTTGCCAACAGCCTATGCTGTTTTTTCCGGCGCTGTCTTCCCTGATTTTCGTATGACGGGTGCCGGCTTGACCTCTGGCGCACCGTACCGTGAAGTGGAAATCTTCTCGGGGGAGATCTGAACAATGCGCTATTCTGGGTCGATCGTGGCAAAACCGGTGTTTGCGCTGACGGTCGGTGCGGTGCTCGCGATCTCAACCGCACCCGCTTTGGCCGGAGATGCCGCGGCCAGACGCATCATCGGTTTTTCGCCCGATGGCCGCTATTTCGCCTTCGAGCAATACGGTGAGTTCGATGCCGGCGCCTCGACTTCCGAAACCGATATCATCGACACGCGCACCGATGAATTCGTCGGTAGCAAGCCGATCCTGATCGTCGACGGAGGCCTGCCGATAGCCGCCTAACAAACGGTACCATTGGATGAAATGTCGACCGCACTAGATCGGCAGGGCCACAAGCATGAGGCCAACGCCGCCGAAGATCAAAATGGCTGTCGCTAGGGCTTTCCGATGACGTTCGAAAGTCGTCGGAGCCCGCTCCCAATTGTAACGCATACGCTATCTCCCCAAAAACCCCGGAGTCCTTACCTTACTTAAGGGAAGAATAGCAACGGTCTGGCGAGGTAACGCTCTTGCCGGGGGCTTCATGGTGACGACTATTTCTGGGGTGATTCCGCTGAGAGCAGGTGATGGCGCATAGATCGCCATGCACAATTCCCAACGGAACCGCTATGGCTCCTTTCAGGGAAAATCGCCGCGCACTCGAATTTCTACATGCCCCAGCGCAATGCCGCCGTATGGACCGGCGCATCCCACCAGCCGGTCATCTCGTCATCGAGCATGGTGAGCGTGATCGAGCAGCCGGCCATGTCGAGCGAGGTGACATAGCTGCCGACAAGCGAACGGACTATCGTCACGCCACGCTTCTCGAGAATTCTTCGCGCGCTGTTGTACATCAGATAGAGCTCCATCAGCGGCGTGCCGCCGAAGCCGTTGACGAACAGCAGCGCGGGGCCTTTCGCCTTGTCGCCGAGATCGCCCAGGATCGACGCGCAGATTTCCTCGGCGATCGCGTCCGCGCTCTTCAACGTGTCGCGCCGGCGGCCGGGTTCGCCATGGATGCCGACGCCGAATTCCATCTCGCCGTCGCCGATATCGAAGGTCGGCTTGCCTGCCGCCGGCACGGTGCCGCTGGTCAGCGCCACGCCCATCGAGCGGGTGGCGGCGTTGACGCGCTCGCCCAGCGCCTTCAGCACCGGCAGCGCCAGGCCATGCTCGGCCGCCGCGCCGACGATCTTTTCCACCACCAGCGTGCCGGCGACGCCGCGACGGCCGGTCGTATAGGACGAATTCTCGACGGCGACATCGTCATTGGTCACCACCCGTAGAACGCCGTCAGACATTTCGGCCGCCATGTCGAAATTCATCACATCGCCCTCGTAATTCTTGACGATGAACAGGCAGCCGGCGCCGCTGTCGACGGCCTGCGTCGCCGCCAGCATCTGGTCCGGCGTCGGCGAGGTGAACACCTGGCCGGGGCAGGCGGCGTCCAGCATGCCATGGCCGACAAAGCCGGCATGCAGCGGCTCGTGGCCCGAGCCGCCGCCGGAGATCAGCGCCACCTTGCCCGGCCGCAACGCCCTGCGGCGGACGAATTTGTGTTCTTCGCCAAGCGCGAGGATATCGGCATGGGCAGCCACGAAACCGTCGAGGCTCTCGGTCAGCACCGTGTCCACCGCGTTCATAAATTTCTTCATGGCGTCCTCCCAAACAGCCCGGCAAGAATGGTCAGCTGCCGCCCTTGCCGGCGATGCTGGTGATCTTCTGGATGAATTCGTTGATCGCCCGGTCGAGCGCCGCGTTCTGCTTGTCGTCGCCGAAATCCGGCACGACCAGCGACACATGCCGCGTCTTGCGCATGCCCGCGGCGATCGACATCTTTCCTGGATGCGCCTGATGGTAGGCGGCGAGAAACTGATCCCGCTCGGCCGGGCTGAAATGGCAGACGGAAAAAATAGCCGGCAAATGCTTCGACGGAATCGGCACCGTATAGGCCGGGCTTGAAATCTGCGTCACGAAACTGCGGTGCTTGCCAAGCGCGTCGGCCAGGCGCTGGCGCATGCCGGACGGGCGCTGGTCGATGACCTGCGACAGGATCGTCTTGTAGGCGCGGATCGCCTCTTCGGAGCCGGGTTCGGGTTTGATCTCGACCATGCCGGGCGCCTAGACCGAAACATCCGCGATGGCCGCCTTGGCCATGGCGAGTTGCGCCGGCGCGACGGACAGATCGCGCAGGCCCGCTTCGAGCAGCGACGGGATCGCTGCCGGATCGCCGCCGGCATCGCCGCACAGGCTGACGGGAATGCCGTTTTCCCGTCCAAAGGCGGCGACCGAGCCGATCAGCCGCAGCACCGCCGGGTGGCGGACCGAATTGAAATGGGCCACAGCAGCGTTATCCCGCGCGGCCGCCATCACATATTGCGTCAGATCGTTGGAGCCGATCGAGAAGAAGGCCACGCCGGCGAAGGCCTCGGGCGCGATGGCCACCGACGGCACCTCGACCATGATGCCCAGCGGCGGCATCTTTTGCGCGACACCGCCCGCGGCAAGGGCTGCCTGCTCTTCGGCGAACAGGGCGGCTGCGCGCTCATACTCGTCGGCCATGGCGATCATCGGAAACATCACTCTGAGATTGCCGTGTGGCGCGGCGCGCAGCAATGCCCTGATCTGTATGCGAAAAATGTCGAGCCGCGCCAGCGACAGCCTGATCCCGCGCAGGCCAAGGAATGGATTGCCTTCCTCGACGGTGAAGCCCGGCACCGGCTTGTCGCCGCCCGCATCGACAGTACGGATCGTCACCGGTTTTTCCCCGGCCCATTCCAGCACCTTGCGATAGGCGCGGTATTGCGTCTCCTCATCCGGCAAATTCTTGCCGAACAAGAACTCTGTTCGCATCAGCCCGACCCCGTCGCAGGTCGCGACGTCAATGCCGTCGACATCGGATGGGTCGGCGATGTTGACTTGCACGCGCACCGCCGTGCCGGCCTTGGTCACCGCCGGCCGCGCCAGAAAACGCTGCGCCTTGCCCTGACGGGCCGCGAAGGAAGCGGATGACTGCCGGAACGCGCCGATCTCCGCCGGCGAGGGCGCCAGCACGATGCTGCCATGCTCGGCGTCGAGCAGTGCCATGCCGGCAGGACTGGCAGACATTTCGCGCAGACCCACGACCATAGGCACGCCACGTGAGCGCGCCAGCATGGCGACGTGGCTGGCGGTGCTGCCCGCCTTCAGCGCGATGCCGCCGCCATGGCTCCAGTCGGTTTCGAGAAAGCGCGTCGGCGCGATGTCCTCGCCACAGAGGATGGCACCGGTAGGCGCCGCGCTGTCGACGTCCTCGGTCAGGGCACGCAGCACTTGGTCCCTGATATCGCGCAGGTCCGTGGCGCGGGCACGGAAATAGTCCTGGTCGGAGGCCTCGTAACCGGCGATCTCGGCATCGAGCGCCTCTCGCCATGCCACGTCGGCGGTCTGTCCGGACGTGATCGACGCGAAGGCCGGCCCTCTCAAGGCGTCGTCTTCCAGCATGGCAATGTGGAATTCGAGTATGCCGGCGGCGTCGCTGTCGGCTGCCTCCGCCATGGCGGAAAGCCGGCTCACTGCCGTGCCGATCGCGGCTTGCAGCGACGTCTTCTCTTCCGCTAATGTGGCTTTGCCTGCGTAGACGGCCGGCGGCCGGTCGAGGTCGAACAGCGGCCCCTCGGCATAGCCGGCCGAGGCCGGAACACCCTCAATCCGCATGGCCCGCATTCCCCGCGAGCCGGCGAAGAAGCGCGCCCGCCTCACGCCGAGCGGACATGACCGGCGTCCTCGTCGAAATCTCGCTGCACCAGGTCGATCAGCGCGCGTACCGCGTCATCGGCGCCGCTGCCCCTAGCCCTGATGTACAGCATCGTTCCCTTCGGCGCCTTGGCTGCCATCACCTTGACGATGCTCTTGGCGTCGAACCACGGCCCGTTGGCGGCAAGCGCGATTTCCACGTCGGCGGCAAACGTCTTGGCCAGCTTGGTGAACTTCACCGAAGGACGCGCATGCAGCCCCACATCGTGGGTGATCAAAACGGTCGCTTCGGCGGCTGCGGACATTTTTCAGAAATCCCGTTCACTCACGACGGCGACAATTCATGCGCCGTCGCCACCACTTCCTTCAGCGAGGCGCCGCCGGAGGATTCGGTCGCGGCCATCACCGCGCCCTCGACGATCGGCGCGTTGCACACGATGATCTTCTGCGCACGCGGCTCGCCGATCATCTCCACCGCCATTTCCGAGTTGGTCTCGGCGCCGCCGAGATCGACGAGGATGGCAACGCCGGCTTCCGACCAGGCCTTGTCGATGGCGCCCATGATCGCCTCGACATTGGTGCCGAGCCCGCCATGGCCGTTTCCGCCGCACCATGCAAGCGGCACTTCGTCGCCCACCATCTGGCGTACCATGTCGGCCGTGCCCTCCGCGACCAGCGGCGAATGCGACACGATCACGATCCCGACATTGCTCATGCGCTTTCCCCGATCGCTTGCCCCACCGAGCGCACCAGCAGCGCGGTCGAGCGCGCGCCGGCATCCATATGGCCGACCGAGCGCTCGCCGAGGAACGAGGCGCGGCCGCGCAGCGCCTTCATCGGCACGGTCGCTTCTGCGGCGGCGTCGGCGATATCGGCGATCTCAGCCGCCGTCTTGTCCCCGGCCAGGGCGTCATGCACCGGCTGCAGCACATCGAGCATGGTTTTTTGGCCGATCTGCGACTTGCCGCGCGCGGCCACGGCTTCGACCGCCTTGCCGAACGCAGCGGCCAGGTTCTTGCGATCGGGATCCGCCGCAATCGCCTTGCCCAGCGCCATGAACAGCGTACCGAACAAGGGACCCGAAGCGCCGCCGACCGTCATCACCAGCTTGGTGCCGATCGCTTTCAGGGCGTCAGGCAGCGGTTTTGCGGCGAACGCATCGGCCTCGGCTCGCACGGCCTCGAAGCCGCGCTTCATGTTCAGCCCATGGTCGCCGTCGCCGATCGCCTGGTCGAGCGCCGTCAATTCCTCGGCGTGAGCGGCAATCGTATCGGCGGCCACCGCGATCAGCCTGGCAAGGTTCAACGCCGCCATGTCGCCCAAAATCCCGGTTTCCAGTCTGCTGGCAGTAGCGAAAGAACGGTCATTCGACAACTGGTGCATGCGTCAGGCCGTGACGAGCAGCGTGGCGGCGGCCGAAAACACCTCGGCCACCGCATGGGCGCCGGGGTCGACCACGCCTTGCAATTTGGTGCCGACATAGGCCGACCGTCCGGCCTTCGCCTTTTCCATGGCGGCTGTCGCCTCGGCCCCGCGCTGGGCGGCGGCCGCTGCCTCCTCCAGGCCATCGGCGTCGAGCGCTTTTAGCGCGGGCTCCAGCGCATCGACCATGGTGCGATCACCCGGTTTGGCGCCGCCGTAGAAAGTCATCCGCTCGAGCCCGGCAAGCAGTGCCTTGGACAGACTGGCGCCGCCACCGAGGACCTGTGCCGCCGCCGTGAAGAAGATCGACAGCAGCACCCCGCTCGAGCCGCCCATCGACGAACTCAATATGTCGCCGATTGCGCCAAGCGTCGCCGCAGGGTTCGCCAGCGGCAGGACGTCGAGCCGTTCCAGGATGCTGCGCGCGCCGGTCGCCACCGTCGAGCCGGTGTCGCCGTCGCCCGCCTTGGCGTCGAGCCCGTTCAATGACGCTTCGAGCGAGATCAATTTTTCGCAGACCGTGACGATCAGGCGCCTGCTGCTGGCATCCTGGCTGGCCTTGTGCGCAACACTTTGTCCGGCTGCCTTCGCCATCGGCACGATGACAGGTGCCGCGACCGGCTTGGCCGGCATCCAGGCATGCGGGCCGACCGGCGCCAGCAGGGCTGCTTCGCGCGCCGCATCGAGCCGGATCAGCGACAACGAGAAGCCGTTCATGTTGAGCGCCGTCATCAGCGGGCCGGGGCCGATCGTCAGCTTGACAGTCTTGGCCAGTGGCGAGGCTAGCACCGCATTGGCAATCAGCGACATTTCGAGGGGCGGCACCGCGCCGAGATTGTTGATCAGCAAGGCATGGCTCGCCTTCGGGTCGAGCCCTGCTGCGAGGCGCTCCGCCATGATCGCGACCAGCCTGTCGACGCTTTGCAAGGCAATCCGCTCGACGCCCGGCTCGCCATGAATGCCAAGGCCAAGTTCGCCGTCGTCCGCGCCAAACCTGTCTTCATGCGGCTGGCCGGGGATGGAACAGGAGGACAGCGACATGCCGAGCGAAACGATATCCTTTGCCGCCGCCCGTGCCGCCGCCGCGATATCAGCCAGATTGTGGCCGGCCTCCGACAGATGGCCGGAAATCTTGTGCACGAACAGGGTACCGGCGACGCCGCGCGGCTGGGCGATATCGGGCAGCGCGATGTCGTCGGCAACGATCACCATCTCGACGCGAAAGCCCTCGGCGCGCGCCTTTTCCGCCGCTAGGCCGAAATTGAGCCGGTCGCCGGTGTAGTTCTTGACGATAAGCAGACAGCCGGCCGGGCCGGTGACCGCGCGGATGGCAGCGAGCACCGCTTCGACGCTCGGCGAGGCGAAGATCTCGCCCGAGACCGCCGCCGTCAGCATGCCCTTGCCGACAAAGCCGGCATGCGAAGGCTCATGCCCGGCGCCGCCGCCGGAAACGACGCTGACCCTCGACTTGTCCCAGTCGGCGCGCAGCACGACCTTGATCTCGGGATAGCCGTCGAGGCGCGCGAGATCGCCTGAGCCGATGGTGCGCAACAGGCCGTCCAGCGCCTCGGTGACGATCGTTTCCCTGCGGTTGAAAAAGTGCTTCATCGAATTCGTCCCGTATTCGCAATCGTCAATCAGAAGCGGCGCTGCGCCGGCTGGAAACACCGAAACCGTTCACATCAATCTTTGTCCATTGGCGCCGAAATAGAGTGGCGAACGGTAGCGGATCACCACTTTGTCGCCTTGCGCCAGGTCGGTGTCGGGGTCGGTCAGCGTCACCAGTTTCTTCGGCCCCACCGTCACATGCAGATGGTTCTGGTCGCCGAGATGCTCGACCCAGTCGACGACACCATCGGCCTGGCCATTCATCGCTTTCTCGATCGTCAGATGTTCGGTGCGCGCGCCGATCGTCTTGGTGCCCACCGGCGCGCCGCCATCGGGCAGAAGGCCGGTCGGCAGAAGATTGATCGCCGGCTGGCCAAGCCTAGCCGCGACATGCAGGTTTGCCGGCTCCGAATAGATGGTTCGCGGCGAGCCGATCTGCACGAGCACGCCGTCGGCGAGGATGCCGATGCGGTCGGCCATGGTCATCGCCTCGATCTGATCGTGGGTGACATAAAGCATGGTCGCGCCGAGTTCGGACTGGATGCGCTTCAGCTCCAGCCGCAGATCCGCGCGCAGCTTGGCGTCGAGCGATGACAGCGGCTCGTCCATCAGATAGATCGCCGGCTTGCGCACCAGCGCCCGGCCGATGGCGACGCGCTGCATTTCGCCGCCGGAAAGCTTGGTCGAGCGATTAGCGAGCTTGTGATGGATGCGCACCATCTTTGCCACTTCCTCGACCCGCCGGCGGATCTGGTCCTCCGGGATTTTCCGAGCCGGCGAGCGCAGCGGGAAGGCGAGATTGTCGTAGACCGACAGATGCGGATAGAGCGAGTATTGCTGGAACACGAAGGCCGTGTCGCGCTCGGCCGGCGACAGCGCCGTCGCATTATGGCCGCCGATTTCGATGGTGCCGGCATCTGGCCGCTCCAGCCCGGCGATCAGCCGCAGCGTCGTCGTCTTGCCGGCCCCGGTCGGCCCGAGCAGCACGACGAATTCACCGTCTGCTATGTGCAGGTCGAGACCGTTGACAGCGACATGCTCGCCAAAGCTCTTGGTCACATTCTTGATGTGCACGTCAGCCATGCTGCGCTCTCCCCTGAGAGGCGGTGTCGTGGACCGCGGTTCTCACCGCGCGGCCCGATCCCTTGTCGAACAGCGACAGCCGGGCGCTGTTCAGCGCCAGGCCGACATGATCGCCGGCATTGAGCCGGATTTCGGCCGGCACCCGCGCCTTGATGATGCCGTCTGCCGTTTCCACCGCGACGATCTGCGTGGTGCCGAGATACTCGGTGCCGTAGATAGCGCCGCGCAGCTTCGAGGCATCGTCGAAGCGGATGTGTTCGGGCCGGATGCCGAGCGCCATGTCGCTAGGTGCGATATCCTCGCGCACCTCCGGCACCGCGACCTTCGCGCCCTGGACGACGATCTCCTTCGCGCCCTTGGCGAGCCCGCCGCCGAAGCCCAGAAAATTCATCGGCGGTGAGCCGATGAAGTCGGCGACGAACATGGTCGCCGGGCGGTCGTAGATTTCGCGCGGCGTGCCGAACTGCTCGATGACGCCGTGGTTCATCACAGCGATCTTGTCGGCCATCGACATCGCCTCCATCTGGTCATGCGTTACATAGACGGTGGTGGCGTGGATGCGGTTGTGCAGTTCGCGCAATTCATGGACCATCAAGTCGCGGAATTCGGTGTCGAGCGTGCCGAGTGGCTCGTCCATCAGGAAGCATTTCGGCCGCCGCACGATGGCGCGGCCGAGCGCCACGCGCTGGCGGTCGCCGCCGGCAAGGCCGGAGACGGATTTGTTGAGCAGATGGTCGATACGTAGCAGTTTTGCCGTCTCTTCGACGCGTGCGCGGATTTCGGCCGACGGCATGCCTTGCGCCAAGAGCGGAAAGCCGATGTTCTTGCGCACATTCATGTGCGGATAGAGCGCGAACAGCTGGAAGACGAAAGCAATGTCGCGCTCGCGTGCCCGCAGCATTGTGACATCCTCGCCGCCGAGCAGGATCTCTCCGCCGGTCGGTAGTTCGAGCCCGGCGATCATGCGCAGTGTCGTCGTCTTGCCGCAGCCCGACGGCCCGAGCATGACGAAGAACTCGCCATCCTCGACGACGAAGTTGGAATCCTGCACGGCGACGAAATCGCCGAAGGCCTTTCTCAGGTGCTGAACACGGATCTCGGCCATGATTATTCCGGGAACTTCGAGACGATGATGAACATCACGGTGCCGGCAAGCATAGTGATGAAGGAATAGGTGTAGAGCGACAGCGCGAAAGGCTGGAACAGCATCAGGAAGCCGATGGCGATCAGCACTGTGGCGATGTTTTCCATCAGGCCGCGCCGGGCCCAGGCTGGCCAGCGCGACTTGCGTTTGACTGATTTGGTCATGCTCATTTGCGCACCGCGCCGAATGTGATGCCGCGCAGCAATTGCTTGCGAAGCAGGATGGTGAAAACCAGGATCGGCACCAGGAAGATCGTCGTGCCGGCGGCGACCGCCGGCCAGTCCTGGCCGCCTTCGCCGATGATGGTCGGGATGAAGGGCGGCGCGGTCTGCGCCGTGCCCGAGGTCAGCAGTGCCGCGAAGGCATATTCGTTCCAGGCGAAGATCAGGCAGAAGATCGCGGTCGCGGCAATGCCGGTCGTCGCCTGCGGCAGCACGGTGCGCCAGAAGGCCTGCAGCCGCGTGTAGCCGTCGATCATCGCCGCTTCCTCATATTCGCGCGGGATCTCGTCGATGAAGCCTTTCAAGAGCCACACCGCCAGCGACACGTTGACCGCCGTGTAGAGCAGGATCATGCCGAGCGCTGTGTCCGACAGGCCAAGCTCGCGGTACATCAGGTAGATCGGAATGGCGACCGCGATCGGCGGCATGAAGCGCGTCGACAGGATGAAGAACAGAAGGTCGTCGGCGAGCGGCACCTTGAAGCGCGAGAAACCATAGGCCGACAGCGTGCCGAGAAAAACCGCGCAGAAGGTCGAGCCGAAGGCGATGATCAGCGAGTTGAGGAAGCGCGGCAGGAAGTTGGACGGGCCGGCGATCACCATGTTGCGCTTGCGCACCGTCTCGTCGCAGAAGCCGGTCGCCGGCCCCAGCGAGTTGATGTATTCCGGCGTCTGCCGCGTCCGTGTCGTGAACAGGTTGCAATAGCCTTCGATGCTCGGCTGGAACACGATCTTGGGCGGATAGGCGATCGAGTCCGGCGGCGTCTTGAAGCTAGTGGCGAAGATCCACAAGAGCGGCACGATCGAGATCAGCGCGTAGGCGATGATGATCGCGCCGGCGATGCGCTTCGAATTCGCTGACGGTGCGACGACCGAATGGGCAGTGGTCAGGCTCATCTCTGCTTTACCTTGTTCAGCGCCTTGACGTAGATGTTGGCGAGCCCGAACACCGCCACGAACAGGATGATGGCGAAGGCCGAGGAATAGCCGGTGCGCCAGCTCTCGAAAGCTTGCCGCTTCAGCGTGATCGAGGCGACCTCGGTGGTCGAGCCGGGCCCGCCGCCGGTGAGCAAATTGACCATGTCGAACATCTTGAAGTTGTCGATGCCGCGAAACAGCACCGCCAACATGATGAAGGGCAGCGCCATCGGCAGGGTGATCGACCAGAATTGCCGCCAGTTGGAAGCGCGGTCGACCTCGGCCGCCTCATAGATGTATTCCGGGATGGAGCGCAGTCCGGCGAGGCAGATCAGCATCACGTAGGGCGTCCACATCCAGGTATCGACGATGATGATCGACCATGGCGCCAGCGACACGTTGGAGAGCATCTGGATGCTTGTCGGCGGGATGCCGCTGACGAACGAGATGACATAGGAGAACAGGCCGATCTGCGGCTCGTAGAGGAAGCGCCAGAAATTGCCGACCACCGCCGGCGACAGCATCATCGGCACCAGGATCAGCGTCGTCCAGAAGGCGTGGCCGCGGAATTTCCGGTCGATCAGCCAGGCGAGCGTGAAGCCGATCAGCGTTTCCAACAGGATAGTCCAGAACACGAAATGCGCCGTCGTCTGCATGGCGATCCAGATGTCATGGTCGCCCAGGATGCGCTGGTAGTTGGCAAAGCCGAGATTCTTCACCACTTCGTTCGGCCGGTTGGCCCGGTAGTTGGTGAAGGACAGATAGATCGCCCAAAACAGCGGGAAGATGTTGATGGCCAGCAGCAACAGGATCGTCGGCGAAATGAACAGCCAGGCGAGGCCCTTGTCGCTGATGCCCCGGACTTTGCGGGCCAACGGTTCCGGGGTCGCCCGGGCAACGTTCTCCGCGGTCCGATTGAGCATGGTCAGTCCTGCTTCGGTCACTTGGGTCGTCTCTGTGATGGAATTTATCTGAACTGCGTCCCGTGCCAAGGGTGGCACGGGACGCTTGGGCCTAGCTCGGGAGGAGCCGGTTACATCTTGCCATCGTCCTGGAACACTTGAGTCCAGTCCTTGACCAGGCCGTCGAGTGCATCCTTGGCCGAACCCTGGCCGGCGACGACATAGTCATGGAAGCGCTTCTGCGAGGCCTGCAGCAGCGGCGCGTAGCTGGGCTCGGCCCAGAAATCCTTCACGATCGCCATCGAGTCGAGGAAGGCCTGCGCGTAGGGCTGGCTGGCGGGGAATTTCGGGTCCTTCACCACGGCGTTCAGGCAGGAATAGCCGCCGAGCGACCACCACTTGGCCTGCACGTCCTTGTTGGCGAACCACTTGATGTATTTCAGCGCCGATTCGTGCTTGTCGGAATAGGACACCACCGAGATGCCCTGGCCACCGAGCTGCGCGAACTGGTCGCCGTCAGGCCCCTTCGGGTTGACGAAGTACCCGATCTTGTCGCCGCCGACATTCTCGTCCTTCTGCAGGCCGGGCCAGGTGAAGGCGAAGTTCATATGCATCGCCACCTGGCCGGATTTGAAGGCATCGACGCCTTCGCCCATGTAGCTGTTGGAGGCGCCGGGCGGGGTGCAACAATCATAGAGCGCCTTGTAGAATTCCAGCCCCTTCACCGATTTCTCGGAATTGACGAAGCCTTCCATCTCGTAAGGCTTCTTCGGGTTTTCATACTGGAAACCGTAGCTGTAGAGCACGTCCATGGCGCCCATGGTGATGCCTTCCGAGCCGCGCTCGGTGTAGATCGAGGCGCCATAGACCGTCTTGCCGTCGATCTGCCGCTTCTGGAAGAATTCGGCGATCTGCTTCAACTGGTCGAAGGTCGCCGGCGGGCCGAGATCCCAGCCATACTTTGCCTTGAATTCCTTCTGCAGCTCGGGCTTGGAGAACCAGTCCTTGCGATAGGTCCAGCCGACGACGTCGCCCATGGCCGGCAGCGCCCAGTAGTTCGGCGTGTTCTTCGGCCATTCGGAGTAGCCGACGACGGTTGCCGGTACGAAGTCGTCCATGCTGATATTCTCCTTGTCGAAGAAGTCGTTCAGCTTGACGTAGTGGCCGTTCTCGGCCGCGCCGCCGATCCACTGGCTGTCGCCGATGATCAGGTCGCACAATTTGCCGTGCGAGTTCAGTTCATTGAGGAAACGGTCGGCATAGTTGGTCCACGGCACGAACTCGAATTTCATGCCGATGCCGGTTTCTTTGGTAAAATCCTTGGACAGTTCGACAAGTGCGTTGGCCGGGTCCCAGGCGGCCCAGCAAAGCGTCAGGTCTTCAGCGTGCGCGGCGTTTGAGACGGCTGTCGACGCTGCAATCGCCGAGGCAAGTCCCAATGCCATTTTCAAGCTCGATTTCATGCCTTCCTCCCATTTGCGAAACGCGCCCGGATGACGGTTTCAAGAGCCCTAAACCTCTCTCCTCAGAGGCCCAAACATGGCGGCGCCGGAGCGCGGCAGATGTTTAGTAATTTGTTTAGTGATGCAATTTTTACTAAACAACGCAAGCGAATTCGTTGCTGCGTCGCAACATGGTTGCGCTGGTGTCTGAAAATGTTGGGAAAAGTGCAGGCCGGACGGACGCGTACGGATCCACGGAAATCGCGCGGCGGGATTTTCGGGTCCGCCTCTAGATCGTCCGCGGGCTCAGTCGACCCGTCTGCTGCTCACCATCACCGTCCGGATCGCCGGTGCCGGCGGCAGCAGTGCGCGGATGTCGGCGAAAGGAAACATCGGCTCGAAGCGGAAGGCTTCGGCCAGCGACCCCTGTGCGCCATTGCACTGGCCGGAGCGGAAAAGGTTC
Source organism: Mesorhizobium japonicum MAFF 303099 (assembly GCF_000009625.1). Classification (NCBI taxonomy): domain Bacteria; kingdom Pseudomonadati; phylum Pseudomonadota; class Alphaproteobacteria; order Hyphomicrobiales; family Phyllobacteriaceae; genus Mesorhizobium; species Mesorhizobium japonicum. The sequence continues at coordinate 4,230,643 of NC_002678.2, forward strand.
TGTGTGCGCGCAATGTCGACGAAGCGGTCCGGATCCTGCGACTGGTGCATGCGGATCGCTTTGGCCTTGATCTCGGCATGGGCTGATATGTCGACATAGTGCGTCGGCGAGAATCCGGTGCCGCCCATGGTGTCGGCATGCAGCACCGGAACCGCGAACGAGGCCGCGATGCGCACGCTGTCCGACAGCGCGCGGTGGTCGGCGTGATAATCGTTGGGCGCGTGCGTGATCACCAGGTCCGGCCCGGTCCCGGCGATTAGCGTTTTCAGGGCGCCGATCAGCGCGGCATCGGCCACCAGCTCGCCGTCGGGAAAGTCGAGAAAGCGTGGCGCAGCACCAAGCAGCCCGGCCGCGGCCGTAGCCTCCTCGCGACGGACACGGGCAAGGACCGTGGCATCACTCTTGCCGCCCTTGGCCCCATCCGTGGCAACGGCAAAAGTCAGTTCTGCGCCTTGCGCGGCATACACGGCCAGCGTACCGAACATGAAGATCTCGATGTCGTCCGGATGCGCACCGAGCGCCAGTATTTTCAAGCTACTCTCTCCCCGGAAATGGAAAAACGTGCCGAACGGAATCCTGCTCGCCCTGCTCGCCTATGCAAGCTATTCGGGCAGCGATGCCGTTATCAAGAGCCTGGGCGGACAGTTCACCGTCTTCGAGATCGGCTTCTTCGTCACTTTGTTTGCCGGCTTTTTCCTGTTCTTCGCCCGCCCAGCGGGCGAGCGCTGGCGCGATTTCTGGCGCATGAAGCGGCCGTGGGCGGTGCAGGCGCGCGCCTGGGCCGGCATCGCGTCGGGCGTGCTCAGCGTCTATGCCTTCACCCACATTCCGCTTGCCGAAGTCTACGCGCTGATCTTCCTGGCGCCTTTGCTGGTGACCATCCTGTCCACCGTCATCCTGAAGGAAAAGGTCGGCCCCTGGCGGTGGCTGGCCGTGGTCGCCGGCTTTGCCGGGGTGATGCTGGTGGTGCGGCCGGGTTTTCGCGAATTGAACCTCGGCCACCTTGCCGCCTTCGTGAACGCCTTCCTCGCCGCGACCAGCGTCATCCTACTGCGCTCGCTCGCCCAACAGGAAAAGCGCACCTCGATGCTCGGCGTGCTCGTCGGCTACGGCCTGCTGTTCAACGGGGCCGGCGCCGCCGCCACCTCATTTACCTTGCCGAATGCCGTGCAGCTCGTCTGGCTGGCGATGGCCGGCGCCTTCACCGCGGGTGGACAATTCATGCAGCTGCTCGCCGCCAAATACGCCCCCGCCAACCGGATCGCGCCGACGCATTATTCGCAGATCGTCTGGGCGGTGATCCTCGGCGCGCTGTTCTTCCAGGAATACCCGGACTGGCTGACGCTGGTCGGCCTCGCGATCGTCGGCGGCTCCGGCCTGCTGACCATGGTGCGCGAAGAGGTAAGGCTCGGCACCGTGCGCTGGAACCCGTTTGCGCGCACCCGGCTTTGAGCCGGCGCCGGTTGCACGGTGGCCGTGACCGCTGATATGCGGACGCGATGACGACAAGATCCCTGCCGGAGCTCCCGGTATCCGCCGTGCTGCAGGCGCTGGGCGCGGCGCTGGCCGAACGCAACAGCGCCGTGCTGGTGGCGCCGCCCGGCGCCGGCAAGACGACGCTGGTGCCGCTGGCGCTGCTCGATGCGCCGTGGCTCGGAGCGGGCAAGATCGTTCTGCTCGAGCCGCGCCGGCTCGCCGCCCGCGCCGCCGCACGTCGCATGGCGCAATTGCTGGATCAGGAGCCCGGTGCGACCATCGGCTATGCCATGCGCATGGAAAACCGTACCTCGGCCAAGACGAGGATACTGGTCGTCACCGAGGGTGTGCTGGCACGCATGATCCTCGACGATCCCGAACTGCCGGGGATTTCGGCCGTTGTCTTCGACGAATTCCACGAGCGTTCGCTCGACGGCGATTTCGGTCTGGCGCTGGCGCTCGACGTGCAAGGCGCGCTGCGGCCGGATCTGCGGCTGCTGGTGATGTCGGCGACACTGGATGGCGCGCGCGTCGCAAAACTTCTGTCGGGCGCGCCGGTGATCGAAAGCGAGGGCCGCGCTTTCCCCGTCGACATAAGCTACGACGAACGGCCCGCCGGCGTCCCGATCGAGGATGCCATGGCCAAGGCGATCCGTGCCGCCCTTGCCGATGAGGGCGGCAGCGTGCTCGCCTTCCTGCCCGGCCAGCGCGAGATCGAGCGCACCGCCGAACGGCTGGCCGGCAAGGTCGGCGCCGACACCGACATCGTCCCGCTCTATGGCCAACTCGACGGCAACGCGCAGGACGCGGCGATCAAGCCGGCGCCGCCGGGCCGCCGCAAGGTTGTGCTGGCGACGTCGATCGCCGAGACCTCCATCACCATCGACGGCGTGCGTGTCGTCATCGATTCCGGCCTGTCGCGGCTGCCGCGCTATGAGCCGGCGAGCGGCCTGACGCGGCTGGAGACGGTGCGCGTCAGCAAGGCATCCGCCGACCAGCGCGCCGGTCGTGCCGGGCGCACGCAAGCCGGCGTCGCCATCCGGCTCTGGCGCGCCGAACAGACGGCGGCACTGCCTGCCTTCACGCCGCCGGAAATCCTCGAAGCGGACCTTTCGGGCCTGCTGCTTGACTGTGCCGCCTTCGGCGTCGCCGACCCGACCGGTCTCGCCTTCCTCGATCCGCCGCCGGCGCCGGCGCTCAACGAGGCAAGGGTGCTGCTGCGCGCGCTCCATGCCATCGACGAGGCGGGGCGTTTGACGCAAGCGGGCGCTTCGATGCGCAAGCTCGCTCTGCCGGTGCGGCTGGCGCACATGGTCGCCGAGGCCACGAAGAGCGGTCATGCCGGCGAGGCGGCCATGCTGGCCGTACTGCTCACCGAACGCGGCCTTGGCGGCGATGGCGCCGATCTGGAGCGGCGGCTGATGCGCTTTCGCGGGGAAAGATCGCCCCGCGCCACCGCTGCGCGGCAACTCGCGGAGAGGCTGGCCAGGCAGGTGGGCGGGACGAAAAACAGCGAAGCTGCACCCGCCGGTTCTCTTCTCATCAACGCCTGGCCGGACCGCGTCGCCAAGGCGCGTGGCGAGCGCGGCCGCTTCGTGCTGGCCAATGGCTCCGGCGCCATGCTCGATGCCGCCGACCCGCTGGCGGGCGAGCCGTTTCTGGTCGTCGCCGACCTGCAGGGCAAGGCGCAGAATGCCCGCATCGCGGCTGCCGCGGCAATAAGCGAGGACGACATCCGCGCCACGCTGGCCGACCGGATCGAAACACGCCGGCAAACCAGTTTCGATCGCGAGCGTCGCGCCGTGCGCGTGCGTGAAACCGTGCGCCTTGGCGCCATCACGCTCGCCGAACGCATGCTGCCGGCTCCTTCAGGCGCCGATGCCGACCGCGCCATTCTCGATGCGCTGCGCGAGCACGGCCTGTCGCTGCTGAACTGGAGCAAGGAGGCCGAGACGCTGCGCCAGCGGCTGTCCTGGCTGCATCGTGGCCTTGGGTCCCCCTGGCCCGATATGTCGGACGAAGCGCTGATCGAGCGCCTCGACGACTGGCTGCTGCCCTTCCTGTCCGGGGCGGCTTCCCTGGCCGCCATCAATCCCGGTGTCGTCTCGGCCGGTCTGGCCTCGCTCGTGCCGCACGAGCTGCAGCGCAAGTTCGATGCGCTGGCGCCGACGCATTTCGACACGCCGTCCGGCAGCCATGTGCCGATCCGTTATGACGGCGAATGGCCCGTGCTTGCGGTGCGCGTGCAGGAACTGTTCGGCCTCGACCGCCACCCCTCGATCGCCAACGGCACCGTGCCGCTGACGCTCGAACTCTTGTCGCCGGCGCACCGGCCGATCCAGACGACGCGCGATCTTCCCGGCTTCTGGCGCGGCTCCTGGGCCGACGTGCGCGCCGACATGCGCGGGCGCTATCCCAAACATGTCTGGCCGGAAAATCCGCTGCTTGCCGCCGCCACCGCCCGTGCCAAGCCGCGCGGCACCTAGCGCTTGCCCTCAAGCGGCTGTAATCCATGGCCATGATCAACATCCTGAACGCGCCCGATTTCCAGCAGAGCCAGCGGCTGCGCCTCAACACGCTGATCCGGCTGCGCTGGCTGGCCATTGTCGGCCAGAGCGTGGCGGTGCTCGTCGTCGCCTATGGGTTGAAATTTCCGCTCCCGGTCAGCCTGTGTTTTGCGCTGATCGCCTGTTCGGCCTGGATGAACCTGTTCCTGGCCTTCAGGTTTCCAGCGGCGCACCGGCTCACCCCGTTCGCCGCCTTCGGCATCCTGATCTTCGACAGCCTGCAGCTTGCCGGGCTGCTCTATATGACCGGCGGCCTGACCAATCCGTTCTCGCTGCTGATGACCGTGCCTGTCGTCATTTCGGCGACGTCGCTGCCCCTGCGCCTCACCGCCATCCTCGGCGGGCTGGTGATGCTGGCGGCGACCTTGCTGGTGTTCTTCCATCTGCCCTTGCCCTGGTATGAAGGCGCGCCGCTGGCCATGCCTTTCATTTACGTCGCCGGCATGTGGATGGCGGTGCTGTCCTCGATCGCCTTCACCGCCATGTATGCCTTTCGGGTGGCCGCCGAGGCGCGGCTTTTGGCCAATGCGCTTGCCGCCACCGAACTGGTGCTGCAGCGCGAACAGCACCTTTCGGCGCTCGACGGCCTGGCGGCCGCGGCCGCGCATGAGCTCGGCACGCCGCTCGCCACCATCACGCTCGTCGCCAAGGAGATGGAAAAGGCGCTCGGCAGCGACCCGAAATATGGGGAAGACGTGAAGCTGCTGCGCTCGCAAAGCGAACGTTGCCGCGAAATCCTCAAGCGCCTGACCAGCCTGTCGTCTGAGGGCGAGGCGCATCTGTCCCGCTTGCCGCTAACCTCGCTGGTCGAGGAGGTCACCGCGCCGCATCGCGACTTCGGCATCTCGATCAAGCTTCGCCCGGGCGAACGCACCGGGCCGGAGCCGGTCGGGCGCCGCAATCCGGGCGTGATCTACGGCCTCGGCAATCTGGTCGAGAACGCCGTCGACTTCGCCCGCAAGAGCGTCACCGTGCGCTGGAGCTGGGACGAGGCGACCGTCATCTTCTCGATCATCGATGACGGGCCTGGTTTCCCACCCGAAATCATCGACCGCATTGGCGAGCCCTATATGTCGACGCGTCAGGGCACCGAGGCCGGCGGCGGCCTGGGACTCGGCCTGTTCATCGCCAAGACTCTGCTCGAACGCTCGGGCGCCACGCTCGACTTCCGCAATTCGAGCGGCCTGGGCGAGGGCGCCGTGGTGCAGATTTCATGGCCGAGATCGGTCTTCCTGAACCCGGGAACGGCCCCGGCCACCATGTTTGACACTGCGTAGATTGGACAATAGCGGCGCAAAACTATATCTGCGTAAAATTAAGGCAGCAGGAATTCTTACGACGATGACAGGCGATGAAAATATTGGCGCAATGGTTGAAGGCGAGGACACCTCGCTTCTGATCGTCGATGACGACAAGCCGTTCCTCACGCGTCTGGCCCGCGCCATGGAAACCAGGGGGTTTGTGGTCGAGACCGCCGAGAGCGTCGAGGAGGCCGTGGGCAAGGCCCGCGCCAATCCGCCGGCCTATGCCGTGGTCGACATGCGGCTCGGCGACGGCAACGGCCTCGATGTCGTCGCCGCCATTCGCGAGAAGCGCGAGGATTCCCGCACCATCATCCTGACCGGCTACGGCAACATCGCCACTGCGGTGACCGCGGTGAAGCTTGGCGCCGTCGATTATCTGTCGAAGCCTGCCGACGCCGACGACATCTTCGCCGCCCTCACCCGCACCTCGGGCGAGCGCGCCGCACCGCCGGAAAACCCGATGTCTGCAGACCGCGTGCGCTGGGAGCATATCCAGCGTGTCTACGAGATGTGCGAGCGCAACGTCTCCGAAACCGCGCGCCGGCTCAACATGCACCGCCGCACGCTGCAGCGAATACTGGCCAAGCGCGCGCCGCGCTGAGACTGTTTGGAACTTCTACTCTGGCGGCCATCTGATGGCGTTTTCTGCGCTTCCCCGTTCTACTGCGTGCAGTAGAACTGAGCTCACGGAATGTCCGCTCCGCTCCGATTCTCGAAACCACCACCATATGACTCGCCAAAGCGAATTTCGAAACAGTCTCTGAGGCGCCGAGTACGGTCGGATACTTGTCCGGGGGGCAGAGTTTTGAGCATCATCGCAAGTGACGCGGCTTAACGGAGGCGACATGCAGGATTTGAAGCAGCGGCCGGTTTCCGTCTTTCGCGAATTCCTCGACAGCGAGGCGGCCGGCGGTATCATCCTGATGGTGGCGGCGGCACTCGCCTTGATCGTCGCCAACTCACCGCTCGCCGAAACCTATTTCTCCGTTCTCCATGCCTATCTCGGCCCGCTCAGCGTCTCGCATTGGGTCAATGACGGGCTGATGGCGGTGTTCTTCCTGCTTGTCGGGCTGGAGATCAAGCGCGAGATGCTGGACGGCCAGCTGTCGACCTGGCCACGCCGCGTCCTGCCCGGCATCGCGGCGGCCGGCGGCATGCTGGTTCCGGCGCTGGTCTATGTCTTCATCAACCGCAACAATTCAGCCGCACTCTCGGGCTGGGCGATCCCGACCGCCACCGACATCGCCTTCGCGCTCGGCGTGCTGTCGCTGCTCGGCAGCCGCGTGCCGGCTTCGCTGAAAGTCTTCCTGACCGCGCTCGCCATCATCGACGACCTCGGCGCCGTCATCATCATCGCCATCTTCTATACGAGCGGCCTGTCGCTGGCCTATCTCGGTGCCGCCTTCGCCGTCATTGCAGCGCTTGTCGTGCTCAACCGCATGCGGGTGATGACGCTGCTGCCCTATCTCGTGCTCGGCGCCATCCTGTGGGTGCTGGTTCTCAAGTCGGGCGTCCACGCCACGCTTGCCGGCGTTGCGCTGGCGCTGACCATTCCGCTCGAGCGCTCTGCCGGGGTCGGCCACGATCTCGATCATTCGCCGCTGCACCGGCTCGAGCATGGCCTGCACAAAATCGTGCCCTTTTTCGTCATCCCGATCTTCGGCTTCGCCAATGCCGGCGTTTCGCTCGCCGGCCTCAGTCTTGGCGCGCTGATCGAGCCGCTGACGCTGGGCGTCGCCGCCGGCCTTGTTGTCGGCAAGCTCGTCGGCGTGTTCGGCTCTTCGGCGCTTGCCATAAGGCTCGGCCTGGCCGACCTGCCGGCCCATACCGGCTGGTCACATATGATCGGCATCTCGCTGCTCTGCGGCATCGGCTTCACCATGAGCCTGTTCATCGGCCTGCTCGCCTTCGCCAGCGATGTGGCTCTGCAGGACGCGGTCAAGGTCGGCATCCTCGCCGGCTCCTTCGTCGCCGCCATACTCGGCGCCGCCGTGCTGCTGATGGCGCCGGCTGCGGGTGTTGCGGAAGAAGAGACGGAGTAGGGGCGGTTCGCCGTTCTGCGAACTACTCGCTTTCCCCCTCCAGCGCCGGTACCGAGACGCCGGCCAGCTCCGCCGCGAGCAGCCGCGCCGCACCGGCGCGCGCGATCCGCAGCATCAGCGCCTTGCGCGTTGCAGCCGCCATGCGATGCTCCGGTGCATCGCGCAGGATTTCGGCGCCATAGCCGTCGGAGAGGATGAATCCGCACTCGTCGGGAAAAATTTCCGCCGGCACGCCGGGATGGGTGGCGAAGAAGAAGCGGTCGGAATGCAGCCGGTAGTCGGGCCATTTGCGGTCGACCCGGAAATCCTCGATCGAGGATTTGATCTCGATGATCCAGATGTCGCCCTGCCTAGTCAGCGCCACGAGGTCGGCGCGGCGGCCGGTGGCCAGCGACAGTTCAGGCAGCACATGCGCGCCCATCGCCATGAGCAGCCGTTGCACGCCGCGCCGCACCAGCATGGCGCGTTCGGACTGGCGACCGTCGATGAGGGGGTTGATTGCGATAGGGGAAATGATCGGCATGGCAGGCACCATGCCAGATCTTGTTCACGGTTTGAACTCTTTTGTGATAGGCGATTATGTATTCGGGCAGACCTGCGACCGATGCCGGCCCATAGGGAAACGGTAGGAGGGAAGTTGAGTCTCTCCAGTGAACCGGTCCGGCCCTCTGCGGCTGACATCAGCTCGATTCACGCTGACGAACGCGTTGTTTTTCGAGGAACCGCTTGGCGTGTTCCCCCCACTCCGCTGCCGTTCAACATGGCGTCACCAAGCCCATTGGGCTGACGGTATGCCCTTCAAATCTAGCCTTCAAGAACCGATCCTGACTTCTTTTGGGTGTATCGGCCCTAAATATTCATCCCGTGAGAAAGTGCGGAATAGGTTCTGCTCTCTAAGCTGGCAATCCATGGGCGGGACTTCAGTCTCAATTGAGCTGAAGCTAATATGCATATAACTTAGGCGGTGCGGAGACGATCCCAAAGCCTGACCCGCAACGACCCGGCACGACCCCATGTCCCCCGACCTGCGAGCGTGCCGGGTCGTTCCTACGGGTGCGTGGCAAGCGGTGCATCCAAGGCGTGATCGCTCACGGAAAAATGGTCTGTCGATTATGCAATCGCTATGCCGGCCGATTAGGTTGGCGGACCCCAGCCCTAGGGGCCTTCCGTGATCGCGCAATATCCGGCTGGGGACAGTCTGGTATTCGTCTCTGTGGAGCCCTATGTCGTGGCGATCAACTTGCGTTCTTCACTAGAGAGCCGCAGGACTAAAGTCTTGCGTGCCGGTGTACAAAGGTCTGAGGGGACCTTTTAGGTTCCGCAAATGTCCATTGGACGTTCCGTTACTTTAGTTAGTCGACATGTAAAGGCTGACGGCCGGAAATATGCCTGGCGGAATGGCCGGCGCAGTTTGGCTTTGGGTCTAAAGGGGGCTGCGCCGGCCATTGCGGGTTTGGGCTTTTGGGTGTGATTTGTCCCGCGCCGATCAACCTATATGTATATTAGCAATCGCGCAAATAAGACTGAAGTCCCTGGTTCCACCGGACCAGGCCGGACTTCCTCATAGTCTTGACTTCCGCCAGCCAGCCTTCCGAGCTTCTTGCTCCGAACAGAACCAGCGTTCGCCCTTCCATAGGCTCATCCGGGTCTCGTTGTAATATTGCTGTCCGGGAACGTGATAGATGCGCTCGCTGGTATTGTAGCTGATGTTGCCCTTGATGTTGCAGCCTACGAGAGGCGGCCCGGCCTTGACGGCGATCAGGCTGGCAAGGGTGGCGATCGCCGCGGCAATCAATGTCCACCAGAGGGTGTTGCGCGAGGGACGCCGGCGCCGGCGACGCATGGCACGCCTTCGCCAGTAGTCGGAACGATTGTCGTAGCGAGACTTGTCCACTCGCCCTCCCGACGGGAGAATGCGGTCGTTGTGGCGATGGGTCTATAAGTACTGCCTAATTTAATGACGCGCCGTTCCGGCGGGCACGGGGCGAATAACGGCACCCAATGCGGCGCCTCACGGAAAGCCATCTCACTCGGCCTGGCTAAAATCCATTGCTAAGGTCGGCCATGGTCTCGCTGAGACGGTCCTGTCGCCAGGCGCAGCGGCCCCTGCCATGTCGTCCAGGATCGGGCAGTCCGGCCGCTCATCGCCATGGCAGGCGTGGATCAGCTTCTGCAGTGTCGCGCGCATCGACTGCAGCTCGCGCACCTTCTCCTCGATCGCCGTGACATGGGCGGCGGCGATCTCTCGCACGTCGGCGCTGGCGCGGCCGCGATCTTGGTAGAGCGCCATCAGCTGGCGGCAATCGTCGATGGAAAAGCCGAGGTTGCGCGCGCGGCGCAGGAAAGTCAGTCGATGGATGTCGTCACCGGAATAATCACGGTAGCCGTTGGCGGCGCGCGCCGGCGCGATCAGGCCGATCTCCTCATAGTAGCGGATGGTCTTGGCCGGCAGGCCTGAACGATGGGCGGCGTCGCCGACATTCATGGCGTGGTCCTCGATTTTGCGGGGCCTGCGATCGGCCCATTGAATTTCCTTCACAATCCGGTGAAGGCTGTTGCTGAAATGCCATAGTGATACGCTTACCAGCACGTAAGTCCCAGCATATAGGCATCGTGCGCTTGGCAAGCAAAGCAAATGCCAGCATGAATGAAAGCAAGAAAGCGGCCGACTCGTGCCGCTGACATTTGGGCAGGGCTCCGGATCACCTCATGCGCATGAAGTCGCTTGCAATAATTGCCGCATTGGCGCTCTCCACGGCCATCGCCGGTTGCAGCACCATCGGCGGGCAGATCTTCTCCAACGACTACGGCGCGGTGACCGATGCTGGCTACCAACTGCCGCGCGTCCCGATCGAAAAAGTGCCGAGGCAGTTTCACCGGCAGGAAGTGAACTACGACACCAAGGAAAAGCCGGGCACCATCATCGTCGATACGCAGAACAAGTTCCTCTACTTTGTCGAGGACGATGGCCGCGCGATCCGCTACGGCATCGGCGTTGGTCGCGAAGGCTTCGAGTGGCACGGCACCGCCCATATCGCGCTGAAGCGCGAATGGCCAACCTGGACGCCGCCTCGTGAAATGATCAAGCGCCAGCCGGAACTGGCGAAGTTCGCCGATGGCATGGAACCGGGCCTGAAGAACCCGCTTGGCGCGCGCGCCATGTATCTCTTCAACAAGGGCGGCGACATGGGCTACCGCCTGCATGGCAGCCCGGAATGGAATTCGATCGGCAAGGCGATGTCGTCTGGCTGTATCCGGCTGATGAACCAGGACATTATCGATCTCTATGACCGCACCTCGGTCGGCGCCAAGGTCATCGTGATGTGAGGACCAGGGTCCCTCGCGGGATCATGGTCAAACGAGAAGACAAGTTTCGTACGCGGACCGTCTAGGCAACAACGGACGTCCCAAACAGAAAACCGGGCAATTCGGCCCGGTTTTTTGTTTTTTGCGATTAAGGTCGTGCTGGCAATGGGAAGGTCAGGCGACCTGTTCGACCTGCTGCACTTCCGGCACGAAATGCCGAAGCAGGTTCTGGATGCCGTGCTTCAGCGTCGCCGTCGATGACGGGCAGCCGGCGCAGGCGCCCTTCATATGCAGGAATACCGTGCCGTTCTCGAAGCCGCGGAAGGTGATGTCGCCGCCGTCCTGGGCCACCGCCGGGCGCACCCTGGTGTCGAGCAGTTCCTTGATGGTGATGACGAGTTCCTCGTCCGCCTTGTCGTAGAATTCGCCGGTCTGGCTGGTCTCTGCGGCCGGGCCGCTTTTCGCCATGACAGGCGCGCCGGACATGAAATGCTCCATGATAGCGCCGAGGATCGCTGGCTTCAGGTGCTGCCAGTCGGGACCGTCCTTGGTCACGGTGATGAAATCGTAGCCGAAGAAGACGCCGGTGACGCCGGGGATTTCGAACAGCCGGCCGGCCAGCGGCGAGGCCGTTGCCGCACTGTCGGCATCGCGGAAATCGGCGGTGCCTTCCAGCAGCACTTCCTTGCCAGGCAGGAATTTCAGCGTCGCCGGATTGGGCGTCGATTCGGTCTGGATGAACATGGCCGTCTCCGTGCCCGTTTCGGGCAACTAGTTTGGAATAGTTCTAAATAGGCTTTATCGGCTGGACATTCAAGCGAAACACATCGCCCGAACGGCCGGCTGGCGGAATGTTTTTGCGCGCCCGTGGCGATGTTCCAAGGTGCGTTGAGATTCAGGTTAGGCCAAGTCGAAAATGGCTGATACCGAGAACCGGAGCGGAGCGTGCTTGAAGTACGTGAGCACCGGAAGCACAGGTATCAGCCATTTGCAGGCCGGCATCACCTGAATATCATCGTACCTAGGCGAGGCTGTCGATTTCCTCGTCCGACAGATTCTGCGGCACGACCGTGACCGGAATGGGGAAGGCCGCGCCCTTGCCGGCCACGGCGCCGACCAGCGGTCCGGGACCTTCCTTGCCGGCGCCGGCCGCCAGCACCAGGATGGCGATGTCCTGGTCTTCCTCGATCAGCTTGTGGATCTCTTCCGTCGGCTTGCCCTCGCGCACCACCATCTCCGGCTCGATGCCGAGCTTCTGGCGCACCTTGTTGGCATAGCCGTCGAGAGCCGCGCGCGCCGTGGCGTTCGCTTCCTCGCGCATGATCTTCTCGACGCCCAGCCAATGCTGGAAATCGTCCGGCACGATGACATAGAGCAGCACCAGCGTGCCGCTGGTGCTTTGCGCCCGCTTCGAGGCGTAGGCGACGGCTCGTTCGCACTCGGGCGTGTCGTCGATGATCGTCAGGAATTTCCTGCGATGACCGGCTTCGCGGCTGAGGCGTTTGGAGACCATGTCTATCTACCTAGTGTCGTGATTTCGAAGTTCGCCTGCTTTCGATATCGCGCTCCGAGCGAACTTCGAAATCAAAACGACACTAGAAATCAATAGTTTGCTCGTGTCCCTGATTTTGAAATTCGCATTGCCCTTGATATCCAACTCTGGCGAATTTCAAAATCAGCGACACGAGTGCGTATTCGGCCGCAATCTGCCACCGCCGCCGACCGGCGGCAAGCCGCCGACCTTCGGCCAGTATGTCTTGTGCTGGAATGGTGCGGTGCACTGACGATGCGGATCAGCCCTGCAGCAGGCCGATAATATCGCGCACCGTCTTCATCGTCGTTTCGGCGAGCACGCCGGCGCGTTCGCCGCCGTCCCTGAGCACCGCGTCGACATAGGCGCGGTCGCCTTCGATGCGGCGCATCTCGCCGGCGATCGGCGCCAGCTTCTCCACCGCAAGGTCGGCCAGCGCCGGCTTGAAGACTGAAAACTGCTGGCCGCCGAATTCCTTCAGCACGTCGGCCTTCGACATCTCGGCCAGCCCGGCATAGATGCCGACCAGGTTTTCCGCTTCCGGCCGGCTTTCCAGCCCGCTGACTTCGCTCGGCAAGGCCTCGGGATCGGTCTTGGCCTTGCGGATCTTTTTCGAGATGGTGTCGGCATCGTCGGTCAGGTTGATGCGCGACAGGTCCGACGGATCCGACTTCGACATCTTCTTCGAACCGTCGCGCAGGCTCATGATGCGCGCCGCCGGGCCGCCGATCACCGGTTCGGTGATCGGGAAGAAGCCGTTCACCGTCTCCTCGCCGACCTGCATCTCGACGCCGACGCCAAGCCGGGCGATGCGATCGGAAAAATCATTGTTGAATTTCTGGGCGATGTCGCGGGTCAGCTCCAGATGCTGTTTCTGGTCCTCGCCCACCGGCACATGGGTGGCGCGGTAGAGCAGGATGTCGGCAGCCATCAAAGAGGGATAGGCGAGCAGGCCCAGCGAGGCATTTTCGCGGTCCTTGCCGGCCTTGTCCTTGAACTGCGTCATCTTGTTCATCCAGCCGATGCGCGCGACGCAATTGAAGATCCAGGCAAGCTCGGCATGCTGCATCACCCGCGACTGGTTGAAGACGATGTGCTTCTTCGGGTCGATGCCCGAGGCAAGGAAGGCGGCGGTGATCGAGCGCGTCTGGTCGGCGAGGTCCTCATGGACCAACTGCGCGGTCAGCGAATGCAGGTCGACGACGCAGTAGATGCAATCGGACGTTTCCTGCAGGGCGACGAATTTCTTGATGGCGCCAAGATAGTTGCCGAGATGCAGATTGCCGGTCGGCTGGACGCCGGAGAAGACGAGTGGCTTGAAGGCGGACATGGGTTTCCTCATGGCTTGTGGAGGGCCGTATAAGCATGATTCCAAAAAGTTGCAGACTTTTTGGAGCCGATCATGCGGCTGGAAACCGCACGCGGCGAAAGTCTTGCGACGGCGCGCTTATGGACGAAGGGTGAAAAACCGGCAAGAGCTATCAGCAGGCCGGGCGGAACTTTGCCAGCAGCCGCGTGCCCTTTGCAACAATGCTTCGCCACCCCAACGGGGTCACCTCCATGTCGCCAACGCCGATGCCGTTGCGTGCCGCGGGTCTTTGCAATCTGGTGAGATGAAGCTCCAGGATCGTATGATCGTCCCTTCGCAGCGCCGTTTCAAACGTCGCTTGTGCGTTCCAGAGATTGCCTTCTTGGCGCACCTTGCCAAGGCTTGCCACAGCCGGCTGGCCGTTTACGGACAATTTGAGCTTGGTCAGCGCCTCGCGTAGAGGGTGCCGGATGTCCAGGCGAATCCGCGCCTTGCCGGCATATTTGAACGGCACAAGCAGCTTTGGCCGCGGATTGCGGCCGGCCCACAATACCCAGTCGCCGCCTGATTGGTGCGGAACCCAATCGAGTGCTTTTGGCGAGTTGTCCTGCTTGATGACCTCGCGCTGCCGGAGGTTGCGCAGATCCGGGCGGACGACGCCCTTGGCCATCGCATTCTGTGTCGAGACCTGACCATTTTCATAGCGCTCGTAGTCCGGATGTACGACGACCATGTAACCGCCGGCGGCCTTCGCCTTGGCCAGCTCGGACGCCAGATAGCCGTCATATCCCGGCCGGGCCATTCGCCGGACCATTCGTTCCTGCTCGTCCGAAGTGTGGCCCGTATAACTCAGGTAGCGGTGGCCGGCCGCGAACTTCTGGACGGTGATCCGCTGTGTCGAGACAAAATTCATCCCGAACCTTGCCGCCCGCAAAAGGAAATCCGCGTCAACGGGCGCTGTGATCTCTTTGGGATGGCGCCATTTCCCAATTCGATCGGCGACGTCGCGTCGGTGACCGAAACTGGAAGGCGGGAAGAAGTGCTTGAGAGCAGTGTCCGATTCGTCGAAGATGCCGGTCACCCACCGGAAATTGCTTGCCCTGGGGCCATGAAAGATCGCGCCGCTCACGGCAAAGTCCGGCTGCTGGGTGTGCCCGAAAAGATCTGCCAGTGCCTGGAGATGGTCCGGAGCCCAGATATCGTCATGACCGAGGTAGGCAATGTATCGCCCGCGCGACATCTCTATGCCTGCATTGTTGGGAAAGGCTTGGCTGCCGCCGCGCTCGGGCAGGTTCAACCAGCGGATTTGCGGGGACGCGAGCGCCCGAACCACATCCGCGGTATCGTCCGTGCAGCAATCGCCTACCACCAACAGCTCGAAGTCCCGGCAGGTTTGGCGCAGCACCGATTGTATCGACGGAAGAATATGTCTGCCGCGATTGTAGGTGGCCATGATGACGGAAAACGTGGTCATTTATTCGAATTTGTAAGGGATGCCCGGATGATCGAAGGGGATTCGTGATTTGTCCGGATGCTTGGGATCGTAGACGGTTGTCGGCATGTTGATGAATGTCGCGGTGCTCTTGCCCCGATTCTGAATCCCGTGAACGACATAGGGCGGAATCGTCAGCAGGATCTTGTTCGCCGCACCGACGTCGAGTACCTCCAGTTTTTGGTATGTCGGGCTATCCTCGCGCAGATCGTAGAGTACGACCCTGAGGTCGCCATTTGTATAGGCGAGCCGGTCGAACTGTCGCTTGTGATAGACCCACGCCCTGATCGATCCCGCCTCGGCCGATACCAGATAGACATGTGGCGGCGGGGTTATGGGCTCCAGCAGTGCCGACATGAGGACCGTAAGCTCGCCACGCTTGTCGCCCCTTGTAACCAGCCGCTGCATCCGAACGCCCGCTATCGGATTTTCACTGGAAATGTCTTCCAGAAGCGGAACGTTGTCTCCCCAAGGCTGATCATCAACAAAATCTTCGAGTGACAGCCTGTCCATCGAGCCCTCCAGCGTTAGTGGCAACGCAATCTAGGCTTGTCCTGCTGTCAGTCGGCGCCAAAGGCAATACACGAAGAGGCGATGGCGCCTCGGCACTAGCATATCCACAGGGTTTAAGGCGGTCGCATGGCATCCGCGGCGGCAGTATGAAGGGTCCGGTGATCGTCAGCCGAGAGGCGGCGATCCCTTACGCCCGATGTTTCTCCGGATCATGCCGAAATCGGCGCCGCCGGTGGCAAAGGCGGTGACGAAGTAGAGCAGCGCCCCGCTGGCCACCAGCGCCAGTAGCGTCGTCGCCTTGACCACCAGCGGCGAGCCCGGACCGAGCCTGACGGCCAGCCAGTGCTCGGCGAAATACAGCGCCACCGCCATCACCGCCGCCGACAGCACCAGTCGCGGAATGCGCTTCAGGAGCGGCACGTCGCGGCCCCAATGGCCGCGCCGGATCAAGACCGCAAGCAGCATCAGCGCGTTGACCCAGCCGGCCACGGCCGAAGCCACTGCAATTCCGGGTGCGCCCATCCTGGGAAACAGCGTCAGCGCGGTGGCGACGTTCACCGCCACGGAGATGGCGGCGAAGATCATCGGCGTGCGCGTGTCCTCGCGCGCGAAATAGCCCGGGGTGAAGGCCTTGATCAGCACGAAGGCCGGCAAGCCAAGGCCGAAGATCGCCAGGATCGCCGCCACGGTCGGCGTCGAATGGTTGGCGGCGAACGCGCCGCGCTCATAGACCAGCCGCACGATCGGCTCCGCCATCACCCACAGTGCCGCCGCCGCAGGCAGCGTCATGAACAGTGTGAACTCGACGGAGCGGTTCTGCAGATTGGCGGCCTCGATGAGATTGCCCGATTTCAGCGCCCGTGACAGTTCCGGCAACAGCACGATCGCCACGGCCACGCCGACCACCCCAAGCGGCAACTGGTAAACACGGTCGGCATAGGCAAGCGAGGACACCGCACTGTCCTGCGCCGACGCGATCGCCGTGCCGATCAGCTGGTTGATCTGGGTGATGCCGCCGGTGATCGCCGCCGGCAGGGCCAGGATCAGCAGGCGCTTGACGTTCGGCGTCATCTTCGGCCGGCGGAAACCGATCGAGATGCCGGCATTGCGCACCGCCACCCAGACGATGGCGAGTTGCACGAGCCCCGCCGCCAGAACGCCCCAGGACAGGCTGAAGCCGACAGCATGCGCATCCAGCCCGCGATACCAGGCATAACCAAGCACGCTGATCAGGATGATGTTAAGGAAAGCGGGCGCGATCGCCGCCGCGAAATAGCGGCGCAACGAATTCAGCATGCCGGCCATCATGGCCGCGAGCGACATGCAGATGAGATAGGGGAACATGATCGTCGCCAGCAGGACGGTCGTCTCGAACTTGCCCGGCGTGTCGGCAAAGCCCGGCGCCACCAGGTAGCGCACGATCAGCGGCATCGCCAGTTCCATGGCGATGGTCAGCGCCAGCAGCGCCGAGAACAGCACGCCGAACACTTCCTCGGAAAAACGCTTGGCCCCGTCGGTGCCGTGCGTTTCGATCTCCTTGGCAAACAGCGGCACGAAGGCGGCGTTGAACGCGCCCTCGGCAAACAGCCGGCGAAAGGTGTTGGGGAACTGGAAGGCGGCGTTGAAGGCGTCGGCCACCGGTCCAGTGCCGAGCGCTGCCGCCATCAGCATCTCGCGGCCGAAACCGAGCGCGCGGCTCATCAGCGTGCCGGAAGCGACGGTAGCGAATTTCTTGACGAGGCTCATGCGTTCGAAGACTGCCTGTGGGAGTGGGACAAGGTGAGGATGGCAGTCACTCGGCGGCCGCCTTGGCCTTGCCGCCGCGTTCGGGCGCGATGCCTTCGAGCGTTGCCATCAGCCGGTTGCGGATGGTGGCGATGCGGGCCGGGCTATCGATCTTCTGGCCGGTGAGGTCTGTGACATAGAAGGTGTCGATGACCTTTTCACCGAAAGTGGTGATGTGCGCCGAGGCGATGTCGAGCGACAGGTCGGACAGCGTGCCGGTGATCTCCGACAGCAGGCCCGGGCGGTCGAGCCCCTCGACCTCGATGACCGAAAACCGGTTTGACAGCGTGTTGCGGATTTCGGCGCGTGGCGGGATCTTGAACACTTTGGCGCCGCGTTTTGGCTTGGTGCGCTTCTCGATCATCTCCGGCAGCCAGCTCTTGCCCGACAGCACATCCTCGATCAGCCGGCCGACGCGCTCGGCGCGGCGGCGTTCGTCCTCGTCACGGTCGAATTCCCGCGAAATCAGGATGGTGTCGAGCGCGCGGCCGTCGGCGGTGGTGAAGATCTGCGCGTCGACGATATTGCCGCCGGCGCCGACGCATGCCCCTGCAATGACCGAGAGAAGACGGGGATGGTCCTGCGCCAGAACGGTGATTTCGGTCACCGCCTCGAACTGGTGGGTCTTGACCATGGTGGCGAGCTTCTTGCCGGCTGCGTCGGCCTCGCGGACGAATTCGGCGTGGCGCAGCTGATCCGGCAGGTCGACGGTCAGCAGGTAGTTCTCATAATGCAGCCCGACATAGCGCTTGCGGTCTTTGTCGGGCCAGTCGGCGAGCGCCTCGGCCAGACGTTCGCGCGCCGCCGCCGTGCGCTGGGCGCGCGACACTTCCGAGAAACCGCCGGTCAGGAGCAACTCGGTCTCGTAATAGAGCGTGCGCAGCAACTGGCCCTTCCAGCCGTTCCACACCCCTGGCCCGACGCCCCTGATGTCGCAGACGGTGAGGACCAACAAGAGCTTCAGCCGCTCGACCGACTGCACGATCGAGGCGAAATCCTCGATGGTCTTGCGGTCGTTGAGGTCGCGCGTCTGCGCCGTCATCGACATGGCGAGGTGGTTCTCGACCAGCCAGGCGACGGTTTCCGTGTCCGCCGCCGACAGCCCCATATGCGGGCAGATGCGCCGCGCGATGCGGGCGCCGGCCTCGGAATGGTCTTCCGGCCTGCCCTTGGCGATGTCGTGCAGCAAGACGGCGACATAGAGCGCCTCGCGGCTCTTCTTCAGGCCGGGCATCAGCGAATGCGACAGCGGATGCACCTTCTCGCCATCGCCGCGCTCGATCTCGGCCAGCACGCCGATGCAGCGGATCAGGTGCTCGTCGACCGTGTAGTGGTGGTACATCGAGAACTGCATCATGGCGACGATCTTGCCGAAGTCGGGGATCAGCCTGCCCAGAAGCCCGGCCTCGTTCATCCGTCGCAGATTGAGTTCGGCATTGCGGTCCGAGGTCAATATGTCGAGGAACAGCCGGTTGGCCTCTTCGTCGCGCCGCAGCGATTTGTTGACCAGGCCGAGCGAGCGGGTGAGCAGCTTCAGCGCATCGGGGTGGAATTCCAGCCCGTGCTTGTCGGCGAACCAGAACAGCCTGAGCAAATTGACCGGATCGCGCTCGAACACCTGGTCGTCGGCGATGTTGATGCGGTGGTTGTCGACAATGAAGTCGGAGGTGCCGGCGAGCTTGCGCTTGCGGCGCTGGAAGGTGAGGAAGATGCGATTGAAGCCGGGGACGTGCTTGGCTTGTTCCTCCTCGAGCGCCGCGCAAAAGATGCGGGTCAGGTCGCCGACATCCTTGGCGACGAGGAAGTAGTGTTTCATGAAGCGTTCGACCGCCGACAGGCCGGGATGGGTGGTGTAGCCGAGCCGCTCTGCGATCTCGCGCTGGATGTCGAAATGCAGCCGCTCCTCGGCCTTGCCGGTGAGGAAATGCATGTGGCAGCGCACCGCCCACAGGAAGTCCTCGGCCTTCTGGAACTCGCGGTACTCGGCCTCGGTGAAGACGCCCTTTTCGACCAGTTCCTCGCCGGTGCGCACCCGGTAGAAGTATTTGCCGATCCAGAACAGCGTCTGCAGGTCGCGCAGGCCGCCCTTGCCGTCCTTGACGTTGGGCTCGACCAGATAGCGGCTCTCGCCGGCCTTGGCATGGCGCTCGTCGCGCTCGGCGAGCTTGGCCTGGACATATTCCGGGCCAGTCGTGCGCACCACCTCATGGTCGAAACGCAGCATCAGCTCGTCGTAGAGCTTGCGTTCGCCCCACAGGAAGCGCGCTTCCAGGATCGAGGTGCGGATGGTGATGTCGGTGCGCGACAGCCGCAGGCACTCATCGATGTTGCGGGTGGCGTGGCCGACCTTCAGGCCGAGATCCCACAGCATGTAGAGCATGTATTCGACGGTCTGCTCGCCCCATGGCGTCTGCTTGTAGGGCAACAGGAACAGAAGATCGATGTCGGATCCCGGCGCCAGCGTGCCGCGGCCATAGCCGCCGACCGCCACGACGGCCATGCGTTCGGCCGACGAACGGTTTTTCACCCGGTAGACATGCGTCGCGGCGAAATCGTAAAGCGCCCGGATCAGCTCATCCATCAGATGCGACAATCGCTCGGCGCAGGCATTGCCGCCGCCATCCTCCTTCAGCATGGCCTCGGCAATCTTTCGGCCTTCGGCGAGCCGGGCCTTGAGAAGCTGCAGGACGCCGGCGCGGGCGGCTGCTCCCGAACCGTCGCCCGCCGTGGCCGTCGTCAGCGCGGTCATCTCGCGGCGCAAGGCTTCGCCGTCGATCAGTTCATCGAGCTTCAGGGAGATTTTCGCCATAAGTATCAGTCGGCCTTGCCATTTGGGCGGCGTCTATAGCGTGTTTTCGCGGCGCTGGGTATGGGGCCTGCTGGCGGCCCGGCAAGCGGCCTAGTCCTTTGCCTCGATCGGATCGAGGGGAACGACGATCCGTTGCCGGAATCTGCAGAAATCGGCGATCCACCGTGCGGTCCGCCCGGCCTCCCTACTGATTCTCACGGCCATTGGCTTCTTCTGCCTTGTCATAAGCCCGCTCGCGGTCCGCGCGGCATCGCGTTCCTGGTCGAGCAGGCTTGGCAGCCTTCCGCCGACGAATTGATCCTGTGCGCAGAGCGCCGGGACAAGTTGGTAGATAGTCTTGCCGGCCGATATGATGGGGTCGAAGATGAGATCATCGACAGCAATGTTGACCTGCGCCGTTGCCTCCAGAAAGTCGCGTGCCGTTCGCCGCGAGAGCAGATAACCGCCAGCTCCCGGATGGCCCTTGCGGAGCCGGAACATGGAAAAACCATGCCCGGCAGAGATCCTTCTCCTCTGGATCACGGTTCTGGAGAAGAACGTTTCGAGCTTCACGACATCGGCGTCCGCCGGCACCCAACTCGTATCGCCCAGCAACGCCCCGGCCTTGCTGGAGAAGACCATGTCGTCCTCGAAAACCGCGCCGTATGGGGCCTCATCCTGCGCAATGATCGTCCAGCAGGCTCGATGACTGTGCAGGCAGGCGATTTCACTGCCGGAGAGCGGCCGGGTGGCGTGTATCGCGTGCTGCGGCTGCAGCATCAGGTCGGGATGTTCCTTGCCATCGACCCCCGCGACCCGCTCGAACCCAATGCCGATGCGGGCGAATTCCTTCGACATGTGGGCAAGCCGCTCGGGAGATCGATCGAGGTTGATGACCAGACGCTTCATTTTCACGAGCTGCTTTGTTCGAAATCCTTGCTTCCATGGAACTGGCGGGAGCCGCCAGGCATCGCGGGAGCCTTCTAGCACAGGTGGCGCTATGGTTTGTTGATCTTTTCCGGTGTGGATATCATGCCGCAATGGGAGAGCCAACAGAAAGCCAAGCTCTTAAAGCCAGCCTGACTTCCCAGGATTGCCGCAAGATCACACCCGATGTCGGGAACGCCGGATTGAAGACGAGATCATCGGCCGCCTGCCGGTAGCGTCGAGATGGTCGCGCGCCATTTACCTGACATGATGTAGCCGCCGGTTCCCGGCGAACAGCCAATGCCGGGCCAAAAACGAAAAAATCGGAACAGCCCTTGACCTTCCAGTTACTGGAAGCACTACCTCCGCAACCAGGCAGAGGCAAAGAGGCATTTTTGGAATGACGCATCCAGACCATGACCATCGCGGCGAGCACCACGCACATGGCGCGCACGGCAGCTGTTGCGCGCCGAAAGGCGCCGATGCGGCGGCCGTTCTGCGCGATCCGGTCTGCGGCATGACCGTGGATCCGGCCGCCGGCAAGCCGACATCGGAGCATGGCGGTCGTCTCTATCATTTCTGCAGCGAGCGCTGCCGTTCGAAATTCCAGGCCGAGCCGGAACAATACCTGACGGCCACCGACCCCGTCTGTGGCATGAGCGTCGACCGTGCCACAGCCAGGCACCTCGTTCGCCATGAAGGCCAGGGCTTCTATTTCTGTTCCGCCGGCTGCAAGGCGAAATTCGAGGCGGCACCGCAGACCTATCTCGGCGACAGGCCGGCGCCGCCGCCCGCGCCCAAGGGCACGCAATACACCTGCCCGATGCATCCCGAAATCATCCGTGACAAGCCCGGCTCCTGCCCGATCTGCGGCATGGCGCTTGAGCCGATGGGCGTGCCATCGGGCGATGAAGGGCCAAATCCCGAACTGGTCGATTTCACCAGGCGGTTCTGGGTCAGCGCGGTCCTGTCGATCCCGCTTCTGATCGTCGCGATGGCGCCGATGATTGGTGTGTCTTTCGAAAGCTGGGTCGATGATCGCACAAAGGTCTGGATAGAGCTGGTCCTGGCAAGCCCAGTGGTGCTCTGGGCCGCTTTTCCCTTCTTCCGCCGTGGCTGGGAGTCTGTCCTCAACCGCAGCCCCAACATGTGGACGCTGATTTCGCTGGGCGTCGGCGCGGCCTACCTCTACAGCGTCGTCGCCACCCTGTTTCCGGATATCTTCCCGCATCAGTTCCGCGGCCATGGCGGTGCGGTGCCGGTCTATTTCGAGGCCGCCGCCGTCATTGTCGCGCTGGTCTTCCTTGGCCAGGTGCTGGAACTGCGTGCCCGCGAAAAGACCGGATCGGCAATCCGCGCCTTGCTCGATCTGGCGCCGAAGACCGCGCGGCGTATGGCCGAAGACGGTTCCGAGACCGATGTACCGCTGGACAGCGTCAAGGCCGGCGATCGCCTGCGCATCCGGCCCGGTGATGCGGTGCCGGTCGATGGCACGGTGCTCGAAGGCCGCTCCTCCATCGACGAATCGATGATCACGGGCGAGCCGCTGCCGGTCGAAAAGGCCGAGGGCGACGCACTGACCGGCGGCACGCTCAACAGGCAAGGTTCGCTGATCATGCGCGCCGAACGGATCGGCGCCGAGACCACGCTGGCGCGCATCGTCGAACTCGTCGCCAAGGCACAGCGCTCGCGCGCGCCGATCCAGGGATTAGCCGACCGCGTTTCCTTCTACTTTGTCCCGGCCGTCGTCCTTGTCGCCATCGCGGCCTTCATCGCCTGGGCCATCTTCGGTCCTGAGCCCAGCCTGATCTTCGCCATCGTCTCGGCGGTCTCGGTGCTGATCATCGCCTGTCCCTGTGCGCTTGGCCTCGCCACGCCGATGTCGATCATGACCGCCACCGGGCGCGGGGCGCATGCCGGCGTGCTGATCAAGGAAGCCGCCGCGCTTGAACGCTTCGCCTCCGTCGACACGTTGATCGTCGACAAGACCGGCACGCTGACGGAGGGCAGGCCGAAACTGACGGATGTCGTCGCGGCAAACGGCTTTTCCGAAGACGAATTGCTGGGGCTCGCCGCGAGCCTGGAGAAGGGCTCGGAGCATCCGCTTGCCGAGGCCATCGTCGAGGGCGCCGCGGCGCGCGGTGCAACCGTCACCGACGCCGGGGATTTCGAGGCGGTTACCGGCAAGGGTGTTTCCGGCACGGTGTCGGGCAAGGCCGTCGCGCTCGGCAATGCCGCGATGATGGGCGATCTCGGCGTTGACGTTTCCGCCGTTTCGGCCAGCGCAGAAGCGCTGCAGGGCGACGGCAAGACGGCGATGTTCGTCGCTGTCGGCGGCACACTGGCCGGCATCGTTGCCGTCGCCGATCCCATCAAGGCGACCACCGCCGAGGCGATCAGGGCGCTGCATGACAGTGGCCTCAGGATCATCATGGCGACCGGCGACAATGAGCGCACGGCCAACGCAATCGCCAAAAGCCTCGGCATCGACGAGGTTCGCGCCGGCCTGTTGCCGGAACAGAAGGCAGCCCTGGTCGAGGAACTGCGCGGCAGGGGCGCCGGCGTCGCCATGGCCGGCGACGGCGTCAACGATGCGCCGGCCTTGGCCAGCGCCGATGTCGGCATCGCCATGGGCACCGGCGCCGATGTCGCGGTCGAAAGCGCCGGCATCACTTTGGTCAAGGGCGACCTCAACGGCATCGTGCGGGCCCGCACGCTGGCCCAGGCGACGATCGGCAACATCCGCCAGAACTTGTTCTTCGCCTTCCTCTACAATGTGCTTGGCGTGCCGGTCGCCGCCGGCGTGCTCTATCCGCTTACCGGCATGCTCTTGTCGCCAATGCTGGCGGCGGCGGCGATGAGCCTGTCCTCGGTCTCCGTCATTGCCAACGCATTGCGGCTGCGGACGTTGAAACTCTGATCCAAACCCCCAAATACGAACCCAACCAACAGGAGACCATGAATGACCTTGGCCAAGAAACTCGTGCTTTTGCTGATGGCGGCCGGAATGCTGCTCGCCGTCTTCCTCGAAAGCGTCCCGGCGCAGAGCGAAGAGATGAAACACGATATGGCTGGCATGTCGATGGGCGCGACCAGCCCTTCAACCGAAGGCTACAAGGCGGCGATGGACAAGATGCATGCCGACATGATGGCATCGCAATACACCGGCAATGCCGATATCGATTTCGTCCGCGGCATGATCCCGCACCATCAGGGCGCCATCGACATGGCCAAGGTCGAGCTTGCCAACGGCAAAGACCCGGAAATCCGCAAGCTCGCCGAAGGCGTCATTGCTGCGCAGGAAGCCGAGATCAAGCAGATGCAGGACTGGCTCGCCGCGCATCCGGTGAAGTGAGACTTTCGCGACGGGGAGATTTGGGCGAGAAACGCCTTTGGATTTCTCGCCTGCCCTGTGATGCGATTCGGCCTCGAACGGAGCCTGCCATGCCATCCACCGTCAGAACCACCACGCTGCCCTCTGGCGAAACCGTCCAGGTGCTCGGCCAGGGCACCTGGAAGATGGGTGAGGATTCGCGTCGCCGTGCCGATGAGGTGAACGCTCTCAAACTCGGCCTCGACCTTGGCCTCACACTGATCGACACCGCCGAAATGTATGCCAGCGGCGGCGCCGAAGAGGTCGTGGCTGAAGCCATTGCCGGGCGCCGCGCCGAGGTCTTCGTGGTCTCGAAAGTTCTGCCATCGAACGCGTCGCACGCGGGCGTGCAGCGCGCCTGCGAGAACAGCCTCAAGCGCCTGCGCACCGACCGCATCGATCTCTACCTCCTGCATTGGCCGGGCAGCGTGCCTTTGGCCGAGACGGTCGAGGCCTTCGAGGCCGTGAAGAAGGCCGGCAAGATCCGCCATTGGGGCGTCAGCAATTTCGACACCGAGGACATGGACGATCTGGCCGGCTTGCCCGACGGCAGCAACGTCCAGACCAACCAGGTGCTTTACAATCTCGTCCGGCGCGGCCCCGAGTTCGATCTGGCGCCCTGGAGCCGCAAGCGAGGCATTCCACTGATGGCCTATTCGCCGGTCGAGCAGGGCGCGCTGGCGCGCAATACTGGGCTTGATGCCGTCGCCGCCCGCCACAATGCGACTGCCGCGCAAATCGCGCTGGCTTGGGTGATGCATCAGGACGGCATCATCGCCATTCCAAAGGCCAGCAGCCAGGAACATGTCCGCCAGAATTTTGCGGCGCTCGACATCAAGCTTACGCCGCAGGACATCACCGACCTCGACCGTGCGTTCCCGCCACCGACCCGCAAGCGTGGCCTGGAGATGATCTGACTACTTCCCCGCCAGTCCCTTCAGCCGGTAGAGCGCCTCCAGCGCTTCCCGTGGCGTCATCTCGTCGGGATTGATGTCGCCGAGGGCGGCGCCGAGCGCGTCGCTCTTCACCGGCTTCGGCGCCTCCCGCTTCATGGCCACGGAAAACAGCGGCAGGTCGTCGACCAGCCGGTTGGTCTTGCCGGAAACCTCGCCTTCCTCCAGCTGGTGCAGCACCTGCTTGGCCCGGTCGACCACCGCTTCCGGCAGGCCGGCGAGCCGCGCCACCTGCACGCCATAGGAGCGGTCGGCGGCACCCTTGCCGACCTCGTGCAGGAAGACGACGTCGCCTTCCCATTCCTTGACCCGCATGGTGACGTTGTGGAGCCGCGCCAGCTTGCCGGCGAGCGAGGTCATTTCGTGGAAATGGGTGGCGAAGATCGCCCGGCAGCGGTTCTTCTCATGCAGGTATTCGACCGCCGCCCAGGCGATCGACAGGCCGTCGAAGGTGGCGGTGCCGCGGCCGATCTCGTCGAGGATCACCAGCGCCCGTTCGCCGGCCTGGTTGAGGATCGCCGCCGTCTCGACCATCTCGACCATGAAGGTCGAACGGCCGCGCGCCAGATCGTCCGAAGCCCCGACGCGCGAGAACAGCCGGTCGACGACGCCGATATGGGCCGATGTTGCCGGCACAAAGGAGCCGGTCTGGGCCAGGATGGC
Source organism: Mesorhizobium japonicum MAFF 303099 (assembly GCF_000009625.1). Lineage (NCBI taxonomy): Bacteria > Pseudomonadati > Pseudomonadota > Alphaproteobacteria > Hyphomicrobiales > Phyllobacteriaceae > Mesorhizobium > Mesorhizobium japonicum. Next base: position 4,256,672 of record NC_002678.2, read on the forward strand.
GATCAGCGCGTTTTGCCTGAGAAACGTCGATTTACCGCCCATGTTCGGGCCGGTCAGCAGCCAGATCGCGCCGTTCTTGGCGTTCCCCTCCGGCGACAGGTCGCAATCATTGGCGACGAACGGTCCCTCGCCCGAACGGCGCAAGGCCTGCTCGACCACCGGATGCCGGCCGCCGGAGATTTCGAAGGCAAGGCTCGAATCCACCACCGGCCGGCACCAGGCTTCGCTTTCCGAAAGCAGCGCAAGTGCCGCCGAGACATCGATTGCTGCCAGCGCATCGGCGCCGGCACGGATCTTTTCCGCCTCGCCGACCGCTTGCGCCGTCAGCGCCTCGAAGGCCGCCAGTTCGATGCCGAGCGCGCGGTCGGCGGCGTTGGCGATCTTGGTCTCGAGTTCGGCAAGCTCGGTCGTGGTGAAACGCATGGCATTGGCCATGGTCTGGCGGTGGATAAAGCGCGCCTTGGCGCCATCGCTGCCGGTCATGATCGCATGATGGTTGGCGGTCACCTCGATGTAGTAACCCAGCACATTGTTGTGCCGGATCTTCAGGGAACGGATGCCGGTCTCCTCGATCAGCGAGCGCTCCAGCCCGGCGATTACCTTCCGCGATTCGTCGCGCAGCGCCCGCATCTCGTCGAGTTCCGGGTGATAGCCGCCGCGCAGGAAACCACCGTCGCGCTTCAAAAGCGGCAATTCCTCGCCCAGCGCCTGAATCAGGTGCTGGGCAAGCGCCTGCGGCAGCGCCCGGATGGCGGCCATCGCCTCCGCCAACTCCTGGGGCAGGGCGGTTGCGGCGAAGATTTCGACGATGGCGCCGGCCGCCTCGAAGCCGGCGCGCAGCGCGCCGAGGTCGCGTGGGCCGCCGCGGTTGAGCGCCAGCCGCGACAGCGCGCGCGGCATGTCGGCGACGCTCTTCAGGCTCGCCCGCACCGCCTGGCAAAGCCGGGTTTCGGTGCGGAAGAACGACACCGAATCCAGGCGCGCGCCGATCGCCGCCGGGTCGGTCAGCGGCGCCATCAGCCGGTCGGCGAGCAGCCTTGCGCCGCCGCCGGTCACCGTGCGGTCGATCGCCTTGAACAGCGAGCCCTCGCGGCTTCCCGAGAGCGTGCGCAAGAGTTCGAGATTGCCGCGCGTCGCCGGATCGATGAACAGGGTCGAACCCTGCTCCTCGCGCTCCGGCCGCGACAGCGGCGGACGCTCGGCCTTCTGCGTCTTCTCTACATAGGCGATGGCGCCCGAGATCGCCGACAGTTCGGCGCGCGAAAACGTACCAAAGCTGTCCGGCGTCGCCACGTCGAAGAAGCGGGCGATGCGGCCCGTGGCCGAGGCCGAATCGAACAGCGATGGCGGCTGCGGGTTGGCGACGCGGCCGAGCACGTCGAACACCGGCCTCAGCTCAGGATCATGGAACACCGGCTCGGCGACGATGAGCTCGCGCGGATCGACGCGGAAGATGTCGGCGAGCAGCCGGTCGGCGGTGGTCTCGGCGACGCGGAAGGCGCCGGTCGAGATGTCGATCCAGGCAATCGCAAAGGAGTGGTCGCTGCCGCCCTTCACCCGCCCCAGCGCCATCAGGAAGCTCGATTCCGACGGCGCCAGCAATTTGTCCTCGGTGATGGTGCCCGGCGTCACCAGCCGCACCACGTCGCGGCGCACCACCGATTTGGAGCCGCGCTTCTTGGCTTCGGCCGGATCCTCGATCTGCTCGCAGACGGCGACGCGGAATCCCTGGCCGATCAGCTTCTGCAGATAATCGTCGGCCGCATGCACCGGCACGCCGCACATCGGGATATCGTGGCCCTGGTGCTTGCCGCGCTTGGTCAGGACGATGCCCAGCGCCCGGCTCGCCTTTTCGGCGTCGTCGAAGAACAGCTCGTAGAAATCGCCCATGCGGTAGAACAAGAGCGAATCCGGGTTCGCCGCCTTGATCTCGATGAACTGCTCCATCATCGGCGTGACGGCGGCCGTGCCGGGCTGCGGCGTCGTCATCACCTCGGGGGCGTCGGGCTCGTTCGGGCTGTGCATGTTCATGGCGCGGCACGCTAGCAGATGTGGCGGCCGGGTTTAATGCCGGGGCTTCGAAAAGCAGGGGAAGACCGAGGCGATCGTTTGTAAGCAATTGCCCCTCGGCCTGCGATTCCGGCGCGCTGGCGGTTTACACGCGGCGGCGCGTGGTCTTAATTCGGACCGAAACAAAGCACCCGCTTCAAGGAGGTGCTGCACCGGCGAGGAAATCAAAAGCATCATGGCCAGGAAAACCGAGAACAACGGTCCGTCCGTCAGCGCGCAGGAAGCGCTCGAATTCCATGCGATGGGCCGGCCTGGCAAGCTGGAGATCGTCGCCACCAAGCCGATGACGACGCAGCGCGATCTGAGCCTCGCCTATTCGCCAGGCGTCGCCGTGCCGGTGCGCGCCATCGCCGAAGACCCCAGCCGCGCCTTCGACTATACGACGCGTGGCAACATGGTCGCCGTCATCTCCAACGGCACCGCCATCCTTGGCCTCGGCAATCTCGGCGCACTGGCCTCCAAGCCGGTGATGGAAGGCAAGGCGGTGCTGTTCAAGCGCTTCGCCGATGTCGATTCCATCGACCTCGAGGTCGATACCGAGGATGCCGACGAATTCATCAACTGCGTGCGCTTCCTCGGGCCGTCCTTCGGCGGCATCAACCTGGAAGACATCAAGGCGCCGGAGTGCTTCATCATCGAGCAGCGCCTGCGCGAACTGATGGACATCCCTGTCTTCCACGACGACCAGCATGGCACCGCCATCATCTCGGCCGCCGGCCTGATCAACGCGCTGGAGATCACCGGCCGCGACATGAAGACCACCAGGCTGGTCTGCAACGGCGCGGGCGCCGCCGGCATCGCCTGCATCGAGCTGATGAAGGCGATGGGCTTCGCGCCCGAAAACATCATCCTGTGCGACACCAAGGGCGTGGTCTTCCAGGGCCGCACCGAAGGCATGAACCAGTGGAAGTCGGCGCATGCGGTCAAGACCGAGGCACGCAGCCTTGCCGACGCGCTCGACGGCGCCGACGTCTTCCTCGGGCTCTCGGCCAAGGGCGCGCTGACCACCGCCATGGTGCAGTCGATGGCCAAGAACCCGATCATCTTCGCCATGGCCAATCCCGATCCGGAAATCACGCCGGAGGAAGTGGCCGAGATCCGCACCGACGCCATCATGGCGACGGGCCGTTCGGACTATCCGAACCAGGTCAACAACGTGCTCGGCTTCCCCTACATCTTCCGCGGCGCGCTGGATGTGCGGGCGACCACCATCAATGAAGACATGAAGATAGCCGCTGCCCGGGCGCTGGCCGAACTGGCGCGCCAGGACGTGCCCGACGACGTCGCTGCCGCCTATCAGGGCAACCGGCCGAAATTCGGTCCCAACTACATCATTCCGGTGCCGTTCGACCCGCGGCTGATCTCGGCCATTCCGCTGGCGGTGGCCAAGGCGGCGATGGAGTCCGGCGTCGCCCGCAAGCCGATCCTCGACCTTGACCGCTATGCGCAGGAACTGTCGGCCCGCCGCGACCCGATCGCCTCGACCCTGCAGCGCATCTACGACCGCGTGCGGCGCCAACCCAAGCGCATCGTCTTCGCCGAGGGCGAGGAGGAGCAGGTGATGCGCGCCGCCGTTTCCTATGTGAACCAGCGGCTCGGCACCGCCATCCTGCTCGGCCGCGACGATGTCATCAAGGAAAACGCCAAGCACGCCGGCATCGACCTGAACAAGCAAGGCATCGAGATCATCAATGCAAGGCTGTCGCGCCGCAACGGCATCTACACCGACTATCTCTACGAGCGCATGCAGCGCAAAGGCTTCCTGTTCCGCGACTGCCAGCGCCTGATCAACAACGACCGCAACCATTTCGCCGCCTGCATGGTGGCGCTGGGCGACGCCGACGGCATCGTCACCGGCGTGACCCGCAACTATTCGACCGCGCTCGACGACATCCGCCGCGTCATCGACGCCAAGCCCGGCCACCGCGTCATCGGCGTCTCGATCGTGCTGGCGCGGGGCAAGACTGTGCTCGTCGCCGACACTGCCGTGCACGACATGCCGAACGCCGAGCAGATCGCCGACATCGCCGAGGAAGCGGCAGGCTTCGCTCGACGCATGGGCTACGAGCCGAGGCTCGCCATGCTCGCCTATTCCACCTTCGGCCATCCGCAGGGCGAACGTTCCGAGCGCGTCCAGGAGGCCGTGCGCATCCTCGACAAGCGCCGCGTCGATTTCGAATATGACGGCGAAATGGCCGCCGATGTCGCGCTCAATGCCCGCGCCATGGCGCAATACCCGTTCATCCGCCTCACCGGCCCGGCCAATGTGCTGATCATGCCGGCCTTCCACTCGGCCTCGATCTCGACCAAGATGCTGCAGGAACTCGGCGGCTCGACGGTGATCGGCCCGCTGTTGGTCGGTCTGAACAAGCCGGTGCAGATCGTCTCGCTGAACGCCAAGGACTCGGACATCGTCAACATGGCGGCGATCGCCGCGTACACGGCCGGGACTTGAGGGGCGGTCCGCGTAGAGGTCGGAAGCCAACAATCTGGCGTTCCGAACGCGGCGCCGCCCAAGACGCCGCCGGCTCCCCATAACAGATTGATAAGATTCAGCTGATATACGGAAGCTCTTGCCGGCATGCCGTAACGGCATCCACGGCGCGCTCAGACCGCTAATTGGGGGTGCGGCCATGAAGCATGACGGAGTTTCCGTATCCACGGTCGGCCCGGGGGTCTACCACGACGAGCGCCTGGACGCGCTGCTCAGCATTACCGGCCGCATGGACGGTTATCTCTATCGCTGCCGCAACGACGCGTCCTACACCATGCTCTATATCAGCGACGGCATCTTCACCGTCAGCGGTTATCGGCCGAGCGATTTCATCCACAACGCAGTGCGCGACTATGTCTCGGCCATCCACCCGGATGACCTGCCGTCGGTCTATGCCGCCGTCGACGCCGCGCTCGAGGCGCGCCGCAATTGGAACGTCGACTATCGCATTGTGCCGAGGGCCGGCGAACCGCTCTGGGTCCGCGAGATCGGCGGCGGTGTCTGGGACAAAGCCGGCGAACTCGAATTTCTGGAAGGTTTTGTTGTCGACATCAGCGACCGCAAGGTCGTCGAGGACCTCAACGCCCAGCTGGTCCTCGATCTGAAGACCGCCAACGAGGAACTCTCCGCGCAAAAGCGCGAGATCGAGGTGGCGAAGCAGCAGAGCGACCATTCGGCCAACCACGATGCCTTGACCGACCTGCCCAACCGGCGTGCGTTCCACAACGAGCTCAAATCGGTCGTCGCCCGCTGCGGCGCCACCGGCGAGGCGGCCGGGCTGCTGTTCATCGACCTCGACCGGTTCAAGGAGGTCAATGACACACTCGGCCACGAGGCCGGCGATGCGCTGCTGCAGCGCGTGTCGAGCCAGCTTCGCTCGATCCTGCGCAGTGCCGATTTCGTCGCCCGGCTCGGCGGCGACGAGTTCGCCTTCCTGTTCTCGGCCGACACCGAACTGGCACGGCAGAAGGCCGTGCGCGTCGCCGAACGCATCCTGGAAAGGCTGCGGATCAAGGTTCCCACGCCCAATGGCGCCATCCAGGTCGGCTGCACCGTCGGCGTGGCCATGTATCCGGCGGAAGCCGCCGATTGCGACACTCTGATCGCGCTCGCCGACCGGCTGATGTACGTCGGCAAAAAGAGCGGCCGAAACCGGCTGGTCACCGCGAGCGAAATGGCGCCGCAACAGCCGTCGTCCAGGCCTCGCCTTCGCAAGACGGCGTAGCCATCGGCGCGAACTATGCCGATTCCGAAACCCAAGGGTTGACCGCGCGGGCTTCAGCTCGGCGCGAACGCTCGTGCCGCTTCGACCACTTCCTCGATCTGGTCCTGCCGCAGCAGATCGATCGGAATGCGGCCGTCGAGTTGTGCTGCCGGGCGCGTGAGCCACAGCCAGGTCAGTCGCGGATTGCCGATCAGCGACTGCACGTCGCTTATGCCCGCGACCGGCCTGCCGTCGACGAATTGCGCCAGCGGGAAGACGTGCTTGCGGCCGCCCTTGCGCAAGGCGATGACGTCGCCGCGCCTCTGCCAGCGGTGCAGGGTCGAGCGGGCGATGCGCAGGTTTTCCTCCAGATAGGTCGAGCCGGCGACACGGCCGGCCCAGTCCTCGATCAGCATCGATTCGAGGTCGTCGGACCGTGGCGGCGCGGCAAGCGTTTCATCGGCCGGCAACGCCGTCGGCATATCGGTGACGCCGGCTTCGCTGCGGCGCGCGGCTTCGGCCGCCAGCGCGCGCACGAATTTCGAGGCAAGGCCGGGAAGGTCGGCATGGATGGCGTCGATGGCGCGCTGGTGCTTCGGCGACAGCAAGGTGACGGCGGATGCTATGCTGCCGGCGATCTTGCCGACCGAGACCATGGTGGACTGGTTTATGGCTTCGTCATAATGGGCAAGCGCACGTTCGACGTCCTCCGCGACCATCTCCGCGAATTCGTCCTGTCCAAGACCGGTTGTCTGAAATCTGCTCATGCATCTGTCTTCCGGCCGCGCGCGCTCCTCCCTCTGCCGCGGCCGATTGCTGAATGTCTACTGCGGAAAACGAAAATCATGGCGGCGACGGATCGCGCCGCCCGACAGCTTGCTGTCTTGCATCTTTTCAACATCCCATCTGGCTGCGGGCGCGCCGAAATGTCAGTCACGGGACGCTCCCGATTCCGTGTAGGAGCGATATGTGACAACTGCGCGACGGTGAGAAGCGGTCCGCGCAGCGGACGAAAAGCCAATTGCTTGGCTTTTCGAGCTTCGAACGGTGAAGACCCGGTCCGCCTTTGGGCGGATCAAAAGGTCCAGTGGACCTTTTGAAGGGGCTGAACGCCCGAAAGGCTGGGAGCCTGCGAAGGGCAGCGGCCGACAGTGAGGGTATGAAGAGTGCCGGCGGGAAATCGGCCCCTACAGCAACCCAGCCTGTTCCGCCTCGCGGCGCAGGTTCTGCCGCGGCCTTGGGCCGATCTGCTGGATCACCAGTCCGGCTGCCAGTGAGCCGAGGTCGCCGCAGGTCTTGAGGTCGCGGCCTTGCGTATAGCCGTGCAGGAAACCGGCGGCGTAGAGGTCGCCGGCGCCCGTCGTGTCGACCAGCTCCCGAATCGCCGTCGCCTGGATGACCACGGTCTCGTCGCCGCGCACGATGACCGAGCCTTTTTCCGAGCGGGTGACGGCGGCTATTCTGCAGTCCTTGCGGATATTGGCCAGCGCCTCGTCGAAGGACGATGTCTGGTAGAGCGACTTGATCTCGTGGCTGTTGGCAAAGACGATGTCGACCGTGCCCGAGCGCATCAGGTCGAGGAATTCGTCGCGGTAGCGGTCGACGCAGAACGAATCCGACAGCGTCATGGAGACTTCGCGGCCTGCGGCATGTGCCAGCCTGGCCGTCTGCCGGATCGCCTCCTTGGCGCGCGGCGGGTCCCACAGATAGCCTTCGAAATAGGTGACCTTGGCCCCAGAGGCCTTGTCGGCCTCGACATCCTCCGGTCCGAGCTCGACGCAGGCGCCGAGATAGGTGTTCATCGAGCGTTCGCCATCGGGGGTGACGAAGATCATCGAGCGTGCCGTCGGCGGCTCACCCTGAAGCGGCGTGGTGTCGAAGGCGACGCCCTGTGCGCGGATGTCGTGCGTGTAGATTTCGCCCAGCCCATCGTTGGAGACCTTGCCGAAGAAGGCGGCGCGGCCGCCGAAGGAGGCAACACCGGCCGCCGTGTTGCCGGCGCTGCCGCCGGAGGCTTCGATCGCCGGACCCATGCGGCTGTAGAGCAATTCGGCGCGGTGGGTGTCGATGAGGTTCATCGCGCCCTTGATGATGCCGTTGGTTTCGAGGAATTCCTCCTCGCACTGGGCGATGATGTCGACAATGGCATTGCCGATGCAAAGCACGTCATAATCCGGCATCAATGTCTCCGCCAAAAACCCGAGCCGGCTTCTTGCCATGCCGGCCGGGCGCGGGTCTAGCGATTCGCAACGGCTTTGCCTAGGGCATGTTGATATTCAGGTGATGCCGGCCCGATCTGAATTGCAACGAACCCTGGCGCGCGACACGCCAGGCGCTACGACAATTCGACCGTGGCCGAAACATTTCGTCTGCCTGTCGCTTACAAGCTGGCTCTGCCGATCACCCATCAAGGCCAGCCAGTCTCCATGTCTACAAAGAACAATACGACAACCGACCTGACCTTGCTCGGCGTGCTGGCGGTGCTGTGGGGAGCCTCCTACACCTTCATCAAGATCGGCGTCGAGACCATCCCACCCAGTCACCTTCATCGCCGCCCGCACCTTGATCGCCGGCGGCATCCTGTTTGCTATCATCCGCTGGCGCGGACTTGCCATGCCGGGCGATACCGCCACCTGGCGCCGCTTCGCCTTCCAGGCCTGCCTCAACAGCGTCATACCGTTCACGTTGATCGCTGCGGCCGAGCGCTCGGTCGATGCCGGCCTCGCGACCATCCTCAATGCAACCTCGCCGATCTTCACCTTCCTCCTCACCGCTCTGATCACCCGCCATGAGCCGGTCACGGCACGCAAGCTGATCGGTGTCGGCGCCGGCATAGCCGGCATCTGCCTCATCGTCGGCACCGAGGCGCTGGGTGGCATCGGCCACGAATTGTGGGCGCAGGTCGCCATCGTCGCGGCAACGATCTGCTATGCCGGCGCCGCCATCTTCGGCCGAGGCTTCAAGGGCCTCGATCCGATGCTGCCGGCGGCCGGCTCGATGCTGTGCGGTGCGGTCATGCTGGTGCCGCTCAGCCTGGTGGCCGATCAGCCCTGGGCGCTCACGCCGTCGACGGCGTCGATCCTGGCCCTGCTCGGCCTGTCGGTGTTCTCGACCGCGCTCGCCTTCGTCATCTATTTCCGCCTCATCCACACGCTGGGGTCCGTCGGCACGACGTCGCAGGCCTATCTGCGCGTGCCGATCGGCGTCGGCATCGGCGCCATCTTCCTCGGCGAAAGCCTGGGGCCGACGGCATGGCTGGGCATGGCCTTCGTCGTGGCCGGCGTCGCGGCCATGACCATTCCGGTCCGTAAGCCGGCCTTCACCCGTTAGGCGCCCCGATTTACTTGTGCTCTAGCCTCGCGCTGCCTATCTCGGGGAGCGTCCCGCCTGTCGGCGGTGTTCGCTGACCTGGGGTTGAAGCACGGTGATTTTCGACGCTGCCCGCATTGCGGCCCTCGAGCTGCTCTCGCCGCCGTTTCGCGCCGTGTTCATCAAGACGCTGGGCCTGACCGTGCTGGCGCTGGTCGCCTTGTGGTTCGGCCTGACCAGCCTTGTCGAGTGGCTGGCTTTGCCGTGGCTCCAGACCTTGCTGCCGGGCATACCGTCCTGGGCCGGCTGGCTGGGCGGCATCATAGCGGCGATAGCGCTTGCCTTCGGTATGGCGCTGCTCGTCGCGCCGGTAACGGCAGTGATCGCCGGCCTGTTCCTCGACGATGTCGCCGAAGTGGTCGAGCGCACCGACTATCCCCGCGACCCGGTCGGGCGCGCCATGCCGGCGCTGCGCTCGCTGCTGCTGGCGATAAAATTCCTCGGCGTCGTCATCCTCGGCAACATCCTGGCGCTCATGCTCCTGCTGGTGCCGGGCATCAACATCGCCGCCTTCTTCATCGTCAACGGCTATCTGCTCGGCCGCGAATTCTTCGAATTCGCCGCCATGCGCTTTCGCCCCGAGGACCAAGCCAGGGCTCTGCGTCGGCAGTATGCCGGCACAGTGTTTCTCGCCGGCTTGGTCATCGCGGCCTTCCTTGCCGTGCCGCTGCTTAATCTGCTGACGCCGCTCTTCGCCGCCGCCATGATGGTGCATCTGCACAAGGCCATTTCGGCCCGCGAAAGTAGCCGGTGACCGCAGTCGTCATGCGACGGCCGCCGTTTAATCCTGGGATTTGCCGAACAGCGCCTGCAATTTGCCGAATGGCATGGCGGCCCGGGTGAAGCCGAACGTGCCGTCCTGCTGGATTTCGCGCGTCGCCGTCTCCAGCATGCCATAGGCGAAATTGGTCAGCCACGGTCCGAGCGAAATGCGCTTCACTCCGGCCTTTGCGAGATCGGCGATGGTGAAGCCCGGTTTTGCCATGACGTTGACCGGCTTGCTGACCGCCGAACACAGCGTGCGCACCATCTCGACGTCGCCGATCCCAGGCGCATAGAGCACGTCGGCGCCGGCCTTCTCGAAGGCCTGCAGCCGCTTGATGGTGTCGTCGAGATCGGACTTGCCCCATAGGAAATTCTCGGCCCGCGCCGTGAAGACGAAATCGCGTCTCAAGGCCCGCGCCGCCTCCACCGCCGCCGCCACGCGCTCGACCGCGTGTGAGAAATCATAGATCGGCCTGTCGGGATCGCCGGTGTGGTCCTCGATCGAGCAGCCGGCAAGGCCTGCGGCTTCTGCCGCGAAGATGGTTTCGGCGGCCCGCTCGGCGCTGTCGCCCTTGCCCTTCTCTAAGTCGGCCGAGACCGGCAAGCCGGTCGCCGCTGTCACCTCGCGGCAGTGATGGATCATCTGCTCGAAGGTCACCGCGCCGTCCGGCAGGCCGCGCGAAAAGGCAAAGCCGGCGCTGGTCGTCGCCAGCGCCTTGAAGCCGAAGGATCCGAGCAGCTTGGTCGTGCCCGGATCCCAGGGATTGGGCATGACGAAGGTCGAGGCATGCAGGTCGCGAAAGATCTTGCCCTTGTCCATGAATGCTCCCCATCACGAGTGTCGGGACGGATGCTATCGCGCCGCCTTCGGCCGGGCAAATGAATGCGCTTGGTTCAGAAGCGTTTCTCGTTCTCTGCTGCCAATTTCTCGAATGCGTCGGAATCCTTGACGTAGCGCGATGTCTTCTTGTCCCAATGATAGGTGACGGAAATATCGTGCGACGACGCTTCGGGCGGCGCGTCGTCGCAGTTTTCATCGCTTGGCACGGTGCTGTCGGTCACCGTCACCTTGACGGCGGCATAGAGCTGGCCGGCGGCGATGGTCTGGAAGGCCATATCCTGCTTGCGGCTATAGGCGCAGAGCCTTTCGTCGAACGTGTAGATCATGTCGATCAGCTCGAATTTGTCGTCGCGGACCATGATCAGCGGCGTGATCACATAGCCCTGGCTCGAATTGAAATGCGTGCTCATGGTGATGAGCATGTCGTCGCCGGCGTCGATCGAAAGCTTGTTCGGTTCGCGGAAATAGGTGCTGCGGTCGACCGCGACATTGACCGCATCGAGCAGTTTCGGCTTGGCCGTGACGTCGTAGAGCGCCAGCACCGCATAACCCTCGGCGCTGTCGGGAGAATCGCCGAGGTCGAACAGCATCGCCAGCCGGTCCTTGCCGCCGGCCTTGATAGGAAGCACGGCCGCATTGGGGAAGCTGGATGTCTCCGGCGGCGAACCGCCGCCATCCGGTCCCTCGATGTGGCGCATCTCGATCGGCAATCCGCCCTTGTAGAAACCGTCCCCGTTCGCGGCGAGGCTAGGGATGACCAATTTGGCCAGGTCGAGATAGGTGACATCGTTGCGGCCGGGCAGCGGGCTGCCCAGGTCCGGAAAGCTGACGGCTTGCGCGCCAGCGGCGGTCCACAAGAACGGCAGCAACATCACGGCGAGGATGAAGCGGAAAAGGTTCGTTGGCATGGGCGCCCCCCAAGATCAGGCCACTCACGCTAGCACGGGTTCCAGCATCGCGCAGCCGTGCTGGAACCGGATCAGTGGATCGGCACCAGTCCGGCCAGTTCGCGCATGTCGTCGAACAGGATGCCGCCGGCCTCGATCAGGCCATCGCGGTCGGAATGGGGATCGCCATGATAGGAGAACACCCGCATGCCGGCGGTGATCCCGGCCTGCGTGCCGGCGACGCTGTCCTCGATGACGATGCAATCGGCCGGCGCGAAGCCCATGGTCTTGGCCGCATGCAGGAACAGGTCAGGGAACGGCTTGCCGCGCCCGACCATGGTCGACGAAAACATCGCATGTTCGAACAGCGGCAACAGTCCGGTCTGGCCAAGCGTGATGTGCATCTTCGAAATCCTGGCCGACGTGGCGACGCAATAGGCAATGCCGGCCGCGCGCACCGCTTCGACGAACTCGCGGACGTAAGGGATTGCCTCGACGCCATGGGAAAACAGGTCCGGCAGGCCGGCATTCCAACGCTCGACGAAATCGGCGCCGAGCCGGACCTCGGTCGTCTCCTCGATCTCTTTCTGGACCGAGGCCATGCTGCGGCCGGAGAAATTCTTGCGGCAATATTCGAAGCTTGTCGGATAGCCGGCAGCCGTCAACCATTCAGCGAGGCGTCGATTGGCGAGATTCTCCGTGTCGACGAGAATCCCGTCGCAGTCGAAGATCACAAGCTTGGGTATTTGCATCAGACGGTGCCGGTCGATCCGAACCCGCCCGAACCGCGTGCCGTGCCGCCGGCCAGCGAACGCTCCTCGACGGCCGCCTGCGTCACAACAGCGAAAACGATCTGGGCGATGCGCATACCGCGCGTCACCGCGAAATCCTCGTCGCCGAGATTGATCAAAAGCACCTTCACCTCGCCGCGATAGTCGCTGTCGACCGTGCCGGGGGAATTGAGGACGGTCAGGCCGTGCTTGAAAGCAAGGCCGGAGCGCGGCCGCACCTGACCTTCCATGCCTTCGGGGATCTCCAGGATCAGCCCGGTCGGCACCAAGGAGCGTTTCCCAGGCAGGATCAGCAGCGGCCGGTCGTCGGGTACCGCGGCGCGAAGATCCATGCCGGCGGCGCCGGTGCTTTCATAGGCGGGGAGGGGAAGTCCTTCAGCATGCGGCAATCTGACGAAGCCGACAGTCGGACCGATGACAGAGGAGTTTTGGAGAGCTGCGCGCATAAAATCGATCCTATCGGCGCGATTGCCGATTCGGTCAATTCGCCCGCGCCGCTATCAACGGCTTTCTTTCAGGCATCACTATGACCTGAGCACGCTTTAGCGCACTTCCATTGGAACAATTGTCGTCTCCTTGATCTCCTCCATGACGAAGGAGGCGGATACGTCGGACAGCGCCACCTTGGCGATCAGCCGCTGGTAGAGCCGGTCATAGGCCTTCACGTCGGCAACGCGGGCGCGCAGGACATAATCGAGGTCGCCGGACATGCGGTAGACGCCGGTGATCTCGGGAAAGCCGGTCACCGCCGCCCGAAACTTCTGCAACCAGTCGGGATCATGGTTGGACGTACGGACCAGAATGAACACCGAAAGGCCAAGCCCGAGCTTGTCGGCATCGACCAGCGCCACGCGCCCGGTAATAACACCATCTTCCTCCAGCCGCTTGACCCGGCGCCAGCAGGCATTGCGCGACAAGGCCACCCGTTCCGACAGCTGGTCGACCGACAACGTGCCGTCGCGCTGCAATTCGGCAAGCAGTTTTCGGTCTATTTCATCGATATCCAGCGCCATGTTGGGATGTTTGTCCCACGGAGTGACAAAATACAAGGACATTTTGAGACCGATGAACCGGCGAAGCGTGTCAGGATACTCATATCGGAACGCAAGCGCTGAAGGGGATCTCAATGTCGGTCGCAAGCATCTTCACTTCTCATCCCGCCAAGGTCGGCGAAACCTATTTCGGCCATATGGCCTTTGCAGCCTGGTTCTCCTCGCGCCTGCTGCTGGCGGCCGGCGCCGCTCTCGTTCACGCTTTCTTGCCATTTCTCTTCGAGACTACCGCCAGCCGAATCGTCCGCGAGCTCTACGAGCGGACGCACAACAGAGGCACACACGCGACCAAGGAGCCGGCGGCTCTTCCGGATCGCGCCTAGAGGACGACAGAAGCGATGTGCCGGTGGGCGGCCTATTTCGGTGAAGCGGTCTTTCTCGAGGACATTCTGACCGCGCCCTGCCACTCGCTGATCGCCCAGAGCCATTGTGCACAGGAAGCCAAGTCGCCGACCAATGGCGACGGTTTCGGCCTTGCCTGGTATGGCGACCGGCCTGAGCCCGGCCTCTACCGCGACATCCTGCCGGCCTGGTCCGATCCCAACCTGAAAAGCCTGTGCCGGCAGATCAAATCCGGCCTGTTCCTCGCCCATGTGCGGGCTTCCACAGGCGGCGCAACCAGCCGCATGAACTGTCATCCCTTCATCTCCGGTTCCTGGTCGTTCATGCACAATGGTCAGATCGGCGGCTTCGAGAAGATCCGCCGCGCGCTGGAGAATTCGCTGTCCGACACCGTCTTCGACCAGCGCGAAGGCACCACCGATTCCGAACTGTTCTTCCTGCTGATGATCGACGAGGGCTTGACTGGCGACCCGCAAGGCGCGGTCTCGCGCGCCACTGCCCGCGTGCTCGAAGCCTCGTGCCGCGCCGGCCTCGAACCGGCACTGAAGCTCACCGCCGCCTTCTCGGATGGGCAGGCGCTGCACGCGGTGCGCTATGCCACCGACGCCCATGCGCCGACGCTCTACACCTCCTCCTTACGCAAAGGCGGCGGCCGCTGCATCGTCTCCGAACCTTTTGATCGCGAGGGTGGAGACTGGCAGGCGATCCCACCGTCGAGCTTCGTCACCATGACTGGGGATGGCATGGCCATCCGTCCTTTCGCGCCCGCATCGGCCAGGCTGGCTCTGGCCGTCTAGTCGCACTTGCAACGCCGCGGGCCATAGAGCGCCGACCTCAACAGACGGCGCAATTTCGATCAAACCCAGCCAGCCTTCCAATGCTCAACTCCGCTTGAAGCCGCGCCGCTCTCCGCCATCTTGATCGGATGAGCGCGGCCAAGCCGGAGCCTTGATCATGAATCCCGTCTTCTCCTCGACCATCGAACTCGCCACCGCCATCGCTCGTCGCAAAATCTCTGCCGTCGAAGCACTCGATGCCCATCTGGCGCAGATCGACCGGCACAACGAAGGCGTCAACGCCGTCATCTCGCTCGACAGGGAGGGCGCGTACGAATGCGCCAGGAAGGCCGACGCGGCACTCGCGCGCGGCGCCACGCCCGGGCCGCTGCACGGCGTTCCCTTCACGCTGAAGGACATGCACGAGACATCTGGCATGAAAACCACGGTCGGCTTCCCGCCCTTCGCCGACTATGTCGCGAGCCACGACAGCCCGGTCGTTGCGAGACTGAAGGCGGCCGGCGGTGTGCTGATGGCCAAGACCAATGTCGCCACTATGCTGTCGGACTGGCAGTCGAACAATCCGCTGTTCGGGCGCACCAGCAATCCATGGAACCTTGAGCGTACGGCGGGTGGCTCCAGCGGCGGCGCCGCGGCGGCGGTGGCGGCCGCCATGACTCCGTTCGATGTCGGCACCGACATGCAGGATTCGATCCGGCTGCCGGCCGCCTTCTGCGGCGTCTACGGCCTGAAGCCGACCGAACACCGCGTCTCGCTGGCCGGCGCCTTCCCAAATCCAGGCGATGCCGCGCGCAGCGTGCGGCTGATGTCCTGCCTCGGCCCGCTGGCGCGCGGCGTAGACGATCTGTCGCTGATCTATCAAATCATCGCCGGGCCGGATGGACGAGACACCGATCTGGCGCCGGTGCCGGTCGTGGCCATGCCGAAGCTCAACCTGAAGACATTGCGCATCGCCTTTGCGCCGTCCTTCCCCGGCTTCCCGGTGGCCGGCGATATCGGCGTTGCGGTCGAAAAGCTCGCAAGGCAGTTGCAAGACGCTGGTGCGATCGTCGCGGATGCGAAACTGCCCAACCTCGATCTGCGCGACGATCTCGCGCAAGGCGGGGCGCTGATCGGCGTGATGATGGAGGCCGCACAGCCGGAGCCGCCGGAGCGGCCGACACCGGTCTCGCGCTGGTTCGAAGCGCTCGCCCGCCGCGACCGATCCATTCTCACCTGGGACCAGTTCTTCGACAATTATGACGCGCTGCTTTGCCCGGTGGCGATGACCACGGCCTTTCCGCATTGCGAGCCGGGTACACCGATCAAGGTCGACGGCAAGGATCAGGACTACTGGATGCTGCCGGCCTATGGCGCCGTCTTCAACTACAGCGGCCATCCGGCACTTTCGATGCCGTGCGGAGAAGATCGCGACGGCCTGCCGATCGGCCTGCAACTCGTCGGCAAACGCTGGTCGGAGGCGCGGCTGCTCGGTGTCGCGGCGGCGATCGAGCCGCTCACCGGCGGCTTTCGCCGTCCGCCCGGCTACTGAGCAAAGCGCGACAATCCATAGGGGGCAAGCAGCGGGTCGCGCTCGCCGTCGAGGATTTCCCGGGCCGCAAACAGGCCGACGGCTGGCGCCAGCGTGATGCCCGAATGCATGACCGCGACATAGAGCCCGTCCTTGGCGCGGCCGATGATCGGAAAACCGTCGATCGGATTGGGGCGGTAGCCGATGGTGTGGAAATCGAGTTCCAGCTCCTCGGCGCCGCGCAATGCCGCCTTCGTCACCGCGAACAGGTCGCGTGCCGTCGCTTCGGGGTTCTGGCCGGGATCGCCGCCGGCGAAATCCGAGCCGGCGATAATGCGGCCCTCTGCCGTCTGGCGCATATGCAGCCTCTCGGCGTGCACCAGGCCGTTGAGCAGCCTCTTGTAGGGCCGCGAATGGACGATCAGGCCAGGTGGCGTTTCGATAGGCAGCTTGATGCCGGCCGTCGCGGCAACGTCTGGCGAGCCGACGCCGGCCGCGATCACCACCTCGTCGGCGGCAATCACCCCATGCGATGTGTCCACGCCGGTCGTCCTGCCATTGGTCTGGGCCAGCGCCGAGACCGTGCCGGCAACGACCCGCGCGCCATGCCGTTCGGCATCCGTCAGCAGGGCCCTGGCCGTCGCAACTGGTTCGGCCACGCCTTCCTCCGCGACATAAACGGCGAATTCAGGAGGCTCGACGAGGGTGGGTTCGATTTGCGCCGCCCGCTCGCGGCCAACGCGTTCGATGCCGTAGCCCCATGAGGAATGTTCGGCCGCGTAAGCCTCAAGCCTGTCGGCCGGCAGGTCCCAGCATAGCCCGCCGCACCAGGCGAGCGGCAGCCCAGGCAGTTCATTGGCCAGTCGCCTCCACTCGGCCATGGCGCGGATGCGCAGCCGGAAATAGATTTCGGGGTTGCCCCAGCTGGCGTTGATCCAGGCAAAGGAATTGGGCGTCGCGACGCCACCTGCGCCGCTTTCGGAAACGACCGTGACCTGTGCGCCTGCCCTTGTCAGATGCCAGGCGATCGAGGCGCCGATGATGCCGGCGCCGATGACGATCACTTGTTTCGCCGCAGCCATGTTCGCTCCTTTACCTGATTGTCCGCCGAGGACGCTCTTGCAGTGCCACCCCGCTCGTCACTTGCCAACATCGGATACGGTAAAAAGATGCGCTTGACATAAATACGTACGTACGTATTATTTGGATATGGCTAGACAATCACTCCGCGAAAAACTTCTCGACGCCGGTTTCCGGACCATCTGGAATTCAGGCTATGCCGCCGCCGGCGTGCGCGACATCGTTGCCGCCGCCGACGCCCGGCCGGGATCCTTCACCAATCATTTCGCCTCGAAGGAGGCGTTCGCCGGCGAAGTGCTGGACCGCTACTTCACCTATGTCAGTGGGCTGGTCGAGGCTGCGCTGGCGCAGGACGGCACGCCGCCCATAGGCAGGCTGCGCCGCTACCTCGACGTCATCACCTCGAAGCTCGAGGCGCATGACTGGGCGCGCGGCTGCATGATCGGCAATCTCAGCCTCGAGGCAGCGGTGCACAGCGAGCCGTTGCGCGTGCAACTCGTCGCCATCTTCGAGCGCTGGCGCCAGCCCTTCGCCGTCTGCATCGCCGAAGGCCAGGCGGCCGGCGACATCGCCAAGACCTTCGAGGCCGAGGACCTCGCCGACTTCCTGCTGTCGTCCTGGCAGGGCGCCATGCTGCGCATGAAGGTCGAGCGCAGCCCCGAACCGCTCGAGCGGTTCAAGAAAATCATCTTCAACACAGCGTTTGCAAAGGAGACCCCATGAGTTCGAAAGCCAACCCGCCTCAGCCGGTCGCCACCGCGCCGAAACGTTCGCAGATTCCCATACTCGATTCGACCATGTCCTATGTCGAGGCGGGAGCGTCCGGCCCGACCGTGCTGTTCCTGCATGGCAACCCGACCTCGTCCCATATCTGGCGCAACATCATCCCCCATGTCGCGCCGTTCGGCCGCTGCATCGCGCCTGACCTGATCGGCTATGGCCAGTCCGGCAAGCCCGATATCGACTATCGCTTCTTCGACCATGTCCGCTATCTCGACGCCTTCCTCGACGCCCTGGACATCAGGGATGTGCTGTTGGTTGCGCAGGATTGGGGCACGGCCCTTGCCTTCCATCTCGCGGCAAGGCGGCCGCAGCGCGTCCTCGGCCTCGCCTTCATGGAATTCATCCGGCCCTTCGAGCGCTGGGAGGATTTTCACCAGCGCCCGCAAGCTCGCGAAATGTTCAAGGCGCTGCGCACGCCCGGCGTCGGCGAAAAGCTGGTCCTGGAAGACAATGTCTTCGTTGAGAAAGTGCTGCCGGCCTCGGTGTTGCGCGCGATGAGCGACGACGAGATGGACGTCTACCGGGCGCCGTTCCCGACGCCGCAATCGCGCAAGCCGGTGCTGCGCCTGCCCCGGGAAATGCCCATCGAGGGTCAGCCCGCCGACGTTGCCGCCATCAGCGCGCACGACCATCGCGCGCTGCGGCTGTCCACCTATCCGAAACTGCTGTTCGCGGGTGATCCCGGGGCGCTGATCGGGCCGCAGGCCGCGCGCGAATTCGCGGCCGGTTTGAAGAATTGCAGTTTCATCAATCTCGGGCCTGGTGCGCACTATCTGCAGGAGGATCATGCCGATGCGATAGGCCGCGCTATCGCCAGCTGGCTTCCGGAGGTCGTTTTGGCGAACCAGACGGACGAGTTGGCCTGAGGCAAGCCATGGCATCCGGCGGCGTCCGCGCCGCCGGACCGGTCGACAGCCCGGCACTACGCTGCTAGAAGCCCGGCCTGTCACACGGAAATCCCAGCGAATGCCCGAAACAATACCAGAGGAAGTGGCGCGCCGCCGCACCTTCGCGATCATCGCGCACCCCGACGCCGGCAAGACGACGCTCACCGAAAAGCTGCTGCTGTTCGGCGGCGCCATCCAGCTTGCCGGCGAGGTCAAGGCCAAGAAGGACAAGATCCAGACCCGGTCCGACTGGATGAAGATCGAGCGCGAGCGCGGCATTTCGGTCGTCACTTCGGTGATGACCTTCGAGTATGAAGACAATGTCTTCAACCTGCTCGACACGCCCGGCCACGAGGATTTCGCCGACGATACCTACCGCACGCTGTCGGCCGTCGACTCGGCCGTCATGGTCATCGACGCCGCCAAGGGCATCGAGCCGCGCACGCTGAAACTGTTCGAAGTCTGCCGGTTGCGCGACATCCCGATCATCACTTTCGTCAACAAGATGGACCGCGAAAGCCGCGATCCGTTCGAGATTCTGGACGAGATCGAGCAGAAGCTGGCGCTGGACACCGCACCCATCACTTGGCCGATCGGCCGCGGCAGGACGTTTTCCGGCACCTATCACCTGGCGCTGAACGCGGTGCGCAAGGGCGACGACGAGAAGGAACGCACGCCGGTCAACGGTCCCGATTCCAACCGCGTCGCCGGGCTGCTGCCGGAGAACGAGCGCGAGGCCTTCATCGAGGAACTGGAGCTCGCGCGCGAAGCCTGCCGGCCGCTTGATATTGATGCCTTCCGCGAGGGCCATTTGACGCCGGTCTATTTCGGCTCGGCGCTGCGCAACTATGGCGTGCGCGACCTGATCGAGGCGCTCGGCGCCTTCGGCCCGCCGCCGCGCGCGCAGGAGGCCGACGCCCGCAAGGTCGAGGCGACCGAGGACAAGATGACCTCCTTCGTCTTCAAGATCCAGGCCAATATGGACCCCAATCACCGCGACCGTATCGCTTTCGTGCGCGTCTGCTCGGGCAAGCTCGAGCGTGGCATGAAGGCCAAGCTGGTGCGAACCGGCAAGCCGATGAGCCTGTCGGCGCCGCAGTTCTTCTTCGCCCGCACCCGCGTCACGGCGGATGAAGCCTTTGCCGGCGACGTCGTCGGCATTCCCAACCACGGCACGCTGCGCATCGGTGACACGCTGACCGAGGGCGAGGAAATTCTTTTCAGGGGCGTGCCGAACTTCGCGCCGGAAATCCTGCGCCGTGTGCGCCTCGGCGACGCCATGAAGGCGAAGAAACTCAAGGAAGCGCTGCACCAGATGGCCGAGGAAGGCGTCGTGCAGCTATTCTCGCCCGAGGATGGCTCACCGGCCATCGTCGGCGTCGTCGGCGCCCTGCAGCTCGACGTGTTGAAAGAGCGGCTGAACTTCGAATACACACTGCCGGTCGAATTCGAAATGTCGCGCTTTTCCGTCTGCCGCTGGATCTCGGCCGACGACAAGGCCGAGACGCTTCGCTTCATCGAGGCGCATCGCGGCGACATCGCCAGGGACCTCGACAACGACCCGGTGTTCCTGGCCCAGCACGCCTTCTCGCTGAACTACGAAGCCGAGCGCTGGAAAGCGATCCGCTTCGCCACCATCAAGGACTACCAGGTCCGCGACAAGGCGGCGTGAGCTGTGGTTCTTCCTTCTCCCACAAGGGAGAAGGGAAAACAGTGCAGTGCTCACCCTTTCGCCGCCGCTTCGAGCTTGGCGATGTCGATCTTGCCCATCTGCATCATCGCATTCATCGCCCGGCCGGCCTTGGCGCGGTCCGCATCCCCGAGCAGACGCGGCAGCTGTTCCGGCACGACTTGCCAGGAAACGCCGAATTTGTCCTTCAGCCAGCCACAGGGTCCTGGTTCGCCGCCATCCTCAGTGAGCCTGGTCCAGAAATGATCGACTTCTTCCTGCGTCTTGCAGTCGATCGACAGTGAAATCGCCTCGGTGAACTTGTATTGTGGTCCGCCGTTGAGCGCCAGGAACGGGACGCCGTCGAGTTCGAACGAGGCCACCAGCACCTTGCCCTCATCAGCGTGGCCCTTGGGCCAGCGTGTCACGCTCAGCTCCTTCGAATTCTTGAAGATCGACATGTAGTGGTTCATCGCCTCTTCGGCCTGGCCGTCGAACCACAGGAAGGTGGTGATCTTCTGCATGCGTCTCTCCTCGTTTTTATCTTTGGGGTGCTTGGGGTGAAGGAAGGGTCAGGCGGCGCCCTTGGCAGCGTCCTGAAGTGAAATGAGATAAGCATCGAGCTGGGCATAGCTCTCGCCCATGCCGCGGGTCATGCCGGTGCCGAGCGCGCCGTCGCGGGCCGCTTGCGAGGCGTAAAGCACCGTCTGTGTCAGCAGCGTCTTTCCGGCCTGTTCGGTGAAGACCACGGTCCCTACGGTTTCGCCACCAGTCCAGTCCTCGTCGAACAGTTCGGTGGCGACGATCCTGGCTGGACGCACGATTTCGCGATAGGCGCCGCTCATGCCCATGCTTCGGCCATCGCGATGCTGCCAGACGTAGCGCGTGGCGCCGCCAACCCTCAGGTCGATTTCACAGATCGCCAGCCGCCAGCCATCGGGGCCGTGCAGCCAGCCCTTCAGCAGCTCGGGTATCGTCCAGCAGTCGAAAACCATCGGCCGCGACGCGTCGAAGATGCGGGTGATCTGGACCTCGCGGTCGCTGGGCGTGGTCACCGTCAGCGTAGCGACGGTCGAACCGGGCAAGGTTGTGGTGCTCATGATGGTCCTCCTCCTATTTGCCCAAGGACGTGCGGCCGGCCGGTGATCCGACACAGGCCGCGATCTTTTTCGGTTATTGGTCGGTACTGTCGGGGGCTCTCTCGGCCTTCATCGCGTCGAGCAACGCGTCGAGGCGCTGGAAGTTGCCTTCCCAGATCTTGCGATATCGCTCCAGCCAGTCATTGGCCTCGGCCAGCGGTTTTGCTTCGAGCCGGCAGGGCCGGCGCTGCGCGTCGCGGCCACGTGAAATCAATCCGGCGTTTTCCAGCACCTTGAGATGCTTGGAAATCGAGGGCTGGCTCATCGCGAAGGGCTCGGCCAGTTCCATCACGGATGCTTCGCCCTGGATGAGCCGGGCCAGGATGGCGCGGCGCGTCGGATCGGCGAGTGCGGCAAAAGTGGCGTCCAGCTGGTTCATCGGATTTCCATAGCCAAGAAGGTATATACCCATTTGGCTATATACAAGCGAATGCCGCTCGTCAACAACCATCCGGATTTCGTGGCGCATTGCAAAAATGTGGCCAGACCATACTTGCGAGTCTATAAGGCCTGCGGTCCGAATTCAGCGCCGCCACGCTCCGCATCGAGCGCAGTCAGCCAGCTAAGGAAAAGTCATGCCCGCCTATCGCTCCCGCACCACCACCCATGGCCGCAACATGGCCGGCGCCCGCGGCCTGTGGCGCGCGACCGGCATGAAGGATTCGGATTTCGGCAAGCCGATCATCGCCGTGGTCAACTCCTTCACCCAGTTCGTGCCGGGCCATGTCCACTTGAAGGACCTCGGCCAGCTGGTGGCGCGCGAGATCGAGAAGGCCGGCGGCGTCGCCAAGGAATTCAACACCATCGCGGTCGACGACGGCATCGCCATGGGCCACGACGGCATGCTCTATTCGCTGCCGTCGCGCGAGCTGATCGCCGATTCCGTCGAGTACATGGTCAACGCCCACTGCGCCGACGCCATGGTCTGCATCTCCAATTGCGACAAGATCACCCCCGGCATGCTGATGGCCTCGCTGCGCCTCAACATCCCGACCGTCTTCGTCTCCGGCGGGCCGATGGAAGCCGGCAAGGTGGTGCTGGCCGGCAAGACTCAGGCGCTCGACCTGGTCGACGCCATGGTCGCGGCCGCCGACGACAAGATCTCCGACGAGGACGTCAAGGTCATCGAGCGCTCGGCTTGCCCGACCTGCGGTTCCTGCTCGGGCATGTTCACCGCCAATTCCATGAACTGCCTGACCGAGGCGCTCGGCCTGTCGTTGCCGGGCAACGGCTCGACGCTGGCCACGCATGCCGACCGCAAGCGGCTGTTCGTCGAGGCCGGCCATCTCATCGTCGATCTGGCCCAGCGCTATTACGAGCAGGATGACGAAACGGCACTGCCGCGCAGCATCGCCTCGAAAGGCGCCTTCGAAAACGCCATGACGCTCGACATCGCCATGGGCGGCTCGACCAACACCGTGCTGCACATCCTGGCCGCCGCACATGAGGGCGAGGTCGACTTCACCATGGAGGATATCGACCGGCTGTCGCGGCGGGTTCCAGTGCTCTGCAAGGTGGCGCCGGCCAAGTCCGACGTCCACATGGAAGACGTCCACCGTGCCGGCGGCATCATGGCGATCCTCGGCCAGCTCGACAATGCCGGGCTGATCAACCGCGACCTGCCGACAGTGCACACATCAAGCCTCGGCGAGGCGCTTGACCATTGGGATATTTCCCGCACCTCCAGCCAGAACGTCCGCGACTTCTTCCTCGCCGCGCCCGGCGGCGTGCCGACCCAGGTCGCCTTCAGCCAGGACCGCCGCTGGGACGAGCTCGATCTCGATCGTGAAAAGGGTGTCATCCGTTCGGCGGAAACGCCGTTCTCGAAAGATGGCGGTCTTGCCGTGCTGAAAGGCAATCTGGCGCTCGACGGCTGCATCGTGAAGACGGCCGGTGTCGATGAGTCGATCCTGAAATTCACCGGCCCGGCGCGGGTGTTCGAAAGCCAGGACGCTTCGGTCAAGGCAATCCTCTCCAACGAGATCAAGGCCGGCGACGTCGTTGTCATCCGCTATGAGGGCCCGCGCGGCGGCCCCGGCATGCAGGAAATGCTCTACCCGACCAGCTATCTGAAGTCGAAGGGCCTGGGCAAGGCCTGCGCGCTGGTCACCGATGGCCGCTTCTCCGGCGGCACGTCGGGCCTGTCGATCGGCCATGCGTCGCCGGAAGCCGCCGAAGGCGGCACGATCGGGCTGGTCCAAGAGGGCGACACGATCGAGATCGATATCCCCAACCGCACCATCCGCCTCGCTGTCAGCGACGCCGAACTCGACAGCCGCCGGGCGGCGATGGAAGCCAAGGGCGCCCTGGCCTGGAAGCCCGAGGAAAAGCGCAAGCGCAAGGTGACGACCGCGCTGCGCGCCTACGCCGCCTTCGCCACCAGCGCCGACAAGGGCGCGGTGCGGCACGTGCCGGAGTGACGGACTTCTTCCTTCTCCCGCAAGGGGAGAAGGTGGAGGCCGCACTACGGCATCAGCTGATATTCATAAAGCTTCTGGTAAAGCCCGCCCTGCGTGAGCAGAGCACGATGCGGCCCGCTCTCCACCACCTTGCCGCCCTCCAGCACCACGATCGTGTCGGCCTGGTGCACGGTTGACAGGCGGTGCGCGATGACGATTGTCGTGCGTCCGTCGGTCAGCTGCTGCAGCGCGTCGCGGAACAGCGCTTCGGATTCGGCGTCGAGCGCGCTGGTCGCTTCGTCGAGCAGCAGGATTTCGGCGTTGCGCAGCATGGCGCGCGCGATCGAGATGCGTTGGCGTTGGCCGCCTGACAAGAGGCCTCCATTCTCGCCGACATCGGTCTCGTAGCCCTTCGCCTGGGCCATGATGAAGTCATGCGCGTTGGCGGCCTTGGCGGCGGCGATCACCTCTTCATCGGTCGCGTCCTGCCGCCCAAGCCGGATGTTGTGCATGATGGTGCCGGCAAACAGGAACGTGTCCTGGCTGACATAGGCGATCTTTTCCCTGAGCGAGGCGAGCGTGGCATGGGAAATGTCCTGGCCGTCGAGCAGGACCTTGCCGCTCTTCGGGTCGTACATGCGCATGATCAGGTTCAGGATCGTCGACTTGCCGCCGCCGGAGGGGCCGACCAGCGCCGTCATTTTGCCTGCTTCAAGGGTGAGGTCGAACCGGTCGAGCACCGGCGGCCCATTCTGGTAGGCGAAGCTGATGGCGTCGAACCGGATCTCGCCCGGTCCGGCCCGAAGCGGCTTTGCATCGGGCTTCTCGGCCAGTGTCA
This sequence comes from Mesorhizobium japonicum MAFF 303099, assembly GCF_000009625.1. Classification (NCBI taxonomy): domain Bacteria; kingdom Pseudomonadati; phylum Pseudomonadota; class Alphaproteobacteria; order Hyphomicrobiales; family Phyllobacteriaceae; genus Mesorhizobium; species Mesorhizobium japonicum. The sequence goes on from NC_002678.2 coordinate 4,281,589, forward strand.
GCGGCTCGTCGGCGAGCTGGAACATCATGCGCACGCCGACAATGCCGCTTTCCAGTGAGATGCGCACACGCGCCAGGCGCTTTGCCGGTTCATAGGCGAGCAGCAGCGCCGCGATGAACGCCATGATGTTACCAGGCATCTGGCCGCCCTGCAGAACCAGCAAGCCGCTGACCATGACGGCGCCGGCGATCGCCAGCCCGGCCAGCGTCTCCATCACCGGGCTGGTCACTGCTTCCAGCGCGGCAATGTTGTTGGCCCGATCCTCGACGTCCGCCACCGCCTTGTACATGCGCTTGCGCATCAAGCTTTCGAGGTTGAAGGACTTGACCACGCGCACGCCGATAGCGGTTTCCTGCATCACCTGAACGATCTGGCCAACCGAGCGGAACTCCATGGCGGCGAAGTTGCGCACGCGCTTCAGGATGCGGTTGACGCCATAGATGGCCACGGGCCCGGCGACGAAGCAGATCAGCGACAGCACCGGCTGCTGCCAGACCATGACACCGATCAAGGCAAGCAGGGTCACCAGGTCGCGCACATAGGAGGTGACGATCAGGTCGAGCACGTTGCGTGCCGCCTGGGCATTGTTGGTCATACGGGTGATCAGGTCTGACGACGAGGTCGAATGGTAGAATTCGATGCCTTGCGCCAGGATGCGGTCGTAGATCTTGCGCTGCCGGTCGGCGATGATGGCATTGCCGACCCGGCTCATGAAATAGGCCTGGACAAAATTGGCGAGGCCTTTGAGGACGAAGATCCCGGCGACGGCCGCGGCAATCATGTTGACGCGGTCGACCCGCTTGTCGATCACGAATTCATTGGTGATTTCGCGCAGGATCCAGGCGCTGGCAGCGGTCATGCCGGCCACCACCAGCATCGAAAGAATGGCCGCGCCATATCCGAACATGTGCTCCCGGAACGATTCTCTGACCAACCTTGCGACGAGTCGCTGGTTTTCCGTCGAGCGGAAGAAACGAAACAAAGGCTGATCCTTGATAGCGGACTGACGAAGGCGGCTTATAGAGGGAGTTGTCGCCGGATGGAACCATTGGCGGCTTCTGGAAAGAAACCGCTGCGTCATGCTGTCTTTTGCGACACGATGGCAAAGTGATTCTTCAGGCGAGATGACGACAGATGGATTTCGACCTTATCGTTCGTGGCGGCACGCTGCCGGATGGCAGGATTGCCGATATCGGCATCAGCGGCGAGACGATCGCCGCGATCGAGCCCAAATTGCAGGGTTCCGCCCGGACCGAGGTCAATGCCGGCGGGAATCTGGTCTCGCCACCCTTTGTCGATCCGCATTTCCATATGGATGCCACGCTGTCCTATGGCATTCCGCGCATCAACGCCTCGGGCACGCTGCTGGAAGGCATTGCGCTATGGGGTGAGCTGAAGCCGCTTCTGACGCATGAGGCGGTGCGCGACCGGGCGCTGGCCTATTGCGACTGGGCGGTGTCCATGGGCCTGCTCGCCATCCGCACCCATGTCGACGTCTGCGACGACAGGCTGCTGGCGGTCGAGGCCCTGCTCGACGTCAAGAAAACGATCGCGCCCTATATCGACCTGCAGCTCGTGGCCTTTCCTCAGGACGGTTTCTACCGCTCGCCGAAGGCGCGTGAAAACACCATCCGTGCGCTGGACATGGGCGTCGACATCGTCGGCGGCATTCCGCATTTCGAGCGCAGCATGGCCGACGGCACGCGCTCGGTGACCGAGCTGTGCGAGATCGCGGCAAAGCGCGGACTGATGGTCGACCTGCATTGCGACGAGACCGACGACCCGCTGTCGCGCCACATCGAGCAACTGGCCTATGAAACGCAGCGCCTGGGCCTGCAGGGCAGAGTGGCCGGCTCGCACCTCACCTCCATGCATTCGATGGACAATTACTATGTCTCGAAGCTTCTGCCGCTGATCGCCGAGGCCGGCGTTTCCGCCATCCCCAATCCGCTGATCAACATCATGCTTCAGGGTCGCCACGACACCTTCCCGAAGCGCCGCGGCCTGACCCGGGTCAAGGAGATGCTGGCGCTCGGCATCCGTGTCGGCTGGGGTCAGGATTGCGTGCTCGATCCCTGGTATTCGCTGGGCACCGCCGACATGCTCGACGTCGCCTTCATGGGCCTGCATGTCGCGCAGATGTCGAGCCCGGCCGACATGGCGCGCTGTTTCGACATGGTCACCAACGTCAATGCCGCCATCATGGGACTGGACCATCTCGGCCTCGCCGTCGGCAAGCGCGGCAGCCTCGTCATCCTCGCCGCCGGCAATCCCATCGAGGCCCTGCGCCTGCGCGCCGAGCGCATTTGCGTCATCGCCAGGGGCAAGGTGGTGGCGGAACGGACGCGGCAGGATACGAGGCTTTCCATCCCGGGCAGGCCGCCACTGGTCAACCGCAGGCACAAAGCCACGTAGGCCCAGCCGATTCCCGGTCCTGGTCTCGCGATTTCCCGGATTCTTCTCGTCAAAGCCGCCGCTTGCGTCTACGACGCGACTTAAGCGAGGGAGGAATCGGGATCGGCATGACGCAACCCGTTGCGCAGAATTCCAAGATCAGGAACGTGCTTCTGGCCGGCATTCTGCTGATGCTGGCCGGCGACTTCCTGTTTGCGCTGAACGATGCGATGGGCAAGTGGCTGGTTGCCAGCTTCTCCGTCGGCCAGGTGGTGCTGATCCGCTCCATCGGCGCCTTCTTCGTGCTCGGGCCGATGATTGCGCATCAGGGCACAGCCAAGCTGTTTCGCATGGAACGCCCCGAACTGCAGATCTTGCGTGTCGTCATGACCACGCTCGACACCGCGCTCTTCTATGCAGCGGTCGTCTATCTGCCGCTTGCCGACGTCATGAGTTTCTACATGGCGGGGCCGATCTATGTCGCGGCGCTCTCGCACCTGCTGCTCGGCGAAAAGGTCGGCTGGCGCCGCTGGGTGGCGATCCTGCTCGGCTTCTGCGGCGTGGTGATCATGCTCAAGCCTTCCTCGGCCGCCTTCTCGCTGTCGTCGAGCTTCGCGCTCGCAGGCAGCATCGCCTTTGCCTTCGCCATCATCCTCAACCGGCGGCTGCGCGGCACCAGCGACACCAATCTGGTGACATGGCAGACGATCGGCACGCTGCTGGTCGGCGGCGTGCTGACCATCGGCGCCTGGCAGACGCCCTCGGCGCTCGATTTCGGCGCCATGCTGCTGCTCGGCATCGTTTCCTGCAGCGCCCATCTGATGATCACGCGGGCGCTCAAGCTGGCGCCGGCCTCGACCCTGGCGCCGCTGCACTACACGCTGCTCCTGTGGGCCGTGGTGTTCGGGCTGGTGTTCTTCGGCGACGTCCCCGGTCCGCGCATCCTGATAGGCTCAGGCATCATCGTTCTGGCCGGCCTGTTCATTTTCCATCGCCAGAAGGTGGTCGACACCACTGTGCCGCCCGAAAACGTGCCGAAGGGCGTGAATTAGAGCGCTTCCAGGAAAGTGTGAAACGGGCTTTCCGTCAGCGATTGCGGCCAAATAAAGCATACAGCACGTCACACGCTGCGTTTTCGAAGCTCCGCGTTTAGCGGCCGAAGGCTATCATCTCGAATTGCTGGAGTTTCCAGCCAAAAAATCCGGTATTTACATCGATAGTTTGCCGTGTACGTTGCCTTGAGAGCACAATACAGGATTGATTCTTGCTTGGGTGAGCCAAGGATCAACATCTCAAGAAAACTAAGATGGAGGGGGTGGTAATGGGAAGTTTTTCCATATGGCATTGGCTGATCGTCTTGATCCTGATCGGTTTGCCGCTGGTGTTTGTTCTAAGAGCGGCGCCAGCCGGTGCGAATCGGTTTGGAGAAATGCCGGCTTCGATGAATTTTGGCGAAGCCGTTTCAAGCTTCTTCCGAAATTATGTGAATTTTTCCGGCAGGGCCAGCCGCTCGGAGTTCTGGTACTCCTACCTCTTCATTATCATTGTCGGCGTCATTCTCGTCATAGTTGATACCATTGTGAAGAATGAAATCATCTCATCGATTTGGAATCTTGCCGCCCTTCTGCCGACGCTGGCCATGACCACCCGCAGGCTGCATGACATCAACAGAAGCGGTTGGCATCAACTCCTTGCGTGGTTCATTCCCGTCGGGAGCATTGCGCTGATCATTTGGTATTGCAAAAAGTCTGACGATACAGTGACGTTGAGCGAGATAGAGAGGGTTTTCAGGTGAACTGGAGCTGCTGTCATATGGAATTGCGCTAACCCATACGCACAGCAGCCAAATGCCGTGAAAACTCCGGCGTCTCCATCAACGCCTTGCAGCGGGCGAAGCGGCCGTCCGCATAGGCGCGGAAATCGTCGACGGGATTGTCGTTGGCAAGCTGGATCAGCCCCCACAGCGTCCAGAGCAGATCGCACATGGCCTTGTAGATGACGACGCGGCCGCGCTCCGCCGGCCTCGCTTCGCCGCCGAAATAAGCGCGCATCAGCTCTTCGTCCTGGTTCGCATTGAACTTGCCTTCCACGCTGAGGTCGCCGAGATCCCAGAGCGGGTCGTTCATCCCCGAATATTCCCAGTCGACGATCCACATCCGCTCGCCCGTATCGAGGAAGTTCTCGCACAGCGGATCGCAATGGCAGGCGGCAAGCGGCAGCGGATGAGCGGCAAGCGCGGAGCGCACGCCGCCGGCCTCGCGCACCACGTCGTGATAGCCGGCAGGCAGGGTGACGTTCTTGGTCGACAGCACCTTGAGATAGTCGTCGATCATCGCGAAAAGTTCGAAGCGGAAGGGGAACACCGCACCGGACCCGTGCAGCTTGCGGAAGGCTTCGCCGGCCCGGGCGGGACTGCCCGGTCGTGTCTTGAATTTCTCCGGCGACATGGTCTGCGCGCCCGCGATGTAGCGCGTCACCATGACCCCGGTGGCGGGATCGACATGCAGCACCTCGGGACTGACCCCCGCCTTTGCCGCTTCGCGCGCGGCCACCGCTTCGTTGGCGCGGTTGATATATTCCTCGGTGCCTTTGCCTGGGATGCGCAGGCAGAGATCGCCGGCCCTGAAGACGAGATTGGTAAGGCCGCCGAGCCGTTCCAGCGGCCCGGTGTAGCCGGCCAGCATGGGAATGGCGGCCAGCTTCGCCCGCGCTTCGTCCGTCATCATGCCCGCGCCCCCACGCCGTTATTTCTCACGGCAACGGTTCCACAATTTTCGTCGTTTGGCTATCATCGGATCAAAGGCAACTCGATCAGGCGACACAGCAGCGATGACGGACGGCAAACATTTGGACGCGCTCACCGCGGCCTACGCAGCCAAGCGCCCGGAAGAGGTGGCCGCCCTCTATGATCGCTGGTCGCGGACCTATGACGCCGACATGTCGGCCGCCGGTTATCGTCATCCGACGATCTGTCTGGCTCTGCTGACCCGCCATCTGCCGCGCGGCGCGGCGCCGTTGCTCGATGCCGGCGCGGGCACCGGGCTTATCGGCGAATGGCTCGATATATCAGGCTATCCTGAAGTCGAGGCGCTGGACATCTCGCAAGGCATGCTGGACCAGGCCGCCCGCAAGGGTGTCTATTCCGCGCTGCATTGCCTCGCGCTCGGCGGCGCGCTGCCTTTTGCCGACGATGCCTATGCCGGGATCGTCTCGGCCGGTGTCTTCACCTCAGGCCATGTCGGCGTCGAAGGGCTGAATGAGCTGATCCGCATCTGCCGGCCTGGCGGGGTCATCGTGCTGACGGTCAAGAACACACTGTGGGAGCAGGGTTTTGCCGCACGCATCGCCGAACTTGAAGCGCAAGGCGTCGTCACCCGTGCCGAGGAAACGCGCCCCTACGTCTCGATGCCGGGCGAGGCCGACACCGTGCCCAGCCGTGGTCTCGCCTTGCGGGTGAACTAGGCCCTTACCCTCTCCGCCGTAGGGTCGAACATCGGCTCGAGATGGATCCTGGCCGGCGTCCGCTCCATCGCGACCACCAGCTCGTAGTCGCCCGAGGTCAGGAAATCGTCGCTCACGCCCTCGGCGTTACGCACATAGCCGTAGCCGATGTTCTTGCCCAGCGTGTAGCCATAGCCGCCGCTGGTCAGATAGCCGACCGGCTCGCCATTGCGCAGGATGGTCTCACGGCCGAGCAGCACGATCTCCGGATTGTCGACCGCGAAGCCGGCAAAGCGCTTCTTCAACGGCGCGCCGACAACTTTCTCCAGCGCGCGCCGTCCGACGAAATCGGTGTTCTTCCTGAGCTTGACCGCCCAGCCGAGCCCGGCTTCCTGCGGCGTGTCGTTGGGCGTGATGTCGGAACCCCAGGCGCGGTAGCCCTTTTCCAGCCGCAGCGATTCCAGCGCCCGGTAGCCGACCGGGCGGATGCCGTGCGTCTTGCCAGCCGCCATCAGCGCGTCGAAGACTTCGCCTGTCGCCGCGATCGGCACATGCAGTTCCCAGCCAAGTTCGCCGACATAGGTGACACGCAGCGCCCGAACTGTGTGGCCGGCAATGGCGATCTCGCGCACATGGCCGAACGGGAACGAAGCATTCGACACATCGGCATCGGTCACCGCGGCGAGCACGTCGCGCGCCTTGGGACCCATCAGCGACAGCGTGCCGAAATCCTCGGTGACATCGGTCAACTCCGCATCGTGACCCTCGCCGATATGGTCGCAGATCCATGAGGCATCATGCGTGCGGAAGCCGGTGCCTGTGACGATGTAGAATTTCTCCTCGGCCAGCCGCGCCACGGTCAGGTCGGCCTCGATGCCACCGCGCGTGTTGAGAAGCTGCGTGTAGGTCAGCCTTCCGACCGGCTTGCTGACGTCGTTGGCGCAGATCCAGTCGAGCGCCTTGGCCGCGTCGGGTCCGCCCAATTCGTATTTGGCGAAGGACGACTGGTCGAAGATGCCGACCTTCTCGCGCACATGCCGGTGCTCGTCGCCGACCGCCGAAAACCAGTTCTGCCGGCCCATGGAATAGATGTCCTGCGGCTCGACGCCTTCCGGCGCGAACCAGTTCGGCCGCTCCCAGCCGAGCTTCGAGCCGAACACGGCGCGCTGCTGCTTCAGCCTGTCGTAAAGCGGCGAGACGATGCGCGGCCTGCCGCTGGCATATTCCTCATGCGGGAAGCCGATCGTGTAATGCTTGCCATAGGCCTCCAGCGTGCGCTCGCGCACCCATTGCCGGTCGCGGTGCAGGTTGGAAAAGCGCCTGATGTCGACCACCCACAGGTCGAGCGGCGCCTCGCCGTCCACCACCCATTGCGCCAGCACCCAGCCGGCGCCGCCGCCCGACGCGATGCCGAAGGCGTTGAAGCCGGCGCCGACGAACATGTTGACGCATTCGGGCGCCGTGCCGAGAATGAAATTGCCGTCCGGCGTGAAGCTTTCCGGCCCGTTGATCATCTGCTTGACGCCCACGGTTTCCAGTGCCGGCACACGCGCGATCGCCTGCGTCATATGCTGCTCGAAATGGTCATAGTCGTCGTCGAACAGCCGGAATTCCCAATCGTTGGGCACGTCGCCCCCTGGGAGGTCGGTCGTCCACGCCTGCGGGTTCGGCTCATAGCCGCCCATCACCAGCCCGCCGACCTCTTCCTTGAAATAGGTGCGCCGGTCGGGGTCGCGCAGCGTCGGCGCGTCGGTCGCCAGGCCATCGACCTTCTCGGTGATGATGTATTGGTGCTTCACCGGCTGCAGCGGCACGTTGATGCCGGCCATGGCGCCGACCTGTCGCGCCCATTGTCCCCCGCAGTTCACCACCTTGTCGCAGGCGATGTCGCCCTGATCGGTCTTCACCGCCGTGATGCGGCCACCCTTCATCTCGAAGCCGGTGACGCGGACATTCTCGAACAGCTTCGCGCCATGCATGCGCGCGCCCTTGGCCAGCGATTGGGTGATGTCGGAGGGGCTGGCCTGGCCGTCGGTCGGCAGCCAGGAAGCACCGACCAGATCGCCGGTTTCCATCAGCGGCCACATCGCCTTGACCTCGGCCGGGGACAAAAGATGCATGTCCATGCCGAAACTCTTCGCCGTGGTCGCCAGCCTTTTGTACTCTGTCCAGCGGTCGGCATTGGTCGCGAGCCGCAGGCAGCCGGTCATTTTCCAGCCGGTGGCAAGGCCGGTTTCGGCCTCCAGCCCCTTGTAGAGGTCGACCGAATATTTGAGCACGCGGGTGATCGAGGCAGACGAGCGCAATTGCCCGACCAGGCCGGCGGCGTGCCAGGTCGAGCCCGAGGTCAGCTTGCCCTGCTCGAGCAGCACGACGTTTGCCTTGTGGTCGCGCGCCAGATGATAGGCCGTCGAGCAGCCGATGATGCCGCCGCCGATGACGACGATGGCGGCATGGCTAGGCAAGGTCATGGTTTCAGGATCCCGTATTTTGTCCGGTAGTTTTCCAGCGCCGCGTCGAGCCGCACGAGGTTTTCCTCGGTGTAGGCGACGTAGTCGATGCCGGGCGCGTCGAGATAGAGTTCCGACACCATGCTCCACATCGCCTCGCGCAACAGCGAGGCGCATTGCATGGCAGCGTGCGAGCGGCGGATCGCCGCGTCCGGCTCCTTCATGAAATAGGCGGTCAGGAAGGCGAAGGATTCCTCGTCGCTCATCCCGGCGTTCGAGGCGACGCCGGCAAGGTCGAACATTGCCGTGTTGAAGCCGGCATATTCGAAATCGATCAGCCACAGCCTGTTGCCGTCGTCGAGAATGTTGGCTGGCAAAAGATCATTGTGGCCGAAGACGATCGGCAGCAATTTCTGCGCCCGCTCCAGCTCATCAGCCAGCGTTAGCAGACGCGGCAAGTCGCTGCGCTTGCGGCTGTTGCCTTCCTCGAGCGTGCGCGCATAGTCGCGGATGACGTGGAACACCCAGAACATGAAGCCGGCGCCGGAGACATGGTTCGGCATCTCGCGATGGAAGGATCGCAGCAGCGCCGCCACACGGCCGAGATTGGCGCGCACGTCTTCGGCGAGGAAGGTCCTGGCGCCGAGAAACTGCGTCACCAGGATGCCGGGCTCGGAATAGTGCACGGCCGGCGCGAAGCCGGCGGCATGGGCCGCCCGCGCGGTCATCACCTCGCGCTCGCGGAAGACATGGTGGAAGGGGTAGTCCTGGCCGAAGCGCACGACATGTTTCCCGGCAGCGTCGCTGACCACATAATTGGCGTTGCTCAGGCCGCCGGGCAGGGGGGCGATCTCGATGGCGCCGATCCAGCACGGCAGGGCGCAGATGCGATCTTCGGCAATCACGGGATCATCCCTGGTTTGCTGGCCTGGTTTGCTGGGCTTCGACAAGGCGCCATGGACAGCGCGACGAGAGCGGGGAGAAACGCAAATAATCTCGTCGGTGCGGGACGCCAGGATCGGTATCCCGCACCGCACCGACGAGCCCCTTGGCCAGGATTTTGATCCCGGCATCCGCCCCCGCGGATCTGAAAATTCCTTGCGCCAGACGCGTTCAAGACCGCCTGGCCAGTGAGTTGCGGCTCTGCCATCGCCCTCCCGTTGCAGCTCCGAACCCCTGCTGATGCCCTGGATTTCACGCCAGGGTTGCCCGGTTGTCAATAAAAAGATGTGACTTTTTTTGGGTGTTTTGCCCGAAAGCACGGGACGATATCTTTAAAAGTGCTTGAATTACCTTAAAACCGGTCAAAAGGCGAAGTCCGGGAAACCCTAATGGTCCATTCCAAACGCCACGGCGAGATCCTGCGGCTGCTGCAGGAAGAAGGAACCGTCACCATCGCCAGCCTGGCCGATCGGCTGGGTGTTTCGCTGGAAACCGTGCGCCGCGACGTCAAGCCACTCAGCAGCGACGGCTCGGTCCTGAAGATGCATGGCGCCATCGGCCTGCCGTCCATGGTCGGCGAGGCGCCGTTCGAAAGGCGCATGCGCGAGAATGCCGATGCCAAGCGCATCATTGCCCGCATGGTCGCCGCCACCATCCGCGACGGGGAATCGGTCATGCTGGACACCGGCACCACGACCTCGTTCCTGGCCCGGGAACTGCTCGGCCACCGGCGGCTGACGGTCGTTACCAATTCGTCCGATATCGCCCGCACGCTGGCCACCATCAACGGCAACAAGGTCTATATGGCCGGCGGCGAATTGCGCAGCGATTCAGGTGCCGCGTTCGGCACTTCGGCCATCGAGTTCGTCAGCCGCTTCTCGGTCAGCCATGCCATCATATCCACTGGCGCCGTCGATGCGGTGACGGGGGTCATGGACTATGATCTGGAAGAGGCCGAATTCGCCCGCATGGTGCTGTCGCGTGGCCAGCGCTCGCTCGTCATCACCGACCACACCAAGTTCGGCCGCCAGGGCCTGGTCCAGGTCTGCGGCTTCGACGGCTTTTCCGAACTCGCCACCGACCGTTCGCCGCCGCACGACATAGCCGCGGCGCTGGCGCAGGCCGGCGCGCGGCTCAGCATCGCCGGCGGCGAAGCCGGATTTTAGCCGAACATCAGCGATTGGTTGACCCACACCCGCCTGAAGCGCGAAGTGCCTGGACGGGTTCAGGCGACGCGCTTCAGGCCGGCAAGGCGCGAAAACTCATCCGGAAGCAGGCGCCGCTCGGCTTGCCGTCGAGGATATCGATGCGCCCGCCATGCAACTGCATGATTTCCTGCACCAGGTTGAGGCCGAGCCCGGCGCCGTGATCCTGCGGGCGCAGCCGGTAGAAGGGCTCGAAGATGCGTTCGCGCTCGTCTGGCGGTACGCCGTCGCCTTCGTCCCGCACCTCGATGACAGCGGAAGCGGTGACACTGACGGTGATCTTGCCAGCCCTGCCGCCATGCTCGATGGCGTTCTGCACGATGTTGGTCACCGCGCGCTCGATCGCGGTGCGATCGCCGGTGGCGAAAACCGTTTCCCGTTCCGGCTCGAACGACATCTCGTATCCGGCCGAAAACGCCATCGGCGCGAGGTCGACGATGACGCCGCGCGCGATCGCCACGAGATCGACTTTCTCGAAAGGCGTGGTCTGCCGATCGAGGCGTTGCAGGTCGAGCAACTGGTCGGTCAGCGTCGAAAGCCGTGCGGCGTCCTGCAGCAGCCGTGCCCGTTCCGGTGTCGCCGGCAGCGAGGCCAGGCGTGTGTTGAGGATGGCGACCGGCGTTCGGAGCTCATGGGCGGCATCGGTAAGGAAGCGCTTGTGGCGCTCGTATCCCTTGTCGAGGCGCGCAAGGGCGGCGTTCACCGCCTTGACCAGCGGCGTGACTTCCTTTGGCACATCCTTCAGCGGCAGTTGCACGCCGCGCTGGTCGATGTCGATGCGTTCGGCTTCGGCGGCCGCATGGCCAAGACCCGACAGCGCGCCGCGCACCACCCACGGCGTCGCGAAGAGCGTGGCCAGCGCCATGAGGCCGGCGAGCGGCAATATGCCTTGCAGGAAGAATTGCGGCGCCTGTCCGAGCAGGCGCAGCAGCGAAAGCCCGCCCTTGGTGCCGGTGAAGATCTGGACGTTGCCCGCGGCCGTTTCGGTCCAGCGGATCTTTGCATCCGGCGGCGCGCTCTCGCCGATGGAATTGTCGATACGCGCGTCGCTGATCGTGTCCAGCAGTTCGGCGAAAGGCTGGAAGATGGCCGGAACCGTGCCTTCCTGCAGCCGCTGCCCCGGCTTGTCGCGGATAATGAACCAGAGGTCGGGGACTTCGGATCGCAGTTTCGTCAGATCCGAGGTCTCGCGCAGCACAAGCTTGCCGCCAGCGTCACGCGCCACCGCATCCGCCAGCACGTCCATCGTGCCGTCCTCATAGTCGTGCGGAATGAGGCCGGTGGCGAGCAACGCGCCGAGAATGCCGACGATGATCAGCGTCAGCATCGCGCATTGCAGTAAGGCGATGCGCAGCACCAGGCTCCATTTGAGCGAACGCGGGCGCTTGAGGCTCATCGATTGAGGCTCACGTCGTTTCGCGCAGCAGATAGCCGACGCCGCGAATGCCGTTGATCGTCACGCCGGCATCGGCGTCGGCGAGCTTGCGGCGCAGGCGCGAGACATGGGTGTCGAGCGCGTTGGATTGGATCTCGTCGTCGAGGCCGAACACCGCTTCCATCAGCGCCTCGCGCTGCACCATGCGGCCGGTGCGCCGCATCAGTGCTTCCAGCACCAGCAGTTCGCGGCGCGGCAGGCTGAGCGGCTCGCCGCCGATCGCCGCCTCGCGATGTCCGACATCGAGCACCAGATGGCCGGCGCGGATGAATTGCGACTGCAGCGGCGCCGGCCGCCTGAGCAATGCGCGCAAGCGGGCCAGCAATTCCTCGAAGGCGAACGGCTTTGCCAGATAGTCGTCCGCGCCCATGTCCAGCCCATCGACCTTGTCGGACGTGTCGCCCTTGGCCGTCAGCACCAGCACCGGCGTGGTGTTCGCCGCCGAGCGCAATCTCGGCACCAGCGACAGCCCGTCGCCGTCGGGCAACTGGCGGTCGAGCAGGATGGCGTCGTAGCTGTCGACGGCGACGAAGCCTTCCGCCTCAAGCAATGTGCCGGCGTGATCGACCACCATGTCGTGGCGCTTCAGCGCGGCACGCAGCGCCGAGACCATCTCGGGCTCGTCTTCGACCAGCAAGATACGCATTCATACTCCCCGGCAACGAGCACACCGCATCGGGCGCTACCGCGCCAACATTGCGCAGACATGGCAAAGCCGAATGGCCCGTGGCCGGCAAGTCCTTTCTTTGCATCCGCGCTATTGCGCAATGTCTATGCAATCCAGCCACGGCAAACAGCGCCGGCCGGCAGGAACCGCCCATGCCGGCGTCAAGGCGTCGGGCCCGACGATGCAACAGGATCGGGTCCGACGCCGAAACGAAATCGAGCGGCCGCGCCAAATTTTGGCGTGCCGTTGTCCGGATCGAGGTTGGTTATGCCTGCACATGATGCCCTGTCTTTTCTCATGGCGTGGACCGTGGCGCCGTTCAGGATCGGCTCCGTCACGCCGTCCAGTTCCAGCCTGGCGGCGTTGATGACACGCGACATCGGTCCCGAGACAGGCCCTGTGCTGGAGCTCGGTCCTGGAACCGGCCCGTTCACACGGGCCCTGCTGTCGCGCGGGGTGCGGGAAGACGATCTGACTCTGATCGAGTCCGATCCGGATTTTGCAGCACTTCTCATGCGACGCTTTCCGGCCGCCCGGATTTTCGAAATGGATGCCGTCGGCCTGCGTCATCTGTCGCTCTTCCCTGGCCCGGTGGTTGGCGCCGCCGTCAGCGGGCTGCCCGTCCGCCTGATTTCACCGCGCAAGACGCTTGCCATTCTCGAAGGCGTTTTCGCGAACCTTCGCCCGGGCGGGGCGCTCTATCAGTTCACACTCGGCCGGCGCTGCCCATTCGATCAATCGCTGCTCGACCGGCTCGATCTCGAAGTCACGCGGATCGGCCATACCTTTCGCAATTTCCCGCCGGCGACGGTCTACCGCGTCGCCAGGATCAAGACGCTCGGGACCTATGACTGGCGCTTCGCGTGACCGGTCCGTTGTCGGCCATTCTCGGCTTCGGCCTGTTCGGCGTCTTCTGCCTCGCCTTCACCGAGAAGATCCTGCCGATCCCGCCCTCGCATGTGCTGCTGCTGTTCCTCGGCATGACGGCGGCGCCGGACAGTTCGATGCTGGCGATCCTGCTGGCGGTGACGACACTTGCCTCCTTCGCCGGTTGCCTTGTCTGGTATGGGGTTGGCCGCCGGATCGGATTTAACCGTGCCGACCGGCTGATCGAACGGGTCGGCAGATATGTCTTCCTGCGCCCGGTAACCTACCGCAAGCTTGGCCAGGCCTATCGCCGCAATCATGTCCGGGTGTCGCTGCTGGCGCAGTTCATCCCGACGGTGCGCAACTATCTGCCGATCGCGGCCGGCGCGCTTGGTCTGCCGGCGCTGCCCTTCGCGATGGCGACGCTGCTGGGCGCCACAATCTGGAATGCAGGCTTCCTCCTGACCGGCTATCTTTTGCGCGGCAGCGGCCAGGATTCCTTCACGGTGGGCTTGCGCATCATCGTCATTGTCGTGGCGCTGGAGACGGCCTTCATGCTTGCATTGCGCTATGGGCCCGCATGGCGGCGGCGCATCAGGCTGGCGCTCGGCTGAGCACCAGTCTCCGGTCATGGGATAAGTTCCGCCGTCGGCTTTCCTTCGCCCGGCCGCCGGTGTTTAGTCCGGCCATGGCCTTCACCATCCGCCAGTTGCAATTCTTCATCGCCGTCGCCGAACAAGGCACGGTGTCGGGCGCCGCGCAGAATCTCTCCATCTCGCAATCGTCGGTCACCGAAGCGATCAAGGAGCTCGAAAGCGATCTCGGCGTCGAATTGTTCGAACGCCATCCGCGCGGCCTCAACATCACCCATAAGGGCCACCAGTTCCTGCGCCACGCGACCAAGATCCTTGCCGACGTGTCCGACGCCCGCCGCTCTTTTTCCGGCGAACAAGCGGTGGCGGGAGGGCGGCTGCAGCTTGGCGTCACCTCGCTGGTCGCCGGCTATGTGCTGTCGGATCTGCTTGCCCGCTACCGCCGCGCCTATCCGGGCGTCGAGGTCTCGGCCATCGAGGACAATGGCGACTACCTCGAACACCTCTTGATCGGCGGCAAGCTGGACATCGCCGTCATGGTCACCTCCAATCTGCGCGACCGCACGGCGCTGCAATCGGAAATCCTCGAAGTCTCGGCCTATCGCCTGTGGCTGCCGCTTGGCCATTCGCTCGTCGGCGCCGACATTATCAGCATTGGCGATATCGCCGGCGAGCCGCTGATCATGCTCACCGTCGACGAGATCGAGGAGAACACGGGAAAGCTGCTGGCGGCGATCGGCGCCAAGCCGCATGTCGCCTTCCGCACCCGTTCGGTGGAAGCCGTGCGCAGCCTGGTCGCCACCGGCGCCGGCGTGGCATTGCTGCCCGATCTCGTCTATCGGCCATGGTCGCTGGAAGGCGACCGCATCGAATCGCGCGATATTTCGGGCTCCTTGCCGGTGGTGCAGGTCGGTATGGTCTGGCGGCGCGGTTCTAGCCTGCCGCAAGCGGCGCGCGATTTCATCGGCCTTGCCCAGTCGCAGCGCACGGTCCGCCGCTAGTATGGCCTACTCCAGGCGAACGTCGCCAGTCTCGCGCTTGCGCCTTGTGACGGAAACCGCCTCCGCCCTGAACGGCGCGAGCGGAGCAACCTCGAAGCGGCCGGCGCCCGCAAGCCTGACGGCGCGGCAGAAAGTCGGGCACTCCATCGGCCGGGCGGCCGGACATTTAGCGGCGTGACGCAAAGCCTTTCGGATGGCCCTCAGGCGCTGGATGATTTGGTCCAGTTCATTCGCCTTGGCATCGAGGCGCCCTCGATCCATTTTCGGCAGGCCGTCGGGCGTCAGCATCGAGGAAATGTCGTCCAGTGTGAATCCACCGGCGCGTCCGAGCGCGATCAAGGCGAGTCGGTCCAGGACGGCAGGGTCGAACAGGCGGCGCTGGCCGCGACGGCCGATCGAGGCGACGAGGCCCTTCTCCTCGTAGTAGCGAAGTGTGGAGGCGGGCACGCCGGTGCGGCGCGACACTTCGGCAATGTCCATATTTCATGCTTGACCTCAAGTCGGCTTGAACTCGTAGAGTGCTCGCGACGATCAGTTAGAGCAACATGAAAGCGAGGTCCGTTATGCCGCAATCCGCGCCGCCGAACACACGGCAAGCAGTGCTCTGGAACGATGTCAGCGGAAAGGCCTGGGTCGAGATGCAGCCGATCCTCGACGAGATACTGGCGCCGTTCGAGCGGCTGGTGGTCGATGCCGGCTATCCCAGGGAAGGGGGCAATGTCCTGGACATCGGCTGTGGCGCCGGCGCCACAACCCTGGCGATGGCGCGCCGCGTGGGCAACGACGGAAATTGTGTGGGGCTCGACATCTCGCAACCGCTTGTCGCCCTGGCGACGGAGCGCACGAAGCTGGGAGAGGTAGCAAACGCAAGTTTTGAAGTGGGCGATGCCCAGACATATGCGTTCGAATCCGGGCATTTCGACGCTGCAATCTCCCGCTTCGGTGTCATGTTCTTCGATGATCCCATGGCCGCGTTCACCAACATAAGAAAGGCCGTGAGGCGCCGTGGCAAACTCGCCTTTGTTGCCTGGCGCAGTCCGCTTGAGAATGATTTCATGACGACCGCCGTGCGAGCGGCTGCGCCTTTCCTGCCGCCTGCACCCGCGCCAGACCCCGATGCGCCGGGTCAGTTTGCCTTTGCCGACGGCGCCAAGGTGAGGCGGATCCTGGAAGCGAGCGGCTGGGCTTCAATCGAAGTCGAACAGGCGGACGTCCCGTGTCGGATCGCCCAACGCGATCTGATGGCGTATGCCACCCGGCTAGGGCCGCTCGGCGCCGCGCTGCGCGAGGTTGACCGGGCAACGGCCGAAAGAATCACCACGGTGTTGCCGGCTGCGTTCGCGCCTTTCGTTGACGACGGTGAGGCTCGCTTCAATGCCGCCTGCTGGCTGGTGACGGCACTTGCTTGAAACGGTGGCTATCTATCGGAAAAACCGATATCGACTTTCTGACAAATGAATTTGCGAAACCGGAATTTTCCAAGCACCTTCGGTTTCAGGGACCAAAGCCGCCAGCAGAGCGACATCAAGTCCACAGGACGAACTGATATGTTTTTCAGTCCGCGCGTGATCTGGCGACAACCGGAGCGGTTTCGGGGGCATGCGCCAAAATGGGAGATCGATGATGAATTCATTCCTGAAGTCATGCACGGCGCTGACGGTCGCGCTGACCTTCTCGGGTCAGGCCATCGCCCAGGTCAAGGAACTCGGCAAGGGCGAGGGCCAGGTCAACATCGTTGCCTGGCCGGGCTACATCGAGCGCGGCGAGACCGACAAGGGCTATGACTGGGTCACCGCCTTCGAGAAGGAGAGCGGCTGCAAGGTCAACGTCAAGACCGCCAACACCTCCGACGAGATGGTCTCGCTGATGAACGAGGGGGGCTTCGACCTCGTCACGGCTTCGGGCGATGCTTCGCTGCGCCTCGTCGCCGGCAAGCGCGTGCAGCCGATCAACACCGATCTCATCCCGAGCTGGAAGACGGTCGACGACCGGCTGAAGGACGCCCCCTGGTTCACCGTCGACAAGGTGCATTACGGCGTTCCTTACCAGTGGGGACCGAACATCCTGATGTACAACACCGAGGTGTTCAAGGAAGCGCCCAAGAGCTGGAACGTCGTCTTCGAGGAGATGAAGCTGCCGGACGGCAAGTCCAACAAGGGCCGCGTCCAGGCCTATGACGGGCCGATCCACATCGCCGATGCTGCCAACTATCTGATGTTCCATAAGCCGGAACTCGGCATCAAGGATCCCTACGAACTCAACGAAGACCAGTACAAGGCGGCGCTCGAACTGCTGCGCGTGCAGCGCACGCTGGTTGGCCGCTACTGGCATGATGCAGCCATCCAGGTCGACGATTTCCAGAATGAAGGTGTCGTCGCCTCCGGTTCGTGGCCGTATCAGGTCAACACGCTGGTCGCGGCCAAGAAGCCGGTTGCCTCGACCGTGCCGGAAGAAGGCGTCACCGGCTGGGCCGACACCACCATGATGGAAGCCGACGCGGCGCACCCGAACTGCGCCTATATGTGGCTCGAACATTCGCTGTCGCCGAAAGTGCAGGGTGATGTCTCGGCCTGGTTCGGATCGCTCCCCGTGGTGCCCGCCGCCTGCAAGGGCAACGAGCTCCTGACCGATGAAGGCTGCAAGACCAACGGCTACGACAATTTCGACAAGATCAAGTTCTGGAAGACGCCGGTCTCGAAATGCGCCACCCAGAACGACCAGTGCGTGCCCTACTACCGCTGGGTGTCGGACTATATCGGCGTCATCGGCGGACGGTGATTCCGCTTCGCTGAGAACATAGCGCTGCCCCTCACCCTTACCCTCTCCCCCGTGAAGAACGGGGAGAGGGGGGGTCGCCAGCGTTCCCCGTCACTATACGGGGAGAAGGTGCCGGCAGGCGGATGAGGGGCAGCACGCCGCCTGAATTTGATGAGCCTGACAGATCAGGACAGCCCATGACATCAGCCGTCTCCTTCCAGAAAGTCTCGCGCCATTTCGGCAGCGTGCGCGCGGTCGACGCGGTCGACCTCGACATCGCGCCGGGCGAGTTCTTCGCCATGCTTGGGCCTTCCGGGTCCGGCAAGACGACATGCCTGCGCCTCATCGCCGGTTTCGAGCAGCCGACTTCGGGTTCGCTCTCGATCTTCGGCGAACGCGCCGAGGGCGTGCCGCCCTATCGCCGCAACGTCAACACTGTCTTCCAGGACTATGCGCTGTTCCCGCATCTCAATGTGCTTGATAACGTCGCTTATGGGCTGATGGTCAAGGGCGTCGGCAAGGCAGCGCGGCACAAGGCGGCCGAGGAAGCACTGTCGCTCGTCAGGTTGCCCGGCTACGGCGCCCGCCGCCCCGGCCAGCTTTCCGGCGGCCAGCGCCAGCGTGTCGCGCTCGCCCGCGCTCTGGTCAACCAGCCCAAGGTGCTGCTGCTCGACGAGCCGCTCGGCGCGCTCGACCTGAAGCTGCGCGAGAACATGCAGGAGGAGCTGAAATCGCTGCAGAAGGCGCTCGGCATCACCTTCGTCTTCGTCACCCATGACCAGGGCGAGGCGCTGTCGATGGCCGACCGCGTCGCCGTCTTCAACGACGGCAGGATCATGCAGATCGGCACGCCGGAGGATATCTATCAGCGGCCGAGAACCCGCTTCGTCGCCGATTTCGTCGGCTCCTCCAACGTGCTGCCGCCGGATTTCGTCCAGCGCTATTCCGGCCAGCATCGCTGGGGCAGTCTGCGCCCTGAATCCATTCGCGTCAGCCGCGCGGCAACCGGCGAAGGCGTCGCCGCCCGCCTCGTCTCGACCAACTATCTCGGCGCCACCACTAGGCTGGCGCTCGATGCCGACGGATTGAAGCTGCACGCCGTGGTCCCGGCTGGCACGGTGCTGCCTGCCGAGGGCGAAGCGGTGGTGCTCACCTTCAACCGCGAGCACCTGCATCTGATGGATGAGCCGGCATGAGCGTCGACGTCACCATGCCGCGCGCCACGGCCCCCGCTATCCTGCCCGGCAGCGGCGGCATGCGCGGCGCGCTGTCGGACCTGTTCTGGCGTCGGCCGCAACTGCTTCTGCTGCTCATGCTCTTGCCGCCGGTGCTGTGGCTCGGCATCGTCTATATCGGCTCGCTCTTCGCGCTGCTGGCGCAGAGCTTTTTCTCCATCGACGAGTTCTCCGGCCTCATCAACCGCCAGTTCACGCTGAAGACCTATGGCGACCTGTTGCAGGCCGCCAATCTCGACATCATCCTGCGCACGGTCACCATGGCGGCCCTCGTCACCGTGGCCTCGGCCATCGTCGCCTTTCCGATCGCCTACTACGCCGCGCGCTATGCGCGTGGCCGCTGGAAGGCGCTGTTCTATCTCGGCGTCATGCTGCCACTGTGGTCGAGCTATCTGGTCAAGATCTATGCCTGGAAGCTGATCCTGGCCAAGGAAGGTATCCTCACCTGGCTCTTCGGCAAACTGCATCTGCAATGGCTGCTCGATGCCTGGCTGTCGCTGCCGGTTGTCGGCGGCAACTCGCTGTCGGTGTCGTTCACCGGCACCTTCATCGTCTTCGTCTATGTCTGGCTGCCCTTCATGATCTTGCCGGTACAGGCCGCCCTCGAGCGCGTGCCCGGCAATCTGGTCGAAGCCTCCTCCGATCTCGGCGCTTCGCCGGGGCAGACCTTCCGCAACGTGCTGTTCCCGCTGGCCCTGCCCGGCATTGTCGCCGGCTCGATCTTCACCTTCTCGCTGACATTGGGCGACTACATCATCCCGCAGATCATCGGCACGTCGCGCCTGTTCATCGGCCAGGCCGTCTATTCGCAGCAGGGCACCGCCGGCAACATCCCGCTCGCCGCCGCCTTCACCGTGGTGCCCATCGTCATCATGGGCTTCTACCTCTGGGGCGCCAAGCGCATGGGGGCCTTCGATGCGCTCTGACCGTGGTCAATCGGCTCCGCTCGGCCTGAAGATCGCCGCCGCCTGCGGCCTGCTCTTCCTGCATTTGCCGATCCTGCTGATCTTCGTCTACGCCTTCACCACCGAGGAGAAGAGCTTCGTCTGGCCGCCGCCCGGGCTGACCACGCAATGGTTCGCCGTCACCTGGAACCGGCCTGACGTCTGGGAGGCGCTGTCGCTGTCGGTGCGCGTCGCCGCCATCTCGACGACGATTGCGCTGGTGCTCGGCACGCTGTGCGCCGCCGCGGTGTCACGGACGAAATTTTTCGGCCGCGAGACCATCTCGCTGCTGGTCATCCTGCCCATCGCGCTGCCCGGTATCATCACCGGCATCGCGCTGCGCTCGGCCTTTTCGCTCGCCGACATCCCCTTTTCGTTCTGGACGATCGTGCTCGGCCACGCCACTTTCTGCGTGGTCGTCGTCTACAACAATGCGGTCGCCCGTTTCCGCCGCACATCCGGTTCGATGATCGAGGCCTCGATGGATCTCGGCGCCGATGGTTTTCAGACTTTCCGCCATGTCGTGCTGCCCAACATCGCCACCGCGCTGCTTGCCGGCGGCATGCTGGCCTTCGCTTTGTCTTTCGACGAAGTCATCGTCACCACCTTCACCGCCGGCCAGCAGCAGACCGTGCCGATCTGGATGCTGGAGGAACTGATCCGCCCGCGCCAGCGCCCGGTCACCAATGTCGTGGCCATGGTCGTCGTGCTGGTGACGCTGCTGCCCATCCTGTTTGCCTATTACCTCACCCGCGACGGCGACCAAATCGCCGGTTCGGGCAAATAACGTCAGTTCGTAAGGGAGAGACGTCCATGGACACCCAGATGCTGATCGGCTCGAAATTCGAGAACGGCGCCGAGACCGAGGAGTCGATCCTCAATCCGAAGACCGGGGCAACCATCCTCAATCTGCCCGAAGCCAGCCAGGCGCAGATCGAGGCCGCGGTGGCAGCCGCCGAAAAAGCGTTCGTCTCGTGGTCGCGCACGACGCCGGCGCAGCGCTCTGGTTATCTCCTCAAGATCGCCGACCGCATCGAGGCCGAGGCCAAGGAGTTCGCCGCTCTCGAGGCGCTGAACTGCGGCAAGCCGATCAATTCCGTGCTCAATGACGAGATTCCGGCCATCGTCGACTGCTACCGCTTCTTCGCCGGCGCGGTCCGTTCGATGCCGGGCGTCGTCGCCGGCGAATATCTGCCCGGCCACACCTCGATGGTGCGGCGCGACCCGATCGGCATCGTCGCCTCGATCGCGCCCTGGAACTACCCGCTGATGATGATGGCCTGGAAGCTGGCGCCGGCGATCGGCGGCGGCAACACCGTCGTCTTCAAGCCGTCGGAGCAGACGCCGCTGACGGCGCTGAGGCTGGCCAGGATCCTGGCCGAAATCCTCCCCGAAGGTGTGGTCAATGTCGTGCTCGGCCGCGGCGACAGCGTCGGCAACGCGCTGATCAACCATCCCAAGGTCAACATGATCTCGATCACCGGCGACGTCGCCACCGGCAAGAAGGTGCTGCAGGCGGCCGCCAAATCGGTCAAGCGCACACATCTCGAACTCGGCGGCAAGGCCCCGGTCATCGTCTTCGACGACGCCGACCTTGGTGCGGTGGTCAACGGCCTGCGCGCCTTCGGCTATTACAATGCCGGTCAGGACTGCACCGCCGCCTGCCGCATCTATGCCGGCAAGAAGATCTACGACAAGCTCGTCGCCGATCTGTCCTCGGCGGTCTCGACCATCAAGTACAACCAGCCGGACGACACCGAAAACGAGATCGGCCCGCTGATCTCGCGCCGCCAGCGCGACCGCGTGTCGAGCTTCGTCGAACGCGCCTCTGAATTGAAGCACATCGAGATCACCACCGGCGGCAGGCCGGGCGAGGGCACCGGCTTCTACTACCAGCCGACCGTCGTCGCCGGCGCGCTGCAGGAGGACGAAATCGTGCGCCGCGAGGTGTTCGGCCCGGTCGTCTCGATCACCCGTTTCACCGAAGTCGACGAAGCGGTGAACTGGGCCAACGATAGTGACTACGGCCTGGCGTCATCGGTTTGGACCAAGGACGTCTCACGCGCCATGGCGACGGCGGCACGCCTGCAATATGGCTGCACGTGGATCAACACCCATTTCATGCTGACCAACGAGATGCCGCATGGCGGGTTGAAACAGTCCGGCTACGGCAAGGATATGTCGCTCTATGCGCTGGAAGACTATACCGCCGTGCGGCATGTCATGGTGGCGCACGCATAGCACGCCTGTCCTTCTCCCCTTGCGGGAGAAGGTGGATCGGCGCGCAGCGCCGAGCCGGATGAGCGACTATCTGAGGTGTCAAGTTGCATTTGCGAATTCGTTACGCGCGTCGCGTGCTTTTGCATTGAGAATGACGAGCAGCTTGCGGGCGAGCGCAATGCGGATGACCATTTTCTCCTTTCCGGCAGTCTGCAACCGTTGCTTGAAAGCTGCCAGATGCGGATCATATTTGGCAACGATGCTGGCAACGAGAAAGAGGACGCCGCGCGGCCCTGCCCGACCGCCGCGCACTGGTCTTCGACCGCTGCGCTTGCCACTGTCATTGGCGATCGGCGCCAGGCCGGCCAACTTGGCGATGGCCTTGTTGGAGAGGATGCCGATCTCCGGCAACTGCGCCATCAGCCGCGCCACGGTGCGAGAGGCAACACCCTTGAGCGAGCGGAAGGCTCGGTCGAGGCATGCCCACAGCGGATCGTCATCGATGAGCGTGGCGATCTCACCTTCGAGCCTGCGGCTCTGGCGCGCAAGCAGCGCGATCACTTCATCGAGGCTGGCGATAGTTTCGGCGTCGGCGGTGCTCTTGCGCTGCTTTTGAATGGTGAGATCTCCTCCCACCTGGGAAAGCCGCGCAACCAGCGCCTTGAGCCGCTGCTGGGCCGCGCTCGGCGGCGGCGTCGGCTTGAGCCGCTTGACGGCACCATAACGGGCAATCACGGCGGCATCGATTCTGTCGGTCTTCTCCAGGAAACCCATTGCCTCGGCGAAGTAGCGAACGCTCCTCGCGTTGGCCATGCCGCAGGGTTGGCCCATCTCCCACAAGAGCAGGAAGGCCAGCCGTTCGTAGCCGCCACTGGCCTCCATGATGACGAGTTCGACATCATGGTTCTGACACCAGGCGGCCAGATCGGCGATGCCTGCCGCATCGTTGGCGAAGCGGTTTGCCGCTCCCATCGGCTCGATATGGGCGTCGAGCCAGTCTTTCGAAATATCTATTCCACAGAGGGTCGTGTTCACGGTAACCTGCCTTGTGCGTGCGATTGGAGCCAAGCGACTATTCGGTCGTGCGTGACGAAGACGAAGATCCCAGGCTCATCCACGGTTGTAGCCGCAGGGGTGTCGGGCGACTTCGCCAAGCCTCGAATCGGATGGCCGTCCGGTTCGAGGCTCAGTCGCTTCCATCGCACAAAGTCTCCTCCGTGCAGATACAAGGGGTGTTCCAGCTTGGCGCCAGCTTACCCCTTCCCCGGATTGCCAACCGATCTGTGAGGGACAAATCGGTTGGCAATCCGACCTCTGCCACAGGGGGGAGGTAAGACCGTCGCGCATCGTTACTCGACGATGCGATAGATGTTCCACAGGCTGGTGCCTGACACGACATAGGGCTCCATCTCCTTGCCCCATTTGGCGTGTGCGTCGATCTTGCTGATCTTGGCGAACATCGCCTCCAGCTGGGCCAGGCTTTCGACCTGATGGTGCGACTCGACCGTCGCTTCGCGTGCGCCGATCGATCCGGTCATGATCTGGAACTTCAGCTCGGCGAGGCCGACCTGCGAGCCGATCTCGCGTTCCCATTTCTTCAACAGGTCGAGCACGGTCTGTTTATGCCCGAACTTCGCGTCGATCTGCCATCTGGCGCTGAACATGTTGGTTCCTCCCAAGGTTGAGTTGGCGGCTGCTTGCCTATTCGTCCCAGGCTTGCACGACGGTCTGCCGCGCGATCCGCCCGTTCTTCAGCTCCAGCATCGCGGCGGCGAACACTTTCGTGCCGTCCGGATAGGCGCAGGCCTGGGTGAAGGCGAGGCTGTCGCCGTCGGCGATCGTGGTGTCGACCTTGTGGGTCATCGCCCGGCTGCAGATGTCGTCCCAGAAGATGGCGATCGCCGCGCGCCCGCGGACTTCGCGCGGCTTGCTTGGCGGGTTGTTGCGGTCGATCACCCGCACCAACGCGTCGTCGGCATAGAAGCTCGACAGCATCTTGCCATCGCGGCTCTCGATCGCCTTCTTGATCGCCGCGCCATCCACGACTTGAGTCTTGGTCAGCATCTTGTCCTCCATGTGCCCGTCTTGACGATCGGGCGGTTGATATTCAGTAGGGGCTGTCCGACGCTCGCCGCCAGGCAGGAATTTTCACTGCGACTTCGCCTTGACGGCAGCGAAGACGTCGTCGGTCTGCTTCTTGAACGTGGCGAGATCGACCTGGCTGCCATTGAGCATCGTCGACCAATGGCGCACGATTGCCGCCATCGCGATCGTCTCCTTGATCTCCTCGTCGCTCGCGCCGTTGAGCTTGGCGGCCTCGGTATGGAAATAGATGCAGTACTGGCAGGGTATCTGCGAGGCCACCGCAAGGCCCATCAGTTCCTTGGTCTTGCCGTCCAGAGCGGTTTTCGGGTTGAGCTGGACGCCCTTGATCTCGGCCCAGGCGCCGGCGATGGCGACGTCAGGCAGTGTCTTGAACATGTCCGGCACCGAGCCGAGCGTCGCCTGGATGTCCTTGTAGGCGGCTGTCGCCGACGCATCCTCGGCCTTTGCGGGAGAGATCGTGAGCAGCGCGCCAATCCCTGCCGCGACCACAAATGATCTGACATTCAGCTTTGACTTGAGCATTTCATCCTCCGTTCGCAGTGCCCTTCCGGCGATATCCGCCTGGCCTGCATGGGGGAATTGATAGCGCTTACATCCGTCTGGCCGCTTCGCCCGAAAGCGCCATGGCTCTCATGGCCCGTCCGGGCCAGTGTGTCGGACCGAGAATACTGCCGCCGCCGCTCGCGACGGCAGGTCGAGCTTGAGCAATATGTTGGCGACGTGGCGCTTGACCGTGTGTTCGCTCAGCCTGAGCTCGGCTGCAATCGCGGCATTGCTCTTGCCGTCGGCAATCAGGCTCACCACCTCGCTTTCCCTCGCCGTCAGCACGGCCGGTTCGGTCGTTTTGGTCCTGACGCGGCAGTCAGGCTCCAGGTGCTGTTCCGACATTGCCCGCACCAGCGCCATCGGCTCGTCCAGATCGTCCAGCGTGATCCGGCTGGCGTCTTCGAAATGCAGGCCTGAGCCGGTTGCCAGATCCGCGACCAGCCGCGACGCCAGGATATCGCTCCGGCTGGCGTGCGCGGCGAGCTGCATCGTCACGCGGGCCGTCAACCCCACTGGCGGCCCGCGCAGTTCGATCTCCCCGACATGCACGCCCTGCGCGCTGGCCACGCCGATCCCTTGAGCTGCCTCGCGCAGCGCCGCTGCACAGCGTATCGCGCGCGCCGGCCCATCGAAGCGCGAAATCATCATCTCGCCCTGCGTGCCCAGCGCTCGGCCGCCATGGCGCCCGACCAGCAACCGCCAGGTTTCCTGGAAGCGCTCGCTGCGCTCGCTCCACATACGGTCGCCCATCCGCGTCGTGTCGTAGATGCGCGTCACCAGAAGTGCCGCCAGCACACGGTCCGCTTCGGCGACGGCGCGCGTGCCGGTCAGGAACTCCTCGATCAGGTCGGCGACCCGGTCGACATCGCCGGTCCAGATCGGATGGTCACGACCCGGAATCTCGACCAGTCGCGCATTCGGGATTTTCTTGGCCAGGAAGCGGCTGGCGTCGGGATCGACCCGCGCATCGTTGCGGCGATGGATCAGCAGAGTCGGGGCACTGATCGCCGCCAGCACACCACGCACATCGATTTCCGCATTCATTCGCGCCAGTGCCGCCGCTGCCGTCGGGCTCGCCGACAGCCGCTCGAATCGCGCCCACCACTGGGTGAAATGCGCGTCGTCGACCCGGCCCGGCGCGAAATTCGGCAAGGTGGCACCGGTGCCCCAGGCCGTCTCGGCCGTGGCGATAAAGGCGTTGAGGCGTTCGGGCGGCATCACCCATTTGTGGAAATGCGCATATCCACCATAGAGCGCCAGCGCGCGCGTCCGCTCGGGATAGGTGGCGGCGAACAGCATGGCCATTGGCGCGCCTTCCGAAGCGCCAAGCAGGGCAGCACGACCGCTGCCGGCGGCGTCCATCACCGCGCGCACATCGTCCATACGCGTTTCCAGACTGGGTAGGTTGTGCGCATCGACACGGTCGGAAAGGCCGGTGCCGCGCTTGTCGAACAGGATCAGCCGCGAGAATGCCGACAGCCGTCTCAAGAGCCTTGTATAGCCTTCGTCTTCCCAATGCAGGTCGAGATTGGAAATGAAGCCCGGCACGAAGACAAGATCAAGCGAACCCTGGCCGACCACCTGATAGGCGATCCGCGCCTCGCCACTGAGGGCATATCGGGTCTCGATCGGCCTCACGAGTTTCTTCCGCCCGGCCTGACGACTTCTGATCGTCAACCATAGCAGAGCCGCTTCGATAGGGCAGCTCAAACTTTAGCGAAGGTGAATGTATGTCCGGACCGCCCGCTGCGGCTACTTTTGCGACGCGGCGACGTCTGCCGGGGAGGGGGTGAGCCCGAGCTTGAGATCGGCCTCGGCCGGCGTGATCGGCCGCCTGATCCTGGCCGATGCAGCCACGACGAGTTCGTCGAAGCCTTCGCCGCTATCCAGCAGTTCGAAGAACTGCCGCCGCATCCTGGGTTCCCAGAATTTGTTGATGTGCTCGGCGACACCGGCAACACCTTCCTCGCGCGACTTGGAATGGAAGAAGGCCGCGATTTGGTTGGCCATGCGCACCAGCTTTTCGCTGGTGCTCGTGATATGGTCTTCGTCATGCGACATGCTGGGCAACTCCCGAAACCACCCGGTCGGGGTGGGTGAAAACATCGAAATCCTCGCCGCGCACCAGCGCCACCAGCGTCATGCCGGCCTCATCGGCGGTGCGGATGGCAAGCGCGGTCGGCGCCGAGACGGCGATGATGAAGGCCGAGCCGATCGCCGCCGTCTTCTGCACCATTTCGACCGACACGCGCGACGTCACCACGACGGCGCCCGAAGCACCGTCGATGCCGGCTTTGGCCAACGCCCCGGCCAGCTTGTCCAGCGCATTGTGGCGGCCGACATCCTCGCGCGCCATCACGACGCCCTTGCCGGGAATATAGAAGCCGGCCGCATGCACCGCTCCGGTCTCGGTGTGAAGCGGCTGCACCTTGGACAAAAGCTTGACCGAACGGACGATGTCGTCGGCATCAAGCGTAAGTTTTGACGCACCAACGGCATCGACGGAGCGCATTGCTTCCTCGATGGATTCAATGCCGCACAGCCCGCAACCAACCGGCCCGGCAAGCCTGCGCCGCCGCGCCTCGAAGCGTGTATTGGCCTGATCCTTCAGCCGGATCTGGATATCGATGCCGGCGCCATGGTCCTCGACCTCGATCGCCTCGACCTCTTGCGGGTCGGCAATGATGCCTTCCGTCAGCGAGAAGCCGAGCGCGAAATCCTCGAAGTCGGCGGGGCTCGCCATCATCACCGCATGCGTGGTTCCGGCAAAGGAAAACGCTACCGGCGTCTCCTCCGGCACCATGCGGTTGGCAACGGCCGCGCCGCTGGCGCGGTGCGCCAGCCGCGATATCTCAGTCGTTGCTTTGCGGCGCGCGGCCACAGCTACTCCGCCGCCTGCAGCGAGGCGATGCGGCGGCTGTTCCTCGCCTGCTCGTCATACTCGCGCTGCCAATCCGACGGGCCGTTGGAGGCGCCGACCTGCACTGCCGTCACCTTGTACTCCGGACAGTTGGTCGCCCAGTCCGAGAAGTCGGTGGTGATGACGTTGGCCTGCGTGTCCGGATGGTGGAAGGTGGTGTAGACCACACCCGGCGACACCCGGTCGGTGATCAGCGCCCGCAGCGTCGTCTCGCCCGAGCGGCTGGTCAGCCGCACCCAGTCGCCATCGCGCAGGCCACGGTTTTCGGCATCGTGCGGGTGGATCTCCAGCCGGTCTTCCGAGTGCCACATGACGTTGTCGGTGCGCCGCGTCTGCGCGCCGACATTGTACTGGCTGAGGATGCGGCCGGTGGTCAAAAGCAGCGGGAAGCGCGGCCCGGTCCTCTCGTCCGTCGCCACATATTCGGTGCGGATGAACTTGCCCTTGCCGCGCACGAAACCGTCGATATGCATGATCGGCGTTCCGAGCGGCGCCTTCTCGTTGCACGGCCATTGCACCGATCCGACGCGGTCGAGCAGCTCGAAGGAGACATTGGCGAAGCTCGGCGTCGTCTGGGCAATCTCGTCCATGATCTGCGAGGGATGCGTGTAGTTCCAGTCGAGCCCGATCGCACGGGCAAGCTCCTGCGTCGCCTCCCAGTCGGCATAGCGCGCCTTCGGTTCCAGCACCTTGCGCACCATGTTGATGCGGCGCTCCGCATTGGTGAAGGTGCCGTCCTTTTCCAGGAAGGTCGAGCCGGGCAGGAAGACATGCGCGTAGTTCGCCGTCTCGTTGAGGAAGAGATCGTGCACGACGACGCATTCCATGGCGGCGAGACCGCCGGCGACATGCTTGGTGTCAGGATCGGACTGCAGAATGTCCTCGCCCTGGATGTAGATGCCCTTGAAGGAGCCGTCGACGGCGGCGTCCAGCATGTTGGGGATGCGCAGGCCGGGTTCGTCGTCCAGCTTCACGCCCCACAGGCTCTCATAGATGTCGCGCACGGCTTCGCCGGAGATGTGGCGATAGCCGGGCAGTTCGTGCGGGAAGGAACCCATGTCGCACGAGCCCTGGACGTTGTTCTGGCCACGCAGCGGGTTCACGCCGACGCCCGGCCGGCCGATATTGCCGGTGGCCATTGCCAGGTTGGCGATCGCCATCACCGTGGTCGAGCCCTGGCTGTGCTCGGTGACGCCGAGGCCGTAATAGATCGCGCCATTGCCGCCCTTGGCGTAGAGCCGCGCGGCGCCTCGGATCAGATCCGGGTCGACGCCGGAAAGCTTGCCGACGGTCTCGGGGCTGTTCTCCGGCAAGGCGACGAAGGAGGCCCAGTCCTGGAACTCCGTCCAGTCGCAACGTTCGCGGATGAAGGCTTCGTCGAAAAGCCCTTCGGTGACGATGACATGCGCCAGCGACGTCAGCACCGCCACGTTGGTGCCGGGCTTCAGCGGCAGGTGATAGTCGGCCTCGATATGCGCCGACTTGACCATCTCGGTGCGGCGCGGATCGAGCACGATCAGCTTGGCGCCCTGGCGCAGCCGCTTCTTTAGCCGCGAGGCGAACACCGGATGGGCGGAAACCGGATTGGCGCCGATGACGACGGCGACGTCGGTGAATTCGACCGAGTCGAAATCCTGCGTGCCGGCCGAGGTGCCGTAGGTCTGGCCGAGCCCGTAGCCGGTCGGCGAATGGCAGACGCGGGCGCAGGTGTCGACATTGTTGTTGCGGAAACCCTGCCGCACCAGCTTCTGGACGAGATAGGTCTCCTCATTCGTGCAGCGCGAAGAGGTGATGCCGCCGATCGAGGTGCGGCCGTACTGATACTGGATCCGGCGGAATTCCTTGGCCGTATGGGCGATCGCCTCTTCCCAGCTCACTTCGCGCCACGGATCGGAGATCTTCTCGCGGATCATCGGCGACAGGATGCGGTCCTTGTGGGTAGCGTAGCCATAGGCGAAACGGCCCTTGACGCAGCTATGGCCGTGGTTCGCCTTGCCGTCCTTGTAAGGCATCATGCGGATGACTTCGTCGTCCTTCACCTCGGCCTTGAACGAGCAGCCGACGCCGCAATAGGCGCAAGTGGTGACGGCCGAGCGTTCCGGCATGCCCTTCTCGAGCACCGTCTTCTCGCGCAGCGCGTCGGTCGGGCAGGCCTGCACGCAGGCGCCGCAGGACACGCATTCGGAAGCGATGAAATCCTCATGCATGCCGGCGACCATGCGCGATTCGAAACCGCGGCCCTCGATGGTCAGCGCGAAGGTGCCCTGCACCTCCTCGCAAGCCCGCACGCAGCGCGAGCAGACGATGCACTGCGCCGGATCATAGGTGAAATAGGGATTGGATTCGTCGCGGGCGATGTAGTCGACCGCCAGCGAGCCATGGCCGGGCGCCACGCCGTCTTCCTGCTTGACGTGGTTGCGGCCCTCGACGCCATAGCGGTTCTCGGTCAGGCCGACCGACTTCGCCACCGTGTCGAATTCGCTGGCGCCGGTGCCGGCCTTCTCGTTCCAGCCGGTCGGATGGTCGGAGACGTAAAGCTCCATGACGCCGCGGCGAATGGCGTCGAGCCGGTCGGACTGCGTGCGCACCACCATGCCTTCACCGACCGGCGTCGTGCAGGAGGCCGGCGTGCCGCCGCGGCCTTCGATCTCGACCAGGCAGACGCGGCAGGAGCCGAAGGAGTCCAGCATGTCGGTGGCGCAGAGCTTCGGGATCTCGACCCCGCCTTCCATCGCCGCGCGCATGATCGAGGTGCCTTCCGGCACCGTGATGCTGCGGCCGTCGACGTTCAGCGTGACCTGCTTTTGCGCCCGCGATTCCGGGGTTCCGTAGTCGATCTCTTCGACGAGCGATGGGAAGTCGGCCTTGATGTTCATCTGCCAGCTCCTATTCAGCAGCCACGCGCGCTGGCGCGGGCTTGAAATCTTCGGGGAAATGCGTGATCGAACTCATCACCGGATAAGGCGTGAAGCCGCCCAGTGCGCACAGCGAACCGAACTTCATCGTGTTGCAGAGGTCGGTGACCAGAGCGAGGTTCTTTTCCGGCTCGATGCCGGCGGCAAGCCTGTCGATGGTCTCAATGCCGCGCGTCGAGCCGATGCGGCAGGGCGTGCACTTGCCGCAGCTTTCGATGGCGCAGAACTCCATGGCGAAGCGCGCCTGCTTCAGCATGTCGGCCGTGTCGTCGAACACGGTGATGCCGGCATGGCCGATCAGCCCGTCGCGCTTGGCGAATTCCTCGTAGTCGAACGGCGTGTCGAACAGGGCGCGCGGGAAATAGGCGCCAAGCGGACCGCCGACCTGTACTGCCTTCACTGGACGGCCAGTCGCCGTGCCGCCGCCGATGTCATCGACGATCTCGCCCAGCGTCAGGCCGAAGGCGGTCTCGAACAGGCCGCCGTTCCTGACATTGCCGGCGATCTGGATCGGGATCGTGCCGCGCGAGCGGCCCATGCCGAAATCCTTGTAGAAGGCGGCGCCCTTGTCCATGATGATCGGCACCGAGGCCAGGCTGATGACGTTGTTGATCACCGTCGGCTTGCCGAACAGGCCCTGAATGGCCGGCAGCGGCGGCTTGGCGCGCACCACGCCGCGTTTGCCTTCCAGGCTGTTCAACAGCGAGGTTTCTTCGCCGCAGACATAGGCGCCGGCGCCGACGCGGATTTCCATGTCGAAGGCATTGGGCGAACCCAGCACGTTGACGCCGAGGACGCCGGCCTTGCGGGCGATCTCGACGGCCTTGTTCATTGTCGCCACGGCATGCGGATATTCCGAGCGGATATAAACGAAGCCCTTGGTCGCCCCGGTGGCGATGCCGGCGATCGCCATGCCTTCGATCAGCACGAAGGGGTCGCCTTCCATGATCATGCGGTCGGCGAAAGTCGCGCTGTCGCCCTCGTCGGCGTTGCAGACGATGTATTTGCGCTCGGATGTCGTATCCAGCACCGTCTTCCATTTGATGCCGGTCGGGAAGCCGGCGCCACCACGGCCACGCAGGCCTGACTCGGTCACCTGCTTGACGATGTCGGCCGGCGCCATGGCGACGGCGTTCTGCAGGCCCTTGAGCCCGCCAAGTGACTTGTAGGCGTCGAGCGACAGCGGGTCGTTGATGCCGCAGCGGGCAAAGGTCAGCCGCGTCTGCTTGGCCAGGAACGGGATCTTGTCGGGCGCGCCGAGCCAGCGCTTGTGGTGGCCACCGGTGAGGAAGCCGCTGTCGAACAGGCTCTTGACGTCGGAAGGCTTGACCGGTCCGTAGGCGACGCGGCCGTTGGCGGTCGCCACTTCCACCATCGGCTCGAGGAAATAGGCGCCACGCGACCCGTTGCGCACGATCTTGGCCTCGATGCCACGCTCCGCGAGTTCCTTGGCGATCGCCTTGGCGACCTTTTCGGCGCCAAGCGCCAACGCGCCGGAATCGCCGGGAATGTAGATACGGGGGATCATGAGCGCACCTCGGCAAGGATCTCGTCGATCTTGTCGTCATCGAGCCGCCCGATCACCTCGCCGTCGAGCATCGCCGACGGCGAACAGGCGCAAAGCCCGAGGCAATAGACCGGCTCGAGTGTAACCGATCCGTCGCGGGTGGTCTCGTGGAAACCGATGCCCAGCAACTGTTTGATCTTGGCGGCGACGGCATCCGAGCCCATAGACTGGCAGGCTTCCGCCTGGCACAGCTTGAGGACATGCCGCCCGGCCGGCCGGGCACGGAAATCATGGTAGAAGGTGACGACGCCGTGCACCTCGGCCCTGGAGAGGTTCAGCCCATCGGCGATGACCGGTAGCGCCGCCTGCGGCACATGGCCGAATTCGTCCTGGATCTCGTGCAGGATCGGCAGCAACGGGCCTTCGAGGCCTTTCAGTTCTTGGATAATCGCCGCCGTGCGCGATGCGATCTCGGTACTTGCAGGCTGCATCGTCATGCAGCGCCCTCCCTGGTCGGTAGCGTTCTAGCGCTAAGTCGTTACAAAAACAGAGGAAACCAGCGAAATCAATAAAGCTGATCCGTCGCTTGATAGAAATCTTCTATCAAGCACGCTCAGCCGCCATTCTCTACCCTAGCGATGGGCGCGGAAATCGTCTGCCAGCGCCATTGCCTCGTCCAGCAGCGCCTGCACCAGCGGCGTGTGCGGCTCGCGCGGCGCGGCCACCAGGCCGACCGTGTGACTGGCGTCGGGCTCGACGATCGGAATGGCCCGGATCGGCTCTGAAAAGCCGAATGTTTCCGCAAGGTTGAGCGGCATGATCGACGACCATTTGCCGGTGCGGATGTGCGAGAACAGCACGATCATCGAATTGGATTCGAGCGTCGGCCGTACCTGCACGCCAGCCTCGGCCAGATGCTGGTCGATGATGCGGCGGTTCTGCATGTCCGGCGTCAGCAGGCACAGCGGCAACCGGCTGATCTCGGCCCATGTCACTTTGTCGCGGTCGGAATAGGGATTTCCGACCGCCGTGATCAGCTGATAGCGCTCGTCATAGAGCGGCACGCTGGTCACCCGCCCGAGCGGCTCATTGTCGAGATAGGTGATGCCGGCGTCGATGTCGAAATTGCCGAGCAGCGACAAGACTTCGATCGAGGTGCGCGACAGCACCGAGAAGGTGACGCCCGGATGCTTTTCGCGAAACGGCGTCGTCAGCCGCGCCACCATGGCAAGTGCGGTCGGGATGGCGGCGATGCGGATGCGGCCGGAAAGGCCGTGGCGCGCCGCGCGCATCTCCTCGCGCATGCTCCTTGAATCACCGACGATGCGGCGCGCCCAGACCAACACTTGCTTGCCCTCCGGCGTCAGCCCCTGGAAACGCGATCCGCGATTGACCAGCATGACGCCGAGCTGACCCTCCAGCTGCTTGATGCCCGCCGACAGAGTCGGCTGGGTGACCCCGCACGCTTCCGCCGCTCGGCCGAAATGCTCTTCCTTGGCGAGCGCGATGAAGAATTCGAGTTTGTCGATCATGCCAGGGCCTTTTTTGGCTTGCCTCGCGAAATCGCGCGGCGGAGCCGTCGGTTGATCATCGCGCATGCGGCGGTGAATGGCGACAGAAAGCAATAACCAATTGATAATATTTGGCTTGCCATCATGGTCGATGCGGGTATCGCGGCGGGGGCGCCGAAGATAGGTGGTTCGCATGCTCCAGGAGCATCCGCCGGAAATACCAGCGCCTTCCGCCGACGATCTGCGCGAGGCCGCGCGGCTCCTGGCCGTCGAGCGCTTCGATGTTTTGGACACGCCGCGCGAAGCGCCGTTCGACCGCATCGCGCGCTTGATCAAGATGGTCTTCGATGTCCCGATCGCCATCGTCTCGGTCATTGACGGGCACCGCCAATGGTACAAGGCCTGCGAGGGGCTGGCGATCAATGAAGTCGAACGCAAGGCCACATTCTGCCAGTACACGATCCTTCAGGAAGAGCCGCTGATCGTCACCGACGCGACCAAGGATCCCCGTTTCGCCGACAATCCGATGGTCAGGAATGATCCGCATATCCGCTTCTACGCAGGCGTGCCTTTGCGAAGCCGCGACGGCCACAACATCGGCAGTGTCTGCGCGATCGGCTATATCCCGCGGGAATTCAGCGACCGCGACATCGCAATCCTCCAGGATTTTGCCGATCTTGCCATGGATGAGCTGGAGCTGCGCCAGCATGCCTCCAGCGACGCGGTGACCGGCGTGCTGTCGCGGCGGGCCTTCATCGACCAGGGCGGCAAGGCATTTGCGCTTGCGCGGCGCCAGCGCTTCGATTTCTCCTGCATC
This sequence comes from Mesorhizobium japonicum MAFF 303099, assembly GCF_000009625.1. NCBI lineage: Bacteria > Pseudomonadati > Pseudomonadota > Alphaproteobacteria > Hyphomicrobiales > Phyllobacteriaceae > Mesorhizobium > Mesorhizobium japonicum. The sequence goes on from NC_002678.2 coordinate 4,316,062, forward strand.
GTCTTCGATGTCGACCATTTCAAATCGGTCAACGACAATTTCGGGCATGCCGCAGGCGACAAGGTTCTGAGTGGCGTGGGCCGGCAATGCGGTGCCGCCTTGCGCGACGTCGACATATTCGGACGCGTCGGTGGTGAGGAATTCGCGGTGCTTCTCTACACCGGTCGCAACGGTGCGCTTGAATCCGCAGAGCGGCTGCGCGGCACCATCGAGACCATGCGGATCACGCACGGCGCACAGGAGATGCAGGTCACTGCCAGCTTCGGCGTTGCCTCGTTCGATCCGGCGACCAGCGGCCTGCCGGAACTGATCGAGCGCGCCGACGCCGCCATGTACCGCTCGAAGCACGCCGGCCGCAATCGGATCACAGCCTGGAATTCCGCTGGGAGCGATCAGGCGCCGCCGCGGCGCAGGGTGCTGAAGGCCGGACAGATCGTCTTCAACGCCCGCATGTCGACCATCGACTGCACGGTTCGCAGCCTTGGCGAGGATGGCGCCACTATCGACGTGTCGAACATCTCCGGCATTCCCGGCCAGTTCGTGCTGGCCATCCGGGCGGATAGGTTCGAGACGAAATGCCGGGTCGTCGCCCAGGCTGAAAGGCGTCTGGAACTCGCCTTCGAGTGAGCGGCCCCGCGGCGGTCCCGATCACGCGAAGCGCCGAAGCCTATTTGTCGACCAGGTTCAGGATGTTGCCGTCCGGGTCCTTGAACCATGCGACCTTCATGCCTTGGCCGACATGGATGTCGCCCTTGATCGTCAGGCCGGGCATTTCGTAATGCTCAAAGACAACGCCTTTCGATTTCAGTGATTTCACGACAGTCTCGATCTGATCGCCCACCGTCCACGTCACCGCCGTCGCCTTGTTGGTACCTGCGAATTGGGAATGGTAGACATTGATGAGCGTGTCGCCGCTTTTGTAGACGACAAGCTCGCCGCCCATGTCGTCGACCTGCTTAAGGCCTAGCGTGCCTTCATAGAAGGCCTTTGCCTTTGCCAGATCCTTGACGGCGAGATTGGCCGTTGCGTTGCTGTTTTCGAGCATGACCGTCTCCTTCCCGCATTGTCGTGTCCTCGTTCAGGCAACCGAAATAGGGCAAGCGGCCCGTTTGGCCATCGGCAATCGGCCAGACGCGTCATCCGGCAAGAATCCGACAACATCGGTCGTTTTCCGCGGCACGCCGGGCAAGCCTTTGCGTCACGGCTTGGTTCTCGTTGGAAACTGCACTATCTGCATGGCCAAACGCCGAGGAAAGATCATGTCCGTCACCAAGGAAATCGTCACCGAGCGCCTGAAGACGGTCAACGGGCCGGACTTCACCGGCAACATCGTCGATCTCGGCATGGTTTCGGAGATTTTCATCGCCGATTCGAAAGTGTTCTTCTCGATCACCGTTCCCGCCGCCAGGGCACAGGAAATGGAGCCACTGCGCGCCGCCGCCGAGCGAGTGGTGAAGGCAATTCCCGGCGTCGCCGGCGCCGTCGTCGCACTGACGGCGGAGAAAAAGGGCGGCGGCATGGAGGCGCCGGTGCCCGCGCGCCCCGCACCCAGGCCGGCACCGCCGGCGACCCCCCAGCGTCCCGCGCCGCAGGCGCCGGCCTCGCACAGCTCGGGCAAGCGTGGCGTGCCCGGCATCGAGGCGATTATCGCGGTTGCCTCGGGCAAAGGCGGTGTCGGCAAGTCGACCACCGCCGTTAATCTGGCGCTTGGCCTTGCCGCCAACGGCTTGCGGGTCGGCGTGCTCGATGCCGACATTTACGGCCCGTCCATGCCGAAGCTGCTCAATATCCACGGCCGGCCGCAGACGGTCGACGGCAAGATCCTGAAACCGATGGAGAATTACGGCCTCAAGGTGATGTCGATGGGCTTCCTCGTCGATGAGGAGACGCCGATGATCTGGCGTGGGCCGATGGTGATGTCGGCGCTGACCCAGATGCTGCGCGAGGTCGAATGGGGCCGGCTCGACGTGCTCGTCGTCGATATGCCGCCCGGCACCGGCGACGCGCAGCTGACCATGGCCCAGCAGGTGCCGCTGGCCGGCGCCGTCATCGTCTCGACGCCGCAGGATCTGGCGCTGATCGATGCCCGCAAGGGGCTGAACATGTTCAAGAAGGTCGACGTGCCGCTGCTCGGCATTGTCGAGAATATGAGCTATTTCATCGCGCCCGACACCGGCAAGCGCTACGACATTTTCGGCCATGGCGGCGCGCGCCGCGAGGCCGAGCGCCTCGGCGTCACCTTCCTCGGCGAAGTGCCGCTGGAAATGGGCATCCGCGAAAGCTCGGATGCCGGGACGCCGGTGGTTGTGTCGAAGCCCGATAGCGCCGAAGCGAAAATCTATCGCGACATCGCCGCCAAGGTCTGGGACAGGGTCAATGAGGAACGCGGCGCCGCCGAAGCGGCGGTGCCGAGCATCGTCTTCGAGTGAACCCTCGGGGACGGCTCAGCCGCCGACCTTCTCGCCGAAGCTGGAAAAGAACTGCCCAGCCAGTTTTTTCGACGTGGACTCGATCAGCCGGCTGCCGAGCTGGGCGATCTTGCCGCCGACCTCGGCCTTTGCCGCGTATTTGAGCACAGTGGCATCCGCTCCATCCTCGGTCAGCGTCACGTCGGCGCCGCCCTTGGCGAAGCCGGCAATGCCGCCCTTGCCTTCGCCCTGGATAGTGTAGGAATGCGGCGGCTTGAGATTTTTCAGCGTCACCTCGCCATTGAAGGTCGCCTTGATCGGTCCGATTTTCACCACCACGGTGGCCGCCATCTCGGTCGGCGACTTCATATCGAGGCTCTGGCAGCCGGGAATGGTCGCCTTTAAAACCTCGGGATCGTTCAGCGCTTCCCAGACTTTTTGCAGGGGTGCGGCAATGCGTTCCTCGCCTTCGATCACCAAAGCCATCAAGAACCTCCCGGAAACAATGGTTCGAAGCCCTAGCGCAGGGGCGCTGTTGTGTCTATCGCACCAAAGTGCGGGTTGGGGACGCGCGTGCCCCTTGCTTGCATTGACGCGTTGTCATATCGATTTGTCATACAAATACGGAGACCGTGATGGCCGGCGCCCCCACCAAGAAGAAAAAATTCCGCTCGCAGGAGTGGTTCGACAACCCCGACAACCCAGGCATGACGGCGCTCTATCTCGAGCGTTACCTGAATTACGGGCTGACGCGTGCCGAGCTGATGTCGGGCAAGCCGTTGATCGGCATCGCCCAGACCGGCTCGGATCTGTCGCCGTGCAACCGCCACCATATCGAGCTCGCCAAGCGTGTGCGCGAAGGCATCGTCTCGATGGGCGGCATTCCCTTCGAATTCCCCTGCCATCCGATCCAGGAGACCGGCAAGCGCCCGACCGCGGCCCTTGACCGCAACCTTGCCTATCTCGGCCTCGTCGAGGTGCTCTATGGCTATCCGCTCGACGGCGTCGTGCTGACCATCGGTTGCGACAAGACGACGCCGGCGCTGCTCATGGCGGCCGCCACCGTCAACATCCCGGCCATCGCGCTGTCGGTCGGCCCGATGCTCAACGGCTGGCACAAGGGCAAGCGCACCGGTTCCGGCACCATCGTCTGGGAATCGCGCCAGCGCCTGTCGGCCGGCGAGATCGACTATGACGAGTTCATGGATATCGTCGCCTCCTCGGCGCCCTCCACCGGCTACTGCAACACGATGGGCACCGCCACCACGATGAATTCGCTGGCCGAGGCGCTCGGCATGCAGTTGCCGGGCTCGGCCGCCATCCCGGCGCCTTACCGCGAGCGCGGGCAGATCGCCTACGAGACCGGCAAGCGCATCGTCGACATGGTGCATGAGGATTTGAAGCCGTCGGACATCATGACGCGCAAGGCCTTCGAGAATGCCATCGTCGTCAATTCGGCGATCGGCGGCTCGACCAACGCGCCGATTCATCTCAACGCCATTGCCCGCCATCTCGGCGTGCCGCTCGACAATGACGACTGGCAGGCGATCGGCCTCAAGGTGCCGCTCATCGTCAACCTGCAGCCGACGGGCGAGTATCTCGGCGAGGACTACCATCACGCCGGCGGCGTGCCGGCCGTCGTGGCCGAGCTGATGAAGGGCGGGCTGTTGCCGCATCCCGATGCCCTGACCGCCAATGGCAAGTCGATCGGCGACAATTGCAAGGCGGCGGTGGTCGAAAACGCCGACGTAATCCGCACCGTCGACAAGCCGCTGAAGGTCAATGCCGGCTTCATCAACCTCAGCGGCAATCTGTTCGATTCGGCGATCATGAAGACCAGCGGTATCTCGCCGGAGTTCCGCGAGCGCTACCTCTCCAATCCGAAGGACCCGGAAGCTTTCGAAGGCAACGCCATGGTCTTTGACGGCCCGGAGGATTACCACGCCCGCATCGACGATCCGGCGCAAGGCATCGATGAACACACGATCCTGTTCATGCGCGGCGCCGGCCCGGTCGGCTATCCCGGCGGTGCCGAGGTCGTCAACATGCAGCCGCCGGCCTATCTCATCAAGAAGGGCATCCATGCGCTGGCCTGTATCGGCGACGGCCGCCAGTCGGGCACGTCGGGCTCGCCGTCGATCCTCAACGCCTCGCCGGAAGCTGCCATTGGCGGCGGACTGGCGCTGCTCAAGACAGGCGACCGCGTCCGCATCGACCTGAACAAGGGCACTGCCAACATTCTGGTCAGCGACGAAGAGATCGCCAAGCGGCGCGCGGCGCTGCAGGGCAATGGCGGCTACCACTATCCGCAGCACCAGACGCCGTGGCAGGAAATCCAGCGCGGCATGGTAGACCAGTTCGACCAGGGCATGGTGTTGAAGCCGGCGGTGAAATACCAGGATGTCGCGCACACCAGGGGTGTGCCCAGGGACAATCACTGATTGCTCCCGATTACCGGCATCTGTTCGCGGATGCTTACATAACGACGAACGGCGGCCTGATCCGGATCAAGCCGCCGTTCATCGTCCTTGACAAGCGCGCCCAACAAATCCACGATCATGACAAGGGGTGCATCGCGACGACCCCGTGAGGCGTCAGCCCAACGTTCGCGTCCAAGCTTCTCTATCAGGAGGTGGACGCCATGCCGTCAACAACCGCTATCACCGTATCGCAACTGTCCCGTCTGGTCGGCCTGCCGGGAGTCCCGGTAATCATCGATGTTCGCATCGATGAGGATTTCGACGCCGATCCGCGCCTGCTGCCGGCCTCGATCCGGCGCGACTTCAAAACCGTTTCGACCTGGGCGCCCGATTTCGCCGGCAAGCCTGTGGTGGTCGTCTGCCAGAAAGGCCTGAAGCTCTCGCAAGGTGTCGCCGCATGGCTGCGCCATGAGGGGATTCCCGCCGAATCCCTTGAAGGCGGGTTCGAAGCCTGGCGCGAGGCAGACGGGCTTTTGGTCAGCACCGACAAATTGCCGCCGCGCGACGAAAAGGGCCGCACCGTATGGGTGACGCGGTCACGCCCGAAGGTCGACCGCATCGCTTGCCCCTGGCTGATCCGGCGTTTCGTTGATCCCCGCGCGGTCTTCCTGTTTGTCGAGGCGGCCGAAGTGCCTGCTGTCGCCGACCGCTTTCAGGCCGTGCCTTTCGACATCGACAATGTGTTCTGGAGCCATCGCGGTGAACGCTGCACCTTCGATACGATGATCGAAGAATTCGGACTGGAATCCACCGCGCTCGACCGCCTTGCCGCGATCGTGCGCGCTGCCGACACCGCAAGGCTCGATCTGGTGCCCCAGGCCGCCGGCTTTCTGGCTGCCTCGCTTGGCCTGTCGCGGATGTTTCGTGACGATCTGGAACAATTGGAAGCAGGCATGCTGCTCTATGATGCGTTCTTCCGCTGGTGCCGCGACGCCACCGAGGAAACGCACAATTGGCCCAGCGCAGGTAAACCGTCATGAGCGCCGTTGTGCCTGCGCACAGGTCGGGGAATGTCGAGGCGCCGGCTGCGCCGACCTTTGCCGAAGCCGTAAAGGTCTGGGCGAAGATCGGACTGCTCAGCTTCGGCGGGCCGGCCGGGCAGATCGCCCTGATGCACAGGGAACTGGTCGAGGAACGGCGCTGGATCGGCGAACAGCGTTTCCTGCATGCGCTGAACTATTGCATGCTGTTGCCTGGCCCGGAGGCCCAGCAACTCGCCATCTACATCGGCTGGCTGCTGCACAGGACGATCGGCGGCCTTGTCGCCGGCATCCTGTTCGTCGTGCCCGGCGCGCTCGTCATGCTGATCTTGAGCAGCCTCTATATGCTCTATGGCGACATTCCGCTCGTCGAGGCGCTTTTCCTTGGGGTGAAGGCGGCGGTGCTTGCCATCGTCATCGAGGCGGTGATCCGGATCGGACGGCGCGCCCTGAAAAACCCGGCCATGGTGTCGATCGCGGTCGCGGCCTTCATCGCCATCTACGCCTTGAATGTGCCGTTCCCGCTCATCATCCTGCTCGCTGGCCTGACAGGATGGCTGGGGGACCGCCTCGCTCCTGGTCTCTTCTCCGGTTCGGCGCACGGCAAGGATGATGGTCCCGATATCAAGGGCGCGGTCGACCTGATGTTCGAGCGCGGCGAACTGTCCCATGTCAAACCGACCAGATGGCATGCGCCGCGCACTGTCGCGATCTGGCTGCCGATCTGGCTCGGACCGGTTCTCCTGATCTGGTGGTTCACCGGCTCCGCCAGTGTGTGGACCGAGATAGGCCGGTTCTTCAGCTTGATGGCGGTCGTCACCTTCGGTGGCGCCTATGCGGTGCTGGCCTATGTCGCGCAGGCAGCCGTCCAGTCCTTCGGCTGGCTGGCTCCCGGTGAAATGGTCGATGGTCTTGGGCTTGCCGAAACGACGCCCGGCCCACTCATCCTGGTGCTGCAGTTTGTCGGTTTCATCGCCGCGTTCCGCCACTCCGGGTCGCTGAACCCGTTGCTTGGCGGATCGCTCGGAGCGCTGCTGACCCTGTGGGTGACCTTCACACCGTGCTTCTTCTGGATATTCCTTGGCGCGCCCTATATCGAGGCCCTGCGCGGCAACAGGGCCTTGTCGGCGGCGCTAGGCGCGATCACCGCCGCTGTTGTCGGCGTCATCATGAATCTCGCTTTGTGGTTTGCCTTGCACGTCGTTTTCCGTGAGGTGCACGCAGTGAGCCTCGGCATGAATGTGCCGGTGCTTTCGTCGATAGACTGGCGTGCGGCGCTGCTTTCCTGCGCCGCGATGATCGCCATCCTGAAGCTCAAGATCGGCATGCTGCCGACGCTCGCCGGATCGGCTCTGGCTGGCGTCTTGCTGCTGGCGGCGGGTGGCTAGATGTCTGCCTGCTTTGTATTCCGCTTTCCGACCACTTAAGTGGTTGGAGACGGATTGGAACATCATGGCGCAACGACGCTCTTCCCTCGGCTTTCTCGGCATGTTCGGACGCTCGGGCGATCTGAGGCAGCTCGATACCGCCTTGCGCGGCGCCGACCTGCATCCCGCCCTCGTGCCGGAGGGCGTGAAACTCACAATCGTCAATCTGATGAAGGATCGCTGGCCCGACGAGCCGCCGCCACAGGCCTATCCGGAAGTGGCGCGGCTGTTCAGCTATTGCATTGCCGGTCCGGAAACCTTTGAACGCTCGCAAGGCTTGCAGCAGCGGCAGGACGTCGAACACCGCATCGAGGCCGCGGTGGAAGCCGGCGACAGTTTCGACGCGCAGATCGTGCTGATGGCACTGCATGCCAAATTGATCAGCGCCGAGGTCGTCGAGCGCTACGGTCTGGGCGCCGACTAGGACATGTTGATATTCAGGCGATGATGCCGGTCTGCAAACCGGCTACCCGCCCATATCGGCGCGCGGCAGCTTGATCATGTCGCCGAAGCGGGCGCGCAGTTTGTCGTCGAGCGGTTTTGGGACATGGCGCGGGAAACGCTCGGCTAGGATGCGCTTCTTCTCGATGATCGCGCGCTGCAATATGTCGGGACGGCCCTTCTCGTTCCATTCCTTCGGCGAAAACCGGTCGCCGACGGCCGGGTAGAAATATTCGGTCTGCATCAGTCGCAGCGTCTGCTCGTTGCCGAGATAGTGGCCCGGCCCATTCAGGCAGACTTCGGCGATGGTATCGATCGACAGAGCTTCGTCGGTCACCTCGATGCCGCGCACGCAGCGCAGGCAATGGCCGAGCATGTCATTGTCGATGATCAGGCTTTCCAGGCAGAAGCCGAGCAGCGAGGCATGCATGCCGGCCGATTCATAGACGAGGTTGAGCCCGGCAAGGCCGGCCATCACGTCGGTGATGCCCTTTTCGTAGCCGGACTGGATGTCGGGCAGTTTCGAATCCGTCATGCCGGCGGCCGAACCGCCCGGCAGATCGTAGAATTGCGCCATCTGCGCGCAGGCCGCGGTCAGCACCGCCTGTTCGGCCGAGCCGCCCGACATGGCGCCGGTCCGCAGGTCCGACACGAACGGCCAGGTGCCGAAGATTGCCGGATGCCCCGGCTTGATGGCGTTGACATAGACCAATCCGGCCAGCACTTCGGCCACGGCCTGCACCACGGCACCGGCAATCGCCGCCGGAGCGGTCGCGCCGGCCTGTCCGGCCGACAAAAGCAGGATCGGGATGCCGCCCTCGACGCAGGCCTCGAGCACGCCGCAGGCGTCCTCGGCGAATTTCATCGGCGGCACGACGAAGCAGTTGGAGTTCGACACGAACGGCCGGGCGCGGAAATTCTCCTCGCCGCCGGCAATGGCATAGAGCATTTCCAGCGCCGGCTGCACGTTCTCGCGCACTGTGAACGAGGTGCCGACATGCTTGGACGTGCCCATCACGCAGGCATAGAGTGTGTTGAAGTCCATTTCGAGCGGATCGGGAATGTCGCGCGGCACCATCGGCCGCTGGAAGAAATGGATGTTGTCGAGCCCGTCGACGATGCGGGCGGCGTCATAGATGTCCTGCAGCAGCGATTCGCGATATTCGCGCTTCTCGACATCGACCAGATGCACGGCGGCACCGGCCGTGCCGTAGTGCACGCGCTTGCCCTGGATCACCATATCGTGTTTCGGGTCCTGGCCGTGCAAGGTGAAATTGCGTGCCGCCTTCTTGATGGTCTCGAGCACTAGCGTGCGCGGGAAACGGATGCGGCCGTCGTCGCCATAGGTGGCGCCGGCCTTGGTCAGCGCCTCGATGCAGGAGGGGATGGCATTGGCGAAACCGACCGTCTCCAGCAGTGTCAGCACCGCTTCGTGGATGCGCTCCTGGTCGTTGCCGCGTAACGGTCCGTAGCTGCCGCCCTCGAGGCCGGCGCGCACCGGCCTGATGTCGTCGGCGAGCGGCGCTGCCCGCATCGCACGGCGCGCTTCGCGTCCACCGGAGCGGCGCGAGCGCTGATCCGCCGCCGCTTCCTGTTTTTCAAGAACCACTGACATGGAGGCACTCCACCTTTTCTCGGAAGCAGGGCGGCGGTTGGTCCACCATCGGCTGCTTCTTCCCCTTTGTGCCACGACTATGCCGCCGGCATTGGCACAGACCATGGGCCAGTCGGTGTGGTTGCATATGCCAGCGCTAAAGGAAACGGAGCCGCGATTGTGCGGCTCCGTTCAACAGATCGGGTAAGTGGATCAGGCGGCGGCAGGCCTGCGTCCGGCAGCGGTGGCCAGTTCCCGGATGCCTGGCTCGATATGCTGCAGCGCGATCGAGGAAATGCCCAACCGCATGAAACGCGAAGGCTTTTCGGTGCGGTCGAAGAAGCGGTCTCCCGGCTCGATGATCACGCTGCGCGAGGCCGCGGCCTCGGCCAATCCGCGGGAATCCGTGCCGCGCGGACCTTCGAGCCAGAGCGACGTGCCGCCAGCAGAGTCGGTCGAGCGCCATTCCGGCAGGAAAGCGGAAATCGCATGGACCAGACGCTTGCGCCGCTCGTCGAAGGCGCTCGACAGACGCCGCACCAATGCCTCGTGATGGCCGAGCGACAGGAACAGCGCCACGGCACGCTGGTTGTTGGCCGGCGGATGGCGCAGCATGAAGCGGCGCAAGGCCCTCAGCTCCGAGATTAGTCCAGCCGAGGCGACGATGTAGCCAAGTCGCAGACCGGGAGCCAGCGTCTTCGACATCGAGCCGACATAGACGACGCGGCCGGAACGATCGAGGCTCTTCAGCGCCTGCTGCGGCGCCTCGTCGAGAAGCTGGCTGTCATAGCCGTCCTCGATGATGATCTGGTTGTGCCGGTTGGCGCGCGCCAGAAGATCCTGCCGCCGCTCGGCCGACAACGGCACCATGGTCGGGCAATGGTGGCTCGGAGTGACGAAGACGAAGCCGGAATCATTGGGGATAGAAGAGGTTACGATGCCGGACTGGTCGACCGGCACCGGCTGGATGTCGGCGCCCGCAAGCCGGAAGATCGAGCGTGCGTCGGGGTAGCCCGGATCTTCCATCGCCACCTTCGAGCCCTTGGTCATCAGCAGCGAAGCCAGCATGTAGAGCGCGTTCTGGGCGCCCAGCGTGACGATGATCTCGTCGGGATTGGCGAAGATGCCACGCCGGGGCAAGAGCCGCGCCTGGATCTGCTCGATCAGCAGCGGATCGTCGCGATCGACCATGTCGGACGCCCAGTTGCGGATTTCGAGCACCGCCAGCGCCATGCGGTTGCACTCGCGCCATTCGGCGGTCGGGAACAGCGCCGGGTCGAACTGGCCGTAGACGAACGGGTAGGACGACTTGATCCAGTTCTCGTGCTTGGCCGGCGGCGGCATGTCGCTGGCGGCGATCTGCCGACGCGCCTTCCAGTCGATCTCATTGGCCTGGTCGGGCGCCTTCTGGTGCGGCTTGGCCGGTGTTGCCAGCACGTCGGGATTGACGAAATGGCCGCGCCGCTCGCGCGCCACCAGGAACCCCTGGTCGACGAGCTGCTGGAAGGCCAGAACCACCGTCCCGCGTGCGACGCCTAGTTTTTCAGCCAGGATGCGGCAGGAGGGAAGCGGCATCGAAGCGGCGATCTGCCGGTCGAGAATGGCGGCCACGATGGCCTGGCGGATCTGCGCCTGCAGGGTTTGGCCGGATTCGGCCGAAATCCGGAACAGGCCGGACCATATGGCCGTGTCGTTGCGCTGTGGCATGGGAAATCTTCCTCGGATGGCCAGCCATTTTCATTTGGCTGGACCAGTCGAGTGTATGGGTGGCACAAGGGGTTGCGCCAATCAATTTTTCTGATCTTTGGGATTTATGCCAGTGATCCTTCAACCAAAATCGGGCCCTGCGGCCGCCCCAAGTGACACATTGTGTCATCGCATCGTGATGCGATGCGGCATCGCCGCGTATTGACCGCACGGAATTCGGCTCAATAGGTTTGTCGCGACGACACGCGCCGGAAACATCCGGTCTGATAAAATACGTCGAAAAACGCCAGGAGCTCCCCGCCAGTGGATAAATCAGCCTTCCAGAAACAGCTTGCCGCCTTGCGCGATCATCGCTCGGCGGCACCTGCCAGCATGCGCCAGGCCTTCGCCGCCGATCCACAGCGTTTCCAGGCATTCACAGCCACCGACGGCGACCTTTTGCTCGACTGGTCGAAATGCGCCGTCGACGCAACCACCATGGACTTGCTGGAAAAGCTCGCCGCTGCCGCCGATCTCGAGGGCCGCCGCGCCGCCATGTTCGCCGGCAAGAAGATCAACATCACCGAAGACCGCGCCGTGCTGCACACGGCGCTGCGCAATCTCAGCGGCACGGGCGTCACGGTCGACGGCCAGGACGTCAAGGCCGATGTCCTTTCCGTGCTCGACGCGATGGGCGCCTTCGCCGATGCCATCCGCTCCGGCAAGGCGCTAGGTGCCACCGGCAAGAAGATCACCGACATCGTCAACATCGGCATTGGCGGCTCCGACCTCGGCCCGGCCATGGCGACGCTGGCGCTGGCGCCCTATCATGACGGGCCGCGCGCGCACTACGTCTCCAACATCGACGGCGCCCATATCCATGACACGCTGAAAGGCCTGTCCGCCGAAACCACGCTGTTCATCGTCGCCTCCAAGACCTTCACCACGGTCGAGACGATGACCAATGCGCAGACGGCGCGCGACTGGGTGCAGAAGGCGCTCGGCAAGCAGGCGGTCGGCAAGCATTTCGCCGCCGTCTCGACCGCGCTCGACCTGGTGGCCAAGTTTGGCATCGAGGCGGACCGCGTCTTCGGTTTCTGGGACTGGGTCGGCGGCCGCTATTCGGTCTGGGGCGCGATCGGCCTGCCCGTCATGATCGCCGTCGGTCCCAGGAATTTTCGCGCCTTCCTCGATGGCGCGCACGAGATGGACCAGCATTTCCGCACTGCGCCGCTCGCCGGGAACCTGCCGGCGCTTCTCGGCCTGGTCGGCTGGTGGCATCGTGTGATCTGCGGCTATCCGGCCCGCGCGGTCATCCCCTATGACCAGCGGCTGTCCCGGCTGCCGGCCTATCTGCAGCAGCTCGATATGGAATCGAACGGCAAGGGCGTCACCCTCGACGGCACGCCCGTGGCGACGCCGACCGGGCCGCTGGTCTGGGGCGAGCCGGGCACCAATGGCCAGCACGCCTTCTTCCAGCTGCTGCACCAGGGCACCGACTTCATCCCGGTCGAGTTCCTTGCCGCGGCCGTCGGCCATGAGCCGGAGCTCAAGCATCAGCATGATTTGCTGCTCGCCAATTGCCTGGCGCAATCGGAAGCCCTGATGAAGGGCCGCACGCTGGACGAGGCGCGCGCGCAGATGCTGGCCAAGGGCATGAAGCCGGCCGATGTCGACAAAATAGCGCCGCATCGTGTCTTCTCCGGCAACCGGCCTTCGCTGACCATCCTCTATCGCAAGCTCGACCCGCGCACTTTCGGGCGGCTGATCGCGCTCTATGAGCACCGCGTCTTCGTCGAGGGCACGCTGTTCAACATCAATTCCTTCGACCAGTGGGGCGTCGAGCTCGGCAAGGAGCTGGCGACCGGCCTGCTGCCTGTCGTGGAAGGCAAGGAAAGCGCCGCAAACCGGGACGCCTCGACCAGGGGCCTTGTGGAACGCATCCACCAATTGCGTGGTTCGGAGTGACTGATTTGGCAGACATCAAGGGGATATTGTTCGACAAGGACGGGACACTTGTCGACTTCAACGCGACCTGGCTCGGCGTCGCCGATTTCATGGCCATGGACGCCTCCGACGGGGACCGCTGGAAGGCCGACAGGCTGCTTGCGGCCGCCGGCTTCGATTTCGCCAGCCGCCGCTTCAAGCCCGATTCGATCTTTGCCTCGGGCACCAATATGGATGTGGTCGAGCTGTGGTTCCCGCGTCTGTCCGACGAAGACCAGATGCTGGCCGTCGCCCGCTTCAACGAAATCACCTCGGTGCAGGGCTCGGCGATGGCGGTGGCGCTGCCGGGCGTGGTCGACACGCTGGCGGTGCTGCACAAAAGATCCTACCGGCTTGGGGTCGCCACCAACGATTCGACCAGCGGCGCGGAAAAGACCTTGGTCACGCTGGGCGTCGCCCAGCTGTTCGACGCGGCCTATGGTTATGACGCGGTGGCCAATCCCAAACCCGCGCCCGACACCATCCAGGCCTTTTGCGACCTTACCGGCCTGAAGCCGGCTGAGGTCGCCATGGTCGGTGACAACCGCCACGATCTCGAAATGGCGCGCGCCGGCGGCTGCGGCCTGGCGGTGGGCGTGCTCTCCGGCACCGGCACGCGTGAGTCGCTGGCTGGCATTGCCGACGTCGTTCTCGATTCCGTTGCCGATCTGCCGGACTTCCTGTCGGCCCGGGTCAAGGAGACGGTTTGATCGCTCCCGCCAGCGCTGGTGCGGTCTCGGCCTCGAAACGAAAGACGCCGCTCGGCTTCAGCGCGGCGTCTTTCGCGTCACCGAAATCCGGCACCTGATATTCGGCGAGCAGTCGCAGCCGGGACAGCGGCAGGTCATGGCGACGGGGATCGCCGACCAGCACCTCGATGCCGGCTGCCAGGCAGCGGTCGAGGAACGGGATAACCCGCAGGGCGACCTCACGGCCGTAGAACACGTCGCCGGCAAGCACGAGGTCGACGGCCGGCGGCGAGCCCATGGTGATATCCTGGTGCACGATAGTGATCTCGACCCCGTTGGCCGCCGCGTTGAGGCCGATAGCGGCGACACCGTTGCGGTCGATCTCGGCGGCTATCACCTCGCTTGCGCCGGCTTTGGCAGCGGCAATGCCGACAATGCCTGAACCCGCGCCGAGGTCCAGCACGCGGCGGCCCGCCACCGTCTTCGGATGGTTGAGGATGTGGCGTGCCAGCACCGCACCACCGGCCCATGCATAGGCCCAGTAGGGCGGCTGCGGCTCCGGCGTGTCGTCGTCCGCGTCAGCATCGTCTTCGGGGTCGACGAGGCGTCTCAGCCCGCTGCCCGGATGGGCGGTGTAGAACCGGATTTCGGGAAGCGCCAGCACAGGAACAAGGCCCATGTTCGCCTTGATGAACTCCGCCGGGTCGAGGCGCGGGCGGCTTGGCAAATCCTTGCCCGGCGCCTCGTCGCCGACGAAATCTTCCCCCGTTAAAGCGCGCTGCGCTTCAGCTCTTTGTTTTGGTGCATGTCGTTTTTCCAAAACCGAGGTCACTTTTGGGCGACCTGCATCAGGCGCGCAATGCCCGCCGCAGGATCTTGCCGACCGGCGTCTTCGGCAATTCGGTCCTGAACTCGATATATTTGGGCCGTTTGTAGCCGGTCAGGTTTTCGCGGCAAAAAGCGGCGATGGCTTCCACGGTCAGGGCTGGATCCTTCTTGACGATGAACAGCTTCGGCACTTCGCCCGAATGCTCGTCTGGCACGCCGATCGCCGCGACTTCGAGCACGCCTGGATGCATCGCCACGACCTCCTCGAGCTCGTTGGGATAGACGTTGAAGCCCGAGACCAGGATCATGTCCTTCTTGCGATCGACGATCTTGGTGTAGCCGCGCTCGTCCATGAAGCCCATGTCGCCTGACTTGAAGTAGCCGTCCTTGGTCATCACCTTGGCGGTCTCGTCAGGCCGGTTCCAGTAACCCGCCATCACCTGCGGTCCCCGGATGCAGATCTCGCCGACCTCGCCCAGCGGCAAATTGTTGCCGTCATCGTCGCGGATGGCGATTTCCGTCGACGGCAAGGGCAGGCCGATCGTGCCGGTGAAGTCGCCGGAACTGAACTTGTTGGCCGTCGCCACCGGCGAGGTTTCCGAGAGGCCGTAGCCTTCAGTGACAGGGCAACCGGTCAAAGCCTTCCAACGTTCGGCGACGCCCTTCTGCACCGCCATGCCGCCGCCCAGTGTCAGCACCAGCGGCTTGAAGTCGAGTTTGCGGAAGTCCTCATTGTTGAGCAGCGCGTTGAACAGCGTGTTGAGGCCGGGAAAGATGTGGACCGGATACTTCTGGAGTTCCTTGACGAAGGCTGGAATATCGCGCGGGTTGGGAATGAGCACGTTGCGGGCGCCTTGCTGCATGCCCATCAGTGCGTTCACCGTCAGCGCGAAGATATGATAGAGCGGCAGCGCGCAGATGAAGTTCGGGTGTGCCGGTTTCGGCTTGATCGTATAGGCGTCTTCCATCCACTGTGCGTTCTGCACGACATTGGAGAGCACATTGCGGTGCAGCAGCGTGGCGCCTTTCGACACGCCCGTGGTGCCGCCCGTATATTGCAGGAAGGCAACATCGTCGGCCGCAACCTTGGCCGGCTTGAAGCCAAGGCCGGCGCCGGCCTTCATCGCCGCGTTGAACTTGACATGCCCGGGCAGCGACCATGCCGGCACCATCTTCTTCACGCGGCGCACCACGAAGTTGACGATCGTGCCCTTGAGGCCGCCGAGCATGTCGCCCATGGCCGCCACCACGACATGCTTGACCGCGGTCCTGGCGATTACCGCCTGCAACGTGTTGGCGAAGTTCTCCAGGATGACGATGGCTTGTGCGCCGGAATCCTTGAGCTGGTGCTCCAGCTCGCGCGGCGTGTAGAGCGGATTGATGTTCACCACGACATAGCCGGCGCGCAGGATGCCCATCATCGCCACCGGATATTGCAGAACGTTAGGCATCATCACGGCGACGCGCGCACCCTTTTGCAGCCCCTTCGATTGCAGATAGGCACCGAAGGCCGCCGACAGCTGCTCGACATCTGCGTAGCTGATGGATTTGTCCATGCAGGTGAAGGCCGGCTGGGCGGAAAACTGCTTGCAGGCGGCGACCAGGAAATCGCCGATCGAACTGTAGGGCAACACCCCGATCTCGGCCTGGACATTTTTCGGATAGCTCTTGAGCCACGGCTTTTCGGGCAGGCCGGCGGCAAGTTCCGTGAGCGCCTTCGGCAACCGCTTGGTGTCAGCCGTCGCCGGTTTCGATGGCGGCGCTGCCTTTGCTGGGGATGTGGCCTTCGTTGTCCCGGTCTTTGCGGGAGAAGTCTTTGCGGGAGCAGCCTTCGCCGGAGTCTTCGTCGCAGAAATCCTGGTCGCAGAGGCCTTTGCCGGGGTGGCTTTCGCCGCCGGCTTCGCGATGGCCTTGGCGGTGGCCGCCTTTGCCGCCGGTACCGTCTTGGCAGGTTTTGCGCCTGTCCTGGCGGTCGCGGCCTTGGCGCCAGCTTTGCCTTGCCCGTCGGCGGCGGCTGGTTTCGAGACTGCCTTTGCCGACGCTTTCACCGGCGCCTTTGATGCTTTCGCCACCCGTTCCTCCTCGACAATTCCTGTTCGCCCGTTTCGGTCGCCTATGCCGCGCCCGCCTCCGAATTGACAGAGACGTCCTCCGTGCCGCCAGCATATCCATCTATGTATTGCCTCTATCGGCGGCGGTGCAAGTCTTGCCCTTGCGGCAAGCCGCCGAAAGATTTGCCGTCGAAAATCTTTCCCGCCGCCGACACTTGGAACCGGCATCTTTCGACATCGACGATCGGATGAAGGTGGATGCGGCATCCATGTCGTCAGATGCCAGATCAATAAAAAAATGCGGTCGTTAATAATCTCGTGAGTGGAAAAAACTGCTAATTTTTTCTGCCTTTTAGCAAAATGGCGGATTTTTTTCCTGCTTCCCGAGGGGTAAGCAAACGGGGTGTTCCAAAGCCGGAAAAACGGTGCTTATATGCGCGCTTCGCGAGCCTGCTAGAGGGGCTTGGAAGAACATCAGGGAGTGCTCAATGAAAAAGAAACTCGCTTTTGCGGCCGCGTTGCTGGCCGCAAGCGTCCTGGGCGGCATGGCCAATGCAAAGACGCTCGTCTATTGCTCGGAAGCATCGCCTGCCAATTTTGATCCGGGTACCACGACCGGCGGCAACGACTTCGATGCCTCGTCGCGCACCGTCTATTCGCGCCTGGTCGAGTTCAAGCATGGCGGCACCGAGGTCGAGCCCGGCCTTGCCGACAAGTGGGACATCTCGGACGACGGCCTGGTCTATACTTTCCACCTGCATCCGGGCGTGAAGTTCCAGACCACCGACTATTTCAAGCCGACGCGCGACCTGAATGCCGATGACGTCGTCTTCTCCTTCGATCGCCAGTTCAACAAACAGAATCCCTGGAACGGCGACAAGTATCTGCCGAACCTGACCTGGGACTATTACACCGGCATGGACATGCCGAAATATGTCGCCAAGTGGGAGAAGGTCGACGATCTGACCGTCAAGCTGACGCTGACCGAGCCGAACGCGCCGATGCTGGCTAACCTCGGCATGGACTTTGCTTCGATCGTGTCGAAGGAATATGCCGACCAGCTGGCGAAGGACGGCAAGATGGCCGACTTCTCGACCAAGCCGATCGGCACCGGCCCGTTCCAGTTCGTCGACTACCAGCTGGATTCGGTCATCCGCTATGCGGCCAACCCAGACTACTTCAAGGGCAAGGAGAAGATCGACGATCTCGTCTTCGCCATCACGCCTGACGCCACCGCCCGCACCCAGAAAGTGCTTGCCGGCGAATGCGACATCGCGCCCTATCCGAACCCGGCCGACATCGCCACCATTAAGGCCAATAAGGACGTGACCCTGATGGATCAGGCCGGCCTGAACATCGGCTATATGAGCTATAACACCACCATCCCGCCGCTCGACAAGCCTGAGGTGCGCCATGCGCTCAACCAGGCGATCGACCGGCAAGCGTTGATCAAGTCGCTGTTCCAGGATGCAGGCGCCACGCCCGCTGAAAACCTGATCCCGCCGACCATGTGGTCGTGGAACAAGGATGTGAAGACCGACGCCTACAATCCGGAAGCGGCCAAGAAGGTACTTGAGGCTGCCGGGCTGAAGGAAATCCAGCTCTGGGCATCCGACCGCGTTCGTCCCTACAATCCGAACTTCCAGCGCGCCGCCGAACTGATCCAGGCCGACTGGGCCAAGGTCGGCGTCAAGGCGGAGATCGTCAACTACGAGTGGACCAAGTATCGCTCGGAAGGCAAGAAGAAGGACCGTCCAGGCGCCTTCCAGATCGGCTGGACCGGCGACAATGGCGATCCGGACAACTTCTTCGCCACCCTGTTCGCCTGCTCGGCCATCGGCGTGTCGAACTACTCGAGCTGGTGCGACAAGGACTTCGAGGATCTGATTCAGAAGGCCAAGAAGACCAGCGACCAGGCCGAGCGCTCCAAGCTCTATGAGCAGGCGCAGGTGATCTTCGCCAAGGAAGCGCCCGCCTTCCTGCTGGTCCACAGTCAAGTCTATGCGGTCGTGCGCAACAATGTCAGCGGTTTCAAGATGGATCCGCTCGGCATTCACCGCTTCGACGGCGTTGACAAGGCCGAATAAGACTATAGAGCGGGGCGGCGCAATGAAGCGCCGCCCCCCTACATCATGCTAAAATATATCCTCCACCGAATTGCACTTTTGATCCCGACGCTGGTCGGCATCACGATCTGCGCCTTCGCGTTCGTCAGGCTGCTGCCCGGCGATCCTATCCTTGCCATGGCCGGCGAACACGGCGTGGCGCCGGCGCGCTACGAAGAGCTCAAGGAGCAGTTCGGCTACAATCTGCCGATCTGGCAGCAATACACACGCTATGTCGGTGAGGTCGTGACCGGCGATTTCGGCGTCTCGATTTCGTCCAAGCGCCCGGTGCTCGAGGAGTTCAAGACGCTCTTCCCGGCGACGCTGGAACTGTCATTCTTCGCCATGATTTTCGCCATGGTGCTCGGCATTCCGGCCGGCATCTTCGCGGCCGTCAAGCGCGGCTCGTGGTTCGACCAGTCGTTGATGGGCACGGCGCTCGTCGGCTACTCCATGCCGATCTTCTGGTGGGGCCTGCTGCTCATCATCTTTTTCTCCGGCTATCTCGGCTGGACACCGGTCAATGGCCGCATCGACCTGCAGTACTTCTTCAAGCCGATCACCGGCTTCATGACCATCGACACCTTACTCTACGGCAAATGGGATGCATTTCGCTCGGTATTGCGCCATCTGGTGCTGCCGACAATTGTGCTCGGTACCATTCCGCTGGCTGTGATAGCGCGCCAGACGCGCTCCGCCATGCTCGAGGTGCTGGGCGAGGACTACGTGCGGACGGCCCGAGCCAAAGGGCTTTCGTCAACCCGAGTCATCGGCGTGCATGCTCTGCGCAATGCACTCATCCCGGTGGTCACCACCATCGGCCTGCAGGTTAGTACGCTGCTCGCCGGCGCCATCCTCACCGAAACGATCTTCTCGTGGCCGGGCATCGGCAGGTGGATGGTCGAATCCATATCCAAGCGCGACTATGTCGTCGTGCAGTCTGGCCTGCTGTTGATTGCCCTTATCGTCATGGCCGTGAACTTGATCGTCGATGTGCTCTATGCAGTCATCAACCCACGCATAAGGGCGGCGTGATGAGCCAGTCGACCGAAATCGCCCCGATGGCCGCCGGCAACCCGGATCGCCTCACCGGCCTCAGGACCTTCTGGTATTATTTCTCGGTGAACCGCGGGGCCGTTATCGGCCTGTTCGTCTTCATCCTTTTGGTGCTGGCGGCGCTGTTTGCGCCACTGCTGGCTCCCTATGCACCCGACGTCCAGGACAAGACCGCATTCCTGCGGCCTCCGGCCTGGCAGGCAGGCGGCAGCTCGCAATATCTGCTCGGCACCGACCCGGTTGGGCGCGACATCCTTTCACGCCTGCTCTACGGCGCGCGCTTCTCGCTGCTGATCGGCGCTGTCGTCGTCTCGCTGGCGCTCGCCGGCGGCATCACGCTCGGCCTGCTGGCCGGCTATTTCCGCGGCTGGGTCGACGTGGCGATCATGCGCGTCATGGACCTCATCCTGGCCTTCCCGTCGCTGTTGCTGGCGCTGGTGATGGTCACCATCCTCGGCCCTGGCCTGTTCAATGCGATGCTGGCCATCGCGCTTGTCCTGCAGCCGCATTTCGCGCGGCTGGTGCGCGCCGCGGTGATGGCCGAGAAGAGCCGCGAATATGTCGTGGCGGCAAAGGTCGCCGGCGCCGGGCATCTCAGGCTGATGCTTCGCACCATCCTGCCCAATTGCCTGGGGCCGCTGATTGTCCAGGGCACCTTGTCCTTCTCCAACGCCATCCTCGAAGCGGCAGCCCTCGGCTTCCTCGGCCTCGGCGCCCAGCCGCCGACGCCGGAATGGGGCACCATGCTTGCTACGGCGCGCGAATTCATCCTGCGCGCCTGGTGGGTGGTGACGTTCCCGGGTCTCGCCATCCTCATCACCGTGCTTGCCATCAATCTGATCGGCGACGGCCTGCGCGATGCGCTCGATCCCAAGCTCAGGAGGTCATGATGGCGCTGCTCGACATCCAGAACCTCGTCGTCGAATTCCAGACCGCATCCGGTTCCTTCCGCGCCGTCGACGGCGTGTCGCTGCATGTGGACGAGCGCGAAGTGCTGGCGATCGTCGGCGAATCCGGCTCCGGCAAGTCGGTCTCGATGCTGGCGGTGATGGGCCTCTTGCCATGGACCGCCAAGGTCACAGCCGACCGCATGAGCTTCAATGGCCGCGATCTCCTGAAACTGAGCCCGGCCGAGCGGCGCAAGATCGTCGGCAAGGACATGTCGATGATCTTCCAGGAGCCGATGGCCAGCCTCAATCCGTGCTTCACCGTCGGCTTCCAGATCGAGGAGGTGCTGCGTTTCCACATGGGCATGGACAAGGCCCAGCGCCGGGCGCGCGCCATCGAATTGTTGAAGCAGGTCGGCATTGCCGAGCCGGCGGAACGGCTGAACTCGTTCCCGCACCAGATGTCGGGCGGCCAGTGCCAGCGCGTCATGATCGCCATCGCCATTGCCTGCAATCCGAAGCTTTTGATCGCCGACGAGCCGACCACCGCGCTCGACGTCACCATCCAGAAGCAGATCCTCGATCTCCTGGTCTCGCTGCAGGCCAAATACGGCATGGGCCTGATCATGATCACCCACAATATGGGCGTGGTGGCCGAGACCGCCGACCGCGTCATCGTCCAGTACAAGGGCCGCAAGATGGAAGAGGCCGACGTGCTGTCGCTGTTTGAATCGCCGAAGAGCAACTACACCCGCGCGTTGCTTTCGGCGCTGCCGGAAAATGCCGTCGGCGACCGCTTGCCGACCGTCTCTGACATGCTGTTCGAGCCGGCGCCCTCGGGAGCCGCCGCATGACCACTGTTGTCGAAGGCAAGAACATCAAGCGCGACTACCATGTCGGCGGCGGGCTGTTCCGCAGCGCGCGCACCGTGCATGCGGTGAAGGGCGTTTCCTTCAGTGTCGAGAAGGGCAAGACGCTGGCCATCGTCGGCGAATCGGGCTGCGGCAAGTCGACGCTCGCGCGCATCATCACGCTGATCGATCCGGCGACGTCGGGTGAACTGTTCATCGACGGCAACAAGGTCGACATCGCCAGGGGCGGATTGACCAAGGAGATGCGCCGCAAGGTGCAGATCGTCTTCCAGAACCCGTACGGCTCGCTCAATCCGCGCCAGAAGATCGGCGACGTGCTGGGAGAACCGCTGCTCATCAACACCGGCAAGCCGGCCGAGGAACGGCGCGACCTCGCCATGAAGATGCTGAAGAAGGTCGGCCTCGGACCCGAGCACTACAACCGCTACCCGCATATGTTCTCGGGCGGCCAGCGCCAGCGCATCGCCATTGCCCGCGCGCTGATGCTGAACCCCAGCCTGCTGGTGCTGGACGAGCCGGTCTCGGCGCTCGACCTGTCGGTGCAGGCGCAGGTGCTCAACCTGCTCGCCGACCTGCAGGACGAGTTCCAGTTGACCTATGTCTTCATCAGCCACGATCTGTCCGTTGTACGCTACATCGCCGACGACGTGATGGTGATGTATTTCGGCGAAGCGGTCGAATACGGCTCGCGCGACGAGGTCTTTTCAGACCCCAAGCACGCCTACACCCGGACGCTGTTCGCCGCGACGCCGCGCGCCGACGTCGCCTCGATCAAGGCGAGGCTGGCGAAGAAGAAGGCGGCGGCCTGAGGCTGCTGGTCGCAGCTGTCAGGCCACCCCCTCATCGATCACGACAGCCTGGCGATAATCGCGCGCAATGCTTCGCCAAATTTGTGCACTTCCTCGACCGTGTTGTAGTGCACCAGCGAGGCGCGGATGGCGCCGCTGTCCATCGACAAATTGAGGCGCTTCATCAGCCGCGGCGCGTACATATGGCCGTCGCGGATGCCGATCTGCATGTCGGCCATTTCCTCGACGATCCGTTGCGGTGACAGTCTGCCGATGTTGAAGCAGAAGGTCGGCACGCGCTCGTTGAGACGGGCCTCGTCGGCGACGCCGTAGATGGTCGCGCCGCAACCTTTCAGCACGGCAAGCATCTCGCGCGCCAGAAGCAGCTCATAGTCGCGGATGGCGCCCATGCCGGCGACGATGTTCTCGCGCCGCGAGCGGTTGTTGGAGGGGGCCAGATTGCGGCCGATCAGTTCCAGATACTGCACGGCCGCGTCCATGCCCGAGACATTCTCGTAGATGAAGGTGCCGGCCTCGACCTTGTAGGGCGGCTCGTCGGGGATGAAATCCTCCCGAAAAGTCGGCAGCCGCTTCAGCGTGTCGAAGCGGCCCCAGAGAAAACCCATATGCGGCGAGAAATTCTTGTAGCCGGAGCAGACGAGATAATCGCAATCCCAGGCCTGCACGTCGATCAGCCCGTGCGGCCCGTAATGCACGCAGTCGAGGAACACTTCCGCGCCGGCCGCATGCGCGATCTCGGCCACCGATGCGACATCGACGATCGAGCCGATCGAATGCGCCGTCACCGTGCAGGCGACGAGGCGGGTACGGTCGGAAACCAGCGGGCGCAGATCGTCGACATGCAGATTGCCGTCCTCGCGCATGCGCCACCACTTGAACTTGGCGCCGGCGGTTTCCAGCGCCAGCCAGGTGGCGATGTTGGCGTCGTGGTCCATGTCGGTGATGACGATCTCGTCGCGTTCCGAGAGCATCTGGCCGATCCCGAGGCTGACCAGGCGGATGAACGAGGTGGCGTTCATGCCGAAGCAGATTTCCGCCGGGCTATAGGCATTGATCAGCAGCGCCACGCTCGTCCGGGCATCAGCGACCGACTGATCGACGGTGACGCTGCGGCCATAGCGGCCGCCGCGCTGCACATTGTGCGAAACCAGATGGTTGGTCACCGCGTCAAGCACGCTCTGCGGGATCTGCGCGCCGGCGGCATTATCCATGAAGATGAAATCGCCGGCCCGTTGCAAGGCGGGAAACATGGTGCGGATGGTGTCGACGGGGAACGCGGCGGCGTTCGCATTGTCGGTTTGGTGCTTGTTCACGGGCAGGCTCCTGCGAAGAATTGGGCGGGTGGAGATCGGTTGGCGAGGTTAGCGCGCTTTCTCGGTCTTGAAGCGGTCTTCAAGCAGGCTGACGAGGCGAACCATCGGCCAGAGGAAGATGAGGTAGACCAGTGCGGCACCGATCAGCGGCGAAGGATTGGCGTAAAGTGACTGTGCGTTGGTCGCTTCCTTCAGGAGTTCCGGCAGCGCCACGGTCGAGGCGAGCGAGGTGTCCTTGAACATCGAGACGCAATTGCTGGTCATCGGCGGGATGACGACGCGGATCGCCTGCGGCAGCACCACCTTGCGCAAGGTCAAAAGGAACGGCAGGCCAAGCGCCTGCGACGCCTCGAACTGGCCTTTCGGAATGCTCTCGATGCCGGAGCGGAACACTTCGGCCGAATAGGCCGACATGATGAAGGCGAACGCCGTCACGGCGGACGCCCAGGATGACAGGCGGATGCCGAGGAAGGGCAGCGCGTAGTAGATCAGGATCAGCACCACCAGCACCGGCAGCGCGCGGAAAATGTCGGTGTAGCCGACCGCCAGCCAGCGCAGCGGCTTGGGTGCATAGAGCCGCACCAGGCTGATCAGCAGGCCGATGGGAATGCCGATGCCGATGCTCAGAATGCCAAGCAGCAGCGTGTTCAGGAAGCCGCGCAGCAACGCCGGCAGGCTGGACATGATGACGTCGGGATTGAAGAAGGTGTCGATCAGCGACATGGGAGCGTTCCCGAACCCCAGAGCAAAGGGTGTTCAAAGTTAAAAACCAATCGACCTCGCCCGTGGCGAGACGGTCCGCGCGGCAGCGGCGCCGGAGCAGGAAATGAATCGTGCCGGCCTGGAAAGCCGGCACGATTTCAGTGCATCTCCGCTCACGCCTTCGGCAGCGGCATTTTCTTGACGGTCGAGGAATCGGCCGGTGCGTCGCTGCCGAACCACTTCTTGTGGATCGCAGCCAGCGTGCCGTCCTTCTTCATCGCGGTCAGCGCGTCGTTGAGCTTGCCGAGCAGCGGGTGGTCCTTGGTCATCATCAGCCCGTACTGCTCACCGGTCTTGATGCGCTGCTTGACCTTCAGATCCTTCATCTTGGTGAAGGAGTATTCCATGCCCGGAATGTCGCTGACGGCGGCGTCGACGCGGCCGGCGCTGAGGTCGAGCAGCAGGTTCTGCTGCGTGTCATAGCCCTTCACATCGCTGAAGCCGTCAGCTTCCTGATGCGCCTTGACCCAGCTCTCGCCGGTCGAGCCGGACAGCACGCCGACGATCTTGCCCTTGAGATCGGCTTCGGTGTTGACCGCGCTGTCGGTCTTGGTGGCAATGCCCATGTCGGAATCATAATAGGGCTGGGTGAAAGACTGCGACTTCAGCCGTTCGGCCGTGATGGTGATCGACGAGATGGCGACGTCGATGCGCTTCGACGTGGTGGCCGCGAACAGCGCCTGGAAGCCGAGATCGGCGATGTCCGTGGTCATGCCGATGCGCTTGGCCGCTTCGTTGACGATGTCGACTTCAAAACCCTCGAAGATGCCGCTCTCGTTCTTGTACTCGAAGGGCGGATTGGTCGGGTAGGCGCCGACATTGAGCACATCGGCGGCGTAAGCCGTGGCGGGGCCGGCGGCGATGCCGATGGCGGCGGCGAGCAGGATGAGATTGCGACGTGTCAGGTTCATTTGGTGTTCCCTCTGGTTGTTGATCGGGCGGGTTCGCCCCGCACGGTTTCTTGCCGCCCCACCTCCCAGCGGGGCGTCAATTCATGGCAGCGACCTGCGCTTGGTTGGCGATGGTCTCAGAATGCGGATCACGGATACGGCCGCGCACGCCGTCGAAAGCAGAGCGCGCGCTGGATGATGACTGGGGCAGCATGAACGACAAGGACTGAACCCCCCGAAGCACCACGATGGACTGGCCGGCAACCCCTGCGGCACGGCCGTCGTCATCGATCTTGAATGCTTATCCAAAGTGGGACGCTTTTCAAGGCGAAAGTTTTAAGCTTAAAAAGCTTGGCGCGCGTGTTGCTCCGGCGATACGCCTTTTTGTCTGGCCGCGCCGGTCTATGCCAATTCGTCGCGTGCGGCAGCAGCGTTGGCCGCGGCGCCGGCGCCCAGAAACATCGTGTCGCTGGCCAGCACGAAGAAACTCGCGCCGAAGGCTGCCCATCGGCCGACAGCCTGTGGGCTGGCGCAAAATATGCCGGATGTCTTTCCATGTGCGCTCGTGGCAGCAATGATCGTCCGGATCGCCGCATTGAGCTTGTCGGCGCCCTGCGATCCGATCGCATCGATCGACACGGAAAGGTCGCCGGGGCCGACGAAGATCACGTCGACGCCGCCGACGGCCGCGATCGCTTCGATGTTGGCGAGCCCCTCCGCTGTCTCGACCTGCACCCCGACGACGGTTCTGTCGTTGGCGCTGGCAAGATATTCGGGAATGCGATAGCCATAGCCGGCGGCCCGGCCAGGCCCGACGCCACGCTCGCCCAGCGGCGGATAGCGTGAGGCTTTGACGACCATCGCCGCCTGCGCGGCGGTCGAGACGCGCGGCACCAGCACCCCTTGCGCGCCGCTGTCCAGCGCCGCCTGGATGGCTTCCGGCGCATGGCCGGGAACGCGCACCATCGCTGGCACGCGGTGGACGTCGGCCGCGCGCACCATGCTCTCGATCATGTCGCGCGAGATCTGCGCATGCTCCCAGTCCACGCAGAGGAAGTCGAGGCCCGACAGCGCCATCACTTCGACCGCGACGGGATGGGGAATGGCGGCAAACGAACCGACGAGGTTTGCCTTGCCGATGCATTTCTGGCGGAATTCGCTCATGCCGATCCCCTTTGTCGTCTGGTCCAAACTCATATCCGCA
Source organism: Mesorhizobium japonicum MAFF 303099 (assembly GCF_000009625.1). Lineage (NCBI taxonomy): Bacteria > Pseudomonadati > Pseudomonadota > Alphaproteobacteria > Hyphomicrobiales > Phyllobacteriaceae > Mesorhizobium > Mesorhizobium japonicum. Next base: position 4,342,530 of record NC_002678.2, read on the forward strand.
AACGGCGGCGAGGCGAAGCTATTTCAGGCTTGAAATATTTTGCCGCGGGCCTAGCGTGTGGCCTCCCGCCGCGAGTTCCCGAGATGATCAAAGCGCATCCCCTGCACGGCCCGAACAAACTGAAGCTCGGCGTCTTCTCGGCCAACGCCGATGGCGGGCTTGCCATCACCGATGTGCCGGAACGCTGGACGGCAAGCTGGCAGGACAATCTGACGGCGGCGCAAATCGCCGACCGTGCCGGGCTGGAGTTCATGCTGCCCATCGCCCGCTGGCGCGGCTTTGGCGGCCGCAACAAGGTGCGCGAATGGTCGTTCGAGACCTTCACATGGGCGGCGGCTCTGGCTGTGGCCACCGAACAGATCGGCCTGTTCATGACCGTGCACGTGCCGTTGGTGCATCCGCTCTACGCCGCCAAGGCGCTTGCAACGGTCGACCACATCAGCCAAGGCCGCGCCGGCCTCAACATCGTCTGCGGCTGGAACCCGAAGGAATTCGGCATGTTCGGCACGCCGCTGGTCGAGAAGGGTTACGACCAGGCCGCCGAGTGGATCGAGATTCTTGAGAAGCTCTACGCGTCGGCCGAGCCGCTCGACTATGAGGGCAGCTACTATCAGCTGAAGGAAGCGGTGAGCCGCCCGGCCAGTCTGCAGCTTCCGCGCCCGGTGACGATGAATGCCGCTTTCGGCGGGCCGGGCCGCGACTTCGCCGCCGCCCGGTGCGATTATCTGTTTACGACCTTTTCGGAAATGGGCGATGCCGGCAAGCATGTCGCCGACATCGGCGAGCGCGCCGACAAGGTCGGCCGCGATGTCGGCGTCTACACCGTGGCGCATGTCGTCTGCCGCCCGACCATGGAAGAGGCGCAGGCCTATTATAGGTGCTATGCCGTCGATCTGGCCGACCATGACGCGGTTGACGCCCACATGGCCGGCAAGAAGGAATTCTCGCAGTCGCACGACCCGCACGCCTATGACCGCTACCGCCAACGCTTCGCCGGCGGCGCCGGCACCTATCCCTTGATCGGAACGCCGGAAACGATCGCCGCCGACATGGCCGCCATTGCCGGGCACGGCTATCAGGGCATCGCGCTCTCCTTCGTCAACTACACGCAGGAACTGCCCTATTTCTGCGACCACGTGCTGCCGATTTTGAGGAAGGCGGGCCTGCGGGTGACTTAGTCCGGACGACCGAGTGCGTCGGGTATCACAGCGGTGGCCTGGATCTCCACCTTGGCGCGGTCCTCGACAAGCGCCATCACCTGCATGGCGGCCATCGCCGGGAAATGCCGGCCGATCACCTCGCGATAGGCTTCGCCGATGCCCCTGAGATTGGCGAGATACTCGGCCTTGTCGGTGAAATACCAGGTCATCGAGGTGATGTGCCGAGGCTCGGCACCGGCCTCGGCCAGCACCGCGACGATATTTTGCAGCGTCTGCCGCACCTGGCCGACAAAGTCGTCGGTTTCGAACTGGCACTGCCCGTTCCAGCCGACCTGTCCACCGACAAAGATGAGTCGTCCACGCGCCGCTACGCCATTGGCGTAGCCGACCGGTTTGGCCCAGCCTTCCGGCTGCAGAATCTCATGCATTTGAAGCCTCCCGGTATTTCTGAAAACCAAGTCTCAAAATCGAATACTCTTCAATTTCCCACCGTTAGGCCGCGCCCATCACTTGCCGCGCGATGACCACTTTCTGCACGTCGGAGGCACCCTCATAGATGCGCAGCGCGCGGATTTCGCGATACAGGCTTTCGACAATGTGGCCTTTGCGGACGCCGTCGCCGCCATGCAGCTGCACCGCCTTGTCGATCACGTCCTGCGCCTTGTCGGTGGCGAACAGTTTGGCCATCGCCGCCTCGCGCGTTACCCGCGCCGCGCCCATATCCTTGGTCCAGGCGGCGCGATAGACCAGAAGTGCCGCCGCGTCGATGTCGAGGGCCATGTCGGCGATGTGGCCCTGCACCATCTGCAACTCCGCCATCGGAGCGCCGAACAGTTTGCGTTCGGCCACTCGTTTGATGCTTTCATCGAGCGCCCGGCGGGCAAAGCCGAGCGCCGCAGCGCCGACGGTCGAGCGGAACACGTCGAGCACCGACATGGCGATGCGAAAGCCATCGCCGGGCTTGCCGATCAGCGCCGAGGTCGGCAGGCGGACCTGATCGAAGGACAGCCGCGCCAGCGGATGCGGCGCGATCACTTCGAGGCGTTCGGCAATGCCGAGGCCCTTGACGTCACCCGGTACGATAAAGGCGGAAAGCCCCTTGGCGCCCGGCGCTTCGCCGGTGCGGGCAAAGACGATGTAGAGATCGGCGATGCCGCCATTGGAGATCCAGGTCTTCTCGCCGGTGAGCACATAGCTGTCGCCGTCGCGGGTCGCCGTCATCTCGGTGTTGGCGACATCCGAGCCAGAGCGCGGCTCCGACAAAGCGAAGGCGGAGATCGCCTTGCCGGCGCGTGTCCTTGCCAGCCATTGCTGCTGGTCCGGCGTGCCGAACAGGCTGAGCGCACCTGTGCCCAGCCCCTGCATGGCAAAGGCGAAATCGGCGAGCCCGTCATGGCGGGAGAGCGTCTCGCGCGTGATGCATAGTGTCCGCACGTCGAGCGGTCCGGGATTCACGGTGTCGACAGCTGTCGGTTTCAGCCACCCGTCGCGGCCAAGTTTTTGCACCAGCTCGCGGCATGCGGCGTCGACGTCGTGATGATCGACGGGGAGGCTCTTCGAGCACCACGCTTCCAGGACTTCGGCCAGTTCGCGATGACGGTTCTCGAAGAACGGCCAGTTAAGGAAACTCTTGTCAGCCATCAGTTCCCCTCGAACACCGGCTTTTCCTTGGCCACGAATGCCTTGTAGGCGCGCTCGAAATCGCGCGTCTGCATGCAGATCGCTTGCGCCTGGGCTTCCGCCTCGATCGCCTGGTCGAGGCCCATCGACCATTCCTGGTTGAGCTGCGTCTTGGTGATGCCGTGGGCGAAGGTCGGGCCTGAGACGATGCGCGCTGCCATGTCGAGTGCATCCGCCTCGAGGGAGGCCGCGTCGACCAGCCTGTTGTAAAACCCCCAGCGCTCGCCTTCCGCTGCCGTCATGGTGCGGCCGGTATAGAGCAGTTCGGCGGCGCGGCCCTGGCCGATGATGCGCGGCAGGATCGCACAGGCGCCCATGTCGCAGCCGGCAAGGCCGACGCGGGTGAACAGAAACGCGGTCTTGGCCTCCGGCGTGGCGATGCGGATGTCCGAGCTCATGGCGATGATGGCGCCGGCACCGACCGCCACGCCGTCGACGGCGGCGATGATCGGCTTGCCGCAATTCAGCATCGCCTTGACGAAATCGCCGGTCATGCGAGTGAAGGCGAGAAGCTGCTTCATGTCCATCTTGACCAGCGGACCGATAATGTCGTGGACATCGCCGCCGGAGCAGAAATTGCCGCCATTGGAGAGGAACACCACGGCGTCGATATCGTCGGCATAGACGAGGTCGCGGAACGTATCGCGCAACTCGGCATAGCTGTCGAAGGTCAGCGGGTTCTTGCGCTCGGGCCGGTCGAGCCGGACCTTGGCGATCCTGCCCTCGACCTCCCACAGGAAATGCTTCGGCTTCAGCCCGGCCATCCCGGTCATTCGCGTCCCTCCCAGTTGCTGCGGAACGAGGTCAGCATGCCGGTCAGGCGGCGGGCATCCTCCTCGCTGACCTTGCCCAGCAATTCGCCGATCCAGCCCTCATGCGCGGCAGCGATGGTGGCAAAGGATTTGGTGCCTTCCTCGGTCAGCCGCACCATCGAGGTGCGGCGGTCGCCATTGCGGCGGGCGCGAGCGACCAGCCCTTCGGAAACCAGCCGGTCGACAATGCCGGTGACATTGCCGTTGGAGACCAGCAGGAAGCGCGACAGGTCGCTCATCAGCATGCCTTCCGGCACGCGGTACAGCGCGGCCATCACGTCGAAACGCGGCAGCGTCGTGTCGAATTCCTTCTTCAGGCGCTCGCGCAACTCGGCCTCGATCGTGCGCGAGGCGCGCAGCAGCCTGATCCACAGACGCAGACGGTCCTTGCCGGGTCCCGACGGTGCGGGCAGGGGGCCGGCTACCATGTTTCGCCTCCTGAGATGGAAATTGCCTGTCCGGTGATCGATGACGCCGCATCGCCACACAGCCACAGCACGGCGGCGGCGACTTCCTGCGGCTGAATGAAGCGGCCTTGCGGATTGGTCGAGACAAGGCTCGCCCGCGCCTCGCCGGCAGAGCGGCCGGTCTTTTCGATGATGCGCTGGATGGATTCTTCCAGCATGTCGGTCTCGACGAAACCCGGGCACACCGCGTTGACGGTGACGCCGGATTTCGCGGTTTCCGCCGCCAGCGCTCGCATCAACCCGACGACGCCGTGCTTGGCCGCAACGTAGGGCGCGACATAGGCGTAGCCCTTCAATCCGGCGGTGGAGGCGACGAATACGATCCGGCCTGCCTTGCGCACGGCCATCCCGGCCAGCGCCGGCTTCACCGTCAGGAAGGCGCCGGTCAAATTGACGTCGAGCGTCTTCTGCCAGTCGGCGAGCGTGGTCTTGTGCGCCGGCGTGCTGCCGGCCATGCCGGCATTGGCAATGACGATGTCGAAGGCCCCGCGCGCGGCTTCCGCCGCCTGATAGAGCGAGGCCATGGACGCCTCATCGGTGACATCGGCGGCGATGCCGAAGATACGGTCGCTTTCGCCGGCCACTTTGGCAAGCTCGGCGTCGCGCCGGCCGCAGATGGTCACGTCGATGCCGGCACCGGCCAACGCAAGTGCGATGGCCCGGCCGACGCCGGAGCCACCGCCAGTGACCAGCGCATGCTTGCCGGAGATCGCTGGTACCGCCGTCATACTTTCAGCCCCGCGGCAGCATCGCGCTCGGCCAACCGGTAGATCTGGTCGCGGCCAGGCAAATAGGGATCCGGCCATTTGACGCCGCGGTCGCCGAGCGTCACCGCCGCATGCAGCGTCCAGTAGGGATCGGCCAGATGCGGCCGCGCCAGCGCCACCAGGTCGGCGCGGCCGGCCATCAGGATCGAATTGACATGGTCCGGCTCATAGATATTGCCGACCGCCATCGTCGCCATGCCGACCTCGTTGCGGATGCGGTCGGAAAACGGTGTTTGGAACATACGGCCATAGATCGGCTTCGCGGACACCGATGTCTGCCCGGCCGAGACGTCGCAGATGTCGACGCCGGCTTCGTGCAGCAGCCGCGCGATCTCGACCGCGTCGGCGGGCGTGACGCCTTCGATGCCGACCCAGTCATTGGCCGAAATGCGCATCGAGATCGGCTTCTCCGCCGGCCAGGCGGCGCGCACCGCGTGGAAGATCTCGAGGGGATAGCGCATGCGGTTTTCCAGTGAGCCGCCATATTCATCCGTGCGCCGGTTGGTGACAGGCGTGATGAAGGACGACAGGAGATAGCCATGCGCGGCATGGATCTCCAGCATGTCGAAGCCGCAACGTTCAGCCATCTCGGCCGAGACCACGAACTGGTTGCGCACCAGATCCATGTCGGCGCGGTCCATCGCCTTCGGCACCTGGTTCTCAGGCGACCATGCGACAGCCGATGCCGCCATGACAGGCCAATTGCCCGAGGCGAGCGGCACGTCGGTGCCTTCCCAGCCGAGCCGGGTCGAGCCCTTGGCACCGGAATGGCCGATCTGGGCGCAAATCTTGGCCTCGGTCTCGGAATGGACGAAATCGACAAGCCGCTTCCACGCCACCTCGTGCTCAGGCGCGTAGAAGCCCGGACAGCCGGGCGTGATACGGCCTTCCGGGCTGACGCAGGTCATCTCGATATAGATGAGCCCCGCGCCGCCCTTGGCGCGCTCGGCATAGTGGGTGAAATGCCAGTCGGTCGGGCAGCCGTCGACGGCCTTGTACTGCGCCATCGGCGAAACGACGACGCGGTTTTGCAGCTTCATGTCGCGCAGCTTGAACGGCGCGAACATCGGCGCCCGGCGCAGCCTGTTGCCGCCGGCACCGGCCTGGCGCTGGAACCATTCTTCGGCGCCGCCCAGCCATTGGGCGTCGCGCAGCCGCAAATTCTCGTGGCTGATGCGCTGCGAACGGGTCAGCAGCGAATAGTTGAACTGCACCGGATCAAGACCGAGATAGCGTTCGACCTCCTCGAACCATTCCAGCGAATTGCGCGCCGCCGATTGCAGCTTCAGCACCTCGGTACGCCGCGCGTCCTCATATTTGCGGAAGGCGGCGTCGAGGCCCGGTTCCGTCTCGACATACTCGGCCAGCGCCACCGCGCTTTCCAAAGCGAGCTTGGTGCCGGAGCCGATCGAGAAATGCGCCGACGCTGCCGCGTCGCCCATCAGCGCCAGGTTCTTGTACGACCAGCGTTCGCACAGTACGCGCGGGAAATTGATCCAGGCCGAACCCCTGATGTGGTTGGCATTGGTCATCAGCGCATGGCCGCCGAGATGCTTGGCGAAAATGCGCTCGCACACCGCGATCGATTCCTGCTGCGTCATCGCGCCGAAGCCGAAGGCAGCCCAGGTCTGTTCGCTGCATTCGACGATGAAGGTCGCTGTCTCGCTGTCGAACTGGTAGGCGTGCGCCCACACCCAGCCATGCTCGGTCTTCTCGAAGATGAAGGTGAAGGCGTCGTCGAATTTCTGGTTGGTGCCGAGCCAGACGAATTTGCATTTGCGGGTGTCGATGTCGGGCTTGAAGATGTCGACGAAGGTGTTGCGCGCCCTGGAATTCAGCCCGTCGGCGGCGACGACCAGGTCATGAGTCTCCATGTAAGGCTTGGGATCGGCGATATCGGTCTCGAACATCAGCTTGACGCCGAGCTCGCGGGCGCGGCGCTGCAAGAGGATCAGCAGCCGCTTGCGGCCGATGCCGCAAAAACCATGGCCTGACGAGACCGTGCGAACGCCGTCATGGATGACGGCAATGTCGTCCCAATAGGCAAAATGCTTCTTGATCCAGACGGCGCTGACCGGATCATTCTCAGCGAGGTTCTCGAGCGTTTCGGCCGACAGCACCACGCCCCAGCCGAACGTGTCGTCGGCGCGGTTGCGCTCGAACACCGTCACATCGTGCGTGGCGTCCCTGAGCTTCATCGATATGGCAAAGTAGAGGCCGGCTGGACCGCCGCCGAGAACCGCAACCTTCATCTGTGCGATCTCCTCTTCGCTTGCTGCCTTGCGAGTATCGCGCCGGCGGCAAAATATTTCAAGCTTAAAGTTTTATGTCGAAATCATTGTCCGATACCGGGCGGCGCGCTTGCGTGTCGTCCCGTAAGCGCGCGCCGAAGGATCACTTTTCCGGGTTCTTCGGGCTCCACAGCACCGTCTCGGCACCTTTCTCATAGGCCATACCGTCGGGGTAGCTGATCGCTTCCAGCTGCAATCCCCAGGGCGCCTGGAAATAGAGAATGGTCTGGCCGGCGGCGGGACCCTCCTTGACCGGCAGAGGTCCCATGCGCGTCTTGACGCCCTTGCCATCGAGATAGGCTTTGGCGGCGGCGACGTCGTCGACATAGAGGGCGATGTGGAAGCCGCCAATGTCGCTGTTCTTCGGCGTCAGATCCTTCTGGTCGGGCGCGGTGTATTTGAACAGCTCGATGTTCGAGCCATAGCCGCAACGCACCATGGTGACCTGCTCGATGACGGCCTTGGGATCGACGCCCAGAAGGTCCTGCATGAAGGTGCCCTTGTCGTCGGCGAACGGGCCGAACGACATTGCGTTCTTGCAGCCGACCACCTCGGTGAAGAAGTCGACCGCCTGCTTCATGTCGGGGACGGTGATGCCGGTGTGATCGTGGCCGCGCATGCCGGGGATCGAATCCGCCGAGGCCATGCCGGCGCCGCCAAGGACAGCGGCGGCAAGCGTTGCATTTCGAAGTATCGTCTTCATGTCAGTCCTCTCCATTGGCGGGACCTGGGTCTTTGCGGTCGCATGTCCGAAACCCGCTTTTCGGCATGCGTATGCATTCATGTCGGGGCTTTGGCGGCGGCCGGAATGTCCAGCCAGCCGGCGTCGATTTCGGGCAGCGGAATGGCCGCGATGAGGTCGCGCGTGTAGGTCTCTTTCGGGGCCTCGAACAGCGCGTCGGTGGCGCTGGCCTCGACGATTACGCCTTCGCGCATGACGATGACTTGCCGGCACAGCCGCCGGATGACCGACAGATCGTGGCTGATGAAGGCGACGGTTAGGCCCATCTCCGCTGCCAGCTTCTCCAGCAGGGTCAGGATCTGCGCCTGCGTCGACACGTCGAGGCCAGAGACGATCTCGTCGGCCAGCACGAATTTCGGCGACAGCGCGAGCGCGCGGGCAATGCCGACGCGCTGGCGCTGGCCACCCGACAGTTCGTGGCGGTAGCGGCTGGCAAAGCTCTGCGGCAGCCCGACCCGCTGCAGTGCTTCGGCGACTCTGGTCTTCAGATTGTCGCCAAGCCCGTTCTGCCTGAGCGGCGCGGCGATGATGCTGGCAATGGTGCGGCGCGGATTGAGCGACGACATAGGATCCTGGAAGATCATCTGCAGGTCACGGCGCAACGGCCGCAACTCCGCCTCCGGCAGATGGGCGATGTCGCGACCCTCGAAGCTGATGCTGCCGGCGCTCGGCTCCAGCAGCCTAACCAGCGCGCGGCCAAGCGTCGACTTGCCGGACCCGGACTCGCCGACAATGCCGGTCACCGACCCCCTCGGCAGGTCGAAGTCGAGCCCTTTCAGGATCTCGGCCAACGGCGCGCGGCCGATCAGCGGCTTGCGGGTCATGTCAGGCAGCGCGACCTTCAGCCCGCGCACGGAAAACAGCGGCTCAACCATGGGGCCGCCTCCACGCCAGGTCTGCCGCTGCGATCTCGGCGGCAAGCCCAGCCAGCACCGCTTCGTCCACGGGTTTCAGCGAGGCGAAGGGGTCGGTATAGCGCGGCGTCGCCGCCATCAGCGCCCGCGTATAGGGGTGCTGAGGGGCGGCAAAGAGCGCTGCCGTTTCGGCTTCCTCCACCACCTTGCCGGCATAAAGCACCGAGACCTTCTGGCTGATCTTGGCGACGACGCCGAGATCATGGGTGACGAACAGGATCGCGGTGCCGTGCTCGCGCTGCAAGGCGGCGATCAGGCGCAGAATCTGCTTCTGCACGGTGACGTCGAGCGCCGTGGTCGGTTCGTCGGCGACGATCAGCCGGGGTTCGGCGGCGAAGGCGGCCGCGATCAGCACGCGCTGGCGCATGCCGCCGGAGAGCTCATGCGGATAGCTCTTCAGCACGCGCTCGGGGTCGCGGATCTGCACCTCGTCCAGCAATTGCCGGATGCGGGTGTCGGCCTTCTCGCCGCTCCAGCCGAGAATGCGCACCAGCCGGTCGGTCATCTGCGGGCCGATGCGGCGCGACGGATTGAGCGCGGTCAGCGGATCCTGCGGGATCAGCGCCGTGCGTGCGCCGATCAGCGTGCGCCTTGCCTTGGGCTGAAGCTTGCCGAGGTCTTCGCCCTCGAGCAGCATGTCGCCTTCGACGATGCGCACGCTCGACGGCAACACACCAAGCACCGCCTTGCCGATCATCGTCTTGCCGGCGCCGCTCTCGCCGACCAACGCGCGCACCTCGCCGGGCTGCACGGAAAGCGACACCGAGCGCAGCACGCGCTGGCCGTTCGGCAGCACGGCGCTGAGATTGGCGATGTCGAGACAGGCGCTCATCGCAGCACCGGGTCGAAACGCGCCTTCAGCGCTTCGCCGAATTGGCTGAACGACAGCACGGTGAGGATCAGCGTGATCAGCGGAAACACCAGCACCCACCATGCCTGGTGGATGGACAGCCGGCCCTCGGCGATGATGCCGCCCCAGGTCGGATCGTCGGTCGAGATCGACAGGTTGACGAAGGACAGGATCGCCTCGACGATGACGGCGATGCCCATCTCCAGGGACAGCAGCGCCACGATCGACGGCACCACATTGGGCAGCACTTCACGCAGCATGATGCCGATGCGGCCATAGCCGGCGATGCGGGCATTTTCGACATAATCCATGCGCGACTGGCCCATCGCCTCGGCGCGGATCACCCGGCAAAAGCGCGTCCAGTCGATGATGGCAATCGCCAGGATGACGGAGCTGAGGCCCGTGCCCAGCACCGCCACCAGCAGGATGGCGAACAGCACCGGCGGAAACGCCATCCAGATATCGACGATGCGCGAGATGATGCGATCCGCCCAGCCGCCGAAATAGCCTGCGATCAGCCCGAGCGTCGAGCCGACGAGGCAGGCGGCGATGGCCGCCGCGAATGCGACGATGAAGGCGATACGGCCGCCGAAGATCAGCCGGGACAACAGATCGCGGCCGAGGCTGTCGGTGCCCAGCCAATAGCCGGGCTCGGCGCCATCGAGCCAGAAGGGCGGCAGCCGCTCCAGCATCAGATCCTGCGCCAGCGGGTCCTGCGGCGCGACCAGCGGCGCGAAGATCGCCGCCAGCAGCGCCAGCAGCAGCCAGCCGCCGGCGAGCCACAGCCTGGGGCTCAGTCCGCGTCTTGAGGCCCTATCCATGGCGCAGCCTCGGATTGAGCAGCGCATACATCATGTCGACGGCAAGGTTGATCAGCACGAACAGCAGCGCGAACACCAGCACGATGCCCTGGATCAGCGGCAGGTCGCGGTTGATGACGGCATCGATCGCCATATTGCCGAGGCCTTCATAGGAAAACAGCCGCTCGACGATGACGGTGCCGCCAATCAGGAAGGTGAACTGCACGCCGACCAGCGTCAGCGTCGGCAAAGACGCATTCTTCAGCGCCTCGCGCAGGATGACCTGCGTCTCCGAAAACCCTTTCACTCGCGCCAGCACGACATAGTCGAGGTCGAGCACTTCCTTCAGCGACTGTTTCAACAGTTGCGATATGATCGCCGCCAGTGGCAGCGCCAGCGCCACCGCCGGCATCAGCATGTGTTTGAGGAGATCCCAGGTCAGGTCGAAGCGCAGCCGCATCAGGCTTTCGAAGAAATAGAACTGGGTGACGAAGGGCAGGTCGAGCTGCGGCGACACCCGGCCGGAAATGTCGAAGATCGGCACCAGCACGCCGAACAAAAGGATCAGCACCAGGCCCCACAGGAAATCGGGAATGGAGAGTGCCGCCCCGCTGGCGATGTCGATGCCGGCTTCCACCGCCGTGCCGCGTTCGCGCGCGCCGAGAATGGCCGTCGTACCGCCGAGCGTCACTGCCATGATCAGCGCGACGATGGCTAGCTCCAGCGTGGCCGGCAGCCGGTTGAAGACGAGGCCGAGCACATCCTGCCTGAGCGAAATCGAGGTGCCGAAATCGCCCCGGACCACGCCGGACAGCCAGATGAAGAATTGCTGCACGATGGTCTTGTCGAGCCCGTAGAGTGCGCGCAGGCGGGCGATGTCGTCATCCGTCGCGCCGGGCGGCAGCATCATGGCGATCGGATCGCCGGGCGCGACGCGGATCACGACGAAAACGACGACGGCCACGCCGAACAGCGTGATCAGCATCGTCAGGAGACGGATCAGGAATCGTTGCAGGAGCATGTAAATCTTTGCAGGAGCCTGCTGGCTCGTATGCCTGATAGAAAATGCGCGCCGTCGCTATGGACGGCGCGCGGCAAGTTCAGGCCGATATCAGGCCGGGGTCATCAGGGCCGGCAGCAGCGCACCGGAAATGTGCTGCACGACATTGACCTTCTTCGAGTGCACGATCGGCTGTGCGTACTGGATGAGCGGCAGCACATAGGCCTCTTCGGCAATGTACTTGTCGACCGCTTTCCAGCCAGCGATGCGCTTGGCCTCGTCCTTCTCGCCCCACAGCGGGCCGATCTTGGCGTCGAGGTCGTCGGTCTTCCAGGACGAGTGCGGCGAGGGCCCGAACATGGCGAAACCGGTCGAGGTGGTCGGATCGCCGATGGAATTGCCCCAATTGTAGAAGGCCGCCGGCGCCAGCTTGTGCGCGGCGCGCAGTTCATAATGCTTGGCGATCTCGTAGACCTCGATCTCGGCCTCGATGCCGACCTTGCGCCACATGCCGACGATCGCCTGCACCATCTCGTAGTCCTTGGGCTTGAAGCCCTTGGTCGTCTGAATGGTGAACTTCGCAGGCTTCTTGGTCGAATAGCCGGAGGCGGCGAGCAATTTCTTGGCCTTTTCCGGATTGTGCTCGACCTTGATCGACGGATCGTAGGCGGCGTATTCCGGCGTCTCCAGCGTGTCGATCGGCTGGCCGTAGCCGCGCAGCAGCCGCTTGACCAGAAGCTCCTTGTCCACGGCCATGACGGCTGCCTGGCGGACATTCTTGTCGAGCATGGCATCCTTGTTGTTGAAGAAGATCATGCCGATGTCGGAGACATTCTTGATCGAGCCGGCAAGTCCGTCCTTGGCGATCAGGCGGTCATATTCCTCGTAGGGGATTTCGAGCGTCACCTGCGAGGAGCCGGATTCGATCTCGGCGACGCGGCTCGCCGCGTCGGTGACGAACTTGATCGTCACATTTTCGAAAGCCGGCTTGCCGCCCCAATAGTTCGGATTGGCCTTCAGCCGCAGGAAGGCGTTGCGCTCGAACTTTTCCACCATGTAGGGGCCAGTGCCGATCGGCGCCTTCTCGAAACCTTCAGCGCCGACCTTCTCGTAGTAGGCCTTCGGCAGGATGTAGCCGGTCAGGAACGACATCCATTTGAAATAGACCGGGTCGAACTGCACCACGTCGCCCGTGATCTTGTTGCCGTCGATCTTGAAGTTGTTGACGTTCTTCCATACGAACTGGATCGGGTTGCCGGTTTTTTCGTCGCCCGCGCGCTGCAGCGACCAGACAACGTCCTCGGGCGTGAACGGCGAGCCGTCATGCCATTTCACGCCCTCGCGCACCGTCATCGTCACCTTGGTGCGGTCGTCGTTCCAGCCCCATTCGGTAAGCAGGCCAGGTGCGAAGGACAGGTCGGGCTTTTGCGAGATGATCTGGTCGAACACCGACTGGTAGAGACCCTGGATGGTCGGGTTGACAGCCGAGGGTCCGGTGGTCGGATCCCAGGACGGCAGGTTTACATTGTAGGCGATGGTCAGTTCGCCGGCAGCGGCCTTGGCGATTTTAGGCAAGCCAATGGCGGCCACGCCGAGTGCAGCGGCACTGTATCCCAGCAATTCGCGTCTGTTGATTTTCATGGTCGTTCCCCTTGTTGGTTATTGTCTTTGCGCGGCACCGTCCGTTCATTGGTTCAGGCTTCGTGGCAGCAGCGCCTTGCCTCTCGTCGCCTTGATAAAATCGTTGGAGCCTACCTCCCGCCTAGCTGTTGCGCGAGCATGAAACCCGAGGCCGCACCGGTGCCGGCGCCCGGCCATGTCGCGGCTCCCGTCAGATGCAGATTGCCGACCGGCGTGTTCCAGCCGGCATAGCCGCGCGCCGGGCGGAACAGAAAGTTCTGCGCCAGATGATGGCTGCCGCAGACTTGATCGCCACCGACAAGGTTCGGGTTCTCGCGCTCGAGATCGATGGGCGAGAACACCGATCGGCCGAGGATTTTGCTCCGCAGGCCGGGCGCATAAGTCTCGATGATGTCGAGCACGCGCTCGGCGTAGGCGTCCTTGACCTGATCCCAATGCGCGGGCGCGATCTTGCCGCCGGCATCGCCTGTTATCTCGGCAGGCAGCATGCGCACCTGCACCCACAGCACATGCTTGCCCTGCGGCGCGCGTGACGGATCGATCGCGGTCGGTTGGCCGACGACCAGAACCGGTTCGTCCGGCAGCATGCCGGCCATTGCCTGCTGGTAGGTGCGCGACATGGCGTCGAGCGAGGGTGACAGATGCACATAGGCGAACTGCCGCAGCTCAGACCCGGCGCGCCAGCCCGGCAACTCGTCCAGCGCCAGATGGATCATCATCGTGCCCGGCGCGTACCGAAACTTCTTCATCGCCGTGTCGAAGCCGGCATTGCCGGAACCGCCGGGCAGCAGCGTGCCGGTCAGCGCCTTGGGCGCGACGCCAGCGATAACGGCTTTGGTCGCCGTATGCGTTTCACCGGAAGTGAGCCGCACCCCGGTCGCCTTGCCGTTGGAAACCGTAATCTCTGACACTTCGGCGCCGGTGACGATCTTGCCGCCGGCAGATGTGACCATGCCGGCCAGTGCCCGGATGATGGTGTCGGCGCCGCCCTTGCCCAGCACCATGCCGAAACTCTGGTTGGCCATCGATTCCAGATAGGGGAACACCGCACCTCCCGCGATGTCGGGGGCGAAGTCGAGGTGCATGCCCCAGGTGGCGAGCGTCGCCCGCACATAAGGCGACTCGAAAGTCTCCTCCAGCCACGTGCGGGGTGAGGACAGCAACAGCCTTCCCGTGTCGAGCGCGCCGGCGACACCCTTCTTGCGCCACAGGTTCCACGCCGTGCCGGCCAGCGCACGGGCGCTCATCGGCGAGCCTAGCAGCCTGAACAGATGCTCGGCCTCGCCCGGGAAGGCGGCTACCAGCTTTCGCCATGTCGCGGCATCGGCGGCGGAGAAAGCGGCCATGCGGCTCGCCGTCTTTTCCAGGTCGTTGCTCACGCCGAACCAGCGTCCATCCGGAAAGGCGCTGGCGAAACAGTCGGCGACCGGCGCGAATTCCAGGCCCTGCGTTTTCAATTCATTTGCATATTTCCGGTGAAAGGCAGAGCCGGCAAAGAGGCTCAGATTCATCGCGCCGAAATCGTGGCGGAAGCCGGGAAGGGTGAATTCGCGGGTCTGGACGGCGCCGCCGATCGTGGAACTGCGCTCGAAAATCCCGGTTTTCCAGCCTTTGAGCGCCAGATGCGCGGCGCATGCCAGACTGTTGTGGCCCGCCCCGACAAAGATGGCGTCGAACTCGCTCACGCCCCGTTCCCATTTCCTTTATGCTTAAAGATAATTGCAGATGCATATGTTTTCGTCTAGTAGGATATTAAGGGCCGAGACGAGCCTTGATCATCACTATCAAAGAGGGAACAGAAGACCATGGACACCCAAAAACTCCTCGGCGAAGTCGCCGGCCAGTTGCTGTCAGGCGCCATCAAGGTGGTTGACCTCTCGGCGCAACTCGGGCCTGACACGCCGCTGATCAAGCTGCCGCCGGAGCTTGCCGTTGACACGCCGAAGGTCGAGATCCATTCGATCTCCCGCTATGACAAGAACGGTCCGTGGTGGGCGTGGAACTGGCTGAAGCTCGGCGAGCATTCGGGCACGCATTTCGATGCGCCGCAGCATTGGATCACCGGCAAGGACTATCCGGACGGCGCCACCGACACCATTCCGGCGCAGAACTTCGTCGGCCCGGTCAATGTCATCGACTGCTCCAAGGAAGCCGCCGCCGACCACGATTTCCTGCTCACCGTCGACCACATCAAGGCGTGGGAAGCCAAGCACGGCGCCATTAACGCCGGCGAGTGGGTGGTGATGCGCACCGACTGGTACAAGCGCAACGGCTCGGAAGCCGAGTTCCTCAACGCCAACGAGACCGGCCCGCATACGCCCGGCCCGACGGCCGAGGCCATCCAGTACCTGATAGCCAAGGACATCAAGGGCTGGGGCTCGGAGACGATCGGCACCGACGCCGGCAAGGCCGGCGGCATGGAGCCGCCGTTCCCGGCGCACACGCTGATGCACAAGGCTAACCGCTACGGCCTCGCCAGCCTCTGCAACCTCGACCAGCTGCCGCCGAAAGGCGCCATCCTGATCGCGGCACCGCTGAAGATCGAGCACGGCACCGGCAGCCCGATCCGCGCACTGGCGCTGGTCTCGGGAAAATAGAGCGAGGTGGGGTCTTCGGGAGAAGATCATGCGCCCGACGGTCGAGAGCAACTCTCAATGAAAGCGCCCGATCACATCATCGTCGGCAGCGGCATCAATGCGCTGGTCTGCGCGGCGGTGCTTGGCGGCAAGGGTGCCAAGGTGCTCGTCCTCGAACGCAACGACCGCATCGGCGGCTGTATGCGCACCGAGGAGATCACTGCGCCCGGCTTCATCCATGATGTGATGGCGACGACCTTCGTGCTGTTCATCATCTCGCCGGCCTTTGCGGCATTGGGCGGCGACCTCGCCCGGCACGGGCTGGAGTTCTGCCACACCGGCACGCCGACAGGCGTGCTCACCCCCGACGGCAGCCATGCGGTGCTCGCCACCGACCGCGCCGCCAATGTCGCCGCCCTCAATGCGATCGCGGCGGGTGATGGCGACCGGCATGCCGACGATGTCGGCGGCATCGAGCGCAATGCCGGCCTGCTGTTCGGCCTGCTCGGCGGCAGCCTGTGGTCCTATCCGACGGCCAAGCTTTTGGCCGGCGATGCCTGGCGGCGCGGCCCGCGCGGCCTTGCCGCCTTTCTCGGCGAGGCGCTGGCGCCGGCACGCGGCTGGCTGGAAAGCACCTACCAGTCCGAAACCATCCGCGCGCTCTGGGCGCCCTGGGTGTTGCATGCCGGGCTTGGGCCGGAAGACGCCTTCTCCGGCCAGATCGCCAAGGTGATCGCCTTCGCGCTGGAGGCGGCCGGCGCCCCTATCGTCAAGGGCGGGGCGAAGAACCTGCTGTCAGCCTTCGAGGCGCTGATCACCGAGCGTGGCGGTGTCATCGCCACTGAAGCGGATGTTACCTCCATCATCCTGGCTGGTGGTCGCGCCACCGGTGTGCGGCTGGCCTCGGGTGAAACGGTGCATGCGAGGAAGAGCGTCATCTGCTCGGTCACGCCGACGCAGCTTTATGGCCGGCTGCTAGGCAGCGAGGCGCCCAAAGCCGATATCGAGGCAACGCGGAAATACCGATACGGCAAAGGCAATTTCCAGATCCACTACGCCCTCGACAAGCCGCCGGTGTGGCGCGGCGGAGGGCTGGACAAGGTGGCGCTGCTGCATCTGACGCCGGGCCTGGATGGGGTGTCGAAAGCCTGCAACGAGGCAGTGCGCGGCTTGCTGCCGGAAGTGCCGACCATCTGCGTCGGCCAGCCGCATGCGCTCGACCCGTCGCGCTGTCCGGAGGGCAAGGCGATCCTCTGGCTGCAACTGCCCGAGGCGCCGCGCCACATCAAGGGCGATGCCGCCGGCAAGCTGCAGGCCCCGGCTGACGGGCAATGGACCGACGCATTGCGCGAGGCCTATGCCGACCGCGCCGAAGCGATCCTCGCCAGCCATATTGACGGCTTCAAGGACAATGTCATTGCGCGCCGCGCCTATTCCCCAGCCGACCTCGAAGCGATGAACATCAATCTGGTCGGCGGCGATCCCTATGGCGGTTCCTCGACCATCGACCAGTCCTTCCTGTGGCGGCCGTTCAAGACCAGCCACAACCACAAGACCGGCATCAAGAACCTATACCATATCGGCGCCTCGACCCATCCGGGCGCGGGTCTCGGCGGCGGTTCCGGCTTTCTTCTGGCGGGGAGGCTGTGATGGAACAGAAGGTCGCGGAAAAGCGCCAGCGCATTTCGACCCTCGGCCAGATCGGCCTGCAGCAATTCGCGCCCTATCTGATGAACCGCATCATGGGCCGCTACAACGCCACTTTGCGCGACGATTTCCGCAAGCAGGGCCTGACCATTCCGCAGGTGCGCACGCTGGCTGTCCTATCGGTCACCGATGGCGTCACCGTCAACGACCTATCGGTCTACACGGTCATCGAACAGTCGACCTTGAGCCGCACGCTCGACACCCTGGAGGGGCAAGGCTTCGTGCGGCGCGAGCAGGGCGTCACCGACAGCCGCATCCGCCATGTCTTCCTCACCGATGAGGGCCGCGCCGAGTTCACCCGTGCCTGGCCGGCCATGCATGACGCCTTCGAGGCGATGTTCGAGGGTATCGACGATGCCGAATATGCAGCACTGATCGCCACGCTTTTGAAGATGCTGAAAAACATTCGCAAGCACGACATCTAATGCATGTCGCCCAAAAGTGGATCCGGTTTTGGGAAAACGACATGCATAAAAAAGGACTCTAGACCTACGCGCCGCCATTGCCGGGCGGTAACGGAAGGAGCAGAAAAATGGCCGAACGGTCTTTTGCCAAGGAAGTCGAAAAGCTGCGGCTTGGCGCCGGCGAGGAGTTTGCCGGTGAAGGCATCCTCGCCATCACCAAGGCGCTGCTGCAATGCGGCGTTGGCTATGTCGGCGGCTACCAGGGCGCGCCGATCAGCCATCTGATGGACGTGCTGGCCGACGCGCAGGACATTCTGGGCGAGCTCGGCGTGCATTTCGAGGCGAGCGCCTCGGAAGCCACCGCCACCGCCATGCTCGCCGCCTCGGTGCATTATCCCATTCGTGGCGCGGCGACCTTCAAATCGACCGTCGGCACCAATGTCGCCTCCGATGCGCTCGCCAACCTCGCCTCCGGCGGCGTCACCGGCGGCGCGCTGATCATCGTCGGCGAGGATTATGGCGAGGGCTCCTCGATCATGCAGGAGCGCAGCCATGCCTTCGCCATGAAGAGCCAGGTCTGGCTGCTTGATCCTCGCCCCAACCTGCCGTCGATCGTCAAGGCGGTGGAGGACGGCTTCGAACTGTCCGAGATTTCCAACACGCCGGTCATGCTGCAGGTGCGCATCCGCTGCTGCCATGTGCACGGCCACTTCATCGCCAAGGACAACAAGCGCCCGCCGATGACGGTGGCCGATGCGCTGGAAGCACCGCGCCGCGACACCGGCCGCATCGTGCTGCCACCCGCCTCCTTCCTGCATGAGAAGGAGAAGGTGGCGAAGCGCTGGCCGGCGGCGGTCGATTTCATCGCCAAGAACAGGATCAACGAATTCTTCGGTTCGGATCACGGCTCGGTCGGTATCGTCATGCAGGGCGGCATGTACAATTCGGTCATCCGCGCGCTGCAGCGTCTCGGCCTTGCCGACACCTATGGCGAGACGGACGTGCCGCTCTACGTGCTCAACGCCGTCTATCCCTTGATCGACGACGAGTTCCTGTCCTTCTGCGAAGGCAAGCAGGCGGTGCTGGTCGTCGAGGAAGGCCAGCCCAATTACATCGAGCAGGCCTTCGCGGCGATGCTGCACAAGGCCGGGCGTGGCACCCGATTGGTCGGCAAGGAATATCTGCCGATGGCCGGAGAATATACCGGCCAGGTCATGCTCGACGGCATCGGTGCTTTCCTGCGCGCCGAGGCGCCGCATCTGCTTCCGGGCGAGGTGCGCGCGCCCAACAAGGTCGGCGAGGGCGTCGACACAGCCGATCTTATCAACGTCGTGCCGGGCAGGCCGCCGGGCTTCTGCATCGGCTGTCCGGAGCGGCCGATCTTCGCCGCGACAAAACTGGTCGAACAGGAACTCGGCAAGCACCACATCGCGTCCGATATCGGCTGTCACCTGTTCTCGATCATGCCGCCTTTCGAACTCGGCGCCACCACCATGGGCTACGGGCTGGGGCCGGCCTCGGCCTCGGCGTTCAATTCGCCCGATGCCAAGCGTCGCTCGATCTCCTTCGTCGGCGATGGCGGCTTCTGGCACAACGGCCTCACCTCCTCGATCGGCAATGCCGTGTTCAACAAGAATGACGGCGTCATCGTCATCGTCGACAATTTCTATTCGGCCGCCACTGGCGGGCAGGACATCCTGTCCTCGCGCGCGGGGAACAAGACCAAGTCGACGAAGCATCCGATCACCGAAGCGGTGAAGGGCATGGGCGTCAAATGGCTGCGCCATGTCGACCGCACCTACGATGTCGGCAAGATGCAGGACACGCTGCGCGAAGCGCTGACGACGGAAGAGAAGGGACCGAAGGTCATCGTCGCCTCGTCCGAATGCATGCTCAACCGCCAGCGCCGCGAAAAGCCGCTGGTCGACAAGGCGATCAAGGGTGGCGAGCGAGTCGTAAAGCCGAAGTTCGGTGTTGACGAGGACATCTGCACTGGCGACCACGCCTGCATGCGGCTCTCCGGCTGCCCGTCGCTGTCGGTGAAGTCGCTTGACGATCCGCTGCGTGACGATCCGGTGGCATCTATCGACCAGAGCTGCGTCGGCTGCGGCAATTGCGGTGAAGTGGCTGATGCCGCCGTGCTGTGCCCGTCCTTCTACCGCGCCGATGTCGTGCACAATCCGAGCCGCTGGGACCGTTTCCTGGAATCCACGCGTCGCGCGGTGATCAGCCTTCTGCAGCGACGCCGCGAAAGCCGGCGCCTGACCTTCGCCGATGCTTGACGCTGTCCCGCCATTCCACGCCAAGGCCGGCGCCCAGGATGACGAGCGTGTCATCAAGCTCGCCGTGCTGGCGGTCGGCGGCCAGGGCGGCGGCGTGCTGGCCGACTGGATCACCGATGTCGCCGAGCGCAATGGCTATGTCGCGCAGTCGACCTCGGTCGCCGGCGTGGCGCAGCGCACCGGCGCCACCATCTATTATGTCGAAATGGCCCGTGACACCGGCCGGCTGCCAGTCTTCGCGCTGTCGCCCTCGCAAGGCGATGTCGACATATTGATCGCGGCGGAACTGATGGAGGCCGGCCGCGCCATCATCCGTGGTTTCGTCACGCCCGAGCGCACCACGCTGATTGCTTCTTCGCACCGCATCGCCGCCGTGTCGGAAAAGATCGAGCCGGGCGACGGCCGGGCCTCGTCCTCCAAGGTGCATGCCACGGCGGAAGCGGCGTCCAAACGCTTCATAGCCTTCGACATGGAAAAGATCGCCGCCGACAACGGTTCGATGATCTCGGCCAGCCTGCTTGGCGCGCTGGCGGGGTCGGACGCGCTGCCTTTCACGCGCGAAAGCTACGAGCAGGCGATCGGTGCCGGCGGCCGTGGCGTCAAGGCCAGCCTCGCCGCCTTTGGCGCTGCGTTTGATCGCGCGCGCGGCACGGCGGCACCTGTGTCAAAGCCGGCAGAGCCGGCGATTGTCGAATCCGCCCTGGGGCGCGTCAGCGGCCCGCAAGGCCTCCTGCAGGGCTGGCAGGCGCTCGCCGCTCGCGTCGACCTGATGCCCGTGGCCATCCGCGATATGGCGCTTCGCGGCTTGCGAAAGGTCGTCGACTACCAGGACATCGCCTATGGGCGCGAGTATCTCGACCGGCTGGACAAGGCCGTCGCGCTGGACAGCGTCGACCATGCTTATGCGCTGTCCATCGCCGCCGCCAAGCATCTGGCCAACGCGCTGTGCTATGACGACATGATCCGCGTCGCCGATTTGAAGACGCGCTCGACGCGCGACAGGCGCGTGCGCAAGGAGGTCGGCGTCAAGGACGGCTCGATCCTGCAGGTCACCGAATATTTCCATCCTCGCATCGAGGAGTTCTGCGGCACGCTGCCCGCGGGGCTGGGCAGCTACATCGAGAACCGGCCGAAGCTTGCCGCCTTCCTCGACCGCCGCATCAACCACGGCCGCCGCATCCGCACCGACAGCTTTGCCGGCTTCGCGGCACTCTGGTTCATCGGCGGGCTGCGCCGCTGGCGGCGCAGCCTGCTGCGTCACAAGGTCGAGACCGCGCATCTCGATCGGTGGTACGCATTGGCACTTGGATATTTGCCCCAGGACTATGCGCTCGCCGTCGAAATCCTCAATTGCCGCCGGCTGATCAAGGGCTACAGCGACACCCATGTCCGGGCGCAGTCGAAATTCGACCGCGTGCTTTCCGCCCTTCCCATGCTCAAGGGCCGCGACGATGCCGCCGACTGGATCCGCCGCCTGCGCGAGGCGGCGCTGAAGGACGAAAAGGGCGACATGCTCGACGGTGCGCTGAAGACCGTGGCGACGCTCTGAGCCGGCCCGGCAATCGGATCGCCGTGACACACTGACAGAGCGCACCCCGTTATCGCCCCATTCAAAGAGTTGTGAACGTCGTTCATTTTTCACTTGAACAATGTTCAAAGCATGATAGAGTGCGATTATGAACGATGTTCATTTCTGATAGGCCAACAGCCACGGTATGGACATCAAGCGCAGCAAGGAAGTTTAACCAGCTCAAGACTATCACTGAGATCGAAACCGCTCCTGCAACCCGCAGGGCCTATCGGCACACGGCCGCAGGGTTCCGCCAAATGGAAATCGCCATGAACACGCATCTGATGTTGTCCCGGCGCTTTGCGCCTCTGTTCTGGACGCAGTTCCTGTCCGCCTTCAACGACAATTTCCTCAAGAACACGCTGGTGTTCCTGATCCTCTTCACGCTGGCCGCCGACCAGGCGGCTTCGCTGGTCACGCTCGCCGGGGCCGTCTTCATGGCGCCCTTCCTGTTGTTGTCGGCCCTTGGCGGCGAGATCGCCGATCGCTTCGACAAGGCCCTCATCGCCCGGCGGCTGAAATTCGCCGAGATCGCCGCAGCGGCCGTCTCTGTCGCCGGCATTGCGCTGTCTTCGATCCCGGTGCTGATGACGGCGCTGCTGATGTTCGGCATCATCTCGGCGCTGTTCGGACCGATCAAATACGGCATCCTGCCCGATCACCTCGAGCGCAAGGAACTGCCCAAGGCCAACGCCTGGATCGAGTCGGCCACGTTTGCCGCCATCCTAGGCGGCACCATCGCCGGCGGCGTCGTGTCGGCCGATGGCATAGGCGTCACGGTGTTCGGGCCGATCATGATGGCCCTGGCCGTCGGCTGCTGGTTCGTCAGCCGCTACATTCCGCCCACGGGTTCGGCGGCACCCGGCCTCGTCATCGACAAGAACATCTTCCGCTCGACCTGGCGCCAGGTAAGCGAATTGCGCACCGACACGCGGATATGGCGCGCCGGACTGATGACCTCCTGGTTCTGGCTGATCGGCGCCATCGTGCTTTCGATCCTGCCGACCTTGATCAAGGATTCGCTCGGCGGCAACGAAATCGCCGTCACCGTCTATCTCGCGGTGTTTGCCGTCTCGATCGCCATCGGCTCGGCGATAGCAGCATGGATGTCGCAGGGGCGCATCGTGCTTCTGCCGGCCCCGGTCGGCACGGCGCTGCTGGCGCTGTTCGGCCTGCATCTGGCCTGGACCATATGGAGCATGCAGCCTTCGCCGAAGGCGCAAACCCTTGCCCTGTTCTTCGCCGGGCCAAACACGATCCGCGTAGCGATCGACCTCGCCGCCATGGCCATCGCCAGCGCCTTCCTCGTGGTGCCGACCTTCGCCGCCGTGCAGGCCTGGTCGCCGGAAGCGCGCCGCGCCCGCGTCGTCGCAGCGGTCAGCATCGTCAATGCCGGCTTCATGACGGTCGGCGGTATTGTTGTCGCCGTGATCCAGACGAAAGTCTCGACCGGCGGCATCCTGTTCGGCTTGGCCGTGGCCAACGCCGTCGCGGCCTGGCTGATGCTGAAATTCCTGCCGACCAACGCCTTCCGCGATTTCGTCTCGATCCTGTTCCGCGCCTTCCTGCGCCTGGAGGTCGAGGGCATGGAAAACCTCAAGGCGGCCGGCAAGGCGCCGATCCTGGCGCTCAACCATGTCAGCTTCCTCGACGGCCCACTGGCGCTGACGCTGACCGACGAGGAGCCGGTCTTCGCCATCGACTACGCCATCGCCCAGGCCTGGTGGATGAAACCGTTCATGAAGCTTGCTCGCGCCTTGCCGCTCAATCCGGCCAAGCCGATGTCGACCCGCACGCTGATCAAGATCGTGCAGGGTGGCGATCCGCTGGTCATCTTCCCCGAAGGCCGCATCACCGTCACCGGCGGGCTGATGAAGGTCTATGATGGCGCCGCCATGGTGGCGGACAAGACCGGCTCGATGGTCGTGCCGATCCGCATCGACGGGCTGGAGAAAAGCCCGTTCTCGCGGCTGACGTCGCAGCATGTGCGCCGCCGCCTGTTCCCGAAGGTCAAGGTGACCATACTGGAGCCGGTCAAGCTGCAAGTGCCGCCGGAACTGAAGGGCCGCAAGCGCCGCGCCGCGGCGGGTTCGGCACTCTATCAGGTCATGTCGGATCTCGTCTTCCGCACCCAGGACATCGACAAGACGGTGCTGGAAAAGATCATCCTGACGGCGAATGAACGCGGCATGAAACGGCTCGCCGTGCAGGATCCGGTCACCGGCTCACTGAGCTATGGCAAGCTGCTGACGGCGGCCGCCGTGCTTGGCGAGAAATTCCAGAACCTTTATGCCGGCCAGCAGACGCTCGGCATCATGCTGCCCAACGCCAACGGCTCATGCGCCACGCTGCTTGGCGTGATGTCGGCCGGCAAGGTGCCGGCGATGATCAACTTCACCGCGGGTGCCGCCAACATCCTGTCCGCCTGCAAGGCGGCCGAGGTGAGGACCGTGCTCACGTCCCGCGCCTTTGTCGAGCAGGCAAAACTCGGCGCGGTGGTCGAGGAGATCGGCCGGTCGGTTGACATCGTCTGGCTCGACGATCTGCGTGCAACCATGGGTCTCAAGGACAAGCTGCTTGGCCTGTTGCGCAAGTCGACGCCGCGCGCGCCGCGCAAGCCTGACGACCCGGCGGTGATCCTGTTCACTTCGGGCTCGGAAGGCACGCCGAAGGGCGTCGTGCTCACCCACCGCAACATACTGGCCAATGCCGCGCAGGCCGCCTCGCGCATCGACTTCCACTCGGGCGACAAGGTGTTCAACGTTTTGCCGATCTTCCATTCCTTCGGCATGACGGCCGGCACGGTGCTGCCGTTGATCTCGGGCGTGCCGGTCTATTTCTACCCGTCGCCGCTGCACTACCGCATCGTGCCGGAACTGATCTACGCATCCAACGCGACGATCATCTTCGGCACCGATACGTTCCTCAGCGGCTATGCGCGCACCGCGCACCCCTATGACTTCCGCTCGATACGCTATTGTTTTGCCGGCGCCGAACCGGTCAAGGCAGCGACGCGCATGACCTACATGGAGAAGTTCGGGGTGCGTATCCTCGAGGGCTACGGCGTGACCGAAGCGGCGCCGGTGATTGCCATCAACACGCCGATGTACAACAAGTCCGGCAGCGTCGGTAAAATCATGCCCGGGATGGAATACCGCCTGGATCCGGTACCCGGCGTCGATGAAGGCGGGCGTCTCTACGTGCGCGGCCCGAATGTCATGGCGGGTTATCTGCGCGCCGAGAAGCCGGGCGCGCTCGAACCGCTGGAGGACGGCTGGCATGACACCGGCGATGTCGTCTCGGTCGACGAGGGCGGCTTCATCACCATTCGCGGCCGCGCCAAGCGTTTCGCCAAGATCGGCGGCGAGATGATTTCGCTCGCCGCCGTCGAGGCGCTGGCCGGTGAAGTGTGGAAAGGCTCGTTGTCGGCGGTCGCTTCCGTGCCGGATGCGCGCAAGGGCGAGAAGCTCATTCTCATCACCGAGGCTCCCGGCGCCACACGTGCCGAGTTGCTTGCCTTCGCCAAGGCCAATGGCGCCATGGACCTGATGGTGCCAGCCGAAGTGCGCGTCGTCCCGAAAGTGCCGGTGCTCGGCTCCGGCAAGCTCGACTTCGCCGGCGTGACCAAGCTGGTGCGGGATGCGCCAGTAGCCAAGGTCGAGGCCGCCTGACCAAGGCGACATGCTCGACGGCGCCGCTGAAATCGCGGCGTCGCTTGGCGAGCGCTCCGCCCGCTAGAGCAATTCCAGGAAAAGTGTGAGCGGTTTTCCCGGGAAAAGCGCGTAGCGCTTTCCCTTGGGAATTGCTCCAAAACAAAGAGTTAGAGCGGTTCGCCGTTTCCATGAAACGGTGAAACGCTCTAACGAATATGTGATCGCACCACTCACCCGGCATTCAGCTGGGCGAGTGGTATGTTGTCCTCGGGAATGTCAACCATGGAGGACACAATCATGCTCACCAGATACATTCTGCCGATTGCCGTCGCTGCAGGCACATTGATGCTGTCGAGCGTCGGCTCGCAGGCCCTGCCCATGGCCAAGCCGAGCGCCGGTTTGTTGCCAATCGAAAGCGTCGGCTGGAGATGCGGGCCTGGCTGGCATATGAACCGGTGGGGAAATTGTGTGCCCAACCGTCGTCGCGTAATAATAGTCCGGCCGGGACATTGGCGGTATCATCACCACCATCGCTGGCACCACCGCTGGTGATCACGAGCGGATCGACGCAGCGCCCGGTCCGGAGTGGCGTGGCCGGTTCCCCAAAAAGGTGGCGCCTCATGTGACGCCATCTTATTTCTCATACGATGAGGTCCCGCATAGGCTTCACTGCCGCTGATTCTGGAAACACCTTGTCACTGAGCACGGCTGCCGAAAGACCGAACTGGTCGGCGAGCAGGCCCTTCAACACCGCCCTGACATCGCTGGTCGGTGCCAGATCGCGCTGTTCATAGAGCTGAGCCGGCTTCAATCCCGGCCAGTCGGCGATGACGCGGCCGCCCTTGATCGCGCCGCCGGCGAGCAGCACCACCGTGCCGGTGCCGTGATCGGTGCCGACCGTGCCATTGATCTGCGCCGTGCGCCCGAACTCGGTGATGGCGACGATCGCCGTATCCCTCCAGCGCTCGCCAAGACCCTTCTCGAATTCCTCGAAGGCGCCGTCGAGGCCGCCGAGCAGCGTGGCGAGCCGGCCGCTCGCGCCGCCTTCGTTGACATGCGTGTCCCAGCCATCGAAAGCGAGTGCTGCAACGCGCGGCCCGTCATCGGCCGCGACAAGCCTGGCCGCACCTTGCGCGGCCTGCCGCATGCCGGCGGCGCTGTCGAGGCCGCCCTTCGGCTTCATCGCCCCGACGTTCGGCTTCATCACATTGCCGCCGATCTGGTCGTCGAGCGCCATGCGCTCGGCATCGAGGCCCTTCTGCAGGGCCGCCGCCAGCACTGGGTCGCGATGCTGGTAGAGGTCGAGAACCCGCGCCGCGAGGTCGCCGGCCGGCGCCGGCAGCGATTGCGGCGCCCAGCCGAGCACTGGAGCCGCGCCGCGGATCACCAGCGGCGTCGATGGTCCGACGGCCAGCCCGCCAAGCGTTGCCACGCGGTCGCCCGCCGGCAGGCTCTCCAGCGCCCGGTTGAGCCATCCGGTGGCGACATGGCCGGGACCGGCGAAACCGCTTTCCAGCACATCCTGGCCGTCGAAATGCGAGCGTTCGCGATAGCCTGTCGCTGCGGCATGCACCACCGCCGCCTGGTTTGCCTTGAACAGCCGCGCGAAGACCGGCATCGCCGGATTGACCGCGAAGAAACCATCGAGCGGCAGTGCTGCGTGCGGGCCGGCGAGCGACAAAGCGATGTCACCATGCAGGCCGGCATAGTCGGGGTCGCCGACCGGACCGACCGCCGACAGGCCGTCGAGCGCGCCGCGCAGCACGATAACGATCAGGCGCGGGTCACGATTGTCGGCGGCGCGGGCGAAGCGCGGCAGATAGGCCCAGGCAAACAGCGCGCCGCCGGTCATCAGCACGGCGCGGCGGGACGGATGGGGAGTTTCACACAGCAGGCTCATGACTTGGTCTCCATGTCGGCGCCGGACCTGTTGCTCGCGCTATCGTCTCTGGAATTCGGGCGCCATCAGCAGCAGCGCCAGGCCTTGCTGCTTGGACTCGGCGCGGGCGACCGCTTGCCGCGTTTCCGGCGAGGCTGAGGGACCGATGACGGCGTCGAGCATGTCGTTGGGATTGCCGATATCCTTGACCTGGCGGGCCGCCCGCCAGGCGATGTCGAGGCGGATCTTCATGCCTTCGGCCGAGGCCCAGCTGTCCGCCTGGTCGGAAAAGCCGTTCGGCCCCGGCGGCTGCCAGAGCGGTTCGCCGAGCGCATTGAGCCAGTTGAGTGACTGGCCGGGATCGTTGGCCGGACCCGGACCGGCCGCCCGGCGGATGGCGGCGATATAGTCGAAGGGCGAGCGCATCTTGGCCAGCGGCGTCGACCATGCCTCCGGCATGTCGATGAGGGTCGCCGCCAGTGCCCTGAGATTGCCGTCGCTCTTGGCGAAAACCTTGGCCAGGCGCGCGACTACCGCCGGCGGAGGGTCGTCGGCTATGAAATGACGGGCGAGTTGCGTGGCGATGTGCTGCGCCGTCGCCGGATGGCTGGCGATGTCGTTGAGCGCCGCCTCGGCCTGGCCCATGCCGGCGGCCGGATAGGTCTTGCCCAGCAGCACCGCATCGCCCGGCTCATGCGCATTGGCGTTGAAGACGGAACTGCCCGGTTCGCCAAGCCGGCCCTCGCGCCCGACCATCGTCCAGCCCGTCAGGATGCGCGCGAAGCTGGTGACGTCGGCCTGGGTATAGCCGCTGCCGACGCCCAGCGTGTGCAGTTCCAAGATCTCGCGGGCGAGGTTCTCATTGAGGCCGCGCCGGCGATTCTTGCCGGCGCGGGAGTCCGGGCCGATCGACTGCTGGTTGTCGAGATAGAACAGCATCGCCGGATGCCGCTCCACCGCCATCAGCATGTCGGCGAACCGGCCGAGCACGAAGGGCCGGATCGCTTCCCGTTCGAAGGCGCCGGCGCTCGCCCGCACGATGTTGTCCTTCGCCACGGAGACGCAGAAATGGTTCGACCAGAAATACACCAGGCGTTCGACAAAGCCTGCCTCGGCGCGAAAAGCCTTGTCGAAGCGCGCCTGGGCTTCGGCCCGGAACAGCGCAGCCTCGACCGGCGGCGCGGGCTTGGCCGGGGCCGTGGGCGGTGGCAGGGGATGAGCAGGCGCAATTGGGGCCGGCGTGGCCTGGGTGGGCATGGACTTGGCGCTTGCCATTGCCGGCTGTGCTGCGGCGGCCATGTGCTCGCGGTCGAGCTTGCGTTGGAAGTTTGCCGCCATGCTGGCCTGGATGGCCGGCGTGCTGCCCGGCAGGCTCGCATAGGCCGGGTCGTCGAGCGAGATCAGGGCGATGTCGGGCTGCCGCAGTTCCGCCTTCAGATAGCCGCGTGGGTCGTGGGTAACTTTGTCGCGGTCGCCGGGCCTTGCCCCGAGCCCGAAGCGGTTGAAAGCGACAAGCACTGGATCTGGCGGGGAATTGGCGGCCGGGATAGCCAAGTCAGCTCTCCATTGCTTGGGCTCCCCGCGCACGGCGCCGGAAGCCCGTTCGAGCTGTTTCGTGCCTGTTCAATTGAGGTCGTGGGGCCGGCGAAGTTGTCGGCCCCCGAGCCCCCTACCAGCGATGCCAGCGGTGCCAGTGACGGTGCGGATGCCACCCATAGAAGGCCGGGCGATGCCAATAGTAACCGGGGTAGACGACCACGCGATTGGGGACGCAGCGCCCCCAGGGATTGGGATGCCAGCCAGGCCCGCAACCCCAGGCGACGTGCTCGACCAGCGCCGGGGCGGCAAGCGGCGCCAGCGGCATCGCCGAGGAGGCCGCGACCGTAGCCACCGTTCCGGTCACCGCGAGAGCGGCGGTGGCCGCGTATATTGTCAGATAGTTCATGACCATACTCCGAAGTTGTCCGAGGTTGAAAACCTGTCGGCGCCAGATAGCCCGGCAGGCCTTGCCCTTCATTTCGTTAAACGGGCGCCGTCGGCATTTTCCGTCGGTCGTCACGGCGATTTTTTTGGCGGTGTCGACGGCTGCGGCCCGGCGCGCCTCGAGAGCCCTTCCGCCAGCAGGCTGCGATCCTCGGCGGAGCCTGCCGCCGCGAACGCGATGATGCGCTGCTCCAGCCGGGTGCGCACGGTGACGTCGGCATTGCGGGCACGTTCCAGGGCGGCGGCCAGGGCCGCCGTGTCGAGGACGGGCTGCCGCAGCAAATCCGCTGCCTCGCGCCTGGCCTGCTGGCCGTCGCGAATGATTTCGCGCGACTCTTGGCGGACTTCGCGCAGCGCCTTGCGGAACAGCGTGCGCTGCTGGTCTGGAAGCCGACCGCCGGCCGCCTCCAGCGAATAGCCCTGGGCCGGCTTGCCGCGTTTTATCCAGACGGCCCCGCCGGCAAGCGCGCCAGCCAGGAAGACATTCAGCACCACCGATGCGATGAGGAGATTGCGGCCTGTGCTCATAGGTCTTCCTCGATCGTGTCGGGTCCGGCATCGCCGAACGCCGTCGCATTGGCGTCTAGCACATAATGGTCGGGCTGAACGTCGGGCGTGACGACGGTCACCAGGGCCAGTCCGGCGACGGCGCCGGCCAGCCCAATGCCGGCGAGCCCCAGCCCCAGCCACCAGAAGCGCTGACGCCGTCGCCGGACGACGTACCGGTCCGCGGTCCGCAGGATCGTGTCATGCAGCGCCTTGCGGGGGTGCCGGATGCTGTAACTGTCAAGCAGGGCGTCAAGCGTGTCGGCCCGTCGCGAAATGGCCTGGCCTGTCTCGCTTGAAGCAAAGGCTGCAGCGGCTTCGCGCTCCGCTTGCGGCCAGCGCCGCGGATCGCCGCCATAGGCTTCGGCGAGCGCCGCGAAACGCCTGGCATCCATCGCCGGGCCGTCCTCGATGTCTTCAGCCATCTGTCTTCCCCTTGCCCTTTGGTGCCGCGTGCCCACGCGGGTTGGAAACGAGGCCGATCGGCCTCCGCCGGACGCTCGTAGAGCGCGGCAAATGTCCGCCATTCATGGTCGCGCTCTTCTCAGTCATGGACGCCATCCCTGGCCAGGATCATCTGCAAGGCCCGCCGGCCGCGCGAAAGCAGGCTCTCCAGCGCATCGACGCTGATCTCCAGGGTCGCGGCCGCCTCTATGTTGGACATCTCCTGGTAGTAGACCAGGATGATCGCCTCGCGCTGGCGTGGCGCGATCGCCTGCAAGGCCTGCTCGACACGGTGCGGCTCTTCGCGGGCGTCGGGAAGCGGGGAAGGGTCGGCCATGTCCGGCAAATCGTCGGTCACCTGCTCGCGGCGCCGGCGCAGCCGGTCGTAGCAGAGGTTGAGCGTCACCCGGTGGATCCAGCTGTCGAAGCGTGCATTGCCGCGCCGCCAGCTCGCGGCGTGGCGCCAGATGCGCACGAAGGTTTCCTGCGCGACATCCTCGGCCTCCGCCGCGTCGCCCAGCATGCGCACGGCAAGCGAAAGGATGCGCGGCAATTTGCGCGCGACGAGCGTCTGCACGGCCGCCGGGTCGCCGGCACCGACCCGGCGAACCAACTCCTCGTCCGGATCCGCGCTCATCGGCTGGTGCACTCCCGATATCCATCACGCGTCATGGCCTCTTGGTCATTGCTCCGGCTTGGGAGCGGATTTGTGGCTTGGCATCTCGTCGGCCGTCAGAACGCCGTCGCCATTCTTGTCCAGCTTGGCAAAGCGCTTGGCGAAGAACGCATCGAGCTCGGCGCGGTCGATGAAGCCGTCATGGTTGGAATCGATGCGCGCGAAGGATTTGGCGGCATCGCCCTTGATGTTGCGCTTGGCCTGGAAGGCTTCCCACTCAAGCAGGCTGATCTTGCCGTCACCATCCGTGTCGGCGGCCATGATCGCCTTCTCCCGCCGCTTCTGGAACTTGGCCAGCGTGATGTCGGACTTGGCCCTTGGCGTGGCTGGGGCGGCAGCCGGCGGCGTGGCGCCAGGAGAGGTGACGGCCGGGGGCTGCGTCTGGGCGAGGGCTGCGACGGTCAGCAGGCTCAAGGCAGCGGCAAGGATCGAACGGCTTATCATGCTTCGGCGTCTCCGGTTGGCGCGTCGGCCACGGCCCATGCCGTGGCCACGCTTCAACGGTTAAACGCCGCGACGACGGAAATCCGTCGGTCGCCCGTGCCGATCATCCGATTCGGTGATGCCGCCCCAGTGCTGGTGCCAAAAGCAGCGGCCATGATACCCCATCCGGCGTCATCCGAATTCACGCCGGCCGGCCACCGCCCCTGGCGAACGGGCTACGCCGATGGGTCGGCGGTCACCAGCTGGTCCGGTTTGAAACCCGCATGCTGCGGGATCCAGACATCGCCCTCGCGGTTGAACCAGTGGCACAGATACATGCCGGAAGCGGCACCGTCGCTGACCGTCATCTTCGGCCCTCCCGACTTCAGCCTGACGACGTCTCCGGTCTTGAAAGTGTTGGGCATTTTGGACCTCCCATGCTGAGACCCACAAGTTTCCCACCAAACCCGAGTCGCGACAATGGTGGATATGGGGCGCCGGCAGCGCGATCCACCGCACAGGCCGTGGTCAAGTACCGATTGCAGCATAGGGAGGACAGCAAGAAGGGCAGGAACTGGTGCCGCTTAGGTGCACATAATCGCAATTTCAGCCGGCATCATATAGTGTCAGAATTTCGCCCTGATCTTCATTTTCGCTGATTTTGTTGCGAAAATTGCAACGCGTGAGCGCCAGGCATTGTCACTCGGGGTCATTCCATCTACACGTAGAGGGTGGACCAAAGGGTGGACTTAGAAATGACAAGAGCAAAGGACAGGCTGTCGGCGGTGCAGGTTAAGCAATCGCCTGCCGGCAAGTATGCGGATGGCGGCGGGCTGTGGTTGGTGAAGTCCAGCAAGGATACTGGCAAGTGGGTTCTGCGCGCGGTGGTGCATGGCCGTCGCCGCGAGATGGGTCTTGGCTCGGTTTCCGATGTCGGACTGGCCGAAGCCCGCAAGTCGGCGGACAAGTGGCGCACGGTCGTTCGGGCTGGCGGCGATCCTATTAAAGAGCGGGCTCGGCAGAAGCGCGAGGCGG
Organism: Mesorhizobium japonicum MAFF 303099; assembly: GCF_000009625.1. Lineage (NCBI taxonomy): Bacteria > Pseudomonadati > Pseudomonadota > Alphaproteobacteria > Hyphomicrobiales > Phyllobacteriaceae > Mesorhizobium > Mesorhizobium japonicum. Next base: position 4,374,832 of record NC_002678.2, read on the forward strand.
CGCGGAACCTCCATCTTTTGAAGCATGTCGCGGAAGACTGTTTCGATGCGATCAAGGGCAACCTCAGGGGACAAGGAAAGGCGGGTCGATGGTTCTCGCCGCTCGAACTCCATGTGTTACCCAAGCTCGGAAAGGTGCCGGTGGCCGATCTCGACCAAGTGGACATCCGCGACACTCTGAAACCGCTTCGGGATACGAAATTCGAGACGATGCGAAAGGCGCTCAATCGCCTTGACATGGTTGTGCGCCACGCCGCCGCGCTTGGCCTCGACGTTGACACGCAAGTTGTGGACAAGGCGAAGGCGCTGATTGGAGCGTCACAGCACAAAGCCGTGAACATCCCGGCGATGCCTTGGCATGAGGTGCCTGGGTTTTATCAAAGCCTGAGCGTGGGATCAGTAACGCATCTAGCCTTGCGGCTGCTGATACTCACGGGAGTCCGCTCGCGGCCTCTGCGGTTCCTGCGCGTCGATCACATTGCCGGTGACGTGTGGACCATACCTGCCGACATGATGAAGGGTCGCGAGGGTGCGACTGGCGATTTCAGGGTCCCGCTATCAAAGGAAGCCCTGGCCGTGATCGAGCAGGCCAAGCGTCATGCTCGTGATGGTTTCCTGTTCCCGTCTCTCAGGCGCGGTGTCGTGAGCGACATGACGCTAAGCCGCTACATGGAACGGCGGAAGCTGACAGCGCGCCCGCATGGCTTCCGGTCATCGCTGCGGGATTGGCTTGCCGAATGCACTGATGCGCCTCACGAGGTAGCGGAGACGGTCTTGGGCCACAAAGTCGGCGGTGCGGTCGAGCGCGCGTATCGACGGACCGACTTCATCGACCAGCGGGCCAAGCTTATGGAGCGGTGGGCAGACCATTGCAAGGTGGTGCAACTGGTGAGCGCGGTCTGACTGTCTCGTATCTGGTGTTTTAGGAACTAACCATCTCGCCTTAGGTCAATCCGGGTCACTTGTGAAGCAATGAGGGCCCGACCATGAATTTCGACCACCAAGACCCCCTCCTCAGGGACATAGAAGCCGCCGCCATTCTTGGCATGTCTAAGCCAACTTTCTGGCGGCGTGTGCGGGACAAGACCGCGCCGCAGCCCGTAAAGATAGGCGGGATGAGCCGATGGCCGCGCTCAGAAATCCTCGCCGTGATCGAGCGAGCCAAAGCCGCCCGCAACGCCGCGTGATCGCGATGGATGAAGATGTAGTTTTCTGCGCCAAGACCGGACGGCGGATTTTGGACGACAACGTGATCCAGTTGTTCCCTCTCTTCAACGCCAAGCCGGTTCCTGAGGACGATGCCCAAGCAGCCGACGCTTTGACGGTCCAGCCGACGTTAGCAGATGACAGACCTCCTGAACCCGGCGATGACATCTGAGAAAGCAGAAAAGCCCGGGCGGCAACCTGGGCTCTCCAATTAACTTCGGGACGGCGAAGCTAATGCAACAATCAACGTTGTTCTTTTAGCAACAAGATCGCCGCCTCGTCAAGATTGACGAAGGCAGACATGATAGCGGAAATTGATCGAGGAGAGCTTTTCCTCGACGAAACCACGATCCGAGCCATTCGGATACTATGGCGGGGCGCGCGCTGGCGTATTTTCCCGTACGGGGTTTGGATCGAACCTGACGGCGCGGCGGTGATATTCGATCGCGCCTACAGGCCCATTTGCCGGGTTCGACGACGCAACGAGGTTGAGATCGTCCCTCCTGATCAGTGGATCAACTTCAAGCGACAACGCTGGTTCTGGGATGGATGGACGCACCCCAAGGATAGCGCGGAAACCCGCGAGAAGCTGATCGCAATCGTCGCGCGCTACGGGCTGGAACCGGAATTGCGCCGTCGCCGAGATTTGGAAAGGCGTGGCCTGCTGCCGCGCTGGGCAGAGCGGCCCGCATCGAAACGGAGCGATAGGCAGGAGGCGCGCCATGCGTGAGCTGCCTCCACTTGATCTGTACGAAACTGAGGCCGCTGAGAGGGCGGGGATGGCCGCTGGCGAACCATCTGCCGGGGATGTAGAGCTTCCCGCCGAGCCGCTGCTCGCGGGTGAGGCGCGGGGCCAGCCGTTCACTCGGCAATCAGTCGCGCCGCTCGCCACGATCGATCTGTCAACCGTGCCCGCTGATGACGTAACGCCGCGTAGGTGGATCGTTCCCGACCTCATCCCTGATCGCAATGTCACAGATATTTCCGGCGACGGTGGCTTAGGCAAATCCCTCCTCGCGTTGCAACTCGGCATTGCCATGGCTGCCGGTCGCGATTGGCTCGGCACAATGCCTGAGCCTGGCGGGTTTCTGTACGTTTCGTGCGAGGACGAGCCGAACGAAGTCCTGCGGCGGCGCAACGCCGTTCTGGCCGGCATGGGGCTGACGCCCGGCGATATCCGCAATTTATATCTGGCTGATCTAACCGATGCGGAAGGCACGGAACTGGCAGCACCGGGCAAAGCCGCGCTGGAATTGACGGCCCTACATCATCGGTTCGAAGTGACGATCCGGCAATTGCGCCCGAAATGTGCTGTCCTGGATACACGCGCAGACGTCTTCGGAGGCAACGAATTGTCTCGGGTCCAAGTCCGCATGTTCGTCCGGTCGCTGCGGCGGCTGTGTATCGCCCATGACATGGCGATTATCCTCCTGTCGCATCCGTCCGTTTCAGGCATGGCGTCCGGCTCCGGGCAATCCGGCTCGACAGGGTGGGGCAACTCGGTGCGGTCGCGATTATACCTTACAGCGCCAAAATCCGAGGGCGATACTGACCTCGATCCAGACATTCGCATCCTTTCTAGCAAGAAAGCGAATTACGGACCTCACGGCGCTGAGATCGTGCTTCGATGGGATCGCGGCATGTTCCGGCCGGATCGGGATGCACTTGCAAGCCTCGACCGTGATCAGCAAGACCGGGAGATAGAAGTGACCTTTCTGCAATTGCTTTCGAAACGGGAGAAGGAAGGCCGTCGCGCGAATGCGTCATCCGGGCCAAACTACGCGCCGAAAGTGCTAGCTGAAATGAATGGAACAATTAGCCGTGCGAAATTCAGGGGCGCGATGGAGCGGCTATTTGCAAAGGAAGAAATCGCTTCTGTATCTTATGAGGCGAACGGCAAGGGCAGCACTCAACTTGTGCTTACGGACAAGGGAATGTCTCGGCTTCGAATTCCCTTTTGACAGTCTCTCACGTTTCCGATCTCCCCCCGATCTCTCGGCCCGATCTCCCCCGATCTCCTTTCCGATCTCCCGCATGAATTCCCCGATCTCCACGCGATGCCCCTGCGAACTCCCCCTGCGAACTCCCCCCTCATACTCCCCCGCCGCGCTGCGCGCGCCGCCCGGCAAGGCGGCTTGCGCGCGGCTGGAAAATTACGCCCCGAAGCGCCGGCCCTTTTTTGTAGAGGCAAGTCTATGTACTCCCAAATAACCGTGCCGCGACTGCTGGCGCATTTTCCCTTTTCAATGACGAAGCCTAGTGGTCAAAGTCTGACGCTTGGTACCGGAGGCGTAAGCCCGCTCAGGGTGCAATGCTGCCATTCGTCTCGTCATTCCTTCGTCAGCGCGCGAGAAGCGAAGGCACCTCTAAGGATCGAACTCGCGCCTCTTTCCTTAGTGCCGAGGATCGCCACGCGATATCTCGCGCGGCTGATCGCAACATAGAGCTTGTTGTGCGCTGAGAAGGTCATATAGGCCTTACTTTCCGATCGCTGACTTGTCAGCAAAGGGGGAGCGCGCCCCTCGTCGACACCGACCAGGACGACCCCGTCGAACTCGAGTCCGCCTACATAGTTCGGAAGCGAGAGAACGAAGCGCCCGGTCGTCTTGGCGCGCTTGGCCAGTTCGTTGTCGTTCCGTTGCTTCAAAACCTCCACTGGCCTGCCGCGCGTCATAGCCTCGCGCTGAAGACCGGCAAACAGATCCTCCGTGAACGCGATGATGGCGATTTCCCCGCGGGATGTCGCCATGCCCGACCGCATCTCATCGGCGACCGTGAAGGCGCCGTCCATCATGGCCTCGTCGGTTGCATAATCGCGATAGAAGGGCGTCACCGCTTTCTTCTCCTCTTCGAAGTTCATGTTGCTATGGGCCATCAGAAGCGGATCTTCGAAGTTCGTGAAAGCGGACAGGCAACTTCAGGCATCCAAAAAGCGATGGCAGACATTTGACCAGGTAGGATTGAAGTCTCTAACTGACCCGAAGCTGCCCATCAGTTCCTCCCCCGGGGAAGGTCGCGAATGGGGTCGAATGTTGACACTACTGGGATCGAGCAGGCAGTGAACTTCCGCCCGCTAGTTCGTTTCCTAACTTCGTGCGGGAGTCCCGATCGATTTTCCCAAATCGGTTGCGCTTACTGCGCGTTCAATTCCATTTTCCTTCGCACGATGCAGCGAAAGCCGAGATGGGAGATTGCAGTGTCGACGGGTTGCGCCATTCGCGCCGCGGGCCGGTAGCGCCGACAGTAGTTCGGCGCGCACAGATGGGAGCCACCCTTGGTGACCTTGCGAGGGATCTTAACGTCAGGTAGCCGGGTGTCATAGCTCGCTTCGCGATGGCCGCCACGCGGATTGACAGCGGTGCAGCACGGGCTGTCGATCGCCTTGTGGTCCTGGTACCAGTCGGTCGTCCATTGCCAGACATTGCCGGCCATGTCGTAGAGACCGTAGTCGTTGGCCGGGAACGAGCCTACTGGGGCCGTATATTCGTAACCGTCGTCGACAGTATTCCGGTAGGGAAAGTCTCCTTGCCAGATGTTGGCCATGTGCTTCCCGGCCGGCGTAAGCTCGTTGCCCCAGACGTATTCGGCGGCATCGAGGCCGCCTCGCGCCGCGAATTCCCACTCGGCCTCGGTGGGAAGTTCCTTGCCTGCCCAGTTGGCATAGGCCACGACATCCTCGTAGGCCACATGCACGACCGGATGATCTGCAACCTTCTTGATTGTACTTGCCGGCCCGCGTGGATGGCGCCAGTTGGCGCCGCGGACATAGACCCACCAATTGTAGTGATTGCCAAGGTCGACAGGGCCGGCCGGCTTCCTGAACATCATCGAGGACGGAGCCAGCAGATCGGGTAAGGCACCGGGATAGTCGTCGGGATTGGCGGGTTTCTCGGCAAGAGTGACATGTCCTGTCGCCGCAACGAAGCGTTCGAAGTCGCGGTTGGAGACGGTGAATTTGTCCATCCAGAAGCCGTCGACCCTGACCCGGTGGGCCGGTGCCTCCTCCGGATAGTGGTTGTCTGAGCCCATCAGGAAGGTACCGCCGGGGATCCAGACCATTCCGGGGTACGACCGTTCGGCTGCAGCGCGCTCGAAGACTTCGGCAGGGGCGTTCATCGAAAGATCCCGAAATGACACGGCGTGCTCATCTCCATCAGCCGCCCACCCGCTATCGGCTAGAACTTCCCGGCAATGTCGAACATGACCGCGTCGCCTTTCATGCGGTTTTTGACCTCGACCTCGTGGGCCCATCTCAAGGTGAAATCGACCTCGGTGCTCTCTCCGAACTTGGCCTTGTATTTGACCAGAGGCCCGACCGCGATCGAACGGCCCCTGAAGCCGTCATGGGTGTCGGCGAACGTGCCGCGATCATCTTCAATCTGGTCCAGAAAGCCCGCAATCCCTCCCACGGACAGGCTCTCAGTTACGTTCTTTGTGACCGAAAGATCAAGGTGGGCCGTCGCACCGCTGTAGTAATTGGTGTCATGGTTCTTGGTGTTGATGTCCACGCCAAATTTGGCGGAAAGGTCCAGCCCATGTTCCGGGATAAGATAGGTGAACCCAATCGCTGGCGAGAACGTCCAATAGTTGAGGCCGATGAAGGCAAGGTCACCTTGCTTCCATTCGCCGGTCGGTGCGGTGATCGTCAGGGATGCGGACAGCCAGGTGTTCATGGCATCGTTGTGCCAGCCAAGCACGAGCGGCGCGAAGGCGATGTCGCCGAGCCCGGCAACATTTTGCTTCGTGCCAAAGGGGCCGACCTCGGCCTGGGCGCCGGTCCAGCCCAGGGGGACGGCGGCCTGGACGGCGTAGGTCCAATTTCCTGGCAAGTGCAGCTCCGGCACGTAGACCCCCGCCAGAACCGTCGACCAGATATTGCCGGTCATGCCGACCGCCACCGCGCCGTTGCCGAAAGGCACATCGCCACCAGCTTCGCCATGATAGTAGATATTGGAGACCGCCCAATAGGCGACGCCCGGCGTTGGCGGCACTATTCCCGCACCTGGACCCGCGAACACTCCCGGTAAGTAGCGCCCGGCAACCGCCTCGGTGGCCTTTGCCTCATCAACGGAAGCAAAGGCTACAGCGACAGCCGCTGCGGCAAGCAAGCATGAGGCCGATGCGGATTTTAACATCTCGTCCCCCTCCAGAAAACGACAGAAGCTCCCCGATAGCCAGCATACCACGGTTCGCCTGGTCAGGTCGTTTATTTCAGGTCTCGTCAGCCGCCCGCCGGCCGGACCCGCAGGGCAAGTGTGGTGCCGCCAGCAGGACGTTGCGGCGGCTGACAAGCGAGCCTTGTTTGATCCGGTTCACGGCCTCGATTTGGTCGTTCCTCGTACTCTTGGCCACTCCCGACACACATTGAGACTGACGCTTTTTATTCTTCAGGAGTCAGGCACAGAAGTACGTTACAGTTACCAAATAGCGGTGCGAATGCCTGGCGCGCGATAGAGCGGAACCCTGTACCTCCAAACATCCATGATCGGCAGTTGGCCATCTTGTCCTTGACACTAGGCCCTCCCAACAGACCTATGTCGCCGGCTGAGCCTCGGGGAACCTCCACCTACCTTCGAGGACTTCCGCGCTTGGGCGGTAGAGGCGGACCATGTAGTTCCAGCCGGGCATGGTCGGCAGGCAGTTGGAGATCTTGCCGTCGCAACCGCCGAACTGGACGTCGACCGAGCCGTCCGCTGTCTTCTGCGCCGTGATGCTGTTCAGCGAATAGGCGTTGAGGTCGTTTTTCTGGAAGTGGCCTTCGGCGTTGTAGAGGCTGATCGACCAGAAGGCGTCAACCGGCACGTCTTTGACCGCGAGCCGGTAAACCGTCTTGCCGTCGTTCTTGCTCGGGGTGACGTTGAGATAGAGGGCATCTCTCTCGGGATTGCCGCCGAAGGCGAACGCCGTACCAATCAAGTGCCGAACAGGATCGACCCGATCTCTGGCTCCGAATGTGCGCTTTGTGTCAGGGAGGGTTTCGGCCAGCGCCAGAAGCGCGTCGCGCACCTTCTTCTGGCTTGTCTGGTCCCAGTTGGGCACCTCGAAGCGCCCCGGCCCACCGGGCTGCGCGACAGTGATGGCATCCTGCAAGGCGTGAACCTGCTAGATGTCTTCCGGATTGGCCGGATCGACCAGGATGCGAACGCCCAATGAGACATAGCGCGTGCCGATCTTCTCCCTCGTGAAAGTGTAGCTGCCGGCCTCATAGACAACTTCAGGAGTGTAGTGGTCCTCGTCGATTACCTGCATCGACATGAAGCGCGGACCCGCATTGGGCAGCGTGACCGTCACCGGTCCGGCGTCGAGGTCAAAGTACGATAACGAATACAAGGTATCGCGGTTGGGGCGCACGATGGGAAAGTCAATCGACATGGGCTCGCGGTGGTGCAAGAACCTGCCCAGACCCTGATTGCTGACGCTGCCAGCAAAGATCATATCGGTCTCGGCGCGGTTGAAGTTGTCGGGGGTGACCGTGACGGTGGCGCCGGTCGGCGCTTGCGGGGCAGGCCCGGTCTGTGCGAGCGCCGCGTTGATAGTCGTCCCGAGCAGTAAGCCGGCGCAGATTTGAATGCAAAGCTTCCTCATCGCTCCGCTCTCCTTACTCACCGACCAGAGATTCGCTCGATGTCAGGCAGCTTCCACGTCTTCTCGAACAACGACTTTTCCGGACCGTAGAGTCGAAACAGGACCTCGAACTGCCTGGCCGGGTTGGTTGGAACCCAATTCGCATCCTTGCCAGCCGGCGCCTCAGGCCCAAAATAAACATCGACCGAGCCGTCCGCGTTCTTGTGCAGGTCCGGGTTCTGAGAGGAGCGGCTTGACCGGGGCAGGTCGCGTATGAGCGCGTGGGTCGCGCGGTCGTAGACCGTCGCCGACCAGTATTGGGTGACGGGCGCGTTTGCCGGAACGGTCAGGCGATAGGTGCTGCGGCCATCGAAGGTCTGGCCGGTCTTGTCTTTGACCGTCATCAGGTAGAACTGGCCTTGCCCCAGGTGCTTCGGCGTGAAGAAGGCGAAGGAGAAGACCAACCCGCGACTGTCGACAGGATAGTTGTCGGGGTCGGTGTAGCCGGTCGACGCTCCTTGGAGGAAGTCAGGCAGGGCCGGCACAGCCCATCGGCTGATGTCGAAATAAGGGACTGAGAACATACCTTCATACCTGCCTTCCAGCAGGGCGTGAGCCTCTCGGGCGGCGGCATCAAGGTCGGCATGTGTCCGTGCGTCAGGGCTGAACGGCTTCCCCTTCTCGATGCCGATCGACTTAAGCTGGTCGATCATTGCCTTGTCCCGGGTGAGCCATACCTCGCGCTGAACGAAGCGGTCGAGCGACTGGAAGAAGCGCCAGTCGTAGGGGATGGTCGCATCGTACACGATGTCGATCGCGTCCCGGAAGATGGTTTCTGGCGGATTGGCGGCCCGTGCCAGTGGGTAGAGCTGGATACGCCGGCTGTAGGCTACTGCCTTGGCGACATCGGCATCGCTGCCGCTTTTCAGGATCGAGCGAAGCAGGGCGTAGCCCTGATAGGTCTGTGATGGCAGGACGATGTAACCTTCGGGCGCGGTGTCCTTGTAATCCGGGGGCAGGATCAGGTACTTACCCCCGGCGCCCTTGTCCACGCCGGCCGGACCTACATCCTCCAGCGGGACCTGCCAGTCATCCATGATCGTGCCGTTGATCACGCCGCTATCGGACGGAGGTATCTCGATTACCATCGGCCCGTCCTTCACGTTGAAGAAGGGCATCAGGTAGATGGCGTCCGGGTTTGGCGTCAGCGTCTGGTTCTTCCAGTCCGGCAGGCGTGACCAGTAGACGATCTGGTTGAACTCCCCCCTGGTCTCACGGACCATCGCCTCGTACATGAGGTCGTAGTTGACGGCCGGCATCCCCCAAATCACCGCCTCGACGGCGCGTCGCTCGATTGAGCGGCCGACGATGTCTTCCGCTGACGCCTTCTGCGGCTGCGCGGCGGCGATGATGGATGCCAATGTAAGCGCGAGAATAGCTCGGATCACAGGTCCCCCTGGTGCATGGGTTCGGCAAGCCGCGGCGGGACATACCTTGCTCCGCCGTGGGCTTTGCCCCGGCCTCATTCCTTGCCGCTGTTCCCGGCCTCCTGCAGCTTTTCCAGCACCTGACCGAGCGAAAAGCTGCCAGGCTTTTGCCGCGGCGGGAACGCCACAAAGCTTTGAAGGTGCTGGCCCACGAAGGCCTGCGCCGGCATTAGTACATACGTCCGATCAAATCTCCACCTGACGTATTCAGCCGCTTCACGCTGGGCGCGTTCAAACGGATCGGCTCGCACGTCGAAGATCTTGGGCACCCGCAGGGCTACAAACGGTTCCTCCCACACGTCGAAGCCCTCAGCCCGCTGCTCCAAGAAAAGGATCTTCCAGCGGTCATAGCGAAAGGCGGCGAGATTTCCTTCGTCGGTCCAGTAGAAGAACTCCTTGCGGGGGTCGGGGCCGGTACCGGCCAGCAGGTCGTGCTGGTCGTAACCGTCGAGGTGGACCTTGAAGGTCTTGCCCGCCGCCTCGTAACCGGTCAGAAGTTTCTCCTTGACGTTCGGCTCGCCGGCTGCCGCCACCAGCGTCGGAACCCAATCCTCGTGTGAGACGATGTCGTTGATCTCGGTGCCCGGCTTGACGACCCCCGGCCAGCGGATCATGCCGGGGACGCGGTAGCCACCTTCCCAACTGGTGTTTTTCTCGCCATGGAACGGCGTCGTGCCGCCATCGGGCCATGAGAAAACTTCGGCGCCGTTGTCGGTGGTCCAGAGCACGATGGTGTTGTCGGCAATACCCAGATCGTCCAGCTGCTGAAGAAGCTGGCCGACCATTCCGTCGAGTTCGACCATGCCGTCGGCCTCCATCCCCAAGCCGGTCTTGCCTTCCGAGGCGGGTTTGAGATGAGTGTTGATATGCATGCGGGTCGAGTTGAACCAACAGAAGAACGGCTTGCTGGCCTTGTGCTGCCGATCGATGAAGTCCTTGGCCGCGCCCAGGAATTCCTCATCGACCGTTTCCATGCGTTTTTTGGTGAGCGGGCCGGTGTCCTCGATTTTCTGCTTGCCCACCCGGCCGAAGCGGGGATCTTCGGTGGGATCGTCCGTTTCGGTCGCGGTGCATTTGAGCACGCCGCGCGGGCCGAACTTCGCGTGGAACTCAGGGTTCTTCGGATAGTCCACATTTTCGGGCTCTTCCTCGGCATTGAGATGATAGAGATTCCCGAAGAACTCGTCGAAGCCGTGAACGGTAGGTAGAAACTCGTTGCGGTCGCCGACGTGGTTCTTACCGAACTGGCCTGTGGCGTAACCCTGAGGCTTCAACAGCTCGGCGAGCGTCGGATCCTTCCCGGACAACCCTTCCGGGGCGGCCGGCAGACCGACCTTGAGCAGGCCTGTGCGGAAGCAACTCTGCCCGGTGATGAACGCGGCGCGTCCGGCGGTACAGGATTGCTGGGCGTAGAGGTCGGTGAAGATCGCTCCCTCCCTGGCGATACGGTCAATATTGGGCGTGCGGTAACCCATCATGCCGCGGTTGTAAGCGCTGGTGTTCCAATAGCCGATGTCATCACCGAAGATGACGAGGATGTTCGGCTTGCTACCGGCCGCGGCGGCTTGCGCCAACCGGATCGGATTACTCCCGGCCAACGCGGATGCCGCGGCAAGCGTCGTGCCGCCAAGCAGGACGTTGCGGCGACTGACAAGCGAGCCCTGTGTGATCTGGTTCCCAGCCTCGACTTTATTGTTCCCAGTACCCATGACCTGGTCCTTCCGCATGACCTGCTCCTTCGGTGAGCGTTGAGGGTTGAGATTTTTAGTCTTCAGTCGTTAGAGGGCGAAGTACGTTACAGTTACCAAGCAATCGTCCGGATGCTTGGGGTGCCGACGATGGCCCGTAAGGGGCGAGCCATTACTTGCGGTTGTGCGCATGGTCGGCAGGCAGTTGGGGATCTTGCCATCGCAGTCGCCGAAATCGTGTTGCTTCAATCCGCACGATTGGGTCTGTCGACGGGTCAAATCCGGACGTACGACCAAAAACGTCGACTGCTATGGAATACGCTTTGATTGAGCCTTCGCGTCCTTGAAACAGTTCTTCGGAGATAAAGCGAAGGAATTTGCGGTTGCGATCTGCGCAGTGGAATTGGGGGTCGGAGAGTATCCTCTCCAGCTCCTGCCGCGCTTCCTGCTCAGGCACACTATTTTCCAGCTCGGAATCAGCGTGCCTGCCGCCGCTTGCATGCATGACGAGTTTACCCCTCGTCCATTTGTACTCCTCGCCCTAAAGCAATCCTACCAATGAAACTAGTAGAAAGCAATTTTCATATGCGCAGCCTATAGTTGCATACTCGTAATATTTAACGGACTATCTTCTGCAAATTTCGATAATTTCGTGCTCGATTTGCTCACACAGGCTCTCATATTCCTGGACCATCGCCGGATCCGATCGTGTTCCGTCCTTGCGTAGGCGGTCAAGGGTCGAACTTGCTTCGTCGAACGCTCCACACAGGCTGAGCATATCCGGATTCGCGGTGCTCACCTCCTGGAGCCTCTTGCGCAATGCCGGCATCCTCAACATGAGTTTTATCAATCCTCTGTGGTTGTAGTCGGCCTCGGTGGGCATTAGAAATCCGATCCGAAGGTGCTGTCGACGGGAAACGCTTGGCATGACTGCCGCGAGGGCTGATCGCTCTGCAATTGCGACAGTCGCCTTCCCCTACCTGAAATCCAGCACGTTACTGTAACACCCCGCTGCACCTCCCGCTGCCTAAGTTCCCGCAGGATGGCCGGTCCCGACGACGTCCCCGCGTTTACGGTAACGTACTTCACGAGGTGTCCACTTTGGTCCGAGCATGTGGATCGCTCATCTGCGGACAGACGCGGCCTGGCAACTCGGGAGGTAGGTATGGTTCATTCGGTTCGAGGCTTCAGCGGGACGGTTCGAGGCTTCAGCGGGACGGTGAGAGCACGCGTGTTGATCTTAGCCTGTGTGGCCGCCCTAGTCCCGCTGACGAACGTGCGTGCTGCCGATGACGCAAAGGACCTGCTGAAGACCATGTCGGATTTCATGGCCAAGCAGCAGAAATTCTCCTTCTCCTACCAATCGACGATCGAGGTTGTCACACCCGACTTCCAGAAGTTGCAATTCGTCAGCTCCGGCACGGCGACCGTGGATCGCCCCGACAAGCTGCGCGTCACCCGCAAAGGCGGCTTCGCCGATATCGACGTGGTGTTCGACGGTGCAACCTTCTCGGTGCTCGGCAAGAACCTCAACGACTATGCGCAGATCGAAGCGAAGGGCACCATCGACGAACTGACCGAGCGCCTCGCCGACGCCGGCGTCGAGGCACCGGGCGCGGACCTTCTGTCCGCGAACATCTTCGACGGCCTGATCGATGGCGTCACCGACGCCAAGCATATCGCCGGTGCGGTGGTGAATGGCGTTGACTGCGAATACCTCGCCTTCCGCAAGCCGGATGTCGACTGGGAGATCTGGATCGCCGACGGAGACCGGCCGGTCCCGCTACGCTACGTGATCACCAGCAAGCACGTCAGTCAGGCCCCACAGTACATGTTCGAACTTAGCGACTTCAAGAGCGGCGATGAGGTCGAATCGGCGGATTTCAGGTTCTCGCCTGGAAGCGCGAAGAAGGTCGATCTCAGCGCGCTTGTTTCAATCGACGAGCTGCCCAGTCAGACCGCGGAGGATGCACAATGACCAACCGCGCCAAGTCTCTCATGTTGTGCCTTACCGCAGCATTCGCCCTTGGCGGCATCGAATTCGAGCGCGACGGTGCTTTCGGCCTCAAGCTTGGCTTCGGCACACCCGCCGAGGCGAGGATTGGCCATCCGCTGACGCCGCTCTCCTATGCCGGCGTCGCCCGCCGGACGGCGCGCCGTGTGGCGCGGCGCACCGCATATCGGCTCAGTGTCCTGCCCGGCGGCTGTGTCTATGGGCCGTACGCCGGCGCCTACTACTATCGCTGCGGCAGCGTCTACTACGCCAGGGAAGGTGGCGTCTACGTGCAGGTCATCGTCCAGTAGAGCCCGACGCTTCGCCTTCGATCAGGGTCTTGAGGACGTGGCCATATCGAGGCGCAACGTCCTCTTTTGGTGCGAATCGCAATTTGCAGCCGTGACTTTCAAATGTCTGCACATCGCGCCACCACGACCCTCAGCGTCGGCACCAGCAATGTCCGCTTCTGGTAGGCGGCCAAGTCGGCCGGAATGACCGACATCAGGAGCATAGCTGCTGTTCAGATCGTGGAAGACAAGGGTCGGCTTCGGTCAATTCGAGCCCTTCCGCCGTGTGGCTACACTCTGCGAATCTCGTTGCAGCCGGAAGCGACGGGATTAATCGACGCGCGCCGATGAGACGGCCGCCATCCGGTTTGCGATCAGAGTAATAGCTTTGTCCGCACGCTGGATCTGATCGTCGTCAAGATGAAGCCGAAGCGGGGCCATGTCGAACAATTGACGCATAGCGTTGGCGGCGGCTCCGAAGATGCGCGGCAAGCCGGCGATCTCCAGTGACCAGCCGCGTGGCTTAACGTGTGCCAGGTCGTTCCGGAATTCGTTCAGCCTTAGAATGTCACGACTCTCGGCTTCCGTAAGCTTGAGCGTGCCGTGCATATTGTGGACGTTCGCAACATCAACAGCGCGGTCGACGAGAGTTTCGAATTCTACGATCCGGTATTGATTGGGTGGCTGACAGCCGGGAGTGTGGTTGAAATGGCCGAGCCACTGTTTCTGGTTTCTCTCCGTCAAAGCGCCTATCCCTGCCGTGCCGCTGAGCGTTTCGACCAGCGCCGCTGTCAAAGCCTGATGCATGTCGGTGATTGCAAAGAACCAGCGTTCGGCGTCACCCGACATCGCAGTTTCGAATTCGGAAGCCGCTCTCTCACTGGCATGCACCGCCAGAAGCGCCGGACTTGTCCGCGCGTAAAGGTAATCGGCATCGCTGGATTCCATCGCGCAAGGGTCCGTTTCAGTTCAACAGGCAAAATCATAATTTCTGATAAGGCGGAAACTCGCAACAACCGTGCCACAATAGAGTTCCGTTCATGGCACTTACGCATAAGCAGCGGCGATTCGTTCAGGAATATCTAAGGTCGGAGACGGGCACAGAGGCGGCATTGCGTGCTGGCTACGCGGCGCTGTCTGCTCCCGTCACCGCATCTCGCCTGATGAACGATCCCGAGATATTGGCCGCGATTGAGGAAGGGCAACAAAAGCGGCTCGATCGCGTCGAGGTCGACGCGAACTACTTGCTTAAGCGGCTGCACGAAGAAGTCGAAGCCGACCTAGCTGACCTCTACGACGAGGAAACGGGCGATCTTCTTCCCGTCCACCAATGGCCCGAGGTCTGGCGACGTGGGCTTGTAGCCGGGGTTGAGATTGAAGCCGTGTTCGAGGGGCGCGGTGAAGATCGCGTCCAGATAGGTACTACGAAAAAGCTTAAGCTGTCCGACCGCGCTCGCCGGATCGAAGCGCTTGGTCGTCACGTGTCGGTCGCCGCGTTCCGCGATACCCTGCAGATCAAGAGTCTGGATGGCCTTGCCGACCGACTTGCGCGCGTTTCACGCGCTCAAACCGCCCCAGACGTCGTGAACGCTGAGCCTGCTCCGGCGCTGAGGTCCGATGCGCACCATTCAACAAAATAGTGCGACGCATCACCACGCGTGATGCCAGCTTCACGACCAAAATCCCGATTGGAAAGAGCTGGCATCGCCGCCCGCCCATTCAAGCCTGGGAGCCCGGGGCACTACGAACGGCCGGCGCTTAACGCATGTTGAAGGCGTCGCGAATGCGAAGCAGCGCCTCATCCGATATTATCTGCGCAATTATTTCTACAGTAGCGAACTCGCCAGAACCCCGTTGTTCATATAAGAAATAGCCGCTTGGGTCATTGATTTCTTGCCCTGACATGGATAGGCGGCGGTCCGTTAGGGGTGCCAAGCACAGCGTTCTTTCGTCGTCGAGTTCAACGCTGAAGTATAATTCATCCATCATAGATCCCCGGGGGACGAAACATGCCCGAACGGAAGACTCATCGCCTTGTGCCAAAGCCACAAATCTCAGCCCGCTTTCTTGCAGACTATATGTCAGGGTCGGCGCTCAAGAGACGGTCCATCCTGATCGGATGCAAATACCAATCACTTGCCCGCGTCGTACAGCACGACGAGGCTAAGCAGAATGTATCGAAGTTTCTTCGCTCCGAGAATCCCCAAATTCTTGTACTTAAAGATGCGGCTGCAAAGCTCCGCGCGCGCATGGCCGACGATGAGTTTGAACGCGATCTCTATGATCACAATGCCGACTACATAGACCGCTTTGCTAAAGTCGCCGGAGAGATTGGACTGCCGGACGCGGAGAGGTTGATACCCGGAAAGAGCCTGGCGATCATGCTGGGCAACGTGAAGGTGAAGCCCGATATCCAGCTGCGATTTCGCCGTCTGACAAAAACGAACAAGGTTAAGATCGGCGCGGCAACCTTGCGCTACGCCAAGGGCAAGCCTCTGAAGGATGACACTGGCGCCTGGCAATCTGCTTTCTTGTTTGGATATCTGGCTCTCGCCGAAATCGAAGAGGGGGCGGAGCCGGAGCATAAGCTCTGCATTACAATTGACGCATATTCGGGCACTTGCTTTCCCGCGCCAACAGACAGCGTTTCAAAGTTCAAAAATATGGAAGCCGAATGCGCCGGCATTGCAGAGCGATGGGATAATTTGCCGCCACCACCAAAGGCGGTTTTCTAGAGCCAGGGGTCTGTCAATGAATTGGGCGTGGCATTACCGTACCTTATCAAACGTTCATCTGGGACGTGTCCAACCAATCGCCTAGAGCCCAATTTAGGGAACGTGCAACCCCTCCGAATTCTTGCTAGCGTTGAGAAAACAGGCCTTGCGCAGACTGAATATTGATATAGCCAAAGTTTGGCTGCTGAAGGATATTCAGCATTGTTTGAGGGGCATAGGTTGAAAACAACTGGCAGGCAGGAACATCCCGCGAAACGTCGGCTCGGCGTTGGAAATTGCATTTACTTCATCTGGACCGATGGGGCCGCATGAGGCTGGACGATCTGATTTTCGATAAGAGAACGTCGATAAGCGCTTTGACAAAGCCGCTTATAGACCGTGCCGGCTTTCGCAGAGATATGGGCCAGCTTGGGCGCTACGGCTTCTGGTCGCAGGCCGGCGCGAGTCCTCACCTATGGGAGCATCAGAAGGTGGCAATCGGAACGGTTGTTGCTTATCTGAATGCCAATCGGACGATCCCCGAGCGGCCTGAGCACCAGGAAGCTGCCTTGCTCAAGCTTCCCACGGGTACGGGGAAATCGGGCATTATCGCCGTGTTGTCGCGATGCCTGCCGGGCGTGCGTAAGGTGCTGGTGCTCACGCCGCGCGAGGCGCTGACCAAACAGCTCTTGAAGGACATTCGTTTCAGATTCTGGGGCCATATTGGTTACTCAGTCAACGACGGCCAACTGTTCACGGCGGTGGCGGATTCTTTCGGGGAGAACCTTGAGACCGTTTACACTGAGACATTCTTGCCGAGCCGCTGCGCTGCGCTGCATGTTCATCTCGAAAACGCCGACCGAGCGGTGCTGGTCGGAACGCATCAGGCACTGGACAAGATACGGCGAACGGCGCTTAAAGACGGAGGTGTCTGCGCCCGGCTCCTAGAACGGATCAAGGAAACCTTTGACCTAATCATTGTCGATGAAGGCCACTACGAGCCGGCGGTTTCGTGGTCGCACGGGGTTCGCGACTTCAACTTGCCGACGCTCCTCCTTAGCGCGACGCCCTACCGAAACGACTATAAATCGTTCCGAGTCAGGGGGCGTTTCCTGTTCAACTATCCTTATGCCGAGGCCGTCGCGGACCGGATCATACGGCCTGTGGAAGTCATTGTCCCCAACGATGACCATGCTAGCGGAGGGGACGCGGTGAGCCGGTTTGTGGCGCTGCTTCGATCAGAGCTTTTTGCGCGCCTTCAAACAACGGACCGGTGGTTCAAGAACGACGGCACGCTGCCGAAAGTCATGGTTCGCGCCGATGACCTCGATACTCTGGAGGCGCTTCAGAGCGCCATAAATGCGGCCTTCGGCACGAGGTCGGTTCTGATTCACGATCGCGCGAAAAAGACAGATCAGAATCACGACAGGTTCACTTCAGTTTCGTCCGCTGCCTCCGCTCGGCCGGATGCTCAATTCTGGATACATCAATTCAAGCTTATGGAAGGTATCGACGATTCGTCCTTTGTTGCTGTGGCGATCTTCGATCTTATGGGCAACGCCCGTCAGCTTGTGCAGCAGATCGGCCGTGCTACACGCTATTCCAACGGCGATCGCAGAGTAAAGCAGACTGGCTGGGTTATCGCTTCGCCTGCTAATGCGAGGCGCATTCGAACGTCCTGGGAGCGCTACACCGCGTATGAGGTTTACGCGGCCGACAACGTTGCTTTCATCGTGAGCAACGAGGTGACGCTGCCCGACAGGCTCCTCAACCTCATGGCCGAGTACCAATATATCGGAGGAGAGTTTCGTGGGCGCTTCGAAATCGAGGCTCCGCTTGCCGCCGGAGATATACAGCTTCCACAATCAGCGGCAGTGCTGCGAATGAGCGAGCCTTTCGCCGACATCTTAGCGCTAGGGCCACAGATCGAAGAAGCGATACTCGATGAGGATAGATTCAAGATAACGCCCATTGAGGGCATGCCGGCCAACACAATCGGGTTCTCTTACTACGCCTGGCGCAACTCGCCCCTACTTATCGACCGCTTCTTCTCGGAATGGAAGTTGGGAATTTTCATCGCCGTCCGGCAGGACGAGTTCGTCCTTATGCACGATACGGAAGGCCTCGTCGTAGACATGGCTAAGCTCGGTCTCAAGCGCGCAGACCGGGCGCTGCTCGAAAAGGCGTTTCCGGAGGCGGATGTAGGGACGCCCACGAAGCTGTCGCGCCTCTCGTTTACCTCGCTTGAAATGTCGCAGCAGGCGATCCGCAGCATGGCCGTCAGGACGCGCTCCTTCGAGAAAGTGTTCACCGACCTGCTCGACCCGTCCCTCGTTCCGGCATCCGCGTTCGGGTTTGTCAACGGCGGCGCGAGATATGTTGGCTTTCTACGCTCGCGGATCAGAGATGCCGCCGAACGGAATGTGCCAGTACAGGAATATGTTGATTGGACCGCCCAAGTCGCAGCCGAGCTGCGAGATGAAGAGAGAACGCGAAGCGACGTATTCGGACGATATGCTCAGGTGGTCGAAGGCCTCTCACTGGCCGAAGCCACACCGGCTTCCATCCTGCTGGACTTCTCAAAGGACGGATTTGCTGACGCGCAGGACGACGATGCTGCCGCTCAGGGAGACGGAAATCCTGAGGTCGATTACGATGATCTCTGCGCGGATGTTGATCAGGAGACCGGCGAGTTCACAATCAAGATTGGAGGCGCCGATATTCCGTGCTCGATCGAGTACCGTGAAGATGCGGGTAAGTATCGTCTCAAGAGCGAAGCGTTAAATGATCGGTTCCGGCCAGATAGAACGGACGACAGGCGGCAGCCGCAGACACTCGTGCAGCGCCTCAATCAAAGTCAGTCTTTCCGAATCATCGTTCAAAGAAACGGCGTCGTTTATTCGGAGGGACGGTTCTACGAGCCCCGTCTGCGATGGACCGGCGAGGGCGGCGCAAAGCCGATCCTGGACTACATTTTTTCGGCAGCATGCTTGCGGCATGTAACTTCCGAGAAGGGCGAGGCGATTTTCGGGGGAGATAGAAACGGGTGGTATAAGACATCCATCTTCGGCTTATTCTCCGCCGTGGGCGGGCAGCAACTTGCTGCCGCCGGCATAGCTGAAGACGACCTGACGAGGGCAATCAGCAGTTATCCCATCTGGCTCTGCGATGACGATAATCAAGAGATCACCGACTTCATCGGGCTCGATGAAGAGAGGAAGAAGCTCGTGTTTGCCCACGCCAAAATGGGAAAGCAGGAAGAAGGCGGAACTGGCTTTAACGTTTCGAGCCTCCAAGACGTTGGCCGTCAGGCGCTCGCCAGCCTCGCCTTTATTTCTCGGAGCGAGCCATCGCCGGTTTGGACTGCAGAACGCTGGCAATCGAATGTTCGGGCGAACACCGTCCTGCTCGACGGCCGCAACAGGATTTTCAAAGACGGTCCCGGCCTTGCTCCCGATCAGCTCAACGAAAGACTCATCCGGGCATGCCGCAATCCATCGTTTGACAAGGAAATCTGGATCGTCGGAGCGACGATGGTACGGCGCGCGGCCCTCAGCCAGGGCCTTGACGCTCCGGCTCCCAGCAATCGCTTAAGGCAATTTCTCATGCACTGGGATGCTCTTCAGACAGGATGTGCCCGTGCGAGTGTGCGGCTGCGCCTTTTTTGCGACTAGAAGCCGTCGACTTCCAGGGCACCCGGACCACCGCGAGCGCGCTGGGGGTGACGATTCCGTATCGCCGACGAATGTTTCGCCGACAGAGGACCTCGGTGCCAGGTTGGACCGCTAGCTGGCGTGGCGGTCAACCGTGGCGAAGATTGTTTTCCATCGCTGAGCCAAAGGGGGTCTCCAGGGTGGACCGTTGCAGCGAGAATTTCGCTAAGTATCTGATTTCGAGCCAATTTTTGAAAGTAAGTGGTGCCGCTTAGGTGACTCGAACACCTGACCCCATCATTACGAATGATGTGCTCTACCAACTGAGCTAAAGCGGCCCGGGAGGCCAAAGCCTCCAAGATGGGCTGGGTGATAGACTCAACCGGCCGCGAATTCAAGATGCCACTTGGCAAATCATGCAAGAGCGGCCGCCACGGTCGAAACCAGGGTTTGCGCCCCCGTGTGCGCGAGAATTGCCGGCATGTTCCGATTTTGTTTGCCGGAATAGCGCCAAGATGGACTTTGGACGGCTCGTCGAGGCAGAATGCGGCCGCCCGCCCGTTGATTGATTGGTCGCCTACGGCTAACCATCACGGAAGTTTGGGCAATTTGCAGAGGGATCCCGCTTGGACGCGATCGAAAAAGCGATCCGGAACGCCTTGGAAAAGGGCAACGCCGAAGACCGCGCGTTCCGCGAGAAGGTCTATCGGTCGGCCTTTGCCGCGCTCGACCGTGCGCTCCAGGCCAATCCCGGCGTGACCGTGGAAGTCGCCATCAAGCGCCGCAAGGCGATCCAGGCGACGATCACCGAAATCGAATCCGAGTTCCTGCCGGCCGTGCCTGATGTCGGCCTGGAGGTCGATGCCCCGGCGGCCGAGCCCGCGGCCACTGCGGCGCCCGCCATCGAGATCGGCGACAAGGCGCCATCGCCCACCGTCACCGTCGACAGCCCCGCGCAGCCGGCATCCGATGCGCCGCGATCGCGCGTGCTGCCGGTCGTTCCCGACATCATGCCGGACGAGACGCTTCCTGGCGTGCCGGCCATCGACATGTCCGCTCCCGCAGCGTCCGGTGCTGCCACGGAAGTGGCGCCCGATCGCGATGAGCGGCGCATACGCGGGCGCCGTCTGCCGCTGACCGCCATTTTCTTCACCGTGACCCTGCTTGCGGCGATCGGCATCGGCGTGTTCTTCGCCATCCAGACCGGCGTGTTCAAGACTGCAGCGCAGCTTAATACGGCGCCGCCCGAGGCGCCGCCAACCGTCGAGGACGACGATTTCACCCCGGCCGACGGCGCCAACGCGCCGGCCAAGCCTGGCGCTGCGGACCAGTCGCGCAACTGGATCAATGTGTTCTCGCCGGCAGACCCGACGCATGTCGCCGCTCCGTCGGACGCCAAGGCCTCGGTGATGAAGGACGACACCGGTCCGTTCCTGCGCATCCAGTCCGGACCCTCCGGTTCGGCGATCGCCTTCGATGTCGGGCAGGGCGTGCTGGAGAAGCTCGCCGGCAAGCACGCCGTGTTCGACATCATCGCGCGTGCCGAGGACGGCAAGGACACGCAGATCTCCGTCGACTGCAATTTCGGCGAGCTTGGCGATTGCGGCCGCAAGCGCTACGCGGTCGGCCAGCAGCGCAACGAATATCTGTTCGACGTGCAGTTCCCCAACAAGCACCCGGGCTCGGCCGGAACCATCGCCGTCAATTCCGATTTCGACAAGCAGGGCAAGGCGGTCGACATCTACGAGATCCGCGTCTCGATCGAGCCGTAGGACTCTAGCGGTCGAGCAGCGCTTGCAGCGTCTCGATGCGGTCGGCTTCGTTGGCCGGCTTGTCCCAGCGCAGCCGTGAAATGCGGGGAAAGCGCATGGCGACGCCGGATTTGTGTCGGGTCGAGCGGTTGAGCCCCTCGAAGGCGACTTCCAGCACCAGGCCATTGTCGCGGTCCGCCCGCACCGAACGCACCGGCCCGAAACGCTCGACCGTGTTGTCCCGGACATATTTGTCGATCTGCTTCAGCTCCTCGTCGGTGAAGCCGAAATAGGCCTTGCCGACCGGCACCAGTTCCTCCTCGCCCTCAGCTCCGGACCAGACGCCGAACGTGTAGTCGGAGTAAAAACTCGAGCGCTTGCCATGGCCGCGCTGGGCATACATCAGCACCGCGTCCACCGTGTGCGGATCGCGCTTCCACTTGAACCACGGGCCTTTCGGCCGGCCGGCGACATAGGGCGAATCCCAGCGTTTCAGCATCACGCCCTCGATGATCGGATGCGGCGGCGCGCGGCGCAAATCCTCCAGCACCTGCCAGTCCGCGAAGGCGACGAAGGGCGACAGGTCGAAACGGCCGGGGTCGAGCGTTTTCACGAAGGCTTCGAGGCGGCCGCGCCGTTCCCGGAACGGCAATGCGCGAAGGTCTTCATCGCCGACCTGAAGCAGGTCGTAGCAGCGCATGAAGGCCGGATATTGCTGCTGCATCTTCGGCGTCACCGTCTTGCGGTTCAACCGCTGCTGCAAATCCGAGAAGGTTCCCGTCGCCTCTCGCGGGTCGCCGACCAGCAATTCGCCGTCCAGCGTCGCGGAAAAATGCATGGCGTCTGCGAGGTCGGGAAAGGCGCCGGAGACATCGTCGCCGGTGCGCGAATAGAGCCGGCGGATGCCGCCTTCCGCCACCGCCTGGACACGGATGCCGTCCCATTTCCATTCGGCCGCGTAGTCCGCCGGATCGAGTTTTTCGAGATCGCCGTCGCCAACCGGGTTCGACAGCATGACCGGACGGAACAAAGCCATCGCCGTGTTGCGGGGTTTTTCGGCCTTGCCTTCCAGCCAGGCGAACAACGCCGTATAGGGCGGCGACAGTCCGTGCCAGAGCTCCTCGATCTCGGCGACGTCGACCTTGCCGAAATCCGCCAGCGCCTGTTTGGCCAGCCGCGCCGAGACGCCGATGCGCAGGCCGCCGGTGACCAGCTTGATGATGGCGAAGCGCGCCGAGATGCCGGCGCTGTCGAGCAGGCTGGCCAGCACTTTCGGTCCGTCGGAGCGGCTTGCCGCCTGCAGTTTGGCCACGACCTCGCCGAGCGTCGGCTCGCGGTTGGGGATCTTGCCCGGCGTCTGCGGCCAGACCAGCGACACCGTCTCGGCGAGGTCGCCGACATAGTCGTAGGAATAGCCGAACAGCACCGGGTCCATGCGTTCGGTGACCAGCATGCGCAGCATGGCCGGTTTGACCGCGGCTATTTTGAGATCGCCGGTGATGGCGGCCAGCGCCAGCCCGCGATCCGGGTCCTCGACGGTTCGGAAATAGTCGACCAGCAGCGTCAGCTTGCCGTTGCGCGACGGCGTCAGCACCAGGCGGTCGAGAAGTTCGGCGAAGCGGTTCATGCCTTCAATCGCCCTCGTCCTCATACCCCACCAGATGCAACGGCCGGGCGGCGATGCCTTCGAGCTCGCACCAGCGCACGAGGGCCTCCTCGCGGCCATGCGTCACCCAGATCTCCTCGGCGCCGGTCTCCTTGATGGTGGCGGTGAGTTCGTCCCAGTCGGCATGGTCCGATATGATCAGCGGCAGTTCGACGCCGCCTTGCTTGGCGCGCTGGCGGATCCGCATCCAGCCCGACGCGAAGCACGAGATCGGATCGGGAAAGCGCCGCGCCCAGCGATCGGCGAAGGCCGATGGCGGGCCGACGACGATAGCGCCGGTGAAGTCATCCTTGCCGCCCTCGACCGTTGCCGGCTCGAGGACACCCAGGTCGATACCCTGGCTCTGATAGTATTCGCTGAGCCTGGCCAGCGCGCCATGGATGTAGAGCGGCCTGTCATAGCCGGCGTCGCGCAACAGCCGCATCACCCGCTGCGCCTTGCCCAGCGCATAGGCGCCGACCAGATGCGAGCGTTCGGGAAATTGCGCCGCCGATTTCAGCAGGCGGGCGATCTCTTCCGTGTCGGGTGGATGGCGAAACACCGGCAGGCCGAAAGTCGCCTCGGTGATGAAGACGTCGCAGCGGATCGGTTCGAACGGCGCGCAGGTCGCATCCTTTTGCCGTTTGTAATCGCCGGAGGCGACGATGCGCGTGCCCTGATGCTCGACCGATATCTGCGCCGAACCCAGCACATGCCCGGCCGGATGGAAGCTGACGCTGACGCTGTCGAGAGCGATCGTCTCGCCGAGCCGTGCGGCTTGGGTCGTTCCGGCAAAGTCCTCGCCGTAGCGCAGGGCCATAATGTCGAGCGTCTGCTGCGTCGCCAGCACCGAGCGGTGGCCGGAACGCGCATGGTCGGAATGGCCGTGCGTGATCAGCGCCCGGTTCACCGGCCGCACCGGGTCGATGAAGAAATCGCCCGGTGGACAGTAAAGGCCTTCGGGCCGGGGATGAAGCAGGTCGCTGGCGCGCATGGTCCCCAAGATAGGATATAATTCCGCTGCGGGAAGCCTGATGTCGGAGACTGCTGACTCTCCTGGGCAAAGGGCGCTCAATTCGGTTCAGCTTCCGCATCCTTTGCTCTAAAGAGGTGGCGGCCGGCCATCCGCCGGCGGAACCATCATCATGAAACCGCTTCAGACCTCATCGGGCGATTTGAACGCCGATCGTCGTGCCGACTATGCCGAGATGCTCTTTGCCTCCGGCGATCATACGGCCGCGGCCGAATTGCTGCTTGGCGCGCTGGAGTTGGCGCCGCAATGGGCAATGGGCTGGTTCCGCCTCGGCGAGATGCAGGAGGCATCGGGCAAGCTCGACCTGGCGGCGCAGGCCTGGACGACGTCGCTGAAACTGGATCCGGCCGATCGCCAGGGCGCTGCCCTCAAATTGCAGCTGATCGGCAAGGCTCCGGTTGCCGCCGCGCCGCCCAGCGCTTTTGTCGAGGCGCTGTTCGACCACTATGCCGAGACATTCGAGGAGATGCTGGTCGGCAAGCTCGACTACCGCTTGCCCGAATTCCTCGAGCAGATGATTCGCAAGGCAAGGCCGGGCCGCTTCCGCCTGGCGCTCGACCTTGGCTGCGGCACCGGGCTGATGGGCGAGAGGCTGAGGCCGCTCGTCGACCGGCTGGAAGGGGTCGATATATCGGCCAGGATGCTGAAGAAGGCGCGGGCGAAAGGCATCTACGACACGCTGACAAAAGCGGATTTGCAGGGGTTTTCCCATTCAGGCGAAAAGCCCGATCTGGTGACATCAGCCGATGTGCTGATCTACATCGGCGCGCTCGATGGTCTGGTGGGCACCGTTGCCGGCCTGCTTGCCGAAGGCGGCCTGTTTGCCTTCTCCATCGAGACCTTGGCAGGCGACGGCGATTTTGCGCTGCAGCCCTCGCGGCGCTACGCCCATTCGCAACCCTATGTCGGGCGGACACTCGAGGCCAAAGGGCTTGCGATCCTGGCGCTGGAGCCAACCACCATCCGGCAGGATCGCCGCGAGCCCGTCAAAGGGCTGGGCGTTGTGGCGTGGAAGCCTCACGCCGCTTGAACTATGCAGGATCATCGTGCGGTGGTGCTGCCACGGCTCGGTGTTGCTGCGAAAAAGTCCGATTTGCGTGCGCGACTGATATTTGCGATCTGGTCGCATCAGGGCGGGATACCGGGAGGAGCATATCGGATGCGCTGGAACATGATGATCTTGGCATCTTGCCTGGCAACAGCCGGTTGCGTCGGCAATTCGATGTCCGAGCGGCAGGACGCCAACATAGAATCCTCCCTGCAATACGACACCGTGCCGTGCGATCAGTTGCTGGCGCAGCGCAATGGCTTGGCGCAGCAATACAACCTACCGGTGACCGTGAAGCCGACCTTCTCCAATCCTGCGATGGGTTTCGGTCCGTTCACGCCCGACATGCGCTCCAAGGCCAAGCGCGACAGCGACAAGGCGTCAGGCGAGATCGATGCCATGAACCGGTCGCTCGAGCGTCGCGACTGCGGCAAGCCGGACAAGCAGAAGAAGTTCGCTCTGCCTAGCTGAAGATAGAAGCGGCGGCTATCCGACGAGAGCGATAGCCGGCAGCATGCTCGCGTCCGCATGAGGGACGATCGATGAAACTCTCGGACCTTGGCGACCGCATCTGCATTCTGGGGCCGTCCAACAGCGGCAAGTCGACCCTGGCCGACGCGATCGCCCGCAAGCGTGGCCTGGAGCCCGTTCACCTCGATCTGCTGCATCATCTACCCAACACCGACTGGGAGGCGCGTCCAAAGGGCGAATTCATCGCCTTGCACGACGCCGCGATCGCCGGCGAGCGCTGGGTGATGGACGGAAACTACTCGATCTGCATACCACAAGGTTTCCGGCGGGCGTCGGGACTGATCCTGCTGGATATCTCCACGCCGGCAAGCCTGCTGCGTTACTTCAGGCGAAGCTGGTTTGAGAAGAACAGGCGCGGTGCCCTGGAGGGCGGACGCGACAGCGTCAAATGGGACATGATCCACCATATTGCCGTGACCACGCCGAAAAACCGCCGGAGGTACCAGGCGATGTTCGAGGAGCTCGACCTGCCAAAACTGCAGCTGTCCTCCGTGAGAGCAATCAAGCAGTGCTTCAGGGACTGGGATCTGGCGATGTAAGACCCTGGCTAATATCCCGCCTTGCGATCCACCAGATTCTCGAGTTTTTCGCCACGCTCGAAGGCGTCCATCTGGCGCAGCATGGTCGGCGCCAGATGCATGGGATCGGAGGTCGCCGCGGCGTGCGGCGTCACGAACACTTTCGGATGGTTCCACAATGGGCTGGTCTTCGGCAGCGGCTCGACCTCGAACACGTCGAGGCTCGCCTCCTTCAACGTGCCGTCATCCAGCGCCCGCACGATGTCGGCATCCTTCTGCAGGCGGCCGCGCCCGGCGTTGATCAGCACCGAACCGCCGAGGCCGTTGCGTTTGCGCAATTCCTTGAGCACGCCGTAATTGATGATGCCTTGCGTGTCCGGCGTCAGCGGCAAAAGCACGACAAGGATGTCGGTGGCCTTGAGGAAGGGGATCAACCCGGCCTCGCCGGAATAGGTCGCCACCCCTTGCATCGGCCGCTCGGTGCGTGACCAGCCATTGACCGCGAAGCCGAGCGACAGCAGCACCGAGGCCGCGGCGCGGCCGAGATTGCCGAGCCCCATAATGCCGACGGATATGTCGCCGGCCGGCCGCTGCGGCGGCTCGTGCCAGATCTTCTTTTGCTGCTGCTGCCGGTAGAGCAGGCCCTGGCGATGATGATCGAGCACCCGCCAGACGACATATTCGGTCATGTATTGCGTGAGGTTGTCGGCGACGACCTTGACGATCGGCACGTCGGGCAGGCCCGGGTCAGCGAAAATATGGTCGACGCCGGCGCCGATCGAGAAGATGGCGCGCAGATTGGGCAGCGACGACAACAGGTTCGGCTTCTGCTTCCACACCACTGCATAGGTGATCGACGGATCCTTGGCGCCATCCGGCTCCAGCACCACCTCGCGCTCGGCCGACAAAAGCTCGCGCCAGCGCTGCGGATGAAAGCCGGTGACGGCAAGCAGGATGCGGCCTTTTTCCATCGCGGTATTCTAGTCCCTCTTTACGCAAATTACTCGCTGACGATGCCGACCGGCGCCGTCTCTATCTTGAAGGCGGCCGAGATCAATGCCCGAGTATAGTCGGTTTGCGGATTTTCAAAAATCTGCTGGGAAGGACCGGCTTCGACGATCTGGCCATTGCGCATGACGATAACGTCGTTGGCAAGCGCCCTGATGACCTTGAGGTCGTGGCTGATGAAGAGATAGGCGAGGTCGTGCTTGGCCTGCAGATTGCGCAGGAGGTCGACGACCTGCGCCTGCACGCTCATGTCGAGCGCCGATGTCGGCTCGTCCAGCATGACGAAGCGCGGGTTGAGCACCATGGCGCGCGCGATGGCGACACGCTGGCGCTGGCCGCCGGAGAACTCGTGCGGATAGCGGTTGCGGGTCGCCGGATCGAGGCCGACCTCCTTCAGCACGTCCGCGACCTTGTCGTCGCGTTCATCGGGCGACAGCTTCGGCTCGTGGATCTTCAGCCCTTCCTCGATGATCTCGGCGATCGACATGCGCGGGCTGAGCGAACCGAATGGATCCTGGAAGACGATCTGCAATTCGCGCCTGAGCGGCCGCATGGCGTTGAAGGTGAGCTGGTTGATGTCGCGGCCGTTGAACCGGATGGTTCCCGTCGACGAGATCATGCGCGCCAGGGCCAGGCCGAGCGTCGTCTTGCCGGAACCGGATTCGCCGACCACGCCCAGCGTCTGGCCGGCGCGCACGGTGACATCGATGCCGTCGACCGCCTTCACATAGTCGACCGTGCGCCGGAAGAAGCCCTGCTTGATCGGGAACCAGACTTTTATGTCCTTGCCGGTCATCACCGGCTTGGCGTCGACGTTGGCGGCCGGCGGCTTGCCCTTTGGCTCGGCCGCCAGGAGATGGCGCGTGTAGGGGTGCTGCGGATTGGCGAAGATGTCCTTGGTCGGTCCGGTCTCGACGATCTTGCCCTTGGTCATCACGCAGACCCGGTCGGCGATCTTGCGCACAATGCCGAGATCGTGGGTGATGAACAGCATCGACATGCCTTTGCGGCTTTTGAGGCCGGCCAGCAGTTCGAGGATCTGCGCCTGCACGGTGACGTCGAGCGCCGTCGTCGGCTCGTCGGCGATCAGCAGTTCCGGTTCGTTGGCCAGCGCCATGGCGATCATGACGCGCTGGCGCTGGCCGCCGGACAGCTGGTGCGGATAGGCATCGAGCCGCTTCTGCGGATCGCGGATGCCGACCTCGTTGAGCAGCGCCAGCGTGCGCGCCTTGGCCGGGCGGTCGGCCATGCCCTGATGCAGCTTCAGGATCTCGACGATCTGCTGCTCGATCGTGTGCAGCGGATTGAGCGAGGTCATCGGCTCCTGGAAGATCATGGTGATCTTGTTGCCGCGCACCTGCCGCAACTGCCTTTCGCTCATCGCCAAAAGGTCTGCGCCCTGGAACAGGATCTTTCCCGAGGGATGGCTGGCGCTGGGGTAGGGTAAAAGTTTCAGCACCGACAGCGCCGACACCGACTTGCCGGAGCCGGATTCGCCGACCAGCGCCACCGTCTCGCCCTTGGCGATGTCGAAGGAGATGTGGTCGACGGCGACAGACTGGCCGCCGCCCTGGCTGAAGGCGACGCTGAGATCCTGGACGCTGAGCAGAGGCGCTTCGCTCATTTGAACGTCTTGCGCGGATCGAAGGCGTCGCGCGTCGCTTCGCCGACGAAGACCAGCAGCGACAGCATCAGCGAGATGACGACGAAGCCGGAAATGCCGAGCCACGGCGCATTGAGATTGCGCTGCGCCTGCTTCAGCAATTCGCCGAGCGAGGCGGACCCCGGCGGCAGGCCGAAGCCGAGATAGTCGAGCGAGGTCAGCGTCGAGATCGAGCCCGAGAGCAGGAAGGGCAGGAAGGTCAATGTCGCCACCATGGCGTTGGGCAGCAAATGGCGGAACATGATGGTGCGGTTGGGCACGCCGAGCGCGCGGGCGGCGTTGACATATTCGAAGTTGCGGGCGCGCAGGAACTCGGCCCGCACCACGCCGACCAGCGCCACCCAGGAGAACAACAGCATCAGCCCGAGCAGGATGAAGAAGCCCGGCGGCAGGATGGCGGCGACGATGAGCAGGAGATAGAGCACCGGAATCGCCGACCAGATTTCGATGAAGCGCTGGAACAACAGGTCCGTCCAGCCGCCGAAATAGCCCTGCAAGGCGCCGGCGCCGACGCCGATCAGGGCCGAGCCGGCTGTCAGGATCAGGCCGAACAGCACTGAGATGCGGAAGCCGTAGATGACGCGCGCCAAGACGTCGCGCGCCTGGTCGTCGGTGCCGAGCCAGTTCCAGTTGCCGACAATGCAGGCGGGGTCGGCAGCCCCTTGCGGATACTGGTTGCAGCGCTTTGCGGCGTCATACTGCCAGGACGGCCTGGCGGGTGCCGCTTCCGGAATGGCATTGTTGACGGTCTGGTAGGAATAGCGGATCGGCGGCCAGATCATCCAGCCATTGGCGTTGATCTCGTCCTGGATCACCGGGTCGCGATAATCGGTGACGGCATAGAAGCCGCCGAACTTTTCCTCGGGATAGGCGACCAGCACCGGGAACAGGATTTCACCCTTGTAGGAAGCGATGATCGGCTTGTCGTTGGCGATGAACTCGGCAAACAGCGACAGCACGAACAGGACGAGGAAAATCCACAACGACCAGTAGCCGCGCCGGTTGGCCTTGAAATTCTGCAGGCGGCGCTTGTTGAGCGGCGACAGGAACGGCCGTGGCATCCGCTCCGGCACCACGCCGGCAGTGACTGATGCCTCCGACATCAGACGTCTCTCCGCTCGAAATCGATGCGCGGATCGACCCAGGTGTAGATGAGGTCGGACAGCAAGCCGACGAACAGGCCGAGAAGCGAGAAGATATAGAGGTTGGCGAAAACCACCGGATAGTCGCGCTCGACCACCGAGCGGAAGCCGAGCAGGCCGAGACCATCGAGCGAGAAGATGTTCTCGATCAGCAGCGAGCCGGTGAAGAAGGCCGAGATGAAGGCGCCGGGAAAGCCGGCAATGACGATCAGCATGGCATTGCGGAAGACATGGCCGTAGAG
This sequence comes from Mesorhizobium japonicum MAFF 303099, assembly GCF_000009625.1. Classification (NCBI taxonomy): domain Bacteria; kingdom Pseudomonadati; phylum Pseudomonadota; class Alphaproteobacteria; order Hyphomicrobiales; family Phyllobacteriaceae; genus Mesorhizobium; species Mesorhizobium japonicum. Next base: position 4,405,007 of record NC_002678.2, read on the forward strand.
CACTTGTCGCTCCGACAGGCCCTTGGCCCGCGCCGTCACCACATACTGCTTGCGGATTTCCTCCAGGAACGAGTTCTTGGTCAAAAGCGTCGTCGTGGCGAAGGCCGACAGCACCAGCGCCGTCAGCGGCAGGGTCATGTGCCAGAAATAGTCGGCGATCTTGCCTAGCCAGGACAACTGGTCCCAATTGTCCGAGACGATGCCGCGCAATGGGAACCAGTCCCAGAAGGATCCGCCGGCGAACAGCACCATGAGCATGATGCCGAACAGGAAGCCGGGAATGGCATAGCCGACGATGACGACGCCGCTGGTCCAGACGTCGAAGGGCGTGCCGTCCTTCACCGCCTTGCGGATGCCGAGCGGGATGGAAATCAGATAGGACAAGAGCGTGATCCAGAGCCCGATCGAAATCGACACCGGCATCTTTTCCAGGATCAGGTCGAGCACCGAGATGTCGCGGAAGTAGCTGTTGCCGAAATCGAAGCGGATGTAGTTCCACAGCATCATGCCGAAGCGCTCGAGCGGCGGCTTGTCGAAGCCGAACTGCTTCTCCAGCTTCTTGATGAATTCCGGATCGAGCCCCTGCGCGCCGCGATATTTCGAGCTGACGTCGCCGGCGACGTCGAAATTGGTACCGCCCGCATCGCCACCGCCACCGCCGAGGCGGTCGCTGCCGCCCTGATTGGTCAGCTTGGCGATCACCTGCTCGACCGGGCCGCCCGGCGCGAACTGGATGACGGCGAAGGAGATCGCCATGATGCCGAACAGGGTCGGGATCATCAAAAGGATGCGGCGCAGTATATAGGCGCCCATCAGGCTTCCTGCCCTCTGCGGACCGATATCTCAGCCTTTGCCAATTTTTGCCGCCTTGCCCTTATCGAACCACCACAACGTCTCGACCGGAAAGCCGAAATCGGGCTTCTGCTCGACAAAGCCGAACATGTCCCAATAGGCGACGCGGTGATTCGCCAGATAGTATGTTGGAATCCAGTCTAGCCGCGCGCGCAAGACCCGGTCGAGCGCTCTGAGCGCGGTGACGAGGTCTGTTCGGCTGCGCGCCTTGCCGGCCGCCACGATCAGCGCGTCGATGGCCTTGCTTTCGGTACCCGGATAATTGCGCTGCCCCGGCGTGTTCGCCATGCGGGAATCGTAGAGCATCTCCAGGCTGTCGGCCGTGGGCGTTGCTCCGATCGACCAATGCAGGAGGTTGAGGTCGAAATCGAAATCACTCTGCCGCTGCTCATATTGCGCCGAATCGACCTGCCGGATCGAAGCATCGATCCCGATCGCCTTCATGTTTTCGGACCAGGGGGTGAAAATGCGAACGATGCCATCGTCCTCCGCCAGCATCTCCACCCGCAGCCGTTCGCCCTTGTCGTTGACGACGAAACTGCCCGTGCGTTTCCAGCCGGCTTCGGCAAGCAGTTTCGAAGCCGCGCTCAACAGCTTGCGGTCATGACCTGAACCGTCCGAGAGGGGCTGCGTTACTGCCTCGCCAAAGACCTCTGGCGGCAACTCGGCCCGTAGTGGCTCCAGCAGGGCCAATTCCCCTGGCGAGGGCAGGCCCTCGGCCTTGTAGTCCGACCGTTCGAAATTCGATTGCGAGCGCTCGTAAGAGCCGTAAAACAGCGCGCGCTTCATCCATTCGAAATCGAAGCAGTTGGCGATCGCCCGTCGCACGCGCTCATCGCGGAATTGCGGACGGCGCTGGTTCAGCGCGACGCCCTGCATGTCCGGCGTCTTCTCGCCGGGAAATTCCCGTTTGACGACCTTGCCATCGTTCAACGCCGGAAAATCGTATCCCGTCGCCCATACACGCGAGGTGAATTCCTCGCGAAAATGCGTATCGCCTTTCTTGAACGCCTCGAATGCGGCCTGCCGGTCGAGATAAAAGTCGATGCGGATGCGGTCAAAATTGTACTGGCCGCGGTTGACCGCGAGATCGCGGCCCCAATAGTCCGGGACGCGTTCATATTCGACAGTCTGTCCGGCGACCACGCGTCCAATCTTGTAGGGGCCTGAGCCAAGCGGCGGTGTCATGGTCGAGGCATCGAACTCATTGGCCGTATAAAAGGCCTTGGACACGATCGGCATGCCCACGACCGCCAGGATGTTTTGCGCCGACTGTTCGCCATTGAAGGTCAGGTCAAGGGTGACGGCATCGATCGCGACCGCGTCGGTCATGTACCGCAATGCCTTGGAAAGGTTCGGGTGACCCTTGTCCTTGTAGAGCTCCAACGCGAAGACAACGTCTTCAGCGCTCAGCGGCGAGCCATCGTGGAAGCGCGCCTGCGGACGAAGCACGAAGCGAAAGCCATTGCGGTCCGCCGACAAGGTGACGGACTCGGCGAGCAGGCCGTAGACCGTATCCGGCTCATCGAGCGCGCTTGTCATCAGGGAATCGAAACAGAGTTCGGCGCGCGGCGGCGCCTCCCCCTTCAACACCAGGAAATTCAGCGTGTTGAAAGTCAGGAAGCTCTGGTTGAGGGTTGCGTTGGGCGGCGCGAAATTCATCTGGCCGCCCTTGGGCGCATCCGGATTGACATAGTCGAAATGCGCAAAATCCGGTCTGTATTTGAGGTCGCCGAAGGCCGACAGGCCATGCAATTTCACGCCGGTCGCAATGTCGGCGAAGGCTCTGCCTGGCAGCAGGGCCGCGGCAGCGGCGGCCCCGCTCAATGCCAGGAAATCGCGACGGGGCAGCATTGCCATCAATTGCCGCCCTTGTACTTGGCGGCCAGCGCCTTTTCCTTGTCCGGGTCGATCCACCAGGAATCGATGTCGGCGCCGACATAGGCGGGCTGCTTGTCTGGAAAGCCGAACTTGTCCCAATAGGCCAGCCAGACCGCGGACCGGTGATATTGCGGCACGACGTAGAAGTTCCACAGCAGGATACGGTCAAGCGCGTGGGTGGCGGCGACAAGGTCGTCGCGATCGGTGGCGAAGATGATGCGGTCGACCAGCGCGTCGACGATCGGGTCCTTGATGCCCATCAGATTGCGCGAACCGGGCGCGTCGGCGGCTTTTGAAGTCCAGAAGTCGCGTTGCTCGTTGCCTGGCGAATCCGACTGCTGGAGAATTCCCGTGACGACATCGAAATCGAAATTGTTGACGCGGTTGATGTACTGCGTCTGGTCGATGATGCGCAACGTGGCGTCGACGCCGATCTTGCGCAGATTGGCGATGTAGGGGCTGGCGATCACCTGGTCGGTGTCATTCCAGCCGAGGATCTCGAACTTGAACGGAGCGCCTGTCTTGGCGTTGACCATCTTGCCGCCCTTGATCACCCAGCCTGCCTTGGCGAAGAGATCGACCGCCTGTTTCAGGTACTTCCGTTCTGCCTGCGGCGAATCGTAGACCGGCAGCTTGAACTCTTGCGTGAAGAGTTCGGGTGGCAGCTTGTCGCGATATTTCTCGAGGATCTCCAACTCCTTGCCCTTTGGCAGCCCGCTGGAGGCCAGCTCGGTACCCTGGAAATAGCTTGATGTGCGGGTGTTGAAGCCGAAGAACAGTGTGCGGTTCATGCTCTCGAAATCGAACGGGATGGTCAGTGCCTCGCGGACCAGCCGGTCCTGGAACAGCGGCCTTCGCTGGTTGAGGACAAAGCCCTGCATCGCCTGTGGCGACTGGGTCTGGAAGTCTTTCTTGATGACGTCACCGGCCTGGATGGCTGGGAAATTGTAGGCGGTCGCCCATTTTCGGGAGCTGTACTCGCGGTTGATGTCTTCCAATCCGCCCTTGGTGAAGGCCAACCAGGCGGCATTGTCGTCGAGGATGTAGGTATATCGGCGTGTGTCGAAATTCTCGCGGCCGATCTTCACCGGCAGCTTGGCCGCCCAATAGTTCGGCACGCGCTGCCAGACGATTTCCGAGCCCGGCTTGAAGCTGGCGATCTTGTAGGCGGCTGAGCCCAGCGGAATTTCGAGCGTCGGCTTGGTGACGTCGCGCTTCTTGCCGCTGGCATCGGTGCCTTCCCACCAGTGTTTCGGCAGCACGGCGAGGTCGCCGATGATCTTCGGCAGTTCCCGGTTGCCCTTCTGGTTGAAATGGAATTCGACCTCGCGGTCGGAGACCGCCACCGCGTCGGTGACGTTCTCGAAATAGCGGCTGTATTGCGGGCTGTTTGCCTTCAACACCTGGAACGACCAGATCACGTCGTCGACGGTGATCGGCTGGCCGTCATGCCATTTCGCGCGCGTGTCGAGCCGGTAGGTGGCCGAGGAATAGTCATCAGGATATTTGTAGGCGTCGGCGATCAGCGGGTGGCTGGTGCTGCCTTCATCCGTCGCCTGCTCCATCAGCGTGTCGTAGAGCAGGCCGCCGCCGAAGCCTACGAGGCCCGCCGCCGGCGATCCCTGCACGATGTACGGGTTGAAGCTGTCATAGGTGCCGAGCAGCACCGAATTCAACGTGCCGCCCTTGGGCGCGTTCGGGTTGACGTAGTCGTAATGCTGAAAATTGTCGCCGTACTTGGAATCGCCGATCAGCGATGAGGTGGTCCGCCACTCGTCGGCCAGGGGCATCTGCAGTCCCGCCGCCAGCAGGGCCGCCGCCAGCAGCGACTTGAGAAGCATTCGGCCAACCGTCATGCACTGTCCTCTTCGTGCTGCCTTTCTCCGGACCATCCAGAAAGGGCAATCTAGATGATTTGGCGCTCCTGAAAACCGCCATGCGCGGCTTTGTCGCCGCATATGCGTTTTTCCTAACGAAAAAGCCGGGCAGAACCCGGCTTTTCTATGAACGCTTCTATGACAATTTGGTTATTTGGCCGGCGCGGCTGGTGCCGCGCCGTCAGCCGGCTTGGCCGGTGCGGCGCCAGCGGCAGGCTTGGCGGGCGCGCTGGCGTCGGCGGCGGCGCCTGGTGCCGGCAGCGGCTTGGGATTGTCCGACAGCGTGCGCAGATAGGCGATGACGTTGGCACGGTCCTCGTCCTTGGGCAGGCCGGCAAAGCCCATGGCCGTGCCCTTCACGAATTTCTTCGGCGAGGTGATGAAGTGGTTGATGTTGTCATAGGTCCACTTCTCGGTGCCGCCCTTGGAAAACTCCTTCATGCCGGCCGAATAGGCGAAGCCTTCATGTTCGGCGACAGGACGATCGACGAGATCCCACAGATCGGGGCCGACCTTGTTGGGGCCACCCTTTTCGCCGGAATGGCAGGCCTGGCATTTCTTGAAGACGGCGGCACCCGCCTCGACATTGGCGGTCTGCAGCAGATCGGCGATCGGCTTGGATTCGGCGGCCGGCGCGGCCGGGCCGCCTTCGGCCGGCTCCGCGGCCTCGATGGCGAAGCCGGGCTTTTCAGGAGCCGGCGAGGCAAACAGCGCGTCAGATACCAGGCCGACCGAGAAAACGACAAAAACGGTTCCGAGCAATCCGGCGAGCAGTTTGTTGACTTCGTTGGAATCCATACGCCCCTTGCTCCCTTTTCCGGCGGACCGAACCGTCCACTCCGTCCGTCGGTATCGAGACCTGCCCTCCAGAGCCGGTCAAATCGGGCGGAAACTAGGTCTTTTGCTCCGGCGTTGCAACACCTATAAGGGCGCTGCCAGTGAGACCTTTTGCCACTTTTCCCCTCCTCTTTTCGAACGCCTTGCCACAGCGATGTCCACCTTGATCTTGATACCGGCCCGCATGGCCTCCACCCGCCTGCCGGGCAAGCCGCTGGCCGACATATCCGGCGCGCCGATGATCGTCCATGTCGCCCGCCGCGCGGCCGAAGCCGGCCTCGGGCGGGTGGTGGTGGCGACCGACACGCAAAGCGTCGCCGAAGCGGTGCGCGCGCATGGTTTCGAGGCGGTGATGACGCGCATCGACCACGAATCCGGCTCCGACCGCATCCACGAGGCGCTGGCCGCGCTTGATCCCGGGCGCAAGGTCGAAACCATCGTCAATGTGCAGGGCGACCTGCCGACCATCGATCCCGGCATCATCGCCGCCTCGCTCAGGCCGTTCGAGGACGCGGCGGTGGATATCGCCACGCTCGGCGTCGAGATCGTCCGCGAAGAGGAAAAGACCAACCCGAACGTCGTCAAGATCGTCGGTTCGCCGCTGTCAGCCACGCGGCTGAGGGCGCTCTATTTCACCCGCGCCACAGCACCTTGGGGCGAGGGGCCGCTCTATCACCATGTCGGTCTCTACGCCTATCGCCGCTCGGCACTCGAACGCTTCGTCGCGCTGAAACCGTCGCCGCTCGAGCGCCGCGAGCGGCTGGAGCAGTTGCGGGCGCTGGAAGCCGGCATGCGCATCGATGCCGAGATCGTCCGGTCGCTGCCGCTTGGCGTCGACACGCCGCAAGACCTTGAGCGCGCCCGAACCATTCTTTCCAACTGAGAAATCCCTTCGACACCGTGACGTGAATCGAGACCTGGCCCATGCCTGAAAAGACCAACAGAATATCCTTCCAGGGCGAGCCGGGCGCCAATTCCGACACCGCCTGCCGCAACGTCTATCCCTCGATGGAGCCGTTGCCGTGCCCGACCTTCGAGGATGCGTTCAACGCGGTCGAGACCGGCAAGGCCGACCTCGCCATGATCCCGATCGAGAACACCATCGCCGGACGCGTCGCCGACATCCACCACCTGCTGCCGGAATCGCGGATGCACATCGTCGGTGAATATTTCCTGCCCATCCATTTCCAGCTGATGGTGCTGCCCGGCGTCAAGCGCGACGAGATCAAGACCGTGCACAGCCATATCCATGCGCTTGGCCAGTGCCGCAAATACATCCGCAAGAACGGCTGGAAGGCGGTCGTCGCCGGCGACACGGCGGGTGCGGCCAAGATGATCTCCGAGGTCAAGGACCGCACCATGGCCGCGCTGTCGCCGGCGCTGGCCGCGACGCTCTACGGGCTCGATATCATCGAGGAAAATGTCGAGGACACCGATTCCAACGTCACCCGCTTCGTCGTCCTGACCAAGAGCAAGCAATGGGCCGAACGGCCGTCACCGGACGTCAAGATGATGACCACCTTCATCTTCCGCGTCCGCAACGTGCCGGCCGCGCTCTACAAGGCCATGGGCGGTTTCGCCACCAACGGCATCAACATGACCAAGCTGGAGAGCTACCAGCTCGGCGCGTTCACCGCGACGCTGTTCTACGCCGACATCGAGGGCCATCCCGACGATCCGCTGGTCAAGCTGGCGCTGGACGAGTTGCGCTTCTTCTCCCGCGAGGTGCGGATTCTCGGCGTCTATCCGGCCAGCGAGTCGCGCGAGCAGTGGAAGGTGGCTGACTAAACGACCGAGCCCAGCGGCACATAGTCGATCTCGAGAAACTTCTCGACCTCCGGCACCCAGCGGTCGCGCACGAAGGCGACATGGTCGGGGTGGTCGTTGTATCTGGTATAGGCGGCCTGGTCGGCGAACTCCATCGAGAAGCCGAAATGATAGTCGATCTTGGGGCTGATCTGCCGCAACTGTTCGAAATGCGTGACGCCCCGGATCGCTGAGAGGATTTTCTTGGCGTCTACGAGGAACCGCTTTTCCTCGAGCGAGTGCGATGCATGCTTCAGCGTGAAGACGACGGTGTGACGGATCATTTGTCTCTCCTGCAATGACTTTCAGTATTGGCTATTCGCTGTCGACCCAGGCGCGGATAAGGTGGTGCGCGATCGCCCCTTTCGGCGGCGTGACAAGGTTGTCGGCATGCTCCCTGGCCAGCATGAGGCGCACCTCGTCGCGGCCGAACCAGCGGCAGTCCTCCAGCTCGTTGAGGTCGGCCTGGATGTCCTCATTGAGCGGCTCGCCGAAGCAGCCGATCATCAGAGAATAGGGAAACGGCCAGGGCTGGCTGGCGTGGTAGACGACGCGGCCGAGCCGGATGCCGGCCTCCTCCAGCGTTTCGCGGCGCACCGCGGCCTCGATCGTCTCGCCCGGTTCGATGAAGCCGGCCAGCGCCGAATACATGCCCGGCGCGAAATGCCGGCCGCGCCCGAGCAGGCATTTTTCCCGCGTCGCAGTCAGCATGATCGCCACCGGGTCGGTGCGCGGAAAATGCTCGGTACCGCAATTCGGGCAATGGCGCTTGTAGCCGCCAGCCCGCATTTCGGATTGCGTGCCGCACTTGCTGCAGAAACGATGGCTGGCGTGCCAGGCGAGCAAGGCTGCCCCTTGCGCCATCGCGCCGGCCGCCGCTTCGTCGATCAAGCCTTGCATATAGACAGAGCGGTAGTCGATCGCCTTGACGGTCTCGGGCAGCTGTTCGGCCTCGATTGCGACAGGCATCGCCAGCACCGGCCCCTGTTCGGAAAAGCCGAGCAGCACAGCCCCGGCGAAGGACGGCTTGAAAGGCTCGCTCCCGGCGGCGTCGAACCAGGGGTCGAGACTGCCGCTTGTTCCAAGCTTCAGGTGGAGCCGGCCGCCATTCATCAAAAGCAGCCGCGTTGTCGGATCGGCCAGCGCCTTGTCGACCGAATCGTCGGCTCGGTTCTCGGATTGCCGGTCGATCGTGTTGCCGGCAAAGCCGACGAACTGGCTCGGCTCGCGCAAAGGCGCGTCAAACAGGCGGAAGCTCATGCGGACTCTGATGCTTTGGGATGGACATGTCTGGGGATGGACGTGTTTTTAGGATGAACACTGGCGAAGGCTTATAGCGCCGCCCTTATCGTTTCGGCAAACCGGCGCAGGTCGGAACGTTGATACGGCTCGCGCAGGCCATACCCCCACACCGGGCCGGGCCAGCCGGGATCGCCTTCGGACCGAGCGACGATATGGATATGCAGTTGGCGCACGATATTGCCGAGTGCGCCGGTGTTGATCTTGGTGCAGCCGCTGACTTTCTTCAGCGCCTGCGCCACCATATTGGTTTCGAAGGTCAGCATCGCCTGGTCGAGCGGCGTCATGTCGTGGATTTCTTCCGCGCCCGGCCGCTGCGGCACCAACACCAGCCATGGCCAGCGGCGGTCGTTCATCACGCGCAATTCGCACAGCCCAAGCCACATCACCTGCTCGCTGTCCGCCTCCAGCCGGGCATCCAGCGTGAATCCGGCCTTCAGGCCCGGCAGCATCGGCGTTTCCCTTGCTTTTCTTGGTTTCCTCGAACCATGAACGCTAGAGCGGCCGCATCGGGCCTGCAAGCGAATCTCTCTTGTGATGGCGCCGATTTGCCTGCGCACTTGCATTTCGTCGCGCAATTGCCGATATGGACAGCGGGAGGTTGGTGGTGGACGATCCACTCGCCAACCGGGTCAGGTCCGGAAGGAAGCAGCCCTAACGAGCCCGGAACGGGTCATTGTTCCAGCCTCCCACCTCATCGGCCCACCTCGCGACATTGACGACGCATTGCAGCGCGGGCGAGACTATGCGCAGGAATGGCGCCCTGAGGCGCGGCCTTTTGGAGCTTAACGGGCGAATGAGCGAAGGAAATTCGGGGCCAAAAAGCCCGGAGAATGGAAAGGCCGCCGCCTACCGCGTGCTGGCGCGCAAATACCGTCCGTCGAATTTTTCCGAATTGGTCGGCCAGGAGCCGATGGTGCGCACCCTCACCAACGCCTTTGCCACCGGCCGCATTGCCCAGGCCTGGATGCTGACCGGCGTGCGCGGTGTCGGCAAGACCACCACGGCGCGCATCCTGGCGCGGGCGCTGAACTACAAGACCGCGACCGTCGACCAGCCTTCCGTCGACCTCGCCGTGCTCGGCGAGCATTGCCAGGCGATCATGGAAGGCCGCCACGTCGACGTCATCGAAATGGACGCCGCCTCGCACACCGGCATCGACGACATCAGGGACATCATCGAGCGCGTGCGCTACGCGCCGGTCTCGGCCCGCTACAAGGTCTACATCATCGACGAAGTGCACATGCTGTCGACGCAGGCCTTCAACGGCCTGCTGAAAACGCTGGAAGAGCCGCCGCCGCACGTCAAATTCATCTTCGCCACCACCGAAATCCGCAAGGTTCCGATCACCGTCCTGTCGCGCTGCCAGCGCTTTGACCTAAGGCGCATCGACGCCGGCGCGTTGGTGGCGCATCTCTCCTCGATCGCTGCCAAGGAAGGCATTTCGGTCGACGACGACGCGCTGGCGATGATCGCACGTGCGGCCGAAGGCTCGGCCCGCGATTCGCTCTCCATTCTCGACCAGGCGATCGCGCATGGCGCCGGCGCCGTCAGCGCCGAAGCGGTGCGGGCCATGCTGGGACTGGCCGACCGCGCCCGCATCGTCGATCTGTTCGAACATGTGATGAAGGGCGACGTGGCGGCGGCACTCGCCGAATTCCGCACGCAATACGACACCGGCGCCGATCCGGCCGCCGTGTTGACCGATCTTGCCGAGTTCAACCATCTCGTCACCCGGCTGCGTTTCGTGCCGACCGCCATGGACGATGCATCGCTGTCGCAGGACGAGCGCCAGCGCGGCGCCGATTTTGCCAGGGCGCTGTCGGTCCGCGTGCTGTCGCGGACCTGGCAGATGCTGCTCAAGGGCATTCCCGAGGTGCAGTCCTCCAACCGGCCGGTCAGTGCCGCCGAAATGGTGCTGATCCGGCTGGCGCATGCCGCCGACCTGCCGACGCTGGACGAGGCGCTGCGATCCCTGGACGGGGCAGCAACAGTTCAGAATGGCGCATCGCGCCCGAACGGGGCACCCGGCGGCCCCGGCAATGGCGGTGGGGCCGGCGCGGTGGCGCAGACGCGCATGCCATCCGGTTCCAGTGGTGCGCAGACCATGCGGCTGGTCGAGGCCGCGCCCGCGCTGGCCGCCTTCGTCGCGCCGCCCGCGCCGGTGTCCGAGCCGCAGCAGGTGCCGGTCAGGTCGCTGGCCGACATTGTTGCCCTTGCCGACGCGCAGCGCGACATCGCCTTCAAGGTGCTGGTCAAGCGCTGCATCCGTCCCGTGCGCTTCGAGCCCGGCCGCATCGACGTCAGCCTGACCGACGATGCGCCCAAGCTGCTGCTCAACGACCTGACGACGAAACTACGCGCCTGGACCGGCCGCAACTGGCTGGTGTCGCTGTCGAAGGAAGAGGGCGGCCAGACGCTGGCCGAAATGGAATCGACCAAGCGCGAAAACGCCTTCCTCGATGCCAAGAGCGATCCGACGGTTGCCGCCATCCTGGCGCGCTTTCCCGGCGCCAAGATCATCGACGTGCGCATTCCCGACGCGCCGGAGGTAGACGCGACCGAAGCCGAAGTGCCGGTCGAGCCGCCGGCGGATGACGACGAGACCTGACAAACCAAGACAAGGACCGGACCATGAAAGATCTTCTCGGCCTGATGGGCAAGGCGAAGGAAATGCAGGCCAAGTTCCAGGCCATGCAGGATGAGATCGCCACGGTCGAATCCGTCGGCCAGGCCGGCGGTGGCCTGGTCAGCGTCATCTTGAGCGGCAAGTTCGAGATGAAGTCGCTGAAGATCGACCCGTCTTTGTTCAAGGAGGATGAGGTCGAGATCCTCGAGGACCTGATACTGGCCGCCCACAACGACGCCAAGGCCAAGGTCGAGCAAATCATGCAGGAAAAGACCAAGGCGCTGACATCTGGCCTGCCGATCCCGCCAGGAATGAAACTGCCGTTCTGATGCATCTCGCCAAAACCGTGCAGCGGTTTTGGGGTAACGACGTGTGTGAAAGTAGAACTCAGCGGCGATGCGCCCATGACCGAAGAGCCGTCCGAAAGACTGATCGAGCAGCGTATCCGCAACAGGATCTACGAGATTCTGGAAATTCTCGCCGATTGCGACGCCGGCGTCGATATTGTCGGCATCAAGGGCTACTTCTACCTGTTCGAGGATTTCGTGCACCGCCCGTCGATCGAGGCCGGCACGTCGGCGCTTTCGAAGGACGAGCGTGCTGTCGTGCTGGAGATCGCCGAATTCCTCGAGGCGGCCTCCGAAACAAATCCCGACTTCACCAAGGCCGAATTCATCGACAGCGACTGGCCGGGAAGGATCGCGCCGGCGGCCAGGGGCGCGCGGGCGCTGTTCCTCAGGCGCGGCCTGTTTTCGGAGAAGGTCGAGGAGCTTGAACCTGGCCAGTCGGCGGCGATTGCGGCCGGGCGGTAGCGATTCCCGGAAAAACGGGACGAAGGTTTTCCTCCGGCAATTGCGGCGAAACCAAGAGAGAGCGGTCATCGCTTTCGTGAAATGACGGCTCGATCTATCTGGAAAGCTTCGAAATTGTGCCTTTTCGGCAACAGTAGGTCGTTAATAACGTTTTGGCCATCATTTTGCCCGAAAGTGTCTCATTCTTGCCGCAGCCTGGGGGCGGGCATCGAAGTGAGAGGGTAGCCTGTTGAACGTCACGCGATGGAAGACGCCGCTGTTGCTCGGCGTCATCACGTCTCCCCTGTTTTTGGCTGCCTGCAGCCAGACCACTTCGCACGGCATGTCTGTTGCAAGCTTGACCGATGCCATCACGCCGAGTTTCCTGACGTCGCGCGCCTCCAGCCACTCGCCGAAGGACAGGGAGTGTCTGGAGCGGGCAATGTTCTTCGAATCCAACCGGTCGAGCCGTGACGGCATGATCGCTGTGGGCACCGTGGTGATGAACCGGCTGCGCTCCGGCCAGCATGGCAGCACCATCTGCCAAGTGGTTGGCGAGCCGGGACAGTTCGCGCCGGGCGTCATGACCAGGTCGATGAATTCGCGCGCTATGCCCGATGTCGAGGAAGCGGCCGACGCCGTGCTCAAGGGCGAGCGCAAGGCCAAGCTGAAGAATACGATGTATTTCCACACCGCCGGACTGCGCTTCCCCTACAAGAACATGCACTACACCATGGTCGCCGGCGGCAATGCCTTCTACGAGAAGCGCGGCCGTAACTGGCAGCCGCTGCCGGAGGAGCCAATGGTTGCCTCCGTGGCGCCTGAAACGGTGAAGCCGGCCGCGCCGGTGACGATGGTTGCCTCGGCGGAGCCGGCGCTCACGGCAAAAACATCCCGCACGGCTCCGGCGCAGCGGGTTTACATGACCGCCGCTGCGGAACCGGCCCGTCAGCCCAAGACCAGGACCGCCCCGGCACAGGTGACCCCAGTTCAAGAGACCTACGTGACCGCCGCCGCGGCGCCCGTGGCGAAGTCGGCGCGCGTGACCGTGAAGCCGACAATGGTCGCGATGCAGGAGCCGATGGAAGAACCGGATGCCGCCCGGTTTGGCGGAACCTTAAACACCCGCGTCATCTCTTCGGTCCAGGGTGCGCCGCAAGAGGCGGCGATGGGGTTCCAGTCGACGCCTGAGAACACCGACGCTATCGGTGCGATGATCGCCAGCCAGTCTCGACCGCTCGAGATCAACTGATTCGCATTGCCACGGCTTCGCGTGGCAGCATGGCGACCATGCGCGAACGCGGGATGTTCCAAAGCGCTCTGAAAAATCCTAGATCAGAGCAATGTCCAAGCGAATCGCCGGTCCCGAGATCGAACGCCTGATCCAGCTCCTGGCCAAGGTGCCTGGCCTCGGTCCCCGTTCGGCCAGGCGCGCCGCATTGCATCTGATCAAGAAGAAGGAACAGCTGCTGTCGCCGCTCGCTGCTGCCATGAGCGAGGCGGCCGACAAGGTGCGCATCTGTTCCACTTGCGGCAATGTCGATACGGCGGACCCTTGCATGATCTGCACCGATCCGCGCCGTGATGCTGGCACCATCATCGTCGTCGAGGACGTCTCCGACCTGTGGGCGCTGGAGCGGGCGGCAGCGATGAATGTGCGCTACCACGTGCTCGGCGGCACGCTGTCGCCGCTCGATGGCATCGGCCCCGACCAGCTCAACATCCGCTCGCTGATCGACCGCGTCGCCGGCGGCGAGGTCAAGGAGATCATCCTGGCCGTCAATGCCACGGTCGAGGGCCAGACCACCGCGCATTACCTCACCGACCAGCTGTCCGGCTTCGACATCAAGGTGACAAGGCTGGCGCATGGCGTGCCGGTCGGCGGCGAACTCGACTATCTCGACGAGGGCACGCTCGCCGCCGCGCTACGCTCGCGAACGGCGTTTTGACGCAATTGGCGAGGGCCTAGATGACCGCATTCCTTCGCACAATCGCCTTCGCCTTTATCGCGGCGCTTCTCGCCGTCCTCCTCGCGGCACCCGCCTCGGCCGCAAAGATCGACGACCAGTTCCGCGCCTGGCTGCAGAACGATCTCTGGCCCGAGGCCAAAACCAAAGGCATTTCCAAGCAGACTTTCGATGCCGCCTTCGATGGCATAAAGCCCAATCTGAAGCTGCCCGACCTTGTCATGCCCGGCGAGAAGCCGAAGACGCCGCAGAAGCAGCATCAGGCCGAGTTCGGCTCGCCCGGCGCCTATTTCGCCGAGAAGACGGTTCGTGCGGTGACGTCGGGCGGCCGCACGCGCGAAGCCGCCAACGCCAAGACGCTTGCCGCGATCGAAAAGCGCTATGGCGTGCCCGGCGAGATCCTTCTGGCGATCTGGGGGCGCGAGACAGGCTTCGGCGCGGCGAAGATGCCTTACGATGCCTTCGAGGTGCTGGGCACCAAGGCGTTCATGTCGACGAAGCAGGATTTCTTCCGCACCGAGCTTTTGGCGGCGCTGGAAATCGTCCAACGCGGCCTCGCCCCGGTCGGCGCTATGAAATCGTCCTGGGCCGGTGCCCTTGGCCAGCCGCAATTCATGCCGACCTCCTTCCTCAAGCATGCCGTTGATTTCGACGGCGATGGCCGCGTCGACATCTGGAACTCGACGCCCGACGTACTCGCCTCGATCGCCAATTATCTCGTCCACTATGGCTGGGTGAGGGGTCGCGGCTGGGGCTTCGAGGTGACCGTGCCCGAGAGCGTCTCCTGCTCGCTGGAAGGTCCTGATCAGGGCAAGAAGATATCTGAGTGGGCTGGCATGGGCATCAAGCGCGTCGGTGGCAAGTCGTTTCCGGCGAGCGAGCTGAAGGCGGAGGGTTTCCTGCTGATGCCGGCCGGCCGCAGCGGGCCGGCTTTCATCGCCACCCCCAATTTCTACGTGCTGAAGGAATACAACACCAGCGACCTCTATGCGCTGTTCATCGGCCATGGCGCGGACCGCATTGCGCATGGCGACCAGAGTTTTTCCGGCAGCTGGGGTCCGGTCGGCGATCTCCATCGCTCCGACATCGCCGCCCTGCAGCGGGCGCTGGAAGCCAAGGGCTATGATGTCGGCAGCGCCGACGGCCTGCCCGGTTTCAAGACCCGCCGTTCGATCGGCAAGTGGCAGACCAAGAATGGGCAGGCGGCAACCTGCTTTCCCGATGCCGGCCTGGTCGCCTCGCTGAAATAACTCAAAAATCAGCAGATTTTTTTCGTTAGGCCGCCTCGATTGGCCGGCTTGTGCCTCGACGCGCCACCCGCCATTCTGCTCCAATCGGATGTCGCACAAATGCTCGTTGCCCGCCACGAGATCGCTGGATATGCTGTTGACCAATTGGACAAAAACCACGACGGTAAGGGGTTAGAGGCCGTCCTCCGGCCCCGACAAGAATTCTGCAATCCTGAGCCGGGAACTCAGGTCAACAAACCAACAAAACAGGGAACAATCACCATGATGATGGAAAAGTTTGCTCTTCGCTCGCGTGCCTTGCTTGCGGGCGCGGCGATGTCCGCGCTGCTCGTTGGCGCAGCGCCTGCCTTCGCGGTCACACCCGCCGACACGCTGGTCGAGGGCTTCGCCATCGACGACATCATCTCCATGGATCCGGGCGAGGCGTTCGAACTGTCGACCGCCGAAGTCACCGGCAACACCTATGACCTGCT
Source organism: Mesorhizobium japonicum MAFF 303099 (assembly GCF_000009625.1). Classification (NCBI taxonomy): domain Bacteria; kingdom Pseudomonadati; phylum Pseudomonadota; class Alphaproteobacteria; order Hyphomicrobiales; family Phyllobacteriaceae; genus Mesorhizobium; species Mesorhizobium japonicum. The sequence continues at coordinate 4,420,669 of NC_002678.2, forward strand.
GGTGCGCCTCGACCTCAGCGACACTTCCAAGGTCAAGCCCGATCTCGCGGAGAGCTGGACCGTCTCCGACGACGGCCTGACCTACACGTTCAAGCTCAAGCCGGGCCTCAAATTCGCCTCGGGCAATCCGATCACCGCGGCCGACGTCGCCTATTCGTTCGAACGCGCCGTGAAGCTGGACAAGAGCCCGGCCTTCATCATCGACCAGTTCGGTATCAGCGGTGACAACGTCACCGAAAAGGCCAAGGCAATCGACGACACCACATTCCAGTTCACCGTCGACAAGGCCTATGCGCCGAGCTTCGTGCTGAACTGCCTGTCGGCCACGGTCGCTTCCGTTGTCGACGCCAAGCTGGTCAAGGAGCATGTCGCCGCGGTGACGCCGAGCGCCGACTACAAATGGGACAACGACTTCGGCAATGCCTGGCTGAAGACCGGCTATGCCGGTTCCGGCGCCTACAAGCTGCGCGAATGGCGCGCCAACGAAGCCGTCGTCATGGAGCGCAACGACAATTATCACGGTGAAAAGGCCAAGCTCGCCCGCGTCATCTACCGCAACATGAAGGAAAGCTCGGCTCAGCGCCTGGCGCTCGAAGCCGGTGACATCGACGTTGCCCGCAACCTCGAGCCGAACGACCTCGACGCCATCGCCAAGAACGCCGATCTCACCACCACCAGCGCGCCGAAGGGCACGGTCTATTACATCAGCCTGAACCAGAAGAACCCGAACCTCGCCAAGCCCGAGGTTCGCCAGGCCTTCAAATACCTGGTCGACTACGATGCGCTAAGCTCGACCATCCTCAAGGGTATCGGCGAAATCCACCAGTCATTCCTGCCCAAGGGCGATCTCGGCGCCATCGACGCCAATCCCTTCAAGCTCGACGTTGCCAAGGCCAAGGAATTGCTGGCCAAGGCCGGCCTGGCCGACGGCTTCAGCGTCACCATGGACGTGCGCACCGGCCAGCCGACCACCGGCATGGCGGAATCGATCCAGCAGACTCTGGGCCAGGCCGGCATCAAGCTGGAAATCATCCCCGGCGACGGCAAGCAGACGCTGACCAAGTACCGCGCCCGCAACCATGACATCTATATCGGCAATTGGGGCCAGGATTATTTCGATCCGAACTCCAACGCCCAGACCTTCGCCTCCAACCCCGACAATTCGGATGCCGGCAAGTCGCACACGCTCGCCTGGCGCAATTCCTGGGACATTCCGGACCTGACCAAGGAAACCGAAGCGGCACTGCTGGAGAAGGATGCAGGCAAGCGGGCTGATATGTACAAGGATTTGCAGCAGAAGATCCTCGACACCAGCCCCTTCGTCATCATCCATCAGCAATTGGAAGTGGCCGGGCTGCGCAAGAACCTCAAGGGCTTCGCGCTCGGTCCGAGCTTCGACAGCAACTTCGTCGGCCCGGTCTCGAAAGAATAAAGTCGACGGACGCGCCACATGAGCGCGATTGAAAACGAGAGCGGGCGCGGTAGCGCCCGCGCCGTCGCCATTGCGTCGGCGATTGGCCGTTTCCTGGTCATCGCGGTGACGACCTATCTTGGTCTTCTCGCGGTGACCTTCTTTATCGGCCGTGTCATCCCGATCGATCCGGTGCTGGCGGTGCTCGGCGACCGGGCGCCTCTCAATGTCGTGGAGCGCACGCGCCGCGAGATGGGCCTCGACCTGCCGCTGATCGAACAGTTCTACATCTACGTGAAAAATGCCCTGAACGGTGATTTCGGCACATCTGTGCTGACCACCAACCCGGTCATGACCGACATTCGCCGCGCGTTGCCGGCGACGACGGAACTGGCGACGCTGGGGACACTGATCGGCGCGCTGTTCGGCGTGCCGCTCGGCGTGCTGGCCGCGGTCAGGCGCGGCAGCATCATCGACCAGATCGTGCGCGTCATTGGCCTGATCGGCTATTCCGTGCCGATCTTCTGGCTCGGCCTGCTTGGCCTCGTCCTGTTCTACGCCAAGCTGCAATGGGTGGCTTTTCCGGCCCGGCTCGATGTCGTCTACGAATACACCTTCACGCCGGTCACCGGTTTCTACCTTCTCGATTCGGCGATGCAGGGTCAGTGGGATGTCTTCTGGGATGCCTTCCGCCACATCATCCTGCCGGCCTCGCTGCTCGGCTATTTCTCGCTCGCCTATATCAGCCGCATGACACGCTCGTTCATGCTCAACGAACTTGCGCAGGAATACATCGTTGCCGCCCGCGCCAAGGGCCTGTCGGAGACCCGCATCATCTGGGGCCACGCGCTGCGCAATGCCGCGGTGCCGATGGTGACGGTGATCGCGCTCTCCTATGCCGGCCTTCTCGAAGGCTCGGTGCTGACCGAAACCGTCTTCTCCTGGCCGGGCATCGGCCTCTACATCACCAACTCGTTGCAGAACGCCGACATGAATGCCGTGCTCGGCGGCACCATCGTCATTGGTTCAGTGTTCATCGGCATCAACCTTCTGTCCGATCTTCTCTACCGCGTGCTCGATCCAAGGACGAAGACAGGATGAGCACAGACACCATCCAGAGCCGTCGCGATTGGCTGCTCAGCGAGCGCCCGGCTTCGCGCATGCAGGCAAGGCTTGGCCGCGCCTATGTCGCGTGGCGGCGTTTCTCCGCAAACCGGCTGGCTTTCGTCGGCCTGCTGATCATCATCGCCTTGCTGGTCATCGCCGCTCTTGCCGGCGTACTGGCGCCTTACTCGCCGACATTCGGCGACCTGAAAAATTCCCGGCTGCTGGCACCGAGCGCCGAGCACTGGTTCGGCACAGACGACCTCGGCCGCGATATCCTTTCGCGCATCCTCTACGGCTCGCGCTGGACGCTCTATGTCGTCATCCTGGTCGCCATTATCGCCGCCCCCATCGGCCTGCTGGTCGGTACCGTCGCCGGCTATGCCGGCGGCTGGATCGATGCCATCCTGATGCGCATCACCGACATCTTTCTCGCCTTCCCGAAGCTGGTCCTGGCGCTGGCCTTCGTCGCGGCGCTCGGCCCCGGCATCGAGAACGCGGTGCTGGCGATAGCCATCACCTCCTGGCCGCCTTACGCTCGCATTGCTCGCGCGGAAACGCTGACGGTGCGCAATTCTGATTACATCAAGGCCGTGCAATTGATGGGCGCCTCGCCCTTCCGCATCGTGCTGCGCCATATCATGCCGCTCTGCATCTCCTCGCTGATCGTGCGCGTGACGCTCGACATGGCCGGCATCATCCTCACGGCCGCTGGCCTCGGTTTCCTCGGCCTCGGCGCCCAGCCGCCGCTGCCCGAATGGGGCACCATGATCGCGTCCGGTCGCCGCTTCATCCTCGACCAGTGGTGGGTGGCCGGCGCGCCGGGCTTCGCCATCCTCATCGTCAGCCTCGGCTTCAACCTGCTCGGCGACGGCTTACGCGACGCCCTCGATCCCCGGAGTGGCGACCAATGAGCGACACCCTGCTCGACGTCGACGATCTTCGGGTTGATTTTCCGACCCGCACCGGCCTGGTCCAGGCCGTGCGTGGCGTTTCCTTCGCGCTTGGCCGTGAGCGGCTCGGCATCGTCGGCGAAAGCGGCTCGGGAAAATCGCAGACCGGCCGCGCCATCATGGGCCTGACGCCGCCGCAGGCCAGGATATCGGCCAGGAAACTGGCCTTCGACGGCATCGACCTGCTCGGCATCTCGCCGCGCCAGCGTCGGGCGTTGCGGGGCAACCGCATCGCCATGATCCTGCAGGATCCGAAATATTCGCTCGACCCGGTGATGAGCATTGGCCGCCAGATCGTCGAAACGCTGCGCACGCATGAAAAGGTTTCCAAGGCCGAAGCGCGCGAGCGGGCGCTGGCCATGCTGGAGGCGGTGCAGATCCGCGATCCCAAACGCGTTTTTGACCTGCACCCGCATGAAGTCTCCGGCGGCATGGGCCAGCGCGCCATGATCGCCATGATGCTGATCGCCGGACCGGAAATGATGATCGCCGACGAACCGACTTCGGCGCTCGATGTCACTGTACAACTCGACGTGCTCGGCATCCTCGATAAATTGGTCAGCGAGCGCGGCATGGGGCTGATCTTCATCTCGCACGATCTGCGCCTGGTTTCGTCCTTCTGCGATCGCGTCATCGTCATGTATGCCGGCAAGGTGGTCGAGCAGCTCAAGGCCTCCGAACTCGGCCAGGCCCAGCATCCCTACACGCGCGGCCTGCTCAACTGCATGCCCAGGATCGGCTTCGAGCGCCACCCGCTGCCGGTGCTCGACCGCAAGCCGGAGTGGGCGGCATGACAGCTGCGATCACCGTCGACGGGCTGGAAGTGGTCTTCGACCGGTTTCGCGCGCTGAAAGGCGTCAGCCTCGAAGTCAGGTCAGGCGAATCCTTCGGCCTGGTCGGCGAGAGCGGCTCCGGCAAATCGACGCTGCTCAGGGCCATCGCCGGCCTGGCGCCGGTCGCCTCCGGCAGCATCACCGTCAACGGCAAGACGCTCGGCGCGCGCCGCGACAAGGCCTTCTACCGCGAAGTGCAGATGGTGTTCCAGGACCCGTACGGCTCGCTGCATCCGCGCCAGACCGTCGACCGTCTGCTGCAGGAGCCGCTTGCCATCCACGGCTTTGCCGATGGCGAAAAGCGCATAGAACGCGCGCTCGACGAGGTCGGCCTCGGCAATGGCTTTCGTTTCCGCTACGCGCACCAATTGTCGGGCGGCCAGCGCCAGCGCGTGGCGATCGCACGTGCGTTGATCCTCGAGCCGTCCATCCTGCTGCTCGACGAACCGACCTCGGCGCTCGATGCCTCGGTGCAGGCCGAAGTGCTCAATCTTCTGGAAGAGGTCCGCCGGCGCCGCAAGCTGACCTTCCTGATGGTCAGCCACGACCTCGCCATCATCACCCATATGTGCGAGCGGCTGATGGTGATGCAAAGCGGCCAGGCGGTGGAGAATCTGACGGCGGCACAACTTGTCGCGCACCGCGTGACGGAGGATTATACGCGCAATCTGTTGCGGGCCAGCGACGGGTTTGTGCGAGCTTAGCTGGACGTTCTACGTCGAGTTTTGGAACTCGACCTTACCTCACGTCTCTGCAGCAGCAACGCCGCCTGCGCCGCCTAGTCCCGCCCCTGCTTCGGCTCCTTGATCCTGAACCACGTCACATAAAGCGCCGGCAGGAAGAGCAGCGTGATCGCCGTACCCGCGATGATGCCGCCCATCATCGCATAGGCCATCGGTCCCCAGAACACTTCGCGCGCGATCGGGATGAGCGCCAGGCTGGCCGCGGCGGCCGTCAGCGCGATCGGCCGCATGCGGTGTTCCGTCGCCTCGATGACGGCCGCCCAGCGGTCCTTGCCCTCGCGCACCAGGTCCTCGATCTGCACGATCAGGATGACCGAGTTGCGGATCAGGATGCCGATCAGTGCCAGCACGCCGAGGATGGCGACGAAGCCGAGAGGCGCGCCGCTCGGCACCAGGGCCGCGACCACGCCGATCAACCCGAGCGGCGCCACCGCCACCACCAGGAACAGGCGCTGGAAGCTTTGCAACTGGATCATCAGGATGGTGGCCATGACGAACAGCATCAGCGGCACCACGGCCGCGATCGGCCCCTGGCTTTTGGCGCTTTCCTCGACCGAGCCGGCGGTTTCGACCGAATAGCGCGGCGGCAGCTTGGCGATGAAGGCATCGACCGACGGCTTCAGCTCGTTGACCGCGGTCGCCGGCAGCGTATCGCCGACCAGTCCGGCGCGCACGGTGATCGTCGGAATGCGGTCACGCCGCCATACCGTCGGCTGCTCCAGCTCGTAGCGGAAGTTGGCCACCGCCGCGAGAGGGATCGCCTCGCCGGTGCTGGTCGGCAGCTGCAGGTTCTGCAGCGTCCCGATCGAGCCGCGTTCGGCATCGCGTGAGCGCGCCACGACATTGATCAGATAGGTGGCGTCGCGCACCTGCGTGATGGTGGCGCCGCCGACGGTGCTGTTCAGCGCGCTGGCGATGTCGGAGGAGGTGATGCCGAGCTGGCGCGCCTTGTCCTGCAGCACGTCGACCCTCAGCACGCGCTGCGGCTCGTTCCAGTCGAAAGTGGGTGCCGCCAGCCTCGCATTGGCCGAGATCACGCCGGCGAATTGCTGTGCCAGCTCGCGCACCGTCTGGATGTCGGGACCGCCGACGCGGTACTGCACCGGCCGGCCGACGGGCGGCCCGAGTTCGAGCAGCTTGACGAAGGCGTCGGTGCCGACGAACTCCTCGCGCAGCAGCTTCTCCAGCGCCGGCTTGACCCGGTTGCGCGCTTCGAGGCTCTTGGTGACGATCACGGTCTGGCCGAAATAGGGGTTGGCCGGCTGCACATCATAGGCCAGCACGAAGCGCACCGCGCCCTGGCCGATATAGGACGAGAAATGGTCGATGTCGGGATTGCCGACCAGGGCCCGCTGTTCGAAGCGCTCCATCTGGTCGCGCGTCTCGGCGATCGAGGAATTCTGCGGCAGGTTCCAGTCGACGATCAGCTCGGGCCGGTCGGAGGGCGGGAAGAACTGCTGCTGGACGAGACCGAAGCCGGCGATCGAGGCGGCAAACAACAGCACCGTGGCGATGATGGTCAGCCAGTGGTGGCGCACCGAGCCGACAAGCACGCGCCGGAACAGCGAGGTGAGGCGCCCAGGCTGGTCGTGATGCTTCGTCTTCATCGTCGCCGGCAGGATGGTGACGCCGAGCAGCGGCGCGAACAGCACCGCCACGATCCATGACACCAGAAGCGATACGGCGATGACGACGAACAGGGTGAAGGTGTATTCCCCGGCGGCACTCGAGTTGAGGCCGATCGGGATGAAGCCGGCGACGGTCACCAGCGTGCCAGTCAGCATCGGAAAGGCGGTCGAGGTGTAGACATAGGTTGCCGCCTTGCGCAGATTGTCGCCGACCTCCAGCCGCGCCACCATCATCTCGACAGCGATCATGGCGTCGTCGACCAAAAGGCCGAGTGCGATGATCAGCGCGCCGAGCGAAATGCGCTGCAGCGAAATGCCGAGATAGGCCATGACCGTGAAGGTGATTGCCAGCACCAGCGGGATCGACAGCGCCACGACGAAGCCGGCGCGCATGCCGAGGCTGATGAACGATACTGCGAGCACGATGGCCACCGCCTCGAAGAGAGCGCGGGTGAAGCCCGAGACCGCCTCCTCGACGATGACGGGCTGGTCGGCCACCAGGTGCACGCCGACACCAACCGGCAGGTCGGCCAGCACCTTGTTCATCTCCTTGTGCAGCGCCTCGCCGAACTGCAGCAGATTGGCGTTGGGCTTCATGCCGATGGCGAGCGCGATCGCGTCCTGGCCGTTGAAGCGGAACAGCGCCGTCGGCGGATCGGCATAGCCGCGGGTGATCGTCGCCACGTCGCTCAGCCGGAAGAAGCGGTCGTTGACGCGCAGATTGATGGCGCGCAGGCTGTCCTCGGAGGTGAACTGGCCGCCGACGCGCACGCTGATGCGCTCAGGCCCGGACTGGATGACACCGGACGGCGTGATCGCGTTCTGCGCCTGCAGGCTTGCCACGATCGCCTGCTGGTTGAGGCCGAGAGCGGCGATCTGGCGGGTCGAGAATTCGAGATAGATGGCTTCGTCCTGCGCGCCGACGAGATCGACCTTGCCGGCATTCGGCACGGTCAGGATCTTGGTGCGGGCATCCTCGACATAGTCGCGCAATTGGCGTGGCGTCAGCCCGTCAGAAGTGAAGGCGTAGATGTTGCCGTAGACATCGCCGAAGCGGTCGTTGAAGAACGGCCCCTGCACGCCTTGCGGAAACTGCGCCTTGATGTCGTTGACCATGTTGCGCACCTGAAGCCAGTTCGGCACGACATCGCGCGCCCTGGTGGTGTCCTTCAGGTTGACGAAGATGACGGTCTGGCCGGCCGTGGTGACGGATCTGGTGAAGTCGAGGCTGTCGAGTTCCTCGAGCTTCTTCTCGATGCGGTCGGTCACCTGCTGCAAGGTCTCCTTGACGGAGGCGCCCGGCCAGTTGGCCTGGATGATCATCGTCTTGATGGTGAAGTTGGGGTCTTCCTCACGACCGAGATTGAGGTAGGAGAAGATGCCGGCCACGACGAAGACCAGCATGAAATACCAGACCATGGAGCGGTGGCTGAGCGCCCAGTCGGAGAGATTGAAGCCCTTCATCAGACGCCCCCCTCCGGCACTCTGACCTTCTGGCCTTCGCTCAGGCTGTTGACGCCCGCGGTGACGACGCGCATGCCGGCGTCAAGCCCTTCGGCCACCGTGAAGGTGCCGCCATTCTTCGACGCGACCTTGATGTCGCGCGTGCTCACGCTCGATGTCTGCGGATCGACGATCCACACCTTGTCGGCACCGTTCTTTTCCAGCAGCGCCGACATGGGCAGTTCGATCGTCGGTGCCACCTTGGTCACGCGGATCGCCGTCACCGTCGAGCCGAGCCGGAAGGCCTGTGGCGGATCCGTGAGCGTCAGCTTGACGCGCCGGGTGCGGGTCGAGCCCTCGGCCTGCGGCGCGATCTCGCGCAGCTTGGCCTGGGTCTCGATCGTCGGCAGTGATTGCAGGATGACCTGGAAAGGCGTGCCTGTGGTCAGATCGCCGGTCAACTGATCGGGAATATCGACCACGGCTTCGCGCAGGTCCGAGCGCGCCACCGTGACGACCGTCTGGCCGGCCGAGACGGTCTGACCGACCTCGGCGCCGACAGCCGTGACGACGCCGTCGAAATCCGAGAACAGCCTGGCATAGCCAAGCTGCTCCTGCGATTTGGCCAGCGAAGCCTTGGCGCGCTCGACATTGGCTTCCGCGGCTTTGCGTGCCTGCTGCGCGGCATCGAAGACGGCCTGCGTGGCGTTGGCCGAGGCGAGCAACTGGCGCTGGCGCTCCTCGCTGGCGGCAGCATTGGCGAACTGGGCCTCTGCATTGGAGAGCTCGGCCCTGGCCGCTTGCACCGCCAGCTCCAGCGCGGTCGGGTCGAGCGCGGCGATCGTCGTGCCCTTGCTGACGATATCGCCGACCTTGACGTCGCGCGAGACGACCCGGCCAAGCAGGCGGAACGCAAGGTCGGCGCTGATCTGCGGCTCGACCGAGCCGGCAAAGCCGAAGGTTTGCGTCGTGCGCGGCTCGACCACGACCGACAGAACAGGCCGGATGATCTCCGGCGGCTTTTCATCCGATTTCGAGCATGCGGCGAGCACGCCAAGCGCGAACAGGCCAAACACGATGGACCGGTTCATTGGGCCGCCCCCGATATCTCGACCGTCTGGCCGGGACTGAGCAACTGCCCGCCTGCGGTCACGACGCTTTGGCCTTCGTTCAGCCCGCTGGCGATGACGACCGTGCCTGAATCGAAAGCCAGCACCTCGACCGGCGTCGTCGCCACCGCCTTGGTCGAGGGGTCGACGATCCAGACTGCCGGTTTGCCGGCGCTGGATGTCAGCGCCTGCCAGGGCAGCAGGATCGCCTTCGCCGGCTTGGCGCTGACCGAGCCGATGACGGCCGCCCCCAGCGGCATGCCGGCTGGCGTGTCGGCAATGCCGACCTTGACCCGGATCGAACCGGAGGCTTGGTCGACCACCGGCGAGATTTCGCGCACCTTGCCTGTCGCCCTGACCTGCGGATCGGACAACAGCGTGATCGTCACCGCCGGCGAGGCCGGCGTCCTGGCGACCAGCGTCTCCTGCACGTTGAAGACGGCGTCGCGGTCGCCATCCTCGGCGACGGTGAAGACGGTTTGCGCCGCCTGCACCACCTGGCCGGTTTCGACCTGACGGGCGGTGATGACGCCGGGTGCGCCCGCCTTGAGTTCGGTGAAGGACAGGTTCTGCTGGGCGTTGGCGAATGCGCTCTGCGCCGCATCGACGCTGCCTTGCGCCACTTTCAGCGCCTGGTCGGCGGCGTCATAGTCGCGCCTGGTGGTGAAGCCCTGGGCAAGCAGCGTCTTCTGCCGCTCGAAGGCGGCGGCGGACTGGGTCAGCTGCGCTCGTGCTGCGTCGAGATCGGCTTGTGCGGAGCGCAGATCGGATTGCTGCTCCTGCGGATCGATGCGGGCAAGCACCGCACCCTGGTCGACATGCTGGCCGACATCGACAAGCCGCTCGGCAATACGGCCGCCGACCCGGAACGACAGATTGTTCAGCGTGCGCGCCGCGATCACACCGGTCAGCGAGGTTCTCGGCGCATAGTCGGCCATCGCTACCGTTTCGGTGCGCACCATGATCGGCAGTTTCTTGTCCGCCGCTTCCTGCTTCTGGCAGCCGGCCAGCAGCAATGCGGCTGCGCAGACGCACATTGCCGAGGCGATTGGAAATGACAAAAGGCTGGAGGTTCTGACGGATGGCGGCGAGACGGACGATGTCGCGTTCCTCATCATGGGCTCCCCCAGCTGCGGGTCGCTCGCTGATCGCGATGCCTCGCGTCAGGAGGATAATCGATCTCCGGAAAAAGGAAACCGGTCTCGTACGCGTATCGCCCGACTGGTTAAGGGCGGGATCTTCCCGTCGCAGGCCCAATCGCCCGCCGGTGGTGCCGACTTGAGGAAAACATGAAATAAGGTCAGAAGACATCTGATCAACGAGGACGGGCGCCGGCCCGATGAAGGATATCATGAAGAATTCAGCCATTTCCGAACGCAAAAACCAGTCGATCTCGCGCGGCGTCGGCATGACCACGCAAATCTACGCCGACCGGGCTGAAAATTCGGAAATCTGGGATGTCGAAGGCCGTCGTTACATCGATTTTTCCTCGGGCATCGCCGTCGTCAACACCGGCCACCGCCATCCCAGGGTGATCGAAGCGGTCAAGGCGCAGCTCGACCGCTTCACCCACACCTGCCACCAGGTCGTGCCCTATGAGAGCTATGTGCGGCTGGCCGAACGGCTGAACGCCATGCTGCCCGGCAAGTTCGAGAAGAAGACGATCTTCGTCACCACCGGCGCCGAGGCGGTCGAGAACGCCATCAAGATCGCCCGCAATGCCACCGGCCGCCCGGCCGTCATCGCCTTCGCCGGCGGCTTCCATGGCCGCACCTTCATGGGCATGGCGCTGACCGGCAAGGTCGTGCCCTACAAGGTCGGCTTCGGCGCCATGCCGGGCGACGTCTATCACGCGCCGTTCCCGGTGCCGCTGCACGGCGTTTCGGTTGCCGATTCGCTCGCAGCGCTCGACCGGCTGTTCAAGGCCGACGTCGATCCGGCCCGCGTCGCCGCCATTATCGTCGAGCCGGTTCAGGGCGAGGGCGGTTTCTACGAGGCACCGCGCGAATTCCTGACCGCGCTGCGCAAGCTCTGCGACCAGCACGGCATGCTGCTCATCGCCGACGAGGTGCAGACCGGCTTTGCCCGCACCGGCAAGATGTTCGCGATGGATCACCACGAAGTCGCCGCCGACATCACCACCATGGCCAAGAGCCTGGCCGGCGGCTTCCCGCTGTCGGCCGTCACCGGCCGCGCCGAGATCATGGATGCGCCTGGCCCCGGCGGCCTCGGCGGCACCTATGGCGGCAGCCCGATCGGCGTTGCCGCCGCGCATGCCGTGCTTGACGTGATCGAGGACGAAAAGCTGTGCGACCGCGCCAACACGCTGGGCGCGCGGCTGAAGCAGCGCCTGCAGTCGATCCGCGACGACGTGCCCGAAATCGTCGATATCAGGGGCCTGGGCTTCATGAACGCGGTCGAGTTCAACGACGTCAAGAAGGGCATGCCATCGGCCGAGATCGCCAACGCCATCCGGCTGAAGGCGCTCGACAAGGGCCTGATCCTGCTGACCTGTGGCGTCTACGGCAACGTCATCCGCTTCCTCGCACCGATCACCATCCAGGACGAGGTCATGAACGAGGCGCTCGACATTCTGGAAAGCTCGATCCGCGAAGTCTGCGCTGCCTGAGCCACTTTACCTCCCCCTCGGACCGCAGGACCGGGTGGGGTTTGGCGCCGACCCCATCCCGCTGCTTCGCAGCGACCCTCCCCACAAGCGGGAGGGTAAGGCGGCTATCCCGCAGCCCGTGCCGGCTCATCCTGCTGAAAAGCTGCCAGCGCCGCCTTCAGCCCATCCGGTCCAGCCGCCACCATTTCAGGCGTAGGCGAGAAGCCGGCGCCCAGCATCTTGCGACCAAGCATGTGGTCGCCGGGGCGGTTGACGGATTCGATGCCGAGCAACCGGTCGCCGGCATAGTGGTAGATCGAGAACTTGTTGTCGGGCAGGTCGCCCAGCACGACATGGCTGTCGCCGCCGGCGGTCAGCCCGACCATCTGCAATTTCATGTCGCCAATATCGGACCAGAACCATGGCACCGCCGAATAGGCATCCGCGTGACCGGTGATCGTGCGCGCCGCGAGCCGCGCCTGGTCGGTGGCGTTCTGAACCGATTCCAGCCGCACATCGCCGCCGGTGAACCAGTGCCGGTAGGAGGCGGCGTCGCCGATGGCGAGAATGTCTTGCACCGAACTGCGCATCTGGTGATCGACACGGATGCCGTTGGCGATGGTGAGGCCCGCGTCCTGCGCCAGTTCAACGTTGGGCACGGCGCCGATGCCGACGATGACCATGCGCGCCGGCAGCTTTTCGCCTGATGAGGTGATCGCGGCGACGACGTGGCCGTTTTCGCCTTCGAGCCTTGCAATCGAGGTGCCGGTGAGGATGCGCACGCCGGTTGCTTCCAACCTTTGGCGGACATGGCTTGCCACCACCGGGGCAACGGCGCGGCCGAGCAGCCGGTCGACCGCTTCCACCACCGTCACCGTGCGGCCGGCCGCACGCAGCGTCGCGGCGATTTCCAGCCCGATGAAGCCGCCACCGAGGATGACGACATCTTCGCTCCGTGCGCTCAGGTCGCGGATCAGCCGGGCATCGGCCAGCGAACGCAGCGACAGGACGCCAGACAGATCCGAGCCAGGCAGCGGCAGGAGACGCGGGCGCGATCCGGTCGCCAGGATCAGATGGTCGAAGGCAAGCACGCCGCCGCCTGATATCTCCAGGCTGTGGCCGCCGGCATCGATGCGCTCGATCCGCACGCCCGGCCGGTAGTCTATGACGCTGCCGGTATAGAAGGCCTCACCCCGAAGCGGTTGCGGTTTGGCCTCGGCGTCCTTGATGAAGGTCTTCGACAGCGGTGGCTTGTGGTAGGGCAGTTCGTTCTCGTCACCGATGAGGATCACCGGTCCGTCATAGCCGTCCTCGCGCAGACTGGCGGCCGCTTGCACGCCCGCATGACCCGCACCGACAATGACCACGCCGTTCTTCATCACGTCCCAAATCCTGGTTCGATCCTAGGATCTCTCGGCAAGTGGCAATTGTCTGGCGCCGCCACAAGAGAGCGTTTGCGGGTCGCACCCGGAACGGCGTCTGTCAATCGTACAGTTCGACAGCGATGCCGGTGCAGTCGAGGTGTAAAGTTGACTTCTGTAGTTTAGAATAATTCTAAACTATTGTTTCAATTGGCTTTTCCTGTCGATTTTCGTTGACTTCCGCCAGCGTCGAAGCTTTATGGGGCGCCTGCGTATTGGCGCATCCCTTTGATGTCTGGGCCTTGAACCCGTTCGATTGGAGGCATTTTGGTGTCTTTCTTCCCCGAACCGCGCAATGGCGCGGCAACTCTTGGCGCTTTTGGCAACGACGTGGCCCGGCGCCGGTCGCGGCGCGCGCCGCTTATGGAATTTCCGAAAAACTGGAGACCGATAATGACAGCACGATATGGCGGCAGGCTGGCGGCGATTGGTGCCACGGCGCTGCTGACGGCGGCGGTGTTCGTGCTGCCTGCCAAGGCGGAAACCGACGCGAAAGCGGTCATCAGGACCTATTCCGATATCGCGCTTGCCAAATATGAGGATTCGTTGACCACGGCGCAGGCTCTCGACAAGGCGGTCGATGCGCTGCTGGCCAAGCCGTCGGCGGAAACGCTCAATGTCGCCCGCGACGCCTGGAAGGCCGCGCGAGTGCCCTACCAGCAGACCGAGGTCTATCGCTTCGGCAACAAGATCGTCGATGACTGGGAAGGCGAGGTGAATTCCTGGCCGCTGGACGAAGGCCTGATCGACTATGTCGCCAAGAGCTACGGCACGGAATCGGACACGAATTCGCTCTATACGGCCAATGTGATCGCCAACAAGGAAATCGAGATCAACGGCAAGAAGGTCGACGCTTCGAAGCTTTCGCCTGAATTCCTTTCAGGCACGTTGCAGCAAGCCGGCGGCGTCGAGGCCAATGTCGCCACCGGTTATCACGCCATCGAATTCCTGCTCTGGGGCCAGGATCTGCATGGCACCGGCCCGGGTGCCGGCGAGCGCCCCTACACCGATTACGATCTCAGGAACTGCACCGGTGGCAATTGCGACCGCCGTGCCGAATATCTGAAATCCGCCACCACACTTCTGGTTTCGGACCTGCAGAAGATGGTCAACGACTGGAAGGAAGACGGCGCCGCACGCAAGAACCTCGTCGATGGCGAGCCGAACACGGCGATCTCGGTCATCTTCACCGGCATGGGCTCGCTGTCTTATGGCGAACTGGCAGGTGAACGCATGAAACTCGGCTTGATGCTGCATGATCCGGAGGAGGAGCAAGACTGCTTCTCCGACAACACCTACAATTCGCACCTCTATGATGCGATCGGTATCCGCGCCGCCTACCTGGCCAGTTACACGCGCCTCGACGGCACCGTCGTTTCGGGCCCTTCGGTGCACGACATGGTCAAGGCGGCCGATCCGGCGATCGACAAGGAACTGTCCGACAAGCTAGACGTCACCGTCGCCAAGATGGAGGCGATCAAGGCGCGGGCCGAGGCCGGCGAGGCCTATGACCAGCAGATCGCCGAGGGCAACACGGCAGGCAACGCCACCGTGCAGGCGGCGATCGACGCCTTGATCGACCAGACCAAGTCGATCGAACGTGCGGTCGGCTCGCTGAAACTCAACGCCATCGCCTTCGAAGGCTCCGACAGCCTCGACGCACCCGACAAGGTGTTCAAGTAAGCGCCGAAACCTGGAGCCTGCCTGGCCGGAAGCTGATAATCGGCTCCGGAATGGGCTCCGGGACCTGAACAAGCCACACGGCGCGGGAGGCGCCGTCAGCCATCCGAGCACTGTAAATGCTGATCTGCCATTGCAACATCATCACCGAGAAGGAGATCGAGCAGACGATCATCGGGCTGCTGGACCAGGACCCCTGGCAACTCATCGTGCCGGCCAAGGTCTATCACGCGATGCAAAAGCGTGGCCGCTGTTGCGGCTGTTTCCCAAATGTGGTCGAAACGATCATTCGGGTTACCGAAAATTACCACGCCCGCTCGGAGGCGAGCGGCGTCGATGTCGTTTCACATCTGGATCGCGTCAGAGGCCTGCGCGTCCAATACGGGAGCAGAACCCATGAAGGGCGAAAGTCTGATCATCGAGCGGCTTAACGAGGCTCTTTTCCTGGAGCTTGGAGCCGTCAATCAATATTGGGTGCATTTCCGTCTGCTGGAGGATTGGGGGTACACGAAGCTGGCCAAGAAGGAGCGGGCCGAATCGATTGAGGAGATGCACCACGCCGACAGGCTCATCGCCCGGATCATCTTCCTTGAAGGCCATCCGAACCTGCAGTCCGTGGCGCCGCTGCGCATCGGGCAGAACGTCAAGGAGGTGCTCGAATCCGACCTTGCCGGCGAATATGACGCGCGCACGGCCTACAAGCGTTCGCGCGAAATCTGCCATGAGGTAGGCGACTACGTGACGATGAAACTGTTTGAGGATCTGCTGGCTGACGAGGAAGGTCACATCGACTTCCTCGAGACGCAGCTCGACCTGCTCGCCTCGATCGGCGAGGAGAAGTACGGCCAGCTCAACGCCGACGCGGCCAACGAGGCGGAGTAAAGGCATGCGGGAATGCGGCGCCTGCTAGAATTCCCGCGTCGCTCGCGGCGGGCCGGCGGCTCGCCGTTCCGCCTGAACAGACCAGCCGGACTGGCTCGTCGGCGCTGCGCCATTCTCGTCTTGGCGCTGACATCGTCCGCGCTTGCCGGCGAGCTTCAGCCGACCGGGCTCGCCACCACGCGCAGCGACCTCAATGCCAAGGATCAGGCGCGCGTCACCTCCGTCACCAGGCCGACCACGGATTTCTCCAAACCCGAGCCGTTCGAGTTGATGCAAGGTGGCGCCGGCACGTCACGGAAGGACGTCAGCCGCGATTCCTTCTCGCAATCCTCGGCCAACATCACCTTCGAGGAAGAGGGCACTTTCAAGCTCGGCAACGCCTTGTTCCGCAAGAACTGGGTCTCGTCCCCATCTTCGACGCAGGCGTCGGACGGGCTTGGTCCGCTGTTCAACGAACGCGCCTGCCAGAACTGCCATCTGAAGGACGGCCGCGGTCGCCCGCCGCAAGGCGATACCGGCACCACCTCGATGTTCCTTCGGCTGGCGCGTGACGCCAGCAACGCCAAGGAAAAGTCAGCCCTTGCCGACCGCGAGCTGCTCAACTTCCCCGACCCGGTCTATGGAACGCAGTTGCAGGAGCTGGCCGTGCCCGGCTTGCGCGGCGAAGGCCGGATGCGCGTCGATTACCAGGAACGGCAGGTGACGCTGGCGGACGGCACGATGGTTTCCCTGCGCAAGCCCAGCTATTCCGCCACCGATCTCGGCTATGGGCCGCTTGATCCGCGCACCACGCTGTCGCCGCGGCTAACGCCGCCGATGATCGGCCTTGGCCTGATCGAGCAGATCGCGCCGGCTGACATTCTAGCCCATGCCGATCCGGAAGACCGCGACAATGACGGCATCTCCGGCAAGCCGAACATCGTGCGTGACGGTTTGAGTGGCGAACTGACGCTTGGCCGTTTCGGCTGGAAGGCGCAGACCGCATCGATCCGCAAGCAGGCGGCTGACGCCTTTGCCGGCGACATCGGCATCTCGACGCCGGAAGAACCCAAACACTGGGGCGAATGCACCGCCGCTGAGGCAAGATGCCTGGCCATGCCGAATGGCGTGCAGGCGCGCCTCGGTCCGGTCGAAGCGCCGCCGCCGGTGATGGATCTCGTCACCTTCTATTCGCAGAACCTGGCGGTGCCTGCGCGCCGCGATCTCGCTGCGCCTGATGTGCTCGCCGGCAAGAAGCTCTTCTATGAGATCGGCTGCGTTTCCTGCCACACGCCGAAATTCGTCACCCGCCGCGATGCGCCTGACAAGGCGCAGGCCTTCCAGCTGATCTGGCCCTATTCCGATTTCCTGCTGCACGACATGGGGCCCGACCTGGCCGACGGCCAGGCGGTGGGCGATGCGACGGGCAGCGAATGGCGCACCCCGCCGCTGTGGGGCATCGGCCTCACCGAAACTGTCAACGGCAACTCCTTCTTTCTGCATGATGGCCGCGCACGTAGCCTGACCGAGGCGGTCTTGTGGCATGGTGGCGAGGCGCAGAAGGCGCGCGACCGCTTTGCCGCCGCCAATGCGGCCGAGCGCGATGCGCTGGTCAAATTCCTGGAGTCACTGTGATGTTGAAGCGCTCTACACTGGTTCTCGTTCTTCCCCTGGCTCTGCTCGGTGTTTTCCCGGCCTCGGCGGCGGTGAAAGCCTCCGACATCATCCAGGGGGCGATCGACGGCTTTGTCCGCCCGGCCTATGCCGACCTGCACCAGCATGCGGAAGCGTTGACGCGAGCGATGCACACGCTCTGCAAAGCGCCCTCGCAAGGGGAACTCGATGCGGCGCGGGCCGAGTTTTCGGCCACGGTCTATGCCTGGTCGTCGGCCGAAATCATCGGTTTCGGGCCGATCAAGGAGAACAATCGGCTGGAGCGCATCCTCTACTGGCCGGATCGCAAGAGCATTGGCCTGAAACAGGTGCAGGCGGCGTTGGCGGACAAGGACCCGACCGCTAGCGATCCCGCACAGCTCGCCGGCAAGAGCGTCGCCATGCAGGGGCTCGGCGCGCTGGAATTCGTGCTTTTCGGCGACGGCGCCGACGCGCTGGCGGGCAAGGATGATCCCTATCGCTGCGCCTATGGCGCGGCGGTTGCCGGCAACATCGAAACCATGGCCGGTGACGTCAGCGCGGCCTGGAACAAGCCGGACGGCTTTGCCGCACTCTGGGCCAATCCGGGGCCGCAAAATGCGCTCTACCGCGACGGCAACGAAGCGGTGACGGAACTGGTCGGCGTCTTCATCAACGAGCTGGAGATGGTCAGGGATGTCCGCCTGAAAGGGTTCCTTGGCGGCAAGGCGGATGCGGACAAGCCGAAACAGGCGATCTATTGGCGATCGCAAAACACAGCCAATGCGCTGGCTGGAAATCTCTCCGGCGTCGATGCGTTGTTCCAGGCCTCGAAACTTGGCGATGCGCTGCCGCCCGATGCACGCTGGATGGCGGAGTCCATCCATATCCAGCTGGTAAACGGCGTCGCCACCGCGAGGTCGATCCAGGGTCCGATCGACAAGACGCTCGCCGACCCGGCGCTGCGCGAAAAGCTCGAGCATTTCGCGCTGATCACCTCCAGCCTGTCGACCCTGATCGGCACCAGGCTGACCGCCGAATTCAGCCTGACCGCTGGCTTTTCGTCGCTGGATGGGGATTGAGCATGCGTACGCCGCTCATCGACCGTCGCGACTTTCTGAGGGCCGCCGGTATCGGCTTCGCTGCCGTGATGGCGCCGTCTGCCTGGGCGAAGACGCTTGCCGCCAACGCCGTTTTCGCCACCGCTTTCGTCAAGCGCGACGGCAGTTTTGGTGCCGCCATCCTGTCCGAGGCCGGCAAGGTGCTGCATGCGATCGACCTGCCCGACCGCGGCCATGACGTCACTTTCGATCCCATATCAAAGCGTTCGGTGGTTTTCGCCCGCCAGCCCGGCACCTTCGCCGTCGTTTTCGATCATTCGGGCCGCGACGCACCGCAGACCGTCGCCAGCATCTCCGGCCGGCATTTCTTCGGCCATGGCGTGTTCTCGCCCGATGGCGCGCTGCTCTATGCCACCGAGAACGATTTCGACAACGCGGCCGGCGTCATCGGTATCTACGATGCGCGGGCGAAATTCAGTCGCGTCGGCGAATTCCCGACCTATGGCATGGGCCCGCACGAGCTCCTGCTCCTGGGCGACGGCCGGACGATGGCGGTCGCCAATGGCGGCATCGAGACCCATCCGGACTATGGCCGCGCCGAGCTCAACATCGCCACCATGAAGCCGTCCTATGTGCTCATCGACCGCGTCACCGGCGACCTCATCGAAAAGCATGAATTGCCGGCTTCCCTGCACCAGCTGTCGATCCGTCACATGGATACCGACCCGTCCGGCACCGTCTGGTTTGGCTGCCAGTACCGGGGGCCGGGCACGGATCGTCCGCTGCTGGTCGGCCGCGCCGTGCGCGGCAAGGAGTTGCAGCTTCTCGACATGCCGCAGGACGTGCTGTCCGGTTTCCGCAACTATATCGGCTCGGTTGCCGCCAATCTTTCAGCCGGCAGCGTCGCCGTCTCGTCGCCGGAAGGCAATTCGCTTGTCGTGATCGATGCGGCCAGCGGCCGGGTGGTCTCGTCCAGCGCGCTGGTCGAGGTGTGCGGCCTGGCGCCGGACGGATCGGGCTTCATCGCCACCACGGGGGCCGGCGAGATCATCGAGGGCAGCGGCGCGACGCGGTCTGAGCCGGACTATGTCTGGGACAACCATATGCTGCGCATCGAACGGGCCTGACAGCGGCGGCGGAACCGAAGCCGCTTAACAAATTATGCTTGCGGTGGCGCGCCTTGGCGGGCACAGGGAAGTTGTTTTTCGGAACCGGCGTTTCATGAATGTGCTTGCCATCGACTGTGCCGCCAGCCTCTGCGCCGCCTGCGTCTACGACGCGGCGGTCGGGAGGGAGCTTGGCCGCTCGGTGCTCGATCTCGGCAAGGGTCATGCCGAGCACCTGATGGCCGTCATCGCCGAGGCGTTGAAGGTGGGCGAAACCGACTATGCCGGCCTTGGCGCCATTGCCGTCTCTGTCGGCCCCGGTTCCTTTACCGGTCTGCGCGTCGGCGTGTCGACCGCGCGCGGCCTGGCGCTGGCGTTGAAAATTCCCGCAATCGGCGTGACGACGCTCGAAGCGCTGGCCGCCGAGGCCGCAGTGGCATTTCCCGGCCGCGCCGTGTTGGCGGCACTCGATGCCGGTCGCGACGAAATCCATGCGGCGTTGTACGACAAAGCGTTAGTTTTGACTTACGGTCCAGCGGTAACCACACTTGCGGACGCCGTGGCCATGGCGACGGAACAGTCTTTGGTGCTGGCCGGGACAGCAGCCGCACAGATCGCGGCCTCGGCCGCGCGCACCTTCGACATCGGCCCTCGGACGGCCACGGCCGACATTGTCACATATGCACGTCTGGCCTCCGCCAAAGGCGAGGGCGAAAGGCCGAAACCGCTTTATCTGCGCGGTGCCGACGCCAAGCCGCAAGCCGGATTTATTTTATCAAGGCAACAGAAATAATGCGCATACCTTTTCTCCAACCACGCCGCCGGGACTATGCGCTCGAGCCGCTCAGGATCACCGACAGCCCCGCGGTCTCGGTGCTGCATCGTGAGGACTTTGTCCGTCCGTGGACCGATGGCGAGTTCGCCGCCCTGCTCGAGCAGGACACCGTGTTCGGTTACGCCGCGCGCGAGACCGGGCAGGGCGCCAAGCCGCCTGTCGGCTTCGTGCTGGCCCGGCTGGCCGCTGGCGAGGGCGAGATCCTGACGGTCGCGGTGGCGCGATCCCATCGCCGGCAGGGTCTCGGCTGGCAGCTGATGGATGCGGTGCTGCGAGAACTGCACGCGCAGCGTGCCGAAGCGCTGTTCCTGGAGGTCGACGAGACCAATGTCGCCGCGATTGCCCTCTACCGTCGCTTGGGCTTCCGCGAAGTCGGCAAGCGCCCGGATTACTACAAGTCGCCCGATCGCGGGCCGACCGGCGCGCTTGTCATGCGCCGCGATCTTCGCTAGCGAGAGATCGGGTAGGGCCAGGACAGTATGATCGGAAAAATCAGGATTTTCCTGGCCCTGGGCCTTGTCGTCGCCGGTTCGCTGGTCCTGGTGCCATTGCAGATCCTGTCGATGAAGACCGGCTGGTGGCCGGAAACCGTCATTCTCAAGATCTGGCACAGGCTGATCCTCAGGGCGCTCGGCATGCGCGTCCATGTCAAGGGAACGCTGTCCGACAAGCGCCCCTTGCTGGTTGCTTCGAACCACATCTCCTGGACCGACATCATGGTGCTGGGCTCTTTTGCCGATGTGAAGTTTATCGCCAGGGCCGATATGGAAGGCTGGCCGCTGATCGGCATGCTATCGAAACTACAGCGCACCGTCTTCATCGAGCGCGAACGCAAGCGCTCCTCCGGCGACCAGGCAAGCGAGATCGCCAATCGCATGGCCAAGGGCGATGCCATGGTGCTGTTCGCCGAGGGTTCGACCGGTGACGGCAATGCCGTCCTGCCGTTCAAGAGCACGCTTTTCGGCGCCGCCTCGATGGCGATTTCTGAGGGCGCGGCCGAGCAAGTGTTCATCCAGCCTGTGGCGATCGCCTATACGCGCCTGCACGGCGTGCCGCTCGGCCGCCGCCACCGGCCGATGTCGGCCTGGATCGGCGACGAGGACCTGATGCCGCATCTCAAGGTGCTGATGGCGGAAGGCGCGCTCGACGTCGAGGTGCATTTCGGCGAGCCAATCGCCTTTGCCAAGGGCTCGAACCGCAAGGAAACGGCCAGGCTGATGGAAAGCCAGGTGCGCGAGATGATGCAGGCGGCACTCGCCGATCCGCGCCCGAGCCACTAGAGCCGGGCCGTGCGCCTATCTGCACATGCCGAGAATCGTCTGTTTTTTGTCACGGAAAGGCGCTAGAAGCCGCCGGATGGACTTGAACACGATTGAAAGCGACGACATCGGCAGCGTGGCCGGAGAGCCGGCAGTGCGCGCCACGGCCGCGAAAAAGGTCTTCATCAAGACCTATGGCTGCCAGATGAACGTCTATGATTCACAGCGCATGGGCGATGCGCTGGCCGCCGACGGCTACACCGCGACCGATGCCATCGACGAGGCCGATCTGGTGCTGCTCAACACCTGCCATATCAGGGAGAAGGCGGCGGAAAAGGTCTATTCCGAGCTCGGCCGCATCCGTGACATGAAGGCGGAGCGCGCCATCGCCGGCCGTGAACTGCTGATCGGCGTCGCCGGCTGCGTGGCGCAGGCCGAGGGCGCTGAGATCATCCGCCGTTCGCCGGCCGTCGACCTGGTCATCGGGCCGCAGACCTATCACCGTCTGCCCGACGTGCTGGCGCGGGTGCGCGGCGGCGAGAAGATCGTCGAGACCGACTATGCCATCGAAGACAAGTTCGACCATCTGCCGCAGCCCAAGCGCGCCGAGGTCATCAAGCGCGGCGTCACCGCCTTCCTCACCGTGCAGGAGGGCTGCGACAAGTTCTGCACCTTCTGCGTCGTGCCCTATACAAGGGGCTCTGAAGTGTCGCGGCCGGTGGCGCAGATCGTCGCCGAGGCCGAACGTCTGGCCGAAGCCGGCGTGCGCGAGGTGACGCTGCTTGGCCAGAACGTCAATGCCTGGCACGGCCAAGGCGAGAACGGCGAGGAATGGGGCCTTGGCCGCCTGCTGTTCCGGCTGGCCGAAATCCCTGGACTGGCGCGGCTGCGCTATACCACCAGCCACCCGCGCGACATGGACGACGAACTGATATCAGCCCACCGCGACCTGCCGTCGTTGATGCCCTATCTGCATCTGCCGGTGCAATCGGGGTCCGACCGCATCTTGAAGGCGATGAACCGCAGGCACACGGCCAGGGATTATCTGGCCCTGCTCGACCGCATCCGTGCCGCGCGGCCCGATATCGCTTTGTCCGGCGACTTCATCGTCGGCTTCCCCGGCGAGACGGAGGCCGATTTCGAGGCGACCATGGAACTGGTGCGCCAGGTGAACTACGCCTCGGCCTTTTCGTTCAAATATTCGCCGCGCCCCGGCACGCCGGGCGCCGAGATGCCTGATCATGTGCCCGAAACGCTCAAGGACGAGCGGCTGCAGCGCCTGCAGGCACTGCTGTTGAAGCAGCAGCAGGGCTTCGGTTCGAGCCTGGTCGGCAGCACCATCGACACGCTGATCGAGAAGCCCGGCCGGCAGGCCGGCCAGAAGGTTGGCCGCACACCTTGGCTGCAGCCGGTTATTGTTGATGAAAAGGCCGGCGAAATCGGTGACATTATCCAGGTGCGAATCACGAAGACGGGCTACAATAGCCTGTTCGCCGAATTGGCCTGATGGTCTCGGCAGATGAGGAGAGACGGTTGAGCGCAGCAGAGCTGAAGAACCTGCCCCCGGTACCGGCATCTGGGGCTTCTGACATGGCGCACATCGTTCTGACTTTCGACAACAACAAGCTTGCCAGCGCCCTTTACGGTCAGTTCGACGAGAACCTCGCCCGGCTCGAGCAGAAGCTCGGCGTCGATATCCGCTCGCGCGGCAACCAGCTGACCATCAAGGGGTCGGCTTCAGCCGCCGAACAGGCGCGCCGCGCCTTGGACAATCTCTACGGCATCCTGCAGAAGGGCGTCGATATCGGCCAGTCCGACGTCGATGGTGCCGTGCGCATGGCGGTCGCCGCCGACGATCAGCTGACGCTGCCGACGCTGGAGCGCAAGGGCAAGGTCTCCGCTGCACAGATCGCCACCCGCAAAAAGACCATCTATGCCCGTTCGCTGAACCAGGACGCCTATATGCGGGCGCTGGAACGGTCGGAGCTGGTGTTCGGCATCGGTCCGGCCGGCACTGGCAAGACCTATCTGGCGGTGGCGCATGCGGCGATGCTGCTCGAGCGCGGCATGGTCGAGCGCATCATCCTGTCGCGGCCGGCAGTCGAGGCCGGCGAGCGGCTGGGCTTCCTGCCTGGCGACATGAAGGAAAAGGTCGATCCCTATCTGCGGCCGCTCTATGACGCGCTCTACGACATGATGCCGGCCGACAAGGTCGAGCGCGCCATTGCCGCCGAAGTCATTGAAATCGCGCCGCTCGCCTTTATGCGCGGCCGCACGCTGGCGCATGCCGCGGTCATCCTCGACGAGGCGCAGAACACCACGCCGATGCAGATGAAGATGTTCCTGACCCGTCTTGGCGAGAATTCGCGCATGATCGTCACCGGCGATCCGACGCAGATCGACCTTCCGCCGAGCACCAAATCGGGCCTGGTCGAAGCCTTGCGAGTCCTCGACGGCGTGGCCGGCGCGGTCACCGTGCGTTTCAACGATGTCGACGTGGTCCGCCATCCGCTGGTGGCGGAAATCGTCAGGGCCTATGACCGCGACGCCAAATTGGCGCGCGGCCTCGGCGCCGAGAATTGATTTTGACAATGCGGCTTCATGCCTGAGGACAATTTATCCGGCGACGGGGGGCCCCCCGTCGACATCGATATATCGGTCGAAGCGGGCGACTGGCCCGATGAGGCCGGCTTGGCGCGGCTAGTCGACCGCGCGGTTGACGCCGCTTTCGCCGAGACCGGCGTGACAGGCCGTTCCGAGCTCAGCGTCGTTTTTTCCGACGACGCCCATATCCGGACCCTCAACGCCGAATGGCGCGGCAAGGACAAACCCACCAACGTCTTGTCTTTCCCGGCTTTTCCGTTCGCACAAGGGGGCCCGCTGCCGCCGATGCTGGGCGATATCGTGCTAGCCGCCGAGACGGTTTCCCGCGAGGCGGCACTGGAAGACAAGCCCGTGCAGAACCATATCACCCATCTCGTCATCCACGGCCTGCTGCATTTGCTGGGCCACGATCACGAGACCGACGCCGAGGCCGAGGCGATGGAGGCGATCGAACGCGCAGCGCTCGCAAGGCTTGCCATTCCCGATCCCTACGCGTAACTACATCTGACAATTGACCGGACGACGATGAACGACACACCAGAAACTGCCGCCCGCCCCGACGCCGGCAGTGCGCCCAAGGCTTCCGATACGTCGGAAGAGGGATCAAGTCCGAGTACCGTTACCGGCAGTGCAGCCAGCGAGCTTTCGCCTGCCGGACCCTCCCTGTTCGACCGTGTTTTGGGCCTGTTCAGGCAACGCAACGGCACCAGCCTGCGTGAGGAAATCGCCGGCGCGCTGGCCGAGACGGCGAGCGACGCCGAATCCTTCTCGCCTGGCGAACGCGCCATGCTCAACAACATCCTGCGGCTGCGCGAAGTGCGCGTCGAGGATGTCATGGTGCCGCGCGCCGATATCGAAGCGGTCGAGATCACCACAACGCTTGGCGATCTCCTGGGCACTTTCGAGCAATCCGGCCATTCCCGCATGCCGGTCTATTCCGAGACGCTCGATGACCCGCGCGGCATGGTCCATATCCGTGATGTGCTGGCCCACATCACCAAGCTCGCGCGCGTCAAAAAGGGGCGCACGACCAGGAAGACGCCCGTAGCCACGCAGCTCGATCTTGCCCAGGTCGACCTCGCGCGCACCATCGGCGAGCTCAATCTGATCCGCCAGGTTCTGTTCGTGCCGCCCTCGATGCTTGCTTCCGACTTGATGGGCCGCATGCAGACGACGCGTACGCAGATGGCGCTGGTCATCGACGAATATGGCGGCACCGACGGCCTTGTCTCGCTCGAGGACATTGTCGAAATGGTCGTCGGCGACATCGAGGACGAGCATGACGACGACGAACCGATGATCACCCAGGCCGGTGACGGCGTCTTCATCGTCGACGGCAAGGCCGAGATCGACGAGGTCGCCAAGATGATCGGCGAGGATTTCGCCGCCGGCGAACATGGCGAATATGTCGACACGATCGGCGGCATGATCTTCAACACGCTTGGCCGCGTGCCGGCGCGGGGCGAGGTGGTACAGGCCATTCCAGGCTTCGAATTCCATGTGCTCGATGCCGATCCGCGCCGCGTCAAGCGCGTGCGCATCGTGCAAAGCCAGAAGGGCGAGCGCCGCCGGCGCGCCACGGCGCGCACCGAACAGGCCTGAGTTTCCGCTGCCGATGACGGTGGACGACCCATTCAAGCATTCAAGTCTGGGTTCCGGCGTATTTTACAGAAATCCTCGTGCCGCGCTGGTGTGGCTCGAAGCGGCTTTCGGCTTCGAGCGCAGCATGGTGGTGAGCGACGCCGACGGAAACCTCGTCCACGCCGAAATGCGGTTCGGCGATTGCACTATCATCGTCGATTCCGAATGGAGCGACTATGTCGCGAGCCCGGCTTCGGTCTCGGGCAAGAACACGCAGTCGGTCTATGTCAGGCTGAAGGGTGGCCTGGATGCGCATTGCGAGCAGGCGCAGGCGGCCGGCGCCGACATAATCCAGGAGCCGACGGACCAGTTCTACGGCGAACGCCAGTACCGGGCCCGCGATCCGGAGGGCCATGTCTGGACCTTCACCCAGCCTATCCGTTGCGTTTCCCGCGAAGAGGCCGAGCGGTTGAGCGGCCTGCGCATCGACGGCTGGCACCGGTAACTGACCGATCTCCGCTGTGCGTCGCTCACAGCCGGAGACCTCCGATCGTATAGCCGCCGTCCACCATGATCTCCTGGCCAGTCACGAAGGCCGCATCGTCCGAAAGAAGCCAGGCAACCGTACCCGCAACATCTTCCGGTGTCCCGTTTCGGCGCAATGCCGTGTGCGCGGCAAGCCGGGCGGCCAGATCAGGACTGAGTACATCGTCGGCCATCGGCGTGAGGATGATCCCCGGATTGATGGCGTTGACCCGTATGTTTCGAGGGCCTTGTTCCACCGCGAGCGTGCGCATCATGGCCAGCAGTGCACCCTTCGTGCTCGCATATGCCCCGGCGCCTGGCATCACGCTGCTCGCGGTCCACGAGGCGTTGATCAGGACGGCGCCACCTTCCAGGAACGGCAGGCAATGCTTGATGGTTAGAAACGTTCCGCGCAAGTTCGTGGCGATGAGCCCATCGAAGTCGTCCGTCTCGGTATCCGCCAGCGGCTTGAACTCGCCTAGCACTCCTGCGTTGGCGAACAGTGCGTCCAAGCGTCCGAAGCGAGCGATGGTTTTTTCCACGGCCGCAGCGACCGCATCACCTCGCGAAATATCGCAGGTAATCGCCATGGCGGTGCCGCTTGCGGCCTCAATGTCCGAAACCAGTCGTTCGAGCGGCTCCGGCCGCCGCCCGACAAGGACGAGATGTGCTTCCTCCTCGGCCAAGCGAAGGGCTGCGGCACGGCCCATGCCCGTCCCCGCGCCAGTGATGAGGACTGTTCTTTGTTTAAACCGTGATTGTGCCACGCCGTGCTCCTGAGTGGGTTTGGTCACGGGCGTTGTAATTGGAAGGCATGTGGCTGATAATTGTCAAAATTATTGGATCATTTGAAAGCGTTGGTATTGAATGGACCTCTTTCGCTCCATGCAGGTTTTCGTGGCCACCGTTCAGGCAGGTTCGATGAGCTCCGCTGCTGCCCAAGTGGGGCTCTCTCCGGCCATGGTCGGGCAGCATGTCGCGGCTTTGGAAGAGCGGCTGGGTACACGCCTTCTGAACCGGACCACACGCCGTCAGAGCCTGACTGATTTTGGGGCAAGTTACATCGAGCAATGCCGGGACATCCTCGACCGCGTGGCCATCGCGGATCGGGAGGCCGAGGCGCTGCAAACGGGAGCACGCGGGCAGTTGCGGGTCACGGCGCCGACGACATTCGGGGCGGAAGTTCTGGTTCCCGCGCTGCGGCGCTATCGCGAGCTTGCCCCCGAAGTGACGCTCGACATCACGCTGACGGACAGAAACGTCGATCTCGTGGAGGAAGGCTTCGACATAGCGTTCCGCATCGGCACGCTTCCCGACAATCACCTGATTGCGCGCAGCCTTGCTCCCTACCGGATGATGATCTGTGCCGCGCCGGATTATCTGGTGCGCAAAGGCATGCCAGAACACCCTAGCGAGCTTTCTAGCCACGAAGTCGTCGGCTTCACTCCAGCAGCGCGGTCGCCCTGGAGGATGTCGAAAGGTGGCGACGTAGTGGAGGTGGAGCCCGCTTGGACGGTTACGGTCAACAGCGGCCAGGCGGTGCGGACGGCCGCCCGCGCGGGTTTGGGTGTAGTCATGCAACCAGCCATCCTTCTCAGCCCTGATGTGCAGGCCGGGCAGCTCGTCCAGCTTTTTCCCGATTGGCATCTGCGCGAACGACCCATGTCGCTCCTCTACCATCGCGATCGACGCATGACGCCGCGCCTGCGCAGCTTCATCTCTTTCGCAGCGGCGGAATTTGGGGTCGTCGCAGAGGATCAAGCCTCCGAGGTCGGCGAAACCTCCGGATTGGTGCGCGACTTCGACGTATAGATGAGGCTTGCATCGATGGCGCGGGCAAGCTTGTCGTAGTGGCTCTGCCCTGGTGCTGAAAATCTCGCAACGGGTTCCGAGCCGAAACTCGGGCCGGGCGGAGCCGGGTCGGTCCCGTTTGGAGCGCGGGCCGCGGCCTGATAAATCTTGCGTCCTGATTCGCGCGACTCGGAAGTATGCATGGAGCGCCTGGCCGGCCGGATAATTCTGCTTTGGGGTTGGCGGCGTGCGCTCGTGGCCTTTCTTGCCGGGGCGCTGGCGGTGCTTGGCCAGGCGCCTTACGATTTCTTCGCCGCCTGCTTCATCTCGTTTCCGCTGCTGGTCTGGCTGCTCGATGGCGCGACCGGCGAAGCTTCCGGCAGCCTTTTCAGACGCTTGCTGCCGGCCTTCGCCGTCGGCTGGTGGTTCGGCTTCGGCTATTTCCTCGCCGGTCTCTGGTGGATCGGCTCGGCGCTGCTGGTCGAGGCCGATGAGTTTGCCTGGGCACTTCCCTTCGCCGTGGTCGGCATTCCCTTCGCGCTGGCCTTTTTCTACGGCTTCGCGACGCTGGTCGCCCGGCTTCTGTGGAGCAGTGATATCGGCCGCATCGCCGCCCTTGCCTTCGGCTTCGGGCTGACAGAGTGGCTGCGCGGCTTCCTGTTCACTGGTTTTCCCTGGAATGCCATTGGCTACGCGGCAATGCCCGTGCCTCTCCTCATGCAGAGCGTTTCGGTGACCGGCATGATCGGCATGAACGTGCTTGCCGTGTTCCTCTTTTCATTGCCGGCGCTGCTGGT
Source organism: Mesorhizobium japonicum MAFF 303099 (assembly GCF_000009625.1). Taxonomy (NCBI): domain Bacteria; kingdom Pseudomonadati; phylum Pseudomonadota; class Alphaproteobacteria; order Hyphomicrobiales; family Phyllobacteriaceae; genus Mesorhizobium; species Mesorhizobium japonicum. Next base: position 4,449,654 of record NC_002678.2, read on the forward strand.
GGCGCGCCGGCATCTTCGCCTGGGCGCGGCACTGTTCGTGCTGCTTGCATCAGCCCATGTCGGTTTCGGCTACATCAGGCTTGCCGCTCCTGAAAAACCGGCCGAGCGCAGCCTGGATGTCCGCATTGTCCAACCGGCCGTCGACCTGTCGGAAAAATGGGATGCCTCGGTGCGCGACCGCATCTTCGCCACCTTGCTCGGCCTGTCCGCCAAGGCGCCGGACCCCGGTCACGGCAAGCCACAACTCATTCTCTGGCCGGAAACCTCGGTGCCTTTCCTCTTCACCGAACGGCCTGACGCGCTGACGGCGCTGGGCGACATGCTGGCCGATGGCCAGATGCTGATTGCCGGGGTCGTTCGCGAGGAAGGGGGCTCGGCGGCCAGCACAGACAGCCGCTATTACAATTCCGTGGTGGCGATCAACGACAGGGGCGAAATCACTGACGCCGTCGACAAGGTCCATCTGGTGCCGTTCGGCGAGTACCTGCCTTTCGGCGACCTGCTCAACCGTTTCGGCATCGCGCAGCTTGTCGCCGGACCGGTGACGTTCGCCGCCGGCAACGAGCGCCACGCCATCTCACTGCCGGGCGGCATCCGTGCCCTGCCTTTTATCTGTTACGAGGTGATCTTTCCCGATCTTGTGGCAGTTGACGCTACGTCAGCGCAGCTTATTGTGAACGTTACCAATGATGCCTGGTTCGGGGACACACCGGGACCGTATCAGCATTTCAGGCAGGCCCAGATTCGCGCGGTGGAGAACGGATTGCCCTTGCTGCGTGCTGCCAACAACGGCATCTCGGCCGTCGTCGATCCGCGCGGACGCATCGTCGATGCGCTGGCGATCGACGCGCGCGGAGCCATCGATGTGAAGGTGCCGATTTCTGGACAGGCGGTCGTTTCCTCGGCCCAGCGGCGCATTAACGGAATGCTGATCATGTTGCTGTTTGCGCTGGTGGGGGCACTGTTGAACGTAAGGCAAAGGCTACGGGTGAATTGACAGTCGACACATTAGAAACTCATACTGTATCGCCTGAAAATTTCTCGAAGCCGGTGGATCGTCTGTTGGGGCAGTCGCCTCCGGCTTTTTTTGGGCAGGAAAAAAATCACAAAGCCGAAAAAATTCGGCGAGGAAAAAATGACAGAAGAAAACAAGAAGAAACCCAATCCCATCGACATCCACGTTGGAAGCCGCGTCCGGCTTCGCCGCAACATGCTCGGAATGAGCCAGGAAAAGCTGGGCGAAAATCTCGGCATCACATTTCAACAGATCCAGAAATATGAAAAGGGCACCAACCGCGTCGGCGCCAGCCGGCTGCAGGCGATAGCCTCGATACTCGGCGTGCCCGTCGCCTTCTTCTTCGAGGATGCGCCGGGCCAGGAAGCGGCGCCCGGTCGCGGCTTTTCCGAGGATGCGTCAATGGCTTTCGCCGTCGAGTTTTGCGGCAGTCCCGAAGGCCTTCAGCTCAACCGGGCCTTCGTCAAGATCGCCGACGTCAAGGTGCGCCGCAGGATCATCGATCTGGTGAAGTCACTCGCAGCGGACGACCTGGACTGACCCTCGATAAGCCTCGAACCGGCGGCATTCGCCGCCGGTGGCACAAGATATCGACATCGACAGTCGTGCCAGAATGGCGGCAACGCTTGACGAGCGGCGCTTTGCCCCGCTAACACGTGGCGCGCCAAAATCGGCAGCCTGCCGATCGTTTTTCAAGAGGGGACACCCGTGACGCGGCAGAACTACTTCTTTACCTCGGAATCCGTTGCCGAGGGCCATCCCGACAAAGTCTGCGACCGGATCTCCGACGAGATTGTCGATCTGGTCTACCGCGAAGCCAAGAAGACCGGCATGGACCCATGGAAGGTCCGTGTCGCCTGCGAGACCTTGGCGACCACCAACCGCGTCGTCATCGCCGGCGAAGTGCGCGTCCCCGAGACGCTGCTGAAAAAGGACAAGGCCGGCAACATCCTCAAGGACGCCGCGGGCCACCCGGTCGTGAACCCGGCAAAATTCAAATCCGTCGCCCGCAAGGCGATCCGCGAGATCGGCTACGAGCAGGCCGGCTTCCACTGGAAGACGGCCAAGATCGAGGTTCTCCTGCATGGCCAGTCGCCAGACATCGGCCAGGGCGTCGACAATGCCGCCGACCGCCAGGGCGAGGAAGGGGCCGGCGACCAGGGCATCATGTTCGGCTATGCCTGCCGCGAGACGCCGGACCTGATGCCGGCGCCGATCTACTACAGCCACAAGATCCTCGAACTTCTGGCCGCCGCCCGCCATCAAAACAACGGCGAGGCCGGCAAGCTCGGCCCGGACGCCAAGAGCCAGGTCACCGTCCGCTACGTCGACGGCAAGGCCGCCGAGGCAACGCAGATCGTGCTGTCGACCCAGCATCTCGACGCGACCTGGGACTCCAAGAAGGTCCGCAAGGTCGTCGAACCCTATATCCGCGAGGCGCTTGGTGATCTCAAGATCGCCGACGATTGCATGTGGTACATCAACCCGACCGGCAAGTTCGTCATCGGCGGCCCGGACGGCGACGCCGGCCTCACCGGCCGCAAGATCATCGTCGACACCTACGGCGGCGCGGCACCGCATGGCGGAGGCGCCTTCTCCGGCAAGGACACCACCAAGGTGGACCGTTCGGCAGCCTATGCGGCGCGCTATCTGGCCAAGAATGTCGTGGCGGCGAAGCTTGCCGACCGCTGCACCATCCAGCTTTCCTACGCCATCGGCGTCGCCCAGCCTCTGTCGGTGTATGTCGACCTGCACGGCACCGGCAAGGTCGACGAGGCAAAGCTCGAGGACGCGCTGCGCACGGTGATGGACTTGTCGCCGTCGGGCATCCGGCGCCATCTCGACCTCAACAAGCCGATCTACGCTAAGACGTCGTCCTACGGCCATTTCGGCCGCAAGGCCGGCCGTGACGGGTCTTTCTCCTGGGAAAAGACCGATCTCGCCAAGGCGCTCAAGGATGCTGTCGCGGCCTGAGCCGCGACAGACCCAGCGCCGCCAGATGAGCCCGCAAGACAGGCCAAGCCGGACGACCGAAGCCTTTTTCGGTCGTCGGCGCGGCAAGCCGGTCCGTCCTCAGCAGGCGGCAGCCCTGGAAAGCGGGCTTGACGCCTACCGGCTCGATCTGACGGCCGATGCGCCGTCGGATCTGCGCACTCTGTTCGAGACTGAAGTTTCGGCCGTCCGGCTCGAGATCGGCTTTGGCGGCGGCGAGCATCTTCTGCACCGCGCCATCGAGGCGCCGACAACAGGCTTCATCGGCGTCGAGCCCTTCGTCAACGGCATGGCCAAGATGATGATGGCGGTGCGAGCAAGGCCGCTGGCCAATTTGCGGGTCCATGACGACGACGCCACCCGGCTGCTCGACTGGCTGCCGCCGGCTTCGCTTGGCGGCATCGATCTTCTCTATCCAGACCCCTGGCCGAAGAAGAAGCACTGGAAGCGGCGTTTCGTCAGTCCGGTCAATCTCGAGCGTTTCGCCCGCGTCCTGAAACCGGGCGCAAAATTCCGCTTCGCGTCCGATATCGACACCTATGTGAACTGGACCTTGCTGCATTGCCGGGCGCATGGCGCCTTCGCATGGCAGGCGGCCGAAGCTGCCGACTGGCACCGCCCCTATGAGGGCTGGCCTGGCACGCGTTACGAGGCGAAGGCCATTCGCGAGGGCCGGCGGCCTGCCTATCTGACCTTTGTCAGGAAATAGGCCCACCCGCCCTCGCCAGATTTTCAGAAACGGCCGATTCTGTTGAAGATGGCCGGATCCATGCCGAGCTTGCGCAAATCGTCGGCGCGCGGCTTGCGGCCGGCTTCCACGGAGCGCGACGCGGCAACCGCGCCGCCAAATGCCGTGAAGAGATCGCCCAAGGCGGAAAATAGTCTGCGATTGCTCATGATCTTGTCCTTTCGCGCGCCACCGCGCGCCGCTTCTGTTCGTGTCGTGGCTAACAAATAAGAGCGCCCCGCCGGCTCTCACAGGGGGATTGGCGCATGGTGGCCATGCGCCTGGAGCAATGCTGGCGCTGTCAGGGCTTTTGCCGAACCGGCACGGCGGGCTTGAAACACCGGCCATGTTGGTTTATATCAGCCTCAAATTCTTGGTCGGTATGACGAAGAGTGGGTCCACCCGGTCCCGCTCTTTTTTATTACCTGCCGATAGGTTCGAAACGACAGGTACTTGATGACTGCAACGGCAAGCGAAGGTGACGATCGCATCATCCGCGAAAGCGGCATCGATGCGCGCATTGCGCTGATCGTCCAGCCGGTGCTGCGCGGCATAGGCTTTCGCCTCGTGCGGGTGCATCTGTCCGGCCAGAACGGGCTGACGCTGCAGATCATGGCCGAACGCGAGGACGGCACCATGACCGTCGAGGATTGCGAAGAGGTCAGCCGCGCGGTGTCACCGGCGCTCGATGTCGATGATCCGATCGAAAAGGCCTATCATCTCGAAGTCTCTTCGCCCGGCATCGACCGACCGCTGGTGCGCAAATCGGATTTCGTGACCTGGACCGGTCATCTGGTGAAGATGGAAACATCGGTCATCGTCGCGGATCGCAAGCGCTTCAAGGGCAAGATTGCCGAGGCCGGTGAGAACGACGTGCTGATCGAGCGCGACAAGGCGGCCTATGGCGAGGAACCGACGGTGCGCGTGCCTTACGACGCCATTGCCGAAACCCGGCTGATCCTGACCGACGACCTCATTCGCGATGCGTTGTCGAAGGACAACAGGGCGCGCAAGGAAGCCAAGAAACGCCGCGGTGAACCGGATGACGACGTGCCCGAGGGTGCGGAAGCGGACGCCACGGAAGAACACGAACAGGAAAGTTGATTGAGCTGCCGGGTCCAAAGGTCCGGCAAACAGGCTCGGGAGAAAAAACATGGTTGTAAGCGCCAACAGACTTGAACTGCTGCAGATTGCCGACGCGGTCGCGCGTGAAAAGTCGATCGACAAGTCGATCGTCATCGCCGCCATGGCCGATGCGATCCAGAAGGCGGCGCGTTCGCGTTACGGCCAGGAAACCAACATCCGCGCCGACATCAACCCGAACACCGGCGAGATGAAGCTGCAGCGGCTGATGGAAGTGGTCGAAAAGGTCGACGACTATGCCACCCAGATCGCCATTTCCTCGGCCCGCGAGCGCAATCCCGACGCCCAGCTCGGCGACTTCATTGCCGAACAGCTGCCGCCGATGGATTTCGGCCGCATCGCCGCCCAGTCGGCAAAGCAGGTCATCGTGCAGAAGGTGCGCGAGGCCGAGCGCGACCGCCAGTATGACGAATACAAGGACCGCATCGGCGAGATCGTCAACGGCACCGTCAAGCGTGTCGAATATGGCAATGTCATCGTCGATCTCGGCCGTGGCGAGGCGATCATCCGCCGCGACGAGCTGATTCCGCGCGAGAACTACAAGTACGGCGACCGCGTCCGAGCCTATGTCTATGACGTGCGCCGCGAGCAGCGCGGCCCGCAGATATTCCTGTCGCGTACCCATCCGCAGTTCATGGCCAAGCTGTTCACCATGGAAGTGCCGGAAATCTATGACGGCATCATCGAGATCAAGTCGGTCGCCCGCGACCCGGGCTCGCGCGCCAAGATCGCCGTCATCTCGCGTGATAGTTCGATCGATCCGGTCGGCGCCTGCGTCGGTATGCGCGGCAGCCGTGTCCAGGCCGTCGTCGGTGAATTGCAGGGCGAGAAGATCGACATCATTCCGTGGTCGCCCTCTGCCGCCTCCTTCATCGTCAATGCGCTGCAGCCGGCGGAAGTCGCCAAGGTCGTGCTCGACGAGGACGCCGAGCGCATCGAAGTGGTGGTTCCCGACGATCAGTTGTCGCTCGCCATCGGCCGCCGCGGCCAGAACGTGCGTCTCGCCTCGCAGCTCACCGGCTGGGATATCGACATCCTGACCGAGGCCGAGGAATCCGAACGCCGCCAGAAGGAATTCGTCGAGCGCTCGGCGCTGTTCATGGAGGCCCTCGACGTCGACGAGATGGTCGGCCAGGTGCTGGCCTCCGAAGGCTTCACCAGCGTCGAGGAAGTCGCCTATGTCGACGCCGGCGAAATCGCCTCGATCGACGGCTTCGACGACGACACGGCTTCCGAAATCCAGACCCGTGCCCGCGAATACCTCGAAAAGATCGAGGCCGAGCATGACGAGAAGCGCAAGGCGCTGGGCGTCAAGGACGAGCTGCGCGAAATCCCCGGCATCACCACCGCCATGATGGTGACGCTCGGCGAGGACGGCGTGAAGACGATCGAGGATTTCGCCGGCTATGCCGCCGACGACCTGACCGGCTGGAAGGAACGCAAGGACGGCGAGACCAAGGTCTATCCAGGCGTCCTGGCCAATCATGGTGTTTCGCGCGCCGACGCCGAACAGATGGTGCTCAATGCCCGTCTCAAGGCCGGCTGGATTTCCGAGGACGAGCTTGCGGCCGAAGAAGCATCGGCTGACGAAGCCGTTGGTGCGTGAGGTGAAACCGCATCGCACACAACCCGCCCTTGGACGAGATGAACGATCGCACCTGCATCGTTACCCGCAAGCAGGCCGAACCGGATGAACTGATCCGGTTCGTCGTCGGCCCGGATTCGGCCGTCGTTCCCGATCTCAAGAGAAATCTGCCCGGCCGCGGTTGCTGGGTGAGCGCCGACCGCCTACATATCGACAAGGCGGCGGCCAAGAACCTTTTTGCCCGCGCCTTCAAGGCACAGGTGGTCGTGCCGCCGGATCTTGGCGGCATGGTCGATGGGCTGCTTTCCAGATCCGCTCTGGGCATGCTGGGTCTCGCCCGCAAGGCAGGCGCAATTTCTCTTGGTGCCACCAAGGTTGAGAGTGCCGTGCGCGGTGGGCTTGCGCTTTTCGTGCTCCACGCGACCGAAGCATCGGACGATGGCGTACGCAAGATCAGCCAGGCGCGGCGGGCGACCGTCCATATTGGCGGCCCTTCCATCCTTGCCTACAAACTTTTCTCCGAGGCCGAGTTGAGCTTGGCATTGGGGGGTACAAATGTGATACATGCTGCCGTCCTCGCGGGAGACGCGGGTAAGGCGGTCCAGAAGCGCATGGTTGCGCTCGACCGGTATCGGGGCGGTACCCCGGACGATCTGGCAATGCTTGCGGCCGTTGCTGACGAAGATGAGGCCGCAGAGGATATGGAATGAGCGATACGAAATCGGGCGACGACAAGACGTTGAGTGTTACACCGATGAAGACCTTGACGCTGAAGCGCCCCGGCATGGAACAGGGCACCGTGCGCCAGAACTTCTCGCATGGCCGTACCAAGTCGGTCGTGGTCGAGACCAAGAAGCGCAAATTCTCCCTGCCCGGCGACAAGCCGGAGCCGGCTGCTGCTGCCCCTGTGCCCGTCTTCACGCCGAAGCCGCCGGTCGCCGCGGCCCCTGTCGTGCAGGAAGCGCCGAAGGCTGCGCCTCCACCTCCCCCGCGGGCTCCGGTCGAGCGCAGCGGCATGGTGCTGAACGAACTGTCGCGCAGCGAAATGGAAGCCCGCCGCAGGGCGCTGGAAGGATCCAAGGTCCGCGAGGTCGAAGACCGTCAGCGCGCCGCCGAGGAAGCCAAGCGCCGGGCCGAGGACGAGGAGCGGCGCAAGCGTGAGCGCGAGGAATCCGCGCGCCGCCAGGCCGAGGAAGAGGCGCGTCTGCAAGCCGAGGCCGAATCGCGCCGCCGCGCCGAGGAAGAAGCACGCCGCCGCGCACCGCTGGCCGCGGAGCTGGCAACGGCAGACGAAGAAGAAGAGGTCAAGCCGAAGCGGGCTGGCGCCGGCGCGCCTGTGCGTCGCCTCGTCACGCCCGAAGTGGCACGTCCGGCCAAGCCGACCAAGGGCGAGGAAGATCGTCGCCGTGGCAAGCTGACGCTGAATTCCGCGCTTTCCGACGAGGATGCGCGGGCCCGTTCGCTGTCGTCGATGCGTCGCCGCCAGGAGAAGTTCAAGCGCGCGATGCACAATGAGCCGCGCGAGAAAGTCATGCGCGAAGTGATCCTGCCCGAGACCATCACCATCCAGGAACTGGCGCAGCGCATGTCCGAACGTGCGGTCGATGTGGTCAAGTTCTTCATGAAGCAGGGCCAGATCCTGAAGCCGGGCGACGTCATCGACGCCGACACGGCAGAGCTGGTCGCCACCGAATTCGGCCACACGGTCCGCCGCGTTGCCGAGTCCGACATCGAGGAAGGCCTGTTCAACATCGCCGACAATGCCGAGGACCTGGTGCCGCGTCCGCCGGTCGTGACCATCATGGGCCACGTCGACCACGGCAAGACCTCGCTGCTCGATGCCATCCGCAATGCCAATGTCGTTTCCGGCGAAGCCGGCGGCATCACCCAGCATATCGGTGCCTATCAGGTCGAGAAGAACGGTCAGAAGATCACCTTCATCGACACGCCCGGCCACGCCGCCTTCACGGCGATGCGTGCCCGCGGCGCCCAGGCCACGGACATCGCTATCCTGGTGGTGGCGGCCGACGACAGCGTCATGCCGCAGACGATCGAATCGATCAGCCACGCCAAGGCGGCCGGCGTTCCGATCATCGTGGCCATCAACAAGATCGACAAGCATGACGCCGATCCGCAGAAGGTGCGCTCCGAACTGCTGCGCCACGAGGTCTTCGTCGAATCGATGGGCGGTGAAGTGCTTGACGTCGAAGTGTCGGCGACCAAGGGCACCAATCTCGACAAGCTGCTCGAGGCGATCCTGCTGCAGGCCGAAATCCTCGACCTGAAGGCCAATCCGGACCGTACCGCCGAGGGTGTCGTCATCGAAGCGCAGCTCGACAAGGGCCGTGGCCCGGTCGCCACCGTGCTGGTGCAGACCGGTACCTTGATGCCGGGCGACATCCTCGTCGCCGGCAACGAGTGGGGCCGCGTGCGCGCCCTGGTCAACGATCGCGGCGAGCAGATCAAGGAAGCGCCGCCGGCGATGCCGGTCGAGGTGCTCGGCCTTCAGGGAACCCCGCTGGCTGGCGACCGCTTCGCGGTGGTCAACAACGAGGCCCGCGCCCGCGAGATCACCGAATATCGCCAGCGTCTGGCGCGCGAGAAGGCGGTGGCCAAGCATGCTGGCCAGCGCGGCTCGCTCGAACAGATGATGTCGCAGTTGCAGACGAGCGGGCTGAAGGAATTCCCGCTGGTCATCAAGGGCGACGTGCAGGGTTCGATCGAGGCGATCAACGCGGCGTTGGACAAGCTCGGCACCGACGAGGTGCGTGCGCGCATCGTCCATGCCGGCGCCGGCGCCATCACCGAAAGCGACGTCTCGCTGGCGGAAACGTCTGGTGCGGCGATCATCGGCTTCAACGTCCGTGCCAACGTACAGGCACGTGCCGCGGCCGCGGCCGCGGGCATCGAAATCCGCTACTACTCGATCATCTACAACCTCGTGGATGATGTGAAGGCGGCTTTGTCGGGACTGCTGTCGCCGGAGCGTCGCGAGACCTTCATCGGCAATGCCGAGATCCTCGAGATCTTCGACATCACCAAGGTCGGCAAGATCGCCGGCTGCCGTGTCACCGAAGGCAAGGTCGAGCGTGGCGCGGGCGTGCGCCTGATCCGCGACAACGTCGTCATCCATGAAGGCACGCTGAAGACGCTGAAGCGCTTCAAGGACGAGGTTTCGGAAGTCCCCGGCGGCCAGGAGTGCGGCATGGCCTTCCAGAACTACGAGGACATGCGCGTCGGCGACATCATCGAGTGCTTCCGCGTCGAGATGGTGACCCGAACACTCTGAGTTCGCGTGACTTGCCGGTACCAGGCGGTGGTCGAAAGACCGCCGCCTGGAGTTTATTGTGAAATTACGCATCGTGCGTTTCGAAACCGAATTCGATTTCGGGCCGATGCGTTGACATATGAGACATGCGGCACGGTCCCATCCCGTGCCTCACGCTTTCAGGATTGAGAAAAAATGCCCCGTCCAACCACATCCAGCCCGTCCCAGCGTATGCTGCGCGTTGCCGAACAGGTGCGCCACGCGCTCTCCGAAACCTTGCAGCGTGGTGAGATCATCGATCCGCTGATCGAAAATACCGTTGTGTCGGTCTCGGAAGTGCGCATGTCGCCCGACCTGAGGGTCGCCACCGCTTTCGTTTCGCCGCTTGGCGCCAAGGACACCGACGCAGTTGTCGAGGCGTTGAACAAGCATGCGAAATTCGTCCGCGGTCGTGTCTCCGGCGCTCTGCGGCAGATGAAGTTCATGCCGGAGTTCCGCTTCAAGCTCGACACCTCTTTCGACAATTTCGCCAGGATCAACGATCTGCTGAAGTCGCCCGAAGTGGCACGCGATCTCGATGCGGACGACGACAAGACCAAGGACGACAGGGCCAAAGACGACAAGGACAGCGAATAATGGGGCGCCGCGGCAAGAAGAAGGGCCGGCCGGTCTCCGGCTGGGTGGTGCTGGACAAGCCGGTGGGGATGGGTTCCACCGAGGCCGTGTCCAAGATCAAATGGCTGTTCCAGGCGGAAAAGGCTGGCCATGCCGGCACGCTCGATCCGCTGGCTTCCGGCATGCTGCCGATCGCGCTCGGCGAAGCCACCAAGACGGTGCCCTATGTGCAGGACGGCGCCAAGATCTACCGCTTCACCGTCGCCTGGGGGCAGGAGCGCTCGACCGACGATCTTGAAGGGCCAGTGACGAAGAGTTCAGACCTCCGTCCGGCGGAAGCCGAGGTCAAGGCGCTGCTACCGAAATACACCGGCGTCATCATGCAGACGCCGCCGCAATTCTCGGCCATCAAGATCGCGGGCGAACGCGCCTACGATCTCGCCCGCGAAGGCGAGACGGTCGACATTCCCGCCCGCGAGATCGAGATCGGCCGCCTCGACATCATCGAGCACCATGCCGACCACACCGTTTTCGAGGTCGAATGCGGCAAGGGCACCTATGTGCGCTCGCTGGCACGCGACATGGGCCGTGACCTCGGCTGCTTCGGCCATATCAGCGATTTGCGCCGGGTCGAGGTCGAGCCGTTCACATCGGAGGATTTCGTCACCATCGCCGAGCTGGAAGCCGCCCGTTTCGGTGCGCAAGGCGAGGACAAGCCGGAGCCTGCCGACGACGCCGATGCGATTGACGTGCCGGTGGACTTCGGCGCGATCGACGCGCTTCTGGTCGACACCTCAGCTGCCTTAGACTGCCTGCCGCAGATCGCCATCAGCGACGATGCGGCGACCAAGATCCGCCTCGGCAATCCGGTCATCATTCGCGGCCGCGACGCGCCCGTCGAGGCGGAGGAAGCCTGTGCCACGGCCCGTGGTAAGCTGGTTGCCATCGGCGCGATCGAACAAGGCATGTTCAAGCCCAAGCGGGTCTTTGCCGGGTGACGGCTCTCGTCTAACTTCACGTCGATTCTACGATCGAGGGGCAGATGGCAAAGGCCGATGCGGTGAAGAGGCGGGCGCCGGCGAAGACGAGGCGGCCGCCCGTCGGCGCCTCGCCGGGCACGCTGATCGCCGATCCGGCGGCGCGGCGCAGTGAGCTCAGGCTGACGCTGATTTCGCCCGAAAAATTCAAGACCATCGACAATGCCAGCATCGATGATCTCAATGTCCATTGCGACCGCTGGCCGGTCGTCTGGCTGGATTGCACCGGGCTCGCCAACATCCCGCTGATCGAGGAGATCGGCCGGATCTTCAACCTGCATCCGCTGGCCCTGGAGGATGTCGTCAACACCGACCAGCGACCGAAGGTCGATTTCTTCGAGGACCACGCCTTCGTCGTCGTGCGCATGATCGACGATGTCACAGCTCATCGCTACGAGCAGATCGCCGTGTTCTTCGGTAAGAATTTCGTCGTCACTTTCCAGGAACGCGAGGGAGATCCGTTCGACCCGGTACGCAAGCGTATCGGGAGTTCGGCGCCCAACCGCCTGCGCACACGCGGCGCCGACTATCTGGCCTACGCGCTGATCGACGCCATCGTCGACAGCTATTTTCCGCCGGTCGAGGCGGCCGGCGACCAGGTCGACGGCATCGAGGACGAGATGCTGCATTCGACGCACAAGCATCAGATGCGGCAACTGCACGAATTGCGGCGCGACGCCAATGTGCTGAAGGGCGTGCTGTGGCCGATGCGCGATGCGCTGGCGACGCTGATCCGCAACGACGTGCCCTATGTCAAAGCCGAGACCAAGGTTTTCCTCAATGACACACTCGACCATTCGCTCAGGCTGATCGAGCTGGTTGAGACCCAGCGCGACATGCTGACCGGGCTGATCGAGATGCATCTGTCGCTGAGCCAGGCGCGCACCAACGACGTCATCAGCTATCTCACCATCGTCTCGGTCATCTTCATGCCGCTCACCTTCCTGGTCGGCGTCTGGGGCATGAATTTCAGTCCCGATGCCTCGCCATGGAACATGCCGGAACTGCGATCTTACTATGGTTATCCGGCGGCGCTCGTCTTCATGCTGCTTGTCGCGATCGGCCTGATTGCCTTCTTCAAATGGAAAAAATGGCTTTGATAGCGATAAAACTCGGCATTTGGGGCTGAAAAGCCGGCTTGGTGAATTGGGCTGGTGTTTTGCCGGGAATTGCACTATATGCGCCGCAGCATAGCGCCTCGACGCTTTGCTTGCACCGGCCCCTGCTGGACGACATCCCGGCTGAGGGCGACCCGTTTCCTCAAACATAAGGAAAAACACGATGTCGATTACTGCCGAGCGCAAAAAGGAATTGATGGGTGAATTCGCGACCGCCAAGGGCGATACCGGGTCTCCGGAAGTCCAGGTGGCCATCCTTTCCGAGCGCATCAAGAACTTGACCGACCATTTCAAGGACCACAAGAAGGATAACCATTCCCGCCGTGGTCTGCTCGCTCTCGTGTCCCAGCGCCGCAGCCTGCTTGACTACCTCAAGCGCAAGGACGACGTGCGCTATCAGACACTGATCGAGAAGCTCGGTCTGCGCCGTTGACGAATTGACCGGCGGGCTCTCTCAAGGAGTCCGCCGGTCGCGCATTCGAGCCGAGGACCAATCCGATCTCGAATGCAGGACTGGAGCGCCGCGCACCCCATCGGGATGCCGGACGGACGTTCCGAAAAGTTGAATTGCGCATGACGCGTTCCGCAAGCCGTGGGTTTCGGGGTCATGCGCAGGCCGATCGATCGATTGGCCATATCCGGCTTAGAGCGCGCAGAGGGCCACTCTAAGCCACCCATGGACGGTCATGGGGCAGGATTGCAGGACGCTCGTTTGGCCACCGTGCCGATAAAACCCGAGCCTCCCGTTGTCTTGCCCGTGGCTGCCCGAGAAAGGAAGCCAGAGGAAAGGGCACCCGCGCACGCTGAAACGGCGCGGCCCTTCTTCATACAAAGGACAAGACATGTTCAATCAGCACAAAGTGGAAATCGAATGGGGCGGTCGCCCGCTCATCCTCGAAACCGGCAAGATCGCCCGTCAGGCTGACGGCGCTGTGCTCGCCACCTACGGCGAGACCAAGGTTCTGGCCACCGTCGTTTCGATGAAGGAGCCCAAGCCCGGCCTCGATTTCTTTCCGCTGACCGTCAACTACCAGGAAAAGACCTATGCCGCCGGCAAGATCCCGGGCGGCTATTTCAAGCGCGAAGGCCGTCCGAGCGAAAAGGAAACGCTGGTTTCGCGCCTCATCGACCGCCCCATCCGTCCGCTCTTCGCCGACGGCTACAAGAACGACACCCAGATCGTCGTCACCGTCGTTCAGCATGACCTCGAGAACGATCCGGACATCCTGTCGATCGTTGCCACCTCGGCCGCTTTGACCCTGTCGGGCGTTCCCTTCATGGGCCCGGTCGGCGGCGCGCGCGTCGGCTACATCAACGGCGAATACGTCCTCAACCCGCACATCGACGAAATGCAGGAATCCAAGCTCGACCTCGTCGTCGCCGGCACCGCCGACGCCGTGCTGATGGTTGAGTCGGAAGCCAAGGAACTTGGCGAAGAACTGATGCTCGGCGCCGTCATGTTCGGCCACAAGGGCTTTCAGCCGGTCATCGACGCCATCATCAAGCTGGCCGAAGTCGCCGCCAAGGAGCCACGCGACTTCACCGCGCCGGACTATTCCGCGCTCGAAGGCGAGATGCTGAAGATCGTCGGCGACGAGCTCAGCAATGCCTACAAGATCACCGACAAGCAGCAACGCTATGCCGCCGTCGACGCCGTCAAGGCGAAGGTCAAGGCAGCCTTTGCTCCGGCCGAAGGCGAAGAGCCCAAATACACCTCCGAGCAGATCGGCTCGGTGTTCAAGGAACTCCAGGCCAAGGTCGTGCGCTGGAACATCCTCGACACCGGCTCGCGCATCGATGGCCGCGACCTGAAGACGGTCCGCAAGATCGTTTCGGAAGTCGGCGTCCTGCCGCGCACCCATGGTTCGGCACTGTTCACCCGCGGCGAAACCCAGGCGCTGGTCGTGGCCACGCTCGGCACCGGCGAAGACGAGCAGTATGTCGATTCGCTGACCGGCATGTACAAGGAGAAGTTCCTCCTTCACTACAACTTCCCTCCCTATTCCGTCGGTGAGACCGGCCGCATGGGTTCGCCGGGCCGCCGCGAAATCGGCCACGGCAAGCTCGCCTGGCGCGCCATCCGGCCGATGCTGCCGAGCGCTGACCAGTTCCCCTACACGCTGCGTGTCGTCTCGGAGATTACCGAGTCCAACGGCTCGTCCTCGATGGCCACCGTCTGCGGCACCTCCCTGGCGCTGATGGATGCCGGCGTGCCGCTGGCGAAGCCCGTTGCCGGTATCGCCATGGGCCTGATCAAGGAAGGCGAGCGCTTCGCCGTGCTCTCCGACATCCTGGGCGACGAGGATCACCTCGGCGACATGGACTTCAAGGTCGCCGGCACCGCCAACGGCATCACTTCGCTGCAGATGGACATCAAGATCGAGGGCATCACCGAGGAGATCATGAAGATCGCGCTGGACCAGGCCAAGGATGGCCGCCAGCATATCCTCGGCGAAATGGCGCATGCTCTGACCGGCGCACGCCCCGAACTCGGCGAATTCGCACCGCGCATCGAGGTCATGCACATCCCGACCGACAAGATCCGCGATGTCATCGGTTCGGGCGGCAAGGTCATCCGCGAGATCGTCGAGAAGACCGGCGCCAAGATCAACATCGAGGACGACGGCACGGTGAAGATCGCTTCCTCGAACGCCAAGGAGATCGAGGCGGCGAAGAAGTGGATCCACACCATTGTCGCCGAGCCGGAAGTCGGCGAGATCTACGAAGGCACGGTCGTCAAGACCGCCGACTTCGGCGCTTTCGTCAACTTCTTCGGTCCGCGTGACGGCCTCGTCCACATCTCGCAGCTCGCCAATGAGCGCGTTGCCAAGACCTCGGACGTTGTCAAGGAAGGCGACAAGGTTTGGGTCAAGCTGATGGGCTTCGACGAGCGCGGCAAGGTTCGCCTGTCGATGAAGGTCGTCGACCAGGCCACCGGCAAGGAAATCGTGCGCGACAAGAGGGCCGAAGGCGAAGAAGACGCCGCCTGAGCGCTCTGACAGAAAAAATCGAAGCGGGCGCGGCTTATGTCGCGCCCGTTTTCGTTTGGAGCAGTTCCAGGAAAGTATGAGGCGCTTTCACCTTGGGAATTGCGTAAGACTCTGGGAGCACTTCTATGCCCGCTGAAGCGCTGAAGACGCTTTTCCATCCGTTCGAGGCTGAGGCTCTCTCCTTGCCGCGAAAGGGCGAGCGCATCCTCTTCCTCGGCGCCGAGCCCGGCCTGCGCGTGCCGCCGGGTTTCGAGGCAACGCTGCATCTCATACAGGGCTTCCGGCCGCATTTCCGCGCATTGCAGACGGCGGGCTTTACCGTGACGCCGCAAGCCGAGGGGGACGGTTTTGATGCCGCCCTGGTGCTCGCCGGCCGTCACCGCGGCCAGAACGAACTGCGTATCGCCGAGGCCCTCGAGCGCGTGGCGCCGCGCGGACTTGTCGTCGTCGCCGGCGGCAAGGACGACGGCATTGCCAGCCTGCGCAAGCGCGTCGACGAACTCGTGCCGCTCGACGGCCATATGCCGAAATATCACGGCATCGCCTTCTGGCTGCGCAGCCCGGCGGATGTGCAAGCCGCCGCTACACTTCGCGCCGCCAATCCCGCTTTGCTGATCGAGGGGCGATTCCACACCGCACCCGGCATGTTCTCCTTCGATCGCATCGATGCGGGTTCGAAACTGCTGGCCGACAACCTGCCCGGTGACCTGCGCGGCAATGCGGCCGATTTCTGCGCCGGCTGGGGTTATGTGGCGGCTGAGATGGCTGCCCGCTCGTCAGGCCTGTCGGGCCTCGATCTCTATGAGGCCGATTTCGATGCGCTGGAGGCGGCCAAGGGCAACCTCGCCAACACAGTGGCGCAAGGCTTCTTCTGGACGGATCTGCTCGCCGAGCCGGTCGAGCGCCGTTACGACGTCATCGCCATGAACCCGCCCTTCCACCGCAGCCGTGCGGCCGAGCCCGAGATCGGCGTCGGCATGATCCGCGCGGCAGCCAAGGCGTTGAAGCCCGGTGGCAGGCTGTTCATGGTCGCCAACCGCCAGCTTCCCTATGAGTCCGTGCTGTCGGCGGCCTTTGCCAGCCATGCCGAGCTTGCCCGCGACGGCATGTTCAAGGTGTTTTCCGCACGGCGCTGACTTGCTTAATGCAGGCTGGCGACGCGCCGGACCTCGTCGGTGGCGTGCTGGTCGCCAAGCCTGAACTTGAGCGGTGCCGGCCGGCCGAACAGGTAGCCCTGCACCACTTCGCAGCCGGCGGCCCGCAACAGTGTCGCCTGGCTCTCGGTCTCGACGCCTTCGGCGATGATGCTGACGCCGAGCGCGCGCGAAAGCCCGACGATGGTCGAGACAACAGCGCCTGAGCTGGAATCGGTACCGATGCGGCTGACGAAGGAGCGGTCGATCTTCAACTTGCCGAACGAGAAGTCGATGAGGTAGCTGAGGTTGGAATAGCCGGTGCCGAAATCGTCGACGGCAACGGAGATGCCCATTTCGGCAAGTTCTTTCAGTATGGCGGCCGCGCGGTCGCGGTCCTGCATCATCGCCGTCTCGGTCACTTCCAGCTCAAGCCGCGACGGCTTGATGCCGGTGGCCCTCATCGTGTCGCGCACGATGCCGACGAAGTCCTTGGTCATGAACTGAACCGGCGAGATGTTGACGGCGACGAAACAGTCGTCCGGCAGATGGTGGGCGTCGCTGCAAGCCTTGCGCAGAACCCATTCGCCGATCGGGTTGATCATGCCGGTTTCCTCGGCGATCTGGATGAACTCCATGGGTGGGATCATGCCGCGTTCGGGATGGTTCCAGCGGATCAGCGCCTCGTAGCCGATGATGCGGCCGGTCGGCAGGTCGAGCTGCGGCTGATAGTGGAGGTCGAAGTCTCCTCGCTCGAAAGCGGTGTGCAGTTCGGATTCCACCCACTGGCGATGATCGGCGACACGCCCCATCTCGCTGTCGAACACCGACCAGTTGCCGACCCCGCCGGCGCGCGCATTCTGCAGCGCCAGATTGGAGCGGCGCAGGATAAGGACCGGATCGACGCCATCCTTGGGCATGGCAACGATACCCACCGACAGGCTCACCGATTGCTGATGGGTGCTCAGTTCATAGGGCTCCATCATTTCATCGATGAGCCTTTCGACCATGCTTTCCATCGTTCCCTGGATCTGATGATCCGGAAGCAGCACCGCGAACTCGCCAGCGCCGATACGCCCGACCATGGCGCGTGCGGGCACGCAGGTCTGCAGCCGCTTGGTGAAGGCGCGGATCAACTCGTCGCCCTGCGTATAGCCGATCGCGTCGTTGATCTGCTTGAACCGGTCGATGTCGATGTCGATCAGGAACACCGGTTCCCCGGTTCGGCTTGTCGCGCATGCCGCCTCGGCGATCTTGCCGACCATCGCCGGGCGTGCCAGCAGTCCGGTCAGCTTGTCGAAATGGGTTTCGTTGAAGACGAAATCCGCCGATTCATCGACACCGGCGAAGAACGACATGGCCGCCACCGACGCCGCCAGCGCGCAAAGCGCGGCCATGATCGCGACCATCATGTCCATCGATATGCCGGCAAACCCGTCGCCGAGACCGTGCTTCAGCCCCCAGATGCCGAGGATAAAACTGCCAATGCCCGAACTTGCTATGGTGAGCAGTCGAAACACGGGTGTTCGCTTCGGGTTGCTGACGGCAGGCATTCAAAGGTCCCCAGATTGCGGGACTCTATAGCGGAAATCTTCTTAAAATGAGTTTCCGCGAATGAATCCAATTTTACTGGAGAAGATTATTTTCTTTACTGGAAAAGAGCCATTTCTCCGAAACGGTTGCCCGCCTTGACCCGTTTCAGGGCCAGTTAGCCATCCGTTTGCTTCAACTCGTCGAGCGTCGGCATCGAGACGATGTGATAGCCGGAATCGACATAGTGGATTTCGCCGGTGACGCCGGAGGCAAGGTCGGACAGCAAATAAAGCGCGGAGCCGCCGACCTCGTCGATGGTCACCGTGCGGCGCAACGGCGAATTGCGCTGCTGGTAGGAGAACATGTGACGGGCGTCCGAAATGCCGGCGCCGGCGAGCGTGCGCACCGGGCCTGCCGAGATGCCGTTCACCCGGATGCCGCGCGGGCCGTAGTCGTTGGCAAGGTAGCGCACGCTGGCCTCGAGGCCGGCCTTGGCTACGCCCATGACATTGTAGTTCGGCATGACGCGGACCGAACCGGCATAGGTCAGCGTGATCATCGAGCCGCCTTCCGTCATCAGTGCCGCGGCGTTGCGCGCCACTTCGGTGAAGGAATAGCAGGAGATCACCATGGTGCGGACGAAATTGTCTCGGCTGGTGTCGGCGTAGAGGCCCTTCAACTCATTCTTGTCGGAAAAGCCGATGGCGTGGACGACGAAGTCCAGTCCGCCCCATTCCTTGCCGAGCGTCTCGAATGTGGCGGCGACCGAAGCGCTGTCCTCGACATCGCAGGGAACGACCAGCGAGGCGCCGAGCTTGTCGGCGAGCGGCTTGACCCGGCGGCCGAAGGCGTCGCCCTGGTAGGTGAAGGCGAGCTCCGCCCCATGTTCGGACAATTTCTTGGCGATGCCCCAGGCGATCGAATGATCGTTGGCGACACCCATGACAAGCCCGCGCTTGCCCTTCATCAATCCGTCCATGGCAGGCAATCCCCCTAGAAAACCGCTGGCCTTATGCGGAATAGCGCTGGAAAACGAGCGTTGCGTTGGTGCCACCGAAACCGAAGGAATTTGACAGGACGGTGTCGATCTTGGCGTTGTCGATACGCTTGCGCACGATCGGCATGCCCTCGAATTCGGGGTCGAGGGTTTCGATATGGGCGCTTTCGCCGATGAAGCCGCCTTGCATCATCAGGATCGAATAGATCGACTCCTGAACGCCGGCCGCGCCCAGCGAATGGCCGGTCAGCGATTTCGTCGAGGTGATGAACGGCATCTTCTCGCCGAACACCTCGCGGATGGCGCCCATTTCCTTGGAATCCCCGACCGGCGTCGAGGTGCCATGGGTGTTGATGTAGTCGACCGGCGTGGAAACCGTCGCCAGCGCCTGGCGCATGCAGCGGACCGCGCCTTCGCCGGAGGGGGCCACCATGTCGTAGCCGTCAGAGGTTGCGCCGTAGCCGACGATCTCGGCGTAGATCTTGGCGCCGCGCGCCTTGGCATGCTCGAGCTCCTCCAGCACCAGCACGCCGGCGCCGCCGGCGATGACGAAGCCGTCGCGATTGACGTCATAGGCGCGGGAAGCAGCCGAGGCCCTGTCGTTGAACTTGGACGACATGGCGCCCATGGCGTCGAACAGGTCCGACATCGTCCAGTCGAGATCCTCATGGCCGCCGGCAAAGACCATGTCCTGCTTGCCCCATTGGATCAGCTCGTAGCCATTGCCGATGCAATGCGCCGAGGTCGAGCAGGCCGACGAGATCGAATAGTTGACGCCGTGGATCTTGAACCAGGTGGCCAGCGTTGCCGACGCGGTCGACGACATCGCCTTCGGTACCGCGAAGGGGCCGATGCGCTTGGGGCTGCCGTTCTTCAGCGTGGTTTCGGCCGCCTCGACGATGGTGCGGGTGGAGGGGCCGCCCGAGCCCATGACGATGCCGGTGCGCTCATTGGTGATGTCGCTTTCGCCGAGGCCCGCATCGGCGATCGCCTGGTCCATGGCGACGTGGTTCCAGGCGGCACCTTGGCTCAGGAAGCGCATCGCGCGGCGGTCGATCATGGCGGAGGGGTCGAGCGTCGGCGCGCCCCAGACCTGGCAACGGAAGCCGTGCTCGGCGAAGGAATCGGAAAAGCTGATGCCGGATCTGGCGTCATGCAGCGAGGTCTGCACCTCGTTGGCATTGTTGCCGATCGACGACACGATGCCGAGGCCTGTGACTACGACACGTCTCATTCGCAACTCCTTCCAGGGATGCTGGCCAGTGGGTCGGCCAAGGGTGCGGTCAAGCGACCGCCGACTGCTTGGACAGACCGACCTTCAGGTCCGTCGCCGCATATATGGGCTCGCCATCCGCCTTCATCCAGCCATCGGCGATGCCCAGCACCAATCGGCCGCGCATGACGCGCTTGAAATCCACGCCGTACTCGACCTTCTTGACCGATGGCGTGACCATGCCCTTGAACTTGACCTCACCGGTCGACAGCGCCATTCCCTTGCCGGGTTCGCCGAGCCAGCCAAGGTAGAAGCCGGTCAACTGCCACAAGGCGTCCAGACCGAGGCATCCTGGCATGATCGGATTGCCGATGAAATGGCAGGCGAAGAACCACAGGTCCGGCTTGATGTCGAACTCCGCACGGATGAAGCCCTTGTCGAAGGCGCCGCCGGTCTCGCTGATCTCGGTGATACGGTCGAACATCAGCATCGGCGGGTAGGGCAGCTGGGCATTGCCCTCTCCGAACAGCTCGCCGCGGGCGCAGGCCAGCAATTCTTCGTAGTCGTAGCTGGATTTACCCGCCATCAATCTCGTCCCCATATCGTCCGGGCGGTAGCGCGCCCTTGTCGTTGGTGTCCTAACACAATCTGTTTCAGGCCGGAAACCGGCGTTTGCGCTTAACCCGCCAGTCTGCCCGGGTCAATGCGCGCTATTGATCGCATTCGGACGACAGAATATATGTCAACAGGGGTCCGGTTTCGGCAGACATTCATTTTTTTGCCATTCTGGGCATGTCTTGAAGCGGGACTGTTGGCTTGGAAGACCAGATGGACCGGGGCTGCCGGAAGGAAAATGTCGCTGTGGACAAGCGGGTACGTGAAGCCGGCCTGAGGCCGACGCGGCAGCGCATTGCGCTGGCCGACCTGCTTTTCGCCAAGGGCGATCGCCATCTCTCGGCCGAGGAACTGCACGAGGAGGCGCTGGCCGCCGGCGTGCCGGTGTCGCTGGCCACGGTCTACAACGCGCTCCACCAGTTCACCCAGGCGGGGCTGCTGCGCATCCTCGCCGTCGAGGGCGCCAAGACCTATTTCGACACCAACACCTCCGACCACCATCATTTCTACATCGAAGGCGAAAACCGGATTTTCGACATCGCCAACGGCCCGGTGACAGTCACCAACCTGCCGGATCCGCCCGAGGGCATGGAAATCGCCAATGTCGACATCGTGGTGAGGCTGCGCCCCAAGCGCCAGGAATGACCGGCGAGGCCAAGACAATCGGTCCGGCCGGGAATGATCTGTCAGGCCAGAGTACTCTGTCAGGGATGAAGCTCCTCGACCGGATAACCCGGCTCGAATGGGCTGTCGTGGCGGCCGTTGCGCTCGTCTTCTATGCTTGGTCAGGCGTTTCCTGGTGGCTCTTCGGATTGCTCATCCTGGCGCCGGACCTGTCAATGTTCGGCTACCTCGGCGGGCCGCGCATCGGCGCCATCGCCTACAACGCCTTGCACATCCTCATCGTACCGGTACTGCTGCTGCTCGTCGGGTACCTCTCCGGTCATGCGGTCGCGATCGCGGTCGCACTGATCTGGATCGCCCACATCGCCATCGACCGTGCGCTGGGCTACGGCCTGAAACTGTCAACCGGTTTTCAGGACACTCACCTTGGCCGTATCGGACGCAAACGGGACGACCTCAGTCCTTGACCCGCTCGCCGGGATAGGCGCCCCAGACCGCGGCCTGGGCGAGCCAGCCGGTGTGGCCTTCAAGCGTCATTTCGCACCACTGGCCGTCGCAGGACTTGATCGTGCCCATGACGCCGGGCTCGACGATCGCCACCACTCGGGCATCCTTGTCGGGGCTTTTCATAAGATTGATTTGGGCGCCCTTGCCGCGCTGCCACGGCGCGATGATCGCCGTGCGCCGGCCCGACAGCAGCGACTGGTTGATCCAGCCCTCGGAGCCATCGGCGTCGCGCACGCGGCGCCATGTGTCGAATTCCTGGACGACCTCCATCGGCAGACCGGCCTTCAGATACATCCAGTCGACCGAGTAGTTGGCGCCGGGGCCGACGCGCGAATTGACGCGGCCGGACTTCAGGCTGACGAATCGCGGTAGCGGCAGGCCGCTCGGCCCGAGCGTGACGGCATTCTGGGCGGGCGCGGCCGCGCTCTGCGCCGCGGCAAGCGGGGAATAGAGGAGAGCGCCGAGAAATGCTGCGCTGAGGGCCAGGCGAAGCGACGCGAAACCAGACACTTTCGTTCCTTTCGGCGCCGGCCCGGTGGCCTTGGCGCCCCTTTTTCTTTGTCTTCGGCGGCACCGCTTGTTACATGGGTAAATCGGCTACCGCGACCGGCTTTCAGTTTCGCCGGTCTTGGTTAAAGAGGTCTCAACGAGGGAAACAATGGTAGGCAAAAAGAAGCCTCTCGTGGTCATCACGCGAAAGCTGCCCGACCCGGTCGAGACCCGCATGCGCGAGCTGTTCGACGCCAGGCTGAATGTCGAGGACAGACCGATGACGCAGCCGGAACTGGTCGCCGCGGTCAAGGAAGCCGACGTGCTGGTGCCGACGGTGACCGACCAGATCGACGCGGCGCTGATCGCCCAGGCCGGCGACAACCTCAAGCTGATCGCCAATTTCGGCAACGGCGTCGACAAGATCGACGTGGCGGCGGCCGCCAAGAAGGGCATCACCGTCACCAACACGCCCAACGTGCTGACCGAAGATACCGCTGACATGACCATGGCGCTGATGCTGGCGGTGCCGCGCCGCCTCGCGGAGGGCGCCAATGTGCTCACCGGCGACAAGAAATGGGCCGGCTGGTCGCCGACCTGGATGCTTGGCCGGCGCATCTGGGGCAAGCGGCTCGGCATTGTCGGCATGGGTCGCATCGGTACGGCCGTCGCGCGGCGGGCCAAGGCTTTCGGCCTTTCCATCCACTATCACAACCGCCATCGCGTTTTGCCGGCGGTCGAGGATGGGCTGGAGGCGACCTATTGGGAGAGCCTCGACCAGATGCTGGCCCGCATGGACATCATCTCGGTCAATTGTCCGTCGACGCCCGCGACCTTCCATCTTCTGTCGGCGCGGCGGCTGGCGCTGCTGCAGCCGACGGCCTATGTCGTCAACACCGCGCGTGGCGACATCATCGACGAGGAAGCGCTGGTCAAACTGATCCAGGACGGCAAGATCGCCGGCGCCGGCCTTGACGTCTACGAGCACGAGCCGGCGCTCAATGCCAAGCTGCTCAAGCTCGCCGCCAGGCACAAGGTCGTGCTTTTGCCGCATATGGGCTCGGCCACGCTTGAGGGCCGCATCGACATGGGCGAGAAGGTCATCATCAACATCCGTGCCTTCGTTGACGGTCACCGTCCGCCGGATCGCGTGCTGCCGCTCAGAACCTGACGGTATCGCGGCGGCGCGCCCCTCTTGGTTCTTCAAATGCAAGCCAAGGCTTACGAAAGAGCCTTGCGCATGGTGATCGAAGTCGGCCTAGCGTAGCCCTCATGCGCCGTCCGGCTGGTTTCATGAAAGCCAAGGCGGGCAAAGGTGGCGTGATTTCCGGTGAGCTCGATGCGCGTCTGCAACTCCAACACCGCCTTGCCGTGGTCGAGCGCGAGACGTTCGACCACCTGCATCAGCCGCCGGCCAATGCCTCGCCCCTGTCTGTCCGGGGCAACGGCGAGCTTGCCGACATAAAAGTCGTCGGCCCTTTCCTGGGCAAAGACGCAGCCGACGATGCTGCCGCCGTCGAGAGCCACGAAGCCGGTCTCGCGCAAGGCCTTGTCGCGCAGTGTGTCGACGGTGAGCAGGTGAGCCGAGGACGGCGGGTCGATGACGCCGTCCATGAAGGCGAAGGCATGCATGATCAAGGCAAGCACCTCGTCCCAGCGGCCGAAATCGGCCGGAATGCGGTCGATTGTAAGGGGCATGGTCCGCTCCAAGGTCAGCGTCTGCTGTAGCGGATCGTTTCGAAGCGTGCGGCGAGCGCATCGTAGAGCAGCAGTCGGCCGATCAGCGGCTCGCCAATGCCGGTGATCAGCTTGATCGCCTCCATCGCCTGCAGCGTGCCGACGACGCCGGTCAGCGCGCCAAGCACCCCGGCCTCGGCGCAGGACGGCACAAGGCCCGGCGGTGGGGCTTCGGGAAAGAGATCGCGGTACCCCGGATTAGGCTTGCCATCCTTGCCGACCTCGAAAGGCTTCAGCACCGTCACTGAGCCGTCGAAGCGGCCGACGGCGGCATGCACCAGGGGTTTACGCGCGCTCGCACAGGCGTCGGCCACCGTGTAACGGGTCTCGAAATTGTCCGAACCGTCGACCACTATGTCATAGCGGGTCACGAGGGCAGGGGCGTTGTCCGCGCTCAGCCGGAATGTGTGCGTCTCGACCGCGGTGTTGGGATTGATGTGGGCGATTGCCGCCCTGGCGCTATCGGTTTTCAGCTTGCCGACCGCATCGGTGGCGTGGATGACCTGACGCTGCAAATTGGAGAGCGACACAGTGTCGTCGTCGACAATGCCGAGCGTGCCGACGCCGGCCGCCGCAAGGTATTCGAGCACCGGCGCGCCCAGCCCGCCGGCGCCGATCACCAGAACGCGCGCCTGCTTGAGCTTCTGTTGGCCCGCACCGCCGACCTCCGGCAGCACGATGTGGCGGGCATAGCGTTCGATCTCGTCGGCGGTGAGCGTGGTGGTCATATCAGGACAATACAGCGGCCGAAAAACCTTGTCAGGCGTCTTCGGTTGGCCCAACCGTGCCATGGTCGACGGTCAGGAACTGCGCACGCCCCATGAGGCTGGAAAACAGCGCGGCATCGGTCCCCGTCATGAAGGCCTGGCAGTTCAACTCCTCGAGGATCGAGAACAGCGCCGCCCGCCGCCCGCCGTCGAGATGGGCGGCGATCTCGTCGAGCAGCAGTATCGGCGTCATGCCGGACATCTCGCCGGTCAGCCGCGCGTGCGAGAGCACGATGCCGACCAGCAAGGCCTTCTGCTCGCCGGTCGAACAAAGCTCGGCCGGCATCGCCTTGGGCCGATGCCGCACCAGGAGATCGGAGCGGTGCGGGCCTTCGAGCGTTCGCCCCGCGGCGCGATCGCGATCACGGCCACCAGCGAGCGCGCGGCGGAACCGCTCCTCGACATCGACCGCCGGCGCACTGGAAACCTCGGCTTCCAGATCGCCCGAAAGGCTGATGTCGGCCTGCGGGAACGGTCCCGTGTCGGGCAGCCTGTCGATCATGGCGGCGAGCAGGCGCACCAGTTCGGCGCGCGCCGCCGCAATGGCGACGCCGGTTTCGGCCATCTGCGTCTCGATCGCCTCGAACCAGCGATCATCCCGGGACCCATCCGTAAGCAGGCGATTACGGCCACGCATCGCCTTTTCGTAGTCGAGGGCACGCTGGCCGTGGCCGGGATCGATCGCCAGCACCAGTCGGTCGAGAAAGCGCCGGCGATCCGCGGCCGGTCCGGTGAACAGCGCATCCATGGCCGGCGTCAGCCACACCACGCGCAGCCATTCCAGCATGTCTTCGGCCGATCGGGCGGTCGCGCCGTTGATGCGAACCCGCCTGCCGCCTTCGCCCTCGCCAACCGAAATGCCCGTGCCGATCTCGACCTGGCCGTCGGGGCCGTCGAGCCGGGCATGCAGCGCAAAGCCGCCATCGCCGCCTTCGCGCGCGACATCGGCGTAAGGGGCACGGCGCAGGCCACGCCCGGGCGTCAGAAGGGAAATCGCTTCGAGGAGGTTGGTCTTGCCGGCGCCATTGTCGCCGGAAAACACGACGGCGCCCGGGGCGAGATCGATCGCCAGCGCCGCATAGTTGCGGAAATTCGTAAGTGTAAGCTTACTTATATGAGTCTGTGCCGGCAACCGCTATCCGCCTGTAGAAGTGCCGCAACCATTGTCCTTGCCGCCGGTCCTGTCGCAGAGCCGGATCGATGATGCAGCGCCGGCTACACCCGCATCGGCATCAGCACGTAAAGCGCGGTCTCGTCGGCCATGTCGTGGATCAGCGTCGGCGAACCGGCATCGGCCAGCATGAATTTGGCTTCCGTACCGGTGAGCTGGGCGGCGACATCCAGCAAATATTTGGCGTTGAAGCCGATCTCGATCGGGTCGGACGAGTAATCGGCCGCCAGTTCCTCGGTGGCGCTGCCGGAATCCGGGTTGTTGACCGCAAGCGTCACCTGGCCTTCGCTGATCGAAAGCTTCACCGCGCGGCCGCGTTCGGAGGAAATGGTCGAGACGCGATCGACCGCTGCGGCAAAGCTCTGGCGGTCGAGGATCAGCTTCTTGTCGTTGCCGGTCGGAATGACCCGCTGATAATCGGGGAAGGTGCCGTCGATTAGTTTCGAGGTCAGGACCACGCTGCCGATGGTGAAGCGGATCTTGGTATCGGACAGTTCGGTGGTCACGGCGACATCCGGATCGTCGACCAGTTTCTGCAGCTCGCTCACCGTCTTGCGCGGAATGATGATGCCCGGCATGCCTTCGGAACCCGCCGGCGCGTCGATTTCGGCGCGCGCCAGGCGGTGGCCGTCGGTCGCCACCGAGCGCAGCTTCAGCTTGCCGCCGACTTCATGCGTGTGCAGGTAAATGCCGTTGAGATAGTAGCGCGTCTCCTCGGTGGAAATGGCGAACTGCGTCTTCTCGATCAGACCCTTCAGGGCAACCGAGTCGAGCCGGAAGATATGCGAGAACGATCCGGCCGAAAGTTCGGGGAAGTCGGATTGCGGCAGGCACTGCAGGCGGAAGCTCGAGCGGCCCGACGTCACCGTCATGGCGTTGCCGTCCTCGTCCGTCTTCAGCATCACCTCGGCGCCGTCCGAGAGCTTGCGCACGATGTCGTAGAGCAGATGCGCGGGAACCGTCGTCGCCCCGCCACGCTCCACCTTGGCGGGCGTTGCTTCGGTCACCTCCAGGTCGAGGTCGGTGGCCTTCATTTCCAGGCTGGCGCCTTCGGCGCTGAGCAGCACATTGGACAGGATCGGTATCGTGTTGCGCCGTTCGACCACACGGTGGACGTGGTTGAGCGACTTCAGGAGATTTGACCGTTCCAGGATAACACGCATGACGAAACAGGCTCGCTTGAAAGGATGAGCGGGTCTCCGGCTGGCGGCGCCCCGCGAAAGGTCTGAACAGGCTCAGAATCTGCGTAAACTGACAGGAAAAAGCCCGCAAACGCAAGCCCGCGACACCGGTTCGGGCCGGCTGCGCGGGCTTTCTGGGGATAAACGCCGCGAAGACCGCCAGCCGGTGTGCTGAATCCGGAATCCGGATCGTCGCCGGCCGATACCGCGAGCCCATTTCGGGCTCATCGCTGGGCAGGCAAGCCATTGAATTCTAGCGCAGTTCCGGCTTGCCTGTTCTGGACCGGTCAGGCCTGGTCGTTGATCAGCCGCCGCAACAGCTCGAGTTCCTGGGCCAGCGTGTTGTCGTTGCCGGAAAGGTCCTCGATCTTGCGCACGGCATGCAGAACCGTGGTGTGGTCGCGGCCGCCGAAGCGCCGTCCGATTTCGGGCAGGGAGCGCGGCGTCATCACCTTCGACAGGTACATGGCGACCTGCCTCGGCTTGACGATGGTGCGCGTGCGCCGATTGGACAGCAATTCGGTCTTCGACACATTGTAGTGGCGCGCCACGATGCGCTGGATATCCTCGATACGGACCCGCTTCGGCTCGCCGGTGCGATAGATGTGGCCGAGGATCTCGTCGATACGATCGATGGTGATCTGCGGCTCGAACGACTGCCGGAACAGCAGCTGATTGAAGGCGCCCTCCAGTTCGCGTCCGCTGCCGGTCACGGTGCGGGCGACGTGATTGAGGATCTCGTCGGAAATGTCGAGCGATGCGTCGTCGATCCTGGCCGTGGCCAGGCGCAGTTTGAGCATGCCGAGGCGCATGGCGAAATCAGGCGCCGACATTTCAAGCGCGACGCCGCCATTGAGGCGCGAGCGGACGCGCGGCTCGAGCGATTCCAGCTCGGACGGCGGCCGGTCGGCGGCGACAACGACCTGCTTGGCGCTGTCGAGCAGCATGTTGATCAAATGGCAGAATTCATGCTGGATCGACTTGCCCTGCAGGAACTGCATGTCGTCGATGATCAGGAGGTCGATGTCGCGCAGTTGCTCCTTGAGCGTCAGCGCGTTGTTGTCGCGGATCGCCGTGGCGAAGCGCCACATGAAATACTCCGCGGTGAGATAGACGACGCGGGACTTCGGGTTCTGCTTCAGCGATTCCGCCGCGATGGCCTGCAGGAGGTGGGTCTTGCCGAGCCCGACGGTCGCGTGCAGGAAAAGCGGATTGAAGCGCACGGCGCTCGACTGCGATTCCGCCACGGCCTTGGCGGCGGCGAAGGCCACCCGGTTCGACGGCCCCTCGATGAAGGAGCCGAACGTGTAGCGCGGATCAAGCGGTGACCCCAGCACATTGTGGCGGAACTCGCTCTCGACCGCCGCACCCGGGCGCGGCACGGGAGGCCGTTCCACCCTGCCGGGGCTTACAGTGCCGGCGGCCAGCGCCGTCTGCGTCTGGCGTGTCATCTTGCGCGCCGGCGCCAACTCCGGTTCGGCATGGCTGCGCCCCTGACGGGTGGCCGTGCGCACCACGATCTCGATCTTGAGGAGATCGGCATCCTCCTGCTTCCACAGTTCGGAGATGAGGTCGAGATAATGACCATTGATCCACGAGCGCAGGAACGCGGTGGGGACCGAGATGCGGACAATGCCCTTGGACGCTTCCGCGACCTTCATGCGGCCGAACCAGCTCGAATAGACTTCAGCTCCCAGACGCGCCTTCAACTGGGTCTTGACCCGGTCGAACTTCTGTTCCGCGTCGCTGGAGACCGCCATCTCGTTTGCTCCGATCAAAGTTCCAGGAAATGGGAGGTCGCCCGTAAGCTCCCTTTCGATGCCGCTCTGCATGATCGAGTTCCTTGTCTTTCTAGTACCTGTTTTTTCGCTGGGGATGCGCCTCCTGCATCCTTGTTTCCAGCGACTTTGTCTTCGCTACGATGCCCTTTGCCGCCGCAGGCAATGGACGTCGCCACTATCCGGAGGGAACCGGTGCCGGCCCATGGAAGCCAGTCCGCGTTGGGTATGTCAGGGCAATACGACATCGTCCGGCGAAAAACGCCGGCGCGCTGTCAACCTGCCATGTCTCGTTACGCCAGTCCCCTACCGTATCGAAAAAGAGCAAACCAAAGCCGTCCGCGGACTTGATCCGCGTCGCAAATCCCGCCAATTTAAGCTGGCTGCGTCAGGCTGGGTTAGGGCCAGCGGCCCGTCCCTTTCGATGGATCGACATTACCGAAATCGTTGTGGATAGGGCAAGGCCACGTCTAACGGATTTTTAAGGAATCTGGTTACCTCCGGCGCCTTCGGGCGCCATGCTGCAGCGGTATATTTTGACAAAGCCATTGTGATTCAAACCCTTTTCCGGCGAATATGAAAAAGCCGGGCCGATACGAAATATTCTGAAATAATTCGCTTGACAGCCAGTTGTCCTCCCGTCCCCCTGGGGTGCTGTGGACAGGCTGTGGATGACCATGGGTAAGTATCTGAAAAATATAGCTTATTTCTGATAGTCAGGAACTTCCGAGGCGACACTTTTTAAGCATATCAACCATCAGTAGGCATGTATGTGCCGGCAAAGCATTTGGAAGCTTGGGATCCGCCTTGGGTGCCGTTTCCGAGCATTCTTTTTAAGTACTTGCCGGCAAACGAAAAAAACCCGGCGCGATCGGCCGGGTTTTAGACAAGCTAGTCTGTATAGCGATGTTAGGCCGACAGCACCTTGAGCCGTGCGGCCAGGCGCGACACCTTGCGGGACGCAGTGTTCTTGTGGATGACGCCCTTGGTCGCGGCACGCATCAACTCCGGCTCGGCGGCCTTGAAGGCGGCCTGCGCGGCAGCCTTGTCGCCGGAAGCGAGCGCCTCCTCGACCTGGCGGACATAGGTGCGCACGCGCGAGCGGCGGTTCTTGTTGATCGCCGCTCGGCGGGCGATCTTGCGCGTTGCCTTTTTGGCCGAGGATGTGTTGGCCATGATGCCTCTCTTCTGATCTGGTCGGCGCACGCGGCATGCCGCAGGACGCAAAAAACAAACGGGCAGCCACAGGGCCGCCTCGGTTGGTGCGGCTTATAGTTCAGCTTTTCCGGCGCGTCAACGCTGCCTGGCGTTCTTTTTGGCCCGCGCCACAGGGTTTCCGTCGCGGGCGGGCAAGGCTCTACCGATTGGCGAAATTCGGCTTCCGCTTTTCGGCGAAGGCCGCCATGCCTTCCTTCTGGTCTTCGAGCGCGAAAAGCGAGTGGAACAGACGACGTTCGAACCGCAATCCCTCGGTCAGCGTCGTCTCATAGGAACGGTTGACGGCTTCCTTCGCCATCATCACCGAGGGCAGCGAGAAATCGGCGATCTTGGCCGCCGCCTTGACCGCCTCCTCGACAAGCTCGGCGGCGGGCACGACCCGCGACACCAGGCCCGAGCGCTCGGCTTCCGCTGCATCCATCATCCGTCCGGTCAGGCACATGTCCATCGCCTTAGACTTGCCGACAAACCTGGTCAGGCGTTGCGATCCGCCCATGCCGGGAATGACGCCGAGCGTGATTTCGGGCTGGCCGAATTTGGCCGTGTCAGCGGCAATGATAAAGTCGCACATCATCGCCAGCTCGCACCCGCCGCCGAGCGCATAGCCGGCCACCGCGGCGATAACGGGTTTCCGCACCCGCGTCAGGTCTTCCCAGCCGACGAACAGGTCCTGCAAATAGGCGTCCGCAAAGGAGATTGCTTGCATCTCCTTGATGTCGGCGCCGGCGGCAAAGGCCTTGTCCGAACCGGTAATGACCACCGCGCCGATGCCGGCATCGGCGTCGAAGTCCTTCACGGCCGCGACCAGTTCGGCGAGAAGCTGAAGGTTCAGCGCATTGAGCGCCTTTGGCCGGTTCAGCGTGACCAGCCCGACCTTGCCGCGTGTCTCGGTGATGATCGTTTCATAGGCCATGGCTGCTTCTCCTCGCTTGCGTCGGTCTAACTCAGCTCTGACACGTCCGGCAATAGAAGGTCGAGCGTCCGCTCTGCACGACGCGCTCGATATGTCCGCCGCAGCCGGGCTTCGGGCAGGGCTCGCCCTCGCGGTCGTAGACGGCGAAAGAATGCTGGAAATAGCCCAGCGATCCGTCGGTGTGCATGTAGTCGCGCAGCGACGACCCGCCGGCGGCGATGGCATCCGATATGACCGAACGGATCGCCTCGGCCAGGCGTTCGCTTTGTTGTCTGGCCTTCTTGCTCGGCCTGGCGATGGTGCCCGCCTCGCGCAAAGGCGACAGGCCGGCGCGCCAAAGCGCCTCCGAGACATAAATATTGCCAAGTCCCGCGATCAGCTTCTGGTCAAGAAGTGCTGCCTTTAGCGGCGATCCGCGACCTTTCAGCAACGAGGCGAGCAGCACGCCGTCCAGCGTATTGCCCGTTGGCTCCACGCCCAGTCCGGCCAGCATTGGATGCGTCTCCGGCGATCCTTCCGCAAACAGCATGAAACCGAAGCGGCGCGGGTCGTTGAAGATCACGCGGGACCGGGCGCCGTCGGCGGCGACGACATCGAACACGACATGGTCGTGCGCCGTGCTTTTCGAGCGCTCGTGGTGGAACACGCCAGGTGTCTCGCCGTCGTCGTCGGTCTCGATGCGAAAGGATCCCGACATGCCGAGATGGCAGATAAGCACCGGGCCGTCCTGCACATGCATGGTCAGATATTTGGCCCGGCGACCGAGCGCCGTGATGGTCTTGCCGGTCAGCCTTTCCGAAAACCGTTCGGGAAAGGGGAACCGCAGGTCTGGCCTTCGCGCCTCGACCCTGGTCAGACGGGCACCTTCCAGGACCGGCTGCAGGCCACGCCGGACCGTTTCGACTTCGGGTAATTCAGGCATGGCCGCCAATCATCGCATGGAAAGAAGTGCCGTGGCGGCCGGGCGCCAGCCCGAGGTGTTCGGCGACGGTCTCGCCGATATCGGCGAATGTCGTTCTCAGTCCGATGTCGCCACCTGCCAGACCCGGTCCCATGCCGATCACCGGGATGCGTTCACGCGTGTGATCGGTCCCTCGCCAGGTCGGATCATTGCCGTGGTCGGCCGTCAGGATGAGAAGGTCGCCTTGCCGCAGCCTCGCGAATGCTTCCGGCAGCCGTCGGTCGAAGGCCTCGAGCGCGGCTGCATAGCCGGCGACGTCGCGGCGATGGCCGAATTCGGTGTCGAAATCGACGAAATTGGCGAAAACGAGATCGCCGTCGCCGGCATCGTCCATCGCACCAAGCGCCTTGTCGAACATGGCCATGTTGCCGGCGGCCTTGCGCACTTCCGAAATCCCGCGATGGGCGAAGATGTCGCCGATCTTACCGACGGCGATGACGCGGCTTCCCCGCGCCGTCAGCCGGTCAAGCAAGGTCGGCTCCGGCGGTGGCACGGCATAGTCATGGCGATTGTAGGTCCGCTGGAAGGTGGCGGCGGTCTCGCCGACGAACGGCCGTGCGATCACGCGCCCGATTCTGAGCGGATCAACCAGCCGGCGCACCACCTGACAGAATTCATAAAGCCGATCCAACCCGAAATGGACTTCATGCGCGGCGATCTGCAGGACCGAGTCGACGGAGGTGTAACAGATCGGCTTGCCGGTGCGGATGTGTTCCTCGCCGAACCGTTCGATGATCTCGGTGCCCGGCGCATGGCAGTTGCCGAGAATGCCCGGCACCTCGCCCTCGCGGATCATCGCCGCGGTCAGATCGGCCGGAAAGGCCGGAACCGTATCCGGGAAGTACCCCCAGTCGAAACGCACCGGCAGCCCGGCGATCTCCCAGTGGCCGGAGGGGGTGTCCTTGCCGCTCGAAACTTCCTGCGCCGCGCCATGGAAGGCATTGGCGATCAGATCCGTCCCGAAATGGGCAAAACCCAACCCTGTCGCCGTCTCCGCTGCCTTGCCAAGCCCGAGCGATGCCATGTGCGGGACAAACAGCGGCCCTTGTCGAAGCCGCTCGCGATCCGCGCGCCCTTCGGCGCAAGCTTCGGCGATATGCGCAAGCGTGTTGGCGCCGGCGTCGCCATAACGTTCGGCGTCGGCCGCACCACCGATGCCGAAAGAGTCCAGGACGAAGAGGAAAGCGCGCGCCATCGGGTCATTGTTGCCAGTTTGGACGCCCAGACATAGGGTTCCAAGGCGGCATTGGCAATTCGGAAACCAAACGGCAACGGCTTGGCGCGATAGTCCAGTCCATGTCGCCCAAAAGTGCACGGCGGTTTTGGGGTAACGACATGGACGAACCAAGAGTCCATGTCGCCCAAAAGTGCACGGCGGTTTTGGGGTAACGACATGGACAAACCAAGAGTCCATGTCGCCCGAAAAGTTCACGGCGGTTTTGGGTCAACGACGACAGGCACAATCCGAGATATGAAGCGTCACGACGCACCGGGCTTGGGCATGGATCGAAGGAAACGCAGGACGGTCTTGTCATGAACCCCGCGCTGAAGGCGTGCGCAGCCCTTGTGGTCATGCATGGCGCGCTCTGCTGTGGTCCGGCGCGGGCCGACTGGCGCGACGATATCGGCACATTCCGCATAGGCATCGTCGCCGAACCCGGCGCCGGCAACACCGTTCCGGGACTGGCGCTGTTGACGCAATCCTTTACCAATGCGCTTGGCATGAAGGTGGAGTTCGTCGTTGCGCGCGATTACGCGGCACTGATCGAGGCACAGGCCAACGCCCGGATCGAGTACGCCATCTATTCGGCGACGGCCTACGCGACGGCGCTGCAGCGTTGTGGATGCATCGAGCCGCTTGTGGCTCCGGTCGATTCCGATGGTGCGGTCGGCATCCGCTCCGTGCTGCTGACCCGGGACGGCAAGCTGTCAGGCCTGGCGGCGATGGAGACGCACCGGATCGCCATGCCGCCGCCAGACAGCGTCGGGGGCTCGCTTTTGCCGCTGGCGGAGCTGGCCGCCGAACACGCTGAGATCGCCGAGGATGCCCCGTTTCTGATCCATGCCGATACGGCCTCTGCTGCGGAAACCATGCTTGTCGACGGCCATGCCGACGCCACGTTCGGCTGGGTGAGGGCAGCGGC
The DNA here is from genome assembly GCF_000009625.1 of Mesorhizobium japonicum MAFF 303099. Classification (NCBI taxonomy): domain Bacteria; kingdom Pseudomonadati; phylum Pseudomonadota; class Alphaproteobacteria; order Hyphomicrobiales; family Phyllobacteriaceae; genus Mesorhizobium; species Mesorhizobium japonicum. Next base: position 4,484,125 of record NC_002678.2, read on the forward strand.
CGACGGCCAGCCGCTGCTATCCGGCGGCACGCAGGCCAGGCTCGAAGCGGCTGGCCTTTCGCCGTCGGCTCTCCAGGTGGTGTGGATGTCGAGCCTGCTGCGATACGGTCCCCATGCCGTGCGCAGCGATCTCGACCCGGAAGCCAGGCGCCGGCTGACCGTGTTCCTCACCAACCTCAAATCGACGACGCCGGATGTCTACGATCTCCTGGAATCGAAACACTCCGGCGGCTTTCTGACCGTGGCGCCAAGGGACTACGCGACGGCGCAAGCCATCGTGCGCCTGCTGTCGGCGGATAGTGGCCACCAGTAAAAGTCTTCAGCAATCGCCGCAGGGGATGGTCAGGCTTCTGCGCGGACGCAGATAGTAGGTCTCGCCCATCGGGATCGTCGTGGTGAGGGATTTGGTCAGTCCAAGCTTTTGTTGGGTGTCCGTCGTCCAGCCGATGATCGGCGTATAGCTCAGATTGCTGTCGACACGGATGAGGAAGGTGCCGGCCACCTTGAGCGTTGCCGGAACCGTCGTGGTGGTGCCCGCGGCGGCCGCGGCACTATAGACGCCATTGGCAACCTGGCGCGACCACACCACCAGGACCTTGGGCGGTGTATCGGTGGTGACCTGTATCGCCGTGATGGTGATGTTCGGCGTCGATCGGTTGTAGGGCTGAATGGTCGAGGTGCCGATTTTCATAATGGCGTCGAGATCCGCCTTGACGATGGTCGGCTGTTGCGTGACGAGATCGGCAACCATGCTGCCGATGCGGCTGACCTTCTTGCTGGTCTCGATGGCCTGCGAAGCCTCCATGGTCATGAAGTACATGATCAGCAGGATCGGAACGATAAGAGCGAACTCGACCGCCGCGACGCCCTTGCGATCAGACCAGAATCCGATCGCCCTGTTCCAGGACTCCGCAATTTTCAGATGTGCCCCCGCACGCATCATGGCATTTGCCTTTTTTCTTGTTGGTCGTTTCGAACTCAATTGCCGAACGGCTCGTTCTGCCAGGTCACCGAAGCAAAATGCAGCGTCCTGCCACCACTCAGATTGGCCATGGACTTGGCCATCAGATCGGTCATGACAGGCCATTTGTAGAAGACCCGCAGCATGTTCTTCGATTCCGCCAGGCCAGGCGTGTTTGCGAAAGTCTGTGAGTTCGTGCCTTGCATCAGCACGACATCGCCGTTCTGGATCTTGAAGGTCGCGGTGGCCGCGTCCGCGAAAGTCGGATACTCGCGAAGATCCACGAGCAGCTGTTGCGGGCAATCCGTGGAGACGATGATCTGCAGCTTGCCGCAGATCAGGGTCGTCAATTTGTTCCCGGCGACATCGGCCGGCCGCAACTGGCCGGTGCGCAACTGGCGCGCGACATCGTCGGTGATGTTGGCCATCACCTCCTGGCCGGCAAACGAGATGCAGCTTTCGAGGATGGCGAATACGAGGAGGGCGAACGGCAATGCAAGTATCGAGAATTCGATAGCGGTGCTGCCACGGCGATTGCGAACGAAGCGCGCCAGAAACCCGGCGCGCTCCGCCTTGTGCTGACCTGTCGAGCCGATTTCGTTGCCCATATGCTGTTCCTGCCACCCCTGGACGGTTCCGACAGGTATTAGCGCAAACCAATTGAGGCCCGGTTTGAATGATCGTTAAAGTCGGCGCGGGCGCCTTAACCGGCCGGTAACCTGGACGGGCTGCCGGGGCCGCACAGCCTATTTGCTTACGCTCATCTCGGCCTCGGAGGATTTTTCAGCCTCGCTCTTGTAGGAGCTTTCGCAATAGGGCGTGCAAGACATGGTCTGGACCTCGGCGCGCCGGTAAATGCGAACCGACGAGGCTGCCTGCCGCACGACGGTAACCTGCGCGTCGACGATCGGGCTGCCCTCCTGGTCGAGAACGACGAGATTGGTGACACCGAAACCCTTGCCGGTGAGCACGATCGTCGAGGCGTCCTGGACGGAGGCATCGGCGATTGCCGGGTTGCCGACGACGATTGTGTCGGCGGGACGCGACAACTTCACGATCTTGGCCTGGTTCATGGTGACTTCGATATCGGCGGCGGCCCTGGCCGGCGTGATCAAACTCGTGGCGGCAAGAAGCACGGCAATCAGGATTGAGGATCTCTGCACGGCCATCGATGCGCTCCCGCAAGCAACTGTTCAACGGAACATGAACGAGATTGGTGAACCAACGGTTAAGTCGGCTTGCCGGCGCCGGATGCGGCAATCGCCGTGGCTGCTCACATGGCTGGATCCGCGCCGGTCACAAGCTTTCCCAAAGCCCTTGCCTTTTGCGGCATTGGCCTGGGAAACAGTACATTAGCCAGCACTTAGCATCGAGTTAACCACGCATTCCGTTCGAGCCGGGAAAGGAATCGGTAAGGCTGTTTATTAAGCCGATCGAAAGAGCTTCTCCCTAGATTGGCAGCATCCGATCAACCATCACAGAAGTTGACGGAAGTGCTGTAACACGTGGAGTAGGAGCTCTCGAATGTCTAACCTTTTTGCACGTTTCGTGAAGGACGAATCCGGCGCGACCGCTATCGAATATGGTCTGATCGCCGCCCTCATCGCGCTCGCCATCATCACCGGCGCCGGCGCCCTCGGCAATGCAATCAATTCCAAGTTCACCAACATCGGGACCACCCTGAACTCAAGCGGCAGCTAATCTGCTTATTGCTGAACGTTCAGATTGTCTTTCGGACAAGGGCCGCCCATGGGCGGCCCTTGTTTATTGTTGCTTGTCGATGTCGCGGCCGACAGAGCCGCGTGTTCATCCAGACCTCATCAATCGTTAATCGATCCATTCTAGATTGAGCCCGTGAACAATAGGCATGGCGCCGATGCTTGAAGCCCTGATCTTCGTCGTCTTTCCGTTCTGCATGCTGTTTGCAGCGATCTCCGACATGCTGTCGATGACAATTGCCAATCGCGTGTCGGTGCTGCTTGTCGTCGTGTTCGCGCTGGTCGCGCCGCTGACGGGTATGGAATGGGCGGCCTATGGTTGGCATTTCGCCGCCGGCGCCCTAGTCCTAGCCGTGACGTTCGGCCTGTTCGCAATGGGTGGCATGGGGGGCGGCGACGCCAAGCTGCTGGCCGCAACAGCCGTGTGGATGGGGTTGAACATCCATCTCGTCGAATACCTTGTTGTCTCGACACTCATCGGTGGCCTGCTGACGATTGCCATCCTGCTTTACCGGAAGTCGCCGCTGGCGGTTATCACCGGCCGCAATCCGTTCCTGCGCCATTTCGCGGAAGAGTCGGTCGGGATTCCCTACGGGATCGCGCTCGGCCTTGGCGGGCTGCTGACGTATCCGGATTCGCCTCTGATGGTGTGGGCGCTGGCCAGCCTTGCGAGCTGAACACGGTCTGTTTTCCGTTTCCCTGACCGCATTGCCCGACCGGCTTGAAAAGAGCTTTGGCCGGGCTTCTTTAACCCGTGGCGGCGCGGTCCGTCTAATTTATGTAAACCTTAAATTAATCACGATCGTAAGCATTACATTAACCTTGTTTTGACGATTGCCGCTGCAAAGTCCGGCCTGGCTACGTGGTTTGCCAAGGGCGAGGTTCGGACAGATGCCAGCATCCCGACTGATTATTCTGAGCGTGGCGGTGGCCGCGGCGGGTGGTGCTGGCTATGTCGCGAAAAACATGGTCGCCGCGCCGCCACCCCAGATCGTGGTCGATTCCGGCCCCCAGGCACCCGCCGTGCCCCTGCAGGACGTGCTTGTGCTCTCGGGCGATGTCGCGATGGGCAACGCGCTTCAGAACAACATCTCCTGGCAATCCTGGCCGGCCGACGGCGTCAACGCGAATTTCATCACCAAGGCCAATGCTCCCGACGCCCTGGAGAAATTGAAGGGGTCGATCGCCCGTGTGCCGATGTATGCGGGTGAGCCCGTGCGGCGTTCCAAGCTGATTGGCGAGGGGCAGAGCTTCATGTCGTCCATCCTGCCTTCCGGGATGCGGGCGGTCGCCACGACCATATCGGCCGACACTTCGGCAGGCGGCTTCATCCTTCCAAACGATTTCGTCGACGTCATCATGACCCGCAGGGCGGATGCCAACAGCGGCAGCACCGGCTTCAACACCGAAACCATCCTCAAGAACATCCGCGTCCTGGCGATCGACCAGACGATCCAGGAAGACGAGGAAGGCAAGAAGACCAGGGTGGGCCAGACCGCGACGCTGGAGCTGACGCCCAAGCAGGCGGAGATCATCACCGTCGCCCAGCAGATGGCGGATCGCCTGACGCTGGCGTTGCGCGCGGTCGCGGACACCCAGGAAAAGAATGTGGGCGAGGCCGACTATCTCGTTTCCGGCAACGGCCGCAAGGGAACGGTGAGACTGATCAAGTCGGGCGAAGTCTCCGAAGTAGGGGCAAGGAAATGAGGCTAAGCGGTAAACTGCCGGCAATCGTGGCCGCGGCATTCGGCCTGCTGCTCGTCGGGACGAATGTGCAGGGCGTCGTCGAGGCGAAGAGCACGCACGTGACCGCCACCACAGCCACGCAGCGCGTCAAGCTTGGCCTCAACAAATCGGTGGTCATAGACCTGCCGAGCGATGCCTACGACATTCTCGTCGCCAACCCGACCGTTGCCGATGCGGTGACCCGCACCGCAAGGCGTATCTATCTGTTCGGCAAGTCGGTCGGCGAGACCAATATTTTCGTCTTCGGTCCGAACGGCGAACAGATCGCCAGCCTGGACCTGGCCGTCGAACGCGACGTCGCCGGCCTGGAGGACTATATCAGGCGTTTCCTTCCGACCTCGGACGTCAAGGTGGAACTGCTGAACGACAACGTCGTCTTGACCGGAACGGTCGATACGCCGCTGGACGCGAAGCGGGCGGTCGACCTGGCGACGATCTTCGTCTCCGGCGGTGAAGCAACGACCGGGCAGTATTCGCAGACCGCGGCCGGCGGCTCGGCCCAGGGCGGCGTCGACATCAACAACCCCGACCAGGAACGACGCGTCTCGAAGATCGTCAACCTTCTGCAGATCATCGGCGACGACCAGGTCACGCTCAAGGTGACGGTCGCCGAAGTCAGCCGCTCTGTGATGAAGCAGCTCGGCGTTAACATGGTCGGCAACGGTGGCAGCAACGGCATCAGCTATGGTGCACTCAGCGACAACTTCACGGGATTGGGTAAGCAGCTGTCGCATTCAGGTTTCAACATCGGCAACTCGGCACTGATGGCCTATATCAACGCCATGGAGCAGTCAGGGGTCATGAAGACACTGGCTGAGCCGACCTTGACCGCTGTATCCGGCGAGAAGGCAACGTTCAAGGTCGGTGGCGAATACAACCTGCTAACCGGCGTCTCCCAGAACGTATCCAGCGATAACCAGACTGGCCTGACAACCTATACTATCAACAAGATCGAGTATGGCATCGGCCTGGAATTCCAGCCGGTGGTGCTGTCTCCCGGCCGCATCAGCCTGAAGGTCAGAACCTCGGTTTCTGAGCCGACGACCGAAGGATCCGTGGCGCTTTCTAACGGCGTAACGAGCCCCGGCGCGAATATGCTGTCGCTGCGCAAGCGCCTTGCCGATACGACGGTGGAACTGCCCTCTGGCGGTTCCATGATGATCGCCGGCCTGGTTCGCGACGATGTCAGGCAGGCCGTCAACGGCTTGCCGGGATTGACGAAGATTCCAGTGCTCGGCGCGCTCTTCCGCAGCAGGGACTTCGTGCGCAACGAAAGCGAGCTCGTCATCATCATCACGCCCTATCTGGCGAAGCCGGTGGCACGCAACGATCTCGCCAAGCCGGACGACAATTTCAACCCCGCCAGCGACGGCGCCGCCAATTTCCTTGGCAAGGTCAATCGCGTCTACGGCACCATGCAGACCGACAAGCCCAACGGCCGTTACCACGGCGTTGTCGGCTACATCTACAAGTGAATGGGGAAGCGGACATGTCTCAGTCAGCGTTGAACACAAGGACCATCGCCACGACGATGCGCGCCGGCCGTTCGCGGACCGGGCTGCCGGTGTTGCCGGTTCTGGCGGTAGCGATGACCGCTCTGCTGGTCGGGTGTGCGCAGCGCGACAGCATAACCGTCGGCGCCATTCCGGACGATTATCGCACCAACCATCCGATCGTCATCGCGGAGAAGAACCAGAAGATCGACCTGCCCGTCGGCGCCGGCGACCGAGGCATGACCGGTTCGCAGCGCGACACGCTGCTCGGGTTCCTTGACGGCTATGACAAGAGTGCCGCGCCGACATTGACCATCCAGATTCCCAGCGGATCGGCCAACGAGGTTGCCGCGACGGCGGCCGGCCGTGATTTCGCCAGGCTCGCGGTTGCCAGCGGGGTCAAGCGCAACCGGATCGTCGTGGTTTCCTATCAGGCTGGCTCGAGCGAGACATCGGCCCCAGTTCGCGTCTCCTATATCGCGGTGAGAGCCCAGACCGACAAATGCGGACGCTGGCCCGAGGATCTGCTCGAGACGTCGGAAAACAAGCACTATGCCGACTTCGGCTGCTCCTATCAGAACAATCTCGCTGCCCAGATGGCCAACCCGGCCGATCTGCTCGGGCCGCGCAAGCAGACCACCATCGACGCTGAAAACCGCGGCAAGGTGATCGATGTCTATCGTGCAAGAGGTATTTCGGATGAATTCCTCGGCAATTCGGAAGTGAAGTACTGAGCCGAGCCCTCGAGGAAGAGAAGCCACGGAAAAGAGCATGACCATGAGCAATCTTGCCTATGACGCCACCGTGGACGGCGGTGATACATCGCCGCAGGACATCGCCGCGATGCAGGCGTTGCGGCCGGTTCCGCGCATCTCGATCCAGGCATTCTGCGAGACCGAGGGCGTTGCCAATCCGGTCGAGCGCGCCGGCGAGGACCGCCGCATGACCAAGGCGCATCTCAAGGTCCATATGGGCGGCGTTCCCACGGCAATCGAGTTCTATCAATCGGCGCCGACGCCGAACCTGATCCTGCTGGAGTCACGCAGCGAACCCAAGCAATTGCTGGAGCAGCTTGCCCAGCTCTCGGAATACTGCGACCCATCCTCGAAAGTGGTGGTGATCGGCCACTACAATGATGTCGGTCTCTATCGCGAGCTCATCCGCTCCGGCATCTCCGAATATGTCATTGCGCCCGTGTCGATGGCCGACATCGTCAGTGTCGTGTCTTCGATTTTCGTCGATCCGGAGGCTGAACCGATCGGCCGCTCGATCGCCTTTGTCGGCGCCAAGGGGGGCGTCGGCTCTTCCACCATCGCCCACAATGTCGCCTGGGCAATGTCCTCGCTGTTCAAATCCGAAGTCGTCGTCGCCGATCTCGATCTCGCCTTCGGCACGGCCAACATCAATTTCGACCAGGATCCGGCACAGGGCATCGCCGAAGCGGTATTCTCGCCCGAACGCGTCGATGAAGTCTATCTCGACCGGCTGCTGACGCAGTGCGCCGAGCACCTGTCGTTGCTCGCCGCGCCTTCGACGCTGGAACGCGTCTACGACTTCGATCCCGATGCCTTTGCGCAGCTTGTCGACACCGCGCAGCGCAGCGTGCCGCTTCTGGTCCTGGACGTCCCCCATATCTGGACGGGCTGGGCCAAGAACACGCTGGTCAAGGCCGACGAGATCGTCATCACGGCGACGCCGGAACTGGCCAATCTGCGCAACACCAAGAACATGGTGGACATGCTCAAGCGGCTTCGCCCCAACGACCCGCCGCCGAAGCTGATCATCAACCAGGCAGGCGTTCCCAAGCGGCCGGAAATTTCGCCGTCCGATTTCGCCGAGCCGCTCGGCCTGACGCCGATGTCGGTCATTGGCTTCGATCCATTGCTGTTCGGCAATGCCGCCAACAACGGGCGTATGCTCGGCGAGATGGATGCCAAGAACCCGGTTGTCGCGATCATCAACGAGATTGCCCATGTGCTGACCGGGCGAAGCGAAATCCGCATGAAAAAGAAGGCTGGCCTGGGCAGCCTGCTCGGCAAGCTCTCGCGCAACAAGAAGTAGTCGATCATGTTCGGTAAAAGAGGCAACGACGACGGCAACCGGTTCACGCCGGAATTCCGCCAGCCGGCACCGGCGCCGGCTGTGCCGCCGCCCGCGGGTTCGACGGACACGGCGGTTCTTGCCCGGCCCGCGGCACCGATGCAGCCAAGCGCGGCTGTGGCGCCGCCGGCTCGCCGCGCCGTCGAGGCGCCGCCCATCGCGCCGGAGGCGAGGCGACCCCAGCGCGAAAAGAGCGAAACCTATTACGACACCAAGAGCCAGGTTTTCTCGGCGCTCATCGACACGATCGACCTCTCGCAGCTCGCCAAGCTCGACCCGGAGACCGCGCGCGAGGAAATCCGCGACATCGTCAACGACATCATCGCGATCAAGAATTTCGCGATGTCGATCGCCGAGCAGGAGGAATTGCTCGAGGACATCTGCAACGACGTGCTTGGTTATGGGCCGCTCGAGCCATTGCTGGCCCGCGACGACATCGCCGATATCATGGTCAACGGCTCCAAGAACGTCTACATCGAAGTCAACGGCAAGGTCGAGCAGACCGGCATTCGCTTTCGTGACAATCAGCAGCTTCTCAACATCTGCCAGCGCATTGTCAGTCAGGTTGGCCGCCGTGTCGATGAATCCAGCCCGATCTGCGACGCCCGCCTTCCTGACGGCTCCCGCGTCAACGTCATCGCTCCGCCGCTCGCCATCGACGGCACCGCACTTACCATCCGCAAATTCAAGAAGGACAAGCTGACGCTCGATCAGCTGGTCAAGTTCGGTGCTATCTCGCCGCAGGGCGCCGAAGTGCTCAAGATCATCGGTCGTGTTCGCTGCAACATCGTCATCTCGGGCGGCACCGGCTCCGGCAAGACGACGCTGCTCAACTGCCTGACCAACTACATCGACCGCGACGAGCGCGTCATCACCTGCGAGGACTCGGCCGAACTGCAACTGCAGCAGCCGCATGTCGTGCGTCTGGAAACCCGTCCGCCCAACCTCGAAGGCGAGGGCGAGGTGACGATGCGCGACCTGGTCAAGAACTGCCTGCGCATGCGGCCCGAGCGCATCATCGTTGGCGAGGTGCGCGGACCCGAAGTGTTCGATCTTCTGCAGGCGATGAACACCGGCCATGACGGCTCGATGGGAACGATCCACTCGAACAGCCCGCGCGAATGCCTGAACCGTATCGAATCCATGATCGCCATGGGCGGTTATTCGCTGCCGCAGAAAACCGTGCGTGAAATCGTCGTCGGTTCCATCGACGTGATCATCCAGGCGGCGCGTCTGCGCGACGGATCGCGCCGTATCACTCACATCACCGAGGTGATCGGGATGGAAGGCGACGTCATCATCACGCAGGATATCGTCCTCTACAACATCAAGGGCGAGGACGCTAACGGCAGGCTGCTGGGCGAGCATGTCTCGACCGGCATCGGCCGCCCGCATTTCTGGGACCGGGCTCGCTACTACGGCGAGGAGCAGCGCCTCGCCGTTGCGCTAGAGGCAATGGAGAAGCGCGCTGACTGATGCGTTGAGGGTTCTGGTCGATGTTTGGAATTGACGGCACCGTATTGGCGTTTGTCGTACTCGCCGGCTTCAGTGCCGGCGCGGTCGCCTATGCATTCCTGTTCACCCAGATCAGCAACGAGAAACAGGCTGGCAAGCGGCTGGAGACCATCAAGACCGCCGAGACGGACCGGTCCATCGTCAAGGCCACGCGCGACCGCGCGACGGATGCGGCCAAGCGCCGGAAATCCGTGCAGGATTCGCTGAAGGAACTCGATGAGAAGCAGAAGACCAAGGACAGCGCCATCAAGAAGCCGCCGCTGAAGGCGCAACTCCGACAGGCCGGCATGAAGGTCTCGATCGAGCGTTTCTACATCTATTCCGCCATATGCGGTCTGGCGCTGACGGTGGTCGCATTCGTGGTCGGCGCGCCGATGCTGGTCTTGCCCGGCGTGCTGTTGGCTGGCGCGCTCGGCCTGCCGCGCTGGTTCGTATCGTTTCGCCGCGCGCGCCGGGTCAAGGCATTCCTCAACGAATTTCCAAACGCGCTCGACATCATCGTGCGCGCGGTCAAGTCCGGCCTGCCGCTGAACGATGCGGTGCGCCTGATCGCCAACGAATCCCCCGAGCCGGTGAAGGCGGAGTTTCGCCGCATCGTCGATTCGCAGCAGATGGGCATTTCGATCCCCGACGCGACCTTGCGCATGCCCGAAACCATGCCGTGCACCGAGGCGAGTTTCTTCGGCATCGTCATCCAGATCCAGTCGCAGGCCGGCGGCAATCTGTCCGAGGCGCTGGGCAACCTTTCACGCGTGCTTCGTGATCGCAAGAAGATGAAAGCCAAGGTGCAGGCGCTGTCCATGGAGGCGAAGGCGTCCGCCGCCATCATCGGCGCGCTGCCCTTCATCGTTGCCTTTCTCGTCTATCTTTCCAGCCCCGACTATCTGATGCCGCTGTTCAACACCAGCGTTGGCAATCTGATACTGGGTTGTGCCGCTGTCTGGATGTCGATCGGCATCCTGGTCATGCGCAAGATGATGAACTTTGAAGTCTAGGGCCGCGGCATGACCGAACAAGTCATCAAATCACTGACGGACCCCAGCCTGCTGATCGCGCTGCTGGTCGCCATCGCCGTGTTCGCGACGGTCTTTACATTGCTGCCGGCATTCGGCGGAAACCAGCTCAAGGCTCGCATGAAGTCGGTCGCACTGGAGCGCGATGAGCTTCGCGCCAAGCAGCGCGCGCGGCTTGCAAGCGAGGCCGATCGCCGCCGCAAGGGCCTGCGCGAGCAACAATCGGTCGGCATGCGCAACATTGTCGACCGGCTCGACCTGCGGCGCGCACTGGCCGACGAGAGCACCTTGCAGAAGCTCAAGGTCGCCGGCTTTCGCGGACAGAACCCGCTGACGCGGTTTCTTTTTTTCCGCCTCGTTTTGCCTTTTGTCGGCTTCGCGCTGGGGCTGGTCTACATATTCGTGCTCGGAGGATTGCCCGACAAACCCCTGGTCATCCGGCTGTTCGTCTGCATCCTGGTCGCCTATGGCGGCTTCTACGCGCCGGTCGTCTATGTCAACAATCGCGCCACCAAGCGCAAGCAGTCGATCCAGATGGCGTGGCCGGATGCGCTGGACCTGATGCTGATCTGCGTGGAGTCAGGCATGTCGGTGGAAGCCGCGCTCCGCAAAGTCGCCGACGAGATCGGCGCGCAGTCGGTGGCTCTGGCGGAAGAATTCATCCTGACCAACGCCGAGCTTTCCTATCTGCAGGAACGCAAGCAGGCCTATGAGAATCTTGCGAACCGTACCGGTCTGGAATCGGTCAAATCGGTGTCGCAGGCGCTCGTCCAGGCCGAACGCTACGGCACGCCGGTGGCGCACGCATTGCGCGTGCTTGCCGCCGAAAGCCGGGACCAGCGCATGAATGCCGCCGAGAAGAAGGCCGCCGCCTTGCCGCCCAAGCTCACCGTGCCGATGATCCTGTTCTTCCTGCCGGTGCTTTTCGCCATCATCCTGGGTCCGGCCGGCATCCAGGTCAGCCAGCGCGGCATCTTCGGCACCGATCATCCGTCATCATCGGCCAAGTAGCGGCGAGGCACGCGGAGACAAACGAAGAAGCCGCGCTGAACTCAGCGCGGCTTCTTTGTTCAATTGGGAGCCTTGTAGCTCGTCCACTCAGTTGGTTGCAGCCTTCGACTTGTCCTGATCCTTGAGCTGTGTCCAGGCATTCTGCTGCGCAAGCATCTGCCTGAGATAAGCGACATTGGCCTGTGCCTGCTCGGGCGAGAGCTCCTGCGAGGCGATCTTCTCGGCTTCGTCGAAGCGGCCCTGCAGGCCGACGACCAGCGCCAGGTTCTGGCGCACGCGGCTGTCGGCGTTGGGCTGCTGGGCGGCCGAACGCATATAGGTTTCCGCGGTGCGCAGATCCCCTTCCAGCACATAGGACATGCCGAGATTGGAGAGAACCGAGGGCTCGTTCGGCTTGAGTTCGAGGGCCTTGCGGTAAAGCTGGCGCGCATCGTCCTTCTGACCGAGCTGGTCAAGGATGGCCGCTTCCGCCGACACCAGCTTCCAGTCGGGATATTCCGGCGTCTGTGCGCGGCGCACGGCGTCGAGCGCCGCTTCGAACTGGCTATTGGCAGCCAGCGCCTTGCCGTAGGCGGCGAGCACGTCGCGATCCTTGGGGTAGGCGATCGCCAGTTTGCGCATCACGGCAAGCGACTGGTCGGCATCGCCGTCCATCTGCAGCGCGGCCGCGAAGTTGGTTGCGATTCGCTTGTCGTTGGGATTCCTGGAGTAGGACTGGCCGAGGGCGGCCGTGGCATTGTGCACTTCTCCCGCCGACATGCTGTCCAGCGGCTTGCCGCTGGTACGACCGATCGAGCCGGTGGTCATCCTGCTGGTTCCGCACCCGGCGACGGCAGCCGTGAGCGCCAGCATGAGGGCCGTGGTGACGAACCGTTTTCCCCTGGCATTCACTGTGCGGTTGGTCGCCATCGACACCTAAGCCTCCATTCATGCGCGCGGCCATTGCGTGGCCATCTTCCCTCCCGCAGAAATATTCTGTTAACCCTAACGGAGAGTTAAGAAGCGCCGACTCGCGAAGGGTCGGCAGGAGAGAACATCGAATGCCTGTCGAACTCGTCGAGACGAAATTGCAAGGTGCGCTGCCGGTACATCTGGTGGCCCGTGACGGCCTCGAGGCCGCGGGCCTTGCGCCATCGGCGGTCAGCTGGGCCAAGGCCAACGGCTTTTCCGGCGAGGCAGGCAGGATGCTCGCCTTGCCCGGCGAAAACGGCGCGCTTGCCGGCGCGCTGTTCGGCATCGGCGACGGGGAGGGCGCGCTCGCGCTCGGCGCACTGTCGAAAACCCTGCCGGAAGGCGACTGGCATTTCGCCTCCATTCCTGCCGAGCCGGAACTCGCGGCAATCGCGCTGGCGCTCGGCGGCTATGTCTTTACCCGTTACGGCAAGAAGCCGGGCAAGGCGCTGCGTTTCGACGTGCCGGCCGGTGTCGACGCGGCGCGCGTTCGCCGCATCGCCGATGGCGTCTTCCTGGCCCGTGATCTGGTCAACACACCGACCAGCGACATGGGACCGGATGATCTGGAGATGGCGGTGCGCACCTTGGCCGCGGCTCACAAGGCCGAAGTCTCTGTCACCAAGGGCGACGATCTGCTGACGCGGAACTTCCCGATGATCCACGCCGTCGGTCGTGCTTCGACCGGCGCGCCGCGTCTGATCGACATGATCTGGGGGAACCCGGGCGCGCCGAAGGTGACGCTGGTCGGCAAGGGCGTCTGCTTCGACACAGGCGGTCTCGACATCAAGCCGTCATCCGGCATGCTCTTGATGAAGAAGGACATGGGCGGTGCCGCCAATGTGCTTGGCCTGGCCTCGATGATCATGGCCGCCGGGCTGAACGTGCAGCTGCGCGTGCTGATCCCCGCGGTCGAGAACTCGATTGCCGGCAACGCTTTTCGACCCGGAGACGTGCTGACGAGCCGCAAGGGCATCACTGTCGAGATCGGCAACACCGACGCTGAAGGCAGGCTCGTGCTGGCGGACGCGCTGGCGCTGGCCGACGACGAGGAGCCGCAGCTGCTGGTCGACATGGCGACGCTGACCGGAGCTGCCCGTGTCGCGCTTGGCCCCGATCTGCCGCCTTTCTATACCGGCGACGAGGCGCTGGCCTCGAACCTCGCCGCGGCGTCGCTGGCTGTCGAGGATCCGCTGTGGCGCATGCCGCTGTGGCGGCCCTACGATGCGAAACTGTCGTCGAAGATCGCCGACATCAACAATGTCACCACGGATGGTTTCGCCGGTTCGATCACGGCGGCGCTGTTCCTCAAGCGCTTTGTCGAGAAGACGGCGAGCTGGGCGCATTTAGACATCTTTGCCTGGAACCCCGCCGACCGTGCGCATGGCCCCGCGGGTGGTGAGGCGCAAGGCATTCGCGCTTTGGAGCGGATCATATCGACACGCTTTGGCTGATGGGGTGGTAGCAAGCAGAGCCGGCAAATCGCTAAAAACTGAAACGGAACCGAAACAATTTGCCGTCATGCTGGCGCGATGTCGATTGCGATGCGCCCGAGCCAGGCCTTGCGACTGTGGCAGCAAGTGATGCTGTCGCAGGTGCGCGACGACGCGCCAGACCTGACCATGCGCCAGACGGCGATCCTGTTCACCATCTATCTCGATCCGCCGCCGCACACCGTGCGCGGGCTCGCCGCCCGCCTCAATGTCACCAAGCCGGTGATCACCCGCGCGCTCGACACGATGGGCGCGCTGAAGCTGGTGTCGCGCCATCGCGACGAACTCGACAAGCGCAACGTGCTGATCAAACGCACGGTCGAGGGCGCGCTCTTTGTCGAGCGCTTCGGCGATGGTATCATCGCCAGAGCCCATGAACTGCCCATCTGACCGTTTGCCCATACAACAGGGTTGCCGATTTTGACCGCTCACGATTCCCGTCTCCACGCCTTCCGTTCCGACCTTGCCGACGCAAGGCTGAAAGGCGAGGTTTCTGCCGAGCGCTTTGTCGCCGGCCGGCCGGCGCGGATCTCGGCCTCGGTGGCCGACATCCGCAAGGCGCCGCGTGCGGATGCCGGCATCAACACACAAGCCCTGTTCGGCGACGATGTGCTGGTTTTTGAGGATGCCGAAGACTGGGCCTGGATCCAGGCCGAACGCGACGGCTATGTCGGCTATGTCGCCAACACCATGTTGGGCGGACGCGACCATGCACCCACCCATATCGTCTCGGTGCCCCGCACCTTTCTCTATCCCGGTCCGGATCTGCGCTTTCCGATCGCGGGACAGCTGTCGATGGGGTCGACGGTGACGGTGACGGGCGCCGCCGAGACGCGCGGCACGCACTATGCCGTCCTGCCGTCGGGCGAAGCGATCATCGCTGGCCACCTCAGGCCAATCGGAGAAAACGCCGCCGACTATGTCGCGGTTGCCGAGACGTTTCTTGGCACACCCTATCTGTGGGGCGGCACATCCGGCTTCGGCATCGATTGTTCCGGCCTGGTGCAACTGGCGATGCGCATGACGGGCGAAAACGTGCTGCGCGATTCCGACATGCAGGCGGCAAGCGTCGGCGAGCCGCTCGAACCCGGCCCGGACTATGCCGGATTGCGCCGGGGCGACCTCGTCTTCTGGAAAGGTCATGTCGCCGTCATGACCGACGCCGAGACCATGATTCATGCCAACGGCCACACCATGCTGGTCTCGCGCGAAGGCCTGAAGGACGCCATCGCCCGGATAGGCTATCTCTATGGCGGGCCGACAGGGTTTCGCAGGCCGTAGCACAAGCGCCTGTCCTTCCCCCAAAAGGGGAGAAGGGAAGAGCGATCCCCTTTTGTTCCGATTTTCCTTGGCGATCGCCCGTAGCCGCGCTAACTCTGGCGCGTGACAGTTGAGCCGCGCCTTGCCGAGCAGAATGCCGCTATTGCCCTGCCTGAGCCATTCCTCAGATGGTTCGGCGAGAAAGGCTGGTCGCCGCGCGCTCATCAGGTCGAATTGCTGGCGAAGGCCCAAGGCGGCCAATCGGTGCTGTTGATCGCCCCGACCGGGGCCGGCAAGACGCTGGCCGGTTTCCTGCCTTCGCTGATCGAACTGGCGGTGAGGCCAAGGCGTAAGCCCGGGCAGGCGCATCGCGGCATCCACACGCTTTACATCTCGCCGCTCAAGGCGCTCGCCGTCGACATCGAGCGCAATCTCGGCAAGCCGGTCGAGGAGATCGGTCTGCCGATCAGCATCGAGACGCGCACCGGCGACACGCCCTCCCACAAGCGCCAGCGCCAGAAGCTGGTGCCGCCGGATATTTTGCTGACCACCCCGGAACAACTGGCGCTTCTGATTGCTGCAGGCGACGCCAGACGCTTCTTCCAGGACCTGCGCTACGTCGTCCTCGATGAGTTGCATTCGCTGGTAACGTCCAAACGTGGACACCTTCTGGCGCTTGGCCTGGCACGGCTGCGCAGCTTTGTTCCAGGCTTGCAGACGATAGGCCTGTCGGCGACGGTGGCCGAGCCGGACGAACTGCGACGCTGGTTGGTCAACCAGAATCCACCCGGCGACATGTCCGAATTGATCGTCGTCACGGGTGGGGCGAAGCCTGAGATTTCCATCCTCGATTCCGAAGAGCGCGTGCCTTGGGCGGGACACTCGGCGCGCTACGCCACGCCGGAGATCTACCGCGAGATCAAGCGCCACAAGACGACCCTGCTGTTCGTCAACACCCGCAGCCAGGCGGAGCTGCTTTTCCAGGAATTGTGGCGGGTCAACGAGGACACCTTGCCGATCGCGCTTCATCACGGCTCTCTCGATGTCGGCCAGCGGCGGCGCGTCGAGAAGGCGATGGGCGAGAACGCGTTGCGCGCCATTGTCGCGACATCGACGCTCGATCTCGGCATCGACTGGGGCGATGTCGATCTGGTCGTGCATGTCGGCGCGCCGAAGGGGGCGAGCCGGCTGGCGCAGCGCATTGGCCGTGCCAACCACCGGATGGATGAACCGTCCAAGGCGATCTTGATCCCTGCCAACCGTTTCGAGGTGCTCGAATGCCGGGCTGCCCTCGATGCCAACTATCTTGGCGCGCAGGACACGCCGCCGCTGGTCGATGGCGGCCTCGATGTGCTGGCGCAACATGTGCTCGGCTGCGCCTGCGGCGCACCGTTCCGTGCCGACGATCTTTATGACGAAGTACGAGCGGCGGCACCCTACACCAGCCTCGATAGGATTACCTTCGACCGCGTCATCGATTTCGTCGCCACCGGCGGCTATGCGCTGAAGAATTACGAGCGCTATGCTCGTATCCGCCTGAACAAGGACGGGTTGTGGCGCGTCTCCAACCCGCGCGTGGCTCAGCAATACCGGCTGAATGTCGGCACCATCATCGAAGTGCCGGCACTCAACGTGCGTTACGTCAAAGCAGGCAGCAAAGGCTCGGCCACACGCGGCGGCGCCGTCCTCGGCAAGATCGAGGAGGCCTTCCTCGAAACGCTGACGCATGGCGACACCTTCATGTTCGCCGGCAAAGTGCTGCGCTTCGAAGGCATTCGCGAGAATGAATGCTTCGTGTCGAACGCGCCCGGCAGCGACGCCAAGGTGCCCTATTATGGCGGCGGCAAGTTCCCGCTTTCGACCTACCTTGCCGAGCAGGTCCGCATGATGCTGGACGATCCGCAGCGCTGGAAGAAGCTGCCGGAGCAGGTGGCCGACTGGCTGCGATTCCAGGCCGACAAATCGGTTCTGCCCAAACGCGATGACCTGCTGATCGAGACCTTTCCACGCGGCAACCGCTACTATCTGGTCGCTTATCCCTTTGAAGGCAGGCTGGCCCACCAGACGCTCGGCATGTTGCTTACCCGGCGCCTCGACAGGGCAGGCGCCAGGCCGCTTGGCTTTGTCGCCACTGATTACGCCCTTGCCATATGGTCGCTGGGCGATATGGGCGCGATGTTCAAATCCAGGAAACCGTCTCTCGGCGCATTGTTCGACGAGGATATGCTGGGCGACGACCTCGAAGCCTGGCTGGCCGACAGCTGGCTTCTCAAGCGCACCTTCCGCAATTGCGCGCTGATTTCGGGGCTGATCGAGAAACGCCATCCGGGCCAGGAGAAGAGCGGCCGTCAGGTCACCGTGTCGACCGACCTGATCTACGATGTGCTGCGCAGCCATGAGCCGGACCATATTCTGCTGCAGGCGACACGTGCCGATGCGGCGGCCGGTCTGCTCGATGTCAGCAGACTTGCCGACATGCTCTCGCGCGTCCAGGGTCGAATCATGCATAAGAATCTCGAGCAGATTTCGCCACTAGCCGTGCCGATCATGCTCGAGATCGGCAAGATGCCGGTGAACGGCGAAGCCGATGAAACACTGCTGATGGATGCGGCGACTTTGGTCGAAGAGGCTATGGGGCCGGAAATGAGTGAGAAATGAATTTTTCGCTGGCGCGCACGTCGCTGATTGCCGAGGCTGAGATGATAGGCGTCGCCGGCGAACGTGCGGTCTGCGATCCGCGCGGCGTGCTCTATTTTCCCGAACTCAGGCTGTTGGCGGTCTCCGACCTGCATCTGGAAAAAGGCTCGTCGCTGGCAAGACGCGGCACGCTGATCCCGCCTTATGACACCGGCGCGACCTTGCTGCGTCTGCAGGCCGTCATATTGGACTACCAGCCGTCGATCGTCATCAGCCTGGGCGACTCCTTTCACGATGGCGGCGGCGCCGAGCGCATGCATGCGAGTTTTCGCGAGCGGCTGGAAGCGCTGATGGCAGGCCGCGACTGGTTCTGGGTCGCGGGCAATCACGATCCGGAAGCGCCGGCCGATCTTCCCGGTGAAACGGTGCGGGAACTGGCCATCGGCTCGCTGCTGTTTCGACATGAACCGTCGAAAGTGCGCGTCGAGGGCGAGATCGCAGGCCATCTCCATCCTTGCGCGCGCATCGTCCAGCGCGGCCGTTCGGTGCGGCGGCGCTGCTTTGCCGGCGATGGCGGCCGCATGATCATGCCGGCCTTCGGCGCCTATACCGGCTCGCTCAACGTGCTCGACCGCGCCTATGCCGGGCTGTTCCGCCTGGAATCGCTGATGGCCTACATGCTTGGCAGCGACCGCATCTTCGCCATCTCCCGCTCGATGCTGCGGCCGGGCTGAGAGCCCTATCTGCAGTAATACAGAGTGACCGTGTGCTTTGCCTCAGCGAAGAATAGCCAGCGCTCGACCAGCATGCCGGCGAACTGGATGATCGCGGCGAGCACCGACGGGATCGCCGCAAAGGGCCACGGCAAGGCGAAGGTGGCGGCGAGCAGCAGGACGGGCAGAGAGAAGGCCAATGCCTGTGCGATCCGCCGCAGTTTCGCGCTATGCTTGCGCGCAATGCGAAAGCCCATTTCCTTAAGCAGATAGTTTTCCTCCGTATGCGGCCATTCCAGCGACCGCACCGTGCCGCCGGCCAGCCCCGTCGCGGTGTTGGCGGTGGTCGAAATCTTGAGCCGGTCGTTGTAGCGCCAGGTCGCGAGCTTCCAGCCCCAGCCGGCAAGAGTGGCGAGCAGCGACAATGCCAGCACGGCCACCGAGGCGACGCCGAAGCCCTGCAGCAGCGCGTTCAACAGAACGCTGCCGGTCATGGCCGCGAAGATCAGATAGGCCGGCAAAGTATAGTGGCTGTGCCACTGGGCGATCGGCTTCAGAGAGGCATATATCATGCCGGTGGTGCAGACGGTGACGGTCGCACCGATGGCGGCCAGCAATCCGGCAATGGCCGCCCAGCCACCAGTGCGGCCAAGGAACACCCAGCCGAGCCCGAACAGTCCCGCCGGGATGAAGGTGATGACCGAGGCAACGCCTTCGCGCGACAGCCAGGAGCTGCGCCATTGTGAGAACGCCCGCCAGGCGCGTTCGGGTCTGCCGAGATGACCTGTCGAGGACAACAGCCCGGCCACGATCAGGCCGAGCGCCAGGCCCATGCCGACGAGGCCGAGCCAGAAATCGGGCGGGATGATCTGGAAGCCTCCGAGCACCCCAAGCAGCGCCAGCAGCCCATAGCCGGCGCCGGTGGCGGTGGTGAAGAAGACGACGGAGAAGGCTGGATGCATGGATGTCAGTTCGAAAGCATGCGATCGACCCAGCCGAGGAAGCCGCCTTCGGCCCGCACCGGCTCCAGCGCCTTCGCCGGCACCGATGCGGCACGCTGCGTATGGGCGCGCGGCGGCAGATATTTGTTGGTCGGGTGATAGCCGAGTTCCGCCATCAGGTCGACGCCGCCGCGCTCCGCCACCAGTTGCGAGACGGCGGAGTGGGGATCGCCGAGATCACCGAAGTGCCGGGCGCTGGTCGGGCAGGCCGCGACGCAGGCCGGCACACGGTCTTCTTCGGCCAGATTGTCGTTGTAGATGCGGTCGACGCAGAGCGTGCATTTCTTCATCACGCCGACATCGGTGTCGAATTCGCGAGCCCCATAGGGGCAGGCCCAACTGCACAATTTGCAGCCGATGCATTTGTCCTCGTCGATCAGCACGATGCCGTCCGAGGCGCGCTTGTAGGAAGCGCCGGTCGGGCAGACGGTGACGCAGGCCGGCGTCTCGCAATGCAGGCAGGAGCGCGGGAAGTTGACCGTGCGCCCGCCCATCTCGGTGGTGTGCTCATAACTGTGCACGCGGTTGAACCAGACGCCGTCGACATGGCCGCCATAGGGGTCGATGTCGGTCAGCGGCGCCATGTGGCCGCCGGTGTTCCATTCCTTGCAGGCGGTGACGCAGGCCTGGCAACCGACGCAGGTATCGAGGTCGATGACCAGGCCGAGTTTCTTGCCGCTTTGGCTTGGCAGGCAGGTCATTGCGCGGCCTCTCTTGCTTGGCGGAATTTGGCGCCGAAGCGAAGGATATCGGGCGAAGGCTCGAAATGCGGCGGTTGGTCGAAACGCTCGAATTGCGGCTCGGTGAAGCCGGCTTCCTCATCAGCGCATTTGACGATGCGCACGCGCAGGTCGAACCACGCGGCCTGGCCGGTGACCGGATCGGAGTTCGAATAGCGTTTGCCCTGCGCGTCGGCCGATGTCTGATCGCCGATGATATGGTTGAGCAGGAAGCCGCGATTGCTCTCGGCGGCATCATCCTTCAGGCCCCAGCTGCCGCGCCTTTTGCCGATCGCGTTCCAGGTCCAGACCGTGCTTTCGTTCACCCCGTCGACCAGCTTGATCTGCCCCTTGACCTTGCCGTTGATGCTTTCGATCCACACCCAGTCGTCATCGACAAGGCCGAGATCTCCTGCGGTCCGGTGATGCACGAACAGCCGGTTCTGGCTGGTGATCTGCCGCAGCCACGCATTCTGCGCTCCCCAGGAATGATACATGTGCATTGGTCGCTGCGTCAGCGCGTGCAGCGGGTATTTTTCCAGGTCGACCACCGCTTCCTCGAACGGCATGTACCAGAACGGCAGCGGATCCATATAGGTCTCGATGCGCTGGCGCTCGGCCTCCGGCGGCTGAACACGGCCATGGCCGCGTGCAGCGAGCCGAAACCGCTGCAACGGCTCGCAATAGAGCTGGAAGATGATCGGCTCCGCTTTAGGGATGAAACCCATCTGCACCGCGAAATCGAGATAGGAGCGGTTGGCCATCTTGTAGTAGCGCTGGTCCTGAGCGAAGTCGTGATGCCAGAAGCCGCCATTGTCGATGTAGCGCTGCAACTGGTCCGGATTGGCCTCGCCCCTGCCGATCGACGTCCCGTCCTTGCCGCGCCAGCCGGCCAGCGGTCCGATGCCCGGTGTGCGCTCGTGGTTGACGATATAGTCGGCATAATCGGCATATCTGGCCGCTCCGTCATCATTGACGAAACCGGGCAGGCCAAGCCGCGCGCCCAGCTCGATCAGCACCGACTGGAACGGCCTGACGTCACGGTCCGGCTCGACGACGGGATGGCGGATGGCATCGCCCGGCCCGTCGGCATGGCTGATCGGCCGGTCGAGCAGGCTGATGCAATCATGGCGCTCGAGATAGGTGGTATCCGGCAGCACGAGGTCGGCGAACGGCACCGTCTCGGAATAGTACGCATCGGAATAGATGATGAAGGGAATCTTGTAGTTGCCTGCCTCGTCATGGTCGGTCAGCATACGAATCGTCTCGACGGTGTTCATCGAGGAATTCCAGGCCATATTCGACATGTACATCATCAGCGTGTCGATCGGGTAGGGATCGCCGGCCCAGGCATTGCGGATGACGGTGTGCATCAGGCCGTGCGCGGCCAGCGGCGCGTCCCATGAATAGGCCTTGTCGATGCGGGTCGGCGTGCCGTCTTCATCGACCAGCAGGTCGTCCGGTCCGCAGACGAAACCAAGCGGCATGCCGTCCAGCGGCGTCATCGGCTTGACGATCTTGCCGGCGGGTTTCGGGCCTGGTGGCGCCGACCGGGGATAGGGCGGCTTGAAGCGGAAGCCGCCTAGAACATCGACCGTGCCCAGAAGCACTTGCAACAGATGGATGGCGCGGCAGGAGTGAAAACCGTTCGAATGGGCTGATATACCGCGCATGGCATGCATCGAAACCGGCCGGCCCTTGATCGTCTCGTGCCGGCGCCCGGCCCAGTCGGTCCATGCGATGGGCAGTTCGATCGCCTGTTCGAAGGCGACATGGGCAAGCTCTGCGGCGATCCGGCGGATCGTATCGGCCGGAATGCCGCAACGCTGCGCGACCGCATCCGGCGCATAGCTGTCATCGAGGTAGCGGTCGGCGATCAATTGGAACACCGGCGCGCAGCGGCGGCCGCCGACTTCGAAGCTGCCGGTCAGCGCCGGCTTTGCTTCCGGGTCGGTTGCCTTGACGGCGGTTTTCGCCATCCTGTCCCAGGCAAGCGGATCGCCGTCGGCGTCCCTGACGAACAGCCCGTCGTCGGCGGCGCCAGGCTCCTGCACGACGAGGACATGGGCGTTGGTGTAGCGGAGCAAATAATCCAGATCGACGCGGCCGGCCTTCAGCAGTTCGTGGATGAGCGCGAACACAAACAGGCCGTCCGTACCGGGCCGGATGCCGATCCAGTCGTCGGCAATCGCATTGTAACCGGTGCGGCACGGGTTGATCGACACCACCTTGGCGCCGCGCGCCTTGAGCTTGCCCAGCCCGATCTTGATCGGGTTGGAATCATGGTCCTCGGCGACGCCGAACAGCATGAAGTATCTTGTGTTGTCCCAGTCAGGCTCGCCGAACTCCCAGAACGAGCCGCCGATCGAATAGAGCCCGCCGGCCGCCATGTTGACCGAACAGAAGCCGCCATGGGCGGCGAAATTCGGCGTGCCGAACTGGCTTGCCCACCAGCCGGTCAAGGATTGCGACTGGTCGCGGCCGGTGAAGAAGGCGAGTTTTTTCGGATCGGTGCGACGAACTGCCGAGAGCCGATCCGTCGCGATCGAAAACGCCTCTTCCCATTCGATCTCGCGGAACGCGCCGGAGCCGCGCGGCCCCGTGCGCAGCAGCGGCTTCTTCAGCCGGGCCGGGCTGTAGTGCTGCATGATGCCGGAACTGCCCTTGCCGCAGATCACGCCGCGATTGACCGGATGGTCCTTGTTGCCGTTGATGTAGCGGACCTTGCCGTCCTTGATGTGCACATCGATGCCGCAGCGGCAGGCGCACATATAGCAGGTCGTCTTGGCGATGCTGTCGGAAATGCCAGGCGAGGTGTCGACGCCGTCCCTTTCATCGGGCGCGCGCGTGTCGGCAAGCGGGCGTTGCGATGGTGCCGAATTCGCGCCGCGCGGCGGTGGATGCCTCATGATCCGGATGTGCCCGCGCGGCCGGCCGATTTGGCCCGCGTCTTCGGCCCGGGGCCGCGCATGTAATGCTCTTCCGGGTGATAGCGATCACCGGCCAGCCGTCTGCGAATGCCGCGGGTCCAATGCGCGAGAAGGGACTTGAACCGCCCGATCATTTTAGTCTCTGCCATCCGCTGGCGAATTTTTTCTAACTTCGCGTGAAAATGTAGAATGAAGCTATCGATCCGTCTAATCAGTTGTTCTTGTAAATTCGATCGATATTGGTTCTTAATATCATCATGACCCTGGATCAGTTGCGCATTTTCGTCGCCGTCGCCGAGCGCGGCCACATGACCAAGGCGGCGGAGCTTTTGGGTATCTCCCAGTCGGCGGCGTCGGCTGCCATCCGCGCGCTTGAAGAGCAGCACGGCGTTCATCTGTTCAACCGCGTCGGCCG
Source organism: Mesorhizobium japonicum MAFF 303099 (assembly GCF_000009625.1). Taxonomy (NCBI): domain Bacteria; kingdom Pseudomonadati; phylum Pseudomonadota; class Alphaproteobacteria; order Hyphomicrobiales; family Phyllobacteriaceae; genus Mesorhizobium; species Mesorhizobium japonicum. Next base: position 4,507,801 of record NC_002678.2, read on the forward strand.
CAACATCGAGCTCGCCCAGACCGGCCACCGGTTCCTGCCGGAGGCCAAGGCCGTGCTCGAGCGGGCCGCTGCCGCGCGCAATGTGCTGGAACATGTCTCGCAGACGGTCGCCGGCAGCCTCTCCATCGCCGCCAGCCTGACCATCGCCAGCTACTGGCTGCCGCGAAGGCTGGCGTCCTTTCACGAGGCCTATCCCGCGGTGCGGCTGAGCGTCAGCATCGGCAACACAAGGCAGGTCGAGGCCAGCGTGCTGGATGGAACCGCTGATCTCGGCCTGGTCGAGGGACGCACCGAATCCGACATATTGCGCCGCGCCAAGGTCGACACCGACCGGTTGATGCTGGTGGTTGCCGCGTCACATCCCGATATCGTCGAAACCGCACCGGGCCGTCCCGACATCAAGGGCCTGCGCTGGATCATCCGCGAAGGCGGTTCGGGCACGCGCGAGGTGTTGGAGGATCTGGCGCGGCGCGAGGGGATTTCGCTTGCCGATCTGCAGGTGTTCCTGGTGCTGCCCAGCAATGAGGCGGTTCGCCAGGCGGTCGAGGCGGGCGCCGGCGCCACCATCATTTCAGAGCTCGTCGTCGGACGCGCCGTTGCCGAAGGCAGCCTGCGGTCCGTGCCGCTCGAACTGCCGAAACGCGACTTCGCCATGATCACCCACCGCGACCGCCAGGCAAGCCTGGCCCAGATGGCGCTCAAGGCGCATCTCGGCGCCGAAACGAGCGGAAGCGGTTCAGTGTGATCAGCCGAACTTGCGCTGGGCATCCAAAGCCAGGCCAAGCCCGACCGAGCCGAACATGTCGCCGTCGATGACGGAAGCCTGCGGCACCAGCGACAGGATTTCCCGTCTTGCCAGCGGGATCGCGGTCGACCCGCCGGTCAGGAACACCGCGGTGATGTCGGACGGCTTGACCGCAGCGTCGCGCATGGTCTCAGCCACCGTAGCCGTGACCCGCTCGATCTCCCGGGCGATGGTGGCGTCCAGCCCGTCGCGCGTGATTTCGGCGGCGAACTCCACATCGGATAGCCTCACCGCGACTTCGGCCGATGACAGGTCGGTCAACTCTATCTTGGCCTTTTCGACCAATGCCGCCAGCGCGTGCCCATAACGGTGCTCGACGATATGGATGAAGCGGTCGACCAGGTCGGCGCGGGCGGCCTCGTAGCGGATCTGGCGCAGATGCGTCATCGCCTTGGCGGTGTAGACCAGGTTGATGCGCTGCCATGTCGCAAGATCGATGAAATAGCTCGCCGGTAGATTGCGCTTGCCGTCCTTGGTCGGGGTCAAATAGCCGAGCTGCGGCATCACATGGGCGATGCTGAGCAGCCGGTCGAAATCCGTACCGCCAATATGGACACCCCGGCTGGCCAGGATATCGTCCTTGCGGTCCGGCAATCGGGCACGCTCCGGCGAGACGCGTACGACGGAAAAGTCGGACGTGCCGCCGCCCATGTCGATGATCAGCGCCAGTTCCTCGCGCGTCACCCTCTGCTCATAGTCGAGCGCCGCGGCAATCGGCTCGAACTGGAAGGCGATGTGCTTGAAGCCCTGGGCATGCGCGGCCTTTTCCAGGTCGCTCTGCGCGTTCGCATCGGCCTGCGGGTCGTCATCGACGAACTGCACCGGACGGCCGAGCACCACGGTCTCGACCAGATCGCCGCCATCTTCTTCAAGCTTCTTCCTGAGATGCCCGAGGAACAGGCCGATGATCTCCATGAAGCCGATCGAGCGCGCCTTGATGCGCGTCTTCTCATGCGCCAACGAGCTGCCCAGCACGCTCTTCAGCGAGCGCATCAGCCGGCCCTCCACGCTGTCGGTGTAGTTGGCGATGGCCTGGCGGCCAAAACAGATGCGGCCGTCCTCGAAATTGAAGAACACCGCGCTGGGCAGCGTGACTTGGCCGCCTTCAAGCGCGACGAGGTGGGGTTGCCCGTTGCGGACCACGCCGACCGTGGAGTTCGACGTGCCGAAATCGATACCGGCGAATGCTGGTCGCAAAGCAGCCTCCTGTCATTGGCGGCAGACAGCGGATCGGCGCTCGCGGGAGAAGCGTGCGCTGTGGTTCCGGGCGACCGGACCGCTCTGCCGAATTGAATTGTGCGTGCTTGCCCGTTGGGCGGGGAGGTGCGGTCTATAGCATGGCGCGGGAAAGGGAAACCCCCTTTTGGCCGTCTCAGTCCTTGCGGAAGATCAGCCTGCCGAGCCAGCCCGTCAGCATGGCCAGCGATATGGCGAAGACGCCGTAAAGAAAGGAATAATTGTGCGCGACACGGAAGATCGACTGCTCGAAGCCGGATTTGCGGATTTCGAGCTGGGCCGAGCTCTCCTTGATGAACACGCCGCTCTTGAACAGGAACGCGCGCGCCTTGTGGGTGCCGACCGGCACGTTCGGCGCCAGCCTGACGGTGGCGCGAAACAGGTTCTGCGACAGGAATTGCACGCCGCCGACATTCTCGCTGTAGAGGCCGGTCGCCGCCTTGCGCTCGCGCAGCGCCGCGGTGAATTCCGAGATCGTCGCCGGGCTGTCGCCGGCGTCGGCGGGCTGCATATAGAGGTTGGAGGCGCCGAGCGACAGCTGCTTGTAGCTGTTGGGTTCGGTGATGTCCTGCAGTGGTCGTGTCGTCGCCACCGAATAGGACATCGGCACGTTCTCGAAGGTTTCGGAGTCCAGATTGACCCAGACGCCGAGCACCCGGTCCTTGCGGCGCACCACCACCGATCGTGGCGGCCCCTCGAGCACGACGATGACATCGTATCTGCCTTGACGGGCAACCAGCGGGTCGGGATTTTCCAGCGAGCCGAAGATGGTCAGGTCGGCACCGGAAAAGCCGGCGGTGATCGAGACGTTGTCGGTGGAGAGTCCGATCTGGATGCCTTCCACCAATGGTGTCTGTGCCTTCGCCGGCACGGCGGCCGCCAGCAACGACAGGAGAATGGCGGCTGCGAACGCTTTCGGGCCCGTCATCAGTTGAGGCCCGCGGCGGACAGCGAAAAGAGATTGGGCGGAGTGACGAAGAGATCGATGGCGAGCCGGATCGCCACCGCCAGCACCAGCAGCGCCAGCAACGCCCTGAGCTGCTCGCCGCGCAGCCTTTGGCCGGCCTTCGCGCCATATTGCGCGCCAGCAACGCCGCCCGCCATCAAAAGGAAGGCCAGCACGACATCGACGGTCTGGTTGGTGGTGGCGTGGACCAGCGTGGTGTAGGCGGAGGTGAAGATGATCTGGAACAGCGAAGTGCCGATGACGACGTTGGTCGGCACTTTGAGCAGATAGATCAGCGCCGGCACCATGATGAAGCCGCCGCCGACGCCCATGATCGACGACAGGAAACCGATGCCGGCGCCAAGGCCAAGCACCGGAATGACGCTGACGAACAGTTTCGACGCCCTGAAGCGCATCTTCAGCGGCAGCCGGTGGATCCAGTTGTGCTGGCCGGATTTCTTCAGCACGGGGGCAGCACCACTGCGTGTGGCCCGCAGTGCATTGATGCTTTCGACCAGCATCAGCCCGCCGACCGTGCCGAGCAGCACGACATAAAGCAGCGAGATGAACAGGTCGAGCTGGCCAAGCCGGCGCAGGAAGGCGAACACGTAGATACCGGCGGTGGAGCCAATGATGCCGCCGGCCAGAAGCACGCCGCCGAGCTTGAAGTCGAGCGTCCCCCGCTTCATGTGCGAAAGCACGCCGGAGACGGAAGAGGCGATGACCTGGTTGGCGCCGGTGGCGACCGCGATCGCCGGAGGGATGTTGTAGAAGATCAGGAGCGGCGTGATCAGGAAGCCGCCGCCGACGCCGAACATGCCCGACAGGAAGCCCACTGCAGCGCCCATGGCCAGCAGCACGAAGACGTTGACGGAAATTTCCGCAATCGGGAGATAGATGCCCACCCGTCAGTCTCGATCAGTTTGCCTGTCGGCGAATACAGCCGTTCTGGGCAGTCTCGCACCGAAAAGCCAATTTTTCCTTGCGCCAACGCGGCGGCGGGGTCAAACCCCGTCGCCGCGCTGAAACAAAAAATATCTCAATCAGTTAACAGGCAAATGTGTGGCAAGAGCGTCGTGGAAACGACGCTTCGCTGTTATTTGCGCGCCAGCAGCGCCCGCACCAGTTTTTCATCGACGGCGCCGGTCGCAGGCAGCTTGTTGTCGGTCTGGAAGGCGATGATCGCGTTCTTGGTCTTCTCGCCCATGACGCCGTCGGCGCCGCCGGCGTCATAGCCGTTCTTGTTGAGGATGAGCTGGATGTTCTTGACCGCCTTCTTCATGTCGATGCCGGCGGTCATCTGCGGCGTGCCTTCCTGCCAGGATTCGGGAATGTCGGCCGAATTGGTCGCCGCATTGAGCGGCTTGGCTTTCCACAGTTCGGTCGCGGCGCGCGCCCGCTCGAGCTGCTCGGGCCGCAGCGCATTGGCGATCTCGTCACGCTTGGCGGCCGCATCCTTGTCGCCGGTCTTGGCGACGAGCGCGAACCATTTGTAGGATTCCTCGAGGTTCTGCTTCATGCCGACGCCCTTGGCGGCGAGGATGCCGAGATTGAACTGGCTGTCCTTGACGCCGAGATCGGCGGCCTCCTGGAACCAGTGCGCGGCCGATTCATTGTCGGTCACGCCATCGGCGGCCATGGCGAACAACACAGCCAGATTGTGCATGGCGCTGGCATTGCCCTGCTCGGCGGCCAGCTGGTACCAGGTCTTCGACTTCTTGATGTCGCGGGCGACGCCGATGCCCTTCTCATAGAAATTGCCGATGCGGTATTCGGCCGGCGCGAAACCGAGTTCCGCTGATTTCTCGTACCATTTGGCGGCTGCCGCCATGTCTTCCTTGACGCCGCGCGATTCCGCGTAGCGCGAGCCGATCTCAAACAGCGCCTTGGCGTCGCCACCAGCGGCGGCATCGCGCAGCGCGGCCGGGCCGGCATCGGCCGGAATGTCGAACTTGTTTGCGGCTGCCGTCTTGGAAGCATCTGCCGGCGCAACGGCGCCGGTCGTGTCCTTGGCGATGGTCTCGTTGGCCGCCGTTGGGGCAGCCGCCGCCGGCTGGGCATCGGTATTCGTCGGTTGCGCAGCGCCGGCGACATTGGCCGGCTCGGAGGCCGTCGCATCCATCGGGGTTGTGGCAATAGGTTCCGCCGGCGCCGGAGCGGCCGAAGCCATCGGGCCAGAAGGGGCGGCCGAAGCGGCAGGCGGGGCTGCGGGCTCCGCAACCGGCACCGTATTCGCCATAGCGTCCATGTCCGATGGCATCGCCAGGGCGGTCTGCGCCGCCATGTCGTCCTTGGTCGGGGGCGCGGATGCTTCGGCCTGCCTGACGGCACGGGCCGGTGCGTTGTCCGTCGCTGCCGGCTGGACTTCCGTCTTCGGTTGGCTCGCCGTGTCGACGGATGCCGTCTGCACTGGCTGCGCGGCAACGATCGGTGCGGCGTCGTTGTTTGCCACCTGAACGGGATCCGAGAGGAACGCCTTGCCGAGCTGCAGGCCGGCAAGCGCCAGCATGATCGCCGCCGCCGCCATCAGGATCGGCTTGCGCCGCGCCTTGAGCAGGTCGCCGATCCTGAGCGCCTTCACAGGGCCTTTCACCGTCGACTGGCGCTTCAGGGCGTCGGCCTCCGCGGCGGCGGCCTGCGCCGCGCGCCGCGCGGCTGCGATGAAATCCGATTTCGCGGCGTCGCTTTCGCCAAGCTTTGCCGGCTGACCACGCTCGTCGCGTACCCGCTTCATGATGGCGTTGAGGTCGGGTGCGCCGGAGCCTGGCTCCAGCGGGCGGTTGGCCGCTTTCGGGTCGAGCGGCTCGTCGAGATCGACAGTCGGAATATCGCTGCTCGGCGCCGAACCGGCCAGCGGCGGAATATCAGCCGCCTTCTTGCCCCTGAAGGCGCGGGCCAGCCCGCCGAACATCGATTTGCGGCCTGCCGGCTGATCCCTCTCCGCGATGGTGTCGGAGCCGAGTGCGGCCATGGCGGCGGCAGCGGCGGCTTCCGCCGGCGAGCGCGTGCCCAGGTCGCCACGCATACCGAGGTCGCTGCGCGGACCTTGTTCGTTACGCATTATGGTGGCGGCGCGGCCATCGAGATCGGCCATGTCGCCGGTCAGCGGCATCGGCTCGTCGATATCCATCGACGGCGCTTCGACAGCCATCTTGGCGGTTCGTGTGCGGCGCTTGCCGGCCGCCTCATCCTGGCGCGTGTCAAGGAGTTCGCTTACCGCTTCGGGCGGTTCACCGGTTTCCAGCGAACCCAGCCTGTCGACGATCTTGAGCAGTGTGTCGTGGATGGCCTCGAAAGTCCGCGAATTGCGCTCGTCGGAACGCCGTGTCAGCGTCTCCAGCGTTTTCAGGTCCTGGGCGAGTCCGGAAACCGCCGATGCATTGGCGTTCGACCCGGCCAGCGAACGCACCGCGTTCTCGGCCGCTTCGCGTGCCGCGCCGAGGATGGAATCACGGGTACCGGCCAGCGCCTTCTCGATTTCGTCGAGGCGCGGGCTGATGTCCTCGAATTCCGGTAGCGGCGTGCTGGGCCTGGACAGATGGGCGGACAGGCCGGCGACCTGCGCCTCCAGGCTGCGGATCAGCGCCGGATCGATGCCGGCCACCTGGGCCGCAGAGGCGTCGAGCCGGCTGGAAATGTCCTCGAGCCGGCTTTCCAGTCCGCGGATCGCCGCTTCGCCGCCAGGATCGGCGACGCGCGTCTCCATGCGCGTGGCGAGTGCGGTGAAGCGGGCGTCGATGGCCTCCATGATGCCGGCGCTGTCGATCTGCGGCGCAAGGCGCTGGTCGAGCCGGTCGGCAACCTCATCGAGACGACGTTCGAGATCGCGAAACAGCATGTTTCCCTGTTCGATGGCATCGCCCTGGCGGCGTTCCATCATGCCTGACAGCACGTCGAAGCGCTGCTCAAGCCCGTGGAAGATGTAATCGGCATCGGGCATGGCCGGCGCCTGGTCGATCTTGTCGGCGATGAGGGTGATCTGCTTGGCTAGCCGTTCCATCGCCTGTTCGGGCAAATTGGCGCGGCCGGCGAGTTCGTCGACGCGGCTCGACAGCGTGCTCAGGCGATCCATGACCGCGGTGCCGGGACGATCCTGCGCCACTTCCTCGATCTGCCGGGCGAGCGAGTCGATGCGCTTCTCGATGCGGTCGAAGGCTTCGTGGTCGACCGAATTGGCCTGTGCCGCGACGGTCGAGGCAACGATGGCGCGGGAAATCTCGTCCAGCCGCTCGTCGATCATGGCAAGCGTGTCGCCGCCGCGATTGTCCTGCTGGCCCGCGAAGTGTTCGACGGCGCTGGCCAGCGTGCGCACCTTATCCTCGAGCGAGCGCAGCGACAGCGATTCCGGCAGATTGTTGACGGCGTTGCTGATCTGCTCCAGCCGGTCGGTCAGCCCCGCAAGGGCAGGGTCGTCGGAGCGCTTGCGCTGGTCGGCGTCGACGCGGTCTTCGAAAGCCGTCCAGCGGCGGTCGAAATCGTCCCAGCGGCGATCGACCTTCTGCACGCTCTCCTCGCGCGCCAGCGTGTCGAGCGCGGCCTTCACCTGCTCGAGTTCCAGCCGCAGCATGTTGACGCTTCTGTCGTCGCTTTTCTCCGACAGCGACTTGATGGCGCCGGAAAGCCGTTCGAATTCGACACCGAGTTCGGCGCTGCCCTTGCCCGCTGTGCCGGGCCTGCCGTTCGCCTGGAAGGCGCGATCGATGTCCTTGCGCAGCGCATCGAATTCGCGCTGCAGTCCCGCCGTCATCTGGTGGCGCAGTTCCTCGCGCATGCCGCGCAACTCGCCGGCGATCTTGCCGACCATGGCGACGCTGTCTTCCTGGCCGCGCACGCGGTCGATGTCACGGGCGATGGCCTGGTAGTTTTGGTCGAAGCTGGGGGTCGGCGCCGGGGTCTGCGGGCGCGCCGCCGGCCGCGGATCCTCATACCAGCGCTGCTGACCGGTCGGCTGGGCGGCGGGATAACGCGGGTCGACGGCGGGATAGCGGGGCTCGGTGGCGGGATAGCGTGGGTCGGTGCCGTATTGGCGCGGAGCGGGACGTGCCGTCACCTCTTCGCGGGTCTGCCCCAGCCGCTGTTCCAGCGTCTCCAGCGAGCGGTTCAGTTGCTCGAGCGTGGTCTGCGGCTTGCGCTGCCTGCCGGCGTTGAGTGTGTCGAGATAGGACCGCTTGCTGTTCATCGGTGCGTCCGTCTTTCAGATTGGCCGGCTTGCGACCAGCTCCCCAAGTCCCTGCCGGAACGAAGGCGACCGCGCTTCCACGGTGGAAGACAAGCTTCCCGGGGGTTCACCCGCGCTCCGAAAAACCGTGAAAAATTCGATACAGGATAAACACGGGTAGCCGACGCGCCCACATTTCCCCCAACGTGGTAAACAACGCGTTAACCAAGCTTAAGAAGTTCGAAGGAAGTTCGCGGCCGCTGCCGCGGTGCGGCATAAAGCACCTTCACAGAACGCCCCTTGCGTCATGAGGCGGCTATCGGTATAGAATTGACGTAAACGTAAAAGGCGCATTTGAGTGTGCTGTTTGCGATTTTGTTTGTCGAAACCACGGCCGGAAGCACGCCCCCGCTTCCAGTCAGGCGACGCATGGTCCAGGACCGCGACGCCACCAGACGGGGAAAGCCAGTGACCATGAAGCTTATGTCGGCCGGCGAGACCGCGGCCAATACCAATAATGCATCTGTCGAAGCCGGTGAGGATCTCGCCCGCATCGGCGAAATGGCCAAGAAATACGGCGTGACGCTGCGTACGCTGCGTTTCTACGAAGACAAGGGCCTGCTCAACCCGCAGCGCGACGGTTCCACCCGTCTCTACACGCGCCGCGACAAGGCCCGGCTGAAGCTGATCCTGCTCGGCCGCAAGGTCGGGTTTTCGCTGCGCGACGTCAAGCAGATGATGGATCTATACGATCCGACCGGTTCCAACACCAAGCAGCTGCGGCTGGCGCTGGACAAGTCGGAGAAGCAGCTTGCCCGCCTGCAGAAGCAGCGGGCGCTGATCGACGACGCCATCAACGAGCTTAGCGGCTCGATGTCGGCGGTGCGCCAGATGTTGGCCGAGCGCACAGCGCCGCAGGCGAGCGTCGCGAGCTAAAGCAAACTACCGGTTCCGACTCAGTCGGAGTCTCGACCATTAAAGCCGCGTGGCTCTGCCGCGCGGCTTTTTCGTTGCCTGCTTCTGCCCAGCTGGTTCCCTCGGCGCTGGCCTGCATGACGTCGCGCCGCTACCTTCACCAAGCAGGGGTTGGGCGGGAAATCTTGTCGCACCGAAAAAATTGACGTTTACGCAAACGTCAATTTTTGCTATCCCGGCTTCAACACGGGTCCGCATGCCGCCCTGACATGAATTCGGGGGCTTTCGGACCAGGTCCGCAGGGTGGAGAAAAAGCATGCCGACATACAGGGCACCGGTCCAGGATACGCTGTTCGTACTCAACGAGGTGCTGGGCTATCAGCGCTATTCGAACCTTCCCGGATTTGCCGACGCCGCGCCCGACGTGCTGGAAGCGATCCTGGCCGAAGGCGCCAAGCTCGCTGAAAACGTCATGCATCCGCTCAACCGTGTCGGCGACATGGAAGGCTGTGTGCGTCACGACGACGGCTCGGTGACGACGCCCAAAGGTTTCAAGGAAGCCTTCGACCAGTATCGCGAGGGCGGCTGGATGGGGCTGGCTGCACCAGTCGAGTTCGGCGGCCAGGGCCTGCCCTATGCCGTGCACACCGCCGTCGCCGAATATATGGTTTCGGCCAACATGTCGCTGATGATGTATCCGGGGCTGACGCAGGGCGCGATCGCGGCGATCATCACCCACGGCACCGACGAGCAGAAGGCCAAATGGCTGCCGAAGATGGTGGAAGGCGCCTGGACCGGCACCATGAACCTGACCGAGCCGCATTGCGGCACCGATCTCGGCCTGCTGCGCACCAAGGCGGTGCCGGACGGCAACGGCACCTACAAGATCTCGGGCCAGAAGATTTTCATCTCGGCCGGCGAGCACGACATGTCGGAAAACATCGTCCATCTCGTGCTGGCCCGCATCGAGGGCGCGCCGGAAGGCGTCAAGGGCATTTCGCTGTTCATCGTGCCGAAGTTCAAGCTCGATGCTTCGGGCAATCCGGGCGAACGCAACACGCTCTCCTGCGGCTCGATCGAGGAGAAGATGGGCATCCACGGCAATTCGACCTGCGTCATGAACTATGACGAGGCCGAAGGCACGCTGCTCGGCGAGGAGAATGGCGGCCTCAAGGCGATGTTCACGATGATGAACGAGGCCCGCCTCGGCGTCGGCCTGCAAGGGCTTTCGCTGTCGGAGATCGCCTACCAGAACGCCGTCGCCTACGCCAAGGACCGCTTGCAGGGCCGTTCGCTGTCGGGCGCCAAGGCGCCGGACAAGAAGGCCGACCCGATCATCGTCCATCCCGACATCCGCCGCTCGCTGATGACCATGAAGGCCTTCAACGAGGCCGGCCGCGCGCTGGCGCTGTGGACGGCGATCAAGTCCGACATCGCGCATCGCTCCGCCGACGACAAGGATCGGCAGGCCGCCGACGACTACACCGGCCTGATGACGCCGGTGGTCAAGGGCGTGCTCACCGACAAGGGTTTTGACCACGCCGTCATGGCGCAGCAGGTGTTCGGCGGTCACGGCTACATCGAAGAGCACGGCATGAGCCAGTTCGTGCGCGATGCCCGCATCGCCATGATCTATGAGGGCGCCAACGGCATCCAGGCGCTCGACCTCGTCGGCCGCAAGCTCGGCCTGAATGGCGGCCGCGCCATCCAGGCTTTCTTCAAGGAGGTCGGCGAGTTCTGCGAGGAGAACCGCGCCGACGAGAAGATGGCGCCCTTCACCAAGGGGCTGAAGAAGGGCCTCAACGATCTGCAGGCGGCGACCATGTGGCTGGTGCAAAACGGCATGGCCAAGCCCGACAATGCCGGCGCGGCCTCGACCGACTACATGCATCTCTTCGGCCTTGTGGCGCTGGGCTACATGTGGGCACAGATGGCCAAGGCGGCTCAGGGCAAGACTGGCGCCAACGGCACCCAGTCCTTCTACGACAACAAGGTGGTGACGGCGCGCTTCTTCATGGAGCGGATCATGCCGGAGACGTCGGCCCATCTGGCCCGTATTTCGAGTGGTGCGGACACGCTGATGGCCCTGCCCGCGGAAGCGTTCTAAAGATGGTTGCCCTCTCCCTCGAGGGGAGGGTCGGTTGAGGCAGCGTGAAATGCGCCCACCTCAATTCTGACGATGCGCTCTGGGAGGAGTACCATACCCACATGACCAACCCCGCCGAAATACTTGGCCTTCCCAAGCCCGCCTGGGCCGCGGACGAGGTCGGCATGCTCTACGACATGGCAACCCGCTTCATGTCGGAGGAGATCGCGCCGCGCTACGACGAGTTCGAGAAGAACGAGATGGTCGACCGCGAAAGCTGGCGCAAGGCCGGTGCCGCCGGCCTGCTCTGCGCCTCGATGCCGGAGGAATATGGCGGCTCCGGCGGCACCTTCGCGCATGAGAGCGCCATCATCGAGGCGATCGGCCATGTCGGCGTCGACGGTTTCGGCATCGGCCTGCACAATTCGATCGTCGCGCCTTACATCCTTCACTACGGTTCGGAAGAGCAGAAGAAGAAATGGCTGCCGAAGCTCGCCACCGGCGAGCTGATCGGCGCCATCGCCATGACCGAGCCGGGCGCCGGCTCCGATCTGCAGGGCGTCAAGACGCGGGCCGAGAAGGACGGTAACCAGTACAGGATCAATGGTTCCAAGACCTTCATCACCAACGGCCAGCTGGCCAACTTCATCATCGTCGTCACCAAGACCGATCCGGAAAAGGGCGCCAAGGGCACCTCGCTGATCGTCGTCGAGACCGACGAGGTCGAAGGTTTCGAGCGTGGCCGCAACCTCGACAAGATCGGCCTGAAGGCCAACGACACGTCGGAACTGTTCTTCAACGACGTGCGTGTGCCGACCTCCAATCTGCTCGGCCACGAGGAAGGGCAGGGCTTTATCCAGCTGATGCAGCAGCTGCCGCAGGAGCGCTTGCAGATCGGCACCGGCGCCATCGCCATGATCGAGCGCGCGCTGGCGCTGACCATCGAGTACGTCAAGGAGCGCAAGGCCTTCGGCAAGGCGATCATCGATTTCCAGAACACCCAGTTCAAGCTGGCCGAGCTCAAGACCGAGGCGACCATCGGCCGCGTCTTCTACAATGATTGCGTCACACGCCACATCAATGGCGGGCTCGATCCGGTGACGGCCTCGATGGCCAAGTACTGGCTGAGCGACCTGCAGGGCAAAGTCGTCGACGAATGCCTTCAATTGCATGGCGGCTATGGCTACATGAATGAATACCCGATCGCCCGCATGTTCCGCGACGCTCGCGTCCAGCGCATCTACGGCGGCACCAACGAGATCATGAAATTGCTGATCGGCCGCTCGCTCTGAAAGCGCCGTCGGCAAACCCAAGGAGCACGAAAATGGCCGAAGCTTATGTCTATGACGCCGTGCGCACGCCGCGCGGCAAGGGCAAGAAGGACGGATCGCTGCACGAAGTGCCGGCGGTGCGGCTCGCCGCCAAGACGCTGGAAGCGCTGCGCGACCGCAATGGGCTGGACACAGGTACCGTCGACGACATCATCTTCGGCTGCGTCGATCCGGTCGGCGAGGCAGGTTCGGTCATTCCGCGCGCCGCCGCTTTCGAGGCAGGCTATGACACCAAGGCGCCCGGCATGCAGATCTCGCGCTTCTGCGCCTCGGGTCTCGACGCCATCAATTTCGGCGCCGCCAAGATCGCGCAGGGCGCCGACGAGATCGTCATTGCCGGTGGCGTCGAATCCATGTCGCGCGTCGGCATGGGCGCCTCCGGCGGCGCCTGGTTCATGGATCCTTCGGTTGGCCTGCCCGGCTGGTTCGTGCCGCAAGGCATCTCGGCCGACCTGATCGCCACCAAATACGGTTTCTCCCGTGATGACGTCGACGCTTATGCGGTCGAGAGCCAGAAGCGCGCCGCCAAATCCTGGGCCGACGGCCGCTTCAAGAATTCGGTCATTCCGATCAAGGACCAGAACGGCCTGACCATTCTGGACCATGACGAGCACATGCGGCCTTCGACCGACATGCAGTCTCTGGCTTCGCTCAACCCGTCCTTCGTCATGCCCGGCGAAATGGGCGGCTTCGATGCGGTCGCGGTGCAGAAGCATCCGGAGGTGGAAGAGGTCAACCACGTCCACCACGCCGGCAACTCGTCCGGCATCGTCGACGGCGCGGCGGCCGTGCTGCTCGGCTCGAAGAAGGCGGGGAAAGCCATGGGGCTGAAGCCCCGCGCGCGCATCCGCACCTTCGCCAATATCGGCTCCGAGCCGGTGCTGATGCTGACTGGCCCGGTCGACGTCACCGAGAAGCTGTTGAAGCGCGCCAAGATGAAGCTTTCGGACATCGACCTGTTCGAGCTCAACGAGGCCTTCGCCTCGGTGGTGCTGCGCTACATGCAGGCCTTCGACATCCCGCACGACAAGATCAACGTCAATGGCGGCGCCATCGCCATGGGCCATCCGCTCGGCGCCACAGGCGCGATGATTTTCGGCACGGTGCTGGACGAACTCGAGCGCCGCGATCTGAACACCGCGCTGGTCACGCTGTGCATCGGCGCCGGCATGGGCACCGCAACGATCATCGAACGCGTCTGACGGGGAGAGAACAATGAGCTACATCAATTTCACCCTCGACACCGACGCCGACGGCATTGCGCTCGTCACATGGAACATGCCGGATCGCTCGATGAACGTGTTCACCGAGGAGGTGATGGGCGAACTCGACAAGATCATCGACCAGGTGGTGGCCGACGCCGGCATCAAGGGTGCGGTGATTACCTCGGGCAAGGACAGCTTCTCCGGCGGCGCTGATCTCACCATGCTGCAGAAGATGCTTGCTGTGTTCGCCAGGGAAAAGACCAAGGATCCGGAGAAGGCGGCAAAGCTGCTGTTCGACAATGCCGGCCGCATGGGCGGTCTGTGGCGTAAGCTCGAAACATCAGGCAAGCCCTGGGTATCGGCGATCAACGGCACCTGCATGGGCGGCGCTTTCGAATTGTCGCTGGCCTGCCACGGACGCGTCGCCGCTGATTCAGACAAGGTCAAGATGGCCTTGCCGGAAGTCAAGGTCGGCATCTTCCCCGGCGCTGGCGGCACCCAGCGCGTGCCGCGCCTGACCGATCAGCAGCAGGCGCTGCAGATGCTGACCTCCGGCCAGAATCTGTCGCCGCAGAAGGCGAAGGCCATGGGCCTGATCCACGAGATTGCCGAGCCGGCCAAGCTGGTCGAGACGGCAAAGGCCATGATCAGGAACGGACTGAAAGCCGTCCAGCCCTGGGACGAGAAGGGCTTCAAATTGCCCGGCGGTCAGATCTATTCGCCGGCCGGCTTCAATCTCTGGCCGCCGGCCATCGCCATCCTGCGTCGCGAGACCTATGGCAACTATCCGGCCGCCGCCGCGATCCTGAAATGCGTCTATGAAGGCCTGCTGGTGCCGTTCGACACCGCACTCAGGATCGAACAGCGCTATTTCACCGAGATCATGCAGACCAAGGAAGCGGCGGCGATGATCCGCTCGCTGTTCGTCTCGCTGCAGGAACTGAACAAGGGCGCCCGCCGCCCGGCCGGCGTGCCGGAAACCAAATTCAAGAAGATCGGCATTCTCGGCGCCGGCTTCATGGGCGCCGGTATCGCCTATGTGACGGCCAAGGCCGGCATTCCGGTGGTGCTGCTCGACCGCGACATGGAGTCGGCCGAAAAGGGCAAGGCGCATTCGGACAGCCTCGTCTCGGATCAGGTCAAGAAGGGCCGCGCCAAGCCGGAGGAGAAGGACCAGCTTTTGTCGCTGATCACACCGACGGCCGATTACGCCGACCTTGCGGGCTGCGACCTCGTGGTCGAAGCGGTGTTCGAGGACTCAGCCGTCAAGAAGGCCGCCACCGAACAGGCGGAGGCCGTGCTGAAGTCGTCGGCGATCTTCGCGTCGAACACCTCGACCATTCCGATCACCGCGCTGGCGAAGAATTCGGCGCGGCCGAAGAATTTCGTCGGCATCCACTTCTTCTCGCCGGTCGACAAGATGATGCTGGTCGAGATCATCCTCGGCAAGAAGACCGGCGACAAGGCGCTGGCCACCGCGATCGACTTTGTCCGCGCCATCAGGAAGACGCCGATCGTCGTCAACGACACGCGCGGCTTCTACGTCAACCGCTGCGTGCTGCGCTACATGTCGGAAGCCTACAAGATGCTGATCGAGGGCGTGCCCGCGCCGATGATCGAGAATGCGGCGAAGGCCGCCGGCATGCCGGTTGGTCCGCTGGCGCTGACCGACGAGACGGCCATCGACCTTGCCCAGAAGATCATGAAGCAGACCATCCGGGATCTCGGCGACAAGGCCGTCGACCCCGAGCAGATGGCGCTGATCAACACAATGGTCGACGATCATGGCCGCTTCGGCCGCAAGAACGGCAAGGGTTTCTACGATTATCCGGCCAAGCCCGCCAAGAAGAAGCTGTGGCCGGGATTGAAGGACCTCTATCCGCAGCTTGCGGCCGAGAAGGTCGACTATGAGGAGTTGCAGCAGCGGCTGCTGGTCACCATCGCGCTGGAAGCGGCGCGCGTGATGGAGGAGGGCATCGTCATCGATCCGCGCGAGGCCGATGTCGGCTCGATCCTGGCCTTCGGCTTCGCGCCCTACACTGGCGGCGCGCTGTCCTATATCGACGGCATCGGCGCCAAGGAATTCGTCAAGATCGCCAAGGGACTGCAGAAGAAATACGGCGTCGAGTTCAAGGCGCCCAAGCTGCTACTCGACATGGCCGAAAAGGGCGAAACCTTCTACCAGCGCTTCGACCCCTACGCCAAGGGCGACGTGAAACAGGCCGCCTGACGGCAGGTTATGTATGTCTGGGCGCGCATGGCGCGCATGCTGGCCACGGCGCGCAGCCGTGGCCCCTATATGATGGGTGGTGAGAGCCGGCTGGCCTTTCGCTGCCTGCCGACCGATATCGATTTCAACGTCCACCTCAACAATGCGCGCTACATGATGCTGGCCGATCTCGGCCGCATCGACCTGTTCGTCCGTGCCGGCCTGATCACGCTGGCGCGCAAGAATGGCTGGGCGCCGATGATGGGCGGGCTGCAGGCAGTCTATGCGCGTGAGATCAGGCTGTGGCGCCGCTTCGAAGTGGTGTCGTCGATCGAAACCTGGGAAGGCAGCCAGGTCATCGGCAAGCACCGTTTCGTCCTCGACAATGGCGAGACGGCCGCCTTGATCCTGACGACCGCCGGTGTCTACGACCGCAAGGCGCGCCGCTTTCTCGATATCGACGAGGTCGTCGCCGCGCTTGGTCGCGCGGCGAATCCGCGGCCACCGACCGAGGCGGAGCGGATTTTCATGACGTCGCACCAGGGGCTGCGCGTCCTGACCAAAGGGACCCGCTGACCAGCGGAGATCATCATTTCGGCAGCCTTCACGAAGGTGTGCCATCAGAGTGCGTCCGGTGGACAAACCGGGATGCAGAGACTAGAAGGAAAAGGCATTTTTTCCTGTCTGGAAGGAGAGCACGACATGCTCTCGCACGACCGCGTCTGGGCCGCCATCGATGCTCTTGCAGAGCGTTATTCGCTTTCGGCGTCAGGTCTGGCAAGGCGCGCGGGGCTCGATTCGACTGCCTTCAACAAGTCGAAACGCCTGTCGTCCGATGGCCGGCCGCGCTGGCCTTCGACCGAATCACTGGCCAAGATCATCGAGGCGACGGGTGCCTCGCTCGACGAATTCACCGGGCTGATCGAAGGCCGCATGAGCACCGCGCCCGCCCACAGGCGCTCCGTGCCGCTGCTCGGCTTTGCCCAGGCCGGAGCCGGCGGCTTTTTCGACGATGCCGGCTTTCCGGCGGGGCAAGGCTGGGATCTGGTCGAACTGCCGGCGCAATCGACCGAGAGCTCCTATGCCCTGCAGGTGCAAGGCGATTCCATGCTGCCGCTCTATCGCAATGGCGACGTCCTCATCGTCGAGCCGGGCGCTGTCACCCGCAAGGGCGATCGCGTCGTCGTCAAGACCACGTCGGGCGAGGTGATGGCCAAGGTGCTCGACCGCCAGACCGTCAAGTCGATCGCGCTGGTCTCGCTCAATCCCGATCACCCCGACCGCGACATCCCCATGCGCGAGGTCGAATGGGTGGCGCGGATTGTCTGGGCAAGCCAGTAGGTCGGGCTGGTGCGGTTTCCTCATCTCATCATGGCGGTTGTGATGGTCCCGGTGATGGCGGCCCTGGTCGTCGCCGGCGGCCGCACGCTGAAAGGAAGCCAAGTCACTGTCGCGGTGGATCAGATCGATCCCGGCGCGGACACGATCCCGCAAGCCGGCGCCGAGGCCGGGTCTGAAGAGCCGGCCACGTCAGCCATTCCCGCGCCCGCCGCTGCGCCACCGCCAAAGCCGGCGGTGCATTCGCGGGCGATCGATCCGGATGTCGTCGCGCCGCCGGAGCTGCCCACCGGGGAACTGGAGCGGGTCGAGCCGCGCGAGCCGCTGAGCAAGCTGGCGCTGGCCATGCCGCCCAAGCCGAAGATGCCCGATGACTGGAACGGCACGAAGCTGTTCCAGCCGGTCGCGACGGCCGCCGGGCTGATCGAGGCGAAAGGCTATTCGGTCGCGATTTCCGGCATAGACGCTGTGCCACAGGACGAGTCCTGTACCACCGACGGCAAGTCCTGGCCGTGCGGCATCCGCGCGCGCACGGCGTTCCGCGCCTTCCTGCGCGGCCGTGCCGTGGTCTGCACGGTGCCGCCCGAAGGCGGCCGCGACCGCATCGCGGCGCAATGCCGGATCGGCAAGCAGGACGTCGGTCAATGGTTGGTCGATAACGGCTGGGCGCGTGCCGCCAAGGGCGGACCCTATGTCGAGGCTGGCGAAAAGGCGCAAAGCGCGAAGAAGGGAATTTTCGGACCGGCGCCGAACCTTGGCGGCATATCAGCGGTGCCGCCCGCGCCAGCCCCGGCGCCTCAGGCGCCGGGTTCGATCCTGGAGGAGGTCGACGGCGCCCTCAAGCCAGCTGACCAGCCAGCGCCTGCTGAATGAGCGCGCGGGTCTCGGCGACGCCGTAGAGCGCGGCGAACGAGCCGAAGCGCGGGCCGCGTTCCTGGCCGATAAGCACCTGGTAGATCATCTGGAAGAAGGCGCCCGAAACGCCCGGGCCACCCTCCGGGCTCTGCTTGGAATGATCCTGATAGCGTTCGATCTTGCGCGCCACGTTGAGCGAAGCGTTCTGGATCGCTTCGCCGCCGGCATCCGCCGGCAATGCACCAAGCGCCGCGTCCAGGGCTTCGAGCGCCTCGCGCTCGACCTCGTCTGCCGCACGGAAGGTCTTCGTCGGCCGCACGAAATCGTCGAAATAGCGGATCGCGTGGCCGACCAATTGGTCGAGCTCAGGATGCGTCTTTGGCGTCACGCCTTGCGTATGGCGCGAGATGAAGCCCCACAGCACATCCTTGTTCTGCGCATTGGAGGCGCTGACCAGGTTGAGCAGCAGCGAGAACGGCACCGGCATGTCGATTGCTGGCGGGTTGCCGTCATGCATGTGCCAGACAGGATTGCCCAGCCGCTCCTTCCAGTCCTGCCTGGGGTAGGCGCCCAGGAAGGTGTAATACTCGTCCACCGCCCTCGGAATGACGTCGAAATAGAGCTTCTTGGCCTGCCGCGGCCGCTGGTACATGTAGAGCCCGAGACTTTCGGTCGGCGCATAGGTCAGCCACTCGTCGATGGTCAGGCCGTTGCCCTTTGACTTCGAGATCTTCTGGCCGTTTTCGTCGAGGAACAGTTCGTAGACGAAATGCTCCGGCGCGCGCCCGCCCAATATGTTGCAGATGCGATCATAGACCACCGCGTTGGTCTGGTGGTCCTTGCCGAACATCTCGAAATCGACGCCGAGCGCCGCCCAGCGCATGCCGAAATCCGGCTTCCACTGCAGCTTCACCCGGCCGCCGGTGATCGAAAGCGTGGTCTCGGTGCCTTCATCGTCGAAAGTGATGGTGCCGGCCTTGGCATCGACATGCTTCATCGGCACGTAGAGCACCCGGCCGCTCTTCGGGGAAATCGGCAGGAACGGACTGTAGGTCGCCTGCCGCTCCGGCCCGAGCGTCGGCAGCATCACCGCCATGATCTTGTCGTAGCGTTCGGCGGCCCGCAGCAGCATCGCGTCGAAACGGCCCGACTTGTAATACTGCGTCGCGCTGGCGAATTCGTAGTCGAAGCCGAACGTGTCGAGGAAGCGGCAGAGCATCGCATTGTTGTGATCGGCGAAGCTCGCATAGTCGCCGCCGAACGGATTGGGAACCGATGAGAGCGGCTTATGCAGGTGCGGCTCGAGTGCCGCGCGATCCGGCACATTGTCGGGGATCTTGCGCATCCCGTCCATGTCGTCGGAGAAGCACAGCAGCTTGGTGGCGACCTTGTCCTGCGTCAGCACGCGGAACGCGTGGCGCACCATCGAGGTGCGCGCCACCTCGCCGAACGTGCCGATATGCGGCAGGCCCGATGGACCGTAGCCGGTCTCGAACAGGATCGTTTCGGGAAACTCGCCGCCTTTGTAACGCTCGATGATCTTTTTGGCTTCCTCGAACGGCCATGCCTTGCTTTCGGCCGCAGCCGCCAGCAGCTCGGGGTTGAGATCGATTGTGTTTGATCCCGCCATGGTCCTGTTTTCCAAATTGTTCGCCGGCCAGATTGTTTCGATGGCATGGCCGCAGTGTCGATTTTCAACCGGTCCTCTAGGCGCGCATGGCCGGAGCGTCAACGCGTGGGGCGCTTTTTCCTTGCGACCTTCGACCCCCGTTCCTACCTTCGAAACCCGTTCAAGGAGTAAAGAATGCCGTCGCCGACCCCGCATGAAGCCCTGATCTACCTGATGGTCATCACCTCGGCCTCAGACCGTGACATGACCGATGTCGAACTGGCCCGGATCGGCGACGTGGTCCGCTCATGGCCGGTGTTCGAGGATTTCAAGCAGGACCGGCTGGTTCCTGTCGCCCAGGCCTGTCAGAAGCTGCTGCAAGAAAAGGACGGCCTTGAGGGTGTCCTGGCCCAAATTGCCGAAGCCCTGCCGGAGCGCTTGCACGACACCGCCTATGCCGTCGCCTTCGAAGTGGCCGCCGTCGATCTCGAAATGCGCATGGAGGAAGTGCGGGTGCTGCAGTTGATCCGCCGTAAGCTCGATCTCGATACCCTGACCGTCGCCGCCATCGGCCGTGCGGCAAAGGCGCGGCTGCGCACCCTGACTTAGGGTTCATTGATATTCAGGTGATGCCGGCCTGCTAGTGGCGATTTCCTGTGCTTCCCCGTTCTACTGCGCCGCAGTAGAACTGTGCTCACGTACTTTAAGTACGGTTCTCAGAACCCACCATTGTCGGCTCGGCCTGACCTGAATCTCAACAAACCCTAGACCGTGCTCTGGAATCAGAAAAAGCTGACCGGGACCGGATCAGAAAAAACTTACCGGGAAATAGCGCAGGTAGAATTCGGCGAAGGTGCCCTTCATCGAAATCTCCTGCAGCGCATAGTCTAGTGCCGCGGCCAGCGCCGGATTGTCCGCCCTTGTGGCGATAGCCATGCCCGTGCCCAGATATTCGGGCGCCAGATAAGGACCGCCGGCAAAACGGCAGCACCCGGCTGCATCTGAGCCGCCCAGCCAGAAGGCGAAACGCATGCCGTCACCGAAGGCGGCATCGATCTTGCCCGCCTTGAGATCGCTGTAGAGGGTCTCCGGTCCGTCGAAGGAGACGATTTGGACCGTGTTGAAATAGTCGCGCAGCATGCGCTCATGCGCCGAGCCGGCGAGAACGCCGACGCGCTTGCTGCGCAGCTTGTCGAAGATCGGTTCGGCAAACGCCTTGTTCTTCGGCGTGATGAAGCGCGCCGGAAACTGCAGATACGAGCGCGAGAAGGCGTATGTCTGGCGCGATTGCGGCGTCGCGGCGATGCCGGCGATGATCGCTTCGCCTTCGCCTTTCTCGAGTGCCCCTTCAAGCTCGCCCCAGGGCAATGCCTGGATCTGGCATTTGTCGGCAATGCCGAGTTCGGCACAGATGGCGCGCGCCAGGTCGATGTGGAAACCGGACAGCTTTCCCGTGCCATCGAGGAAATTGAAGGGCGGAAAATCCGTGGTCGTCAGGAAGCGCAGCCGGGGCAGCGCTGAAAGGTCTGGCTTCGGCAACCGTTCCTTGGCGTCCCATAATACCGGCACCTGCGGTTCGGCCGCGCGCGCCCCTGGAGCCGATGGCAGCGCCGCGATCAGCAGCGACGCCAGGACCAGGAACCTCCATTGGAACGCCACGATAGAACTCCGCCGCACTCGTGTTCGCACCGGTTTTGGTACGAAAATGGTACAGGCACAATGGTTTTTGATTTCAACGCGCCAATTTCAGGATATGCTTTAGCACGTTTGCAAACAGCGGTGGCTGCCTTGGTTGGGGGACCAGGGTCGAGAACCACAACCGAGAATGTGCGCGTTGCAATCCGTGGTCGGTGGCCAAATGCAGACAACGCATGGACCATTGATCTCAATGCATGAGGCAACATGGGGTTGATGTTGCGATGGGTCAATTTGATCGTACGCTGGAATACATAGACCAACTGCAACACGCCGGAACGGCGGCGGCGGTCTGCGAGAAACTGTTGGGCATAACGTCGGATTTCGGTCTGACCGCGCTGATGGCGGGAACCGTCCCGCAGCCAGGCACACCGAGCGAGCAGCAAAAGCAGCATGTGCTGCTTTGCGACTGGCCTGTCGAATGGCTGGAGCGCTACGTGGCGCGCAACTATGTCGATCACGATCCGGTGGTCAGCCACATGAAGCAGTTGCAAGCGCCGTTCCAGTGGCGCGAAGCCGCCCAGGGCATTAGCTTCGACAAGAGCAGCGGCGAGGTGATGGGCGATGCCGGCGCGTTCAAGCTGCGCGACGGCCTGGCCTTCCCGCTGATCACGTTGGATGGCCAGATCGTCATGGTGTCGCTGGGTGGCGAGGCCATGCAGTTGTCGGCCGCCGAGTTCGGCCTGGTGTCGCTGGTTTCGACCTATGCCGTTGGCCGCGCCATGCAACTCCACACCATGGCGACCAAGACCATCGACCATATCGAACTGACCCCGCGCGAGCGCGAATGCCTGCAATGGGCCGCCGTTGGCAAGTCGGAATGGGAGATTTCGCAAATCCTCGGCATCTCCGAACACACGTCGGAGAAACATCTTCTTAACGCCAAAAGCAAACTCGGTGCCGTCAACCGGGTCCAGGCGGTCGCCGAAGCGATAAGGCGGGGCTACATTAGCTAGGTCGGCCGTGCCGACCTAGAATTTCTTGCCTACGTGATCACGCAATTTTCTCGTTGAGGCACGGCCGTATCTTCCTCTTAAACCCAGGAGACGACGGCATGCTTTTTTGTCTTACAACTCAAGAATTGATGGAACGTCCCGATCTTTGGGAAGCCGTCCATCGCCTGCGCTACCAGATATTTGTCGAAGAGATGGGGTGGGAGGACCTGCGGCGCCCGGACGGATTCGAGGTCGACCAGTTCGACCATGACGAGGCCGTGCATCAGATCGTCCTCAGAGGCAACGAAGTCGCGGGCTATCAACGGATGTTACCGACCACGCGGCCCCATTTGCTGACCGAGGTCTTGACCGACCTTTCCGAAGGAACGCCGCCATCGGGCCCCAACATCTGGGAATTGACCCGCTATGCGGTGGCTCCCGGTTTTCGCGATGGCCGTCGCGGCGTCTCGACCGTCGGCACCGAATTGATTGCCGGCTTCGTCGAGTGGGGGCTGAAGCGCGGCGTCGACAAGGTGATCATCGAGTTCGAGCCGATGTGGGTGTTGCGCGCCTTGCAGCTGCATTTCCTCGCGACGCCGCTGGGCTATCAGCGCACCTATGGCAATCAGCAGGTCGTGGCGACCCTGCTCTCTTTCAACGAGCACACGCTGGACGTGGTGCGTTCGCGCCGCAATCACCATGCTCCCGTCCTGGCGCGGGGATATCCCGACATGTTCGGCCAAAGGAGGGCGTCATGAGGTTGGAGATGGCCATGAACCCGCACCCGCAACCGGAACTGCGCAACCACACGCTGATCGTCACCGTGTCGTCGAATGACGGCCGGCCGGTGCTCGACAGAAGGGCCTATGAAAGCCTTGCCAGGACATTCCACGAAGCCGCCGACAATGACGAGGTGCGTGTCGTCGTGCTGCGCGGCCTGGCAGGCTGCTTCTGCCTTGGCGGCGACTTTTCCGAATTCCTCGACGCCACCAAGCATCAGAAGCTGATCGCCGCCGTCACCGATATGTTCCGCACGCTGGCGACGTTCCCCAAGCCCATCCTGGCCTGCGTCGACGGCGATGCCGTCGGCGTCGGCTGCACCATCTTGTTCCACTGCGACATGGTGATCGCCTCGAATGAAAGCACGTTCCGGGTGCCGTTCGTCGATTTCGGCCTTGTGCCGGATGCGGCGACCAGCATCCTGGCGCCGCAGAAGCTCGGTTATGCCGGCGCCTTCCGCTTCTTCTGTCTCGGCGACACGCTCCACGCCGAGGACGCGAGGGCACTCGGCCTCGTCGCCGAGATCGTGCATGACGGCGTAGAGGAGGCGACACTCGGCCGCGCCAGGCAGCTCGCCAAGAAGCCGGTTGCCGCCCTGCTGCAGACCCGCGGCCTGCTCAAGGGCAACACCGGTGCGCTGTGCGACCGCATCGACCAGGAGATATCGCTGTTCCAGCAGGCATTGCAGGACGACACCACGCTGCGGCGCCTGCAGCGGATAGCCCGGCTCGCGGCCTAAGCAACCGCGCCGCGCTGCCGATGGCCGCGCGGCGCGAGAAGGCCTAGCCTTCCTTGCCGAGGAATGACGGCCCTTCGCCGATGATCTTCTTGTCTTCCTTGCCGACGATATCGAGATCGCGCCCCTCATAGGGCAGCGACAACAGGATACGCCGCATCACCGCCAGCCGCGCGCGGCGCTTGTCATTGGCCCGCACGATGATCCATGGCGCGAACTCCTTGTGGGTGCGCTTGAACATGCTGTCGCGTGCCTTGGTGTAATCGTCCCATTTGGTGATGCCGGCGACATCGATGGGCGAGAACTTCCAGCTCTTCAGCGGGCTGTAGCGGCGATCGTGAAAGCGCTCGAGCTGCGTTTCCCGGCCGATGTTGAGCCAGAATTTGAAGAAGTGGATATCGTCGTTGACGATCATCCGTTCGAAATGCGGCGTCTCATCGAGAAATTTCTCATGCTGTTCGGGCGTGCAGAAGCCCATCACCGGCTCGACGCCGGCGCGGTTGTACCAGGAGCGGTCGAAGGTGACGAATTCGCCCGCCGTCGGGAAATGGTCGACATAACGCTGGTAGTACCATTGCCCCAGTTCAGTGGGGGTCGGCTTGGTCAGCGCCACGTTGCGCGCCGTGCGCGGATTGAGATACTGGCGCACCACGAAGATCGTTCCGCCCTTGCCGGCGGCGTCGCGGCCCTCGAACAACGCCATCACCCGTTTGCCGGTCGCCTGCAGCCATGCCTGCGCCTTGACCAGCTCGATCTGCAATTTCTCGAGCGTCTCGTCATACTCATCGCTGTTCATCTTCTTGTCGTAGGGGTAGCCGCCCGCGGTCAGTTTGTTGTCCTCGACCCAGTCCGGGAGCTCGGGATTCTCGATGTCGAACTCCCGCTCCTTGCCCCCGATCCTGATCTTCAGCGGACCTGACGTTGGCGTTGCGGGATTTTCCTTGGCCTTTTTCATCGAGACGAACCCTTTTCAGCTTGCGGACTCATGCTATTGGGAGCCTCCATGCCGGTCTAGCAGGAAGTTGCCATGCGGCCGGACAGCGCCCGAGAGGGCTATAGGACGCGCGGATGGCTGAGCAAAGCGCAGAGCAGGCAAGTGTGGCGCAAGCCATGGCCATCCGGCTGTGGAACAGCCGCTGGCTGCTCGTCGCTGGCGTTATCGGTATCCTGATCGCTTTTGCCTTCGCGGGGATCTCCGCCTATGTTCTAGTGCCGGCGCTGCTTCTGCTGCTCGCTGCCGCACTGTTGCCAACCACCGGCCTGCGCCAGTCCGGCGAGAATGCCGCCGCGATCGAGGCGATCGGCCTGCAGCGCCTGTCGGGCGAATATCTGGCGGCGGCCGTCGCCGACCCGCTGATCATCTTCGACCGCTCCGCCACCATCGTCCACGCCAACGCCGCCGCCTTTGCCGCTTTCGGCGGCATCGCGCCGGGCCTGTCGCTGCCGCTGAAATTCCGGGCGCCGGAAATGCAGACCCTGCTCGACAGCGTGCTGTCGGGCACGATCGCTTCCGATGTCGTCGACTATACCGAGAAGCTGCCGGTCGAACGGGCCTACCGGGTCAGCGCGTCCTCGGTCGGGCACGGCACCGACCTCTATGTGCTGGTGTTCAAGGACCAGAGCGAAACGCGCAGGATCGACCGCATGCGCGCCGATTTCATCGCCAATGCCAGCCACGAATTGCGCACCCCGCTCGCCTCGATCGCCGGTTTCATCGAAACGCTACGCGGACCGGCCCGCAACGATCCGGCGGCGCGCGAGCAATTCCTGCAGATCATGCAGAACCAGACCGGCCGCATGGCGCGTCTGATCGACGATCTGCTGTCCTTGTCCCGGCTGGAGATGAAGCCCTATCTGAAGCCCGGAACCGAGGTCGACCTGCGCCAGACCGTCGACAGCGTCATCGATTCACTGGCCCCGCTTGCCCACGAAAACAGCGTCGTCATCGAGCGCGATTTCGCCAAGGGACCTCTCAACGTGCCGGGCGATCGTGACGAGCTGTTTCAGGTTTTCGAGAACCTGCTGGAAAACGCCTGCAAATACGGTCAGTCCGGCGGCCGGGTCGTGGTGTCGATCGCGCACGCCGATGACGGTTCCGAACCCGGCATCGACGTCACCATCCGGGATTTCGGTCCCGGCATTCCCGAGGAGCACATTCCGCGCATCACTGAGCGCTTCTATCGCATCGACGTCGAGACCAGCCGGACCCAGAAAGGCACTGGCCTTGGCCTGTCCATCGTCAAGCACATCCTGACGCGCCACAATGCCAGGCTGACGATCAAATCCGAGGTCGGCAAGGGCGCCGCCTTCTCGGTTCATTTGCCGACGCACTGATACTGCCCTAGTTTTCCTTGGAACCGTTTCTTTTTTCTGTCATCCGGCTAGCGTATCAGCGGGGATTCGAGGAAACGACTCAAGATCAAGAACCCGTGGGAAGGCATTTCATCCATGCAGTCCGTGCACATAATGAGCGCCTTTGACGAGGAGCTGAAATATCTGTCGAAGCGTATCGCGGCGATGGGCGGCCATGCCGAGCGCATGGTCGAGCAGGCGGTCGCCGCTCTCGTCAATGCCGATCCGGGGCTGGCCCAGAAGGTCATTAACGACGATGCCGTGCTGGATGAAGGGCAGCGCGAGATCGA
Organism: Mesorhizobium japonicum MAFF 303099; assembly: GCF_000009625.1. Taxonomy (NCBI): domain Bacteria; kingdom Pseudomonadati; phylum Pseudomonadota; class Alphaproteobacteria; order Hyphomicrobiales; family Phyllobacteriaceae; genus Mesorhizobium; species Mesorhizobium japonicum. The sequence continues at coordinate 4,534,282 of NC_002678.2, forward strand.
CGACAAGGCGATCATCATCATCGCCAAGCGCCAGCCGATGGCGACGGACCTGCGCGAGATCGTCGGCGCCATCCGCATTTCGGCCGACCTCGAACGGGTCGGCGACCTCGGCAAGAACGTCGCCAAGCGGGTGGTCGCCGTCACCGACGGCCGCCAGCCAACCAGCCTGTTTCGCGGCCTCGAGGCCCTGGCCAATTTGGCGCTGACCCAGCTCAAGGAAGTTCTCGACGTCTACGCATCGCGCTCGGTCGACAAGATCGGCTTCGTGCGCGACCGCGACGACCAGATCGACGCCATGTACACGTCGCTGTTTCGCGAATTGCTGACCTACATGATGGAAGATCCGCGCAACATCACACCCTGCACGCATCTTCTGTTCTGCGCCAAGAACATCGAGCGCATCGGCGATCATGCCACCAACATCGCCGAGACCATCTATTACATCGTCACCGGCGACCAGATGCCGGCCGAGCGGCCGAAGGGCGACAAGACGGACAAGATCAGCCTTTCGGCGCTCCCGGCAAAATGAACGTTCATCCTCTCGAACGCTAGATCATATTGCGCTAAACTATCCCGGCGTTAAGCTTCTCAGGCCTTGATAGGGGCCTGCTTTCAGGAGGCTGCGATGGAATATGTCCGAGAGTTCAAGCCCGCGGCGCCGACATCAGGCATTATCGCCTCCAGTGTCTACACGGCCGGGCGGCGTATCGCCGACATTCCGATCGAGGAAGCCGGCGAATGGGCCAAGAAATCGGGACATGTCGTCTGGATCGGGCTGCTCGAACCGGATCGCGAGCTTCTGTTGCGCGTCCAGGCGCAGTTCCATCTGCATGAACTGGCGATCGAGGATGCCGAGCATCCGCACCAGCGGCCGAAGATCGAGCAATATGGCGATGCGCTGTTCATCGTCGCCCGCACCGCGCAATTGATCGAAGGACGGGTGACTTTCGGCGAGACGCATCTGTTCGTCGGCTCGGGCTATATCGTCAGCGTCAGGCATGGCCCGTCGACCTCCTACGCCGCCGTGCGCCAGCACTGGGAAAGCTGTCCGCATTCGCTGGCCAAGGGCGAGGATTTCGTCCTCTACGCCATTCTCGATTTCATCGTCGACAACTACATGCCAGTGCTCGAGCAGATCGAGGACGAGGTCGAGGTGATCGAGGACAGGGTGCTTTTGAAGCCGATGACCGGTCCTGATATCGAGCGGCTCTACATGCTGCGCCGCGATCTGCTGCGCCTGCGCAATGCGGCACTTCCGCTGGTGGAAGTCTGCCGCCGCCTGACCAGCGCCGACCTGCCGCAGATCCATTCGGCCATGCACCCGTTGTTTCGCGATGTGACCGACCACATCCGCACCGTCCAGGAGAAGATCGACAGTCTGCGCGAGGTGCTGGCCTTCGCCTTCGAGGCGAGCCTGCTGGTCGGTCAGAGCCAGGAAACGGCGATTTCCAAGAAACTCGCCTCCTGGGCGGCCATACTGGCCGTGCCGACGGCGTTCGCCGGCATCTACGGCATGAACTTCACCGACATGCCGGAACTGAAGATGGAATATGGCTACCCGATCGTTCTGGCCACCATCGCGACGATCTGCGCGTTTCTCTACTGGCGGTTCCGCAAGAATGGGTGGCTGTGAGGGTAGGCAGTAGGCAGTAGGCAGTAGGCAGTATTGTCCTACTGCTGATCCCCACTGCCTATTTCCTATCTATCGATTCCGCCGCCGCTCCGCCGCCGGCTGGAACGCCACGCGGGCATGATATTTACAATAGGGGCCCGTTTCGGCGGCCTCGTTGCCGCAGAAGTTGAAGTCCTCCGACAGCGGATCGCCGTTCGGCCATTTGCAGGTGCGCTCGGTCAGTTCGACGAGCTGCAGATGCCGTGAGATCGGTACCACGACGTTTTCGACCGGGCGGATATAGTGCCGCGCCACCGGTTCGGCGTCGAATTGTGTCTGCAGGGCGGTCGCACCGATCGATGTCGTGACGTGACGCGTGCTCGCGGCGCGCGCCACCGATTTCTGAACGGTCGAGCCCTGTGTCGTCTTCTTCTGGCGTGCCGGCGTCGCCGTTGCGCGACCGCGGCCCGACAGCTTCAGCCGGTGCACCTTGCCGATGACGGCATTACGGCTCACCCCTCCAAGCTGGGCAGCAATCTGGCTTGCGCTCAGACCCTCCGACCACAATTTTCTGAGAAGTTCGACCCGCTCGTCAGTCCAGTTCATGAGACCGCGCTCCTGCTAGCGTGCGGCAATCAGAATCCTTTCCCGACCCAGCACCACTGCTGGGGCAGACACCACATATATCTGGTGATTAGGTCCGCCGCACGAAATCTAGTTATTTCTCGACTACAATTACCTTATGCGCTGACTCGGTGACAAGAGTCCCAAGGGCAACACGAATCGGTTTTTTCGGTTTTCCCCAACTTGCCCGGTCGCTCATGAGCCGGCGTGCCGTCAGGGGGCTTGTCGCGTGCCACTACGCGACGTTTTCGTTGACTTCATGGCCGAAAAACACGATAAGCCGCACAAGGCCGCCGCTTTGGCGGCTTTTTTGATTTTCCGGTACCGGAGACGCATATAATGAGCGGTTCGGCGCTTTACGAGACCTTTGCTCGCGCTCCCCTGGCTTTCGACCACGGGGAAGGCACCTGGCTGGTTACCGACAAGGGCGAGCGATATCTCGATTTCGCCGGCGGCATCGCGGTCAATTCGCTCGGCCACAGCCATCCGCATCTGGTCGCGGCGCTGACCGAGCAGGCGGCAAAGCTGTGGCACGTCTCCAATCTCTATGAGATCCCCGGACAGAGCCGGCTCGGCCAGCGCCTGGTCGATGCCACCTTCGCCGACAAGGTGTTCTTCACCAATTCCGGCGCCGAGGCGCTGGAATGCGCGATCAAGACGGCGCGACGCTACCATTTCGTCAAGGGCCATCCCGAGCGCTTCCGCGTCATCACCTTCGAAGGCGCCTTCCATGGCCGCACGCTGGCGACCATCGCGGCCGGCGGTCAGTACAAATACCTCGAAGGCTTCGGCCCCAAGGTCGAAGGCTTCGACCAGGTCGGCTTCGACGACATCGATGCCGCCGAGAAGGCGATTACGCCGGAAACCGCCGCGATCCTGATCGAACCGGTGCAGGGCGAGGGCGGCATCCGCCCGGTCCCGACGCAGTCACTGAAGCGGCTGCGGCAGCTTTGCGACCAGCACGGCCTGTTGTTGATCTATGACGAGGTCCAGTGCGGCATCGGCCGCACCGGAAAGCTGTTCGCGCATGAATGGTCAGGCGTGGCGCCCGACATCATGGCGATCGCCAAGGGCATTGGCGGCGGCTTCCCGATGGGCGCTTGCCTCGCAACCGATGAAGCAGCTGTCGGCATGACGGCTGGCGTGCACGGCACCACCTTCGGCGGCAATCCGCTGGCGATGGCGGTCGGCAATGCCGTGCTCGACGTAGTGCTGGAAGACGGCTTCCTCGAGGACGTCCAGCGCAAGGCATTGCTGATGAAGCAAGGCCTGGCGGCGATCGCCGACGAGTTTCCCGATGTCGTCGAAGACATCCGGGGCACCGGCCTCATGCTTGGCCTCAAATGCGCCATGCCCAACACCAAGGTGAACATGGCGCTGCGCGACCAGCATTTGCTGGCGGTTCCGGCCGGCGACAACGTCATTCGCCTGCTGCCGCCACTCACCGTCACCGACGCCGAGATCCACGAAGCGCTCAATCGCATCCGTGCCGGTGCCAAAGGCCTGGCGGATGCCATCGCCGTGGCCGCCGCGAAGTAATTCCGGAAAATTGCTGATGTCAGTTCGCCATTTCACCGATCTTTCCACTGTTTCCGAGGGCGACCTGCGCTTCATGCTGGACGACGCGGTGGTGCGAAAGGCACGCCTCAAGGCCGGCGAGCGCACGAGGCCGCTCGAAGGCAAGGTGCTGGCGATGATCTTCGACAAGCCGTCGACGCGCACGCGCGTCTCGTTCGACGTCGGCATGCGCCAGCTTGGCGGCGAGACAATCATGCTGACCGGCACCGAGATGCAGCTCGGCCGCTCCGAAACCATTGCCGACACCGCCAAGGTTCTGTCGCGCTATGTCGACGCGATCATGATCCGCACCACCTCGCATGACCGGCTGCTGGAGCTGACCGAGAACGCCACGGTGCCGGTGATCAACGGGCTGACGGACGATACCCATCCGTGCCAGCTGATGGCCGACATCATGACCTTCGAGGAGCATCGCGGTCCGGTGGCCGGCAAGACCATCGCCTGGACTGGCGACGGCAACAATGTGCTGCATTCGCTGCTCGAAGCCTCGGCGCGGTTCCGCTTCAACCTCAACGTCGCCGTGCCCGAGGGCAGCGAGCCGGCGCAGAAGCACATCGACTGGTCCAAGGCGCATGGCGGCAAGCTGCATTTCACCCGTTCGCCCGAGGAAGCCGTCGACCAGGCCGACTGTGTCGTCACCGATTGCTGGGTGTCGATGGGTCAGGAGCACCGCGCCCGCGGCCACAACGTGTTCTCACCCTACCAGGTCAATGCCAAGCTGATGGCGCATGCCAAGCCGGACGCGCTGTTCATGCACTGCCTGCCGGCGCATCGCGGCGAGGAAGTGACCGACGAGGTTATCGACGGACCCCATTCGGTGGTCTTCGACGAGGCCGAGAACCGGCTCCACGCCCAGAAGGCGGTGCTTGCCTGGTGTCTTGGGGCTTGAAGTGTCTTGGAGTTTGAAAGGTCTGGGCGCTTGATCTGCGGGGGCGCGATGCCTATCTGCGCCGCATCACGCAAATCAAGCGCGTTTGGACGCATGCACCCCAGGGGGCGGCATGGTCGCGCCCTGGAGCTTTGTCATGTTGGAAACGCATCAAGTGACTGAACATCACCCCAAACTCGGCGAGTTCGGCTATGCCGGCGACGACCATGTCGTGCCGTTCGAGGTTGGCCCGCTCGATGTGCGCGGCCGCACCGTGCAGCTCGGGCCGATGCTCGACGCCATTCTCAGCCGCCACGATTACCCCGAGCCGGTCGCCCGCCTGCTGGCGGAAGCCTGCGTGCTGACGGTGCTGCTCGGCACCTCGCTCAAATTCGAGGGCAAGTTCATCCTGCAGACCCGCACCGACGGGCCGGTCGACATGCTGGTGGCGGATTTTAGCACGCCTTCGGCGCTGCGCGCCTATGCGCGCTTCGATGCCGACAGGCTCGAGGCTTTGGTCGCGGCAGGTGAGACATCCCAGCAGACGCTGCTCGGCAGCGGCGTGCTGGCGCTGACAATCGACCAGGGCGCCCATACGCAGCGCTATCAGGGTATCGTCCAGCTCGACGGTGAAACCCTGGAAGACGCGGCGCGCACCTATTTCCGCCAGTCGGAACAGATCCCGACGGATATCAGGCTCTCTGTCGCCAAGCTTTTGACGCCCGGCGTCGGCGGCGCGCGCGAGCAGTGGCGCGCCGGCGGCATCCTGGCGCAGTTCCTGCCGCAGTCGCCTGAGCGCATGCGCGTTCCGGACCTGCACGGCGGCGACGGCGATCCGCGCGAGGAGATCCATGATCCCACGGACAATTCCTGGCAGGAATTGCTGGCGCTGCTCGGCACGATCGAGCCGACCGAACTGATCGACCCGACGATCGGCGCCGAACGGCTGCTCTATCGCCTGTTCCACGAGCATGGCGTACGCGTCTTCGGCGGCGTTCCCGTCGGCGACCAGTGCTCATGCTCCAGGGAAAAGATCCGCGGCATCCTCGAGGGCTTCTCCGCGCAGGAGATCAAGGACAGCACCGAGGACGGCGGCATCCATGTCGCCTGCGAATTCTGCTCGAAGCAGTACGACTTCGACCCGGCGGAATTCGCGGCGGCTCAGTGAGGCAATCCCTTCTCCCTGTAAAACGGGGAGAAGGACGCTAATTCACCGTCCGTCTGGTCCCCGGCAGGTCCAGCGAGAACGCCGGGATGGCGATGTCGAAGGTCTCGCCACGCTTGTTGCGCATCGTGTAGTGCCCGACCATGATGCCTGATGGCGTCGAGAGCGGGCAGCCAGACGTATATTGATAGCTGTCGCCGGGATTGAGTTCGGGCTGGTCGCCGACGACGCCCGGGCCGCGCACTTCCTCGACCCGGCCGGCGCCGTCGGTGATGTGCCAGTAGCGTGACAGAAGCTGCACGAATTCGTCCGACTGATTGTCGATCGTTATCTGATAGCCCCAGACATAGCGGTTCTCGGAAGGATCGGAGCGATCCTCGAGGTAGAACGGCCTGACCTGCACTTCGATGTTGCGCGTGACGGCGCGGTACATAAGCGGCTCCAAAACAGTCAGAGCATGATCCCGAAAAGTGGGAACCGGTTTTCTCGGAAAAACGGGTTTCCGTTTGTCCAGAGATCATGATCAAACCAACAGAACTTTCGGCGCTCCCGGCGAGCGGGTCAACGTGCGCGTCTTGTCGCGCCTCGTCTTGAAACGCAGGTGCCGGCAAAGAATGTCATTTAAGTGACACATGACAATGGTGGTGTGCACGCACCGGGCGACTCGGCGCTCTGTCGAACTGTTGAAAACGGCCACGATGCGGCCGTCTCTTCTGGAGTGACCAGATCTCGATGGAACTCACTCTCATAGCCGCCTCGCTTTCGATCGCTCTTATCCTTTCAAACGCCGCCAGCATCCTGCTCGCCGCCTCACAGCTGAAACGGCGCACCACGATCGCGCGGCCAGTCCGCAAATCGCCGCCAGTATCGATCGTCATACCGTCGCGCGGCGTCGAGCCGTTCACGCAGGAGACGCTGGAGCGCGCCTTCTCACTCGAGTGGCCGCGCTACGAACTGATCTTCTGCGTTGCCCATGGCGACGACCCGGTGGTCAGGTTGATCCGGGCCGCCATTGGCCGCTTTCCAAAAGTGCCGGCCCGGCTGTTGATCGGCGACGACCGCGTCAGCGCCAATCCCAAGCTCAACAATTGCGTCAAGGGCTGGGAAGCCGCGCGGCACAACTGGGTCGTCCTGGCCGACTCCAACGTGCTGATGCCGAGAGACTACATCCAGCATCTGATGGCGGCGTGGCGGCCGGATACCGGCCTTGTCTGCTCGACGCCGATCGGCTCGCGGCCGGAGGGCTTCTGGGCCGAGGTCGAATGCGCCTTCCTCAACACGCTGCAGGCCCGCTGGCAGTATGCTGGCGAGGCGCTCGGCCTTGGCTTTGCCCAGGGCAAGAGCATGCTGTGGAACAAGCCGATGCTGGATGCCAATGGCGGCATCCGCGCGCTGGCCGCTGAAATCGCCGAGGACGCCGCCGCAACCAAGCTGGTCAATGGGCTTGGCCTGCGAGTCAATCTTGTCGCGGCACCCTTCGAGCAGCCGCTTGGCCGGCGCACGCTGGACGCGATCTGGTCGCGCCAGGCTCGCTGGGCGCGCCTGCGCCGCGTCACCTTCCCGCTGTTCTTCGCGCCGGAAATCCTGACTGGCGCGGTGGTGCCGTTGATGCTTGCACTGGTTGCGGCGGCAAGCGCCGGCTTCAGCCTGCCGCTGACGGCCATCGCCGTGCTGGCCGCCTTCTACCTTCCGGAATGCGCCCTGGCATGGTCCAAGGGCTGGCACCTGTCGCCGCGCACGGTCGCGGCGATGATTGCGCGGGACTTGATGGTCCCAGCTATGTGGGCACGCGGCTGGCTTGGCGGCGCCGTCGACTGGCGCGGCAATGCGATGACCATCGGCACCAAGGCGGCCGAACTGGAAGAGGCGTCGTCGCGCGCCTGATCGCGGCGCCGACGCCGCTGCCTCGACGGCTCCCTATTTGGCGGCCTTCAGCGCCTGCGCGATATCTTCCAGAAGGTCGTCGGTATCCTCCAGGCCGACCGACAGCCTGAGCGTGCCCGGCCCGATGCCGAGTTCGGCGCGCGCCTCGTCGCTCAAATTCTTGTGGGTGGTCGTCGCCGGATGGGTGATCAGGCTCTTGGCGTCGCCGAGATTGTTGGAGATCAGCACAATATCGAGCGCGTTCTGCAGGGCGAAGGCCGCCTGCTTGCCGCCTTTGACGTCGAGGCAGATAAGTGTCGAGCCGCCCGACATCTGCTTCTTGACGATCTCGGCCTGCGGATGGTCGGCGCGGCCGGGATAGATGACGCGGGCGATCTGCGGCTGCTCGGCCAGGAAATCGGCGATCTTGCCGGCGCTCTCCGTTTGCTGGCGCACGCGCAGCGGCAGCGTCTCCAGGCCCTTCAGCAGCGTCCAGGCGTTGAAGGGCGACAGGCTAGGGCCGGTGTGGCGGAAATAGTCATGCAGATTCTCGTCGATCCACTTCTTGTCCGACAGGATCACGCCGCCGAGACAGCGGCCCTGGCCGTCGATGTGCTTGGTTGCCGAATAGACGACGATATGCGCGCCGAGCTGCAACGGCTTCTGCTGCAGGGGCGTGGCGAAGACATTGTCGACGACAAGCCGCGCGCCGATCGAGTTGGCGAGCGCAGCCACGGCGGCGATGTCGACCACTTCCAATGTCGGGTTGGTAGGGCTTTCCAGGAAGAACAGCTTGGTGTTGGGCCTGACCACCTTTTCCCAGTTGGCGATATCGGTGCCGTCGACGAGCGTCGCCTCGATGCCGTAGCGCGGCGCCAGCGTCTCGACCACCCAGCGGCAGGAGCCGAACAGCGCGCGCGCCGCTACGATGTGGTCACCGGTCTTGACGCTGCACAGAAGCGCCGCCGTCACGGCCGCCATGCCCGATGCCGTGGCGCGCGCGTCCTCCGCGCCTTCCAGCGCGCACATGCGCTTTTCGAACATGTCGACGGTCGGATTGGCGTAGCGCGAATAGATGAAACCGGGTTCCTCGCCCTTGAAACGGGCTTCGGCGGCTTGCGCCGTTTGATAGACATAGCCCTGGGTCAGGTACATTGCCTCGGAGGTCTCGCCGAAGCCTGAACGCAGGGTTCCGCTATGCACGAGTGCTGTCTGAGGCTTCCAGTTGCGCTTCTTGTTGCTCATCGCTTTGTTCCAGACACAAAAAAACCGGCCGCGAAAGTCGCAACCGGTCCATACGGCCTCGCGGCCAACGGTCCTTTAGCGACTTGTTTAACGTGGCTGCAAGCCGACCGGCCAAATCACCACGGGATAACGACCCTTTAGACCCGTACCACGCTTGCGTCAATTGCCGGCTTCATTAAGAGGTTTGTACCAGGCAGGTTCCGCAAAACTGTTCCATGTTTTGCGGCGAGAACCTGCTGCAGGAAAATCGTCTGGCCTAGGAGCGGAGCCTTGCGGCAGACAGGCATTCTTCCCGATCAGGACATCTCGGCGCTGTTCCAGTCCGGCGCGCTGAAGTCGCCGCGCGCGCTCGACGCCGACCAGATCCAGCCGGCCAGCCTCGATCTCAGGCTCGGCGACAAGGCCTGGCGGGTGCGGGCGTCCTTCCTGCCGGGTCCGGATCATCGGGTTGTCGACAAACTCGATCGGCTGAAGCTGCATGAGTTCAGCCTCGCCGATGGCGCGGTGCTGGAAACGGGCTGTGTTTACATCGTGCCGCTGCTGGAAAGCCTTGCGCTGCCCCCAACCGTGTCCGCCTCGGCCAATCCGAAGAGTTCGACGGGGCGGCTCGACATTTTCACCCGTGTCATGACCGATCGTGGCCACGAGTTCGACAAGATCGCCGCCGGCTACAACGGTCCGCTCTACCTGGAAGTCAGCCCGCGCACCTTCCCGATCGTCGTGCGCACCGGTTCGCGCCTGTCGCAAATCCGCTTCCGCACCGGCAATGCGCTGCTCTCGGAAGCCGAATTGCATCAATTGCACCGCGCCGAGATGCTGGTCGCCACCGAGCCGCCGAATATTTCGGGCGGCGGCATAGCGCTGTCGATCGATCTCAAGGGCGATGGTGACGGGCTGGTCGGCTATCGCGGCAAGCATCACACCGGCCTTGTCGATGTCGACAAGCGTGCCGCGCAGGATGTCGTCGATTTCTGGGAGCCGATCCACAAGAGCGGCGCCGGCGAACTGGTGCTCGATCCCGATGAATTCTACATCCTTGTCAGCCAGGAGGCGGTGCATGTGCCGCCGCTCTACGCCGCGGAGATGACGCCCTTCGACCCGCTGGTCGGTGAATTCCGCGTCCATTATGCCGGCTTCTTCGATCCGGGCTTCGGTCATTCGGCGGCCGGTGGCACCGGCAGCCGGGCGGTGCTTGAAGTGCGCAGCCACGAAGTGCCGTTCATCCTCGACCATGGCCAGATCGTCGGCCGGCTGGTCTACGAGCACATGCTGAAGCGGCCGCAGGCGCTCTACGGCACCGATCTCGGCTCCAACTACCAGGCACAGGGCCTGAAGCTCTCCAAGCATTTCCGCGCCGCGCGCTGAACCCCGATTGCTGCCAGGCAAGATACTTGCCTGCGCTGGCACATCATGCTTGGCTGGCTTGTCGGCCGTCGAGATGGCGGCGCTCAAGGGGAACAAGAAAATGCAGATCTCGAAATGGATCATGTCGGCGGCAGGCGCTGCCATGTTGGCGATGGCCGCCGGCTCTCTGACGGCGCAGGCTGCCGAGAAATTGAAGATCGGCACCGAGGGCGCCTATCCGCCGTTCAACACCATCACCTCGGACGGCAAGGTTGTCGGCTTCGATATCGACATCGCCAATGCGCTGTGTGCTCAGATGAAGGTCGAGTGCGAGATCGTCACCCAGGACTGGGATGGCATCATCCCCGCCCTGCAGGCCAAGAAGTTCGACGCCATCATCGCCTCGATGAGCATCACGGAAGAGCGCAAGAAGCAGGTCGCCTTCACCAACAAATACTACACAACGCCGCTCGCTCTGGTGGCGCCGAAGGACAGCGATCTGACCTCGGCAGACCCGGCGGCCCTTGCTGGCAAGACGGTCGGCGCCCAGGCTTCGACCACACAGGCCGACTATGCCCAGAACACCTATGGCAAGGCGGGTGCCGAGGCAAAGCTCTACCCAACCCAGGAAGAGGCGATCACCGACCTGACCAATGGCCGGCTTGATGCCGTGATCTCGGACAAGTTCGTGCTGGTGGACTGGCTGAAGAAGGCAAGCGACGGTTGCTGCAAGCTGGTCGGCGACGTCAAGGGCACGGAAACACAAGCCGGCATCGCCGTGCGCCTCGACGACACCGCCCTGCGCGACAAGCTCAATGCGGCCATCGATGCGATCGTCGCAGATGGCACCTACAAGAAGATCCAGGCCAAGTACTTCGATTTTGATATTTATTGAGGTTGAAGAGCGCCTCTTCCTTCTCCCACAGGGGAGAAGGGGAAGCTGGCGCTACAGCGCCTTCACCGCCACCTTCACCGGCTTTTCGATCTCGAGCGGGTTGCGCAGCGGCAGGCCGAAATCCCCGGCTTCGATCTCGAACACATCGCCGGCCTCGGTCTTGACGCCGTCGGCGAAGGACAGTGTCGCCGTACCGAACATATGCACGTGCACGTCGCCCGGCTGGCGGAACGCCGAATATTTGAAGTGATGGTGTTCGAGATTGGCGATGGTATGCGACATGTTGGCTTCGCCCGACAGGAACGGCTTTTCCCACAGCGTCTCGCCGTCGCGCACGATGCGCGAGGTGCCGCGGATGTCGGAAGGCAGGTCGCCGATCAGGATCTCCGGTCCGAACGAGGCGTTACGCAGCTTGGAATGGGCGAGGAAGAGGTAGTTCACGCGCTCGGTCACGTGGTCGGAAAACTCGTTCGACAGCGTGAAGCCGACGCGGAAGGGGGCGCCGTCATCGCCGATGACATAGATGCCGGCGATTTCAGGTTCCTCGCCGGCGTCCTTGGCGAAGGCCGGTGACAGAAGCGCGGCACCCGGCGCCACGGCCATCGTGCCGTTGCCCTTGTAGAACCATTCCGGCTGCACGCCGACCTGGCCCTTGGCGGGCTTGCCGCCCTCCAGTCCCATGCGGAACATCTTCATGGAATCGGTGAGCTGCTCCTCGCCATCGGCGCTGCTGAGCTTCTTGTGCATGGAATCGCGCGTCGCAGCCGAGCCCAGATGCGTCAGGCCGGTGCCGGTGAGATGCAGATGCGCCGGATCGGGGTGATTGATCGGCGACAACAGCCGCCCTTTCTTGTAGGCGGCATCGAGATCGACCGTCTCGCCGAGCCCCTTGCGCTCGATCAGGGTGGCCAGGCCGACGCCGGTGCGGGCCGCCTCCATCGCCAGCGAATAGACGCTGCGGGCGCCGTTGATGATCCGGGTCTTGCCGCCATTGCGGGCAACGACGCGGATGGTCTCGGCGTCATCGAGAATCTGCGAGATCAGCATGATCAATCCTCTCTCATGTGCCTTGGCATGGCTGCCGCCGCGGCAAACCTTCCCAAGCGCGGCTGGGACCTCGCCCATGCCACGGGTGAAATTCTCCGTTCGGATTGCGCTCGCGGGGCCTGGTTCCTTGAGGGAACTTCTACGCACCGGCTGGTTGCCGGCAGCGCCGCGATGTGACCCGTATGCCTTCCTTGTTGCCTCGCTGGAGCGGATCAGCTTTGAGTGGTCGACCCGCTCCCGGTATTTTGTTTCCGCGCAATTCCTGTGGGAAAACCGCGATGCGCTCTTCCTGGAATTGCCCGCTGTCAGGCCTTGTTCTTGTTGTAGACGTCGAAGATCACGGCGCCGAGCAGCACCAGGCCTTTGACCACCTGCTGCCAGTCGACATTGACACCCATGATCGACATGCCGTTGTTCATCACGCCCATGATGAAGCCGCCGACCACGGCGCCGATGACTTGGCCGACGCCGCCCATCGCCGAGGCGCCGCCGATGAAGACGGCGGCGATGACGTCGAGCTCTGAGCCCAGACCGGCCGCCGGCACGGCCTGGCCGAGACGCGCCGCGATGATGAGGCCGCCCAGCGCCGACAGCACGCCCATATTGATGAACACCAGCAGCGTCAGCCGCTCGGTGTTGATGCCCGACAGCTGCGCCGCCTTGGGATTGCCGCCCATCGCGTAGATGCGGCGGCCGATGGTCATGCGCTTGGTGACGAAGACGAACAGCGAGATCAGTACGCCCATGACGAGCAGCACCACCGGCAGGCCCCTGTAGCTGGCGAACTCATAGACCAGGAACAGCGCCAGCGCGCTGGCGACCAGCGTTTTGATGACGAACAGGGGGAAGGGCTCGGCTTCATAGCCGTGGCGTTCGCGCTTGCGTCGTGTCCTCACCCCGAAATAGGCATAGGCCACCACGGCGATCAGACCGAGCACGATCGTCGTCATGTGCAGTGTCAGGCCGCTGCCCACGATGGTCTTGCCGGCGGCGTTCACCGTCGGCGGGATCAGCGTCAGCGGGCCGATAACGTCCGGGATGAAGCCGGAGCTCAGCGCCTTGAAGCCGTCCGGAAGGGGGCCCACCGAAGAGCCGCCGCCCAGCAGCGCCTGGCAGATGCCGCGGAAGATCAGCATGCCGGCCAATGTCACGATGAAGCTCGGTATCCGGTGGTAGGCGATCCAATAGCCTTGCGCCGCACCGATCAGGCCGCCCACGATCAGGCAGACGATCGAAACCACCAGCGGATTGCTGAGCGGTCCGAGCTGCCAGATGACCATCATGTTTGCCGCCAGCGCGCCGATGAAACCGGCGACCGATCCGACGCTGAGGTCGATATAGCCGGAAACGATGACCAGCAGCATGCCCAGCGCCATCACGATGATGAACGAGTTCTGCTGCACCAAATTGCTGAGGTTGACCGGCTTGAACAGCGTTCCCGACGTGGTGAACTGGAAGAACAGCATGATGACGATCAGCGCGATGATGAGACCGTATTCGCGCAGGTTCGTCGTCAGCGCCGAGACGGCGATGCGTGGACGCTGGTCCTCTGCGATGTTGCCCTGCGGGGCGGGGGCGCTGTCGGTGCTCATGCTGCTTTTCCTTCTCCGCGAACGATGGCGCGCATTATTTTTTCCTGGCTTGCGTCCGCCGCGGGCATTTCGCCGACGATGCGGCCTTCGTTCATGACGTAGATGCGGTCGGTGATGCCGAGCAATTCCGGCATTTCCGACGAGATGACCACGATCGCCTTACCCTCCGAGGCAAGACGCGCGATGATCGTGTAGATTTCGTACTTGGCGCCGACATCGATGCCGCGCGTCGGCTCGTCGAGGATCAGCAATTCCGGGTCGGCGAACAGCCATTTCGACAGCACCACCTTCTGCTGGTTGCCGCCGGAAAGATTGCCCGTCATCTGATAGACGCTCGAAGCGCGGATGTTGGTCTTCTTGCGATAATCGTTGGCAACGGCGAGTTCGCGCAGATCGTCGATCACGCTGTGACGCGACACGCCGCCGAGATTGGCAAGCGTGATGTTGTGCTTGATATGGTCGATCAGGTTGAGACCGTAAGTCTTGCGGTCCTCGGTCACGTAGGCGATGCCGTGTTCGACCGCCTTGCTCACGGACGAGACATCGATCGGCTTGCCTTTGAGCAGCACCTCGCCCGTGATGCGGCGGCCATAGGAACGGCCGAACAGGCTCATGGCGAATTCGGTGCGGCCGGCGCCCATCAGCCCAGCTATGCCGACCACCTCGCCCTTGCGCACGTTGATGTCGATGCCCTTGATCACTTGCCGCTCGGCATGGATCGGGTGATAGACCGACCAGTTCTTCACTTCGAAGACGACCTCGCCGATCTTTGGTTCGCGCGGCGGATAGCGGTCGTCGAGCGAGCGGCCGACCATCGAGGTGATGATGCGGTCTTCCGAGATGTCCTTCCTGGCCAGCGTCTCGATAGTGCGCCCGTCGCGGATGACGGTAACCTTGTCGGCGACCCGGTTCACCTCGTTGAGTTTGTGCGAGATCAGGATCGAGGTCATGCCTTGCCGCTTGAACTCGAGCAAAAGGTCGAGCAGCGCCTGGCTGTCCTTCTCGCTGAGCGATGCGGTGGGCTCGTCGAGGATCAGGAGCTTGACTTCCTTGCTCAGCGCCTTGGCGATCTCGACCAGCTGCTGCTTGCCGACGCCGATATTGGTGATCAGCGTCTTGGGGTCCTCCTTGAGGCCCACCTTCTTCAACAGCGCGCTGGTGCGCGCCTCGTTGGCGTCCCAGTCGATCACACCGTATTTGGCGTGTTCGTTGCCGAGGAAAATGTTTTCGGCAATCGACAGCATCGGCACCAGCGCAAGCTCCTGGTGGATGATGACGATGCCCTTGTGTTCGCTGTCATGGATGCCTTTGAACTGGCATTCCTGGCCTTGAAAGATGATCTGGCCGTCATATGTGCCCGCGGGATAGACGCCCGACAGCACTTTCATCAGCGTCGACTTGCCGGCGCCGTTCTCGCCGACCACGGCGTGGATTTCGCCTTCCTCGACGCTGAGGTTGACATTCGACAGCGCCTTCACGCCGGGAAACGTCTTGGTGATGTCGCGCATCTCCAAAATCGTCGAGGTCATAAGGGCAAGCTCCCAGACTTTCTTGTTTTTTACGCAATTCCCAGGGGAAGGCGCTACGCACTTTTCCTGGAATTGCTCTATGCCGGCAGAAACAATACCGGGGTCGCTTGTGAACGAAAAGGGGCCCTGCGTCGCGCAGGACCCCAGATTTTATAACAGAGATTACTTCAGGTCTTCGGCCTTGATGTAGCCGGAGTCGACGACCAGCTTCTGGTAGTTCGACTTGTCGACCTCATGCGGCGTCAACAGGATCGAGGGAACGACCTTGACGTCGTTGTTGTAGGTCTTGGTGTCGAGGCCGTCAGGCTTGCCGCCCGAGAGCACCTTGTCGACCAGTTCGACGGTCGACTTGGCCAGTTCGCGGGTGTCCTTGAACACGGTCGAATACTGCTCGCCCGAGATGATCAGCTTGACCGAGGCGGTCTCGGCGTCCTGACCGGTCACAACAGGCCAGGGCTGAGCGGCCGTGCCGTAGCCTACGGCGCGCAGCGAGGCGGTGATGCCGCGCGACAGGCCGTCATAGGGCGACAGAACACCATCGACGCGGCTGCCGTCCGAGTAGTTGGCCGACAGCAGGTTGTCCATGCGCGCCTGGGCGGTTGCCGCCAGCCAGCGCAGCGTGCCGACCTTGTCCATGCCCATCTGGCCGGACTTGATCTTGATCGAGCCGTCGTCGATCAGCGGCTGCAGGACGGAAATCGCACCGTTGTAGAAGAAGAAGGCGTTGTTGTCGTCGGGCGAGCCGCCGAACAGTTCGACGTTCCACGGCTTGGTGTTCGGGAAGCGCTCCTTGAGGCCCTTGACCAGCGAATTCGCCTGGATCACGCCGACGCCGAAATTGTCGAAGGTGGTGTAGTAGTCGACATTGGCGGTCTTTTTGATCAGGCGGTCATAGGCGACGACGACGACGCCCGCGTCAGCGGCCTTCTGCAGCGCATCCGACAGGGTGGTGCCGTCGATCGAGGCGATGATCAGCGCCTTCGGGCCCTTGGTGATTTCGTTTTCCAGCTGGCTGAGCTGGTTGGGGATGTCGTCCTGCGCATACTGCAGGTCGACTGTGTAGCCGAGGGCCTCGAGCTGGGACTTGACGGCGTCGCCGTCGTTGATCCAGCGCTGCGAAGTCTTGGTCGGCATCAGCACGCCGACGAGACCCTTGTCGGCCGCGTGCGCCGAATAGGTCATGGCAGCGATGCCAAGCGCCGCGACTGCGGCCAGTGTCTTGATGATTTTCACGTAACTCTCCCTGGTTGATGGACGCAGCACCCCGGGGGTCGCGGGCCGCGCAATCGTGCAGAAGCGCCAAGGCACTGCTGCCGTCATATCGATCTC
The DNA here is from genome assembly GCF_000009625.1 of Mesorhizobium japonicum MAFF 303099. Classification (NCBI taxonomy): domain Bacteria; kingdom Pseudomonadati; phylum Pseudomonadota; class Alphaproteobacteria; order Hyphomicrobiales; family Phyllobacteriaceae; genus Mesorhizobium; species Mesorhizobium japonicum. The sequence continues at coordinate 4,550,973 of NC_002678.2, forward strand.
CGGTATCCTCCCATGGCCCCGAGCCGCTGATTTCAATCGATACGATTTTATCGTCGGCGACCGTTGCGTCTCGGAACGCGCTGACGTTGCCGTCCTTTTGCCATAACTGTCAAATGCGATCTTTGATGGTTGCTATACCGCAAGTGGTATATGTTATGACGCTTGACGGGTTGCTGGCAAATGCCAGCGGACCGCGAGCGGAGGCAGGGAAAACCATGGCGGCGTTACGGAATCCGGCTGCGGGTTCAAATGATTACAACGAGACCCCAGGCGATGGCGGAACCCTGCTGCGCAGCGGCCTCAGCCTGCGTCATATGCGCATGATCGTCGCGCTCGACGATCACGGTCGGGTGAGCGCGGCGGCGCAGGTCATGAACATTTCGCAGCCGGCGGCATCGCGCATGATTGCCGAGATGGAGGCGGTGCTCGAGGTCAAGCTGTGCGACAGGCTGCCGCGCGGCATCACGCTGACGCCCTATGGCAAGGCGCTGGCAAGGCGTGGGCGTTCGATCCTGCTGGAAATGCGCGAGGTCGATCGCGAGATTTCCGAGCTCAAGGCGGGCAAGGGCGGTTCCGTATTTCTTGGTGCCGTGACGGCGCCGGCGATCGAGCTGGCGGTGCCGGCGATCCGCGAAATCCGCCGCATCTATCCACGCATCGAGATCACCATGCAGGTCGAGACCTCGAATGTGCTGGCGCGCGAACTGATCGCCTCGCGCCACGATTTCATCATCGCGCGCATCCCCGACGATCTCAATCCGCGGCTGTTCGAATCGCGTGTCATCGGCGTCGAGAAAGCCTGCCTGATCGTGCGTCGTGGCCACCCGCTGACCAGCGGCAGCGTGGTGCGGCTCGAAGACACTGCCGCCTATGACTGGGTTTTCCAGTCGGGCGGCTCGCCTTTGCGTCAGGCGATGGAGAGCAATTTCCTCAACCGCAACATCGCGCTGCCGGACCGGATCCTCAACACCAGTTCGCTGCTCCTGACGCTGGTCATGGTCGCGCAGTCCGACGCCATCGCGCCGGTCTCGGTGCAGGTGGCGAAATTCATCCAGAATCCCGACGGACTCGCCGGCGCTATCGATGTCGTCCAGACCGAGTTCGACATCGAGGTAAGGCCTTACAGCCTGATCACGGTCAGGAACCGCGCGCTGTCGCCGGCCGCCAAGATGCTGCACGATTTCATCCTGCGCGAAGTGGGGTGATGGAACAAGAAGTGCAGTCGCGCGTTCAGGCCAATCGGCATGCTCGCTGGAGTTGTCTTGGGCGAGCGAACGAGGTGCCGATGTCAACAACTCGGGAGGTTTTGATGGAACGTCGGTTGTTTCTCACTGGAATGCTGGGCGTTGCGGGGGCCGTGGCGTTTGCGGGCATAGTCGGACCCGGCCGCGCGGTTGCCGGTATTCCTCAGGGCAACGGAATTCTCGGTGAACTGGACAAGCCGGATCCGGCTGTCTTGGAAGGCGATGACGACGTCGAAGTGGAAAAGGTCTCACACCGTCGTTGGGGTCACCGCTACCGTCACGGAGGAAGACGGCGGCGCGGCGGCTGGAGACGGGTTTGCCGTCGGTATTGGCGCCATGGCCGCCGTGGTGTGCGTTGCTGGCGCGAGCGGGTCTGGTGGTGACGAACCGTTGACGAAAAGGCCGGCTACCGCGGCGTGGCCGGTGTCGTCACTGCGCGGCTTGCATCTGCGATCGGTGCCGGGTTGGCACCGATCGCCCGTCTGTGAGGAAATTGGCCGCTGACATTCCGGCCGGCGCCAGCCCTAATTGGTCAGCGCCATCCGAGTTCGACGTTGCTTATGCGCCTTGCCGCAATCCGCTCTTTTAACGCGCTTATCCTCGTCGCCAATTCTGGCGAAAAGCGCTCGTGTGTCTCGGCGACGATCAGGTCGATCTTTGTCTCAACCCCAGCATCAAGAATAGCCTCCAACACCTCAGCCTCTGTTCCTTCGATGTCAAGTTTAAGGATGGAGACCTTCTGCGGCAGTGCATTGATGTAGGCCACGAGGTCGACAACTTCGACGCTCGTTATGGCATCATCGTGCACGTCGCGCCGATCAAGCGATGACCATTCTGTTTGATAGATGGCACCTTTTCTGACGGCTGCGGTTTGAAAGAAAGGTGCGTGGCCGGCTTTCGCGCCGACTGCCTTGTTTTCGATGGTCACCTTGTCGTTGCCGGAGAACCTTTTTTGAAGAATCGCCAGCGCTGTCGGATCCGGCTCAAATGCGATCACTCGCATTCCCTTGCCTAGAAAATATGCCGTTACATCGCCGACATTGGCACCCGCATCGATAATGAGAGAATTGGTGGGAAGGCGCCGCATCAGAGATATGAGCTTGAAGCACGCCCGATTGAGCGAGTGGCGGCTACGGCGCTTGTATTTCCTGTAACCATGCCATCTCAACCACATCTCAAAAAAGCTGCTTGGAAACGCAAACATATTCCTGATCTACCCGTTTTTATCTGGGGTAAACTGAGGGGCCGCCTAGGCGCACAGCGTCAACTTTCTCTGTCGACAAGAAATTCCGGTTGCGCAAGTACCAGAAAATGCGCGTCGCCTCGGAATGGATCCTGTCGGCCATTCGCTTGTCTACATGGGGTCTGGGAGCAAGTTGGATCAAGCTCAAAGGTCCGTCCGTCCCAACGACAGCCGCTTGGGCGCAGAGAGCCGGCATCAATTGGTAGATCGTGTTGCGCGCGGCCGTCATCTGATTTGGGCTGAAAAGGGCGACGTCGACTGCTGCCCTAAAGCGTTCCGTGTTCCTGAGCAGGCCATAGGCGGCACTTTTAGAAATCACGTAGCCGCACGAACCTAAGTGTTGCCCGAGAAGCCGTCTTGCTGAGTATCCGTTTTTGACGGGGATGTGCCGGCTCCCGAGCCTTACTCGGCTGAGGAATGTTTCCAGCTTGATGATATCGGCATTTGGCGGGATCCAGCTATCATCAGCCAGAACGCTACCCGCGTCCTGGCTAAAAATAACGTCGTCCTCGAATACCGCGCCATACTCGTCGGGACCATCCGCGATGGTTTTCCAACAACGGCGGTGACTGAGAAAGCAACAGATTTCCGTTTCGATCAGCGGCGGCGCGGCAAACGGAACCCCATTCATTGCGTCGATACCGGCCACACGCTCGAAATCAATCCCAATACGAGAAAATTCCGCCGCAGCCGAGGCCAACCGATCAACTGATCGGTCAAGATTAATCACCAGACATTTCATTGTCGCCCCCGCGACCTACAACTAAATTGTCGGTACCCTATACTTCCATAGCTATTCTAAGCGGCCCACCAATTGGGCAGCAATAGCAGCATAGATATGAGAGCACCAGTCAAGCCCCGTACGATTTCACCCACCTTCCTCCGACATGCACAAAAGCTGTGAGGAAGAGCCATGGATCGCAATTTCGCCTGATGCGTGTCCCGTCTTCGTCGATGATCAGTTGCGAGCGGTAGCCGTCGAACTTGACTTCGTGAATCCAGCCGTCGCCTTCCGGCGGATGGTCGACCAGGGTCGGCATCAAGGGCGCGACAAACCTCAAACGCATGCACGGAACTCGGACAGACCGCCATTAAATAAGATTGAGCTAAAATAGTTCCAGAACCGCGGCGGCTTGTTCGGCCGAGAATGAAGAACGACCCCCAAGCGCGTGCAGCGTTGCGCCTGATCAGAGCCACGGTAGAAGAACACTGCCCGCCCGGCGTGCTGCCCAGTGAGGAGCCGTCAATGCCATCTATGGCCCGGGCCCGATGGACGAGGCAGAGGCGATCGCAGACGCGATCGTCGGCACGGTCAATGGATTGCAGATTCAGACGGCAATCAAGCCGCCGGCGCCGAGCATCAAGGCATAGCTGAAAAGACGAGGGCGTCACGGTACCGCGCCTGAAACGAAAATGCCCGCCACTGAGGAAGCAGTGACGGGCTCTTGTTCATGCCAGCCCGGTTGATGAGACATTACCGAGCAACACCCGATCGAACTGCACGTTAACGCCGAGCGATCAGCAGGCAGAGCTGGCGCAGATCCCGGTCATAGGTGCCCTCGCTGCTCAGAACGTCGACGCAACGCTTCTTCATGCGCGCCACTTTGCTGTCGGACATCTGAGCCACGATACCCGGCAGGCCGAGACTGCTCGGGTTCGGGGGATTGCTCAGGTTGGACGGATTTGACGGATTGCTGGGATTGATTCCGTCCACGCCGGCACCTACGCCGATGCCGCTTGTGCCGGAAGCACCGAGGAAGCCGGCGGTGATGCCGCCTGAGCCGCCTACATTGGCGCCAGCGCCAGCATTGATGCCGCTTCTATCGCCCACGGAAGCGCCGAGCCTGGCGGTGATGACGCCTGAGCCGCCCACATTGGCGCCGGCGCCAGCATTGATGCCGCTGCTGTCGCCCACGGAAGCGCCGAGCCCGGCGCTGACGCCATTGGAGCCGCCTATATTGGCGCCGGCGCCGGCATTGATGCCGCCGGAGCCGCCGACCGAAGCACCGAGGCCGGCGTTGATGCCGCCGCTGCCACCGGCTGAAGCGCCAACGCCGGCATTAACGCCGCCACTACCTCCAATAGAGGCGCCAGCTCCTACGCCGATCCCGGCAGCTGTCACCGGCAGCGACAATGAGATAAGGAATGCGCTGCTAGCCAGAGCCCTGGCGAAAGTTGTCACGAACGACTTCATGATACTCTCCTGTTGCGTTGCCTCACCAGCCAATATTAGCTGTGCCTCAAGTAACGCACCGACCTGCTTATCGGGTTCTTAACAGGATGATTTCGTTGGCGAAATGGCTTCCGATTTGTCAAAGCCATCTAGACGACTTTAAACAAATGGGAGCGGCATGCTCATCGGACAAGCGTCCGCCTTTTGTAGCGGCTCCAACCTAGGCGAAGGCTCTTTCTTGCCGCTTCAAGGCCGCCGAGGTCCGGACGGCGGTCCAGGAAGCATGTTGTTTTCGGCTAGACCGTCCAGCAGCCAGATGACAGCCTTGGCATCTTCCGACTTGCAGGAATAGTACCGCCAAGTGCCTTCCGCGCGGCATTCGACGATCCCTTGTTCAACCAGAAGGGTTAGATGCTGGCACATGGCCGAATGGCTGAGATCCAGCAGGTCGGCTAGGTCGCTCACCGTTCTTTCACCGTCTATCAGATGAACGGTGGCCAACAGGCGCTTGGCATTCCCCAAGGCAGTGAGAAATCGTGTCGCGATCGCGACCTGTTCTCGAAAAGTGAGGCGCTTAGCCGGCCGCCGTAGAGCCAGGTCGGCCTGAATTTCCGCCAGTCGTTGTCTGAGATAAGAAGCCATGGCGATGGTTCCGGTGTGCAGGCGGCGCAAAATGGCTGTGGTGAGTTTTTTAGTCAAGCAGATGCTAAAAAAGCCTCCACTCTGAGGGGGAGCAGCGAGCCCTTACGTTCGTCCGACCTGGTCAACGCGCTGGCAGCGCTGAAGCAGTCCGGCGTGCACCCATGTACGCTCGACGTACTGCCGGACGGCACGCACTGCCGGCACTTTATGCTGTATAGAGCCACCCGGGAGTGACTTGGCAATGCCTTCCTGAAGATCGTGCCAAGCGACAGCGAAAGGATGTGTCTTGGCTAAACGTCGGAAATGCTCCGGGAGACCTTTGGCTGTCGCGTAATCAACATAGCCTCGGGTGAGCCTGGCGAATATCGGCTCTGACACGAGGCTTCTTAGCGACGCGGCGCATGAGGCTAGATTATCGAATGTGATTCGGTTTGATTGGATCTCTACGATGGTCATTTGGACCCAAACCGTGAGCGCGAGCTGTAAAAACCTCTGTAAAAACGCTGATTATCAGCATTCTCCAAATCAGGCGCAAACGCTTGGGCACAAGCTGGAGCGGGTAGCGGGAATCGAACCCGCGCGTTCAGCTTGGGAAGCTGACAGGCTACCATTACATCATACCCGCGCGTGTCCTCGTTACCATGAGGTCCGGCCTTCGGGCAATCGCAAAGCGATCCCTCGAACAAACGCTTTCGCGCCTCCCTCGGCGCTGGCCGCGATTGCTATTTTGCCTTGGCGACTTTGTTGCTGGCGGCAAAGCTTGGCCAGTATTTCGAGATGGCGAGCGTCGCGCCGGCGGACGAGAAATGGCCGTAGTCGAAGTAGAGGAACTGCCTGGTGCCGGCGTCAGCATAGGAGCAGCCGGCCGCGTCGCACAGGTAGGCCAGCGGGTCGATGAAAGTTGCCCCTTGGACGAATGGCAGCACCTGCTTGTTGATGTCCGGATCCATGGCCATCGGCCAGGATGTGTTCGCGACGTGCTCCCGTTTTGCGAAGAAAGCGATTTTCTGGACGTCGGCGATGAACTCCGGAGACTGGCCGATGACATAGACCTTGACGCCCATGTCGCGCAGCCGGTCGACTGTCTTCTGCAGGCCGTCGAAACCCCTTGCCTGGTAGTCGGTCCACCGGCCGCTCAGGATCACCGCCTGGATGTTGGCATCGTGGATGATCGACAACGCCCGCTCGTTGAAACGCGTGCAGGCCGGCCGGGCGTATGAGAAGTAGCTCAGATTGGGCGGGCAGCCGGCATAGGTATACTGGATGACGTTGGCCTGGATTTTCTGCGCATTGGCTTCCAGCCCCGACACGTAGTGCGCGGCGAAGGAATCGCCCCACAGCAGGACATTGGTGGGAAAGCCATGCGTTCGGGTGCAGTCGGCGAGGTTCCAGTTCTCGATCCGGCTCGCGCCCTCGTTGAAACAGACGCCGTTGCGCCAGTCACCCACCAGGACCCGTTCCGTCGAGAAGTCCGGGAACCGTTGCGGAAACCCCTTGCCCAGCGCGCCGGCCAAGCCGCCGACGCACAGCAGGGCGATCGCCGTCGCCGAGAAGGCGAAGATGGGCAAAGGGGCGGTGAAGGCCCGCTTCTGGCGAAAGGGCTGCTCGACATATTTCCACGAGAACGTCGCCAGCGCGACGCTGGCCACGATCATCGCCAGGATCGTCGGCACGCCGATGGCCTTGAGCGAGAGATAGTGGACGAACGAATTGATCGGCCAGTGAACGAGGTAGAGCGAATAGGAGATAAGGCCGATCCACACCAGCGGTGTCAGCCGCAACACCTGCGTGGCGACGGGGACCGGCCTGTCCGCATGGGGCTGGCCAGCATAGATGAGCAGCGCCGTTCCGATGCAGGGAAACAGGGCATTGTAGCCCGGAAAGGGATCGCTCTCCGAAATCGTCACGAAGCCGAAGGCGATCAGGCCAAAACCGGCCAGCCCGATCAGTTCAGTCAGCGGACGGCTGGCAAGCGCCGGCGGCTTTCTCAGCATCAGCATTGCGCCCAGCGCCAGTTCCCAGATGCGCGTCGGCAAAAGGTAGAAGCCGGCGGTCGGCGCCAGCGTGGTTGCCATGACCGCCAGCGCAAAACTGCCTATGGCAATTGGCAGCAATATCGTCAGCCAGCGCTTCGAGGCGTATCGGTAGATCAGATACACGAGGACCGGTGCGAAGATATAATACTGCTCCTCGACCGAAAGCGACCATGTGTGCAGCAGCGGTCGCAGTTCCGCGTCGATGGAGAAATAGTTGGTCGTTTTCCAGAAATAGATGTTCGACCAGAAGGTCGAGGCCGCAATTACGCTCAGGCTGTACTCGTGGAGATCCGACGGCAGGAGGATGAACCAGGCGGCGATACTGGCGAGCAGGATGACGAAGGTCAGCGCCGGCAGGATGCGCCGCGCTCGGCGCCAGTAAAAGCGGCCGATCGAGAACTGGCCGCGCTCGAGATCGTCGAGCAGGCTGCCGCTGATCAGATAGCCCGATATGACGAAGAAGATATCGACACCGGTGAAACCGCCGGGAATGGCCGATACGCCGAAGTGGAAGAGCACGACGGGCAGCACCGCAACGGCCCGCAAGCCATCAATATCGCGCCTGTAGTTCATTCGGCGGGTCCGTGGGCCGTGGCCCTTAGCAGCCGTGCGGCGGAACCTGACATGCTCCTCATGCGGCGATGTCCCCGTCGTTCGAAAAATCGTGGCTCGTGGGTTTCACGAGTGCTCTGCAACACAAGTTTGCTGCACTGCAACATCCGTGTCAAGCCGGATGCCAGACCTTCGAACACTGATGAAACCGGTTTCGTCCGGACGCTGTAAATCAGGCGCCGGGAGGCAGGTAGATCACGGCGTCGTCGTCCGCATAGGCTCGCTTCCAGCCCAACTCCGCGAAGAAGGGGATGCGGGTATCGTCGGCCGTCAGGAGTGCCCAGCCGATGGCGTATTTCTTCAACTGGGCCTCGAGCAGCGGTTTTCCGTCGCTGCGTCCCGTCGCGTCTTCGGCCTTCGTGAAGCCGCCCAGGAACAACTGGTCCGTCCTGCCGTCGACATAGGTCTTGATGCCGTGGAAAATCAGCGTGCCGCCGAAATTATAGGAATTCAGCACATTGCCGGAAAGCTGGTGATCCCTTGCGTATGCGAGGGCGCCGCTGGCCGCCGTCTTCGGGCTCGGCGCAACCTGGTAGGCACTTCCGAGGATGAAGACCGCACCGACCAGCAGGACAGCCATTGCGCCGCAGATCGCGTAAAACCGGCTGGCGAAGAGTTTTTCCAGTCCGTCACGCTTTTCCGCCAGCCACGTCGTGGTTGAGACCGAGGGGTATTGCCGGGCGACCTCGACCGCGACCACCAGGGGGATCAGCAGGAAAGGCAGATATACAAACCGCAGATGGGTGAGATAGACATGCAAGGCGAAGATGATGAACACCGCCTTGGCCCAGCCGATCCGCAGCCTTGATACCAAAAGTCCAAATAGCGCCAACAGCATTACCGCTTCCTGGAAGATCTGCTCCTGCGCGTTGAACGCCCGCCACTCCAGGATGAGCGGCACCGCCTCGTTGCCATAGGCCACTGTGAACGTCGCCAGGATGGCTTTCACCCCATAGGGATGCATCAGGCTGACCACCGGGCAGAGCAGGCCGAAAGCAACCCATTTTGCCAGGAGAGCGGGTTTCGACAGACCCGAGCGCGCCAGGAGGTCGAGCCCGGCAAAGGCAGCGATGACGAAGCTCAGGGTGAATGTGGCATGAAGGTTGGCCCACAAGACCACAAGCACCAGCAGCCACAAAGGCGGGGCTCTCTCGTCTTGCGCGGCGCGAAACAGCATTGCCGTCCAGACGACGACGATCGGCAAGGTGAAGACGTGTGGACGAGCCGTATAGATCGGGGCGATCAGCAAAGCCGCGGCGAAGGCCAGCGCTATCGCCAGTGTTGGCTTCAGCCATGCGCTGAGGAACCATCCCGTCAGGAAGACCGTCAGGCTGACCGTGGCGATGATCAGTGTGACGACGCCATTCCAGCCGCCGGCACGGTAGGCGAGGGCCAGAAAGACCTGCCCCAGCCATTCCTTGGCGATCCAGGGCTGACCGGCGAACGTATAGGAATAGGGGTCGACGACGGGAAACGTCCGGTTTTCCAGAAAGTCCAGTCCGACCTTCACTTGCCACCAACTGTCGGGATCCTGAAGCATCGCGCTGGCACTGGTGGCAAGCCAATAGGCCATCAGGCAGGCGCAGAGAAGGCAAAGTATCAGCCTGCTGCGCTGCGCCTCCCCGAGCGACGGCGTCGCCGTCGCGATTGCAGCGGCCTGGTTCATGTCACGGCTCCAGGTGACGGTGTCGCCTTCGCGATTGCGATTGCGATTAGGCCGGCAGACATGGCGGCGCCAAAGCGCAGCATCCGCGAGAGATCAGACGGAAGAGCCGACCGCATCCTGCCCATGCCGTTCCCGTTGCATCCGCCCGACCTCAACCACGCGCGGCTCTCTTTGCCATCTCCTGCAGGCGATGGACGGGCAGGTCGCTGTCCTTGGCCGGCTGGTCGCGCGAAACGATTTCGTTGACGAAGTAGAGCGGCCGCCGCTTCGTCTCCATGTACATGCGGCCGAGATACTCGCCGAAGATGCCGAGCACCAGAAGCTGGACACTGCCCAGGATCAGCATGATCGCGGCAAGGCTCGTCCAGCCGGGCACCACGTTGCCCCTGGACCATTCAAGCAGCGTATAGCCGAGCACGACCAGGCCGAGCAGACCGAACATCATCCCCAGCAGCGAGGCAAACCGCAGCGGCACGATCGAAAAGCTGGTCATCGCGTCGACCGCCAGAAGAATCATCTTCCTCAGCGGATAGTGGGTGGTGCCGGCAAAGCGCCGGTGCCTCTCATAGGGGAAGGCGACCTGCCTGAGCCCGATCCAGCTCACCATGCCGCGAATGAACCTGTAGCGTTCGGGCATCGCGTTCAGATGGTCGAGGGCCCGGCGACTCATCAGCCGGAAGTCTCCGGAGTCCGGTGCGATCTCGACATCGACCATCCGGCCGAGCAGGCGGTAGAACATCGAGGCGGAAGCCAGCTTGAACCAGCCTTCGCCGTCGCGCTTGACCCTCTGTCCGTAGACGACATCGAAGCCTTCATCCATCTTTGCCATCATCGCGCCGAGCAGTTCGGGCGGATCCTGGAGGTCGGCGTCGAGAATGAGGATGCGCTCGCCGCGGCAGAACTCCAGCCCCGCGCTCAAGGCGATCTGGTGGCCATAGTTGCGGGCAAGGTCGATGGCGACCACATGGTCGTCCTTTTCGGCCAGTTCGAAAATGGCCTCGCGGGTGCCGTCGGTCGCCCCGTCGATGACAAGCACGATCTCGTAGAAAGGGCTTTGCTCGAGGCATACGGCGCTGACGCGTCGATGAAGCTCGGCCACGCCGTCGCGCTCATTGTAGCATGGCACGACGACCGACAGCTTGACCGCGCGGTGCGCGCCGATTTTTCCCGTTCCCACCAAAGCCTGGCTCCCGCTCTTGCAATGGCAATAGCGGCAATTGGTTAGAAAACAGATAAGCCGGGGATCGACATGGGCTTCGGCCGGCCGACGCCATGGGCTCGGCAGGTCAAGAACGCACCGGCAACTCCATGCGGATGCGGGCACCGCGCCATGAACCCGTCAGGATCCGGATGGTGCCGTCATGCAGCAACGCGATCTGCCGGGCGAGATTCAGTCCCAGCCCCGCGCCGCGCGACTGCGGCTGCAAGCGGTAGAAGGGCTCGAAGACGTTCTCGCGCTCTTCCGCGGGAATGCCCGGCCCTTCGTCGCGTACCTCGATGCCACCGGTCCCGTCGATGGCGATCGTGATCGTGCCGCTGCCGCCGCCGTGCTCGATCGCGTTGCGCACGAGGTTGGCGAGCGCCCGCTCGATCTGCAGGACATTGATCTCTACTCGGGCCTTGTTTGGCGACGGCTCGAAGGCAAGGTCATAGCCAGCCTCGATGGCGAGCGGTGCGAAGTCGGCCGCCACCCGGCTGACGAGATCGCCGAGATCGACGAGCTGGCGCTGGTCCGACGGGCGGTCGAGCAACTGATGGTCGAGCAGTTGCTGGGCAAGATGCGACAGGCGTTCGATGTCTTGCAGCAGCCGCGCGCTCTGCGGCTCCTGCGTCAAGAGTTCGGCGCGCGTACGAAGGATGGCGATCGGCGTGCGCAGTTCATGCGCCGCGTCGGTAAGGAAGCGGTTGTGGCGGTCATAGCCCTGGGCGAGGCGGGCAAGCGCCTCGTTGAAGGCATGCACGAGCGGCGCGATTTCCTGCGGCACCTGCTTGACCGGCAGTTGCATGGCGCGGGTGCCGATGTCGATACGCGCCGCCTGGCGGACCGTTTCGACAAGGCCGGCGAAGGAGCGGCGCACCACGGCTGGCGTCGTCACCAGCGTCGTCGTGCCCATGACGAGAATGATGGGCAAAAGCAGGATCGCGATGACGAGCGCGAGCGCTGGCAGGGCGCGCTCCCAGTTCCTGCTGCCGTCCGGGTTGCGGGCGACTTCGACGGTGGCCGAGATGTTGATCTCGAGGCCATCTGTCTGTTGGCGCGACGACTGTGTCGCGGCGATGATCTGCACCGTGCCGGCCTTGGTCGAGGCGTTTTCGATATAGGCTTCCGGCCGCATGTCCTTGTCGGAGAATCCGATCGTGGCGTGATCGGCCCCGTCAAGCAGCTCGCCGAAGCTCTTGGTGTAGATGTCGGGTATGTTGCCGGCATGGACGCTCTCGCCCCTGCCATCGCGAACAATGTACCAGACATTGGGGAAGCTCTCGCGAAACGCGGTGAGTTCTTCCGTTTCACGCACGATCAGCCTGCCGTCCTTGTCCCGGTCGACCGCATCCTTGACGGCCGCGACGGCGGCCTCATTGTCGATCAGCAGGCGCGGATTGGCGATCCAAAGGGCTGCCGCGCAAAGCACGATGAAGATGAGCAGCGTCGCCGCCTGCAGCAGGATCAGCCGCCGGACCAGGATCCATTGCAGCGAGCCTGTGCGGACCTTCTTCTTCACGAGACCGCCCGCAGGAGATAGCCGAGGTTGCGGATCGCCCGGATCTCGATGCCGGCGGCGACATCGTCGAGCTTGCGACGCAGCCGCGAAATATGCGCATCGAGCGCATTGGAGCCGATCTCGTCGTCGAGGGCATAGACGGCCTCTTCCAGCGCGCTGCGCATGATGGTTCGGCCCGGCCGGCGGATCAGCGTTTCAAGCACCAGCCTTTCGCGCCGCGGCAAATCGAGCGCCTGGTCCTCGATCAGCGCCTCGCGATGGCGGAAATCATAGGTGAGGCGACCAACCATCGTCTGGTTGGCGCGCGAGGTGAACGAGCGCCGGTGCAAGGCATGGAGCCGCGCGACGAGTTCCACCGTGGCGAAGGGCTTGACCATGTAGTCGTCGGCGCCGGCATCGAGCCCGGCGACCCGGTCGTCCAACCCGCTCATCGCCGTCAGTGCGATGACAGGCACATCCAGATGCAAGGCACGCAGGCGCGGTATGAGGCTGAGACCGTCGCCATCCGGCAGCCGGCGGTCCAGCACCACCGCGTCGTGATAGCCCAGGCGGGCCATCGCCTCGGCATCGGCCAATGTCGCGGCATGGTCGACGATGATGTCCATACGCTCGAGCGCGGCCTTCAGCACGGAGGCCATTTCCGGTTCGTCCTCGATCAACAGGACGCGCATGAATAGTCTCCTTTATCCGCGGCCGGTCGGGGTCTGCGGCCGCGGCAATTCATTCGCATTCCAGCTTTGGCTGGCGGAAATTGGTGATGAACCACCGACCGCCGGAAGCGTGGGCATAGAATGTGTAGAAGCATTCCTGACGCTCGATATAGCCGGGCGTCTCGTTCTCTTCATAGACGGTTCCGTGTTTTGTCTCGCGAACCTCGCCGCTCGATGTCCCGGAAACCGCCGACGTCGACACCTTGCGCCACTGATAGGCGCGCTCGCCCTGGCCAAGATCGACGATCGCTGTGGGCGGACCATAATCGAGAACGACCGATTCGACCGGCTGCCCGACATAATTCTTCATGATGTCGGAGGCACAGCCCGTGAGCGCGATTGCGATGAAAACGACCTTCGAGGCCCGTGTCAGGAGGCTGGCGCCATGCGTGGACATATCGGAACAGATTCCCATGATGAAAAATTCACGCGCGGACCTAGATCGCGAAGGCGGACCTAGATCGCGAAGATTGCATCGACATTGCAGCGCGGCGGGGAAAGCGGGCCATTGCGGAAAAGCTGGCAATCCTGTGCGGTGCAAATCGAGACACCGGATTGCGCGATGCCCAGCGGCGTCGCGCAATCCGGGTTCGCCCATTCTAGAACCGGTAATTGATGCCGGCCTTCAGTTCATGGCTGCCGATCGTCGTCTTCGACGTGCCAAGAGCCGATGTCGTCTCGACGCCGAGGGTGCGGACATAGTCGTACTCGACCTTGGCGGACAGCCCGCCGGCAAAGCCCTGCTCGATGCCGGCGCCCAGGAGGTAGCCGACCTTCCATCCGTCGGCGCTGCTGACGTTGTCGCCCTTGTCGAACTTGGTAAGGGCGACGCCGCCGGTGCCAAACAGCAGCGTCTGGTCGAAGCTCAATCCTGCCTTGGCCTTGGCGGCACCGCGCCATTTCTCCTTGATCTTGCCGCCTTGGACGTCGTGTTCGGCGCCGCCCAGATAGGAGCCTTCGATCTCGGCGCCGAGAACGGTGGGACCCATCTGCTGGTTGTAGCCGGCCTGGACGCCGCCGCTGAAGCCATTGCGGCCTGCAAACGGGTTCGGCATTCCGGTGAACGCCGTGCCGCCATGGACGCCGACATAGGCGCCGCTCCACTGGAAGGCGGGCGGGTCGTTGTAGGTGGGTGAGAGGTCGGCGGCCATCGCCGGCCCGAGAAGGCAAAAGGCGAGGCCAGCCGCCGTCACGACGATCTTTACTCGAGAGGACACAGCATTACTCCAACACAAACGCGCATCCAGCAATCGACACGCAGGTTAACTCTCGGGGAGCTTGGCCGTTAGGGCGGCCGGGCTCCGGTTTGGTGTCTTTCAGGGACGACTGCACGGTCCTGGAACTGGCGTTCGCGAGCTGTGGTAGGGGTTGGAGCGGCGCGCAACCAGCCACCTGAAAGACGCCGACTGGCTCGCAGGTGAAAATTGCACGCACATTGCGCAAAATTGGAGAATGACGATTTTGTGCTTTATTTTCAACAAATTAAAATGATCTTGTTTACCCATATTTAAGAATTGCAAGCCGTCTGAAGCTTGGCGTCTCGATCACCTGTTCCAGGCTTTCCCGGGCACAACCGCGCTTGATGGATGGCCGCCAAGCACGTATCTCTGGGCCATGCCTGTGTGTCCGGGCATCTCAATCGGGAGACGACCTTGTCCGCACTGACGCGCTTTCTCGGCGACTCGCCGCTCAGGGTGATCCTGAAGCTGCTGGTGGTGTCGTTCCTCGTCGGCCTTGTCATGAATGCCTTCGGCTGGTCGCCGATGGATGTCTTCTACGGCATCCAGAAGTTCTTCATCGACCTCTGGAACCTGGGCTTCCACGCCATCGACCGATTCCTCGGCTACATTCTGCTAGGTGCCGCGATCGTCGTGCCGGCTTTCATCCTGCTCAGGATCGCCAACTATCGGAAGTGACTTTTAGAGCAATCTAGGCGTAGGTCGAGGCGACCTCGAACAGGATGGCGTGGCGCGACGCAAGCGCCGGTACGTCCGTGGAGTAGCCGCCGCCGATGACGCCGCAGACTGGAATGCCCAGCGCACGAAAATGGCCGATGACCATTTCGTCGCGGGCGCGCAGACCGCCATTGGAAAGCGCCAGCCTGCCAAGCCGGTCCTCGGCATGGACGTCGACGCCGGCATTGTAGAAGACGATGTCCCAGCGCGCCCGGGCCGACAGTTCCGGCAGGATCGTGGCCAGCCTCCGGAGATAGGCGGCATCGCCCGTGCCGTCGGGAAGCGCGATGTCGAGATCGGAGGCGATCTTGCGCACGGGATAGTTGCGCTCGCCATGCATGGAGAAGGTGAACACACCTGGCTCGTCGCTTAGAATGTCCGCGGTACCGTCGCCCTGATGCACGTCGAGATCGACGACCAGGATGTTTTGCGCGGCACCCTCGTCGAGCAGCACCAGCGAGGCGACGGCAACGTCGTTGAAGGTGCAGAAGCCGGCGCCTTGCGCGCGCCGCGCATGATGGCTGCCGCCGGCGGTGTTGCAGGCGATACCATGGCGCAAGGCGAGCCGCGCCGCCAGTATCGTGCCGCCGGTGGCAAGCTGCGCACGCAGCGAAACGCGCGGGCCGACCGGAAAGCCGATCTCGCGTTCGATTTTTTCAGGCACCGAACAACTGATGACCTGATCGACATAGTCGGCCGCATGGGCAAGCTTCAGCCATGATGCCGGTGCCGGCTCCGTAGTGTTGAGCGCGTCAGGACTGGCCAGGCCGCGTGCGCGCAACGCCTCCATCAGCAGCGGGTATTTGCTCATCGGGAAGCGATGGTTGGTGGCAAAGCCGGCGTCGTAGTCGGGGTGGTGGACGATCTGCAGGGGCATGAACGGGATCCGGCGGCTTCGCGCCAGACCGGGATTTCGGTTGGCCATCGCGGGAAGAATGATTGCACGGTGGCCGGAAAATGGGGCACATCGGCTGTACGATCAAGCCGCAAATCAGCAAGGCAGCAATCCCTTGGACAAGGGTGCAACTCCAGTCGACGCCAGATCTTTTGTCGTCACCAACCGCTCCGTGCTCGCCATAGCGGTGCCGATGACGCTCGCCTATCTGACCACGCCGATGCTCGGCCTGGTCGACACGGCTGTTGTCGGCCAGTTCGGCGACGCGGCTCTTCTCGGCGGCCTTGCGGCGGGCGCGCTTGTTTTCGACGTCGTCTTCACCAGCTTCAATTTCCTGCGTTCGGGCACCACCGGCCTCGTCGCCCAGGCTTTCGGGCGTGGCGACACGCTCGAGGAACAGGCGGTGTTCTGGCGCGCCGTGCTGATCGCGGTCGTTGCCGGTATCGTGCTGGCCGCACTTTCGCCGCTGATCGCCATCGGCGGCCAGTGGTTCATGGGCGCCGAACCGCGTGTCAGCGAGGCGATGGGCGTCTACATCAGGATCAGGCTACTTGCCGCACCGTTCTCGCTGATCAACTACGCCATTCTCGGCTACGTCCTGGGCCGTGGCGAGGGCGGGCTCGGCCTTGTGCTGCAACTGGTGCTCAACGGCATCAACATCGCGCTCTGCTTCCTGCTTGGCCTTGAGCTTGGCTGGGGCGTTGCCGGCGTCGCCTGGGCGACCGTCACGGGCGAATTCCTGGCCATGCTGCTGGGTCTCGCCATCGTGGTTCGCCGCTTCCGCGCGACCCCGCCCTTGCCGCGCCATCGGCTGCTCGACATGGCCGCCTTCCTGCGCATGCTGTCGCTCAATCGCGACATCATGATCCGCTCGTTCTCGCTGCTTGCCGCTTTCGCACTGTTCACCCGCCAGGGCGCGCAGTTCGGCACGGTGACGCTGGCTGCCAATGCGGTGTTGATGAACTTCTTCCTGGTCGCCGGCTATTTCCTCGACGGTTTTGCCACCGCGGCCGAACAGCTCGCGGGCCGCGCCGTCGGCGCGCGCGCCGAACAGCCCTTCCGGCAGGCGGTGCGGCTGACCCTGTTCTGGGGATTAGGGCTGGCCGGCGCCGCGACCCTGGTGCTCTTGTCGGCAGGCGCCAATCTGGTCGCCATCGTCACGACGTCGCAAGAGGTGCGCTCCGTGGCCGACATCTATTTGCCTTGGGCGGCGTTCACCGCGCTGAGCGGCGTGCTGGCGTTCCAGATGGATGGCGTCTTCATCGGCGCGACCTGGTCGCGCGACATGCGCAACATGATGTTGCTGTCGTTCCTGGTCTTTGCCGTCGCGCTGCTGACGTTGGCGCCTGCCTTCGGCAATCACGGCCTGTGGGCGGCGCTGCACGTTTTCCTGCTGGCGCGCGGCTTCAGCCTGCTGACGATTTTGCGGCTGCGGGTGCGGACGGCGTTCAGCTGAGTGGCTTGGACGCCCACCGATCGAGGTGGCTGTCGCGCAATTCGCCAATGGACTTCAGTCGCTCCGTCTCGCAAAAGCGTGCCATGCCGGCGACGATACGGCCCGGCAGCGCAGGCCCGGCATAGATCATGCCGGTGTAGAGCTGCACCAGATCGGCCCCGGCGCGGATTTTCTCCAGCGCGGTCTCCGCGGAGTCGACGCCGCCGACCCCGATAATGGCTATGCCCGGGCCAAGCAGCTTGCGCATCTTCGCCAACACGATGGTCGAGCGTTCGAACAGCGGTTTTCCCGAAAGCCCGCCGGTCTCACGTCCGACGTCGCCGCTGCGCAGCGGTGGCCGCGAAATGGTGGTGTTGGAGACGATGATGCCGTCGATCCGCTTTTCAACGACCTCGGCGGCGATGTCCTCCAGCTCGGCCTCGACCAGATCCGGCGCGATCTTGAGGAAGATGGGCGGCTGGGTTGCGGCTGACGCACGCGCAGCCATGACACGCGACAAAAGTTCGCCGAGCTGCTCGCGCGCCTGCATGTTGCGCAGGCCAGGCGTGTTGGGCGAGGAGATGTTGACGGTCAAATAGCTGGCGTGGCGCGCGAAGCGGCCGACACCGCGCTCATAGTCGCCGATGCGATCGGCGCTGTCCTTGTTGGCACCGATGTTGACGCCGACAATGCCGGGGCGCCCCTTGCGCGCGGCAAGGCGTTTTTCAGCCGCCGCATGGCCTTCATTGTTGAAACCCAGCCGGTTGATCACCGCTTCATCCGCCGTTAGCCGGAAGATGCGCGGCTTCGGGTTGCCGGCCTGCGGCAGCGGCGTGACCGTGCCGACCTCGGCAAAGCCGAAGCCGAGGCCGAGCAGTGCGTCGGGCACCTCGGCGTCCTTGTCATAGCCGGCCGCCATGCCGAGCGGGTTGGGGAAATCGAGACCGCAGAGGCTGACCTTCAGCCTGATGTCGCGCACCGCCCGCGTGCCGGCCGGCAGGCCGCAGCGCAGCGCCGCGATCGACAGGCCGTGCGCGGTTTCCGGATCGAAGGCAAACAGCAGCTTCTGGCCGAGTCGGTCGAGCACGCTCATTGCCCCTCCAGCGGCGGGAACTGATGTGCGCCATCGGCACCGAGCGGCAGCGGCCGCACCCACTTCACGGCTTTCAAGTCCAGCACCCCGTAAAGATGCGGAAACAGCGCGTCGCCGCGCGAGATCTCGTATTTCAGGCCATCACCCAGGCTGGCGTCGTCGATGGCGACCAGCAGAAGATCCGTCTGGCCGGAAAAATGCTTTGCCGCGGTTTCTCGGACCTGCGCTGCCGTGGAGAAATGGATGAAGCCGTCGGCGACGTCGATCGGCGCGTCGGTGAAGCGGCCGCTGGCTTCGGCCTCGCGCCAAAGCGCCTGCGGGGTTATCTTGTAGATAAACTGAGACATGGTTGCGCTATAGTCCGAACCAGTCGTGCGGGGAAGGCCACGCCAAGGGTGTTCCCCATTTCCGGCGTAAACATGCGATATTTCAGGCCTTGGCCATGGAGGACAACATGCGTCTGCAACACATCTTGCTCCCCGCCGCGCTGGTTTCACTGGTTGCGGTATCAGCTTATTCGGAAGAAACCGATCGCTACCGGCTGGAAAAATCCACCAACGGCTATGTCCGCATGGACACGCAGACCGGTGCGATGTCGATCTGCGAGGAACGCTCGGGCCAGCTCGTCTGCAAGGTGGCGGCCGACGAACGCGCCGCTTTCCAGGACGAAATCGACCGCCTGCAAACCTCGATGAAGGCAATGGACGAGCGCGTCACCAAGCTGGAGAATTCGCTCTCCGCCCGCCTCGAATCGAAACTGCCGAGCGAAGAGGATTTCAACAAGACGATGAGCTACATGGAGCGCTTCCTCAGGGGCTTCATGGGAATCGTCAAGGATATGGACAAGGATAATGGCGGCGGCGCCCAGCTCAATTCGCAGAAGACCTGAGCTTCCTACAGCGCCGCGCGTCTTTTTGGACGCGCAAAGGACGCTGTAGCACTTTGATCTTGCGAAGTAGCGAAAACGCGGTGCGCTGGTTTTGCCGCTTGAAAACAGCGCGCGGCCTCTCATAATCGTCCGGCTGGTCCCGAAAAGCTTAAAAATCATCGACGGGATTCGGGGAGGAACATTTGCCGTCAGGCTATTCTTTCGTCATCGCCGACGATCACCCGCTGTTTCGCGGTGCGCTGCGCGAGGCGCTTGCCGGCATAGGCAATGTCGCCGCCATCCACGAGGCCGGCGATTTCGAAAGCGCCAAGGCGCTGGTCGTGGCCAATGAGGATGTCGATCTGGTACTGCTCGATTTGTCGATGCCGGGTGCCAGCGGCCTCTCCGGCCTGATCTCGCTGCGCGGCATCCATCCTGCGGTGCCGCTCATCGTGGTCTCGGCGCATGACGATCCGGCGACCATCCGGCGCGCCCTCGATCTCGGCGCATCCGGTTTCATCTCCAAATCGGCCAGCATGGAGGAGATCCGCAACGCCGTGCAATTGGTGCTGGCCGGCGACATCGCGGCGCCCGTCGGCGTCGATCTCGGCGTCGAGCGCGATCCTGAAATATCGGACCTGATCAAGCGGCTGCAGGCACTGACGCCGCAGCAGACGCGCGTACTCGGCATGCTGGCCGAAGGTCTGCTCAACAAGCAGATCGCCTATGAGCTCGGCGTCTCCGAGGCGACCATCAAGGCGCATGTCTCGGCCATCCTGCAGAAGCTCGGCGTCGACAGCCGCACCCAGGCGGTGATCCTTCTGTCCAAGATCGGCACCGACCCGTTGCAGGCCAACGGCTGAGTGCCTGCGTCGCCCGTTCAATCGGGACACTGAACCTCTGTCTGCACCCTCCGGGCGTTGAAGCTCACAAAGCTGATGGCGGCCATGATCCAGACGCCGATGCCGCCGTAGAGCATCACCCAGCCAAAGCCGTTGCGCAGCGCATTGTGGACAACGGAATCAGCAAGACGGGGGCTGGGATTTCCGGCCGCGATCCCGTCGGCGAAGAGACGCAGCTGGCTGGCGTCGAGGTCGGGCAGCGCTGTGCTCAGATGCGCCAGCACGCCGCCTGCCAAGATGAAGCCCATCACCGCTATGTTCACCGCCAGCGAAACCATGCGGGCGCTCATGTCGATGCCCGACGCCATGCCTGCCCGGTCACTCGAAACGGAGCCTGTCGTCGTGTTGGTGACGGGCGTGTTGGTGATGCCAAGGCCGGCTCCGGCGATCAGGCAGCCGGGCAACATCGTCAGCCAGTCCGGCCGCGCGGCGGCGCTGCCGAACTTCATCAGGATGAAACCGACACCGATGACGGCGAGCCCGGCCGGAATGATGATGCCGGGCTGGTAGCGCAGCGAAAGCCGCTCCGCGAGGGGCGGCATGACGAGCGTCGGCAGCGTGTAGGCAAGCAAGGCAAGACCGGTGGAGATGCTGTCATAGCCCAGTCCGGCATGGAACCAGATCGGCAGGTAGATCATGAACGGCCAATAGGAGAGGTTCATCGCCGCCGAGCCGACGATGGCGCCGGAAAAGGGCCGGATCCGGAAGACCGAGAAGTCGAACATTGGCCGCTTGCTGATCCGCTCGGCGATGAGGAAGGCGATGAAGCTCGCGATCGACACGCCGAGGATCGTCAGCGCGACCGGGCTGGCGAAGCCGAGATCCGGTCCCTGTGTGATGTAGAAGACCAGGCAGAATACCGACGGCGACAGCGTCACGATGCCCGCCAGGTCGAGCTTGCCCGCCTCCGGGTCCTTCGATTCATGGACGCCGGTCCACGCCAGCACGAACGCCACGGCCGCCGCCGGCCCGTGGATGAGGAACACCCATTCCCAGCTCGATGCCGCGACTATGCCACCGCCGATGATGGGTCCGAAGCCGAGGCCGACACCGAAGATGACGCCCCACCAGCCCCAGGCGACGGCGCGCTCACGCCCTTCCCTGAATTCGTGTGACAGTACGGCGAGCTGGCAGATCAGCACCGCGCCGCCGCTCAAACCCTGCAGGAACCTGGCGACGATCAAGGTCGATACATCGTCAGCCAAGCCGCAGATCAGCGATGTCAGGCCGAAGGCGGCGATGGAGATCAGGAAGACGCGCTTGCGTCCGTAGCGGTCCGCGATGGTGCCGACTGCCATCAGCACTGTGGTGACCGCGATCGTGTAGGCGTTCATCACCCATTGCAATTGCCTGAAGTCGGCGTGCAGCTCTTGCTCCAATGTCGGCAGGATGGTGGGAACGCTCGAAATCTCCAGCCCGAACATCAGGCATGCCAGGCAGGCGGCAGACAGAACGACGATGCCTCGACGGGTCAGGGCAGTGGGCATGATTCAACCTTTCGATCTGTAGACGGCACCGGCAGGCCCGCAAGGGCGGCTCGCTTGTGCTGACGTGACCACGGTAGGTGAGGCTTGATCATTTTGGAATTGCATGGTTGGCTATTTCAGAGACAACAAAACGAGATAACTGACATGACGCTGGACGTAGATGCGGTGAAAGCTTTCGTCGCCGTCGCCGAGTTGCGCAGTTTTACGCGCGCGGCTGAGGCGCTTGGCAGCACGCAAGGGGCAATCAGCGTCAAGCTGAAGCGGCTGGAGGATCGGATGGGGCAGAGGCTGATCGAGCGGACGCCGCGACTGGTGCGCCTTTCAGCGCGTGGTGCGGTGTTCCTCGACCCGGCGCGCGAGCTGCTCGCTGCGCACGACCGTGCCGTCGCCAGTCTCGCCGCTGTTCGCCGCCACTTTCGGCTGGGCATTGCCACCCATGTCGGCGGCGCCGAAGTGCCGACCTTGCTGGCGCGCCTCAATGCGCATGATCCGGCCTTGACCATCGAGGTGCGGCTCGACGATACGCGCGAGTTGATCGCTGCGTTCGATCGCGGCGACCTCGATGCCGCGATCGTCCGGCGCGAGGACGACCGCCGCGACGGCGAGGTACTGGCGCCCGAACATTTCGGCTGGTACGCCACGCCGGATTTCGTCTACCGCGCCGGCGAGCCACTGCGGCTGGCGGCATCCGCGCCTTCCTGCAGCATCCGCGACGTCATCACCGGCACGCTCGATGCGGTTGGAATACCGTGGACGCAGGTTTTCCTGGGCTGCGGCTCCTTTGCCGTTGCCGAGGCCGTTTCCGCCGGCCTGGCCGTCGGGGCCTTCTCGTCTCGCCTGGTTCCGCCCGGCACCATGGAGGTCAGCCGTAAATTCGGCCTGCCGCCGCTGCCGGCGTCGGAGATCATGCTCTTGTCGACGCTCTCGGACGCTCAATCGCGCGATGCATTGCGCACCCTTACCATGGCGTTTCGCGAGCATCGTCCGTTGGCGGGGGCCAACGGCGCGAAACCCCGGTTCCGCAATTCGCAGATGGTGGACAGCCCCGTCTGAGGCTGTCGACCCGCGTCTGTGCGATGACGCCGAATCTCAGCGATAGTTTTCGACGGCTGAGCGCAGTTGCGGCGTGGCATCATTCTCGGTCGGCCGCAAAGGGCGCCGCGCCCGGCCGATAGCGACGCCAAGGCCGAGCGATGCGATCGCCACCAGTGGAATGCCGGCGATCCAGGGCAGGCGCGGTGCTAGAGCGTAGAGCGCTGTGCCGATCGATGGCCCCAGTGAGTCCTTGAGGTCGACCGCCACCGACGAGGCCGCCATGTAGGAAGCGCGCCGTGCGGGCGGCGCCAGCGCATTGACGGCGGTCGGCACCAGCGGTCCGACCAGCATCTGCGCGATCGAGCACAGGCTGACCGCTCCGATCAGCGCCACCATCGCCGGCGAGGCGGCAAGCAGCGCAAAGGCGAAGATCGTCGCTAGGCCGGCACCGACTGTCAGCCACAGCGCCGATCGTGACTCGACCATGCGGCTGACCAGCATCTGCAAGCCGACCGTCAAGGCGGCGGCGTAGGCGAACAACGCGCCGACGCCGGATGGCGTCAGCGTCCCGGCATCCTGCGCGTAAAGTGGGATCACCGCCTCGATCCAGTTGCCGGCGACCTCGAACAGCACGACCCAGAGCAGCAGCTTCGCCAGCCGGCCGTCGCGGAACGCCGGCAGCAGCGCGGACAGGCCTTCCTCTTCGTCGTCCTCACCGTCGGGAAGATCGTCGCCGGCGGCGCGGCCAATGCCGATCGTCTCGTTCAGGGCGAAGAGCATCACGATGCCGCCCAGCACGAGCATCGTACCGCCGGCAAGAAACGCGCTGCGCAGCGACACGAGCGCAAGCAGGGCGCCGCAGGCCGGTCCGAGAATCTGCCCGGCGCTTGAACTCACGCGCGCCAGGCTGAACCAGCGCGGATGGGCGGATGGCGGGGTCACGTCGGCGATCGCGGTCAAAATCGTCGGATGAAGCACCGATTCGCACATGCCGGTCGCAAGCAGAACGATCGCGGTAATGGCGACGCCATGCACGAAGAACAGGCCCAGGAAGCCGGCGCCGACGCCGATCGACGAGACAATCAGCACCGGCCGCCGGCCGATCCGGTCGGCGATGCCGCCGATCAGCGGCGCCGCCAGCAGTTCACCGCCGGCATAGCAGCCGAACAGCAGGCCGATCGCGCCGACGGGAATGCCCGCCTCGCTGCTCGCCCAGAGCGGAAAGAAAGGCATCAGCGCGCCATCGGCGAAACCGGCGCAGAAGAAGAGCAGAAGCCCCAACAGGGCTGGGCGCGGGGCTGCGCGCCAGGAGGAAAGAAGCGTGTTGATCATGGCGTCACCTACGCATGGAGGCCCGACTGTCGTCGACGGCCCGGAGATTGCGCGTTGGTTGACGTAAACGCCTACGGTCGCCCGGAGCGACATGGAGATTTCAGCCGCATGGTTGAATCCCATGCGGCGATGGGACTGTTCAGCCGAGCCGCACGGACAGTTCGACGTCCTCGCCAAAGGGCGTCGACATGTAGCCCGACGCCGGCGAGCGCACCCGTTCCAGATATTCGGGCGAGAAATCGGCATTGTCGGCGATGACCAGCGCGCCTGGCCTGAGCCGGCTCTCGACCAGGCTGAGGATCTCCGGATAGATCGCCTTGGCGCCGTCGAGCAGCAAGAGGTCGATCGTTTCGGGCAGGTCGGCGCTCAGCGTTTCAAGTGCGTCTCCCTCGCGGATCCCCACCAGGTCGATGAGGCCGCCCTCGGTCAGATTGGCCTTGGCCCGCGTCACCTTTGAAGGCTCGAATTCGGTGGTGATCAGGCGGCCGCCGCCATTGTCCCTGAGTGCGGCGGCAAGATAGAGCGTCGAGATGCCGAACGAGGTGCCGAATTCGATGATGATGCGCGCGCCGCTGCTGCGCGCCAGCATGTAGAGCAGTGTGCCGGTCTCCGGCGAGATCGCCAGCCAGAGGTCCTTCAGCCGTCCATAGAAATCGACATATTCGGTCTTGCTGTTGAGCAGGCGCGCCCGCTCCTCGTGCGAGAGTGCGGCCACCGCCGGACTGGTCGCGGCATTGGCTTCTTCGTACAGGCGGGCGAGCAGGGGGGCCAGCGGGGCATCGGTCAGCGTCGTCATGAAGTCTCCGGTCGAAATGGCTGCGTGCTTGTGTTGTGCCGAAAAATACGAATAATCCTTCAGGTTTCCAATTCGCATTACCGAGACGGGACATGACCGGACGCTCAAGCCCTTTGATTTCCTCACGAAAACAGCCCAAACAGGCTCGTGCCACGGACCTTGTCGCGGCGATTTTGCAAGCGGCTGTTCAGGTTTTGGAGACGGAGGGCGCACAGCGTTTCACCACCACGCGCGTGGCGGAAAAGGCCGGGGTCAGCGTCGGCTCGCTCTACCAGTATTTCCCCAACAAGGCGGCACTGCTGTTCCGGTTGCAGAGCGACGAATGGCAGCAGACGACCGACCTGCTGTGCCGTATTCTCCAGGAGGTCGAGAAGCCACCCCTCGAACGGCTGCGCATCCTGGTGCATGCCTTTGTCCGCTCCGAATGTGAAGAAGCGGCAGTGCGTGGCGCGCTCGACGACGCTGCGCCGCTTTATCGGGACGCGCCCGAGGCGCAAGAGGCGAGGGCTTCGGCGGAGCGAACGGTCGAGATATTCATGCGCGAGACACTGCCCCAGGCCGAGGATGCCACCCGAGCCTTGGCCGGCGAACTCGTCATGACGATGCTTAGTGCGGCGGGACGGGATTTTTCGGCAAGTCCGCGAATACCGGCGGAGATCGAGACCTATTCCGACGCGATAGCAGACATGTTCTGTGCCTACCTCAGGAGCCTGGGGCACAGGGCCTGAGATCGCCAGCTGTGGCCGGCCGGCCCGTTGGTGTCACTCGGCGGCAGATGCGAGCGGCCTGACCCTGGCCATCATCGAGCGCAGCACCGCCGGTTTCAGCGGCTTGTTGATCACCGCAATATCGAGCCCAGCTGCTGCCGCCCGCACCTCGTTGGACCGGTCGGCGGTGACCAGCACGGCGGCCAGGTCGTCGCCATGGGTCGCACGCAGTCGCGCGATGATGTCGAGACCGGTTTCGCCGTCGAGATGGTAGTCGGCAAGCACGATGTCCGGGCGATGTAACGCGGCGTTCTCCAGATCCCGTGAGCCGGATACAGTGTCGACCTTGCATCCCCAGCCTTCGAGCAACAGCCGCATGCCCTCGAGGATGCGGGCATCATTGTCGATACAGAGCACATGCAGCCCGGCGAGCGAAGCCACGGCACGCGCGGGAGCCTTGGTTTCGACCTCGCGTCGCGGCTCCTGCACCGCCGCGACGGGCAGGATGACGGAAAAGCGCGTGCCCTTGCCCGGATTAGAGAAGATGCGGATTTCCAGGCGCAGCACCCGGGCGATGCGGTCGACGATGGAGAGCCCGAGGCCGAGCCCTTCGGCTTCGCGCGCGCCTTCATCCAGCCGGGTGAATTCATGGAAGACCGTGTTCAGCTTCTCGCCGGCAATGCCGATGCCGGTATCGATGACCTGGATCTCCGCCAGTTCGCCGCGCCGCCGCACACCGACCAGGATGCGGCCCCTGCGCGTGTACTTGATGGCGTTGGAAACGAGGTTCTGGATCAGCCGGCGCAGCAGATTGCGGTCGGTCACGACCGTCAGCGAGGACGGCATGATCGTCAGGCCGAGCTTTTTCTCGGCGGCCATCGGGCGAAAATCATTGCCGATCTGGCGCAGCAATCCGTCGAGGTTGAAGGCGGTATCGTCCGGCTTCATCGCCCCGGCATCGAGGCGCGAGATGTCGAGCACGGCGCCGAGGATCGTCTCGACCGATTCCAGCGAGGATTCGATGTTGACCGCCGCCTTGCCGGCCGGCCCCTTGCCGGCCTTCTCGATCAGCGACGAGCAATAGAGCCGGGCAGCGTTCAGCGGTTGCAGGATGTCGTGGCCGGCTGCGGCGAGGAAGCGCGTCTTGCCGAGATTGGCCTCCTCGGCCAGCATCTGCGCCTGCGCCAACTCCTCGTTGACCCGGGTCAACTCCTCGTTGACGCTAGTCAACTCGATGGTGCGGGTTTTGACGCGCTGCTCTAGCGATTCATTGGCGCGCTTTAGCGCCAGATCCTGCTCGACGCGTCCGGAAATGTCGGCATAGGTGGCGACGATGCCGCCATCCGGCATCGGATTGGAGCGCAGCTCCAGGATGCGGCCGCTGGTCTTCAGTTCCATCTGCCAGGGACTGACGAAGCTGGTCAGCCGGTTGAGCATCGTCACCCGCTGGTCGGCGGGGATGTCGCCGCGCTCGGCGAGATGGCGCAGGATCTGATCGAGCGAGACGCCGACCTGGCCCATCTCGTCGGGCAGGTCGAACAGCGCCCGGTACTGGCGGTTCCAGCAGATCAGCCGGAAATCGCGGTCGAAGACGGTGATGCCTTGCTCCATCTGATCGAGCGCGATCTGCAGCAGGTCGCGGTTGTGCTGCAGCGCCTCGGTGGCGTCGTCGAGCAGGCGGAAGGCATCGCGGGATTCGCGGTCATGGCGCCGGAACAGCAGCGACAGGATCAGCCGCGCCGAGGAGGAGCCGACGGCGCTGGCCAAAAGCTGCTCGGAGAAGCGGATGACGTCCATGCTCGCCTGCTCCTTGCCGTGCAGCGAGGCGCCGTTGGTCTTCTCGAACGATTGGAAGGAGCGCTCGGTGCGCTCGACGCCGAGGTAGCGCGCGATCGTGTCCTTGAGGTCGTTGACGGTGATGGCGGTGCGGAAGCGGCGCAGGCTCGGCATCGGACCGGCGTCGCGTGGCACGAAGATCGACGCCTGGATGCGCTCCAGCGGCACCGACGCGCGCGACAGCGAGCCAAGCACGAAAAACAGCGTGTTGATCGACAGGCTCCACAACACGCCGTGGTTCAGCGGTTCGGCCACCGTGCCGAATAGGGCTTGCGGGCGCAGCGCCTCGAAGCCGAAGAGCCCGTGCACGACGATGTCGGTGTCGGGCGCGACAAGCGAGGGCAGGAGCAGCGTGTAGCTCCAGACGAGGATGCCGGCGACCATGCCGAGTGCGGCACCCCGGCCATTGGCGCCGCGCCAGATCAGCCCGCCGATCAGCGCCGGCGCGAACTGCGCGATGGCGGCGAAGGACATCAGGCCGATCGACGACAACCGCGCGCTGTTGGTGCTTTCGCGATAGTAGAGGAAGGCGATGAACAACAGGATGAAGATCGCCCCGCGCCGCACATTGAGAATGAGCGTCGACCAGTCCTCGTTCTCTGAGGTCGAGGTCTTGAGCAGGCGGCGCACGAACAGCGGAATGACGAGGTCGTTGGAGATCATGATCGAGAGCGCCACACTTTCCACGATCACCATGGCGGTAGCCGCCGACAGCCCGCCGATGAAGGCCGCCATGGCGAGCAAATCGTGGCCGCTGAACAGAGGCAGCGACAGCACGTAGAGATCGCTGCTGGTGCCGGTGCCGACCAGCGACAGGCCGGCAAAGGCGATCGGCAGCACGAACAGGTTGATGGCCACGAGATAGAGCGGAAACACCCAGGTCGCGGTGCGCAGTTCGGCCTCGCCGCGGTTCTCGACGATGGTGACGTAGAACTGCCGCGGCAGCATGATGATGGCAAAGCCGCTCAGGCAAGTCAGCACCAGCCAGGTGGCAAGCGAGGTGTTGTAGCCCATCGCTTGGCGCACCTGTGCGTTCTCGGCCAGCTTTGCGAACATGTCGCCCGGACCGCCGAAGATCAGGAAGGTGACCATCAGGCCGATCGCCAAGAAGGCGGCGAGCTTGACCACGGTTTCGACCGCCACTGCCAGAACCAGCCCGTCCTGATGTTCGGTGGCGTCGGCATGGCGGGTGCCGAACAGCACCGCAAACAAGGCCAGCAGCATAGCGACGACCAGCGAGATGTCGCTGACGAACGGATCGAAGGACGGCGGCGATCCCGTATAGTGCTCGACCATCAGGCTGACCGAGCCGGATATCGCCTTCAGCTGCAGCGCGATATAGGGCACCGCCCCGATCGTGGCGATCAGCGTGGCGATCGCCGCGACGGTGAAGCTTTTGCCGTAGCGCGCGCCGAGGAAGTCGGCGATCGAGGTGATCTTCTCGGTCTTGGCCAGCCGCACGATGCGGTTGAGCAGCGGAAAGCCGAACACGAACACCAGCACCGGGCCGGTATAGATGCCGAGGAATTCGAGGCCGCGCTCGGAGGAGAGCCCGACCGAGCCGAAGAAGGTCCACGAGGTGCAGTAGATGGCCAGGCTCAGCGCATAGATGAACGGCCGCGCACGACCGGGCCCGGAGACGGCCGAGCGGCGGTCGCCCAGGCTGGCGATGGCGAACAGCAGCGTCACATAGGCGATCGCGATGATGACGATGAACAAGCCTTGCACGCCTGGAATTTCCTCCTTTGCCGTCTTTTTATCCGGCTTATCCGAACGCAATCACAGCTTGAGCCCCATGTCCATTGCGGCTTTGGCAGCATGTGCGGTGCAAGATTCAGGAGGAAGTTCGCATTGCCGTACCGGAAGGAGAAAGCGGTTGCTTTCTCCTTTTTGCCCATGTTGCAACTTCAGGTTTTTGTTATGTTGTCGCCGCATCGATGCCGCAAGGACGGAACGGCAGCGCGGCGGGTCATGACAAGGAGGGTCGAATGCTGAAAGAATTCCAGGAATTCATTTCCAAGGGTAACGTGATGGACCTTGCGGTCGGCGTCATCATCGGCGCGGCCTTCGGCAAGATCGTCACTTCGCTGGTCGACGACGTCATCATGCCAATCTTCGGTGCGATTTTCGGCGGTCTGGATTTCAATAACTATTACATAGGGCTGTCCTCGGCCGTCAACGCTACCTCCCTCGCTGAGGCCAAGAAACAAGGCGCTGTTTTTGCCTATGGCAGCTTTATCACCGCAGTGCTGAACTTCCTCATTCTCGCTTTCATCATCTTCCTGATGGTCAAGGCGGTGAACAATCTGCGCCGGCGGCTTGAGCGCGAGAAGCCGGCTGCCCCGGCCGCACCACCCCCCGCCGATGTCGCGCTCCTCACCGAAATCCGCGATCTGCTCGCCAAGCGATAATTCAGCCAGCCATTGCTGGACCAAAACCCCGGTCGTTCGCGGCTGGGGTTTTCTGTTTTCGTATCTGGTAAGAGCGGCAAGCCTAGAGCAATTCCAGGAAAAGTGTGAAACGGTTTTCCGTCCGGAATTGCGTTAAAATAGAGAGTTAGAGCGGTTTGCCGTTTCCGTGAAACGGTGAACTGCTCTAAGGGAAAACGGATTTGTCCATGAGCCTGATCGATAGCTTTCGCGCCGAAGCCCGTGCCGCACCGGAAAGCGGCATTGTCGCCGTCGTCAACTACGGCCGCCTGCGCGAGGGCCTGATCCCGCTCTGGGCCGGCGAGGGCGACCTGCCGACACCCGCCTTCATCACCGATGCCGCGTCGAAGGCGCTGGCCGGCGGCGAGACGTTCTACACCTGGCAGAGGGGCATCCCCGACCTCAGGCAGGCGCTGGCACGCTACTACGCCAGGCACTTTGGTAAGACCTTCCCGGAGGAACAATTCATCGTCACCGGATCCGGCATGCATGCCATCCAGATGTCGCTTACCGCGCTGGCCGGCGCCGGCGACGAGGTGATCTATCTGTCGCCGGCCTGGCCGAATTTCGACGCCGCCGCCGCCCTCTCAGGAGCCGTTCCGGTGCCGGTCACGCTCGATCATTCCGGCAATGGCTGGTCCTGCGACGTCGAGAAGATCGCCGCGGCGATCACGCCGCGCACCAGGGCACTGTTCATCAACACGCCGTCGAACCCGACCGGCTGGACCGCCGATCACGAGACCTTGCAAGCGATCCTCGACCTCGCGCGGGCCAAAAACGTCTGGATCATCGCCGACGAGATCTATTCGCTGTTCCACTATGGCCATGGCCGCGCGCCGTCCTTCCTCGACATCGCGACGGAGGAAGACCGCATCCTGTTCGTCAACTCCTTTTCCAAGAACTGGGCGATGACCGGCTGGCGCGTCGGCTGGATCAAGACGCATCCGAGCCTGCAGCAGGTGTTCGAGAACCTGATCCAATATTCGAATTCCGGCGTTGCCCAGTTCATGCAGCGCGGCGCGGTCGCGGCCCTTGACGAGGGCGATGGGTTCGTCGCCGAGCAGGTGGAGCGGGCGAGAAAAGCGCGCGATCTGGTTTGCGGCATTCTCGGCGCCACTGGCCGCGCGCGCTTTACCGTGCCGCAGGGCGCCTTCTATCTGTTCTTCACCGTCGACGGTATCACCGATTCCCGTACCGCCGCCTTCGACATCGTCGACAAGGCCAATGTCGGCCTGGCGCCCGGCACCGCCTTCGGCCCCGGCGGCGAAGCCTTCCTGCGGCTGTGCTTCCACCGCCGCCTCGATCAGCTCGAAGAAGCGGCGCACCGGCTGGCGAAATGGATGAAGAGCATTTGAGCCGCCGAAGCCCGATTTGAAAATCGCTCCGGCGAGTCAGCTGGCGTGGGTGTCGAGAACCGGAGCGCAGCGGACATTCAAGTCCGTGAGCACGCGCATGACCCCGAAGATCGGGTTCGATCTTCGGAAAGGATCATGCGCCAAATGGAAATTGCTACAGCGTCCTTTGCGCGTCCGATGGACGCGCGGCGCTGTAGAAGCGCAGATACTCGCGTCAGATGGCCGCTGGAGTAGAGTTTCAAACGGGCTTCAGCCGCCTGACTTGGGCACCAGCAATGGAACGATCCGATCGCTCTTGGCCACTGCGGGCCGTCCTGCCGCGCCATAGGGGATGCCGAGGGCGTCCCATGTCTCGACCAGCGCATCCTGTAGTCCCGCGATCAGCGCATCGGAATGGAACGGCGTCGGCGTGATGCGCAGACGCTCGGTGCCGCGCGGCACGGTCGGGTAGTTGATCGGCTGGATGTAGATGCCGTGCACGCCAAGCAGGCGGTCGCTGGCCATCTTGCAAAGCTCCGGGTCACCCACCAGCACCGGCACGATATGGGTTGGCGACTCCATCACCGGCAGGCCGGCCGCCGACAGGATCTGCTTGGTCCGCGCTGCCTGCTGCTGCTGGGCATCGCGCTCGGCCTGCGAGCGCTTGAGATGGCGGATCGAGGTGGTCGCCGCGGCGGCAATCGCCGGCGGCAGCGCCGTGGTGAAGATGAAGCCCGGCGCATAGGAGCGCACCGCGTCGATCACCGCGCTGGTGCCGGTGATGTAGCCGCCCAGCGTGCCGAATGCCTTGGCCAGCGTGCCCTCAATGATGTCGATGCGGTCGGCCAGGCCCTCGCGCTCGGTGATGCCGCCGCCGCGCGGTCCGTACATGCCGACCGCATGGACCTCGTCGATATAGGTCATGGCGTTGTAGCGCTCGGCGAGTTCGACGATCTCCCGGATCGGCGCGATATCGCCGTCCATCGAATAGACGCTTTCGAAGACGATCAGCTTGGCGCGTTCGCGCCCGGCCGCCTGCAGCAGGCTTTCCAGATGCGCGACGTCATTGTGCCGGAAGATCTTCTTCTCGGCGCCCGAGCGGCGCACGCCTTCGATCATCGAGGCGTGGTTCAGTTCGTCCGAGATGATCAGGCAATTGGGCAACAGCCGGGCGATGGTCGAGATCGAGGCTTCGTTGGAGACAAAGCCAGAGGTGAAGACCAGGGCCGCGTCCTTGCCGTGCAGGTCGGCAAGCTCATGTTCGAGCTCGACCAGCGGGTTGGACGTGCCGGAAATGTTGCGAGTGCCGCCGGCGCCCGAGCCCATCTTGCCGGCTGCGTTCTGGAACGCGGCGATGACATCGGGGTGCTGGCCCATGCCGAGATAGTCGTTGGAGCACCAGACGGTGATTTCCTCGGCGCGGCCGTTGGAGCGCCAGATGGCGCGCGGAAACTTGCCCGCGATGCGCTCGAGGTCGGCGAAGACACGATAGCGACGCTCCGCGTGGAGCTGGTCGATCGCTTCTTCGAAGAACCGCTGGTAGTTCATGTCGGCTTCCCAATTTTGCGCGGGATCATAATCATTGGCCTATTGGTCGTCCACCGGGCCGTTTTGGTCAAAATGCCACGCCCCGCACCTGTTCCTAACGATGGCGGATCGTGGCCTATTCCCATTCCACGACACGCACTGTGGATCACTTTTGTTTCAGCACGATGCCACATTTGGTGAACGCCGGTTACCAAGGGTTCTAATGGCCATGCGGCAGGCTTTCCAGTAAGGCGGTGTTTGAGACAGTTTCCGATAAATCTTGAGATGCGAGGATGCGGATGACGGTTTTGGTGACAGGCGGCGCCGGCTATATCGGCAGCCACATGGTCTGGGAATTGCTGGATGCGGGTGAGAGAGTGGTCGTGCTCGACCGCCTTTCCACCGGCTTCGAATGGGCGGTGGCGCCGGAGGCAAAGCTGGTCGTTGGCGATGTCGCCGACAAGGAATTGGTCGGTTCGATCATCAGGGACAATCATGTCGACGCGATCATCCATTTCGCCGGTTCCATCGTGGTCCCCGAATCGGTCGCCGACCCGCTCGCCTACTACGAGAACAACACCTCAAAGACCCGCACGTTGATCGAAACCGCGGTGCGCGAGGGTGTGCCGCATTTCATCTTTTCCTCGACCGCCGCCGTCTATGGCGGCGCTGGGCTGGAGCCGGTGCGCGAGGATGCCCGCCTGGCGCCGGAATCGCCCTATGGCCTGTCCAAGCTGATGAGCGAGTGGATGTTGCGCGATGCCGGCCTCGCGCACGACATCCGCTACACGGCGCTGCGCTATTTCAACGTCGCCGGCGCCGACCCGAAGGGCCGCACCGGCCAGTCGACGCCGGGCGCCACCCATCTCATCAAGGTCGCCTGCGAGACCGCGCTCGGCAAGCGTCCCTTCATGCAGGTGTTCGGTACCGACTATCCGACGCCGGACGGCACCTGCATGCGCGACTACATCCATGTCAGCGACCTGGCAGCCGCGCATCGCCTGGCGCTGCAGCGGCTGCGCGCCGGGGGTACGAGCCTCGTCGCCAATTGCGGCTATAGCCATGGCTATTCGGTGCTTGAGGTGATCGACAGCGTTCGGCGCGCTTTTGGCCGCGATTTCGAGGTGAAGATGGGCGACCGGCGTCCCGGCGATGCGGCAGCGGTGGTCGCCAATTCGGACCTTGCCCGGGCGGAACTCGGTTGGACGCCGCAGCGCGACGATCTCGACCAGATCGTTGCCGACGCACTCGCCTGGGAACGCATCCTGACCAGCAAGAACTCCGCCCGCGGCTGAGCCAAGCCCCGAGGGCTCGCAAGGCACGCGCCGACGCGCTATGGAAGGCATTCGCGGCAGGGCGCTGCGCCGCGAAGAGCTTTTGGGGGATGGCATGAAGATAACGGTGCTCGGCGCCGGCGTTGTCGGTACGGCAGCGGCCTATTACCTGGCCGCCGACGGGCACGAGGTCACCGTGATCGAGCGCCATGCGGCGCCCGCGCGGGGCACCAGCCAATCCAATGCCGGCTTGGTTTCGCCAGGCGACGCCACCGCTTGGGCTTCGCCGGCGGCACTGAAGACGTTCCTGCGCGGGCTCTACAATCATGATCTCGGCATCAAGGTGCGGCTGCGCTTCGATCCCTATTTCCTCGCCTGGAGCCTGCGCTTCCTGCGCCAATGCACGGTGGCCCGCCTGCGCGCCAACAGCCAGGTCAAGCTGCGCCTGGCGCTCTATTCGCGCGACTGCATCAACGCCATCTCGGCCGACACCGGCATCCACTATGACGAGCGCAAGAAAGGCATCCTGTATTTCTTCCGCTCGCAGCACAGCCTCAACACCGGCACCGACAATTACCGCTATCTGGCCGAGCACGGCCTGCCGATCGAGATCGTCGGCCGCGACCGGCTGGTCGAACTCGAGCCGGGCCTTGCCGGGGTGAAGGAAAAGATCGCCGGCGGCGTCTATTCGCCAATCGATCAGACCGGCGATTCCAGACTGTTCGTCGACAATCTCGCCGCCTATGCCAGCGAAAAGCTCGGCGTCAAATTCCTGTTCGGCACCACGGTCGAGGGCCTCGATATCCAAGGCGACCGAGTGCGGGCGGTTATGACCTCGGCCGGACCGGTGACGGGTGACGCCGTCGTCATCTCGATGGGGCCGGAAAGCGGCCTGCTTGGCCGCCGCTACGGCATCGACCTGCCGGTCTATCCGGTGAAGGGCTATACCGCGACCATTCCGCTGGAAGACGAGAGCAAGGGGCCGACCATAGGCGGCGCCGACGAGGACCAGCTGATGGCCTATTCGAGGCTTGGCAACCGGTTGCGGCTGGCTTCGACCGCCGAATTCACCGGCTTCGACCGCACCCATAAGCCAAGCGACTTTACCACCATGTTCAGGACCGCCAGGGATCTTTTCCCCGGCGCCTTCGACGAGAAGAAGGCGGAGCTCTGGGCGGGGCTGCGGCCAATGATGCCGGGCTCCGTGCCGGTCATCGGCCAAGCGCGCTACAAAAACCTCTATCTCGACACCGGCCACGGCCATGTCGGCTGGACCATGGCCTGCGGCTCGGGAAAATTCCTGGCCGACCTCGTTGCCGGCCGCAAGCCCGAGATCGACCCGCAGGGGCTTGTGTACGGGGGGTAGGATGTCAGGACCGCAAGTCGCCATCGACCTTGGCCGCATCGAGCGCAACGCCCGCACCATCGTCGACCGCTGCGCTTTGTCAGGCATCAAGGTGTTCGGCGTCACCAAGGGCATGTGCGGCATGCCGCAAGTGGCGCGCGCCATGTTGCGCGGCGGCGTCGCCGGCATTGCCGAATCGCGTTTCGAAAACATCCGCCGGTTGCGCGACAGCGGCATCAACGCGCCGATCATGCTGCTGCGCAGCCCGCCCATGGCGCGCATCGAGGAGGTGGTGCGCACGGTCGACATCAGCCTGCAGTCGGAGCTCGCCACCATCCGCGAAATCTCTCGCATCGCCGAGCGCATGGGCCGCGTCCACGACATCATGCTGATGATCGACCTTGGCGATCTGCGCGAAGGCATCTGGCCGAACGATCTTATTCCCACGGTCGAGCAGATCCTGCAGTTCAAGGGCGTGCGTATCGCCGGTATCGGCACCAATCTCGGCTGCTTCGGCGCCATCATGCCGACGCCGGAAAATCTCGGGCAACTTGTCGCCCATGCCTACAAGACCGAGCGCCTGTCAGGCAAAAGCCTCGACTGGATCTCGGGCGGTGCCTCGTCGTCGCTGACCTTGCTGCTTGAAGGCAGACTTCCGGCCGGCATCAACAATCTCAGGGTCGGCGAGGCGATCCTGCAAGGCGGTGTGGAGACCTTCCGCGATGTGCCATGGGCCGAACTCGAGCCCGATGCCTGCCGCCTGACCAGCGACATCATCGAGGTCAAGCTGAAGCCGTCGCGGCCGATCGGCGAGTCCGGTTACGACGCCTTCGGCAACCAGCCGGTCTTTCCCGACGAGGGCGACAGGCTGCGTGCCATCGCCAATATCGGCCGCGAGGATGTGCTGGTCGAAGGACTGACGCCGATCGCCAAGGGGATTCGCGTGCTCGGCGCCTCCAGTGACCATCTGCTGCTCGACGTGCAGGACGCCGATCCGCGGCCCGCTGTGGGAGATCGCGTCGCCTTCCGCATGAACTATGGCGCCATGCTGCTGGCGATGACCTCGGAATATGTCGAAAAGGCCCCAATGCACGATGTCGAGGACTTTTACGGCCGCAAGATGGTGTCGATCTCGGCGGAACAGGGGGCTGCCGGCATCCTTGCCCGGGAAGGCACCGGCGCCCGGCTGGAAGCGATGAATTTCGATGTCGTCGAGTTGGCCGATTTCGAGCGGCCGCCATCCGGGTTGATCCGGCTGACTGCTGGCGCCGATCGCCGCGTCGCCCACAATGCGCTGACGGCGACGGCGCGCGCGACGCACTCCTTCGGCCTGATCTGGATCGATTCCATCGCCGCGCTGATGCCGGAAGGCGAACAGGGTATCGACCTGCCGGAAGGCTCCGTGCTGGCCCGGACCCTCGGCCTCGATCACAAGGCCGGCGCGCTGCAGCCGCAGCTGTCGCCGGAAAATGTCGTTATCGTCGGCCTGCGCCATGCCGATCCGGCCGAGGCGCGGGTGCTGAAGGATTCGCGGGTGTCGGCCTTCACCATGACGGATATCGACGCCATGGGCATGCGCGACCTTATGCATGAGGCGATCCGCATCGCCCCGTCGGGCACGCAAGGCTTTCACGTCAGCTATTCACCGACAGCGACCGAATTCGCCGGCTGGGCGGCCGGCTCCGGTGGGCTGACCGTGCGCGAGACGCATCAGGCGATGGAGGCTATCGCACTGTCCGGCGGGCTTTTGTCGATGGACGTTTCGGGGCTGACCGCTGATCTCGAACCGAGGATCGCCACCGACGCCGTCAGCTTCGTCATGTCGGCCTTCGGCAAGCGGATCCTCTGATCAGCCCCGTGCTTCGACCGCCACGCGCCAGGCGTTGGCATAGTCGGCCCAGGCCCGATCGGTCGGCGGCTCTATTCTTTCGCCTTTGCCATACGCCATGACCTGATCGGACGCTAGCAGTGCCGCGCCGATGCTGGTGCCGGTAGTGGCTTCGGAGGCGACGACGGCGCGGCCTGTGCTTGCGGCCAGCATGCCGACAAACAGCTGGTTGCGGGCAAAGGGTCCTTCCACGGTGGTCGGGCCATCGGCGCCTATCAGGTCAAGGCAGGTCGCCGTCATCAGTGCCAGATAGAACGAGACGGCGGCGAAACGCTGGCCATCGTTGATGCTCTCAGCGTCGAGCCATGTCGCGGCCTGATGCGGGAACGGCCCGGACCCTTGCTGTGTCGATGGCAGCAACAATGTCTTTCGCGCCAGTACGGCGCCGATATCGTCTTCGCTCCAAGTCTCCGGCTGGCCTTCCGTCAGCACGGAAAATTCGCGGCCGCCCATGAAACGGGCCGAGGGGAGGGGGTCGCCCAGCGCATTGACATTGACCAGCGTGTCGCGCGCCGCATCCAACGCAATCTCTCTGCCTCCGACCGCCATCGACACGACCCAGGTGCCGGTCGAGACGACCGAGAAGGGTGGCGCGTCCGACAGGAGATGCGGCAGCAGCGAGGCGTTGGAATCGTGCAGGCCGCAGAACACAGGTGTTCGCGCATCAAGGCCTGTTCGCGCGGCAAGCGCGGGCAGGATCGGGCCGAGGCGATTCCTGGCCGGCCGCACCGGTGCCATCAGGCCGCGCCAATCCAACCGATCGACCAGCGACGAAAAGCCAGCAGTCCACGGGTTCCACAGATCGGTGTGGCAACCAAGCGAGGTCACTTCGTTGGCGGCGACGCCGGTCAGGCGCAGCGCCCAGTATTGTGGGTACATCAGGATCGCGGTCGCATGCGCGAACGCGGCCGGAAAGCGCTTCTGCTGCCAGAAGAACTGCGCGCCGAGATTGAGGCCGAGCGGCAGGCGCGGTGTGCCCGTCTCGGCGAAAGGCGGGCGGATTGCGTCATAGTCCGCCGCCAGTCCGTTGGGGCCGTCGAACTCATAGTCGAGCACGGGCAGCACCAGTTCGCCAGAGGCGTCGACCAGCGCACCTGTCGCGCCATGGGTAGTGATCGAGATGGCGTCGATGCGCTGTTCGCAGTTGAGGCCGGCAAGGCTGTCGAGGATGAATGTCCACAGCGACTCGACATCGTGATGTGGGTAGGGCGCTTGCCGCACCGGCGCGTTCGCCATCCGGCGCAACGCCACCTCGCTCGAAGTGGCGAGATCGACCAACGCCACCTTGGCGTTGGTCTTGCCGATGTCGATGACGGCGATGTGGCGCAGAGCACTCATGCCATATGGAACATTGTTTCCAGCGGCACGGCCACCGGCTCATTGTCCGGCCCGGTTTCCATGATGTCGGCCATGTCTGCCCACCAGCGCTGCATCACCGGTTGCTTCGGCAATTCGGCCATGCCGTGATGATCGCGCCGCCACAGCACGCCGAACAGGATGTTGGTCTCTTCGTCGAGATGGATCGAGTAGTCGGACACGCCGGCCTGCTTCAAGAGCGAGACCAGCGACGGCCAGATCTCGTCATGGCGCTTCTTGTACTCGGCCTTCATACCCGGCTTGAGCTTCATCTTGAACGCGTATTTCTCAGGCATCAACGTCCTCCGCGCAGCCGCCGCCAGACGATCGGCAGGGCGATGACGATGATCAGCAGCAGGCCGATGAAGATCGACATGACGATGCCCGGCACGTTGAGCAGGCCAAGGCCGAAGGTCACCAGCCCCATGATGAAGGCTGCCAGCACGACGCCGACAATGCTGCCGGCGCCGCCCAGAATGCTGACGCCGCCGAGCACCACCATGGTGATGACTTCCAGCTCATAGCCCTGCGCGATCGACGGCCTCGTCGAGCCGAGCCGTGAGGTGATCAGCACCGAAGCTATGCCTGACATCAGTCCGGTCAGGCAGAAAAGGATGAATTTGATGCGGCCGACGCGCACGCCGGAAAACTGCGCAGCGACCGGATTGTTGCCGATGGCAAAGACGCGGCGGCCGAAACTCGTGCGATGCAGCAGGAACCAGTAGACGACGGCGGCGATGAGGAAGAGCACCAGCTCGAACGAGACCACCCACCAGACATAGCCCTGGCCGAAGAAGGCGAAGCTTTCGGGATAGCCCTTATAGGCCTGGTCGCCAAGGATGATGAAGGCGATGCCGCGGAACAGGCTCATCGTGCCGATGGTGACGACGATCGACGGCAGGCCAAGCCTTGTCACCAAGAGCCCGTTGAAGGCGCCGCAGCCGAGGCCCACCACGATGCCGATCAGCACCAGCACCGGCGTGCCGGCTCCCGCCTGCACCGCCATGCCCATCATGGTCGATGCCAGTGCGATGATGGCGGCCACCGACAGGTCGATCTCGCCCGAAATGATCAGCAGCGCCATGGCAAAGGCGATCAGGCCCTTCTCCGTGAAATTGAAGGTCAGATCCGACAGCGAATAGGGGTCGAGGAAATAGGGCGAGGCGAAGCTGTTGATGGCGAAGATGGCAACGGCCACCACGACCAGCAGCGCCTCCCAGGAAAAGATCGCCGAGCGAAACGGCTTGTCGAGCCGGTCGGGAATGTGGCGCGGGGCAGGGATATCGCTCATGCCGCCTCCGCCTTTCTCAGGATGATGCGACCCTGCTGGCGTTCGCCGCGCGCGTTGAGCACGACGGCCAGGATGATGGCGCTACCCGAAATCGCCATCTGCCAGAAGGGCGAGATGTTGATGACCGGGAGCGCGTTGGAGATGATGCCGAGGAACAGCGCGCCCAGCACCGCGCCGCCGACCGAGCCGATGCCGCCGGCGATCGAAATGCCGCCGATGACGCAGGCGGCGATGATGTTGAGCTCATAGCCGTTGGCGACTTCGACCGAGGCGATGACGTAACGCGAGATCCAGAGATAGCCGGCAAGCCCGCCGATCATGCCGGAGATGCAGAAGACGATGAATTTCGTGCGGCCGACATCGATGCCGGTATAGATTGACGCGGTCGGGTTGACGCCGATGGCATAGATCGAGCGGCCGAGCGCGGTGCGCGTCATCAGCACGAAGAACAGCGCGATGACCAGGATGGCAATCCAGGACAGCACCGGAATGCCGAGGAAGGCGGCGCGCTGGAAGCCGATGAACTCCGGGCTCATCTTGTCGGCATTGACCCAGGCGCCGCCGGACAGGACGAAAGTGGCGCCGCGATAGATGGTCAGCGTGCCCAAAGTCACCACGATCGAAGGAATGTTCAGCCGCCACACCAGAAGGCCGTTGATGGCGCCCAGCGCAAGCCCGACAGCGAGCGCGATGACGATCAACACCGGGATCGGGATCGCCGGGTGTGCCGCGTTCAGCATCGCCACCACCATACCGGTGAAGCAGAGATTAGAGGCCATCGACAGGTCGATCGACCGCGTCAGGATCACCACCATCTGGCCGAGCGCCAGGATCATCAGGATCGAGGTGTCGTTGAACACCTGGCCCAGGTTGCCGGGGTCGGCAAAAGCCGGGAAGCGGGTCGAGATCAGCCCGATCAGCACGATGATAGCCGCGGCCAGCCAGATCTCGCGGTATTTGAGAAAGGCCTTCATGCCGCGATCCCCGCTGCCGTCCGCACCAACGTCTCGGCGTCCAGCCCCTTATTGTCATATGTCGCCGCGACAAGGCCTTCGCGCATAACCACCACCCGGTCGGACATGCCGAGTATCTCCGGCAG
Source organism: Mesorhizobium japonicum MAFF 303099 (assembly GCF_000009625.1). NCBI lineage: Bacteria > Pseudomonadati > Pseudomonadota > Alphaproteobacteria > Hyphomicrobiales > Phyllobacteriaceae > Mesorhizobium > Mesorhizobium japonicum. The sequence continues at coordinate 4,591,903 of NC_002678.2, forward strand.
TTCCGACGACACCATGATCACCGACAGGCCTTGCGCCACCAGCTCGGCCATGAAGCCGTGCACGGCGGCTTTCGAGCCGATGTCGATGCCCTTGGTCGGCTCGTCCAGGATGATCACCTTGGGCGCGGTCGCCAGCCACTTGGCGATAACGATCTTCTGCTGGTTGCCGCCCGACAGCGTGCCGACATCCTGGCTGAGCGAGGAGGCCCTGAGGTCAAGCCGCTCGGTGTAGGAGCGGGCGAGCGAAAACTCTTCGGCCAGCCGCAGCAAGCCAGACTTGGAGGTACGCTTGAGCGAGGGCAGCGAGACGTTCTGGAAGATCGGCAGGCCGATCACCACGCCCTGCTTGCCGCGCTCTTCCGGCACGTAGACGATGCCGGCTTCGATCGAATCCGCCGCCGATTTCGGCGCTATCGCCTTGCCTTCCAGCGTGATCGTGCCGCCAGAGGTTCGGGTGATGCCCGATATCGCTTGCATCACCTCGCTGCGGCCGGCGCCGACAAGGCCGTAGAAGCCGAGGATCTCGCCCTTGTGCAGCTCGAAGCCGATGTCGTTGAACTCGGTCGGGTGCGACAGGCCGGCGACCGACAGCACCGGCGCGCCGATCTCGGCCTTGCGCTGCGGGAAGATATGATCGACCGAGCGGCCGACCATCATGCGCACGATCTGGCTCTGGCCGGCATCCTTGATCAGGCCTTCGCCAACCACCTCGCCGTCGCGGAACACCGTGTAGCGGTCGGCGATGCGGTAGATCTCGTCGAACTTGTGGCTGATGAACAGGATCGCCTTGCCTTCCTCCTTGAGGAATTCGATGAGCAGGAAAAGCTCCTCGATCTCCTTCATCGAAAGCGCGGCGGTCGGCTCGTCCATGATGACGATCTGGGCGTCGATCGACATGGCGCGGGCGACGGCGACGAGATGCTTGTTGGCGATGCCGAGGTCCTTCAGCCGCGCATCGGCGTCGATATGGCCGGCATGCATGGTGTCGAGCACTTCGCGGGCATTTCCGCGCATCGTGCGCCAGTCGATGGTGCCTAGCCGTGTGCGCGGCGCATGGCCGAGAAAGATATTTTCGGCGACTGTGAGATCGTCGAACAGCACGGTTTCCTGATGGATGGCGGTAACGCCATGGCCGAAGGCGGCATGCGCGCTGGGCAAGGTGACAGCCTGGCCGTCGATGCTGATCGTGCCGGCGTCGGGCTGGTAGATGCCGGTCATGATCTTGACCAGCGTCGACTTGCCGGCGCCGTTCTCGCCGATCAGTGCCGTCACCTGGCCGGGATAGAGCGACAGGCTGACATTGTGCAGCGCGCGCACACCCGGGAAACTCTTGGAGATGCCGGACAGCGTCAGGCGTGGCGTGGAGTCCTGAGGCCCCTCCTTCACCGTGCCGTGCTGGGCTGTCGTGTCCATGGTTCGTATCAAGCCCTGAAACAAGGTCCGTTTAAAGTCGCGGCGGGACGTGAGCCCCGCCGCGACAGCTTGAAAGGTCTCCAGATCAATAGATCTTGGAGAACTTCTCGATGTTGGTCTTGTCGAACTGGAAGGGCGGAGCCATCGCGGCCGAGTTCGAGTCGTCGAGCGTGACCTTGCCGACGCGGCCGATCGACAGCGTCGCACCGGGCTTGGCCTCTTCCTTCTTCACCGCCAGGTCGTGGGCGAGGTAGACGGCCGAGTAGCCGAGGTCGATCGGGTTCCACAGCGCGACCGCCTGGCTGGCGCCGTTGTCGATGAACTTCTTGAACTCGGACGGCAGCGCCAGACCGGTGACATTGACCTTGCCGATCAGCTTCTCGTCGGTGACGACCTGGGCGGCGGCGACGACGCCGACGGTGGTCGGCGCGATGATCGCCTTGAGGTTCGGATAGGACTTCAGCAGGCCCTTGGCTTCGTCGGTGCTCTTGGCCGAATCGTCATCGCCATAGACGGTGGCGACGAGCTTGATCTTGGGGAACTTCTCCGGCAGCACCTTCTTGGCCGCGTCGATCCAGGCGTTTTGGTTGGTCGCGGTCGAGGAGGCCGACAGGATGGCGACATCGCCGCCTTCCGGCAGATAGTCGGCGGCAAGCTTGATGATGGTCTCGCCGATCAGGCCGGTGTCGGACGGGTTGAGATGCAGCTGGCGACCTTCCTTGGCGACACCGGAATCCCAGGAGATGACGGTGATGCCGCGCTCCATGGCCTTCTTCAGCACCGGCACCAGCGCGTCGGCGTCATTGGCCGAAATGGCGATGGCGTTGACCTTTTGCGCGATCAGCGAGTTGACCACTTCGATCTGCGCTTCGGCGGTCGCCTTGGTCGGGCCGGTGTAGATGATGTCGACATCGCCGAGTTCCTTGGCCGCCTCTTCGGCGCCCTTGTTGGCGGCGTCGAAGAAGCCGTTGCCGAGCGACTTCACCACCAGTGCGATCTTGACGTTCTCGGCATAGGCGGCATTCACGAACATGGCGGCCGAGAATGCGGCCGTCACCATCAATTTCTTCAAAAAGCTCATCGCATATCCTCCCTTGAGCGTTGCATTCCATCGCCGCTGCGGGCGTGAGTGTCTCAGGCCTGCAGTGAAGATTCTTCCTTTGCCGTCTTGCGGGCGACGATCAGCGTCACGCCCGCGGTCTCCAACATCTTGGCTTCACGATCCTCGATCCCGTCATCGGTGATGACGGTGGCGATGCGCGACAACCCGCACAGGATCAGGCTGGAGCGCTTGCGGAATTTCGAGGAATCGACCAGCACCACCAGCTCGTCGGCCTGGTCGATCAGCTTCTGCTCCGCCTGGATCAGCAGCGGGTCGCCTTCCATCAGGCCGAGCGGTCCCAACCCTTGCGCGCCCATGAACATGCGGCGCGCATAGAAATTGCGCGTCACGTCATTGTCGAAGGGCGACAGGATGATGTTCTGCTCGCGATAGATGGTGCCGCCCGACAGCATCACCGTGTTCTTCGAGTGCTTGAGCAGATGCTCGGCGATCGGGAACGAATTGGTGAAGATCGGCATGCGCCGCCCAGTCAGGAAATGCACCATCTGGAAAGTGGTGGTGCCACCATTGATGATGATCGGCTCGCCATCCCCGCACAATTCGACCGCTTCCCGGGCGATCGCCCGCTTCTGCGAAGCGTTGATCGTTTCGTTGACGGAAAAGGGCCGGCCGGCCAGGCCGATGAATTGCGGCGGCGAGATCGCCTCGGCGCCACCGCGCACCCGGCGCAGGCGCTTTTGCACGTGCAGAGCCGCGATATCGCGCCGGATCGTCGCCTCGGACGACTCCGTCAGGTCGACCATCTCCTGCACCGTCACCACAGGCTTTTCCTGGACGGCGGACAGAATGATCCTATGACGCTCTTTTTCGTGCATGGTTCCTCCCTGCCTGGCCATCTAGGCACTCAAAACGAGCAGTGTCAATCATTTCCGATCATATAATTTCATTGTGCAGTGCAATATGATCGATCTTGATCGTTTATGATTGACAAGCGAGGCGCTTGCGTAGACATTCCGGGCAAAATGGACTGCGGCTTCTTGCGTCCCAGGGAGGATACCTATGCTCGACAAGCGCTCCGGCTCGCGCCTCGCCAATCTGTGGGATGATGCGAAAGCCAAGGGGATGAGCGATCCCGAGCTTCTGGTCTATCGCTCGAACACGCTGGGTTCCGACAAGCGCGTCACCAACTACGGCGGCGGCAACACGTCCTCCAAGATATGGCAGAAGGATCCACTCAGCGGCGAGACTGTCGAAGTGCTGTGGGTCAAGGGTTCGGGCGGCGACAGCGCCTCGATCAAACTCGACGGCTTCGCCACGCTCTACATGGACAAATTGCGCGCGCTGAAAGGCCTTTATCGCGGCGTCGAGCATGAGGACGAGATGGTGGGATATCTGCCCCACTGCACCTTCAATCTCAATCCGCGCGCGGCCTCGATCGACACGCCGTTGCACGCCTATGTGCCGAAGCCGTTTGTCGACCACATGCATCCCGACGCCATCATCGCGATTGCCGCCGCGAAGGATTCCAGGGCGTTGACAAAAGAAATCTTCGGCGACGCCATCGGCTGGCTGCCGTGGAAGCGGCCAGGCTTCGAGCTTGGCCTATGGCTGGAGAAGTTCTGCCTCGATCACCCCGCCGCCAAGGGCGTCATCCTCGAAAGCCACGGCCTGTTCACTTGGGGCGACACGCCCAAGGAATGCTACGAGACGACGATCTCGGTGATCAACCAGGCGATCGAGTGGTTCGAGCGCCGCTCCGAGGGCCTCGCCATCTTCGGCGGCGAAGTGGTCAAGTCGCTCGATGCCAAGCAACGTCGCGCCATCGCGGCGAAACTGATGCCGAAAATCCGCGGCCTGATCTCGGAAAGGAGCCACAAGCTCGGCCATTTCGACGATTCCGCCGCCGTGCTCGAATTCGTCAACTCCAGGGATTTGCGACCGCTGGCGGCACTCGGCACCTCATGCCCCGACCATTTCCTGCGCACCAAGATACGCCCGCTGGTGATCGAGTTCGACCCGGCAAAGCCTGATGTCGATGCGGTCATTGCGCGCCTCGCCGACGACATCGCCGAATACCGCGTCGGCTACCAGGCCTACTACGACAGCTGCAAGCATCCGGACTCGCCCGCCATCCGCGATCCCAATGCCGTGGTCTATCTGATGCCTGGCGTCGGCATGTTCACCTTCGCCGGCGACAAGGCGACGGCGCGCATCTCGGGCGAGTTCTACGTCAACGCCATCAACGTCATGCGCGGCGCCTCGACTGTCTCGTCCTATGTCGGCCTGCCCGCCCAGGAAGCCTTCGATATCGAATACTGGCTGCTCGAGGATCTCAAGCTGCAGCGCATGCCGAAGCCGAAGTCGCTCGCCGGCCAGATCGCGCTGGTCACCGGCGGCGCCGGCGGCATTGGCCGGGCGACCGCCAATCGCCTGCTGCGCGAAGGCGCCTGCGTGGTGCTGGCCGACATCGACGAGGCTGCACTGGCCACCGCCAATGAGGAACTGGCCAAAACCTATGGCAAGGATTTCGTCCGCCCGGTGGTGATCAACGTCACCTCGGAAGACCAGGTGATCTCGGGCTTTGCCGAGACGGCGGTCGAGTTCGGCGGCATCGACATTCTGGTCTCCAACGCGGGTCTCGCCTCCTCGGCGCCGATCGAGGAGACGACGCTGGCGCTGTGGAACAAGAACATGGACATCTTGTCGACCGGCTATTTCCTGGTCTCGCGGGAAGCGTTCCGGCTGTTCCGGGTGCAGAAGATCGGCGGCAATGTCGTCTTCGTCGCCTCCAAGAACGGCCTTGCCGCGTCGCCGAATGCCGCCGCCTATTGCACGGCCAAGGCCGCCGAGATCCATCTCGCCCGTTGCCTGGCGCTGGAAGGCGCGGAAGCGCAGATCAGGGTCAATGTCGTCAATCCGGACGCCGTGCTGCGCGGCTCCAAGATCTGGACCGGCGAGTGGAAGGAACAGCGCGCCGCCGCCTACAAGATGTCCACGGACGACCTCGAAGAACATTATCGCTCGCGCTCGATGCTGAAGCGCTCGGTCTTCCCGGAAGACATCGCCGAAGCGATCTATTTCTTCGCCTCCGACATGTCGGCCAAGTCGACCGGCAACATCATCAACGTCGACGCCGGCAACGCGCAGAGCTTTACGCGCTGATTTGGAGCGCTTCCCTTCTCCCCGTTTCACGGGGAGAAGGTGGGCCGAAGGGCCGGATGAGGGGCGGCGCCAGCCGAACATATTCTTGGGAGGAACCTGCACTTGTCCGAAACCATCATTTCCGCCGAAGTCGTCGAAAAAAATAACGCCGCCCGCAAGCCCGACCTCGAGCGCGACTACGCCTCGCTCGGCGAGCGTCTCGACCGTCGCGGCATTGCCATCGACGCCATCCGCGCCAAGGTCGAGAAATTTGCGGTCGCCATCCCCTCCTGGGGCGTCGGCACCGGCGGCACGCGCTTTGCCCGCTTTCCCGGCGCCGGCGAGCCGCGCGATATTTTCGACAAGATCGAGGATTGCGCCGTCATCAGTCAGCTGACGCAGGCGACACCGACCGTCTCGTTGCACATTCCGTGGGACAAGGCCGACCCGAACCGGCTGAAGCAGGCGGCCTCGCGCTTCGGCCTCGGCTTCGACGCGATGAATTCCAACACCTTCTCCGATGCCCGCGACCAGAAACTCTCCTACAAATTCGGCTCGCTGTCGCATGCCGATGCCGGCACCCGCCGGCAGGCGGTCGAGCACAATCTCGAATGCATCGAGATCGGCAAGACGCTCGGCTCCAAGGCGCTGACGGTGTGGATCGGCGACGGCTCGAATTTTCCCGGCCAAGTCAATTTCGCCAGAGCGTTCGAGCGCTACCTCGACGCCATGAAGGCGGTTTATGCCGGGCTGCCCGCCGACTGGAAACTGTTCACCGAACACAAGATGTACGAGCCGGCCTTCTATTCCACGGTCGTGCAGGACTGGGGTACCAACTACCTTATCGCCAAGGAATTGGGCGACAGGGCTTTCTGCCTCGTCGATCTCGGCCACCATGCGCCGAACGTCAACATCGAGATGATCGTGTCGCGGCTGATCCAGTTCAAGAAACTCGGCGGCTTCCACTTCAACGATTCGAAATATGGCGACGACGATCTCGACGCCGGTTCGATCGATCCTTACCGGCTGTTCCTGGTCTTCAACGAACTGGTCGATGCCGAACTGTCCGGCGCCGAAGGTTTCGATCCCGCCCACATGCTCGACCAGAGCCACAACGTCACCGATCCGATCGAAAGCCTGATGCTGTCGGCGGTCGAGGTGCAGCGCGCCTATGCGCAGGCGCTGCTGGTCGACCGCAAGGCGCTCGAAGGTTTTCAGGACGGCAATGACGCGCTGATGGCGACGCAGACGCTGAAGGCGGCCTACCGCACCGATGTCGAGCCGATCCTGGCCATGGCGCGGCTGAAAACCGGGGGCGCCATCGATCCGGTCGCCACCTACCGGGCGGCGGGCTACCGCGCCAAGGTCGCGGCCGAACGCCCGGCTGTCACCGGCGGCAGCGGCGGGATTGTCTGACGCGCCTGACATCCGAATTGATCCGCCTGGCCCATCGTTGATGGTGGACACGGCCGCAGCGACGGGTTCTTCTAGGCGTCCCCGCCAGGAGAACCCGCCATGCACGTCACCCGTCGGACACTGATCGCCGCCAGTCTTTCCATCACCTTTGCCCTGGCGCCATTGACCAGCGTCTTCGCCGCGTCGCCGGCGCCGGCCAAGGGCGAGCACGGCATGGTGGTCACGGCCCAGCACCTGGCGTCGGAAGTCGGCGTCGAGGTCTTGAAGAAGGGCGGCAATGCCGTCGATGCGGCGGTCGCCGTCGGCTATGCGCTGGCCGTCGTCTACCCCAATGCCGGCAATATCGGCGGCGGCGGCTTCATGACCATCCGGTTCGCCGATGGCAAATCGACCTTCCTCGATTTTCGAGAGCGCGCGCCGCTGGCCGCGACCAAGACCATGTATCTCGACAAGGATGGCAATCCGGTGAAGGGCGCCAGCCTCGACGGCTATCTCGCCGTCGGCGTGCCGGGCTCGGTGGCCGGTTTCGAAATAGCGCGCGAGAAATATGGCACACTCTCAAGGCAAGACCTGATGGCGCCGGCGATCGGCTATGCCAAGGATGGGTTCATCCTCAATCAGGGCGATGCCGCCTCGTTCGCCGGCAGCGCGGATCGGCTGGCGAAGAACGCGGCCGCGGCCGCAGCCTTCCTGAAACCCGATGGCAAGCCCTACGGCATCGGCGAGCGGCTCACCCAACCGGACCTTGCCGCCTCGCTTTCGGCGATATCCGAGAAAGGTCCCGACGCCTTCTACAAGGGCGCCATCGCCGACGCCATCGTCAAGGCGAGTGGCGCCAAGGGCGGCATCCTGGCCAAGCAGGATTTCGAGCAATATGCGGTGCGTGAACTGAAACCGGTCACTTGCTCCTATCGCGGCTATGAGATCACTTCCTCGCCGCCGCCAAGCTCCGGTGGCGTCATCATCTGCGAAATCCTCAACGTGCTGGAAGGCTACCCGCTGTCTTATCTCGGCGCCGGTTCGGCCGAGACGGTGCATGTCATGGTCGAGGCGATGCGCCATGCCTATGTCGACCGCAACTCCGCGCTCGGCGATCCCGATTTCGTCGACAATCCGGTCTCGAAATTGCTGGATAAAGCCTACGCCAAGGGCATCCGCGACAAGATCGACCCGTTCCGGGCCGGCGTGTCGCAGGACCTGATGCCGAAGGGTTTCGGCGAGTCGAAGGAGACGACGCACTATTCGATCATCGACAAGGATGGCAACGCGGTCGCGGTCACCTACACGCTGAACGGCTCCTTCGGCGCCGGCGTCGTCGCCGACGGCACCGGCATCCTACTCAACAACGAGATGGACGATTTCACCCAGAAGCCGGGCGTGCCTAACCTCTATGGGTTGGTCCAGGGCGAGGCCAATGCCATTCAGCCGAAGAAGACGCCGCTGTCATCGATGAGCCCGACCATCGTGGCCAGGGACGGCAAGCCGTTCATGGTCATCGGCAGCCCGGGCGGCTCGCGCATCATCACCATCACGCTTGAAGCGATCGTCAACGTCATCGACCATGGCATGAACATCCAGGAAGCGATCGACGCGCCGCGCATCCACCATCAATGGCTGCCCGATAAGGTCTATGTCGAGCCGTTCGGCCTGTCGCCGGACACCGAAAGGCTGTTGGCCGGCATGGGCTACCACCTTGATCTCGGCGACCAGACCTGGGGCCAGGCGGCCGGCATCTTGGTCGGCGGCAAAAGCCTCGCGGAGATCGAGAAAGGCGGCGGCGCGCGCTACAATGGCGCCATCGACAGCCGGGCGGCCTCTGGCGAGGCGCTCGGATATTGATGCCGGCGTGGACTCCCGGACAGGCTCACGGCCCGACAAGAACCGTCAGGTAACCAGCGTGATGGTCGATGCGATCAGCATCAGGGCGGCGATGCCGACGAACAGCGCGTAGATGCGCGGCCGGTCAAGCAGAAGCGCGTTTCCGGAGATCCAGGCCGATGTGGCGCCGCCAAGCGCGAAGAGGAACCCGTTGCGATGGCCGAAGGTCATCGACGCGGCCATCAGCCCGCCGATGATCAGGGCGCCGAACACGATGATCACGGCGACCGCGTATTTCTCGAAATCATTGTTGCCGATCCCTGGCCCGATCGCATTCAGATTGGGCAGGTCGTCCGGATCGAAGGGGTTCGCCGACCCATATTCGTCTTGACCGATCGATTCTCGCATCACTCGTTCTCCGCAGACCGGCAACAAACCATCAACACTTGCCGAGCGCAACCCGATCGCATGTCCCTCTCTGGGTCCCCCGTCACCTTCAACACGTTCCGGCGACGCTTGTCACCGGTTTTCCGGCCGCCTGTCTCAAATGCAACACGTGTCCGCGTTCGGATGGCGCGCGACCATTCTATTCTATTTGGACCGAGTTCGCGGGGAAAAGATGATGCCGAGCGTCAATTTCAGCGCCGCAACGCCCTGCGCGACTGCGGCGGGGAGTCGCAGCGCTGGGCGTGAGGCGCGCAATTTTTGACTGGGAAGGCGTTCGCGGTGCGGGAAAGGAATACCGCCCTTGGTGAACGCCTGCCTCGGCAAGATGCTGGGCACCTGGCGCCCTCATTCCTGTGAAGGGGAGGCGCTCAATCGACGATAGGGGACGCCATCGAAGCTTGCCGTCACAAAATCCGTGACGGACATCTTGCGCTTGCGTCCGTCGCTGCAGGCGTAGACCGGCCAACCGGCATCGCTGCATTCGCTGGCAGCGCAGATACGCGCCAGGCAGTTGCCGACAGTCAATCGGAAGCCGCCCTTGCCGGCGAAGCCTTGCAACAAGCTGCCGTCCGCCGCGCGCCAGGTCCGCGCGCGGAATTCCGCCCGCAAAAGCAATGGTTCGAGAGAGACCGCAAGATCGGTTTCGCCGGCACGTCCTGCGAACTGCAGACGGAAGCGCGCCATTGCAGTCGTGTATGCGGTCACAAGATCCGATTCGCGAAGATAGGAGATCGGCAGGTTGGAGCGGTCAAGCAGATGAGACATGCGCTCGCTGGCCTCGACCGGCATCAGCAAGGCAACAAGGATAAAAAGGGCGAAGCAAGCTCGCGACATTTTCCAGCAGCCATATCGATCTCGGCCTGCCGGTTTGGCCCCGGTTGCCCCCAGTAACATCCCGCCAATCGTCGCCCTGTGCAAGCCGCTTGCTGAGGCAGTCCAAGGCGGCCGAGTGTGCAATTCGCAAGGCCACCGCGCCTGGAGCCGAAGAGGTGACCCGCATCGACGAATTTGCGCGGGCAATGGCGAGGCATACTCGGCGTTTGCGGCAAAGAGGAACACCTGCCGTCAGCCAGGGGTTCCTTAGCTGGCGCGGCCCGGCGGCAGCTCAAACAGGTTGGCGCCGTTCTCCTGGCCGCGCTCGACATAGCCGATAATGCCGAACCATCGGGCGACGTCAGGACCCTGCAGCCAGCTGCGCGAGTGGATGGGAAGGTTGCCGGCGAGCGCCTGGATGTGCCTGATATGCCGCTTGCAGAAGCGCACGGTCGAGGCGCGGAAGAAGTCCTCCTGCGCGGCAAACAGCGTATCGGCGGCGTCGCTGTTCTCATGCCAGGCGATGATCGCCACGGCCTTCTCGCCCTCGACCAGCGCGTGCGCCCGGCCTTCCTTCAGATTCATCATCAGATTGTCATAGGCGATCTTGCGGTCCTTGCCGGCCGCCGCGTATTCCTCCGACATCCGCTTGGACAGGCCATGAAAGACATCCTCGAGATCCCCGAGCGTTGCTGCGCGTGCTCTCATTTCACCTCCTGCAGCCCCGGCAGGGAGTTTGCCCTAAGGGTGAGGGATCACCAAGCAAATCGAATCCGCTGAATGGCCAATGAGAGCAAAGCTGTTTCGCTCGGCGAGTCGCCTGGTCGCGCAACAGGGCCAAGTCCTGAAGTTGCGCAACTGCCCACTGAGCGGTGCACATCACACTGCGACCTCCTCATTTGGGTCGGCTCGGCATTGCCTCAGGTGGGCTCGATCATATCGAGCGTTGCTGCATTGCTTCAGCGGCAGACGACCGCTGAAGCTCTGTTCGCAGGAAGAGCGAAGCTCCGTTGGAGCGGACACCGTTTCACAGAAACGGCGAACCGCTCTAACTCATTGTTTTGACGCAATTCCGGAGGGAAAACCGCTCACACTTTTCCTGGAATTGCTCTAGACGAGGGTCGTTTCAATCGTCTGCATCAGGCAATCGCCAGCCTGCGTGCCGACGATGCCCAGATCCCTTACGCTGTTCATATGGTTCCGGTCATTCAGGCGGAGGTCGCGGACACCGTGGCCCTGCGCGCGCAAGAACGTTCCGAAGTCGGCCGCTTGCTGGTGAAAAGGTGGTGTTTCTTGGTCCCCGACGAGAATGGTCACTGCCGTCTTCGGGTCATGCCGCCGCGTCATTGGCGTGAAGGCAGCTGCCTCCTCGTCGGTGATGCCGATCAACGGCTCGAGGAAGGATTTCTGCAGAGGCTTCAGGTCGTAGAGGCCGCCCAGCAGCAGCGCTGCACGGATGCGTGACGGCACTGGCGTCTTCTCGAACAGGAATGTAGCCAGGTGTGCTCCGGCCGAATGGCCGCTGACGCTCATCCGGCCGGGATCGCCGCCATGGTCGACGATGTTGTCCAGCACCCATTGTTTGGCGCGCCGGACCTGTTCCACGATCGCCGCCATCCTGAACTCGGGCATTAGCGCATAATCGACGATGACGGCGATCGCACCGGCTCTGGTGACTGTGTTCGCCACATAGGAATAGTCGCCCCTTGAAAACATGCGCCAGTAGCCGCCGTGGATGAAAACATGAACCGGAATATTCTTGCGCCCGCCCGGCGGAAAGAACAGGTCGAGCCTCTCGGCCGCGCCGTTGCCATAGGCGACATTAGCCACCATGGGCAGCGTCGCCCGGGTAGCGGTGCTGCGCGCCACGATATCGGCCACGATGTCATCGAAGTCGGCAACGTGATCGCGGGTGCGGAAGGGGTCTTTCTGCATGGATGCCCGATCAGAAGGTAACGGCGATATACTTCGCCTCCATGAACTCGGCGATGCCGTGGTGCTGGCCGCCCTCGCGACCCAGGCCGCTCTGCTTGACGCCACCGAAGGGCGCCGCAGGGTCCGACATCAGCCCCCGATTGAGGCCGATCATGCCGGCCTCGATCCTCGATGCCACCCGCAATCCTCGGCCCACATCGCGCGTATAGATATAGGCGGCAAGGCCGTATTCCGTGTTGTTGGCGTGCATGATGACTTCGGCCTCGGTCTCGAATCGCGTGACGGGCGCTACCGGCCCGAAGATCTCCTCATGCGCCATGTCAGCATCGGGCGGAACCTGCGACAGGACCGTCGGCGGATAAAAGAAGCCCTCCTCTTCCGGGATCGAGCCGCCGCAAAGCACCTTGGCTCCCCGGCCCACGGCGTCCTTGACCAGGCGGTCGATCTTGTCGACCGCCTTTCTGGTGATCATCGGCCCGCACTCCGTATCCGCACTCATGCCCGGTCCGACCTTGAGAGCTGCCATGCGCTTGCGAAGGCCGTCGGCGAACGCGTCATGGATGCCTGACTGCACATAGATGCGGTTGGCGGCTGTACAGGCCTCGCCGGCATTGCGCATCTTTGCGATCATGGCACCGTCGAGCGCGGCATCGAGGTCGGCATCGTCGAAAACGACAAACGGTGCATTGCCGCCGAGTTCCATCGAGCAGGAGACCACATGCTTGGCGGCTTCGCCAAGCAAGGTTCGTCCGACGCCCGTCGAGCCGGTGAAAGAGAGCTTCCTGACGCGCGGATCGGCCAGCATGGCCGAGGTCAGCGGACCGGGACTGGTCGTGGTGAGCACATTGACGACGCCGGCCGGAACGCCGGCTTCGCTGTAGAGCGCGGCCAGCGCATAGGCCGTCAGCGGCGTTTCGCTGGCCGGCTTCAGGATCACCGTGCAACCGGCCGCCAATGCCGGCGCGATCTTTCGTGTCGCCATCGCGGCAGGAAAATTCCAGGGCGTGATCAGCACGCAGATCCCGATCGGCTCATAGTCGACCACGATGCGGTTGGCGCCGGACGGCGCGGTGCCGAACTCGCCGGTGATGCGAACCGCTTCTTCCGCGTTCCAGCGGAAGAACTCAGCGGCGTACGCAACCTCGCCGCGCGCGTCGCGTAGAGCCTTGCCGTTCTCCAGCGAGATCAGCATGGCGAGCGTTTCCGACCGCTCGACCATGAGTTCGAAACAGCGCCTGAGGATTTCCGAGCGCTTGCGCGGCGCCGTCTCTCTCCATGCCGTCGCCGCCTTGGCCGCCGCATCGACGGCGGCCAAGGCATCCTCGAGCGTCGCATCGGGGACCGCTGCAATCACGGATCCCGACGAAGGATCGACGACGTCGATGACCCGACCATCGGAAGATGGTCGCCATCTGCCGTCGATGTAGAGTCCGTGCGAAAAGCCGCGAACATCATAGTCGTCCTGGTCGATCCACAACGCATTGGGAGGAAGGTTCATTGTCTTGTTCCGTGGATTACATGGCGCAGGCTGCGAGGTCGCCGTCATGGGCGGCCTGGACCAGGCGTCGCATGGCGGTGAGATCGAAGGGGCGCGGGTTGTTCTTGATCAGGCGGTCGATGCCGAGCGCCTGATCGGCGGTCCAGTCGAGCTTGTCGGCGGGAAGGCCGAGATCGGCCAGCGTCGGCGTGATGCCGATCGCCGTGAATAGCCGCCGGATTTCCTTGATGGTGGCGTCCGCCATCTCCTCGGCGCTCCGCCCCTTGGCCTCAAGGCCAAGCGCGTCGCCGATCTCGGCCATTTCGGCGGCGACCACGCGGCTGTTGTAGGTCATGACGTAAGGCATCATCGTCGCCACGCCCAATCCGTGCGCGGTGTGGGTGAGGGCGCCCGCGGGATATTGCACGGCATGCGCCGCCGCAGTGCCGGCGGTGCCGAATGCGCAGCCCGCCGCCAGTGCGCCCATCATCACATCGGCGCGCGCATCGGCATCCGTGCCGTCGGTGCAGGCTTTCTCCAGGCTGCGGCCCAGCAGCTTTATGGCCAGGAGGGCGAAATGGTCGGTCAGCGCGGTCTTGCCGATGAAGACATGCTGTTGCGCCAGGCTGGGGTCCTCGCCGCGCTGCTTCGCGGTGAAGGCCTCGATCGCATGGGTCAGGGCGTCGGCGCCGGCTATCGCAGTCAGGGCAGGGGGGCAGGTCATCGTCAGTTCGGGGTCGCACAAGGCAACTGCCGCGATTAGATAGGGGCTCGATATGCCGACCTTGAGCGTCCGATCCGGATCGGAGATCACCGCGACGGGCGTCACTTCGGAGCCGGTGCCCGCTGTCGTGGGCACGGCGATCAGCGGCAGCGTCGGGCCGGGCACCTTGAACTCCCCATAGTAGTCCTGAAGCTTGCCGCCATGGCTGAGCAGCAAGTCGGCGCATTTGGCGAAATCGAGGCAGCTGCCGCCGCCGATGCCGATCACCATCTCGGGCTGGAATTTCTCGGCCTCGTCGACGCAAATGCCGACGCTGTCACGTGGCACGTCGGGAAGCACGCGGTCATGCACCAGCACCTCGATCGAGGCGGCCTGGAGCGATTGGACAATTTCCGCGAACACCGCCGTGCCGGCGAAACGCTCGTCGGTACAGACCAGGGCGTGCCGGCCGAACCTGCCGGCGACTGTCGACAGTGCGTGGCGCTGGCCTTTCCCGAAAAGGATTTCACGCGGAAGCCGGAGGGCGGCGAAGAGGCTCATGATGATCTTTCGTCCTTTGAAGGCGGCTGAACTGACAAGGCTTGTCGCGACGGATCCGCCATCTGTCCGCAACGGCGCCTGGACACCCTCAGCACCTATGTAACGGTTCGAAAAAAGATATCCGCTTTAAAATCGTATAGGATATAGGATTGTATCTGCTGGAGCATCGTGTTAGCAGTCCGCACTGTCAAGAGGTAAAAAAATGCAGGCCGCGAACTCAACCGACACGACCGAAATGACCGCTGCCGGCGGTCGCATCCAGCGCTCGAACAGCCTGGTCGAGGATGTCTATGAAGCGATCTTCGCGCAGCTGATGGCGCTGAAGATCGCGCCGGGTTCGCGCATCACCGTCGACAGCCTGGTCAAGGAATTCAACGTCTCGCACACGCCGATCCGCGAGGCGCTCGGCCGCCTCGAAGGCGAAGGCCTGGTGCTCAAGACGCACCTGATCGGCTATCGCGCGGCACCGCAAATCACGCGGCGCCGCTTCGACGAATTGTACGAGATGCGCCTTCTGCTTGAGCCGCATGCCGCGGCGAAAGCCGCCGCTGCCATGGATGAAGCCAAGCTCAACATTTTGCTGGAAGCAGCCGGTGTGATGTCACGGCGCGAAGGCAAGGACGAGCGCCTGCGCTATTCGAATTTCGCCCGGCAGGACGCGATCTTCCACGACAAGATCATGGAGTTTTCCGAAAACGAACTCATTCGGCAGACGTTGAGCCACCAGCACACCCACTTCCACATCTTCCGCCTGATGTATCATGCCCGCGTGACCGAGGAAGCGCTCGACGAACACGAGGCGATCCTCGCCGCGTTCGGCGCGGCCGATCCCGATGCTGCCCAAAAGGCGATGCGCATCCACATCGAGCATTCGCGCGATCGATTGCTTCCGGCCTTCGATTGAGGTCGGAGTCGATGTCCATTGCCGCGAACATCGCTGGAGAGGGAGGAAGCACCCTGCCTTTTGCTGGCGTGCCGGGCGCCGTCGAACCGGTGCTGCGCGCCGAGCACATATTTCCCGGACCCGCCGTTCTGACCCGATGCGATTTCGAAGACCGGCGAGGCGCGATCCGCGCCTTGCCCAGCCCCAACAGGAGGAAGAGCCATGCCAGGCAAGAAAATATTGATGCTGACCGGTGAGTTCACCGAAGAATACGAGATCTTCGTCTATCAGCAGGCGATGGAGGCCGTGGGCCACACGGTTCATGTGGTGTGCCCCGACAAGAATGCCGGAGACCTGATCAAGACCTCGCTGCACGACTTCGAGGGTGACCAGACTTACACTGAAAAGCTCGGCCACTACGCGCTGATCAACAAGACGTTCTCGGAAGCCGAAAGACAGCTCGACCAGTATCATGCTGTCTACTGCGCAGGCGGCCGCGGGCCGGAATACATTCGTACCGACAAGCGCGTGCAGGCGATCGTGCGCCATTTCCATGAGACCAAAAAGCCGATCTTCACGATTTGCCATGGCGTCCAGATTCTGATCGCGGTCGATGGCGTCGTCCGCGGCAAGAAGGTTGGGGCTCTCGCGGCCTGCGAGCCCGAAGTGACGCTCGCCGGCGGCACTTACATCGACCTGTCTCCCACCGATGCCTATGTGGACGGCACGATGGTTTCCGCCAAGGGCTGGACGGCGCTTGCCGCGTTCATCCGCGAATGTCTGAAGGTGCTGGGAACCGAGATCCGCCACGCTTGACGCCAAACGGCTGGCGCGCCCCAGCGCGCCGGCCGGTAGGAACTTCCAAAGCGGAAGTTCCGACCATCTCCGACATCGGCCCGCTGCCGCCGGCGGCGGGCTTCCTGTATCTTGTGGCAGAAAAGTCACGCAGCTTGAATATGCGGAGCCTTCAACCGGAGCGAGCTTATTATCCAGCCAAGCGAGGCGTACCGTTTGACTATCCACGAGCAAATGGGGTTGCTCGTGACTCCTCCCGAACTAGCGCCCGCTGCCTCACGGTGGCGGGCTTTTTCATTGTTGAGCGTTTCGTCGTTTTCTGGGTCTACGAAGCGGGGCTAGCAGATTGCTTCGCCCCGTATAGTCGTCATTTCAGATGCAAGATGACCGAGCCCTCGCTCAGGGTTGGCGGAGCGACACCGATTCCTGACGCATTTTTCTTCACCCAGTCACGGGCCACAACGACACTCTCATCGGTGCCCGCCTTGTCCTTGCAGACGGTCACGGAAAGTCCGCCATCGCTCGTTCTCATCAATGTATAACCGGTGAACCCTTTACCTTCCGCAAAAGGGCTTCGATATCTCCCTTTTTGGCTTCGAGCAGGTCAAACAGCTCCTTCGCACCCGTACCACTAAACTTTCTGACTACGGCATGCATCTCACGGTCCTCCCTTGTCACCATCTGTGACCGGGATTGGTTCGTCCGGCATCTCGGCACAGACGGCTGAAGATCAAACAGCGTAATGCCGATCGTTGCAAGAAATGCCGGGTTGAAGGGCGAGCCTGAGAAACCGGAACCGGTTTGCTCCGGACAGTCAGCCGGTGTCGCGTCCATGTCGCGTGGACTTGCCGATAGTCGCAGGAAACCCTTGGAAATCAATGGTAGCAGTTTGCAACATGACGCGACATGAAATCGGGTATGAGTGCCCACCCATCATGGGTCAAGTTCTTGATTTTTCCTTGATAAGGTGATGGTGCCAGAGGCGGAATCGAAGTGTAAGCTATCTATTTGAATCTAAGTAGAAATCTCCATTGAGGGCATTGATCGATACCCTCAAAATTACCCAATCCAAAATCGTACCGATGGTTCGGTTCCATTATCCACAGAAAAAAGCATGGCATGATGCGATAAAGGCCATCATTTCACCAGCTCTCGAAGCGAAGGAGGCTGAGAAGCCGATGGTTCGTGCGCGTTATCGAAAGAAACTGAATTGATGCAGAGAAGGTTCAGTGACCACCAGATCGAAGAGTTCCTGCGATTGCATCTGACAAAATACCCAGATGCCATTGAACGTATGCACTTCGTTATGAAGCATCCGTTTCGGGATAACGACGAGCAAATGTCCAGAAATACGCGAGAGATCCTGGACACAGCTCAACACTTAGCGTTTTTCCATGCCCATGCGCAGGAAACGCCCAAAGATCGCCTCTTGAAAGTCGCCGACCCCTATTATCACGCGCGCTACGATATCCAATCCGATGTTATCGCTTATGTCGCTGCCATGCTTGGCCCTATGGGTTCCTATGAGGTCGAGGAATGATGCGGGCAATTTCAAACTGAGACACTGCCCCAGGATCGGGGCGGAATTTCAAACTGACCCACTACCATCGGGTTTAATCACCCTCTCGCCTCGGCCTCCAAGATACCGGATCCTCCACCCACCGATTGATATCGGATTCGCGCCAGCCCGCCCCGTTGACACTGATCTTGATCTGAGCCGGGAACGTGCCTTCGCCAATCTTGCGATAGATGGTTGAGCGGGACAGGCCGGTCCTGGCAAGGACGGTTTTGAGGCGTATGATACGATTCGGCTCGGACATAACTGCCTGCACCTCACTGGTTGTTGCTGATTTCTGTTGGGACAGACAGGACGAACCCCTGCCGGAGACAATCAGGTTTGTAGCCTCAGCCGGCTGCGGCGTGGAAACGGCGGCAAATCGGCATGCCTTAGATCCCAATGCCCCGCCCCTTGCCGATGCCATGGCTGAACGCCAGTTCCGCGCCCAAGCGACGACCCGAATCCACGTTGATGCCAAGCTCGCGTTTGCGGTTTGCCAGTAGGGATTCAAGTTGAGGGTCGCGTTCAAGGCTCTTGGCCATATCGGACATCGCCGAACGCGTTGACTTGTAGCCGGACATGTCGCCGGCTTGGTATTGGTGCTGGCTTGTCCGGTGGAGCTTCTGCCAACGTTCCACGAAACGGTCGGCGCGGCGGCCCGGATCGTTGTCCATACCGGTACGGATTTCCGTCTCAAGCTGGAGAGCAAGAACGATGCGACTGACGCGGCCGGCCCCCGCTTCACGGACAAGCTCGGGATTCTTGACGTAGGCCGCTTCGGCATCGCGCCAGCCATGAGGCCGAACCTTCTCGAAAGCGCTACGGGCATCCCTCAATTCGCGCAGCTGGTCGGGACTGCCCTGCCCGTCCGCATTTCCAGTACTGAGGATCGCGTCGAGCGCGCGCGCGTGACGCACAAGCGCCTGGGTTCGAGCGCTGCGCAACGCCGCTTCCCCGTCCACCGGCAAGTCAGTGTCGCGCGACACTCCCCTGGCAGAAGGATCTCTTTCCGGCGTGGCGCCAACACCTCCCATCCGCGCCCCAACATTTTCCCTTCCCGGCCCAGGTTCACGTTCCTGCATGGGCTCCGCTTCTCCAGGCGAGCGCAACCCGTCCAGCAGTCCGCCGATCCTGTCACGCAACTTCTCCGGAACGACCCGGCGCACGATCTCGACCAGGCGCTCGCGGAACGTGATGCCGCGCCGCTCGGCATAGCTCTGCGCCGGGTCGATCCGCTCGTATTCCGACGCCATGTCCTTGGCGCGGTCCCGTGACAGCGCACGGACCAGCCGCTCCCGCGTACTGAAGTCGTCGTCGCCGTAGTGCAGGTTCATCCCGTCGCGATGCCGCGACAGGGCGACGTAGCTGCCATGCGCATCCATCCCAGGCGTGGCGAGCACATAGGTCCGGTCGACGGTCATGCCCTGCGCCTTGTGGATGGTGGCCGCATAGCCGTGGTCGATGTGGGCGTAATCTTTCAGATCGAACCGTACGGACCTGCCGTCGTCGGTGCGCGCCGTCATGCTTTGTGTACTGACCTCTTCGATAACGCCGAGCGTGCCGTTCTTGACGCCGAGACCGCGCTCGTTGCGCAGGAACATGATACGGTCGCCGCCTGCGAAGGTCCGTGCACCGCGCTCGACATGCACGTGAACGTCGTCGCCGAGATCGCCGGCAGCGCGCATGCGCTCACGCGCTGCCTGGTTGAGCGCGCGCACTTCGTCGTTTGTGTGGGTGAGAATGATCCGGCTTGCCTGTGGTTGTGCCTGCCTGTCGCGATCCCAGCGCTCGACGAGATCACTGCGCGCCTCGTCGCGCGTCACAGCCTGATGCACCATGCCTTGGACGTCGTAGGTGCTGATAGCGGCGCCGATCCTGCCGGTTGCAAGATCGCGCGTGGCGTCACGCTGCCAATCCTCGCGCTGCCGGCGCACCTGGCCGATTTCGACACCGCCATGTCGCTGATGGATGGAACGGAATGCAGCGCCGGCTTCGATTGCCTGCAACTGCTGCGGATCGCCGACCAGCACGACCTTCGCGCCAACGTCAGCCGCATGGGAAAGCACGCGCTCCAACTGGCGCGTGCCGACCATGCCGGCCTCATCGATCACCAGGACATCGCGCGCGGTGAGCAGATCCCTACCCTGTTCCCACCCATGCTCCATACTGGCTATGGTGCGTGACGAGATGCCTGAACCGCCTTCCAGATTCTCGGCGGCGATGCCGGAGAGTGCCGCACCTCGAACCTCATAGCCCGCTGCTGCCCATGCCTGGCGCGCAACGCCCAGCATGGCGCTCTTACCCGTTCCGGCAAAGCCGACGACGACACCAAGACCGCGGCCGTCGGTGATATGCGCAAGCGCATCGGTCTGCTCGCCCGAAAGGATAAGACCGCGTTGCGCAGCCCGGGCCAGTACTGCCTCGCGATATGCGTCACTCACCGCGTGACGCTCGTCCAAATCCATACGCTCCGCAGCGCGGTGAAGGCGCTGTTCGGTGTCGATCATCTGCCTGGTGGTGAAACGGTCTTCGCCGCGTCCGTCCTTGCCGAGTTCGACCAGATGGGGTGCGTTGCCGATGGCTGCCACGACCGCGTTGAACTGCTCCATTCCATCGCTGTGGCGATGCGAGAACTTCGCGATGTCTTTTCGGGTGAAGGTCGATTGCTGATGCGTGATGGCATCGAGTGCCACGGATGGATCGGCAATGATGCGCGCACCATTGTTGCGCGCGATCTCGCGATGCAGTTCGGCGCGATCTGCTTCACTATCGCCAGCAGCAAGGCCACTGCCCTCGATGCGTTGAGCCGGTGCACCAATCTGGGTTTGCGGCTCCAGCGCAATGCCCTGCGCTTCCAGACTGCGATGGTCTATGCGTGCGTCGATATCGAGATCGGCCAGGCGCTCATTGGCCAGCTCCGCCCACCGCTCGCGCCAGCGCTCGACCAGCTGGGTAGCATTCCAGCCTCGAACCTTCGCCCCAAAGCCATTCTCGTCGACGGCCCGCATGGTCAGCATGACATGAGCGTGCGGCTTGGGACTGCCATCCTCTGCCCTGTCCCAATGCACATTGAGATCGGCGGCCATGCCCTTGCTGACAAACTCGACTTGTACAAAGTCGCGCGCCAGTTCGATGCCTTGCGCCTGGCCGAGTTCGCGCGGCAGGGCAAACTCGACCTCGCGGGCAAGCTGCGCGTCCTTGCGTGCCTCGAACGCCTCGACATCGTTCCACAGCCTCTCGCGGTCGCGCCAGGCCTCCGGTGCATCCTCCGGCAGCATCACCTCGGAATGGACGACACCGCGCTTGGCGGAGAAGTCGTGGCTGCGTTCGATGCGCTCGTCGCGCAGCCGCGACGCTGAACGGTAGGCGGCCGACGCGACAGCGCTTGAGCCGGCCTTGCGGCCAATGACCTTGACGTGAAGATGATAGATCGCCATCGCGACCAGATCATTTGCACGGCAAAGCGGACGTCGGCACGACGTATAAGCGCGCCCTCCCTCGAAAAAATCTCGGGATGGACCAGCCCATCCCGGGTTGTCTCGGCAACGCTGAAGCCTTCCGGCACACGCTCGCCTATCATTGCCACATCGACAATCAATGGAGAAAGCCATGCGGAAACCACGGGACTTCGACGCGGAACTGAAGGCGCTGGAAGAAAAAGCGCGCGAGCTGAAAACGCGAAAGGTGCAGCAACTTGGCGAACTGGTGATCGCCACCGGCGCCGATCAGCTCAGCACCGACGAACTGGCCGGCGCACTGGTCGCAATCGCTGAGACGAAAGACGCCTCAAAGCGTGAGGCATGGGCCAAGCGTGGAGTGATGTTTTTCGAAAGCAGGTCCCGGCGAACTGCTCCGGCATCTCACCACAACAATCGCAGCGCTCCAGCACAACCGGGCAGCCCACAATCGCCGGCAGGCGGCACAGGCTCGCAATGACATGCGCACGTGGCAGGTCGAGCGCCGAAAACGCACCCGACATCTGATCGAACTCGGCGGTCTCGTCGCCAAAGCCGGCATCGTCGAGCTGACCAATGACGATCGCGCCACCATCTATGGCGCCCTGCTTTGGATCGCCGCCAAGCTCAAAAGCGAAGGTGGAGAACACGCGCGGGCGCTGTGGGTCGAAAAGGCGAAAGCGGCCCTCGCAACGGCGCGGATTGAAGAGCCAAATGGTTTACGAACATAGCGGTGTCTGCGCCCGCTGTCGCGCCTGCGGTCGATGCTAGGTTCTTAAATCTTGAAGTCTCGCAGGGAGCCGTGTCCGGGCGGTCCGGGCGCGCAGGATCGAAGAGCTTCCAAGAATCAAGTCGAGAAAGAAAAGGATCCGCTCTCGCCGTAGTCGTAAAGCTCGGCACTGTTGCCGGTCACTGTTAGCTCGAAATGGGAACTGCTCCCATAGTCGTAGCCGTCATATCGCCCGCCTTGTTGCGGCCATCATCGGCCGCGTGAAGCACTTGTGCGGCGAAGAGGATCTGCGACACGCTTCCTTGCAGGATTTCCGGCTGGAGACGGACTGAACGCATTGGGAGCTCTAGTCGACCCGAACGGGTGGAACCTTTGCCAGCACGAAACCTTCTCCTTGTGACCCTAGGAGGAAAACGAATGGCAAATCTTGGAAGAATGGCTGTCGCCATACTCGGCATTCTGGCCTATCAAAATCGCGACAAGATCGGAGACTTGATCCGCGGTGGGGGAAATACCGATCCGAACAATCCTCAAGGCGGGCTCTTGGATCAGGTATCCAAGAGTGTCTCGGGGACGGCGTTGGGGGACATCCTCGACCGCTTCAGGAATGCGGGAGCAGGGTCGAAAGTGGATTCGTGGGTCAGTCGCGGCCCGAACCAGCCGATCGACCCGAAAGATGTCGAAACAGCGATAGACGAGGACACTCTCACATCGCTTTCCATGCAAACTGGCCTGTCGCGCGACGAACTGATTGCCAGGATCACGAAAGACCTGCCGGAGGCGGTCGACAAGCTGACTCCAAATGGCGAACTGCCAGCACCCACTGATGAGATTACACTCCTCGATCAGGTGCCGCCACGCACAGGAACCTAACCTGATCGTGCGACAGAACATTGTTTGCGGGGCAACATTCAAAGGTCGGTCAGCCAACGGAGGCTTTCCATGACCCGAAGACGAGTGGACAAGGAACGATTCGAGCGCGCCGATCGTGAGGCTAAAATTGCGATTGAGGCGTAGCGTCAAAGCCGAATTGTCAAGACAGCGCTGCTCCGGGAAGAGCGGCTGTCTGTTGAGCAAGCGGTTGAGAAGCCTGCGCGGGCTAACCGTCGGCCAGCGGCCGCAAAGAAGCCAGCACGAAAGGTTATCGCGGTCGAGTGAGGCGGAACTTAAGACCGCGAGTGAGCTTTAGACTCAATGAGCACGCGCGGAATCAACTTCCTGCATCAGTGGATAGCCAACAACGTGCCCGAGACCACGAAACCGGATGCTGTCTCTATTTCCGAGATCACCCACAAGCTATTTTCCGACGCCAAAGCCCTCGGGATCAAGCGTGAGGACATCGATGAAGAGGTCGAGAGCCTTACCGCACACTGTTCGATTGGATTGTGCATTTCGACCCTGGCTTGACGGAATAGCCTTGCCACCAATCTCTTGAGCCCGCCGCCGGGGTTCGACGGCGGGCAAGCAAACGGCTGTAAATCCCTTGCGAGGATCTCGGCCGCCCACCTATATTACAACTCGCTGATGTATGCGGTTGCGTCAAGAGCCTTTCCTCATGCTTTCTGAGGACAGGGGACTCCAGTCGTAGTTGAGCGCACGCTAATATGCCTATAACGTAGGCATTGCGGGCCTATAACCCCGAGACCATACCCACTCGCAATGGACCCGACGTGCGCTTAGGTCCGCCGACCTTCATGGCGCGGGTCTATTGGAGCCAAAAATAGTAGAATAAGACAGGTACCACGCAAAAAGCAGGGGCGGATTGGCGGAATGCCGATAACCAGACGCTCTACCCATTCAACTCGGTCCAAAACTATGCCGGGTTCTCAGCCTTGGTTTTTCCAACTGTTGCCCGACTATCCGCACTTGCGCTTTCGGACAACCGGTTGATCAGCATATTCGGAACAAAGCAGCACAGGCTGCGTTTTTTCAGAGACGAGGTCCATCCGTTCAACCGACCGCGTTTGAAGTGGGCAAGAGAGTGCTCTTTAGACGCCGAAATCCTGATGGTCTCTTCGAACGATTGCGCATTTATATGTGGCCGCGCCGCTCCTTCTCGCGATCGTTTCAGTATGTTTCAAAGCGTATCCTCCGGCTGAACGCCACTCCAACGGCCGTCGCGGCGGGGGTGGCGGCTGGGGTTTTCGCGTCTTTCTTTCCACTAGGGTCCCATTTCGCCATTGCCGCCATCGTGTGCTGGCTGATTTCAGGAAACATGGTGGCGGCAGGGCTAGGAACATTTGTCTTTGGCAATCCGCTGACCCTCCCGTTTGTTGTGGGAGCGACTTGGGAGACCGGCAAGATTATGTTGCATGGCCACATGCAAAGTGACGAACGGCCGGCCCATCTGAGTGAGATGTTGCAGACCCTTTCAATTTCGCAACTGTGGGCACCGGTCTTAAAGCCCATGCTGTGCGGTGCGGTGCCACTCGGGCTGGTTTTTGGCCTGTTGTTCTATGGCATCACCCGCTGTGGCATGACAGCCTTCCGCGAAAAGAGGCGCAAGCGACTGGCCGAAAAGGGGAGCCTGCTCCAGCAGCAGGAAGACATCGTGTTATCACCCCCTCTGCCCACTCGACATCGCCGTGCTGGAGGGTGAATCGCGGCAGGGCCGCTGTAGAAATGCGTCCGCTCGTCGGAAATATCGCCGCTATAAGCGCTTCCCTACAATTGGCGGCCCGGATATCTGGAGCCTCCGTCATGGGTTCCTCGCCGCACTTTATTGATGAACGCCCCGTCTGCCGAATGGCAGCTATACGCCGTGCTCGCCCCGATAGCGGACTGGCCGTTTCCCCCCATTCGGACAAAGCAGCAAAGAAAAACCCGCCGACCGAAGCCGACGGGCTTTTTTCCTCGTACTACGCGGCTTCCCGGGATGGCCCCCGCCAACAATCCAGAAAACTCAAGCGCTGCGGTCACTCGTATCTCAGACCCTCGATCGGCGCTGTAAACCGGTGGCAACAGGCGGCCTGATTTCGCAACGTGAGGCGTGTTGGCGCCTCCTTTGTGTCGCCTTGAGTGTGTTGGTTCTAAATTGGACGCCAGAATCTTTTGATTCCGATCAAGGCGATGATTTCGCAACTACACTATTTCATCCCAAGCTCAGCACCATTTTTCTTGGTGACTTAGTGGTGAAGAAATCCCGGACCCCCTTATCAGTAAAACGGATAATCCCAATTCTCGCTTCTTTTGCCAGAAAGAGGCCAACCTGCAGTGGACCGTATGGGACCGCGTCGCCGACAGACCTGCCAGCCTCGGCGGACGTGAACTGGTCGGATGCACGTCCTATCGCGCAAGTGCGGCCGCTTCCCGGTGACGCAGATTTATTCGCATGGGCTGGAGGCAGGTGCGCACCCGCAGCGGCCCGAGCCAGAAACGCCAAAGGGCTCGGAAGTACGCGCCTCGCGGGACGAGGAAAACTCGCGCCAGTCTTCCTAGCGCCTTCCTCGGCCAGGGACTGTCACCCCCTCCCAGCCGGATGCGACAGGCTTCTTGGTGCTCTCAGGGCGCGATCCCCCGGCAAGCCCAGGCGACATTGGCAAAGGAACGCGGTCCGTCCGGCTGGCCGGCCTGATATGCTTCGCGCACCGCCGCCTCGGCTCTCGCGCGATCCGGCGCATCGAGGGACGACAAGAACTTGCCGAACGGGCCCTCGCCTGCGACCATCGGCGACCAATAGTCGTCAAAATTGCTGTAATCCATCCGGATCATCAGCTGCGTCTCGCTAACCTGCAGAAGCCCTTGCTCAATGAAGGTCGCCTTCATCTCTCCCGGCCTCATCATGGGTTGGAAGCAATAGCGCTCACGAAACTGGCGGCCGGCTTCGCTGAGCGCCGCAACCGTATCGACCATCATGCGCATGCCCGGCATGCCTCCCAGATGATCCCAGACAGAAGCGGCGACGACGCCGCCAGGCCGAACGACGCGGCGCATTTCGGCCACAGCCTTGCCGGCGTCGGTGACGAAATGCAGCACCAGAAGCGCCAGCGCGCGATCGAAGGCTCCATCGTCAAAGGCCAGCGCGCAGGCGTCGCCCTGCTCAACCTTTATTCTTGGATCAGTGCTGCGCCTGATCGTTTCAGCGACGAAAACCGGCGAATCGTCGATGGCGGTGATCTCCTTGAGGTCAGCCGCCTTCAGCAGGGCAAATGTCAGACTGCCAGTGCCGCAGCCGACGTCGAGGATCTTCTCGCCAGCCGAGATGCCCGCGAAATCTATGAAAAGCGGCGAAGCTTCTGGCTCCATCGGCCCATGAGCTTCTCATAGCCGCTGGCATCATGGACGGTAAAAGTCGAAGTCACTTGTCCCCTCCCTCAATGCAACGCGAACACAGCCTTGTTTGGGCGGCGCGTCGGTTGTGGGAAAGTATAACGCTCGCTAGAGATAACGCCACCAATGCGCACCCAGTGAGACGAATTTGTCTGAAAATCCAACCGACAAGGTCATGCTGCGTGGCTCCAGCGCTCTGCTGGCGATGGGCCTGCTGGTTCTGATGGGCATCGTCACCGCCACATACCTGCTCGCCGAGAAGTCGCGCATCAGCTTCGACGATGTGATCGCGGCGCGCGACACGCGCACCGCCGCCGTCGATGTCCGCAATTCGCTGCTCTCGGCGGAATCCAGTCAGCGGGGTTTCCTCTTAAACGGCAACGAGATCTATCTCTCGCCTTACGATACGGCAAAGTCTTCGGCTCTTCGCCGGTTCGAAAAGTTGCAGCTCCTCGTTGCCGGCGAACCCGAGACTGCGGCATCGATCGACCAGCTCAAGGCAATCATCGGCGAAAAACTTGCCGAAATGGACAAGACCGTCGCCCTGAAGCGACAGCGCAAGGACGATGCCGTGGCGGCGATCGTCGCTTCCAACCGTGGCAAGACGCTGATGGATCAGGCCAACGTCTACTTCAACGGCATCATCCTTGCGGCCGACGACCGGCTGACCGCGCGGGTGGCGGAACAACGGTCCTACTTCGCCTGGCTGCGCATGATTACCATAGCCGGCGGCATAGCGATCGTTATCGTGGTCGGCTTTGCCTGGGCGTCGCTCTTGCGCCACACGCGCGAACTCAGCGCCGCGCGGCGAAACCTCGAGGCTCTCAACAGCGGGCTGGAAACCAGGGTGCGCGAGCGCACCGCCGACCTGGTGCGGGCCAATGAAGAGGTTCAGCGCTTCGCATACATCGTCACCCATGACCTGCGCGCGCCTCTCGTCAACATCATGGGTTTCACCAGCGAGCTGGAAGCAGGCGTCGCCAGCCTGCAGACGCTCATCGAAAAGTCCGGCATCGGCGCCAACGCGTCCGACCCCCTCGTTGCCAACGCACGAGTGGCGGCGGCGGAGGACCTGCCGGAAGCCATCGGTTTCATCCGCTCGTCGACGCGCAAAATGGATGGGCTCATCAACGCCATCCTCCAGCTTTCGCGCGAGGGACGCAGGCCGTTGCGGCCCGAAACCATTCAACTTGCGTCTTTGATCGAAAGCACCGTCTCCAGCTTCCAGCATCAGGTCAAGGAAGCGGGCGGGAAGATCGACGTCGATCTCGCAGGCGTTGAGATCGAGGCCGATCGCCTGTCGCTCGAGCAGGTCTTTGCCAACCTTTTCGACAATGCGACCAAATACCGCTCGCCCGCGCGGCCACTTCGCATCAGGGTCGGAGCAAGGATTATCCCCGGTGGCCGCATCGCCATCGATTTCGAGGACAATGGCCGCGGCGTCGCCGAGCAGGACGTGGAACGCATTTTCGAGCTGTTTCGGCGATCGGGTCTACAGGACCTGCCTGGCGACGGTATCGGACTTGCGCATGTACGAGCCATCCTGCGCAGGCTAGGCGGCGATATCACGGTCAAATCAAAGCTCGACGTTGGGACAACTTTCAGGATAGAGCTGCCGCTGATCGCGGCATCAAACGAAAGAGCGTTTGCATGAGCCAAGCCGGCAAACCTGTAACGATCGTCATGATCGAGGACGATGAGGGCCATGCGCGTCTCATCGAGAAGAACATTCGCCGCGCCGGCGTCAACAACGATGTCGTGGCTTTCACCAACGGTTCCAGCGCGCTCGCCTATCTGCTCGGGCCGGATGGCTCTGGCGATGCGAGCGTCGGCCGTCATCTTCTTGTCCTTCTCGATCTCAATCTGCCTGACATGACCGGCCTCGATATTCTGCAACAAATCAAGGCCAATCAGCATCTCAAGCGGATTCCTGTCGTGGTGCTGACAACGACCGACGACAGTCGCGAGATCCAGCGCTGCTACGATCTCGGCGCCAACGTCTACATCACCAAGCCCGTGAACTACGAAGGCTTCGCCAACGCCATCAGGCAGCTCGGCCTCCTGTTCACCGTCATTCAGGTCCCGGAAACGGCCTGAAAAGCGATGCCTGAAACCAGGGTCCTCTACATCGATGACGACGACGCGCTCGCGCGCCTCGTACAGAAAAAGCTCGGCCGCCTCGGTTTCGTCGTCGAGCATGCTTCCAGCCCGGAACAGGCTCTGACCAGACTTGAGGAAGGCGGCTTCGACGTCCTGGCGCTCGACCACTATCTGGGAGCCGGGACCGGGCTTGAATTCCTGGCAAGGCTTGCAACGCGCGGCGCTGCTCCCCCCGCCGTCTATGTAACAGGCTCTTCCGAAATGAGCGTCGCGGTGGCCGCCCTGAAGGCCGGGGCTAGCGACTTCGTGCCGAAGACGATCGGTGACGACTTCATAGCCCTTCTGGCCTCCGCTCTCGATCAGGCTGTCGCCAAGGCACGCCTCGTCGCCGAGAAGGAAGCCGCCGAGGCGCAGGTGCGTGCGGCGCGCGACCGCGCCGAACTCCTGCTGGCCGAGGTCAACCACCGGGTCGCCAACAGCCTTGCAATGGTCTCATCGCTGGTCAACCTGCAGGCCAATGTGTTGACGGACAAGGGTGCCAAGGATGCGCTTGCCGAAACCCAAGCGCGCATCTTCGCCATAGCCTCGGTGCACAAGCGCCTCTACACCTCCGGCTCGGTCGGCATCGTCGAACTCGACGGCTATCTCGGCGGCCTCCTGGAAAACCTTGGCGGCTCGATGCGTGGCCAGGGGCACGGCGCCAACCTGATCAGCGATCTGGCGCCGCTGACACTCGGCATCGACGCCACGATCAATCTCGGGGTGATCGTGACCGAATTGGTCACCAATGCCTTCAAATATGCCTATCCCGACAAATCCGGCGATGTACGCGTATTGCTGCGCGAGGACGGGCCGGGTCGCGCTTTGCTGACCGTCGAGGACGACGGCGTCGGCAACGCCGGCAACGTCATCAAGGGCACCGGCTTGGGAACGCGCATCATCAAGGCAATGGCAAGAAGCATCGACGCCGATGTTGCCTATCAGGCACGCGATCCCGGGACAGCGGTGGTTCTGAGCTTTGCCCTGCCGCAGTGACGGGCTATGCGCGCTGGCAGGCTTTGCCTCCGCCATGGGTCATGCAAGGATGCGCCCGGCGTTTTCTTCAGGTGGAGAGTTCGATGTTTTGGCAGACCGGTAGATTCGCCATGCGGCAGTTGCTGCCGATCGCTGCTCTGCTGCTCGCAACCAATGTCGCCTCGATGGCCGAGGGGTCACCCGGCATTACCGTTCCGACGGTTCTACAGCCATTCGTTCCAACGGCGCCGAGCTGCTCGAAGCCAACCGACCTCAAGCCGATCCTGGCATTCGCCAAGGACAACAAGCGTGAGTTCATCGAGGGTGTCGATCATGGCCTGGCTCAGGCGGCCGAAGACAACCATCTGGAATATCGTGTCGCCCTCGCCGCCAATGACAGCGCCAAGATGATCTCGGACGTCGAGGCGCTGCGCGCCGAGCGGGTGGGCGGGATCGTTGTGTCTCCCGTAGACCCGGCGGCGCTGGCCCCCAGCCTGCAAAAGGCCATGTGGTCTGGAACCTATGTCAGCACGGTCGTCGCACCGCCGGCAACGTCGCTGCTCAACGCGCCGCAATATCTCACCGGGAAGGAACTGGGAGACGCGGCGGTCGCGTATATCAAGGACAAGTTCCACGGCCGAGCCGACGTGGTGCTGCTGACCCAGGACAGCCTGCAATTTCTCACGCCGCGTTTCGTCGCCATCCGCGATGCGCTCGACACGCTGCCAGACGTGCGCATCGTAGCCGATATCTCCCCCAATCCCGTCAGCAAGGAAGGAGGATTGGCCACGATGCGGATGGTCATCCAGGCGCATCCGCATGTGGACGTGGTGCTGGGCGCCGATGGTGTCGTCCTTGGCGCCCTGCAGGCGCTGCGGGAGGCTGGCAAGGACAGGCCGGATCAGTTCATCGGAGGGATCGACGGCGAGCCCGAGGCAATAGCCGAAATCACAAAGGGAGGTCCCTACAAGATGACGGTCAGCCTGAATTCGCCTGTCTTCGGATATGCGATGGGCCAGCATGCGGCCGACTGGCTCGAGGGAAAGCCGATCCCGCAAGCGATGGATATCCTGCCGCACGTCATCACGGCGCAAAACCTTGGCGACTATCAAAAGGATCTTGCCAATCCAGGCGCGGTCTATGCCGATCCGGCGCGAAGAGATGGCTATCTACGGATGTATGGCAACATCTGCTACGACAGCCGCGATCAATATCTCAATTTCCCCTGGTCGTCTGAATCTCGATAGTAGACGCACCATCCGGAGGCTGGCCAACAGGCCATTTGACCGGACCAACGCCATTACGACACCGACGTGTCGAATTGTTTGCATTCAAACGACTTTTGCGACGCTATCTCCGTGCCCTCACTTGGTGATCGTGGGAGGACACATGGGATCGCCCGAGCACGCAGTCGAAATCATTCGCGACAAGAAATGGACCGTCCGCGTGACAGCCTACGGCAACACGCTGACCTTCCCTTTCGAGGCCGAAAGTTACGCGCGCTCCTACGCGGACGGCCAGGCGTTCCGGCTTGGTGTCGAGGTAGCTGAACGCAAGAAGTGCGCGTGAAGGCTCGTGCGTTCGCCTAACACGTGATCGCGGTCTCGACCGCTAGGGAACGAGCTGGCTTGGCTCGATCTTTCACTTGGAGTCGGTATTGGCTTGTGGGACCGACGGGGTTCCAGAGCGAACCGGGTCCGGGATCAACTTCTGGAAGATCGCATCGTTCTTCGCTCGCCACGCTTCATCCGCAAGCCACAGATATTTCTGGTCGGGCATCAACGGCACGGCTTTGACATCGGCGCTGGAGATGCGGAGGTAGAAGCTTGTCCGCTCCTCGTTCACTTGAAGATAACGTAGCGGGACGACGATGCTGTCCTTCCCGGCGATAAAGAACCCACCTGAGGCAACGACTGCGTAGTCCCATCGGTCCTTCGTGCCAATCACGACATTTCGAACTTCGCCAACGATCTTGTCATCCGAGCTGCGGACCTCGGAGCCAACGATCTCGTCGACGCGAAGGCCAGGTCCAAGGTCGTCGAGATTGATGAGCGGGCGGGCGTCTGGGGCGTCACGATTGCCCTGGATATCCCACCTTCATGCTGCTTAGGTTCGCCTGCTGCCAATTGCTCATCGGCAAGATCCTCATCATTACCCGCGAGACGGCCCCTGCTGTACGTTCATTTGACGCTTCATTTAGCCGTCATTATTGGGATAATTGTATCCTTTTTTGAGTTATATATTAAAGAGTGACGAACGATATCACCGGCGACGATGCGCCGTTCATCCGATGGAATGGACAGGACCGGCGCTGCCGCCTACGGCGTAGGCCAACAGGCTTAATTGCGAGACTCGCTTGTGTAGGAATAAATCAATTATGCGGGGGAGGCTCCCGGGCCCCACCGCAACGGTGCGCGGGTGTCGAAGCGCCCCAATGCCCCACCCGCACCTTCCCCATTTGCAATGGCTCGGCCGCCGGCCTTTTTCAATATCAAATCGCCCAGGAACATTAGACGTCGCTAAAAGTTGATCAGCGCGGCAGGGCGGGTCCTCTGCCGAAGATCGGGGCGACGCCCTGATCGGCCCGCGCTCTCTCCGCCAAAGGAGTGCGGGCTTTCGCGTTACAGGGGCAGCGATGGTCGACAAGCCTGCAACAACTTACGTGGTCAGCGTATTCGAGAAGCCGCACTGGCGCACCGTGCTGACTACCAAGGACAAGCAGAAAGCGCTCGATACGGCCAAGGAGATCGGCGACAAGGTGCGGGTCCAGGAGATCACGTCGAAGCCGCAGAAGCGCTAATGGAAGCTGGCCGACGCCTCGTTGGGCGGGGGGCGTTGGGGTAAAAGGCGCCGGCCAGGCGGTAATAGGTCCGCCGCGCTGCACAGATGGCCGATTTATCGGGGGAACGTTATGGTGTGATCGCGGAAGGAGACGCACCCGAACTAGGCTTTCTCATGCTTTTCACCCCCAATGTCGCCAGGGAGATTGCGACGCAAACCAGCGAAACTTCGCAGATTCCGCAACCAAGCGGCTGAAGTGGCACGGTGGCTCGCCGTTCTCGGTAACCGCAATCGTTTCTTGGCCGTCGTCCATTTGATAGACGGTGAAAAAACGGTTGGGGAGTTGGCCGCGCTGATCGGTCTCTCCCTTCGGCCTCATCACAGCTCCTCGCGATTCTAGCAGAGGAGGGGATCGCGGAGTCGCGCGCGGTCTAGCCAAGGATTCGAGGCATCCCAAAGCACCGCGAAAATGAAGAAGACCTCCTAGAGCCTTCGCTGAACAAGACCAGATTTCTGCTGTTATGTCAGGTCCCACCGCATCAATCATCTGGCCGCGTCTGGGGCTGGTGCTAACGAGGAGTTCGCCGCCTTTGAGACCCACTGCCGCGCATCCGATTGTGCCAAGACGGCCGCGACTTGGATTGGCATGGCCCACGATGCTGGCTTCAGAACTGCAGACGAACTATGACGGTGCCGAACAGACTGGCACGCGTCTACCGGTTCTGTCACTAGGGCCGTGAACTCATAAGTGCGGAATGAACTGAGACGAGTGAGACAATGGCCTGTCTGTTTCTTGCGACGGAAAAAAGGCGTCTAGATCGCCGATTCCTACAAGCAGGAAAAAGACAAGCCAGCCTTGCAGCCTAGCTGGCCTTCGTCGGAAACTTCACGGCGAGATAGTGTTGAATTGTGTCGACTAGACGGTCCGAATCGGCGCCCCAGATCAGGTGGTCATCTCCCGGAAGCTCGATAAGCGTGGCGCCAGCAATGCGCTCGGACAGGTAAAGCGCTTCTTCGACCTTGACCCATCGATCGCCTTTCCTATGGAGTATCAGAGTAGGTACGTGAATCGCGTGGAGGATGTTACGGACATCGACTTCGGCGCCCCATCGCCATAATGCGATCGCGTCGGAAGGAGACGCCGAACTCCTCAGATAGGCTGCGAACCATTGTTGCTCGCGCGTATCGTTCGCCAAGCTCGGCGCTCCTCTTCCCAAATCCCAAGGCTCTCCCCACTTGCGTTCGATTTCGGCCAGTTCTTCTTCCATGTCCTCCCTAGTCTTTGCCCAAGGATAGTCGGGTGACCACAGTCCCTGGGCATAAGCACCGTGAAGAATGAGTGCCTGGGTTCGCTCGGGATAGGTCGCCGCAAAAAGCATGCAAAGGACGCCGCCTTCGGAACTGCCGAACAAGACCGCCCGTCGCGATCCGATTGCATCGAGTACCGCCCGTACATCGTCCGCCCGCTCTTGCAGCGTTGGAAAGCCCACGTTGCGATCAGAAAGCCCAGTGCCTCGCTTGTCGATGCGGACCAGCCGACAAAATGACCCCAGCCGGCGCAGCACGTGCGCCAGCCGCGGGGATTCCCAAGCATAGTCGAGGTTGGAAACCCAGCCCTGTACGTAGACGAGGTCGAACGGCCCCCCACCGGTTACCTGATAGGCAACGCTGACCCCGCCCGACTTTACATAGTGCGTTTCTGGGCGCAGCGAGGCTGGCACCGGACTATCGACAAGGCCTGCCGCGGGTTCCAACAACGTTGTTGAATTCGCTTTGGACGTTACCGAACGGCTAGCACGGAGCCTGTCGTTCAGCTCACGCGTCTCCTTCTCCGGTTCCACCTGGAGGTGCTTGCGAAGGACCTCGCGACATTGGGCATACTGCTTCAGTGCCATGTTCAGTCGGCCTTGGCGGGCATAGATTTGCATGAGGCCTCGGTGAATGTCTTCCCTGAGTGGATCCGACCCGATTAGGCGCCTCGCTGCCTCGACATAAGCGGCCAGATTGTTCTCAACCGAGTAGTGATGCAGAAGTTTTTCCAGAACGCCGATCCAAATCGTCCTCAATCTCTCTCGTTCCACCCTGAGCCAGTCGTTGAACGGGTCTTCCTTCAGGGCGAAGCCATCGAGCAAGTCACCGCGATAGACAACAACGGCTTGTTCAAGCTGCTCGTGGTCTGCACCTGACGCTAGGCGCTCGAACCGTGCCACATCGATCTCAAGATCGTCGAGCTTGAGGGTGACATTGTCGCCGTGTGCCAAAAGGCGTCGGTCGTCGACCGATGGCAACGCCTTCCTGATCGCTGACAGAGCCTGTCTAAGGTTCATCCGCGCCTGCGGCTCCCCAGTATCGCCCCATAGAAGCGCGGCGAGTTTCTCGCGCGAATGGGACTGTCCGGGATTGAGTGCGAGATAAGTCACCAAACCACGCGCTTTGCGGCTCAGCGCTGCATTGGCAAGGCTGCCTCCAGCAAGAGTGAAGCCGCCGAATAACAGAAGTTGTGTTTGCGCCACCGTTCGCAAGCCATGTTGGACACTCGATTGTTCCCCGGACCTGGTGCGACTTCAACTGCAATCAGGCTGGAAAGACGCTTTTCACGAACCAATCACGGTTCTTCGTACGCATCCCTCACGGCCATAGGAGAGGCTCTCAAATCAACACTTCTCAAGGGAAACGCTATGCTGGGCCCCAGCCTTTCCGATTGGCCCATTCAATCCGGGAGAACGTCAATCGTACGACCGCCGCCCGGCGACATTCGGGCGTCACGTTATGACCTTGCACTGGCATGCTACCTGGAACAACAAGAAGCTCATCGCGCAGCGATCATGGCATCTCGACAACAGGCGCAGACGGGTTTGGGCACCCTGGCGTTCCTGCGTCTATCGAGGCTTGGCCGGTTCTTGAAACGGAAAGTCATCACGGCGCAATCAGCCTATGACCCTTCGGACCGTCGGGTGTGAGTTGAACGACCGCTTTGTGCTGCGTCCGTCGCAAAGCAGACATTCCGCTTGTGATGCGGTTGTCTAATCGCGGCTTGGGCGTCAAGCATCTATCGCGTTGATACGGCGCTGCCGGGTGCATGGTTGTCGCGGTCGACATCGGTCGCCGCATGATGGAGCTTCGAGGACGAGCCTTCAATGTGGACAACGCACTTGCTAAGACAGCAGTGCAACCGCATCAGAGGAATGGCTCGGCTCACGTCCCGGCAGGGACGCATCAGGCGCTCAGATCCTGAACGCTATCTGGATTACGTTGAGGCTCCCGCACTCGAATTGAAGAGCTCGCCAGTCTTGAGCATCGTGTGCATGATCACCGCCAGTTTGCGTGCCACGGCCACGGCAGCTCGTTTGAAGCCAATCCTCTCCCGAACTTGAGGCCCCATGTTCGCAGGCTGCTTTCGGTGGAACAGCGTGTCAGGATGACCGCAGCAGCCTCATAGAGAAGCCCCCGCAGATGTCCTTGCTCACGTCATCCAGCAAGCTAAGCGCGGCACTCTTGCCTGTGGATTTCACCAGGCCTTGGTCGATCGCGGCGGATTTAAACGCAGCAAACGCAATGGCTGGATTGCATGCGCCGTCCTTTGCTGAAGCGATCAGCCGACACGCATCCTTGTAAGATGCCGCTTCTTTGTTCCGCCATTGACCTTTGAGAGCTATCTCCGCTTCGCAGATCGACGAAACCGTGACGATCTTGCCGTCCACCAACTTGATGGAGAGCGGTAAGAAGTTGCCCATTGCACGACCCTCCTGATCGTTGAGAGCGCGACAACGTATTGAGCGAATTTTGGTTTCCTAAAGCGGTGCATTATTTAGCGGATGCCCTCGTCATCCGCGCTGATCACGGCGATCTTGCCATTCAATGCGGCCGAAGCCCACTTGGGCGGACCTCGTCCTTCAAGATTACCGATTCTTATGTTAATTTCCGAGCTGCCAATGCGCGCACAAGGCCCATTCCTCAGACTTGGAGCCCGCGATGCCCCCAGTGAATGAGACATCCTTCGAGACGGCTCTGGGCGAACGTGTCCAGGATATGGTTGAGGCTTGCACACGATGTGGCAAGTGCGCTGAGGTTTGTCCAAGCAATAGCGCCCGCCGGCATCTCGGATGCGACGCCCGAAGACCTCATTGGCGGTGTTCTCGATCTTGTGCGAAACGGTAGCGGTCCGGAAGCGTCCCGCAAATGGGCAGCCGCTTGCATGCTCAGCGGAGAATGTATCAAGGCGTGCGATTACGGCGTCAATCCTCGCTTTCTCCTTACCATGGCGCGCCTTAGCGCTGCGAAGTCCGACAAGGAGCTTGCTGAACGACGCAGGGCAGGCGTGGAGAGATACCGGGAGGTCAGCCGCGGTGTAACGATGCTGTCGCGCTTGCAACTCGATACGGAGGTCCTGGAAAGGCTGGGTCAAAAATCAGCGTCAGTATCCATGCCCACCGAGCCGGCGGACTTTGTGTTTTACACCGGCTGCAATGTGCTGAAGACGCCGCACATTGCCTTGCTTGCGCTCGATATCATGGATGTGCTCGGTGTCAGTTACCAGGTCATGGGCGGTCCGAGCCATTGTTGCGGTATCGTGCAACTCAAGTCCGGTGACGCCGAGATGAGCGGCCGCATGGGTTCGAGCTCGATGGAGAAACTGTCGCACTCCAAGTCGGGACAGGTGATCACCTGGTGTCCGACCTGCTACGTCCAGTTCACGGAAAACATCCTGCCAACGGTGGAACGACAGCGCGGCTCCCGCCCGTTCGAGATGAACCCATTCCTAAGATTTATCGGCCAGCGGCTGGCGCAGTTAAAGCCGCATCTGCAGCGCAGGGTCGAGATGCGCGTCGCGCTGCACAAGCATCCTGGCGTCGCGGGCATCGTGGAGGCCGCCACCGAAAGCCTTAAGATGATCCCTGGCATCTCGCTTGTCGATCTGAACTAGCCCGCTGTAGGTCTGCAAAGCGTGCATGTCGGTGCGCTTCCGAAGTTCAAGCGTGAGTTGCAGTTGAGGGAACTCGAAGCGGCTAGTGCCGCGGGTGTGGACGCCTTGGTTGCGGTTTACCATTCCGATCATCGCGAACTGTGTGCACACGAGCGCGATTGGCCATTCCGCATCATCAATATCCTTGAGGTGGTTGGTGAAAGCATGGGGCTGTATCGGCACGATCGCTACAAGGAGCTCAAGGTCATGCAGGACGTCGACCAGATCGTCAACGAGTGTAGGGACCTGATAGCAAAGCACTCGCTCGATCCCCAAGATGCTCGTGACGTCGTTGTCAGAGTGCTACTGGGCGAGCAGCCGCTTCCTCTAAAGGTCAGCAAGCAAGTCGAGAATGTCGTGGTACCAGGTTGAATGTTGGCGTCCTGGCCATCGTATCATTTCGGGGCGGCGTAGCAATTTGGTCGCTTCCGGAGCGAGGCGGTGTTGTCAACATCGGAAGGGCGAGAGCGAGCGGCGCGTAAATGCCGCCGAATTTCAAACTGAGACACTACCCACGGTTGGGATATGACACCAACCCGTGGATTATAACAACTGGCCTTTAGGGCCGGTTTAAAGTTTCGGGTGATCGAGGTCACGAATCTCTGGCTGCCGTCCAGTCACATAAGGCTTCCACGTCGCGAAACCCGTAGACGTTGGGGCAATCTCAGTTCAATCTCTCGAACAGGCTGTAACCCGGAGGATACGATGATGCTCAAGGAGTTTCAGGAATTCATTTCCAAGGGCAATGTGATGGACTTGGCTGTCGGCGTCATCATCGGCGCAGCTTTCGGCAAAATCGTTGATTCACTGGTCAACGATATCATCATGCCGATTGTCGGTGCGATCTTTGGCGGGTTGGACTTCAATAACTATTTTCTCGGCCTTCCTCAGCGGTCAATGCCACTTCGCTGGCCGACGCCAAGAAGCAAGGCGCCGTCTTTTCCTACGGGAGCTTCATCACCGTGGCGTTGAATTTTGTCATTCTCGCCTTCATCATCTTCCTTATAGTCAAGGCTGTGAACAATCTGCGCAGAAGGCTCGAGCGCGAAAAACCGGCAACACCAGCGGCTCCACCGCCCGCCGACGTCGCGCTACTCACGGAAATTCGCGACCTCCTCGCCAGGAGATAGTCAAAACCTGGCTTTCTGGAGGAGTCAGGTTATTCGCAGCCGCGCAGTTGGAAATAGACGGCACCCGCCCAACGCCGGTTAGGCGTCGACCGAATCCGTGTTGCTCGGAAAACCGGCGTCTCAGCTTGAAGGATTCTGATCTAAGGTGCTCGGTTGGCAGTCATCTGGTGATACGCCCACAGCACAATAACGGCTCCAATGACCGCAACCACCAAGCTGTATATATTGAGGCCGGTAACGCCCGAAGCGCCAAACGCGCTGAAAATGAGTCCGCCGACAATGGCACCGACGACACCGAGCACGATGTCGAGGAGAATACCTTGACCGGTCTTGTTGACTATCTTGCTGCCCAGGAAGCCAGCGATAACCCCAAGGATGATCCAACTGATGATTGACATTCTTCCATCCTCCGCAGGCTCATCATTTTCATAGGATCATCAAAAGCACAAGCCAGCTTGAATATGCGCCGGGATGCGCCATGTTTGAGAAGGGCTTGCTTGGTTGAATGGAGAATTTGGTATGGGACTTTTTGACAACGCCGTTCCCGGCGGAAACATCACCAAACCACTGATGGTCGCGCTCGGTGCGCTTTTGGTCGGAAAAATGCTGACGGGTCGAAACGCGGGCCAGTCGGATCAACAGCAAAGTCCCGCTCCTTCCGGGACGACCCCTGCCGATGGAGGATTGTTGGGAGGACTCGGCGGCCTGCTCGACAGGCTGAGAGATGCCGGCCATGGCAGTGTTGCTGATTCATGGGTCGGAACCGGGCAAAACCAGCCGATCAATGCGAATGATCTAGGCAGCGCCATAGGGCCCCAAGTTATTCGCGAGATCGCTCAAAGGACAGGGATGGACGAGCAGGAACTGCTCAAGCAGCTTTCTGCCGCCTTGCCCGGCATTGTGGACAAGCTGACGCCTAACGGACAGCTACCGCAGCCACACCAGATCGAGTCGGCCTTCAACAGCTGATTGGATGTAGCCAAGCTATAATCTTGTGATTGGTTGACACCGGAGGGATTCGGACCAAGCTACGATCAACCGATTAGGCGGTTTCTAACTTCTATCTTCTGTCAAAACTTGCCCCGCTTGCTCTTAGCTAGCGGGTTTTTTGAGAAAATTGCATTCACTCGGCCTAGTTATTGATTGCCATGGCTATGCAGCGGGTCTCGGATGCCGCCGCCGTTCTCCTCGATGAAGACGGCACCAAGTTGTTCAAGGGGCAGCCCGCTGTGCCTCGATCGTCGCATCGTCCGGCTTGTCGATCTTGCGCACGAAGTCGTGGATTTCGGCTCTGCCTTTGGTTTATGCCACAGGGGTTGTCCAAGCCAAAATGCACTGACGGCAAGCGACCGCTCGGACAACTCTTAGGATCTGTCGACTTGAACGAAGAAAGGAGATTGACATCGCAAGATTTGGCCTCTGGGAACCCTAACGCGTGTTCAGGGGTTGGATCGATGGCAAGGAGAACTTCATGACAGACACGGCGGCCGTCACGGCCATTACCTCACTCAACCTCAGCCAATATCTTGGTAAATGGTATGAACTGTGCCGGCTCCCGATTAAATATGAAGACGAAACGGCGACGGACATCACGGCGAACTATTCACTGAACGACAGTGTCACGGTTCGCGTCGACAACCGCTGTTTCGACAAGCACGGCAAACCATCTCGGGCAATCG
Source organism: Mesorhizobium japonicum MAFF 303099 (assembly GCF_000009625.1). Lineage (NCBI taxonomy): Bacteria > Pseudomonadati > Pseudomonadota > Alphaproteobacteria > Hyphomicrobiales > Phyllobacteriaceae > Mesorhizobium > Mesorhizobium japonicum. The sequence continues at coordinate 4,632,047 of NC_002678.2, forward strand.
GCGAGGCCACTCCGGCCGATGACGCCCGATCCAGGTTGAAAGTAACCTTCTTGCCGAAATACATTCGGTGGATACCGTTCACCAGCGGTGACTACTGGGTCCTGAAGCTCGATCCCGAATACAAGGTGTCTCTCGTTGGTTCGCCCGACAGGCAATATCTCTGGCTGCTCGCCCGCAGCCCAGACCTGGCGCAGGATACCCGCGAACGATATCTTGCCGAAGCGAAGCGCCAGGGATTCGACCTCACGAACCTGATCGTCCCTCGCCATACTGGCCGCGAAGTCACCGATGATATGCTGGCGGGCTAAGATTGTCGTCGCCGGAAAGTTCCGCCGTTGGTCTGATCGATTTCTTGAGACAGCCGGTTAGATGATCAGCCCACGATATGATGGCAATTCTCGCCTATTTCGCCTTAGACGAAACTGCGCTTACGGTGGTACTTCCTTCACTTTCTTAGCCACTGTCGTGCAGGAAACATGATGTAGAGCAGCCTTGTCCGCGGGCGGTCGCGACTCCAGTGTGTCTGTTAGCGGTCCCAGCAATAGTCTTGACGTTCGAACTGGAACCCTACGCCTTGGCCTATGCGGAAGGCCAGCCGATGCGTCTAGGGCTGGATAAACTCATGCGCCTTGTAGCGCATGTGGACGAGAACGTAAGGTGAAAACCAGCATGGACTTTGCGGCGGGCAGCTACCCGGCGATTGCGGATAATTGCAAGGACCAGAACAAAACGGGGCCGGCGCAGTTGTTTAACCCCAACCCGTGCAACTGCACCGGCCAAAAGCGGGCCATGAGAACTCGCTCCGAGCGTATTCTACCGTATATTAGCATTGTCGCAAGTGAGACTGAGTGCCCAAGCACCCACCAAGCTGCAAACGCTCAGCCGGCCAAAGCCATTCCAATACCAACGCCAAGGCCTATAGCAAGGCCCATGAGCTTCCCGGCAAAGTCTACTGCAACGGCGCGGAGAGTCGTCCAGGCGTCCACACGGGGCGCTCTGAGCGCAGCGTTGAGATCATCGAAGATCGTATCCATGGGCGGATTCTAGATCGAAACCCGGAATCTGTGAATCCCCTGTCTCGGCGGCATTGGAACCGAATCAGGGGCTTGCGGCTTGTTAGCTTTCAACGAAGCTTGCATGAGGCGCGCCTAATAGGATTGGAGCTGAGGCCCCGGCGCTGGGGTGACATACGCCGGGGCCTTTGTGGGCATGTACGTACTACCCATCATGTCGAGTATTATCGTGGGCTAATATGGTCAACAAACCATGAAGGACCACAGCCGATGACCGACGAGATGGAAACGACCTACGTCGTGAGCGTCTACGAGGCGCCGAATTGGCGCACAGTGCTAACGACCAACGATAAGGCCAAAGCTCTCGCCTGGGCGAGAGAGATCGGCGACAACGTGCGCGTCGAGGAGATCACTCCGAAGCCGATTAAGCGCTAAAGCGCTCGGCGAAGTCGGCGACATATCCTGTGATAGATCGGCGAGCTTTGCAGGTCTCGGGCTGCGTGCGTAAACAGCAACACGACAAAGAGAACTACCACTGCTGACGCGAAGCCGGTAACGAGAGCCATCCGTGAAAACGGCCCTGATGTCGGGAGGTTCCCTTGAAAAATGACCGACACCTTGTTGGGCGGGGCGTCGGGGTAAAGGCGCCGGCCAGACGGAAATTTGTCCGCCGCGCAGCATATTTGCCCGATTTGTCAGCCTTGGGTTATGGCGTGATCGCGGAACGAGCTCACCCGAACTAGCCTTCCTCCTCCTCTTCACCCCAATGTCGCCAGTGAGTAGGCACCACATCTACTAAATGGCCGGTTATCGCGTCTTTCCATCCGTCGACAGCGCGTCTGCAAGGGAGCACTCGGTACGATAACGACGTCCACAGACGGCAACCGGGCCTTCCGGGAATGGAGATACCCGGCCCGTCAAATATGCACAAAGGCTAATGGAAGGGCAATCTGCACGTTCCGTTCAGGTCGGCTTGTCGACGAGTGACTTCATCCTCCTCGGCGGCACATAGCTTGTCACCAGCTTCACGGCTGCAATGTCGACCGTCACCGGCGGGGACAGATTCACAGTAACTGTATGCTCGTCGACCCGGAGGACATTGCCGGTGAGTTCTATCGGCTGGCCTTTCTTCAGCGTCGATGTCCGGTCCACGATCGAGTGTGGAAACCCATAGTGCGGGATTGAGACGCTGACCCGATCTTCGGTCACGCGCTTCCGCACGATCGCTGTGATCGCAACCTCGTCGCCGACCTTGATGCCCTTCGCCATGCCATGATTCTGGTGCCATGAGCGGCTTAGTCAAGCGGTCTCTAATATACGAATGGAAACTTGCTTGCAGGGTCGGCCCGCAATCGCCGTTCCAAGGCCCACGCCCAGGCCTATAGCAAGGCCCATGAGCAGCTTGCCGGCAAAGGTCTGGGGCGATGGCGCGGACAGGACCCCACGCGTCGGTACGGGGCGCTCTTAGGGCTTGGGATAGGTCATCGAAGATCGTGTCCATGGGCGGATTGCGTCCGCCGCTCAATCGAGGACGAAATTGAACGGCTAATTTCCCTGCTGGACCTGGTAGAACCTGACCCGGATCTTGAGCCGTGGTGGCCGGCGCCGTGGAAGTTGTTGGCACCGATGACAGGGAAGGGGATAACACCGACGATGAATGGTCGCTTGGTTGGACTACTAACGAAGCGCTCAGCTTGGGCGAAGACGTGGACCTGGACACTTGCGATTCGGAATATAGCCTGGGCTGGCACGAAGCATGCAGCCAAGGCTGGGACGAATGGGCGCGCAACGGTCATAGGTACGTTTAAGGCATCGACGGCGAGGCATGACCGGCTACAGTATTTTCCTAAGCCCACCGCCTCATTGTGGCGGGCTTTTTCGTGGTGAGTATGCTGTGAGAGCGTCATATGGGCGTCATGGGACGACCGGAAACGTGCGCTTTCAGCGGCTTCCCAACAATACGAATCCGTAAGTCGCGGTGGAGATGTGTCTGGCCTAAGCTTCCACTAAGCCAGGATCTTGGATCGAGTGAATGAAAAAAGGCCACGTTGGCGCAATTCCTCACGAGACCCGCCAAACGAAATACCCGCAAGCTGTGGCTTCGATTATTGAAGGCCAGTGACAGATTTTGCCGGTTGCTAACCAGAAGCAGCAAAAACCGAATGTACGATGAAATTGCCCAGGAGGCGCCCTTAACGCCAGTAGTGCCTGACTTACTCCTAGCCCCTCGCATGTCGCTCCTGCAGCCTGAGCTAATCGAGAAAACAATTGAAGGCATGGGCGCCCTAGGCCTGCATGACTTCATCTCCCAACAGTTTTCCATGCCGGAAGGCACGTTCGGACGTTTGACCGGGGCGGTAATGGGCCTGATAAATCTCTTGCCCAACAAACGAGCCATCGAACTGTTGGACATCGCGGAACACGATGACGTGCTCGAAATAGGATTTGGGCCTGGCTTAGCGCTCAGGAAAATGTCGCAGCTCGCGCGGAGCGGCAGGATTACCGGGGTAGACCGGTCGCCTACAATGTTCCGTCAGGCCCAGACGCGAAACCGAGCGGCAATTCAACGAGGAAGACTGAAGCTAATCCAGGGCACCTTCGAGTGCCTGTCACTGGAAAGCGCATCCGTTGACAAAGTTCTAGCCGTCAACGTGATCTATTTCTGTTCCCCAGACGGAACAGCACTAGCGGAAGCCCGCAGGGTCCTACGCCCCGGCGGAGCAATGTCGATCTATGCGACGGATTGCTCTTCCATGAGATGGTTGCAGTTCATTGGCCCTGAAACCCAGCAGACATTTGATCGGAAGGGACTAGAGGATTTCCTGCAACGGAGCGCATTTGGGTCAGATCATATTGATATCCAAACGGTTCGGCTGCCGTTCGGATTTCGCGGCCTCTTAGCGCGACTGCGCAAGCGATGAAGGAGGCGAAGAGCTCGGCGTTCACAGGCCACACTTTGCGCTCGATCGGCCTCAAGTTTCCGCCTGCTACCCAGTCCTAGCGCAGCACCATTTCAGCGCGCAAGGCAGTGCCGACCTCATCCAGCATAACTGGAGACATGCGCAGACGAGCCGGTCCGACGGCTCGGAAGGCCGCACCACACGATATCGGCACGCCGGCAAGCACACCAACATGGTGGAAAGCTATTTCAGTCGCCTTCGCTGCATGGTTGCCGGCCAGCACCACCAGGTCTGGCGCCGCTACCTCTACCAGTACGCCAATCATGCCGCATGGCTTGAAGATCACCGTCAAGGCTCCGGCTAAACGCGGGCATCGTGTCTGCCGATTTCACGGGGCCGGCGGCGGGGCGCCAAGAGGGGCAGCGCACGGCTTATACCGGCACGGTCACTTCACTTGCGAGGGCGTGGCTATGCGTCGAGCCGTTGCCGGTCTCGTAGCGACTGCGACCAAAACAATCGCGACTACCTTCGATGCCGAAGCGTGACGATCAGGACTAAACAAAAATCCAGCTGCCTGCCAATGTTGCGCAAGAGATGGGGGTGCTCGTTCGCCTGCATTGGTCAGGAGCCTGCCGGGCGCTCTTATCCGCCACGGCAGGCTCTGCGGCCCAGTTCCATACGGTTTTGTAAACTTATCGCCACGATGACGTCAAAGTCGTTCAGGAACTTGGGACTGGAGGGACAAGTTCGCTTAATGGAGGAATGAGGATGTTTCGCAAAGTAGCCGTTGCCGCTGCAATCGTAACCGTTTGCAGTCTGCCCGCTTTCGCTGCCACGGAATACTGGGTGGCAAAGGATGCCGCCACGAAGAAGTGTGAAGTCGTTACGAAAAAGCCGGACGGCACGAAGTTGATGGATGCCGGCAAAAAAACCTACGCGACTAAGGGCGACGCCGACAAAGCGTTGAAGCTCCTGGCTGATTGCAAATAATTCGATAGCGCTCTCTGGCGCACTTTCATACCCGTCCCGGGTCGACCTGGGACGGGCTTTTTGAAGCAGCCGGACTGAAGTGCTGGAGGTTGATTGCTCGGCGTTGATGGTCGCCCAATATCGGGAGCATAAACGATGGACCCGGCAACTGCGGCAGTGATGATTTTGCTTTCGTGCAGCTCAAGCGAGCCCTTTGTCTGCAAACCAATCGATACCCCTGTGGTTTTTTCATCGCTTGAGCAATGCCGGAGTTCTCTCAAGAACAAGCTGGCAAGCGCTCCGACGGGTCAACTTGTCGGCCGTTGCCGCAGGATCGATGCGACATTGGCACCGTCACCCGACCGGGTTTACCGGTTCCGATAGGATGGTTCTTGACTCACCGATGGCGCATCTGGTCTGCCAAGCGTTATGCGTCCGCGTCGGGAGGGTTACGCCAAACTGAGTCACAGCCGAAATCAGCGAAAACATCGCGCGCAAGCTTCGGCCCCGCAACGGCGCGCCTGACGATTCGACCCGAGGAAAAAGGCCGACGCCCTCTCTGGAGGTTGCCTGAACGGCGCCGGCCGGACGGTCCTTTTCAGGTCCGCTGCGCCGTAGGCATAGCTGAGTCGTTACGTGGCGTCATGTTTCGGCTCAGCAGGTTCCGTTGATGGCGTCTTTTGCGGTTGTTCAAAAGAAGTCAACAGGGCTTCCGGCCAGTGTCCGGCCGTCGTCTGATATGGCTATTGTAGCTTCTGATTGCCGCGGTAGCTCTGCCAAGTCTCGATCGGCGATTCGGGATCGATATATCGGCCAAGCGTTTTCAAGTGGGCAACGATTTCGGGCAGCAAGAAATCGCGATCGCCAAACTCCTCGCCTATGCGCGCGAGATCATCCGCTGCCGCGGCCATCTCCTCTACGTCACCGAGCACGTACCCTCTATTGCCGATGGCACAGATATCGCAGCCAGCCTTAATCACCCTGTCTACGCGGGGATCTCGCTTGCCTTCATGAGCCTTTTCGTTCGGGCCATTTGCAAATCATCTCCTCTGGCAAGTCTTCACAAAATGCCAGAGCACCCTGCGCATAGTCACCTAGCTGTGAGCCTTCAGGAGGTTGTCCATTCGGCCCCGACCGAGAAAGCTGAGGTAGTCGAAGCTTCAGTGATTCTCGGAGGACCGAATGAACATCCACAAGAATGCCCGTCTGACGCCGCTGCGTCGAGAGGAGATGGCCCGCGACGTTGTTGAAGGGCGTCTTTCCAAAGCCGATGCGGCGCGGACATACGGGGTGACGGCGAAGGTGGTGGCGCGCTGGGTGGAGCGCTCCGGATCGAGGGAAGCGTCGGCATGCTCGACCGTTCCTCGCGGCCCAAGACAAGCCCGAAGCGAACCGAAGCCGCGGTGGCGGATGCGATCCTGGCGCTGCGCCGGCAGCGCCTGACCGGCAAGCACATCGCTATGCAAACCGGCGTGTCCGAGGCGACGGGGAACCGAGTGCTGGCACGCGCCGGCCTGGCACGGCTGAAAGACCTGGAACCGGCCGAGCCGGTGCGCCGCTATGAGCGCGAGCATCCCGGCGAGCTCATCCATCTCGATATCAAGAAGCTCGGTCGGATCGGCTCTGTGGGACACCGCATCACCGGGCGATATCCTGGCGCGGTCAACCGCCATCTCGGCATCGGCTGGGAGTTCGTCCACGTCTGCATCGACGATGCCTCGCGCGTCGCTTTCGTCCAAGTCATGCCCGACCAGCGCAAGGAGAGCGCTGTCGCCTTCCTCGAAGCTGCCATCGCTTATTACGCCAGCCTCGGCATCAAAGTGCAGGGCGTGATGACCGACAACGGCTCCTGCTACCGGTCAAAAGCTTTCCGGGCAGCCTGCAGGCGTCTGGGTCTGCGTCAGATCTTCACCAGGCCGTACACGCCTAAGACCAATGGAAAGGCCGAGCGCTTCATTCAGACGAGCCTGCGCGAATGGGCTTACGCCCGAGCCTACAACACTTCTCATGAACGCAACGCCGAACTGCCACGGTGGCTTCATCGCTACAATTGGCATAGGCCACATGGCAGCTTACAATCAAAACCACCCATCAGCCGCCTCGGCTTCGATCGGGACAACCTGCTGAGGCACCACAGCTAGTCGCAGGGCCTGCTAGCGCCTCGCAAATGCTGAAGATGGCGCAAAGGCTAGGATCGAGACGATCACGCCGAGGGCGAAGAGAAGCGGTACCACCCGGCATGGTAGTGCGAACCTCTCAGCCGCCGCCGTCCTGCTAATCGCGGATCGGGATGTCCGATTTGCTTCGAAAGGCCGACAGGCGCTGTGGGCGTCTTCATTAGAACGGAGGGCGACGCTAGCAAGCATCGGTGGGACCATAAGTCAGAGTAGGTGCGTTTCACGGAGAGAACGCTTATGGCAGCAGTGGGCCTTTACAGATGCCCGGGAAATCCGCCGTGGGCCTGTGTGCTGGAAGGGGCGAAAGGCACCTACGTCGCTGAGCATCATTATCGCGAAGGTGGCTACCAGCCAAACTTTGACACCTTGCCATGGGAGAGCGACTATAAGGACGCTAAGGAAAAAGCGCGGGCTGCGGCTAGATCCTATCCGTTTCCAACGGTTGTAGAGCCTTCATCGATTGTAAAGACGGGCAAATAAGCGTTAGCGATCAGCCATTCGGTTACGACTGTTCGGATCAATTCCGCCTTCGAAACGCCCATCTCTGCGGCCAACCCATCCAGGATTTCCTCGATTTTCGGCTCGAGGTCCACGCCGTCGCCGGCATTCCGGAGCATCAGCGCCGCCCGGCGCAGTAGGATCTTAAGATTCGATGGCGACATCTCCGCGTTGCGATCGGCGGCACCTTCAAGCTCTTGGACAAATGATTGGCGGCTCATTGCGATCTGTTTACCACTCCCTGCAGTCACCATCGCGCGGTGCGTGGTGGAACGCAAGGCGGTTGGCAACGGATCGCTTCGCTCGATTAGCCACTCCCTCCGCATGAATGGACGACGACTCCTAGAACCAACCCCGCCATTTGAACCACGCTAGCGGAATAATTGCGCTGAGAGCGATCATCCCCAAACCATAGGGATAGCCGAAGGCCCAGTCGTATTCGGGCATGTGCTTGAAATTCATACCGTATATGCTTGCCGCCAGGGTAGGAGGAATGCCGACGATCGAGACGATGGTGAGGATTTTGAAGATGTCGTTTTGCGCAATGCCAATCAATCCAACCATGGCATCGAGGAGGAACTGCACCTTGTCGGAGAGATGAACCTCGTAATTGTCGAGCGACGCTACGTCGAGCTTAAGGCCGTTCATTCGCGACGCGAGTTCTCCATCGCCCCAGCCTGCGGTCATCCCGCATGCGAAATCGATGGCGCGTCCAAGGGCAAGCAACGCATCGCGCTTTTCCGAGAGGGCGTCACCCAACCTGCCGACATGGTGGAGCTGGGCTCGAATGACGTTGTTTGAGCGGATGGCCTTGCGGCCTTGACTATCCGGGACGTGAAAGGCGGTTGCAGAGAGGGTGCGCAGGTCAGTCGCTGCCTGCTGACAAAGGCCGGCAAAGCCGAGAAGCGAACGGTGATCAAGCGGCCGCGCGACAGCACGAAGCCGACGGGAGCAACCAGCGGCGGCCGCCTTCGACTTGAGTGACTATCGGAACGCTCATGGTAAGAACGCCATCGCGGGCTTTTAGTCGGCTGGAACTTTCGATCTCGCTGAGATTTTCCCGGCTTGGCAGCGCAACGCCGGCCAGCCCCTCGACCTCTTTAACCTCGGCCGTGTCGGGGTCGATAAAATCCAGCCAGAGCGCCCTTTTTGTCGCTTCCGGGGAGTCGGGCTGAGGATAGATGATCAACATTTTAGGGAGTGCCCTAAAAGGGCGGCTCGCGTGGACTGGTCCTTGGGCGAGTAAGCCAAATCGAACTGGAGGCCCGTGCTCTTCTAGCCATTTGCAAGCCCCTTTGCGTGCCGGCCGATTACCAATTCCGCTGGCCCCTGCCACTATTTGAACGAGCGGTTGCGGGTAATGTTCCAGATCCTCTCAGCTCGGAAGTTGTAAGTGCGGCGCAAATCGTCATTGGAACGCGTCACTTTGAGAGAAGGTCGCGTAAGATGCGGCGATCACTACGTCAACATACGCCTTTGATCGCCGCCGAAGGCGAAGAGAAGCGGTACCACCCGGCATGGCAATGCGAACCTCTCAGCCGCCGCCGTCTTGCCCACCTCGGCTGGCACCCGCTTGGCTAAAGACAACTGCCCCGTCCGGTTTGCGAACTTCAACCGCCACGACGCCGTCATTGTGCTGTCGAGTAGCAAACGACGCCTGAGCATGATCCCTGGCATCTCTCTCGGCATCGAAGGGCGTCTTTTCAACTACGCCCTGCTTACCGTACCAAATCACTGTGTAGACCATCGTTACAACGCTCCCAGTCCCTCAAGAGCGAAACAATGCGCCCTGGCGCTGGGCCGGTCTATAGCGGGCCGCTGTCGGTTGGATCTCTTTTGCTCTGCTTACTAGCGCTTCGATCTGCCCTCAAGGGAGACTTTCTATCGGCTTTTCTCGATTTAACTCGTGCCCTTGGGCACGAAGAAACACCGCCATGCGTATCTCTGGTAGGCCTCGAACTTCATGTGGGGAATGATCGTGCGATAGAACGTCATTAGATGCTCACAGAGATGGTAGCGGTCATCGGCAGAGGCCAGGGCACGCTCTCTAGGGATAAACCACTCCGGCTCCTGTGGCTCATTCATGTATGCGGGGCGAGGCAGCTTGACGTAATAGCCGTCTTTCGTCTCCCTGACATCGCGACGGTCTATCGCATGGCAATCCTTGCTGCCGCAGCAATCAGCTTGCGTAACCGGGTCCTTTTTGCCGGTGTACCAGTCGTGGGCATCCGCGTCGCCAGATAGGACTAGCCACGCCAGCGCGATCCATCTTCGTGGTTCTCCCATGACCACCCCTCGGCTTTTCGGGACAATAGTATATTAGATGAAGCTAATTGTCAGCCAAGCGCCTTATGCCATCGGGCCGACGCTGCCACCGGGTCTGTCAATATAAATCGCCGGCTATGCACAAAGAGGTCGTTGGCCGTCTTACGAGCCGGCCGAAGAAGACCGGATATGATGATGCTCCGGGGAGGACAATCCCTGCGGCGACGATCAACCATCAGCCGGGAAAGTTAGGAATGGAGTTAGGAACAGAATAAGGCGATGAATAATTTCATAGCTTAATCAACATCATAGGAAAACTTCTGGCGGAGTGAGTGGGATTCGAACCCAGTCGCCGAAAATACTCAGCTGCGCTCGGACATTTCCCAGGCAAGGTCTGCTTTTGGAGGTCGGTCAGCGTAGTTCTAACGACCTACATGAGGCGCGAAGAGTGCACCAAGCCGGTTTTCCGGATCGCACATCTCCAGTGCGACCAACCAAGATGAGTCGGAAGCGACGCATGCTGTGCCGTTCGCCACGGCGCTGCTTGGGCGCGCGCTCGCGAGCGGCCAGTCGCGGGAGATTCATAGCCGACACGCTAGACAGCGCTAGCTGTCTTCATCCGGCTTTACTAATTCGACGTGGCTGACACCCAACGCCTGGGAGAGTTCGAAAAGGGTGATGACAGTAGGATTGCGTCGACCACGTTCCAGACTGCTTAGGTATTGCTGGCTGTAGCCCGACCGGGCTTCCACCTGCTCCTGCGTCAGGCCTTTCTCCCTCCGAAGTCGGGCAAAGTTCGTTCCGACCAGTTGACGCATATCCATGCGCCACATTCGCCGTTTACATACTTTAAGTTTATCAACTATAGTATGTATTTTCGGACCAGTCGAATGACCGTGCCGGAATTGGTTAGGAGGTGTTCGATGCTACCAAAGACCACACCCACGTTCTCTGATCCCATCGCTCGGGCGGCTGCCATCCAGAAGGCAAATGATCCCGCTTTGAGCCTGTGGACCGACTGGCACCGCGCTCGGCACGTGTCGCTGGTCCTGTGTCGGGTGCAGCAGCGGTTGGAGACGCGAATGATGGTCAATCCCGGAATTCCGGTATTGACCGATGGAGAAAAGAAAACGCGTCGAACTTCGGTGGCCGCGTCGGAGGAGGGAATATGCGGTGGTTCGCGAGGCCGAGGTGTTTGCGATGACCGAGGCACTCCGACTTCAGGATGCGATTCCCAACGTCGCGGCTCAGTCTCTCGTGGGTATCGTGGCAAAACTGGAAATGATTGTTGGCGCCGACCGGGACATTGGCGACCCGACGGATTTTCCATGGCCGCACATCGCGTCCGTTCTGCGCGATCTGAAGGCGATTGCTGGCGATCTGCCGGCCTACCGGTTAAACCGGGCTGCTACCCGCGCGGATGTGGCGCGGCATCGGAAAGAAGCAACCGAGGTCGTCGCGGCCTTGGAGGCGCACGGGTTAACGGCTCAAGTACCTATATCGGCAGCGTCAACTCCAACACGGAAAACAGCGATCCGATCGTGGAATGTGTGTAAGACTAATGGTTCGCCTTTAACGCGTCTAACAGATCTCCCCACTCCTGCATTAGCGTCACCCGCTGGTTCCAATAGGTCGCGCGGTTGTAGGTCCGCCGGATGGCGTTCTTGTCCTGGTGCGCCAGCACAGCTTCAATGACGTCTGGATCGTAGTCGCGGGCGTTGAGGATGGTGCTGGCGGTCACCCGGAAACCATGTGCGGTCACTTCGTCCTTTCCGTAGCCCATACGTCGTAGCGCAGCGTTCATGGCGTTCTCGGAAAGCGGCCGTTTTGTGGAGCGGATCGAAGGAAAGACCAGGCCGCCGTCCTCTGAGAGCTGCCAGACCTCTTCCAAGACCGAAAGCGCCTGTTTGGACAGTGGCACGTCGTGCGGAGCACGCATCTTCATGCGCTCGGCCGGAATATGCCAGACGGCCTTCTTTCGGTCGAACTCGTCGCGCGTGGCGCCCCGTACTTCGCCGGGACGGACACAGGTGAGGGCAAGAAACTGAAGGGCGGCCTTGATGGTTGGCCAGCCGTCGTATTCGTCAACCGTCATCAGGAGCTTGCCGAACTTATTTTCATCGGTGATAGCGGCGCGACCGTTGACTTTCGGCGGCTGGAGAGCGCCCCGGAGGTGAAGGGTTGGGTCGGCCTCTGCCCGTAAGGTGACAATGGCCAAGCGGAAGACGCTGCCTATCACGCTGCGTAAACGCCGCGCTGTCTCTCTTCGACCACTCTTTTCGATCTTCTGGAGGAGTTGGAAAATTTCTGCTGGAGTGATCTCGTTAATGGGGCGCTTGGCGAGTGGGCCGGCCAGATCTTCCAGGAGCCATTTTGTTTTGCTGATGGTAGCCGCCGCAGCGTCCCGTTCCTCCATCCGCGTGACATACTCCTCCGCGACCAAGGCGAAGGTGGTGCGTGCTTCCGTGATGGCGGCGGTCTTCTCCTCTTTGCGTTTAGTGGAGGGGCTGATGCCGGCGATCAACAGCCTCTTAGCGTCGTCGCGCTTTCCTCTCGCGTCGAGAAGTGACACCAGCGGGTATTTTCCAAAGGAGAGGATATTTTCCTTCTCCAGGTAGCGGTACCGCAGTTGCCAGAGTTTGGAGCCGTTGTTCCGGACGAGGAGATAAAGCCCGTCGCCATCAGCAAGACGATACGGCTTGTCCTTGGGCTTAGCGTTCTTGCACGTGAAGTCGGAGAGAGACATGGGTACGGACCTCCCGGGTTGTGGGTAAGGCCTAAATCGTTACCCACAAACCGACGCGTTGCAACGGCACGCGGTAGGTCACCATGAACCGCCAAACTAGGCTAAGCCATTGATTTGTATTAATTGGTGAGACGTCGTGAGAAGCGATGGGAAAGTGAAATGGTGCCCAGAGGCGGAATCCAAGTAGAGGAAATTTGAATTCGTTTTCAATCGCCTCGGCATGGAGCAATAGCAGCGCGGACCAACAAAAATACCAACAAAAAATTTCTGTGGATTGATTCGGTTCCCGAAAATTCTTATCGCTCCGACGCCACCGTATCTAATCTTTGACGCAGTAGAGCATCGAAGCGACTTATCACCCGCTCGTCAACACGGCAGCTTTGCGCAGCATGTCGGTGATCAACACCAATTCTGGCCCGTTGCCGAAAGCGGACATGCGACCGCGAAGAATTAGCTCGAGCTCCTGCTTTGCTTTTACTCTGTCCATTTGCGGACACGACGCACGAGCTCGGACGATGAGATCCCGTAGCGATCATGAAGCGTCAGCAGTGCGCCAGCATCGAGGAACTCGTCGGGCAGGGCAATCTGGCGAAAGACTGGGGCCACGCCCTCCCGCATCAGCAACGCGGCAACGCCTTCGCCTAGGCCACCAATGATGGTGTGATTCTCCGCCACCACCACCAGCCGTCCCGGACGGCGCGCGCCATCAAGTATCGCCTGCGTGTCCAGAGGTTTGATCGTCGGCACGTGCAGCACCGCGCAGTCGATGCGGTCTGCTTCAAGCGCCTTCGCGGCCTCCAGCACTCGCATGGTCATCAGGCCGCTGGAAATGAACAGCACGTCCGCCCCATCGCGCAACAGCCGCGCCTTGCCGATCTCGAACGTGTAGTCGTATTCGTCGAGCACGACAGGAACTTTGCCGCGCAAAAGCCGCATGTAGACCGGGCCCTTGTAGTCCGCGATTGCCTCCGTGGCCTGTTCGATGTCGAGCGCGTCGCAAGGGTCGATGATCGTCAGGTTCGGCATGCCGCGGAAGATCGCGATGTCTTCTGTCGCCTGGTGGCTGGGGCCGTAGCCGGTGGTCAGCCCCGGCAGGGCGCAGACGATCTTGACGTCGAGCTTCTCCTCGGCAATCGCCATGCAGATGAAATCGTAGGCCCGTCGGGAGGCAAAGACAGCGTAGGTCGTGGCGAAGGGCGTGAAACCCTCCCGCGCCAGGCCGGCGGCGGCACTCATCAGCACCTGCTCGGCCATGCCCATTTGATAGAAGCGATCCGGATGTTCCTGTGCGAACACATGAAGGTCGGTGTATTTCGCAAGATCAGCCGTCAAACCCACGATCCCGGGCCGCTGATGGGCTAGCCTTGCAAGCGTGTGTCCGAACGGAGCACTGCGCGTCGGAACGCCATTGGGCGCGATCGAGGCGATCATCGCCGAGGTGGTCTTGCGCTCACCCGCGTTGACGGCGTGGCGCGGCGCGAATTTTGACTGCCTCACTGCGGACGTCCCTTTTCCAGAGCCTCGAGCGCCAGAGCCCACTCATAGGGCTCGACGCGGATGAAATGCGTGATGTCGCGAGCCTCCAGGAACGGCACACCCTTCGCCATGCGGGTGTCGCAGACGATGATCCGCGGGCGCGGATCCTTGAGGCCCCGGGCGTTGTCGAACGCAGCGCGGAGGGCCTCGATGTCGTTACCGTCAACGCGCTGCGCGTGCCAGCCGAAGGCCTCGAACTTGTCGGTCACCGGCTCCGAAGACAGCATGGCTGTGGAGGGGCCGTCGGCCTGCAGGTTGTTGAAGTCGACGATGGCGATGAGGTTGTCGAGCTTGTGATGGGCGGCAGACATCGCTGCTTCCCAGGTCGAACCCTCGCCAAGCTCACCGTCGGACAAGAGGTTGTAGACGAAACAATCGCTCTGCTTGCGTTTCAGTCCCAGGCACATGCCGACGGCAATACCAAGACCGTGACCAAGCGAGCCGCCGGTGATCTCCATGCCAGGTGTGTACGCCGCCATGCCGGACATCGGCATGCGGCTGTCGTCGGTACCGTAGGTCTCGAGCTCTTCCTCCGGCAGCACGCCTGCTTCGATCAATGCCGCGTAGAGTGCGATCGCATAGTGTCCGATGGATAGGAGGAAGCGATCGCGTCCCTCCCACAGCGTGTCGTCCGGCCGGTAGCGAAGTGCATGGAAATAGGCGACCGCAAGCACATCGGCGACGCCGAGCGCCTGCCCGACATAGCCCTGGCCCTGGACTTCGCCCATGCGCACGGCATGTCGACGGATGCGATAGGCGCGTTCGGCAAGGCTGACATTGCTGCCCGCGCGTGGCATCTCGAATTCCGTTGTCCCGTCAGCCATGGATCAGCATCCCCCCATTGACGTCGATCACGGCACCGGTGATGTAGCTGGCCAGATCGGAGGCGAGGAAGAGGTAGGCGCCCGCCACGTCACGCGCATCGCCCAGGCGACTGAGCGGGATACCCTTGATGATGTCAGCGCGCATGGCATCGGTCAGTTTGCCGCCGGTTATGTCGGTCTGGATCAGGCCAGGCGTGACGCAGTTGATGCGAATGCCGTCAGGCCCGAATTCGCGTGCCATGGCCTTGGCGAGGCCGAGCACACCCGCCTTGGCGGCTGAGTAATGCGGGCCACCGAAGATGCCGCCGCCGCGTTGCGCTGAAACCGACGACATGCAGATGATCGAGCCGCCGCCATTTTCACGCATATGCGGGATGAAGGCCTGGCTGAGATAGAGCACGCCGCGCAGATTGACATCGAGGATGCGGTCCCAGTCGGCCGGACCGATGTCCAGTGTCTTTACGGGCTGCGTGATCCCGGCAATGTTGCATAACACCTCGACCCTTCCGAACGCTTCGGTCACTTCTGCCGCAGCCCTCTTGCAGGAATCGAGGTCGGCGACATTGCAGGCGAGGCCGATGTGCTCGGGTCCAAGCGACGCGGCGGCGTCACGGGCTTGTTCCTCATCAAGGTCAAGAATAGCTATGCGCGCGCCTTGCTCCGCCATCAGCGTTGCCGTGGAGCGGCCAATTCCCCGGGGGCTCGCGGCACCCGAAATCACCACGGCCTTGCCCTTCAGCAACATGTCAAAGTCTCCTGCTGTTTCAATTGTTTCGGCGGATGATCTAGAGCCGGTAGTGCCGGGCTGCGTTGTCATGGAACAACGCAAGCCGCTCCTCGTGCGGGTAGTATCGTGTGATCTCCTTGAAGGCGTTCACGACCGCGTCGAAGCTCGAGAAAAGCTTGTCGACCGGGAAGTTAGTCGCGAACATGCTGCGGCCGACACCAAAGGCCGCGATCGCCTCCTCTACATAGGGGCGGATCGACGCCGTGGTCCAGGACCAGTCGCCCATGCCGAGACCGGAGATCTTGCAGGCGACGTTCGGCGCTTGGGCCAATCGGTGCATGCCCTTTTTCCAGGCGTTGAAATGCTTAGGGCCGTCGACCTGCATGCCGGTGTGGTTGAGAATGATCTGGACGTCGGGAAAGTCATGCGCGAGCTGGAGAAACTCTTCCATCTGCGGATAATAGAGCTGCAAGTCGAAGCTTAGCCGGCGCTTTGCCAGTTCCCGGAAGCCGCGCCGCCATTCTGGCGTCCGGCTGACCTCTGGCCGCGCCTGATAGGTCTTGGCGGGGTCTGCATGATAGTTCATCGACTGCCTGATACCCCGGAAGTTCGGATACTCCATGTGCCGGTCGAGGAGTTCGCCGACATCGGGTTTGGACAGGTCGGCATAGCCGACGATGCCATGCGGAAAGCCTCGCTTGTTGGCGATCTCCTGCAGCCAGCGCGTCTCCCCGACCGGATCGCTGGGATCGAACCCAACGTCCAGATGCACCGATTTAACGAGGTTCTGGTTCCTGGCGTCCTCAAGATAGTCGTCGAGACGATAGTTCGTGCGGATCGCTTCGTAGTCGCCGAAGGCCGATGGCTTAACCCCGTCGGTCAGCCACGGATAGTAATTAACTTCCAGGTCCCAGAGATGATGGTGCGGATCGATGAACGGCAGCTCGGCCACGGTCAGGATTCCTCGCTCGGGATCTGGACCCGCCGGCCTCTGCCGGCGGGTCCATTGGGTGGCGGTCAGTTGCTCGGGGGAAAGACGCGGGCGATGACCTTCTTGGCCTCGGGACTGTCGACCTTGTCGGCGGTAACGAGCGGCATGACCAGGGCCAGGTCCTGGGTCACCGGCGCGCCCGTCAAGGCGTTGTAGACCTGTTGGGTGCCGTCGATGCCTTGGCCGACCGCCTCCTGAAAGAAGATGCCCTGGATCGCTCCCTTCTTGAGCAGCGCGATCGTCGTGGGCGAGCCGTCTGCAACGGTAATGCCGATCTTGCCGGTCAGGCCGCGGGTCTCGGCAACCTTGGCGGCGCCGGTGCCGGCTTCGTCATACATACCGTAAATGGCCTTGACGTCGGGATTGGCGGTTAAGAGGTCGTTTGCCTGGGTAACGGCTTCGTTGATGGTGAGGCCGCGTGTTTCCAGTATCTGGACGAGGTCGCACCCGTTGGCGGCGAAGGCTTCCTTGGCGCCCTTGAGATATTTCTGCGCATTCTCCCGATCCTGCGGCAGCGACAGCATGCCAACCTTGTTGCCGCCACGCTCCTTGGCGAGCTCGCAGGTGAATTTGCCTTGCGCCTTGCCGGTCTCATAGTTGTTGGCGGTGACCGAGCATGTGTAGTTGGTGAGGCCTGGCTGCGGCCCGATGCCGGCGAATGCGATCGGCACTTTCTGCTTCGCCAGATAGTCGAGCAGCGGCGGTGTCGATGTCGAGCTGACGGGGCCGATCACGATGGCCGAGACGCCTTTGGTCACCGCGGTCCTGGCATTGTCCATCTGCTTGGCGGGTGAGTTTTCCGACGTGTACTCGACATAGTCCATGCCGAGTTCCTTGGCCTTCTCCTTCACGCCGTAGCCGACCCATTGCCAATAGGAAATGTCGAGCGATGGGGCGATGTAGGCGACGGTCTTCTTGTCTTCGGCGTACGACGCGCTTGACAAGGCGGCCGTCGCCAAAGCTGCAATCAGGATGCTCTTCAACTTCATCTTGGTTCCTCCCGTTGATGATCTAGATGCGGTTCTTGTTGCTGAAGCGGTCGATCAAAACCGCGAGCAGGATTGCGGCGCCTGTGACGGAGCCTTGCCAGAAGCTGTTCACGCCAATGAGGTTCACACCGTTCTGGATGCAGGTGATCATCAGCGCGCCCAGCACGGCGCCGATCGCGCTGCCGGTTCCGCCAAAAAGGCTGGCCCCGCCAATGACCACAGCGGCAATCGCCTGCAGCATCAGGCTCGCCCCTGCCGTGGCTTCGGCGTTGAGGATGTAGCTGACCGTCAGCAGCCCCGCCAAAGAGGCAAGCAGGCCCGAAGCGACATAGGCCGCGAACTTGATGCGCAGAACCGGGATGCCAAGCAGCCGGGCCGCAATTGCCGACGAGCCGACGGCATAGAACCAGCGTCCGACCACGACCTTGCGCAGCACATATTCCAGCGCGACCATCAGTACGATGCAGACCACGAGATGGTTGGGCATGCCGGGGACGATCTCGCCGGAATTCAGGAGCCAGAAATCCGGTGCGCCGATCGGCATCGAACGGCCGTTGGTGACGATGAAGGCCAGGCTGCCCGCCACCGCGTAGGTGATGAGCGTGACGACGAAAGGCGCGAGCCCGACGACTGTGACCAGAAGACCATTGATCGCGCCGAACCCCAAGCCGACCGCCAGGCCGGCGGCGCTGGCGGTCAGTCCGTCAGCGCCATTGGCCATCGCCAGCGCGGTCACCATCCCGGTCAGGGAAAAGACTGAACCGACCGAAAGATCGATGCCGCCGGTGACCACGACCAGCAAAACACCGAGCGACATGATGATGAGAGGCGCGGCGGCCTGGACGATGTTTTGCAAATTACCCATGCTGAGTGCGGCGGGCACGAACATGCCAACGGCCAGCAGCAGGACCACGATTGCCGCTGCAATCGCGGCTTCCGTGCGGTAGGACAAAAGAACTGCTGGGACGCGTGACGTGGCGCTCCGGAGTTTGCTGGTGGTCGTGTTGCCGTTGGTCGCGTCGGTCATGCCGCCATCCCCGTCAGTTCGGCGAGCCCGTCTTCGGTGTAGTGCTCCTCGGGCAGGAATCCCTTTGGCTGCCCATTGGTGTCGAAGGCGAAAATGGCATCGCAAAGCTCGAGCAGTTCGACATTCTCGGTCGACCACCAGATGATGATCGCGCCGGCGTCGGCCATCTCCCGGATCAAGCCGTAAATGTCATGCTTGGTGCCGATGTCGACGCCCCGCGTCGGCTCTTCCAGCACCACCATCCTGAGCGGCAACCCAAGCCAGCGTGCGACGAGAAGCTTTTGCTGGTTGCCGCCGGACAGCGAAGCCGGCAGGTCCCAGATCGAGGCGGCTTTCAACTTCAGCGCCGAAACGAGATCGCGACATTCCTGCCTCTCGGCCGCGGCAACGATCCGCCGCCTCTCGCGAACCCTGCGTGCTGCAAGCACGTTGTCGACGATGGGAAGCTGAGAAAGGATGCCCTTGGTTGCCCGGTCGCCCGAGACGAAGCCAATGCCTGCGCGCGCCGCTGCCGCTGGAGACGAGAACCGGTCGGCAAAACCCTCTCCGGAAAGGCGCCAGCCAGCTCCAAGCCCGGCGCCCACAAGGGGAGCTATGAGACCGGTCGGACCCGCGGGTGCGCCGGCCAGTCCCAGGATGGTGCCAGACGAAATCGCGATCCTGACGTCTCCAGGGCCAAGGAGTTCGACGGGGGCGCCCTGTCGGCGGCGTTTTTGCGGGTTGCGGTGCATTGCCGGACCCTGTGCGGGTTGTCCCATCTGCTGGACGATCTCGGCGTCGCTAAGCAGGGCAAGTGAAGTGGCATTGGCGATCGTGACGCCATCGCGCAAAATCGTGCAGACATCGCAGAGCGCGCGGATTTCCCGCATGCGGTGAGAAACAAAGACGATGCCAATGCCCTCCTCGTGCACCAACCGCTTGAGCACCCAGAAAAGTTTGGCTGTCTCGCCGGCGGTGAGGTTGGCCGTGGGCTCGTCGAGAAGCAGGACTTCTGCTCCAGTGGAAAGGGCACGAGCGATCTCGACGATCTGGCCTTCATGAAGCGACAATTTGCGTGCTGGCAGATCGATGATCTCTTCGCCGATCGCCGGGTCGATCAGCTGGAGCGCTCTAAGGGCAATTTCACGCATGCGGCGACGGCTGATCTGCGACCAGCCCGACCTTGCATGTACGATGCCGATGTTCTCCGCGACCGACAGCTCGGGCAACAGCGCCAGCTCCTGATGCACCACCGCGATGATCGGGCTGGTGCGGCCGGCCTTCGACGAGGCGACGTTAATTTCGCCGGCATCGCGTGATGTCAGCCCCGTAATGATGCGGATGAGAGTGCTTTTGCCGGCGCCGTTACCTCCCAGGAGCGCGTGGATTTCGCCAGCCCGGACCTGAAAGCTCACACCTCGTAGGACACGGGTTGCGCCATAACTTTTTTCGACATTGGCAGCTTCGATCAGGGGCTTCCTGGTCGATACCTGTCCAACTCCCGGCACGTTGCCGGCGCTACCCAAGCTTTGGGTTGAACCCGGTTCCATCCTGTATCTCCTCCCGAGACGACAGGATCATGCGACTGATTGACATTCGGCTCAATTCTCGTTTCTTAACATTCTGTGTAGCTGAACTTAACTAACTGACCAGAAAGATGTCGGATATCAAGTTCAATTCGATGACCCATTTCGAGGCCGTCGCCCGGCTCGGCGGCGTGGCAAAGGCTGCGCAGGAGTTGCAGGTGACACCTTCAGCGGTCAGCCAGCAACTGCGGTTGCTCGAACACCAACTCGGCGTGCGGCTTTTCCAGCGAGAAAAGCGCCATCTCTCGCTGACCATCGACGGCGAACGACTTTTCCAGACCACGACCCAGGCCTTCGAATCCATTCGTGAGGTGCGAAATGCCATTGTTCGCCAGCGCGAAAGCTTCCAGCTCAGCCTTCGCGTCAGTCCTTCTTTCGGCGAGAAGTGGTTGGCGCCCCGGTTGGCTGAGTTCAGCAAGGACTATCCGAGCTGGAACCTGCGGGTGGACGCCACGCCCAATTTCTCGGACTTCGAAACCGAGGTCATCGATCTCGATCTACGCTATGGCGACGGTGGCTGGGCTGGCCTTTACTCCGATTGCGTCGTCAACGACCTCATCCTTCCGATGTGCTCGCCATCCTATCTGGCGGAGCTGCGCGGACTGTCAGTCGATCCGCGCGAGCAGCTTGGCCATGCGAGACTGATCGACAGCGTGAAGGCCTATTTCCGGTGGGACTATTGGCTGCCGCGCAACGGTATCCAGGGCGCCCGCATGACGTATCCCTACCGTTTCGACCGTTCGTCAATGTCGGTTCAATTGGCCAAGGACGGAGCAGGCGTGGTCCTGGAAAGCACGACAATCGCGTTCGAGGATCTCGTGTCGGGTTCCCTGGTGCCGGTATCGACCGAGTTCGACGTCATTGAGTTTCCCGGCTATTGGCTGGTCTGTCCTTCCAGGCACATGAACCGGCGCGCGGTCCGCCTGTTTTCCGATTGGGTATCTCGGGTTGGCCAGCGCGACACCGATCGCGCACGTCAGTTTTTGTCGGAGAGCGGGCTGCATATATCGTTCGAACGACGCCCTCATTTTGGCACGCCGGATGACAGAGCGGCAACGATGTTGTGATCAGGATTTCAGAAGAGAACTGGTGGTCTTTCGCTTGCATCGTTCGGAATAATCGAGGCAGCTCTCGGCCCCCCCGCGAAATTTCAGATCAGGCGTACTGGCACAGCCTTGCGCTTGTGGCCTCCGGTCGCACGTTGCAGTTCGCAGCGAAGGTCGACCGGATTTTCGCAGCCTCATCGACACCGTGGCAGGGTCTAGGCCACAGCGAAGCAATCTTTTGAAATGCGACGCTTGAACTCGGTCAATATGCGCATTGGGCTCACCCGCCCAGGCGGAATCCAAGCGGGGGAAATCTGGACTTAGTTCTAAGCGGTTAGCGCTGGCCGACGGCCGCTCAAGCCAACAGAAATACCAACAAAATTCTTCAGTGGATTGGTTCTGTTCCCGAATATTGCCGTTCCCCCAGCCCCATCGCTCCTGAACCTTATCTCTGGGGCCGATCCGACTATTTCTGAGTTTGGCTCGGATTGTCTCCTCGATTGCTTTCACAAATCGGGAGAGCCTCGAACGATCGCCGTCACCGAAGTGTTTGCCGGTCCGACTGCGCAGGAGCTCGCGGCCTCGTTCATCGTCAGTCCGATCATGTACCATTTGGGCGTATCCAGGTGCCTAAGAACGCAGGCTGCGGTCAGGTCGGGACCTGTCAATCGGGCGCAAAATGGATCGATTCTCTATTCACGGCGGAGACATGGAGTGAGACATGGATGAGAGGTGGCCGGATATCCCATATCTGCCGTGGCGCGATACAGCCGCTGCGCTGCAGCTCTACGCACAGATCGTTGGCAAATATCGGCTCGCGCGAACACCGTGGGTGAACCACTCATGGCATGCGATGTTCTACCCGAACGCCCGTGGGTTCACCACCGGCCTGGTGCCGGATAGCGTGGGTGAGATCGAGTTGAGCTTCGACCTTGTCGATCACCAGCTTGTCGGTACATCCACCGATGGACGGACAGCACGCGTCGCATGCGCTGATCGAGCGGCCCTATGACAGCGAGGCTGTCGCGCGGTCTTTAGGGCGTTCATATCAGTGTCGGTAGTGGTCCAAAGGTTCCGGGCCTCATATTTGGGCAAAGTCAGCCCCGTTCATCTCTTCTGGGGTAGCTTCGGGTATGCGTCGCATTCTTGCATCTACACGTTCGACGAGCTGCGGCAGATGGAGCTGCGGATTGCTGAAGTCAACCGCGAGGCGATTGCCTTTCAAAGCGATACCGCACGTCGATTAATGACTATCCCGGGCATTGGTCCACTCGCGGCGAGGGCGCTTTTGGCAGCAGCTGGATCTGCCCGACAGTTCAAAGAGGCCCGCGATATGGCAGCTTGGGTCTTGTTCCCAGAGAATACTCTACGGGAGAGAAACGAAGCTGTTGGGAATAAGCAAGCGCGGCAACCGATATCTGCGCCGGATGATCATCCATGGCGCCCGCTCCTGCGTGACACACCTTGATCGCTCGCGATATCACCTTGGCGCCTGGCTCGATGGACTTCAGGCACGCATGCACACTAACAAGGTCACCGTCGCCTTGGCGGCCAAGATTGGGCGGATCGCATGGGTAGTGATGACTAAGCCCGGCGCAAGCTACGAACGGCGGGATCCGGCCTCTAGCTGATCCCATTTGTTCCAGACTGCGAGGCTCGTGAAAGTGAGGACGAGACAGTCGATCGGCGCGCCATAAGCCCTGTGCAAAAAAGCGGGTTGTGAGCCCGACCACCATTTATTTGGGAACCGCACGGGCGGATCTCATCATGGCCTGGCCGCGACAGCGGCCCACTTGCAAGAGGCCGGATACATTTGTGCAGACTGCATCGTCCTGATCGAAACGACCCTTACACGGGGCGGGTCAACATTTTTTGAAAGCAGCTCGCGAAGGGCGGCCGCGTCGAGCATCTGCTCAGCCAGAAGCTTCTTCAGCTTCGCGTTCTCCTTTTCCAAGGCCCTCAGCCGCTTCGCCTCGGAAACGTCCATGCCGCCGAATTTGGCCTTCCAATTGTAGATCGTCGCTTCGGAGATCCCATGCTTGCGAGCCAAGTCCAGCATGTCCGATCTATCCATATTACGAGTGTAACCCGTTTCGACGTTGACGCTTCAGAATTTTGGATCTTCATTAAAGGACACGCTCAAATCGGCGCATTCGATATTGAACGGAGGTCCACTTGCCGCTCGGAAAACTTACATCATCTCACCCGAGGCTCAGTCAAAGTGGAAACAGCGTTCGGCTATCACGTGGATTGAGTACGCTTCTTGATAATGGCGGGTATTTTGCCGCTTGTGAAGCAGATACTTCCCCCCGGATCCCATTGCTCTCGGTCACGGCGAGAAATATCTCGATCTTGCCGATCAGGATCAGTGTCGGGTCCAACATGAAGCCGGAACTTCAGCTCCGGTAGAGGAAGCGCAAACTGGAGCGGCCGATGAGAAGGAGCAGCCATGGCTACCGTGAAAGTCGATATAAATAACTTCCAGTCGGAAGTTCTGGAATCCGCAGCACCCGTCGTCGTCGATTTCTGGGCCGAATGGTGCGATCCCTGCAAGATGATTGCTCCGAGCCTCGAGGAAATCTCCGTCGAGATGGAAAGCAAGATCAAGGTCGCCAAGCTCAACATCGATGAAAACCCGGAACTCGCCGCCCAATTGGGCGTGCGCTCCATTCCGGCGCTCGCGATCTTCAAGGGCGGCGAAGTGGCCGATTTCTCGGTCGGCGCCAAACCGAAGACTGCTCTTTTGAACTGGATTTCGAACGCTGCCTGATCGATATCGCTCAATCTGTACCGCAATGAAAAAACCGTAGATTCTCCCCGCAAAGCGGTACGGTTCACAGTGATTTAGGGGCCTTTGTATAGGGCTCAGCCCTTTGAGCTTCAGCCTGATGTCGAAGCGATCGAGTGGCGAAGAAGCTTTTCATTGCGGCGTTGTCGAGGCAGTTGCCGCTGCGTGAATGCTGCGGCTTTTAAGCATGCCGTTGCAGTCTCGCGTGACCGCCCTCAAACCAATGATGCCCTGTTGTTCACAGGCTTTAGGCGATGCGTTTTGCTGGATCGGAGAGGGAATATGGGCAGCACCGGAGAGTTGGTCGGACAAGCAGGGCGTCCTGATAGCGAAGGAGGCCCGCATCGCATCTCCGACGCAATGTCGGACCAGCAGAAGGCGCGCGAAGAGACGCTTGCCATCGCCGGCGCGGTGGTTGCCCGCGACGGCAATCTCGACGGATTTTCGGATTCAGAGTTGGCCGATTTGGTGAACGGCTTCAGCAGATGGCCGGACGAGCAGAAGACGCGTGAAGCGCGTTTGATCCCCTCAGACAACAGAGCGATTCCCTACGGCTGGGGAGCGCCGTCGTTGGCGGAGGGCGCGATTGTCGCATGCGCATTGGTGGTGCGAGAGCCCAATGAAGCGGATGGTAAACGCACCCTTCGTGCCGACCGAAATTCACGTCAACACGGTCCCAGGAGACGCCGGGATGTCCATGGCCGCACTACGCCGACTCTGCCGAAAGTGAGGCTCTAAAAGCCCGGACTTGACGTCGCCATCACATCGCCCTTTTTATCAAAGCCTATTACTCACTCGGGCCGCCGGACAGGATAGTTCAGCACTCAGTCCGCCGCCCTCGTGATCGCGAAGGCTTAATGAAAATTGATGCAGCCGCGCTATGGCTGCGACAAGGCTCAATCCGAGCCCATATCCCGGATCATGGCGGCTGCGGTCGAGGCGATAGAAGCGCCGGAGCACGTTGCCCCGCTCCTCGAAGGGAATGCCGGGTCCCGTATCCCAAACCCGCACGACCGCTGCTGTCGGCGTGCCAACAAGCTCTAGCCCGACCCGCCCGCCCGGCGGGGTGAATTTTATTGCGTTGTCGACGAGATTAGCTAACGCCTCGAACAGCAAGTCGCCATCAGCGTCTATCGGCACCGCCGGCTGGCAAACGACTGCGAAATCGAGGCCGCCTTCTTCTGCGATCGGCCCATAGAATTCAGCCAACGCGGTCACGATGTCGCCGAGATCGACACGTGAAAAATTCTCACGGCGGCGGCTCTGCTCCACCTCGGCAATCCGCATCAGGGCAGCGATCGTCGCCAGCAGCTGGTCGATGTCCGCCAAGGACTTCTGCATCGCAGCCCTGACAGGTGCATCACCCGAAATTGCACGCAAACTGCGCTCAAGGCGTGCGCGCAAGCGCGTCAGCGGCGTTCGGAGGTCATGGGCAATGGAATCGCCGACCCCTTTCACTTCCGCTATGAGCCGCTCGATCTCGTCCAGCATCGTGTTGACGATCACCGACAGCTTGTCGAATTCGTCTTGGCGCTTATGAACCGGCAATCTTCGGTCGAAATGGCCCTCCATGATGGAACTACAGGCTCGGCGCACAGCCTCGACGCGCCGTAACATCGCCCGGCTCATCACCAGCCCGCCGATCAACGAAAGCGCGATCGCAGGGATGATTGCGAGCGCCATGGCCCTAGCGACGATTTCTTTTATTTCGTCCAGCGATGCCGTTGCACGCCCCAGTATAAGTATGCTGCCATTGGTGAGGATGGTCGCGACGCCGCGTACGCTCTCCGATCGCTTCTCCGCACCGTTGTCCAGGGATAGCACCAGAGTTGTCGGGATATCGAGCTCCGGCAATGTTGATGGCAGTATTGCGATGTTACCGGCGAGCCGCGTGCGATCGGCTGAGAAGATGCCGAAGGCCTTTTCCTGCCGCTTGTCGATAGCCAATGCTTTCTCGATGCGGGCTGGAAGGGATGCCGGATCATCCCGTGCGAAAGAACGCGCATCGCCGATCAGCGAATCGTCGATCTGTTTGGTGAGATAGCCAACTGTCTCCCTGTAGAAAAACCCAGCCATCAGCAGAAGCGCGAGGGCAAGGATCCCCGCCGCGCCGATCGTGCGGCGGAAGCTGGCCGTTTGGAAGATCCTAGTCCTGTGCACGAAGGACAAACCCCCGACCACGAATCGTATGGATCAGCGGCAACTCATCTGCCAGATCGATCTTACGGCGCAACCGGCCGATATGAACGTCGACGAGGTTCGTTCCTGGATCGAAGCGATAGTGCCAGACATGCTCGAAAAGCATCCCTCGCGTGACGACTTGCTCGGCATGCCGAAGCAGATATTCGAGCAGGGTGATCTCGCGCGGTACGAGTTCGACGATGCGGGTACCGCGTCGTACCGTGCGGGTCAAAAGGTCAAGTTCCAGGTCGGCGAGCCGCAGGACCGTGGCTCGCTGATCGGGAGTGCGGCGCGCCAGCACCTCGATGCGCGTCCGCAGTTCAGCCAGCGAGAACGGTTTCACGAGGTAGTCGTCCCCGCCCGCCCGCAATCCTCTTATGCGCTCGTCAACACTGGACAGTGCACTGAGGACCATAACCGGCGTATCCACGCCGCCTCCGCGCAAGTTTTCGAGAAGGCTCAGACCGTCTAGGCCAGGCAGTAGGCGATCGAGCGTGATCACGTCAAAGGCCTGGGTTTTGGCTTTAGTCAACCCGTCCGGCCCGGTCGCGGCGCGCTCGACTTCGAACCCCGCCGCACAGAATTCGTCGACGATCTCATCGGCCGTATCTGCATCGTCTTCGACGACCAGGACCTTAATCACAGCGTGTTGTCCTCTCCCATTGGCCACGTTGTTGCTGCACCCCGGCGGGCGTCAGCGGGCCAAGCACGGCCGCTCCCCAACCTATTCTGCCGGGACTGCGGGGAGCGCGGGCCGACGCCCGATGATCCGATACTTGACGCCCATCATCAAGCCTGCAAACTGCTGCATGTAGAGGTAGATGACCGGCGTGGTGTACAGCGTCAGCAGCTGCGACACGCAGAGTCCGCCCACGATCGCGATGCCGAGCGGGCGTCTGAGTTCCGAACCGACGCCAGTACCTAAAGCGAGCGGCAGCGCGCCCAACAGCGCACAGAGCGTGGTCATTGTGATGGGCCGGAACCGCAAGATGCAGGCTTGGATAATGGCTTCCTTTGGCGGCAAGCCGCGGTCCCGCTCGGCTGACAATGCAAAGTCGATCATCATAATCGCATTCTTCTTCACGATGCCGATGAGCAGGATGATGCCGACAAGCCCCATGACATCAAGCTGACCACCAACAAGCATAAGCGTCGCGAGGGCGCCCACTCCCGCTGAAGGCAAGGTCGACAGAATGGTTATCGGGTGGATCACGCTCTCGTAAAGCATGCCGAGAACGATGTACACGGCGATCAGGGCTGCCACGATTAGCATCGGCTGCGTGCTGAGCGAGGCCTGGAAGGCCTGTGCGGTGCCCTGGAACCCGGTCTGCACCGTCGCGGACATGCGAATCCGTGCCTGCATGGCTTCGACCGCCGTAACCGCGTCCCCGAGGGCGACGTTGGGCGCGAGATTGAAACTCAGCGTTACGGAAGGGAACAAGCCCTGATGGTTGATCGTCAGCGGCGCCACGGAGCTACTGACCTTGGCGAAAGCGCTGAGCGGAACCTGCTTGCCCGAATTGCTTCCGACATAGATCGCATCAAGCGCGCCTGCATCGACTCGGTATTTCGGATCGATCTCCATGACGATTTTGTGCTGGTCGGCTTGGGTGAAGATCGTCGTGACCTGCCGCTGACCGAATGCGTCGTAGAGTGTGTCGTCGATCGCCTGCGGCGTGATGCCGAGGCGTGATGCCGTGTCCCTGTCGACAGCGATGCTGGCATGCGGCGCCACGGCTTGCAGGTCATTCGCAACGTCTCGGACCTGAGGAAGCTTGCGCAATTCGGCGGTCATCGTGTCGGCCCATCTGTACAGTTCGGGCAGGTTGGGGTCCTGCAAGGTGTACTGGAACTGCGTCTGGGAGCCGCGTGCGCCCACGTTGATGCCCTGTACAGCCTGCATGCCCACGCTGACGCCGGACACACCGGCCGTTTCCTTGCGGAGGCGTGCAATCACCTGATCCGCGGACACGGATCGTTCCGACAGCGGCTTGAGGACGATCTGCAAGTTGCCGGAGTTCATGCGCCCGGAGCCGCCGAGGGTGGACCGGACCGTGTCGACCGCCGGATCTTTCAGGATGAGATCGACAACGGCCTGCTGCTTGGCTGCCATCGCTTGGAAGGAGATATCCTGCGCGGCCTGCGTGGACCCGGAAATCAGCCCGAGGTCCTGTTGTGGGAAGAAGCCCTTCGGGATCGCTAGGAACAACTCCGCCGTTACAGCCAGCGTTGCGAAAAAGCAGAGGAGAACAAGCCTTGGATGTCCGACCACGACGCGGAGCGAACGGCTATAACCCCGCTGGATGAAGTCGAAGCCGCGCTCGAGCAGGCTGGATAAGCGGTTGGGCTTGGCTTCGTGACCATGGCCTTTGATCATCAGGGCGCACATCATAGGCGTAAGGGTGAGCGAAACGAGCGCCGAAATGATGAGCGCTACCGCTATGGTGACGGAGAACTCCCGGAACAGCCGGCCGACCATGCTGCTCATCAGAAGCAGCGGGATAAAGACCGCGATCAGCGATGCGGTCATGGAAACGACCGTAAAGCCGATCTCGCTCGCCCCCTTCAAGGTGGCCTCAAGAGGGGATTCGCCGCCCTCGATGTGCCGGACGATGTTCTCGATCACGACGATCGCATCGTCGACGACAAACCCTACGGCGATCGTGAGTCCCATCAGCGAAATGTTGTCCAGCGAGTAACCCAACAAATACATCACGCCAAATGTGCCGATCAGGGAAACGGGAATCGTGACGGCCGGAATGATGGTCGCGCTCATGCTCTTGAGGAATAGGAAGATCGTGAGGACAACCAACCCGATCGTAATCATGAGTGTGAACTGGACGTCGGCCACGGCTGCGCGAACGGCAACCGTAGAGTCACCCGCCGTCATGATCTGGACGGAGGGAGGGAGGCGCAACCGCAGTCCTGGCAGGGCGGCCTTGACGCCATTCACGACGTCAACCGCGTTAGCGCCCGACTGCAGATGAACGTCTATGAGGACAGCCTTCCGATTATTGTACCATGCACCCAACGTCGTGTTTTCGACGCTGTCGATCGCGCGTCCGATATCGCTGATCCTTATCGGAGATCCGTTGCGGTAGGCGATGATTGCCGCGCTCGCGTCCGCCGAGGTGAGGAGTTGGTTATTGGCGTCGAGCGTGACCGAGCGCTGCGCGCCTTCGAGAGTGCCCTTGGGTCCGTTGGTCGTCCCCACTACCAGCGCGGACCGAACGTCTTCGAGGCTCATCCCGAGGCTGGCCAGCTTCATGGGATCGAGCTGGATTCGGATGGCCGATTTCGAAGAACCGGGCATGTCCACGAAGCCGGCTCCCGGAATCTGGGACAAGGTCTGGGCAACCATATTAGACGCCGCATCCATGACCAGCGGGAGGGGGATCGTGTCCGACTGCAGCACGATGGAGATCACGGTGAACAGTGCCGGATTGACCTTGTGGTAGGTGGGCGGACTTTGCATTGCCTTTGGCAATGAGCCGCTCGCCGCGTTGATCGCCGCCTGAACGTCCTGGGCCGCGCTGTCGATATTGCGGCTGAGATCGAACTGCAGCGTCATGTCGGTTTTGCCGAGCGTACTCGTCGACGTCATCTGGGCTAGGCCGGGTATGGTCGAGAATTGCTGTTCGAGCGGGCTCGCTACCGTGCTCGCCATCGTTTCCGCTTTGGCGCCGGGCAACGTGGACTCTACAGCGATGGTCGGAAAATCGACCTGAGGCAGCGACGAGATCGGCAGAAGCATGTACGCAACCATGCCCACGAGCACGATGCCGAGCGTCAGCAGCCCGGTCGCAATTGGACGCTGGACGAATATGTTGGAGACGCTCACACTCGATCCCTTCGATGGCCCAAAGCTTCGCCTGCCGCGTCCTGCGATCCGGCGCTCTGCGTCGACACTTTCATCCCGGGCTTCAGGCTGTATTGCCCCTCGGTGACGACCGTATCGCCGGCATTCAAGCCCGAAGCAATCACGGTGACGTCGCCGGCTACGCGTTTGACCGTCACCTTGCGCTGGACCAGCGTCGAGTCCTCCGGCTTGACCAGATAGACGTAAGTGCCGTTGGCCGACTGCTGAACGGCACTTGATGGAACCGAAGTCGCCTCGGACAGGAGCACGCTCTGGAACAGGGCACTGACGAACTGCCCCGGCTTCAGTTGATGGTCCTTGTTCGGGAAAGTCGCCTTCAATTTGATGGTAGCCGTCGCGGGATCGATATGATTGTCGACGAGGCTCAAAGTTCCCGTGTCGAGCATCCTGCTATCGTTGGCCGCTAGGGCGGTGACGGAAATCGCGGACGCTGGCGTTCCGACCGGCCAGTCAGCGACGGCGTCCGCCGGCACGGTAAACACGACCGAAATCGGCTCGAGCTGATTGATTGTCACAATCCCCAGATCGGTCGAAGTGATCATGTTGCCCGCATCGATCATCCGTATGCCCGCCACGCCGTCGATCGGCGAGGTGATGGTGGTGTAGTCTATCTGGGTCTGCGCGTTCTCGATGGCGGCTTTGTCCGCCAAAATCGTCGCCTCCGTCTGGGCGATCTGCGCCTTTTGCGTATCGAGGACCTGGCCCGTGGCAAAGCCTTTCTGGGCAAGGCTCGAAACGCGTTGCAGATCAGCTTGAGCATTGGTGAGTTGTGCCTGATCCTTGGCCAGCGTCGCTTCGGCCTGATGCAGAGGTCCAAGGAAGGGTTTCGGGTCCAGGCGGGCGAGCACATCGTGCGCATGCACCATCTGGCCTTCAGTGAAGACGATATCGTTGATCTGCCCATTGGCGCGAGGCTTGACTGTCACGCTGTTGAAGGGTTGCACGGTTCCGAGCCCTGTGACCCAGATCGGAACGTTCCCAAGTTGCGCCTGCGCTGCCTTGACCACAATGGGAGGCGCCGGTGCGACAGTTGCGAGCGCGACGGCGTCCGAAGGGCGAGCGCTGCTGTAGGCATAGATGGCAAAAGAGCTACCGCCCAAGAGGACGATCGCGAACATTAATCGCAGCGACCGCGACTTGCGGAACTTCTCAGCGGGAAGGGTCTGTTGCGCCAAAGGCTCGTGCGGTTTGTCTGGGGTCTGTTCGAGCATTCGGATCTCCTGGTGACAGTGCATAAACGGCACGCTCAAAGACCGTTCTGTTGCACTGCAGCATTACGTCGGAAATCCTTTTGCGCTATTAAAATCGGTGTTAAGAAACGTTGCGTAAGCAGCCATGAGTAATTCTCCGTGGAATATAGGAGCACGACCGAGGCCTTGCGCATAGCAACCGAACCGTTATGGAGCGTGATCAGCTTCAGCGGCAGTCCGGCCTTGAAGAAAACGCCCAAAACTGAGATCTGTGCCAGCGATCTGCGCCTGCTCGGGGAAGATCAGTCTGGCGACCTAGCCGAGCAGCGTAAAGTTGTCGACCAGCGTGGAACTCATGGCGACAATCAGGCCAGGCACATCCGGGTTTCCAGACCGGTATGAAGGGCCTGGGCGCCAGCACGGCCGGCGCATTGCTCATGATATTGGAGAGGACCGCGGAGAAGCCCGACAGGCGCCGTCGCGCGCCGGCGCAGACCCCTTCCTAGACTAGCGACAAGGTATTCGCCCTCGACTTAGAGGTCTCTTCCAAAAACGAGCCTGTCTACATTGCTGCGTTCATTCATCCTTACCCCGGCCTTTATCAACCAAAGACAGCTACGGCCGATTTGATAGTGATGCCACCATCGGGGCTTCGCCGCATCTGACGTCCCGTGGCGGCGCAAAAGACAGTCGGCAGTTGCAGCGCTGGCGGCACCCGTGACCAGAGCCTTCGCATGATTTCCCGGCCATGCCGAGTTTTCCGAATGGCGCTTCCAGACACGACGCGCTGAGACCAGCGGAAGCCGATTTCATGGAAATACAGGTCGGCATGTTGCGGGCTGATATGGTGAAAGACGCCGGCGATCGTCCGCCGCACGCGGGAATTGAAACCCTCCACCTAATTGACGTGGACCGTGTCGCGAAGATATTCGTGGCTGGAATGCTTCACGGTCTCATGCTTGGCAAAACTCTCGCCTATGGCCATGAATGCCTTCGCCTCATCCGAGGCGGAATCCAAGTAGAGAAAATTTGAGTTCGTTTTCAATCGCCTCGGCATGGAGCAATAGGAGCGCGGACCAACAAAAATACCAACAAAATATTTCTGTGGATTGGTTCGGTCCCCGAATAATGCCCCATCCATCCATGACACTGCATCAAGGTCGCGGTGCCGTTTCCTCCTATGGCGGGACGAGGTCGGGGGGCCGCCGCTTGGATGTTTTCCACGGTCGCAAAACGGCCCGGCAAGGGGCGGTCTTCGTCGGCAGCCACCGCTTGCAGGGGCACGAGCTCCGCGAAATCGGCTTTCGCTCCTATTTCCGTGACAACGCGCCGAGTTTGGAGGTGCTCGATACGCTCGTGACCCTCGAGAAGCGGCAGATCACATACGAGACCACGCTGGATCTCATGCACGGCAACCTGAGCTCGTCGGCTTCTGTATGGTCGGCGGGGGCAGGGGGCCATCAGGAGCTCCGCGAGGTGCGCAAAGCTCAAGACGCTGTCGCGATTGTGAATGAAATCACGCCGGAGTCGCAGTCGGCCCTCGTAGATGGCATCGTCGCGATGGCGGTCGCCACGCCACTGCGCCCAGCTTTGCCAGGAGCTGATTAGGCTGATGGCCCGGGCCATCAGCACCGGCACCGCGGCGACGCCGGGGCAGACATTCTGCCGTTCGATATCATCTACCGGAGCTATATGAAACTGATGGAATTCTATCATGAGCGCAGAGTTTCCTTTCGCGAATGAAAGAAAGCTCGATTGACTCTCCCGCCCCATTCCCGTCTCGTGAATCAACGTGCGGTTGCGGCGTGCAGAAGCCAGTCGACGGTCGCGATTCATGAAAGGAAACTCCATGGCAAGGCATCGCACCGCTGTGCACTCGACCACGTTGCAGCGTCCCGACTTACGGCTAAGGCGTTTTTCGCGCTTGCCCGTGACCAGTCAAAATCCGCAACCAAGCGGTGGACCCGGCTTTCAACGCCGCCGACAAGGACGTGCTCGGGGCGTCCGACAGCATGAAAGTCTCGTTCATCGGCGTACCCGTTCGCGTCGATGCGAACGTCGTGGGCACGCCGACCATCGACCGCATCTTGGACAACAAATCAAGTTCCCTCCTCGATTACGACCTGCGCCTCCTCACCACAATCGCCAATCTGGTTGGGCAGACCGTGAAGCTGCATCGCATGTTCCTGGCAGCGGGAGCGTCAATCGGCAGAATGCCACGGACAGTGTTTTTTCGCGGCGCCGTGGAAGAGCGGACCGGGCAACAAGGTGCCGCAACTGGGCCGATGATGCCAGACAGGCCGGCCACGCGGCCGACTGAGGCTGCTCCTTGGGCCGCCGCTACGGTCCCGTCCGTCGTCAGCGACCAGGCACCGCTGGCGCCTCCCAGCGCAGCCTCTTTAAAGGTACGAGTATGTCAAATCGCGAGCGTGTCATCGCGGCCGTGAAGAGATGGTTCGGTGCAGACAAAGGCGGCGCCTCCTTGGACTGACGCCGCGCCAGATTGGATACACGCTGAGGAAATACGGCATCAGATCAAGCGTCCTTGAAAGGCTGACCGAGGCAAATATCAGGGACAAATCAAGCGTTGGTGGTTGGCGGAGCCTTGGCCCGATGACGAGTGGATGCGGACTGAGCGTCGGGCCAATCCGACCCGGGAGGACAGCCCGCCCGACCTCGCGGGGTCAATGTGCTGACAACGGCGGTGTGAATGCACTGTTGGTCGGCCATGTGCTCAGACCATCAGTTCATCCCGGATTCCCTCTGCGACTGAAACGGAGAAAAACATGTCCGATGCAAAACTTCAGAGTGTGCTGTCGTCTCTTTCGCAAGTGGCGAGACAGTTAGATGCTCTGCCATCCGATACACCAGCGCCGGATTCAAGTTGGGTAAAACTAAACACGAATGAGAACCCCTTCCCGCTTCCGGAAATCATAATGCAAAGTGCGATTGCAGCTCTCGAACGGCAGTATCTATATCCAGAAGACGATAACATCAGCTTGAGAGAAGCAGCCGCGAATGCCTACAGCGTCTCCATGGATCAGGTGATCGCCGGCAACGGATCGTCTGAACTGCTTGGACTTGTCTACAGAGCATTCCTTACCCCGGGGGATAGCGTGGCGATGATGTCGCCAGGTTTTTCGTTCAACCGCAAACTTGCAACGTTGCAGGGTGCTCAATTTGTCGAAATCGAATTTAGCAAAGATCATTCCTTGCCGATGGAGCAATTGCTCTTCGGTCCTGCAAAGGACGCCAAGTTCATTCTGCTAGCCAATCCGAACAATCCGACTGGAACGTTCGTTCCGGTGGCCGATATCGAACGCCTGGTAGCGAAATCGGACCGCTTGATCGTGCTGGATGAGGCCTACGTCGACTTTGCACCCGAGAATGGTCTACGCCTCATCAATCGCTATTCGAACCTTCTGGTCTTAAGGACATTTTCGAAAAGCTATGCTGCCGCCGGCGTTCGCGTCGGTTTCGGTTTCGGTCATCCTGAAATTATCGGCAGGCTACGCAACATCCAGAACGTCTTCAACATGAATGTGATCGGGCAGGCGGTTGGTATCAGCGTCCTTGCGCACCGCGCCGCCTATGCAGACAACCACAGACACATCAGGCATGAACGACGGCGAGTGACGCTCGCGCTGTCGCAACTTGGATTTTCCGTAATCCCTTCCCACGCAAACTTCTTGCTTGCCCGCGTGCCAACGGCACAGGACGGCTCATGGTGGCAATCAGCCTTCGCAAGGCAAAAAATACTTGTTGCCGTCTTTCCAGATAAAGGTTTGGAAAATTACATCCGCGTCAGCATCGGTACAAAAGAGCAAATGGATGCGTTTCTTCGTGCCGCTAGTCGTATTAGCAGAATATTGAATATGTCAACACCCCCGCGTTAGGCTGCTAAGGCTCTGCTTTAGCATTTCGCAGCCAATAATCCGAGCGATTACACGAGCGAGAAATCTTTAAATTGCTTGGAATACGCAAGCAACCGTACTTTCTGCGTCAAAAATGGAGACAATATCATGGATAAGGCCTTTCCTTCAGGCCTAGCTGTCGGCATCTTCGATCATCTGGACGAGGACGGCCCCGATATCGCCCGACAGTACGAAGATCGCCTGATGTTAGCGGAGGCGTGCGATCACCTTGGGTTCTATGCATATCATCTCGCAGAGCACCATTGTACCCCACATGGGAGAGGTCCCTCACCGAATCTGTTCTTGTCGAGCGTAGCCCAGCGAACCCGGCGCCTTCGTGTCGGCCCGTTGGTAATGCTGCTTGCCCTCTATCATCCGCTACGTGCGTTCGAAGAGATCTGTATGCTGGACCAATTGAGCGGTGGCAGGCTCGAACTTGGGATAGGGCGCGGCTCGCTCCCGATCGAATTGGGTTACTTCGGGATTGGCTCGGACGCGGCGCCAAACCACTATGCGGAAGCCAGCGAAATTCTTATCAATGCGCTGAAGGGCGGCACGCTATCCTATCAAGGTCGCCATTTTGAGTTGAACAGCGTTCCGCTGACGCTAAGAACTCATCAGCGTCCACATCCGCCGACTTGGATCGCCACCAATCGACCGGAATCGGCAGTCTGGGCCGCTGCGAATGGCGTGAACATCGCGTGCGTGGGACCTTCCTCTTCCGTTCGAAGAATCACTGATGCCTTCCGTCGAGAGCACACCAGTGAGGCGGACGACCAAACGCCATTTCTTGGATTGCTCCGAATGGTCGTGATTGGGCGTTCTGAAACAGATGCACGTTCACTCGCCGCACCTGCTTACGAACGGTGGCTCAAGAGCTTTAAATTCCTTTATGATCTTAATGGCATGCCGACTCCACCAAACCTGCCGCTGACCTTCGATGCAGCAATCGAGAAGGAATTGTGCGTAGTAGGAACGGCAGCTTCTGCGGGACACGCTCTTCTTGAACAGCTGGAAGCGGCAGGTGCAAACTACCTCCTTTGTCAACCGGCGTTTGGGAATCTGTCGTTAGATGCTTCCCTATATACCGCAACGGCGATTCAATCCGCAATTATGGCTCGAGTTGGCTAACCCCGGTTCGAACGTTCGCTCACCCAACAACGTGCCAAGCGGCATGCGGTCGCTAGCGACGACTAGATGCGGGTTTCGGATGACCCATCAACCGGTTGGCACAGAGACATGCGGCTTCCTCCTCAAAGCGGCGTGTTGTTGATAGGCGAAAGCGACCGTGTATGCCGCATTCTCACCCCTCGGATAGGGCCTTCATGTCCTAGGAGTAGACCCACGATCGCCTGCCAGACTTGATCGGAGCGTTGGATACGTTCGGCCCGATCAGCTTTTCGGCCCGAGGTCCTTCGATCCGGCAAGCGCATCGAAAACATATTGCTTGCCTTGGCGCACGCTCGCTTCCAGCGACGCTCCAAGAGCAAGCGAGGCGGCGACTGCGCTGGCCATCATGCAACCCGTTCCGCGCATCCCTCGCGGCAAGCGGGGCGCCTCGAACCGAACTGCCGGTTGGTTCGGCTGCAAAAGCACGTCGACGCAACGGGTTCCTTGTGCATGGCCGCCCTTGACGAGTACAGCGGTCCTCACCGTCCTCGATAGCTCTTCAGCCTGACGACAAGCCCCTTCTTCGTCCGCGGCCGGTGACGAGCCGGTAAACGCAGCCAGCTCGACCAGGTTAGGCGTTACAAGCCGGCAGATCGGCATCAGATCGTGGCGCAGCATATTAATGGCATCGTCCGCCAGCAGATTGCGTCCCGAGGTAGAGGCCAGGACCGGGTCGAGTACCACAGGCACTTGGCGGTTGACCAAAACAGCGCCGACTGCCTCAACAGCCGCCGATGTCCCAATCATGCCTATCTTGACGGCCGCGACAGCGTTGGCAGCGAACGCGGCGCGCATCTGAGCGGCGACAAGCTCCGACGGCACAAGCTTGACGTGCTCGACAGCCGAGTGCGTCTGGACTGTCACGGCGGTGATGGCAAGACAACTTCGCACCCCGAAGGCGGAAACCGTTTCTATATCGCGGGCAATTCCAGCTCCACCGCTGGAGTCCGACCCGCCAACGACAAGCACATGCGGTTCTCGCCTCAGCGCCATCGCTCCGTCTTTTCGATCCATTCTCGTGTGCGCGCTTCGGGATCGGCATTCAGCGTGATGTCGGTCACGACGGCCGCGCTGTCCACGCCAGCCGCAAAGACACCGTCGAGCCGGTCAGGATTGAGGCCTCCAATGGCGACCAATGGGACAGGTGCGACCCGGCGCTTCCACTCGCGGATTCGTTTGAGCCCTTGCGGCGCCCATTTCATCTTCTTCAGGATGGTTGGGTAGATGGGACCGAGCGCGATGTAATCGGGCTCGGCAAACAAGGCCGTCTCCAGTTCGACATGATCATGCGTGCTCAGCCCGAGCCTGACGCCGGCTGCCCGTATCCGCGCGCGGTCGGCGGTCTGCAAATCCTCCTGGCCGAGATGGACGAAGTTGCAGCCTTCCTCGATTGCCAGGCGCCAATGGTCATTGACGATGAGCTGGCTTTGGTGCTCGGCGCACAAGGCCGTTGCCTTCCGGATTTCCGCGCGCAACCCGGCCTCATCCTTGGTCTTGATACGCAGCTGCACCAGCTTGACGCCGAGCGGCAGCAGCCGTTCGATCCAGGCTGCGCTGTCGACGATTAGGTAGAACGGATCGAGCTTCATGAGAAAACCGCCCTGCCGAATATCGGCGTCGACGGCACGGCGACCTCGCGTGGCTCGAGCAATCCTGAACTGAAGGCTTCGCGACCGGCATCGACCGCCTTGCCGAACGCACGCGCCATGCCGACCGGATCGGCCGCCCTGGCGACCGCCGTGTTCAGGAGCACGGCGTCGAAACCGAGCTCCATGACCGTTGCGGCGTGTGACGGTCGCCCGAGGCCTGCATCCACGATCAGCGGGACGTCAGGGAAATGTCCGCGCATCGAGCGCAGTGCCGTCATGTTGACCGGTCCGAGGGCGGAACCGATCGGCGCGCACCACGGCATCAAGACCCTGCAGCCCGCCTCCAGCAGCCGTTCGGCCACGACAAGGTCGTCGGTGGTATAGGGGAATACCGAAAAGCCATCTTCGCACAGGATGCGGGCGCCTTCGACCAGGCCGAACACGTCTGGCTGCAGCGTGTCGTGGCTGCCGATCACTTCGAGCTTGATCCAGCTCGTACCGAAGACGTCGCGCGCCATTTTCGCAGTGGTGACCGCTTCCTTGACGGAGTGACAGCCAGCAGTGTTGGGGAGGATTCTGACGCCCAGCGAGCGGATCAACGACCAGAATTTCTCGCCGGCCCTGCCACCTGCCATCTCACGGCGCAGCGAGACGGTCACCACCGACGTGCCCGATGCCTTGACCGCATCGGCAAGGATGGCCGGCGAAGGATATTGCGCGGTGCCGAGAAGCAGGCGGGAAGGAAGCGTCGTCCCGAGAAGCTCGAACATGCTAGCCTCCCTGCATGGGCGAGAGGATTTCGATCCGATCGCCGTCGCTCAACCGGAATTCCGCCCGGCTGGCTTTGTGCACGAGGTCGCTGTTGACGGCGGTCGCCAGCCAATCGCCCTCATAGTCGAGCGCTGCAAGCAGCTCGGCCAGGGTGGTGGCGGCAACCTCATGCGCTTTGCCGTTGACCAACAGTTTCATGAGCAAGCTCCTTGGTTCCGTCTTGATTGAAAACCAGGTCGGCCGCCCGGCGCGCCATGGCGGGCGCGAGAAGAAAGCCATGGCGATAAAGCCCGTTGATCGCGACGGCGCTTCCGCATGCCTCGACACGCGGCAGATTGTCGGGAAAGGCTGGGCGGATGCCGACACCGGTTTCAACGATCTCGGCCTCGCCAAAGGCCGGATGGAGGGCATAGGCGGCGCCCAGAAGCTCCATCATCGAACGCGCCGTGACCGGTCCCCCGGATTGGCTTTCGATCATCGTCGCCCCAACCATGAAATGGTGGTCGGCACGCGGCACCACATAGAGCGGAAAGCGCGGATGAAGCAGACGGACCGGGCGCGACAGCGAGACATCAGGCGTACGCAGGATCAGCATTTCGCCG
Source organism: Mesorhizobium japonicum MAFF 303099 (assembly GCF_000009625.1). Lineage (NCBI taxonomy): Bacteria > Pseudomonadati > Pseudomonadota > Alphaproteobacteria > Hyphomicrobiales > Phyllobacteriaceae > Mesorhizobium > Mesorhizobium japonicum. The sequence continues at coordinate 4,671,405 of NC_002678.2, forward strand.
CGAACGCCGCGCAACCCATCGTCTTCTGCCGCCATCCCCGTGCAGTCGATCCGGCGATCGAATCCGGAAATGTGCCGGGCATCGGCACCGAAGCGGAATTCGACGCCCATCGCCGCCAGCCTGTTATGCAGTGCAGCCATCGCCCGGCGCGGGTCGAGATGGGCTTCGTCGGGGAAGAACAGCGCACGGCGGAAACGACCGGAGAGGTCCGGCTCGAGCTGTGCGATTTCGTTTTCATCGAAAGGCCTGTACCCCGACGTGCGACTGGCAAACCGGTCGAGCTCGCCCGCATCGCGCGGCGCGGCCACGACCAGTGTTCCGGCCCGCGTCACCTGCCCGGGCGTTGCCGTATCCCACCAGTCGGCGGCGTCGCGTCCGAGATCGAGCACCGGCTGCTCGGCGCTTTCACGCTCGCACCATGGCGCCAACATGCCGCCCGCGAACCACGACGCATTGCCGCCGAGGCTAAGTCTCGTCTCGGCAACCGTCACCGCCGCGCCGCGGATGGCGAGTTCGAAGGCCGCGGTGAGGCCGGCGACGCCGGCCCCTTTGATCAACACCTTCATGACAGCTCATGCGCCTCCGGCATGAGCGGTGCGCCGCTCTCTTCCGCGGGCACGTAGAGATCGCCGCCCTCGCGGTATTTCGCCGCCATCGCCGCCATGCCCTCTTTCTGTGCCTCGGCGCGGATGTCGTGGGATATTCGCATGGAGCAGAATTTCGGCCCGCACATCGAGCAGAAATGCGCCAGCTTGTGCGCCTCCTTGGGCAAGGTCTGGTCGTGGAAGGACCGCGCGGTTTCAGGGTCGAGCGACAGGTTGAACTGGTCCTCCCAGCGGAACTCGAAGCGCGCGCGGGAAAGGGCGTCATCCCTGACTTTCGCCGCCGGATGCCCCTTCGCCAGGTCGGCGGCGTGTGCTGCGATCTTGTAGGTGATCACGCCAATCTTGACGTCGTTGCGATCGGGAAGGCCGAGATGTTCCTTGGGTGTGACGTAGCAGAGCATGGCGGTGCCGAACCAGCCGATCATGGCGGCGCCGATACCTGAGGTGATGTGGTCGTAACCCGGCGCGATGTCGGTCGTCAGCGGTCCAAGCGTATAGAACGGCGCCTCGCCGCAGACGGCGAGCTGCTTGTCCATGTTCGCCTTGATCTTATGCATCGGCACGTGACCAGGCCCCTCGATCATCACCTGGCAATCCTTCGCCCAGGCGATCTTTGTCAGCTCGCCGAGGGTTTCCAGCTCGGCGAATTGCGCAGCGTCGTTGGCGTCGGCAATCGAGCCGGGACGAAGGCCGTCGCCGAGCGAAAAGGACACGTCATAGGCGCGGCAGATATCACAGACTTCCGCGAAATGCTCATAAAGGAAGCTTTCCCGGTGATGGTGAAGACACCATTTGGCCATGATCGAGCCACCGCGCGAGACGATGCCCGTGACCCGGTCGACGGTCAGCGGGATGTAGTGCAGCCGCACGCCGGCGTGGATGGTGAAATAGTCGACACCCTGTTCGGCCTGTTCGATCAGGGTGTCGCGGTAGACCTCCCAGGTCAGATCCTCGGCGATGCCGCCGACCTTTTCCAGCGCCTGATAGAGCGGCACCGTGCCGATCGGCACCGGCGCATTGCGCACGATCCAGTCGCGGATATTGTGGATGTTGCGACCGGTCGACAGGTCCATCACCGTATCGGCGCCCCAGCGGATCGCCCAGACCATCTTTTCGACCTCCTCGGCCATCGAGGAGGTGACCGCCGAGTTGCCGATATTGGCGTTGATCTTGACCAGGAAATTGCGGCCGATGATCATCGGCTCGCTCTCGGGATGATTGATGTTGGCGGGAATGATTGCGCGCCCGTGAGCCACCTCGTCACGCACGAATTCCGGCGTGACGAGGTCGGGGATCGATGCGCCGAAGGCTTCGCCGTCGCGTTGCAGCGTGCCGCGCAGCATCTCGCGGCCGAGGTTCTCGCGGATGGCGACGAACTCCATTTCAGGCGTGATGATGCCGGCGCGGGCATAGGCAAGCTGCGTCACCGCCTTACCTGACCTGGCCCTGAGCGGCCGATTGCGAACGGGAAATTCCGGCGTCAGGCGCTCACCCACCGCGAATCCATTGTCTTCCGGCCGGACATGGCGGCCGTCATAGGCTTCGACATCGCCGCGCGCGGTAATCCATTCATGGCGAAGCCGGGCGAGGCCCTTTTCAATGCTGGTTTCGACTGTCGGGTCGGTATAGGGGCCTGATGGATCGTAGACGATGACGGGCGGCTCGCCGGCCGTTGGATGAACGGAGATTTCACGCATCGGCACCCTGATCTGCGGGTGGAGGACGCCGGATTTGTGGATTTTCCGCGAGGCGGGCAGTGGTCCCGTCGACACGGCGGGGGTGAGGGCATTCATCGTGAGGCTCCTTTGCTCATGCATTGGAGACCCAGTTCTGTGCCGGAAGGATGAAAAGACGCTTTGGTCGGCCTGCCGAAACAGGACCTCGGGCGTAAACTCCCGCAAAGCGCTTGCACCGTCCCTACGCCAGTATGAACTGGATCAGGTTCAACGGGTCACTGCGCCGCGAAAGCCAGCAGTATCTCAGCCCCTTGCCGGGACTCCCCTGGTGAATGCATCGAATTGAACGGCCCGTCGCTATTTTGTCAAGCGCATTCGTCCCGCAGCGGTGATCGGCAACCAAACAAACCCAGCGGAAAAGCATGGTAGTATCGAGAGCAAGTCACGCTCCAGAGGAGCGGTGAAGCGCCCCCAATAAGGCGAGCCCTCATGCGGATTTCGGTGCCTTTTCCAGCACGGTGTTTTCGGGGCTTTCCGGAACGACGCTGCTGCCGCCCAGTTGGGTGAGATTGCTATAGAGGTCTGTCTTGCTCGTCGTCGGCAATCCTTCCCCTTCGGCTAGACGCCCCGTTTGTTTCCCCAGAGCAGAACATGAAGCTGCGGCAGTACACGCGCCTCGAACCACCTGTCACGGGTCACTTTTTCAACCAGCCATTCCATGCGCCTCATCACACCGGCCATGTCGATGAACCCGTCTTCGTTGCCGGGACGCGGCGGCGTGTGATTGCCGGGCTGCAGATAGACGGGTAATTGCGGGTAGCGCGCCGCGGCGTCTTTGGCATAGGCATAGTCATCTTCGTCGAAGACGACGAGCTTGAGCGCCGTCTGCGGCTTATCCTGCGCCGCCTCTAAGCAGGCGTCGAACGCGGCCCAATCTGTCGTCATTTCACTTGAGGGCGGCTTGGGGCTGAGTACCAGCACGTCGAGATCCGCGAACCATTGCTTAGACACCGAACCTTGGGTTTCCAATGCAAAACGGTAGCCCTCACCATGCCCGCGGTCGATCAACTGGCCAAGCGGCTGGATGGCCGGATTGCCGCCCGACAGCGATACCATCACGGGCTGACCGCTGGAAAGTGCAATGACCTTTTGCCAAACCGCGTCGGAAGACATCATCTCCCAATCATGGCGGAAGCGACGGTCCACCGCATGCAGGCTGTCGCACCAGGAACAGCGATAATCGCACCCGCCGGTTCTTACGAACACCGTCGGCAAGCCGATCAGCACGCCTTCGCCCTGAATGGTCGGCCCAAAAATCTCGCTCACCCGGATTCCGGGATGCAACGCGCAAGTCATGGTCGGTATTCCGCCCAGGTTTTCGGCGTCTCGCTCACCCGCACGGCGGAGGTTTCGGGTAGCCGCACCTTGCACCAGTCGTAGAAGTGCCTGGCCAGACATTCCGCTGTGGCATGGTCATGCCCCAGCACGTCGTTAAGATGCCGATGGTCGAACGTCCCATCGATGTAGTGCTTGAACGCCGCCAGATCTTGGTAGTCGCGCACAAAGCCGTGTTCGTCCAGTTCGCCACCTGAAAGCTCCACTACGACGATGTAGTTGTGGCCGTGCAGACGTGCGCACTGATGATCTGGTGGCAAGGAGGTGAGCTGATGCGAGGCCGAGAAGTGGAACTCTTTGGTAATGCGGAACATCACGCGCTCCTTGTCTGGATAGCGTGGAGCCAGAAGTCTGCGTCCTCATAATCTGTCGGGTCGGTGATGCCGGCCAGATCGAATGCTTCGCGCCGTTCGACGCATGTCCCGCAGCGACCGCAATGACGTGCACCGCCCTTGTAGCAGGACCACGTCGCCTCGAACGGTGTGGCGTACTTTGCCCCCTCGCTGACGATGTCGGCCTTCGACATATTCACATACGGAGCGTACAGGCGGATATCGGCGTAGCCTGCGAGGGCATGGTTCTGCATCGTCTGAAAGGCGTCGATAAAAGCGGGCCGGCAATCGGGATAGATGAAATGATCTCCGCCGTGGACGGCAGTGGCCACCGCATCGGCCTTCTTCGCGGCGGCAACCCCGAAGGCGATGGCCAGCATGATGGCGTTCCTATTCGGCACCACCGTGATCCTCATGGAGTCTTCGGCATAGTGCCCGTCGGGCACGTCCACATTATCAGTCAGCGCCGAGCCGCTCAGGTTCCGGCCAACATCGCGGATATCGACGATCTGGTGCGGAACAGCCAGCCGCTTGGCGCAGATAGCGGCAAAGCCGAGTTCCTTTTTGTGCCTCTGGCCGTAATCGAACGAAAGCAGGCCAATGAGTTTCTGCTCGGTCGCCACCTTGTGAGCGAGCGAAACAGAGTCCAATCCGCCGGAGCAGATGACGAGGGCATTCATGGTTTGAATCCTTGTTTTGACCGGGTAAGGCTGCGACCGGAGATTTCTCTGCGTTCCCACTACTCCACGGAGCCGGTTTTGTGAATGGGGTGGACGCGATTGAGCGCACGTACCTTGTTGTCAGCGTCCCCAAGATGACTTGCACGCGACTTGTCGCGTATCTTCGACCGCTGGGGTGCTGACGCCGGCACTGCGTATATAGGCGTATAGATAATGCAGAAATCACTGCCGTGGCGCAGCAGCATTCCCGACACACCTTCGGCTTGTCCGGTTTGCCCCAGAACTTGACGTCCCGAGTTTCGGCGCTAACGCAAGGGTCGACCGGCAGTCCCAGGGAAAGGCTTCTGCCGCGTGCTTTGCCGTTTTCTGGTCTGCGCATAGATCGCCTCGAGCCGCCCGCGCTTCGTCATTGGTCAGAGCCGGGAATTCCTTTCCGAGGGCGCGGCTCGATAGGGGCCACCATTCTGGTTAAGGAAACGGAAGAGCAGATCGATCAGCCGCTTGGGCGTGTCGATAAAGGCATTCACCTGTTGCCGGAATTGATCGTAGCGCTGCAGAAAAGCTGTTTCGTAAGGAAGGTGCCGTTCGATCGTCCGCCGAAGGCAGGCATAAAGAAATTCGGCGTGCGGGGTTGCATCGAAGTATCGGTAGAAATCCCCGGTGTCATTCAGCACCCGGACGTTGAATTGCGGCGTCGGTTCCCATTCGACCAATGGCAGAAGGCGCTTCGAATTGCTCTCCAGCACGCGCCTGTACTCGTCGATCTGGTCCAGGATCGCGGCCGAGACGGGAAACACCACTCCCGGCGATTGAAGCTGTGCATGGCAAGGACGTGGTGGATCAGGTAGCGGTGAATGCGGCCGTTTCCGTCCTCGAACGGATGGATGTAGACAAAGCCGAAGGCGAAGATTGCGACGGCGACGACTGCATCAAGGTTTTGCGCTGGGCCTTGATCGAACGCAATTCCAGAAACAACTTTCTGAAGGGCGTCGCAAGGCAAGACATTGTCGGCGCTGATCGTCGCCCCAACTGATCCAAGCATCGGTTCCTGCTTGGGTCCAGCGCCCTAGGCGACGCCATGGTCGGCGAGCGCTCTGGCTGACCTTAATCCATTACCCAAGAATCACAGGGTTCCATTGCGCTGATCGAGACGGCTTTCTAGCCCTATCCATGCCATGGATGCGTTCCATCCAAACAACCAAGTTTACGGACCTGTCATGATGCTGCATAGCGAAATACCGGCAGGCACCGATCGATCACTCCACTTCCTTGATCATTAGATGAGCCCGCCAAAAGATTCCATTAGAAGGAGAACTGTGGATGCCCCTGTGCCAGTGGATGCCCTGCTGTTCGGCGGAACTCTGAGGGGTCCTTACGCCACACCGTGTTGTAGAGACCGCATACCTGAACAGCAGGTGCCTGAGAACGATGGCGCTTGCAGTAGAAAGTACTAGCCCATTGCAACATTACCCCACCCTGCCTGTCCACTAGCAAAGCGAAATCATGAAATTCGGGTCAAGCGGCGTTCGAGGTTTGGCTTCGGAATTGGTCGGCAAGGCCAGCGGACTTTATACCGAAGCTTTCGCTTGGCGTTTGATTTCCAGCCGGGTTCAGCCGAATAGTTCAGTCTTCATAGGCCGCGACCTACGTGACAGCAGTCAGGCGATAGCCAACAATTGCATGGCGGCGTTGGCCGCAAATGGTTTCCAGCCGATCGATTGCGGCACCATACCCACGCCTGCCCTGGCACTATATGCATGCAAACACGGCGCGGCGGCTCTTATGGTCACCGGGTCGCACATTCCAGCCGATCGCAATGGCATCAAATTCTATGGCCCGAATGGTGAAATCAGCAAGGCGGATGAGGCCGCGATTACGCGCTTTGTAGCCGAAAGATCAATTGCGTATTGCTTACCAACGGCTTGTCTGGGAACGACGTGGCCTATGCACTGTGAAGAAGCGATCGCCTCTTATCGAGAGCGCGCCCATGACATGCTGGAGCCGGGCTCACTTTCCGGCATGAGACTTGGTGTCTATCAGCACAGTTCGGTCGCGGCGGAACTGTTGGTACAGGTTCTTCGATCGCTCGGTGCCAGCGTGGTCGCCGTCGGGAAAACCGCGACTTTCGTACCTGTCGATACCGAAGCCGTGGACGCAGCAACAATCGCAAAATTGAAGAAGTGGGTCCGCGAATTCGGTCTCGATGCCATCGTGTCGACCGATGCGGACGCTGATCGGCCACTCATCGCTGATGAAAATGGCGATCTTCTTCGCGGCGACCTGGTTGGGCTTGCAACGGCTCTTTTCCTGAAGGCAGACACGATCGTGACGCCAGTGACCTCCAATTCGGGAATTTCGAAGGCCTTGGGTTTCGCGGTCCAGAGGACGAAAGTCGGGTCTCCATTTGTCATTGAAGCAATGGAAGCATTACACGGCGCCGGCGGCGTCATCGTCGGCTTTGAGGCCAATGGTGGTGTTCTGCTGGGCTCGGATTGTGTCGTGAATGGGAAGACATTGACTGCACTGCCGACGCGGGACTCATTCCTCCCGATTTTGGCCGTGCTCAGTACCATGGCGTCGACAAAAAAGAAGCTGTCGCGACTGCGCGGGCTTTGGAATCTTCCTGTGTGCGCCAGTGACCGGCTTCAGAACTTCCCCGCGGAAAGTTCGCGCAGATTGATGGATCATCTCGCAAGCCGGAACGCACTGCAGCACTTTCTTGCCTCGTTCGGGACCGTCGCCGAAATTGACGAAACCGATGGCCTCAGGGCGCGGATGCTTTCAGGTGAGATCATACATCTGCGGCCTTCCGGCAATGCCCCGGAACTGCGCTGCTACTCGGAAGCTTCGACCGAGAGCAGGGCCATGGCGATCGTCGCCTCGACGCTGCAAGGGGCACATGCGTTCGCGCTTACAGACGAGATAGAGGACCTTTGATGAAAGTGGTTCCGGTCATCATCAGCGGTGGAGCTGGTTCGCGGCTCTGGCCCGCCTCAAGGCAATCGCACCCCAAACCTTTTCTCAAGGTGGCGGATGGACTTTCGCTCATCCAGCACACCGTGTTGCGCGCCGCTTCGATGCAGCATGTCGTGGAGCTTGTTACCGTGACGTCCACGGGGCACCTCTTCCTTACGAAAGACGTTTTCGACGAGCTGGATTCCGTTGTTTTGCCACGCACCTTTCTGCTTGAGCCTGAGGGTCGGGATACCGCCGCCGCCGTCGCTGCGGCAACCGTCCATGCCAAGGCAACACAGGGTCCCGATGCTGTTCTGTGTGTTTTTCCCGCCGACCATATGATTGGTGATCTGCCCGCATTTCAAACCGCCATGAACCGGGCAATCGAACAGGCGCTGCAGGGGCGTATCGCAACCTTGGGGATAACCCCGGATAGGCCAGACACCGCATTCGGCTACATCGAGGCCGACGGTGAGAAAGTTGTCCGGTTCGTCGAGAAACCGAACGCCGAGACTGCCAAATCTTATGTCGCGTCCAAACGTTTCTTCTGGAACGCCGGCATCTTCTGCTTCAAGGCGCAGGTCATGCTCGACGAAATGGCTGCGCATTGCCCGCAGGTGATCGATGCCGTTCTCGATAGCTATGATAATGCTCGCGTCAGCCACGGCGAACATGTTGCCAGCGTCGAACTCTCATCTGAGCACTTCGCCATGGCGCCGCGTATTTCACTCGACCATGCGGTGATGGAAAAAACCCACAATCTCGCTGTCGTTCCCTGCGAAATGGGGTGGAACGACATTGGATCTTGGAACGCAATGGCCGAACTGGTCGCCGCTGACGGGAGCGGCAACAGGATTCGCGGCGATGTCCATGTGGTCGACACCGTGGGCAGTTACATAAGCTCGGACAAACGCGTCATCGGCACCGTCGGCATCAGCGACCTGGTGATCGTGGATTCCCCCGATGCATTGCTGGTTGCATCCCGCGATCGCGTCCAGGACGTCAAGAAACTCTTCGAGGGACTCAAGGCTGCGGGACATGAAGCGCACTTGCTTCACAGTACCGTGCACCGGCCCTGGGGCACCTACACGGTTCTGGAGGAAAGCGAGCGCTTCAAGATCAAGCGCATCGAGGTGAAGCCGGGCGGACGCTTGAGCCTGCAGATGCACCATCACCGCTCCGAGCACTGGGTCGTGGTCAGCGGCACTGCGAAAATAGTCAACGGCGACCAGGAGCTACTCCTGACCACTAATCAATCCACCTATATCCCTTGCGGCCACAAACACCGGCTCGAAAACCCCGGCAATATCGGACTGGTGATGATCGAGGTCCAAAGCGGCGAGTATCTCGGCGAAGATGACATCGTGCGGCTTGAGGACGTATACGGTCGAACGTGACAGTCCAACGTCACATGCCCTACGGTGGCTGGCAGACCGAACCTGCGTCGGCATGTGGGCTGTCAGGCGACCGGCGGCTAGGCAAGGCGAGGCAAACCAGAACAGGTTTTATGAGTATGGCTAGTGAGCGATGTCGAAACGACAGGCTGGCCGAATTGTTGAGACGGCAGTTTTCCGGCGAGATTGTCAGACGACACTTGCGCATCCGATGTAACGGCATGCGCTGCTACAGCCGCTCGAGTTGCGGAAGGTGATCGGCAATATCAGTCGATCAGATGCGCGATAAGGTTCGTTGCCATGTACGGCAGGCGCGACATGAGCGGCCTGGCACTCTGACGGGGGTAGGCCAGCATGCGCCGGGCCTGACTGGCGGGGGCTCGCAAGAGAAACGCGGCACCGGCTGACGAAGATAATACGCTCCTGCGCGCCGGTGACGGACCGGGGCCATTAGGCGTAGGCGCATCGCTATCGCCATGCCACGTGGACAATCCTATTCGGGCTGGGCAGATGGACGGTAATTCCAGCTTTCGACGGCGTTGACTTCGTCGATGCAGACCGGCCCCGATGCACCGCAGTCCTCGCGTTTCATCACAACGCGCGCCTCGTCCGTTTCATATGGCCTAACCTCGCAGCTTGTGCAGAACGGGCAAGGGATCGCTTTCATCGTGACGAATCTTCCTGATGGCCTCGGGTGGTTCCGCCGAAATCTTTCGCCTAAGCGCTCGACTTCGCAAGCGCTGATCGTTGTGCCGTAGTTCGGCGCCACCATCGGGTAGGGATATTTTGTCCACATGCCCTCGTACCATCAACGCGGCTAGCCGGTTCTCTCTATCCACAGATCTGGCCTCTCGTGCGGGCCAAGGTTACATCCGTGTCGCCCAGCATGAGGCCGATCTCCCGCAGAGCGAATCGATTCCGTAGAAATAAGAATTCTGCCACCGCCCCGCCGCCGTAAGGGTATTGATATACCCTTGGGATTTTGATCCGACCTGGCAGGCGGCGGGTAATCTTCAGAGGCCGACGTCAGGCAGCGTTCGGGATACCCGAGATTTCATCGAAGATACTCTCAGCCAAGCCAAGCGCCCGAGCGATCCGATCGCGATAGCCCTTGTCGAAACAATGGCCAGATTCGATCAGCCCGACCTCCTCGACTGTCAGACCGCTGGTCACGGCAATGTCCTCGGTCGAATAGCCAAGATGTTCCCGATATGCCTGAATTACGGGTTTTCCGTTTGAGATTGCGGTAAGCACTGCCTCGGGCAGCGCGAAAGGCGTTGCGGTCATTTTGCCTCCAAATGCAGAGAACGGCCATTCGATGACTCGAAACAAGCGGCGGCCGATGTTGAAATAGGATGCCGAAACGGCCCGAGCCGGCGGCATCCAAAAATGCGATCACTCTCGAACGTGTGAGAGGCGCTACGTTAATATGGCGGCCGCCGCCGTTTAGATCAAGAACCTTGGCTCGCTTTACGAGGATTGCTCCAGTGGCCACAATTCGACGACACAGTGCGCAGCGCCGTCATCACGCTCACATCGATGATTGCGCGGCCGCTTTAACGCGCCGTCGGCTTGCGGCGCGATTGAGGAGCCGCGATCTGGCGGTCGGGCACTAGGCGCACCAGCTCGCGGACCAGCGTCAAAGTATCTGCGGGGACTGTCTAGCGATGCTTGCCGGCGGCGTTCATCTTGAGCTTTAATACCGTGTGGTCCCCTCCCGCCCATGCAGGAGGCCGGGTGCCCATCGGACAAGACGCTGAGGGACCAACATCTCTCTGTTTCAGCCCGACTGTTGGCTGTCAGATCCGCGACACCGGAGTAGGGCTGCGCTTTGCTGCGAATTCCTTCAACCTATTGAATGATGACCAGAAAATCCCCGGAGGTTCCTTCTGCTCAGTTGGCACGACTTTTGATGCTTCTCGAGAGGCGACAGGAGATACCGACTGGCGTTCATCGTGGGTGATATCGCGCAATGCAACGAAGGAAGACAATATGTCAGGTCCGCGTCAGAATCGATTTTATTCAAAGAGGATTGCCGCCTTTAGCGCAAGGCGTTCACGAACCGCATATCAACAATGGCTTCCGTGCAAAACGCAGGGAGATCACTTGTGAAAATCCTATTCACTACGGTGGCTGTCGCGTTGCCGGCCATCGCTTTTGCTGCGCAAACGATCCCCGTATACCTCAGAGAAACAGCACGGGCCACCTTCAAGCCTCTACCATCCATCACGCCGACAGTCGCCAACAACCCGATCACACCGGAGAAGATAGCCCTAGGCAAGGCAATGTTCTTCGATCCACGCGTCTCGGCGTCAGGCGTCTTGTCGTGCAATTCGTGCCACAACTTGGCCACCGGGGGCGACGACAATCAAGAAAGCTCGATCGGCCATGGTTGGCAGAAGGGACCGCGCAACGCGCCGACGGTACTGAACGCTGTCTTCAACATAGCGCAGTTCTGGGATGGTCGTGCTGAAGACCTGAAGGTTCAGGCCAAGGCACCGATCCAAGCCGTTGTCGAAATGGCCAACACACCAGGTCAACTCATCGCCACGCTCAAGTCGATGCCGCAATATGTCGAGTGGTTCAATTCAGCTTTCCCGGGCGAAGCCGATCGCGTCACCTTCGAAAACGTCGCCAAGGCAATCGAAGCCTTTGAGGCGACACTGGTCACACCGGCGCCCTTCGATGCCTTCCTCAACGGCGATGACGCCGCTATGACTTCCGAACAGAAACAGGGCCTGACGCTTTTCATGGACAAAGGCTGCTCGTCCTGCCACGGCGGTATCAACGTGGGTGGGGAGGGCTATTCCCCATTCGGCCTCGTTGAAAAGCCCAACACCGATGTCCTGCCGGAAAACGACAAAGGCCGATTTGCCGTGACCCATGAAGCCGACGATTCCTATGTTTTCCGCGTGGCGCCGTTGCGCAACGTAGCACTCACCGCGCCATACTTTCATTCGGGCAAGGTTTGGGATCTGAAACAGGCCGTCGCCATTATGGGGACCACCCAGCTCGGCCAAGAATTGACGGAAAAAGAAGTCGACCTGCTCGTTGCCTTCCTTAATTCGCTGACCGGAAAAGTACCGGAGGTCGCCTATCCCGTCTTACCCGCCGAAACGCCGACAACGCCTCGACCTGTATTGCATATCCTCCCGCAATGATTGGCCGGAGCTGGCTAGCGAAGGTCGCAATCACGAATGATTGCGACCTTCACTGGGACGAGACGATCATGACTTCCGGCGAGGCCTATCCAACTGGAAAGCTAGGGGGACTTTCATTTCCGAATTCAATTGAAACGCTAAATGAAAACCTGACCCGTCGACGCCCACTTGCGTCACGACAGCATGACCCGCCTTGCCGGCCACGTCGATCAGACGCTCCGACTAGCCGACTGTGTCGTGATGTGTCGTTACATGTACCCCCTACCCCCGCTTTAGATCCGCTGACAAGCTCGCAACCACCTGATCGAGCCATCGCGGACAATATTCCGCGAGCCGCTGGCGTGCGCCCAGCAGAAACCGGATGCCTTCAGATCCACCCCTTCAAAACGTGCTCGATGGCGTTGCGACGCGCGAGCCGCTGTTCCAGCTCTGCAAACGCATCGATATGAAAACAAAGCTGCGGCCAGCCAGCGACGTGGCCCGAGCATTTGTCAATGCACACCGCAAGTGCCGCTTGCTCTCGGGCTATCTCATCCATATAGCTCGGCGCAACAGAGGAAGCGCCAGTTGTTCAGTCATCGTCAGCCGCGACCTCCTGTGCAATTCGTTCTAACAAGGAAGAAACTATGAGGCGGCAGACCCGACCGTTCACTGTGGAGGTCAAACAAAAGCGCAATTATCAAAAACGGGGCCATTCCATCTGGAGCGATGTCGATCTCTCCGCGGCTATAGCCGACACAACAAGGGAGCTCAAAGATATGGATCTGCCAAATCGTCGGCTGATTGACTCTAATGTCATAGCCCTTGATGCTGAACACGCCCACAAACCGCGAGCGGAGTATCTCATGGCAAATCCCCTAGAAGCTGAATCAGTAGAAGCTGCAACCGAACACGCTCCCAAAGGAAGGACGCCGGAAACGAAGAAGAAAACCCAACCTTCGCGGAAGGCCAAGACTGATCCTGGTCGCAAGAATGGCGCCAATGCGGCGTCCCCGGCGGAAGCAACAGCAACAGCAGCGGCCGTGCGGAGCGCCCGGAAGGTCTACTCCGGAAAAGAGCGCGCCCAAATGCTCGCTCAGGTCGAGACGTCGATCAGCGGCGGCACCACTCTCAAGAGCGCCGTAAAGCAGGCGGGTATATCGGAACAGACCTATTATCACTGGAAGAAGGCCGCGGCGCCTAGATCCGATGGCGACGATCTGAAGGACCTGGTCGCCCTCGAGAAAGAAAACAAGCGATTGAAGAGCCTGCTCGCGGAACGCCTACGCACAGAGAACGCGGAACTGAAGAGGAAGCTAGGACTGCAATAAGGCTTAAGATGCCGCCATTCGACCAGACGGTAGAACTGTGATCGAAGGCTCGCCGGCTGTCGGATGGACGGAGATTTTGCGCACCAGCACCCTGATCTGTCGCGGCCGAGACAGGACAAACCACTCCCGGCGGATTGAAGCGGCACATGGCAAGCAAGTGTCAATCAGGGATCGGTGAACGCGGCCGAAGGCAAGGATGACAGCATCAAGGTTTTACGCTGGGCCTTGATCGAAGGCCACCATTCCATCGATGGCCGCGGCGGATTATCAGGGCGAAGTCAATGGGACGCGGATGCTGTGGGATTATAGCCCACCCATGCACAGGTACTTCATTTCGAGATAATCCTCGAGGCCGTGGCGCGACCCCTCACGACCGATCCCTGATTGCTTCATTCCGCCAAAGGGTGCGGCCTCGGATGACATGCGTCCCGTATTGATGCCGACCATTCCGTATTCGAGGGCTTCAGCCACGCGCCACACGCGCTTTAGATTGGAAGCGTAGAAGTAGGCTGCAAGACCGTAAATCGTGTCATTCGCCTCGCGCACCACCTGGTCGGGATCGTTGAAGCGGATTATGGGAGCCAGCGGTCCGAAGGTTTCTTCCTGAGCGACCCGCATTGTCCTTTCGACGTCGGTGATCACCGTGGGCTCGAAGAAGGTTCCCGATTCGCCGATACGGTTGCCACCGCAACGGATCTTCCCACCCTGCCGCACAGCATCGCGAATATGATCTTCAATCTTTGCAAGCGCGCACTTATCGATCAGGGGACCGATCGCAACTTCTGGCTCGAAACCGTCACCGACGCGCAATGCACTGACGCGCTTGGTGAATTTGTCGCAGAATTCATTATACACGCTGGACTGTACGTAAAGCCGATTGGCTGAAACGCAGGTCTGGCCTGCATTCCGAAACTTTGCCTGTAGCGCACCATCGACGGCAGCGTCGACGTCTGCATCATCAAAAACAATGAAAGGAGCGTTACCACCAAGTTCGAAGCTGGTTCTTTTGATCTGATCCGAACACTCCCTCATGAGTAGCCGCCCGACCTCGGTCGACCCAGTGAAGCTGATCTTGCGGACCTTCGGGTTCGAGCAAAGTTCACGCCCAACCGCATCGCCTTCCGATGCGTAGATCAAGTTTAGAACGCCATCGGGAAAACCTGCCATCCGGGCAAGCGTGAACATAGCACCCGCGACAAGCGGTGTTTGCTCCGCGGGTTTCAGAACAATCGCGCAGCCGGCGGCAAGCGCAGGCGAAATCTTGCGAGCCACCATCGAGGCGGGAAAATTCCAAGGAGTAATGGCGCCGACAACACCGATCGGCTGTTTGATTACCAGCATACGCCTGTCGTTAGAAGGCGGCGAAATCGTCTCGCCATAGATGCGATTGGCCTCCTCGGCATACCATTGGAGGTAGGCTGCGGCATGGGCGATTTCAGACTTCGCCTCTGCAAGCGGCTTACCCATTTCAGCCGTCAAAATGGCTGCAAGATCCTCGCTGTGGTCGAGGATCAGTTGGTGCCATTCCCATAAGATGTCGGAGCGCTCGCGCGCGGTGAGCGCCGCCCAATGTTCCTGCGCAGCTTCAGCCTTATCGATTGCCTTGGAAACGTCCCGGACATCCATATCTGGAAGCTCAGCCAACAGCTCGCCCGTTGAGGGATTGAACACCGAAAAACGCCTCGTGGATTGCTCCGCCTTCCGACCAGGCACACCGGCCAGATCGTCAAATAGCTCGGGATTTTTGAGACGTCTCGTCAGCGACTGTGTCACGGTCAAACCGTCGTCCCCCTTCATGGTTAAGTTACTAGCTTCGCAACGTACTAATAAGCACAACTTGTGCCAGATGATCGGACGAAATCGTTCCGGCCCTCCGTCATTGCAAGCGCAGCTTCCCGACTGATTAGCCCATAGCAATGACAGCCTCAATCACGAGTCGCGCTAAGGCTTTCGCTCCATAACAGGCAAGCGCGGATAGAGCTCGTGAAGAGCTGGCATAGGCGGAGTCGATCATCGAAACCGCCGACGTTGGCAACAGCACTGCGGTATCATTCTTTGAGCGGCTTCCACGGCCGCTCATATCAGGCATATCGAAAACCGACCGCCATGGTCGAACGTGCCATCGATGTAGTGGCTTAAGCGCTGCTAAGTCTTGATGGTCGCGCAAAAAGCCATGTTTGTTCAGTTCGCCACCCGAAAGCTCCACTGCGACGATGTAGTGTGGCCGTGTAGGCGCGCGCACGACAATATCACGCGAGCCCAAACCTTTTCCGACCGGCTCCGTCCCAAAAAAAAGGGGGCGGCGTCGGTGCCGCCCTCTCGGTATCCGAAAGCTGATAGAGGCTAGATTAGAAATCCATGCCGCCCATGCCGCCCATGCCGCCGCCGCCCATGCCGCCAGGCATGCCGCCGCCGCCAGCCGACTCCTTCTTCGGAGCCTCCGCGATCATGGCTTCGGTGGTGACCAGCAGGCCGGCGACCGAGGCCGCGTCCTGGAGAGCCGTGCGCACGACCTTGACCGGATCGACGATGCCCATGGCGATCATGTCGCCATATTCGCCGGTCTGGGCGTTGAAACCGAAGGTCGCGCCCTTGTTCTCAAGGATCTTGCCGGCAACGATCGAGGCTTCCGCACCGGCGTTGGCCGCGATCTGGCGGGCCGGAGCCTGCAGCGCACGACGCACGATGCTGATGCCAGCGGTCTGGTCGGAGTTTGCGCCGACAGCGTTGATGCTCAGCGAAGCGCGCAGCAGGGCAACGCCGCCGCCGGGAACGATGCCTTCTTCGACGGCTGCGCGTGTCGCGTTCAGCGCATCGTCAACGCGGTCCTTCTTTTCCTTGACTTCGACTTCCGTCGCACCGCCGACGCGGATCACCGCAACGCCGCCCGCGAGCTTGGCGAGACGCTCCTGCAGCTTCTCCTTGTCGTAGTCCGAGGTGGTCTCCTCGATCTGCTGCTTGATCTGGGCGACGCGGCCCTGGATCTCTTCCTTCTTGCCGGCACCGTCTACGATGGTGGTGTTCTCCTTGGAGATCGACACCTTCTTGGCGCGGCCGAGCATGTCAAGGCCGACGTTCTCGAGCTTGATGCCGAGGTCTTCCGAGATGACCTGGCCACCGGTGAGGATGGCGATGTCTTCCAGCATGGCCTTGCGGCGATCACCGAAGCCCGGCGCCTTGACGGCGGCGATCTTCAGACCGCCACGCAGCTTGTTGACGACCAGCGTGGCCAGGGCCTCGCCTTCGACGTCTTCCGAGATGATGAGCAGCGGCTTCGAGGTCTGCACGACGGCTTCGAGAACCGGCAGCATCGCCTGCAGGTTCGAGAGCTTCTTCTCGTGCAGCAGGATGTAGGCGTCCTCGAGATCGGCAACCATCTTGTCGGCGTTGGTGACGAAGTAGGGCGAGAGATAGCCGCGGTCGAACTGCATGCCTTCGACGACTTCGAGTTCCGTCTCGGCGGTCTTGGCTTCCTCAACCGTGATGACGCCTTCGTTGCCGACCTTCTGCATCGCTTCCGCGATCATCTTGCCGACCGACTCGTCGCCATTGCCGGCGATTGTGCCGACCTGGGCAACCTCTTCCGAGGTCTTGATCTTCGTGGCGTTCTTGATCAGCGTCCAGACGACGTCGCTAACCGCGAGGTCGATGCCGCGCTTCAGGTCCATCGGGTTCATGCCGGCAGCAACCGCCTTGTGGCCTTCCTGGACGATCGACTGCGCCAGAACGGTTGCGGTCGTGGTGCCGTCACCGGCGATGTCGTTGGTCTTCGAAGCAACTTCGCGGACCATCTGAGCGCCCATGTTTTCGAACTTGTCTTCAA
The DNA here is from genome assembly GCF_000009625.1 of Mesorhizobium japonicum MAFF 303099. Classification (NCBI taxonomy): domain Bacteria; kingdom Pseudomonadati; phylum Pseudomonadota; class Alphaproteobacteria; order Hyphomicrobiales; family Phyllobacteriaceae; genus Mesorhizobium; species Mesorhizobium japonicum. The sequence continues at coordinate 4,688,736 of NC_002678.2, forward strand.
GCTCGATTTCCTTGGCGACGGTGACGCCGTCCTTGGTGATGCGCGGGGCGCCGAACGACTTGTCGATAACGACGTTGCGGCCCTTGGGGCCGAGCGTCACCTTCACCGCGTCGGCGAGGATGTTGACACCGCGCAGCATGCGCTCGCGGGCATCACGAGAGAATTTCACGTCTTTGGCAGCCATTTTGTACTCCTGGGCATTTCGCCCGAAATTCAGATTGGATGGTACGGATGAAAGGCAGCGGCGTGTTAGCCGATGATGCCCATGATGTCGGCTTCCTTCATGATCAGAAGGTCTTCGCCATTGAGCTTGACTTCGGTGCCCGACCACTTGCCGAACAGGATGCGGTCGCCGGCCTTGACGTCCAGCGGAACGAGCTTGCCGGCTTCGTCGCGGGCGCCGGAACCGACGGCGATGATCTCGCCTTCCTGCGGCTTTTCCTTTGCCGTGTCGGGTATGATGATCCCGCCGGCGGTCTTGGATTCGGATTCGACTCGGCGAACGACCACGCGGTCATGAAGCGGCCGCAAATTCGACTGTGCCATTTTTACTATCCCTGGTGCGCAGGTTGAAAGGTTCTCCGTTGCCGGAGGGTGGTTAGCACTCGCTATTGGGGAGTGCTAAGATGATCGTGAGATAGGCTGTAGGTTCGTACTTAGTCAAGACGGGCGGGGGGACGGACCGGAGGGCAAAAGATGTGGAATCGGCGCGGAAGCCGGACCCCCATTTACGGCGCAATCCCACTGCCTACGCGCGTTTCGGCCGTAAGCTTTGGGCCGACTTTTGTGTCTTATTTGGAATGTGAAATTATGTGAAATTAACGGCCGAGCAGTCGGCCGGAATCGACGGCAAGCCGAACAGTCTTGAGCCTTTTGCAATTCATCCCTAACCTCGGGTTGCATCGCCAAAAGGAGCGCTCATCGCTTCGGAGAACGTGCGGAACTTCCGGTCCTTGAGGTTGCGTAGTCGCGGCGCGAAGCGTTTGCCGATCAGGGCAAACAGCCCGAAGACGTGATCGCTCGCGCCGCCCGTATCGGTGAAGTGTTCCTGGATGTCGAGGATCGTGTCCTGGTCGAACAGCCCACCGAGCACATAGGCTGCCTCGCTTTCGGTCGGGCTGATCGGCAGGATGCTGAAGTAGCCGTACTGATCTGACAGATGGCTATAGAACTTCGAGCCCGGCTCGCTGCCATAGTGCAGATTGACGTCGCCGCGCTTCGCCGCTCGGTCGCTCGCGCGAAAGAACTGCCCATCGGATGACGCGGTCGTTCCATTGCCCCAAAATCGAGAATGTGGATGCCGGGTGTGCGCATCGGTGATGCATGCTTGCGCCGCGCGATAGGTCTCCGACCGGGCATGGAAGGTTCTCATCCAGCCGATCTGGTGAGCGCTAGTAGCGCGCGGTGGACACGGCAGCGCAGCCTGATGCTGGGTCGACTGGTATGCTTGATCGCTTGTGGCGACACCGTAACCGACGCTCACCTTTCCAATTCGGAGATCATGGTTAGAGCTGCCGATTGGCTGCCACCGCTGACGGCTGGTGAGCGGTCTTAAGCGAGCAGGGTCATTTACGTATGGGGCTTCGAGTGATGCCACACACGGTGCCTGCAAAAAGGGCAAATCCGACTGCTGAAAACCGCCGCAGTGCAAGGCTTGACGGCCTTCTTTCCTATACCCGTCCACGCGACCCAAGCTTTTCCCACAACGAATCAATCGTGGACCGAGGAAGGTGCAGCCGAAAAACATCGGACAAGACTCGCTGCAGTTCGCTCTTCGTTTTGAGGGTTTCTGTTTCCTCAATTTGGTTCCGAATCAAGCTGAAATCCTTGTTGAACAAGTTCGCAGGCCCTTCGGCTGTCAGCACGCTCATCATGAGGCTGGATGGAAACGGCGAACGGTCCCAGCGAGCGCAGATGAAGTTGGCGCCCTCAAAATCTGAGGGCAAGGCGGTGGCTCGATCGAAACCATAAAGAGGGAACCATTCATTCCCGTTCTTGCGTTCAACGACGAGTTCTCCGCTGGCGGAGTCAGCTCGCAGGCGAAACACGTCACGGCCAGCTGTTTGCAGTTCCTCTGTATCGATCCGTAGCGGTGCAATCGGTGCTGGACCACCGAAGCCAGCGTCGGCGAGCCAGTCGACGCCCTCGATGGTTAAGATGAATGCCTGGTGTGTGCGTGGCCCACCCTCCGCAGCACCCATACGCACTCTGCAAAGGATGGGCTGGATCGTGAAACCGAGTGCTTCGAGCGCCAAGCCAAACAACTTGTTCAATTCGAAGCAATACCCCCCTCGCCGGGCATTGATCAGTTTGGCCCAGATCGAATTCTCAGTCAGATTGGGTATATCACCCAACAGCACATCGATGTTTTCAAAGGGAATCGCGCGCATTTGAGCCTGCTGAAGGGCAACAAGACCGTCGACCGTTGTCGGCACTCGAGCAAGGCCGATACGATTCAGATAGATCGCAATATTGAATGCCATGGGATGTCCTTAACACCTAGGATTCGTATTCGTTGAACGCCTGCCGAAAGCGCGATGACGTCCCAGGGTTCACGGAGCAGAGTAAGGTGGCCATCTCCCCCTATAGAAGTGAACATGCCGACCATTCCTCGTGTTCGCACTGAACCAAAGCGGCGTTTCGAGCGCTGCAAATACCCCTCGTGATCCGGAAACGCGGGCATTGCTCGTACAGGGCACTGAACATCACGGTGCTGCAAAAACGGGTACACAAAGGACTTCCGATCCACAGCGGATTGCAACAGTCGACCTTCTCAGGCCTCCGCTCATGGTGACTCGCTGTGGCTCACTACGATTGGTCGAGATAAGCGTCGAACGCGGCAGCAACAGAGCGAAGCAAAATGCGATGGCCATGCCGCACGCGGATGAAGCCATTCTCGACGTCCACTATCCCGTCGTCGGCCAGCATCGCCAAGCGCTCAGCTGAATCGAGAAAATGGGTCCAATCAAATCCGTGGGCGGCACAGATTGCCGGTACGTCGGCCTCGAGATCACACATCAGTCGCTCGATGATTGCGCCTCGGACGCGGTCTTCGCCGATGAGACGGTAGCCCTTCGACGTTGCCAAGCGACCAGCTGCGATATGCTGACTATAGGCCTCCAGCGCGCCTGCGTTCTCGACGTAACCCTCTCCAACACGCCCGATAGCCGACGCACCAAAGGCGATCAGGGTTTTGCAGGTGTCGGCAGAGTAACCTTGGGAGTTGCGCCGCAGGCGACCGGTTTTCTGAGCCAATGCGAGCTCGTCGTCCGGCAAGGCGAAGTGGTCGACCCCAATCTCTCGGTAGCCGGCAGCAACCAGCGTCTCGGCGACGGCCGCAGCTTGTTCGGCGCGGGCAGCGCTGTCCGGTAGTCCTGCCTTTTCGATGAGGCGCTGATGTTTATTAGAAGACGGCGTGTGAGCGTATCCGAACACGGCAATCCGCTGCGGGCGCATCGCCACCGCCACCGTGGCGGTCTGGACGCAGGACTGCATCGTCTGATTGGGAAGACCGTAGATGAGATCGATGTTAATGCGGTTTATTCCCTGCTGGCGCAGGTTTTCGACGGCAGTCGCCGTCTGCTCTACACTCTGGATACGATTGATCGCTTTTTGAACACTGGGGTCGAAACTTTGCACGCCGAGGCTCGCGCGGTTCACCCCGGCTGCACTTAAGGCTTCGGCCATCTCCGCGGTGAACGTGCGCGGATCGATCTCGACGGCGATGGCGGTCTTTTGCCTGAACGCGAAGCGGCGGCGTAGAAGCTCCGTCAAGGCGAGGAATTCCGTTGGCTCAAGGAGCGTGGGCGTTCCGCCGCCAAAGTGCACGTCGCTCACGGGCAGCGCCTGCGGCGTTAGCTCTGAGACCAAATGGATCTCGCCGCGCAGCGCCGCCACGTAATTTTGGTTCGGCGGGTCCCGCTGGGTGATGGTAGTAGGGCAGCCGCAATACCAGCACATCGACCGGCAGAACGGAATATGGATATAGAGCGATACGGGATCGTTAGCCGATAGGCCGCCGAGCCATTCCCCATAGGCCTCCGCGCCGATCGCTGCGGAGAACTGCGGTGCAGTTGGATAATTGAAATACCAAGGCAGGCACGCCTCGCTATGTTTTGTCTGTAGCATAGCCGTTTCTCATCTTGATGTTAGCTCCATACCTGCCGCGCTCTCCTATGTCTCTGATCTTCAACTGTCGCGGCGCAACTTGTATTTCCGTCGTGCCAATTAGCCTGTGTAGAATAGTCTCCATGGAAGCGCGCACGGGTGCGCTTTATTGGGGCGCTGTTGGCGAAGGGCGGATTTGGTCGGCGCATCTGGTGCAGGTGTTCGATTCCACCCGTAGTGCGCGCCACGTCTCCGCCCTCGCCGCCGGCTTCATCTCGCTTCAATCCACACGGTCCTAAGGCTTGCGCACTATTGTCCATGAGTTTTTGAGACATGTGGGTGTATTCGAGGGCGTAACGGCGGGCGTATCCCTGCAGGTTGCCCTCGGCCTTGGACAGTGCATCGACATCGAGGATGGTGCGCCATTGCGGCTTGCCTGACCTGTAGGATTCCCAGTTCGCACGCCGCCACAAGGCTTGCACGTGCGTCCCGTCCTGCCAGAGTTGTCGATCATGTCGCCTTGCGCAAGGCCGGGCGAAGCAATACGATCGGTGGCCTGTAGGATCTTCAGAATGTCGGCTTGGTATTGTCTGTAGCGCGGATCTTTCGACAGCTTATTGACGGTCGATAGGTTATGCGCCCTGACCCAGGTCATCGCCTCGTCGTCGTCGACCTCGTTCAGATAGGCGCGGGGGTCGGTGGCATCGTTAGGAGCCTCGTTGGGGTTGGAACGGATCGCCTTGGCGATGGTGGTCATCTGGGGCTGGGCGGAAGCCGTCATGGCGGTCGCCGTAGCTAAGGCCGTCGCCGTCATTAAGCTGTTCATAGATGTACTGCTGATGGTTAGCTCTTTCGAAAGCCTCGAAAAACGTAGCCGAAGCGATGGAAATGAACCGCTTCGCCTCTTCTAGGCAAGAGCTGTGCCAGTAAGACACGCTTGAATTCAATGGATTATTCTGGGGCGGTGGGCGGCCGTCTAGGATAAGTCGCACCGTAATTGTCGCAAGCGCGACACGCTTGTCGCTTGGGAGCATGCTGCCCAAGCGACAGAGGCGAACGCCACCAGCTTGTTTTGAGGCGTGATTCGCCTCAGGTAGCCGTTGCTCATGCCCGCGATGAAAGCACCGGTGCCGAAGCCGCCAATAAAATGCCGTAGACGATCCGTCCGCTCTTCAATTGATTCCGGACGACGAGAGGGAGCAGCGCCAGTATGGAAATGCTGGCCAAGCCGAAAATCAGAGATGTGAGGTTGGTACGGAGCTTGCTGGTACATCAGCCGATCGCTTGTGAGAGCGAGATGGCTGGATAGCTCGGACACTGAGCAGAGGCGGGAATTAGCTATGGCGCGAGCTGACGTAGAGCGATTCATCAACGAGTTGGGAAAAAAAGGCAGTCCGCTTGAAAACCTCAAACGGCGTGCTGGAGGGCTTGCATCGATTGTAGAATTTGCAAAGGACCTCGACTACAACATCACACTCGACGAGGTTAAAGGTTTTATCCGATCGAACAGCCGAGAAAAACCAAATAGCAAGAAGCTTCGCGCGACTGCGGGCCGCAAGGGTGGTTCGAGTGTTTCGACCTTGACCAGCCTTGTACACACCAATGCGTTGGCTAATTGCGCTCCGTGTACGTCCATGAGCCCTGTTAAAGTCGATGGAAAAACTGCAGCGGTCGCGGTCGCGGTCGCGGTCGTTGTCGTTGTTGTGATAGTTGTAGCTGTCGCGAGCTAGCTCTGATCGCATTGGCTCGAAGGAGCCGGTCTGAAGAGAACATGATCGCAAAGCTTGTCAACGAGATAATGCCATCAGGCGGACAAGGGACCGCTGCAAGGGCTCATCTCTACCCCCGGAGCGAACGCTGGCGGCAGATTTTTGATCGGCGCACGCCTAAGGAACGGCGCAGTTTGTCACATATCAAGCGCTTCATGGAGCGGCTGGCCGGTGATGGGAAATTCCGTACGGCGCTTTCCGAGAACCTCGACAACCCTCGGATAGTGACCGCGCGATACGGCATCGAAGTTGACCCAATGGAGATGCTGCCGCTCTGGTGCGGTGACTACCTGAAGTATCGCTTCAAGCCGGAGTCTGCCCCGTGGCCGCTGGCTATGATGTGGGATGAGTATACGCGGGAGATGTTGCGCCATCGCGACCTCCTGCGCGGCCAAGGCGAAATGTCGACTATCAATCCTCGCTTTCATGCCTGGCGCGAGCGCCAAATCCGGCGCTGTAACGACGAAATGGGCGAATTGGCGCCGTCAATCGCGCACTCTGTCATCGCTTTCGAGCTGAGCGAAGGCTGCACCGTCGGTTGCTGGTTCTGTGGCCTCTCGGCGGGTACCTTCAAAGGTTACTATGAATACACTGAGGAGCATGCAGAGGTTTGGCGCGGCGTGCTCCGTGCGGCGAGCGAAATGTTTGGTTCGGCAGTCCGCACTGGCTTCTGTTACTGGGCCACAGACCCGATCGACAACCCGGAGTACGACCGTTTTCTGTTCGACTACCATCAGATCACGGGCGAATTGCCACAAACGACGACGGCGGCCCCGCTCAAGGATCAGGCACTCACCAACCGCGTGCTCGAACTGTTCGAACGCTACGGTCGCGTGACCAATCGTTTCTCAGTGCTAAGCACGGACCATCTTAATCAGATACACGCGGCGTTTTCGCCCGAGGACCTGATGGGGGTCGAACTCATCCTGCAGGGCAAGGACGGGCCGACCGCAAAGGCTTTCACCGGGCGCGCACGAGCGCGGAAGGAGAAACTCAGGGCAGCCGGCAAAGACGCCGCAATCGCCGTGCCGGAGGGCTGTCCCACGACAATCGCCTGTGTTTCTGGCTTTCTCGTGAACATGCGGCAGGGACGTTTACAACTGGTGACGCCGGTACCGGGTAGCGAACGCTGGCCTCTCGGGTACCGAATCGTGGCTCAACGTTTCTTCAGCACGCCCGACGAGTTCCGGGAAGGTCTCGATAGCATCATCGACGAGAATATGCTCGAAAGCCCCCCTCCCAACCGGCCAATTCGCTTCCGCGGAGACCTGCAATACGAGGCAGGGGACCACTGCTTCCATCTCCGCTCACGCAACAGTGAGCATCGAGTGCTCGACGGGGTGGTTCCGATTCCCATTGGCCATCTAATCGCGAGCGGGAACTGTACAGCCTCGGAGCTGATTATGCGGGCCACGGACGGAGCGAGCGTCCTTGCAGTCGCCGACTTGCTCGATCAGCTATACGCGGCTGGGGTGATCGAAGAGGACCTCGACGACATTTCGCTTGGCAAAACGGGATGACGGGCGCGGGCCGCGGGCTTTTTTGTCCGCAACGCCACTGCCCTGCGTCCCGCTCGGGTGAAGCGGGCTATCGCGGCCGGCCTCGACGAAATCGAGGTGCTCGCCGAAGGCTTCGCCAATGACAATGGCGCCAAGCTTACCGGACCGCTCTATGCCGACGGTTGGCATTGAAGTCATTGGCGAGCCAGGCCGGCGTGGCGTTCCCCTCACGGATCATCTGGTCCCACCTCCAGGTCATCGAACGCGATGTTGCCCGCTCGGCTCTCGCGGATGAAGGCGTGAAGCGGCTGATGACCATTCCCGGCGGGGCTGCGAAGCCCCTGAGCCACGCGACCGAAAGCGGCGCAACAGGGAACCGCGTCGAATCGGAGAGCGGCGAGAGTGTGTCCACCATCGGCGAAATAACGACTGCCACGGAACTGACCTCGCTCGGAGTCGATTCGCTGGGTCTGGCGGATCTCCTCTGGGATGTGGAGCAGGCCTACGACATCAAGATCGACATGACGCGGCTGACGCCTGGTCGAATCTCAAGAATGTCGGCGACATGGTGGAAGCCGTCCGCGGTTTGCTCGCGAAGGAGGTCTGATTGGACAGGCGAGTCGTCATTACTGGGATAGGGGGGCTTTGCGGCTAGGCAACAACGCCGCCTCTATCTGGAAAGAGATGCGCGAAGGTCGCTCCGCCATCCGCCTGATGGTCACTTCCGCGCTTCATGAGATGAAGGGGACTGTCGGTACCGAGATCAAGGAGCTGCCCCAGCACGACATCGGCCGCAACCAGCTCGTCTCCATGGACCGCCACAGCTTGCTCGCTGTGCTTGCAGCGCGTGAAGCCATGCAGCACGCCGGACTTTCCTGCGATAAGGGAAATCCGTATCGCTTCGGCGCGACAGTGGGCGTCTGCGGCTGGGGCTGGGGAACGGTCGAAGAAACCTACCGTGACCTCCTTTTGGGCGGCGCGACGCGTGCTGGCATTTACACTGCACCAAGGGGGTTGCCGAGCGCCGCTGCCAGCCAGGTCAGCATGAGTCTCGGCCTGCGCGGCCCGGTCTTTGCCATCGCCTCCGCATGCGCATCAGCCAACCATGCGATCGCTTCGGCCGCGGATCAGATCAAGCTCGGCCGGGCCGACGTGATGCTTGCCGGAGGCGCCGAAGCGCCGCTCGTATGCCTTCAGATGAAGGCATGGGAAGCAATGCGCGCGCTCGCTCCAGATACGTGCCGGCCCTTCTCCGCCGACAGGAAGGGAGTGGTGATAGGCGAGGGTGCGGGCATGGCCGTGCTGGAAAGCTATGAGCATGCCGCCGTGCGCGGTGCCACAATCCTTGCCGAGATCGCAGGCATCGGCCTTTCCGGCGACGCCTTCCACATCGTCGCGCCGTCTGTCGAGGGGCCGGAGGCCGCGATCCGCGCTTGCCTTGCCGACGCCGGGCTGAATGCGGAGGACGTGGACTACCTAAACGCCCACGGCACCGGCACCAAGGCCAACGATCAGACTGAGACGGCGGCGATCAAGCGCGTCTTCGGAGACTATGCCTATTCGATGTCTGTCTCGTCCACCAAGTCCATGTACGCGCATTGCCTGGGCGCAGCGAGCGCACTTGAAATGATCGCCTCCGTGATGGCGATCCAGGAGGGCATTGTGCCGCCGACCGCGAACTATCGCGAGCCAGACCCCGATTGCGATCTCGACGTCACGCCCAATGTGGCGCGCGAGCGCAAGGTGCGCGTGGCACTGAGCAACGCTTTCGCCATGGGCGGCATGAACGCAGTTCTGGCGTTCAAGCAAGTGTAGAAGGCATGCGAGATGCCTCCAGTAACTCTATCTCTCGTTTCCAAATGCTTGCCGGATCACGATTGTGAAGGACGTGCCCTTGGACCGCCTCGGTGAATGCGCCAAGTGGCAGCGGAAGCTGGACAAGCCGGGGCCCCATCCTTTGCAAAATTCTCAACTGTTGAAGCGACGTCGACGTACCGCTACCCGGAAGGTTAAGCGAGCCCTTCGAGTTCGGCTCGATGGCCTGTCCAAAGCTGTATCCGATAATATCTGAAAGGCGCATGGCCGCCAGTGACCGCTTCCGTGGAAGACCGGCCGCAACGCGCTCGTCACCGGAGCAAATGGTGGAATCGGCGAGGCCGTGGCGCGGACGCTGCACGCGCAGTGCGCAACCGTCGGCCTGCACGGCACGCGTGTCGAAAAGCTCGAGATGTTGGCTGCCGAGCTTGGCGGGCGGACAAGACTGTTTCCGGCGATTGCCGGGTGATCGCGCTGAGGCACCAGAGCGGCAGATTTTTTGCAGAGGTACTCGGACTGAATACGCGTTCCCATTCACGTTAGCTGTGGATAACAAGGCTGAATTAACATGCAAATCTGCGCATCTAAATCGATTTGAGCACTCACGGACGTTGCGGACCAGAATCGCCGTCACCCTGAAATCGACAAGGCATCGGCTATCCCAAAATCGGGGCTTGACGTTACGTAAGGTCCTATGTTTTCCGATGTGCAGGAACGACTTCCAGTCTCAGCCCAAGGGCGACGAAAATGAGGGGCAGCAATGGTGGCTGGCGAACCTAATGACGTGCGCGTCAAGCGTTGTGGTGGGGGATGGGTTGTTCATATTGTCGAGGACGGCAAACTGACAGTTCTTCGGTTCAAGACACAGTTTCCCGCCGAAAATTACGCCGATGGCCAACGAGCCAGGCTCGGTCTTGCTGCCAAGCCACCGATCGACGAACCTGATATGTAACCGGATCAGGCGTCGGATGGCTGGTGAGCCTTGGCGCCGGCGGGAAACACTTGCCGAAGGCCCACCTCAATGCTGCTTGCGGCCGTTCGGCTAGCCATATTCGCGATGATGGTTGGCACCGCTGCCGATGCGGAAGACGGTAGCCTGCTTGATCGACACGGCGGCAAAGATCATGAAAAGCCAGGTCGTCAAGGACCCGGCCGCGGCGCTTGAGAAAGCAGCAAGAATTTGCAAGCCGCCACCGCAAGTAACCTGAGACAAGGGTCAGACATGCAAACCGCTGTTCGCGGATCAGCAGCTGCGAGACATTGCGCCATCCCACGAAGGCCCACGGTGCCCAAGGCGTGGTGGGCATCAGCCTTTCGAAGCTGAGCATCAGCAACTTCGTCGAGTCTTGGACCAGACGCTCTTCAGTGCCGAGGCTCGCACATCTGTGGAGCGCGGCTCACGCCCCGGAGACCAGGGCAGGAATGACCAAAGGCTCATCCGCCTCGTCAAGAATGGCGAAACTGTAACGGCCGTCTGTGTCAATATCGACGGAGTAGCTCAGGCGGTCGAGTATGTGGTTATCCTGGTCGAACGTGACGATGCGCGGCTTCAGCGAAGTGATATGCGCTTCGTCCAGGTAGATGGAGTTGCAGACGATAATCGGGTCGTCGGGCTGACAGGTGCGAGCCGCCGCTCCGTTGAGGATGCAGCACCGTGAGCCGCGCTCGCCGAGGATGACATAGGTCGAAATCCGCGCACCGGAATTCTTGTTCCATATCTCCACGAATTCCATCGGCAGGATCCCGGCTGCCTCGCAGTGGTCGGGGTCGAGCGTTATCGAACCATGGTAGTTGAGGTTCGCTTCTGTGACGTGGATGCCGTGCAGCTTGCCGGCGACTAGTTTTCGCATTGGTCGTTGTCCCTGTATTCATCGTTCAAGGTCAGTCTTGGCAGTTCGGTTCGCGCGGCTAAATTCCAACGACGAGCGCACCGCCGCTAAGACCCGCACCCGCGGCCGCCAGAAGAACCTTCTCCCCCGGCCGGAACGGCGCCGCCCGATGGGCGAGCGACAGCGAGAGCGGGATCGTCGCGGCGGAAGAGTTGCCATACTCGGCGATCGTCTTGACGATCGCTTCATCGGCGATGCCGAGGTTTCGCCCGACCGCATCGAAAATGCGGGCATTGGCCTGGTGCGGTACGAACCGATCGATGTCCTGCGGCCGCATCCGGGCCGCCGCGAGTGCGTCCTGCGAGCAGGCAGTCATCATCTCAACCGCCTTGGCGAACACTTCGCGGCCGTCGGTGATCGTCATGCGGGTCTGCTCGAGATCGAGCTCGCCATGGAACGGGGTGTTGCTTCCGCCTGCCGGGATCTGGATCAGCCCGTAGCGCGAGCCGTCGGAATCCACCGAAGCGCCGAGAATACCCTGATAGGGATCCTCGCAAGGACCGATCACCAGGGCGCCGGCGGCATCGGCGAAAAGGACTGAGCTCGCGCGCTCGGCTGGATTGATGCGGCGGCTGAGGATGTTGGCGGCGATGACCAGCGCTGGTTTGCCGTGCAGGCGGGTGAACCCGTCCGCGAACATCAGCGCATAGACGAAGCCGGCGCAGGCGCCGGTCAGATCGACCGCGCCTGCGCGGCCAAGGCCGAGCTTGTGCGCGACCAAGGGTGCACTGGGCGGCAGAAGGTGGTCGGGTGTCGAGGTGGCAAGCAACAGCAGCCCGATGTCGCTGCGGTCAATACCGGCGTTCGCCAGCGCGATGTCGCCAGCCTGCGTGGCAAGACCAGACAGCGTGTCTCCGTCCGTTGCCCAGAAGCGCGAACGGATTCCGGTACGCCTTTCGATCCAGCCCGGCTCGAGGCCGAGATTGTTCTCGATCTCGGCATTCGCCACCTTGCGCCCAGGCGTATGATGACCGAACCCGAGAATGCGCGACGACTTGCTCATGGCCTAGACCCGAAGCGTTCGGCGGCCTCCTCGATCGCGTCGTAGAGTGCGTCCAACTCGCCGCCGGTGATGCAATAGGGCGGGAGAAGATAGAGGACATTGCCGAGCGGACGAACAAGCAGGCCGCGCTCGAGGAAGAACGCGCGCAGTTTCGGACCAATCTCGGCGAGATAGCCGGCGGAACCGGTGCGCAGGTCGAGGGCAGCGATCGTGCCAGTGGCTCGGCAGTCGGTGAAATATGGGTTGTCCCGGAAGCGTTGCAGCCCGGCGGCCTGCTTCGCGCTCAAAGCCGCGACCCGCTCGGCCACCGGCTCGTCGCGCCAGATCTCGACATTGGCGAGTGCTGCCGCGCAGGCAATCGGATTGGCGGTGTATGAGCTCGAATGAAAGAAGGTTTTCTTACGGTCTTCGGAATAATGGGCCTGGAAGATGGCATCGGTGGCGAGCGTGGCCGCCAAAGGGATCGCGCCACCGGTCAAGCCCTTCGACGTGCATAGGATGTCCGGAGAAATGGACGCCTGCTCGCAGGCGAACATGGTTCCGGTCCGCCCCCAGCCGGTCATTACTTCATCGGCGATCAGCAACGTGCCGGAGGTTTCTGCGATCTTCTTCAATTCGGCCAGAACCCAGGCCGGATACATCAGCATGCCGCCGGCGCCTAGCACGAGCGGTTCGACGATCAGCGCGGCCGTGCGCCGGTCGCGGGCAACTGCCTCGAACCGATCCAGCGTCTCTTGTTCGCGTCCCGCGGCCGGGAAGGGGATGGTGTCGACCTCGAACAGCAAAGGTTCGTAGGCGGCGTTAAACGCGCCACGGGCACCGACGCTCATCGTCCCGATGGTGTCGCCATGATAGCTGTGCTCCATGACGACGATGCGCGAGCGCGGCGCGTCGATGTTGCGGAAATAGCCGAGCGCCATCTTCAGCGCGACCTCGACGGAGGTCGAGCCGCTGTCGGAATAGAACACCCAGTCGAGTCCGGCGGGAGCGAGGCCGACAAGTGCCTTGGCCAGGCGCTCTGCCGGCTCGTGGGTGAAGCCAGCGAAGATGATCTGGACGAGGCTAGACGCGGTCGTCTCGATAGCCTTGATGATGCGGGGATGGCGGTGGCCGTGCGTGACGACCCACCAGGAGGAAATGGCATCCAGGATGCGCGTGCCGTCGGCCTTGTAGAGGTAGGCGCCTTCCGTCCGGGCGATTTCAGGGATGGCGGGCTCGAGCGCGTGCTGGGTGAAGGGATGCCACACACGGGACTGCGGCATCATTCGCCTCCTGCGATCGCTGTGAGGTCGAAGCCGGCAACCATCGCATCCCGCAGCGTCTCACTCGTCAGCGGATCGATGTGTGGCAGCCTGCCAAGCTGGCGCACGCCGCTGAATTCCACGATTGTTCTCTGCGTATCGGCCACCTCATCGCCGATGAAGGCAATGCCGATGAGCGGGATGGAACGGGCTCTGAGCGCCTCGATCGACAGCAGCGTGTGGTTGATCGTGCCGAGCCTGGTACGGGCGCATAGGATGACCGGCACCCGCCACTGAGCGAATATGTCGATGAACTTGGTGCGCCGGTTGAGCGGCACCATCAGTCCCCCAGCACCTTCGATGACGATCGGGCCCGGCAAGTCCGGAAGCGAGAGCTTTGCCACGTCTATCGCGACGCCGTCGAGTTCGGCTGAACGATGCGGCGACAGCGGCTCCTTCAGGCGATACACTTCGGGCAGCACCCGCCCCGTCGGCAGGCCGGCGAGCCGTTCCACGACCTGGCTGTCAGTCTCCTCGTCGAGCCCCGATTGCACCGGCTTCCAGTAGAAGCCGTCGAGCAGGCCGGTGAGCCCGGCCGAAAACACCGTCTTGCCGATGCCGGTATCCGTTCCGGTGATAACGATGCGCTTGGTCATGCCGAGGCCAGCACCTCGACGAGTGCCCCGACCATGGCCGAAATGTCGGCTTCGTCGACGTTGAGCGTCAGCGAAATGCGCAGTCGCGATGTGCCCTCGGGTACGGTCGGCGGACGAATGCCGCGTATGTCGAAGCCGCGCGTCTGCAGCGCCGCCGCCACCGCCATGGTGCGCCTGTTGTCGCCGATGACAAAGGACTGGATCTGCGAGCCGCTGGGCTTCACGCCGCAGCGCTCGGCCAATTGGCGGCCCGCGAAGGCTACGCGCTCCTGCAGCTGGACACGGCGTTGGGGCTCGTCGGACAGCATGGCCAGCGCTTCGCGCACTGCCACCGCCATCAGAGGCGACGGCGCGGTGGCGTAGATGAATGGCCGGCAGCGGTTGACGAGATAGTCGCATAGCGTTCCCGGCCCGGTGACGAGTGCGCCGGACGCGCCGAGCGCCTTGCCGCATGTGTGAAGTGCGACAGTGTTGTCGCGGCCCTCGAAAGCGGCGGCCAGCCCGCGGCCGTTCGGTCCCCAGATGCCGGTGGCATGCGCCTCGTCGACGACGAGGAATGCCTCGTGCCGATCGGCAAGCGCGATAAGGCGGGCCATCGGGGCGCGGTCGCCATCCATGCTGTAGAGGCTTTCGACCGCGATCCAGATGCGGCCCATGCCGCCTTCGGCGCGCCAGCGGGTGATCGCATCCTCGACAGCATCGATGTCGTTATGCGCGGCGAGCTTGAACTCGGCGCGGCCAGCGCGGGCCCCCTCATGCATACTGGCATGAGCAAGGTCGTCGAGGATCAAGAGGTCGCCCTTTTGCGGCAGCGTCGTCAGCAGAGCGAAGTTGGCGATATAGCCGCTGCCGAAGAACAGCGCGCGTTCGGCGCCGAAGAACGCCGCGGCGTCTGCCTCCAGAGCCTCGTGCTCCGGTGAGTTGCCCCTTAACAACCGCGATCCGGTCGCGCCGACCGGCGTCCCCCGCGCAATCGCCGCCGCCACCGCTTCGCCAAGTCTTTTGGAGGCGGCAAGCCCGAGATAGTCGTTCGACGAGAAGTCGAGCCCGGCGCGCGGTGCAAGTGTGCGCAGCCGGTCCTTGCGCGCCAGTCCGCGCAAGGACGCGTCATACCGGACAAGAAGTGCCTCGTTCATTGCGTGCCGATTTCCATCGGCTCGATGCCGAGACGCTGGAACAGCAGAGTATCCTTGTCTTCGCCGGGATTGTCCGCCGTCAGCAGTGTGTCGCCGACGAAGATCGAGTTGGCGCCGGCAAAAAAGCACAGCGCCTGCATTTCATCGGTCATGGCGGTGCGGCCGGCGGAAAGACGCACGTGCGACTTCGGCATCATGATGCGGGCCAGCGCGATCACGCGCACGAATTCGATCGGCTCGATGGGTTTGGCCTCGGCCAGCGGGGTGCCCTCGATCGGGATCAGCATGTTGATCGGAACGCTTTCGGGATGCTCCGGCAGGTTGGCCAGCGTCACCAGCATGTCGATCCGGTCCACCGGCTCTTCGCCCATGCCGACAATGCCGCCGCAACAGACCTTAATG
Organism: Mesorhizobium japonicum MAFF 303099; assembly: GCF_000009625.1. Lineage (NCBI taxonomy): Bacteria > Pseudomonadati > Pseudomonadota > Alphaproteobacteria > Hyphomicrobiales > Phyllobacteriaceae > Mesorhizobium > Mesorhizobium japonicum. The sequence goes on from NC_002678.2 coordinate 4,704,253, forward strand.
CCGCTGTCGCGGACATTGGCGAGCGTATCCAGCCGGTCGGCAAACGTGCGGGTCGAGATGATCTCTGAGTAATAGCGCTCGGAGGTGTCGATGTTGTGGTTGTAGTAGTCGAGACCGGCCTGTTTCAGACGAGCGGCCTGCTCAAGATCGAGCATGCCGAGCGTCATGCAGGTCTCCATGCCGAGTGCCTTGACACCCTCGACCATCGCCACCACCGCGTCCATGTCGCGCGCCTTCGGGTTTCGCCAGGCCGCGCCCATGCAATAGCGGGTGGCGCCGGCATCGCGTGCCTTGGTCGCCTCGGCGATGACGCGCCGGACCTCCATCAGCTTTGACGCCTTCAACCCGCTTTCGTGATGTGCCGATTGGCTGCAATAGCCGCAATCCTCCGGGCATCCGCCGGTCTTGATGCTGAGAAGCCGGCTCAGCTGGACCTTGTTGGGATCGAAGTTCTGCCGGTGAACGGTCTGCGCCTGAAACAAAAGGTCGTTGAATGGCGCGTCGTGGAGCGCTTGGGCTTCCGCTCGCGTCCAAGGGGGAAGCGCCCAACCGATTGGATCCGAGGTCAGGTCTGGGCTGAGTTCGTTCATAAAATCTTGTTCTCCATAATCTTCCGTCCTTGACCTGGAGCGTTGCAGTGGATGCTGAAGACCAGGCGCATGCCAGCGGGAAGTCTTCTATCGAAACGCGACTGGTGGCGCTCTTGAGCGGACTCTCCAACTGCTGCCCGCAGGCTCAACTCACGTCATCCGTGGGGATTACGGTTTCCGTTATATTACTCTGAGCACAGGAATGCTCCTTTCTGATCGCGTCGCAGGATTCGGTGAAGGCGACGTCCAGCAGATAACCCAGAAGTTCCAGCCCGTGAGAGGCCGCCAACTGGCGCATCTCGTCGAGTCGGCAGATGATGACGCCAAGGGCTGCGACGCGGCTTTCTGTGCCTTGCTGGTCCGTCCCTCCCGCCTCCGTTGTTGAAGCGTGTCGCCTGGCGCCGAGAAGGCTTGCGTCGGCTGTTGGTGGAACCTGGGACGTGCTGACGCAGGTTAGCCTGCGACCAAAGGAGTTCCTGCGATCCCGGTTCATGTCCTCTCCATCAGTTCAGATGCCTGTTGCAATTTCGGTCGGCCGGCATGTCGAGACCAATGTCGAGGATGGGCGCGCTGTGGGTAAGCCAGCCGACCGATATGAGGTCGACGCCGGTCGCCGCAATTGCCGGGGCGCTCGCCCGCGTCACCCGGCCCGAAGCCTCGGTGATCGCGCGGCCACCGACCATAGCCACAGCCTGCGCAAGGTCCTCGACCGACATGTTGTCGAGGAGCACGGCGTCGACGCCCGCTGTAAGCGCGATCTCCAACTGGTCCAGCCTGTCGACCTCGACCTCGATCTTGACCATGTGACCGATGGCGCGGCGCGCCCGCTCGATTGCGGTGCGGATATCGCCGGCAATGGCGATGTGGTTGTCCTTGATCAGCACGGCGTCGTCGAGCGCGAAGCGGTGATTGGCACCGCCGCCCGCTCGTACCGCATACTTTTCCAGGACACGCAGGCCGGGCGTCGTTTTGCGTGTGCACACGATTTTTGCGTTATGGCCCCTCACCGCGTTTACGAGCGTAGCCGTTGCCGTCGCGATGCCGCTGAGTTTGCATAAGAAATTGAGCGCCGTCCGCTCCGCCGTCAGCAGGCTGCGCGCCGGCCCGTTTACGATCGCGATGGTCTGGCCGGCCGAAACCTTGCCGCCCTCAGGACACCGCAGCTGGATGCTGATCCCGGGATCGACCAGCAGGAAGGCAAACATGACCAAGTCGAGCCCGGCAACAACGCCTGCCTGCCGGGCATTCAACGCCAGCGTCGCTTTGCAATCGGCGGGGATGATCGCATCGCTCGTGATGTCGCCGGCTCTGCCCAGGTCTTCAAGCAGGGCAGAACGCACGATGGGCTCCATGATGATCTGGGGAAGTGGTGCAAGTGAAGTCATGTCAACGGCTCCGTTCGGATGCTTGCCATCTGAGCGTGACGGCATTCTCAAAAGCTGTGCAGAGCGTCAATCGTGAGGGGAGGGCGGCGGCATCGCGCCCGGGGAAATCGGATCGAAAGTGGGAGCCGCGGCTCTCCTCGCGCCGAAGGGCGGCGATCGCCATCAACAATGCCACCAGGGCCGGATCGGCCGCGGCCGTCTCGCAAACAGAGATCGGCAGCAGTGTCGCGACCGTGTCGCACAATGATTTCCCATTCCGAACAATGCCAAGCGCATTGGACACAATCGTGCGAATAGGTGAAGGGTCGGGCCGGATGGGAACAGTTGCCGGAAGCCTAGGCCACTGCCAACCCGCAGAGGTACCCGCGACGCTTTCAGCCACCCAGGCGGCGGTTGCAACCGCTTCGGTCAGCGAGTTGCTGGCAAGCCGGTTGGCGCCATGCAGTCCTGTGCATGCGACTTCGCCACAGGCCCACAGGCCGCTAACGGAAGTTCGCCCCTCGGCGTCAACGGCCACGCCGCCCATGTGATAGTGAGCAGCGGGCCGTACGGGAATGGGTTCCACCGCCGGATCGATGCCGGCATGCTTGCAAATAGCGTCGATTGCCGGAAAGCGTCTTGCGAATTTCTGCCCGAGACAATGTCGGGCATCGAGATAGACGCCATGCCCGGCTGCGAGCTGATCGGAGATCGCCCGCGCGACCACATCGCGCGATGCGAGTTCTGCCCCGGGCGTGTCTGCCAGGAGGCGATGGCCGTGCTCATCGATCAGCACCGCGCCTTCGCCACGCACTGCTTCGCTGACAAGCGGCATTGGCCGGCGCGCAATGTCGAGGGCCGTCGGGTGGAATTGCACGAATTCGAGATCGGCTAGTTCCGCTCCAGCACAGGCTGCAAGCGCCAGGCCGTGCCCGAATGAGGAGAGCGGATTGGTTGTATCGCAAAACAGGCCGCCTATACCACCGGTCGCCAGCACCACGCGGCGTGTGGGCAATGCGAACACGGCGCCATGCAGGACAGTCAGCAAGCCAACAATGCTGCCCTCTGCGACAACCAAGCGAAGCGCTGTCATGCCTTCCATGATCGTGATCGAACGGGTTCGCCGCGCCACGCCGAGTAGCGCCCGAAACAACTCGCGGCCGGTTGCGTCGCCGGCGGCGTGCACGATGCGGCGACGCGAATGCGCAGCTTCCAGGCCCAGCTGCAGCCTCCCGTCTAGCGAGCGGTCGAAAGGAGTACCAAGACGAATGAGATTCTCGACGGCTTGAGGTGCGGCCTCTACCACCCGCCTGGCCATTTGTTCGTCACAAAGCCCTTCGCCGGCAGCAAGCGTATCGGCGAGGTGCAGGTCGGGGCTGTCGTCCTCCCCCAGACTCGCTGCGAGCCCGCCCTGGGCTAGAATGCTCGAGGCTTCGGTTCCGAGCGAGGTCCTTGACAGAAGGACGACTGGTTGCGGCGCCAAGTGTAGCGCCGTCATGAGCCCGGCGATACCAGCGCCGATAATGACCGGCGCTCCGCCAATGTGATGGATGTCCGCCGTCATACAAAGAGCATGCGTTCCACAGCCCAGCGGGCCCGTTCAGCGACATGAGGATCGATCGTGACGACGTGGCGGTTCTCCTCGAGCGCGGTCCGGATGTTGGCGAGCGTGATGCGCTTCATATGCGGGCACAGATTGCATGGGCGCACGAAATCTACTTCCGGATGCTCGACCGCGACGTTGTCGCTCATGGAACATTCCGTCATCAGCACCACACGCGCCGGCCTATGCCGCGCGACATAGTCGGACATCGCCGCCGTCGAGCCGGCGAAGTCGGCTTCCGCGACCACTTCAGGCGGACATTCGGGATGGGCAAGTACACTGATGCCGGGATGGGCCTCACGCAGCTCGCGGATGTCGGCCGCGGTGAAGCGTTCGTGCACCTCGCAGCGCCCCTTCCAGGCAATGATCTCGACCTTGGTCTGCGCCGCGATGTTCTTCGCCAGATATTCATCGGGCAGCATGATCACACGCGGCGCACCGAGCGATTTCACCACCGCGAGCGCATTGCCCGAGGTGCAGCAGATGTCGGATTCAGCCTTCACCGCGGCGGAGGTGTTGACGTAGGTCACCACTGGAACGCTCGGATAACGCTGCCGCATCAGGCGCACGTCTTCGGCGGTGATCGACTCGGCCAGCGAACAGCCGGCGCCGAGATCCGGGATGAGCACGGTCTTGTCCGGATTGAGGAGCTTGGCGGTCTCGGCCATAAAATGCACGCCCGCGAGCACGATGATTTCGGCATCGACTGTCATCGCCTTGCGGGCCAGCGCCAGGCTGTCGCCGACGATGTCAGCCACGCAGTGAAAAATCTCCGGCGTCTGGTAGTTATGCGCCAGGATGACCGCATTGCGCTGTCGCTTCAGATTCAGGATTGCGTCGATATCCTCGACGAAGACCGACCACTCGATCGGTGGGATAACGCGCCGAACGCGGTCGTACAGTGAGGCGCTCGAAGGCAGGACGGCACTCATCGAGCCTCCAGTTATAGTCCATCTGATTATAAGATATATATAATCGTTGTGACTATAAGGGGTGTCAAGCCCGTGCGAGCGGTAATTTTGTGCCGGCCACAGGCCTCTCGTCGAGAATAGTATGGTGGAAGCGGTAGAGCTGCGCAGGCCGGCCGCCGGTCTCGGCGGTCGTCGCCCCGGTCTTCTCAACCAGTTCCTGCTGCTCTATGAGCCGGCGAAAGTTCGGCTTGTTGATGAGCCTGCCGGAGAGCGCCTCCACAGTTCGCTGTAGCTGCAAAAGCGTGAAGAGCGGCGGCATCAGTTCGAACACAACAGGCCGGTATTTAATTTTGGAGCGCAGTCGTGCAATAGCCGTTGCCAGAATGCGGCGGTGATCGGCGATCATCGATCTGCCCGGCACCGAAGGGAGGATGGCCGAAACTCCGCCGCGCTTTGCTTCCTCCACCAGGGCGGCTTCGTAGAGCAGCTCGTAGCGCTGCAGCGCGAGTTCTTCGTTCCATGCCCGGCCGTCCAAGGCAAAGGCAACCGCCGCTCGCCGTCGGCGATCGAAGCGCGTCGCGCCGTCGTCCGCGCCGTCCGCCCATTCGATAAGGCGCGGCCGCAATTCTTCCAGCACTATCGGGGGCCTGCCGGACCGATGATCCTCCCACGGGAAATAGTCGTACCAGCTGGCCCAACTGCGCCTGCCCGAGGCGCCCGCATCTTCTTCGCGGGTGAGTGCGAGATAGCTGATCGAGATCACGCGCTGGTTGGCGCCGACCCGATCGCGATCGGCAAAGGTGTAGAGCTGCTCGATATAACCGAGAGGCTGACCGGTCTGCAGTTCCACCCATGCCCTAAGCCCCGACTGGAGCGAACGATGAGCGAGCTCAAACGGGCCCGAGGGAAGAGCGGCCCCCTGTTCGATGGTCAGAACACATGGTCCAGCGTCGTTCACGGCGACCACGACTGCGATCAGGTCGGCGTTGACATTGTTGGTCTTGCCTATGGTTCTGCCTTTCCTTGGTCCTTTGGCCTGATCCATGGTTCCTGAGCCACTTGGGTTAGACCTCCGCGCGAACTGTCTAAACCGATTTAGTTCTGTTCTTTATCATACCAATCGTCGCGTCAACACCACGCGCTGTGGCGACTTTACCTCTTCGAACCTGCACAAAAATATGCCAAACGCGACACTGGCCGTGGGTGACGCTGGGTGAGGAGAGACGTCGATTGAGCGTCGGAGGTATCGTAAAAGGCGATCACGCCGCCGGATATGCGTGCGCGAAAGGCAGCACGGCGCTTATCTGCCTGACGACCTACACCACTCCGGTAAGGTTGGTTGACGGCGTACTGTTCTCCGTTTCAATGGCGAGACATCCGGCACGGGGCCGGCGGAGCGACATGGCCATCGGACCGACCATGACGGCGCTGCGTTTGCGCCAACTTGACTGGGATACCAAGCGCCGTGCGGTCGAGCGGGCCGTGGATTGCGGCCGGCGCCAACAGGAGGGCTGCAACGCCTCACCGACGGAGGTCCGAGCCGTACCAATCAACGCTAATTTGTCCCAGCTATTCGCCTCGCGCGCTATCTCGTGGCCCCGCTTGAAATCCGACAGCAGGTTCAGAGATTCTTGATCTCGATACCGTATTTCCTCAGCGCGTAACCAATCTGGCGCGGCGTCAGTCCAAGCAGGCGCGCTGCCTTTGCCTGTACCCAGCCGGATCTTTCCATGGCCGCGATGAGACGCTCGCGATCGGTCATCTTCGCGTCGCTTACGAGGCCTAGCCGAACAGGCGCTGGCAGTGCCTGCTCGCTGTCGTCATGCGGGACCCCAATGGCGGCCGAAGCAAAAGCACCAGACGATTGCATGGCCGGGTTCAGTGGCGATGGTGCGATCGGCTCCGATTTCGGCGCAGTCTCCTTCGATGCGTGCTTCCATAGCATCGCGGAAAGGCATCGGCCATGGCAGCAGTCAAAGTCGTTTCTGCCGATTGACGCTCCCGCTGCCAGGGTCGCTGTCCGCTGCACGCAATTTTCAAGCTCGCGGACATTTCCGGGAAAAGCACAGTTCATCAGCACTTCAGTCGCACTCGCATCGAAGACCATCGTACGGCCGTTCTCGCTGTTGAAATTCTTGAGAAACTCAGCAGCAAGGAGCGGAATATCACCGCGCCTTTCGCGCAATGGCGGCACCAGCAAGGGAACAACGCTGATGCGATAATAAAGGTCGGCGCGAAACTCGTTCCTTGCAACCGCGTCTTCCAGGTTCCTGTTCGTGGCGGCAATCACGCGAACGTCGACCTTAATCGTCTGGTTGCTGCCGACGCGCTCGAACTCCTGCTCCTGCAGCACGCGCAGCAGCTTTGCCTGGAACGAGGCCGAAATCTCACCGATCTCGTCCAGAAACAACGTTCCCTTGTCGGCGAGCTCAAAGCGCCCCTTGCGCGAGTTGAATGCACTGGTAAAGGCACCCTTTTCGTGACCGAACAGTTCGGATTCCAGGACTGTCTCAGGGAGCGCTGCGCAATTGAGCTTGATGAACGGCCGCTTGGCGCGTCCCGACATCTCGTGAACGGCCTTGGCGACCAGCTCCTTGCCGGTCCCCGATTCCCCGCGCAGCAAAACGGTGCTGTTGGACCTGGCTACTAACGCGACCTTCTCAAGCAGCCCGCGCAGCGCCGGGCTGTCGCCAATGATCCCCTTGACATGAGCCCTTTTGCCCTCATGCCCAGGCTGCTTGAGTTCGCCGAATTGCTTTTGCATCCGGATTTTTTCGGCCATCAGTCGCTCGCGGTCGGACGCGAACAGGCGATGCAGCTTCACTGTCTGTCCAACCAGATTAGCGATTGTGGTAAGGAGGCGCAGGTCGTAATCGAGGAGGGAGCCTGATTTGTTGTCCAGGATGCGGTCGATGGTCAGCGTGCCCACGACGTTCGCATCGACGCGAATGGGTACGCCGATGAACGACACTTTCATGTTGTCGGACGCCCCGAGCACCTCCTTGTCGGCGGCGTTGAAAGCCGGATCCAACGCTATGTTCTCGGCGACGAGCGCCATGCCCGTCGTTATGATCTGGTCGATCGCCGCCCGTGGCAGATGCTTGCGGTAGCGCTCATCGCTGCCTTCGCTCCAGCCGGCGCCGACGGTCATGTCCGGTATGCCGGCACCGTCGCAGAGCGAGATGATGCCGTGCCGCACCTGCACCAACGATGGCAGGAGGTCGACGACGTTGGCCAACGTGGCTTCCAGCCCAGAGGGAGCGGTGAGCGCTATCGACGTTTCAAAGATGTCCGGCGCCCTCTCGTGCAACGGCACAATAGGGACCACGTTATTCATCTCGGACTTTGAATTAGGGCTTTTCATTTTTGGAAGCGATATGCAGCGTGACGAGATCTGCCTGGCACTTTGCTCGGAGTTGCGAGTATCGTGCATGTGATCATCCATCTCGCGCCATGAAATCGATGCCCGAGGCAAGTGCGCCTATTGTCCAGCGCGTGGATGTCCTTGGCGAATCGCATTCGTCGGCGTCTTCGCTCCGCAGGCCGCTGCACAATCGACGAGTTTGCTCGCCTCGCCCTTGCACGCGGGGATTCATTGAAACACGAAAAGGCGTTGATGAAGATAGTCGTGACGATTGATCCGTCAGCAAGACGGACGTCTGCAGCCGGCTTTTCGCGCGCAATGAAATTGCCATTGAGATGATAGCTAATGTCGATGCCAGTCAGGCCCCGGCCGCGAGCAAGTGCGGCCCTGGCAAGATGGGGCGGCGTCATGCGGTCGATAGCAAAGCGGAGCGATGCTTGACGCATGGCTTTCCTCTCTCTTCATGAAGTGCGGGTCGTCGTTCTCGGCTGACTGGCTTCCGCCGCGCAGCAATCATTCGTTGTTAAACGAGACCGGAATGAGGCAGGTGAGTCAATCAAACTCCCGCTGCTTTTCTTTCATGAATGAAAGGAAATTAGGCTCTCATGATAGTATTTTATCAGTTTTTCAGATGTTTTCCGGCAGATAGATCTCAAACGGCAGAAAAGTCTGCCCAAGCGTCTCCGAAGTGCCGACCTTGATGGCCTGGGCCATCAGCGTCATCAGTTCCTGGCAAAGCAGGCGCTGGGGCGTGGCGACCGACATCGTGATCATGCCATCTGCGAGTGCAGCCCGTGACTCCGGCGTGATCTCGTTAACGATCGCGACGAGACCCCGGCTTTCGCCTTCTTCACGGAGCGCGGAGATCGCTCCCTCCATACCTCCGCCGGCCACATAGAAGCCGGTGAGCTCGGGTTCCCGTTGCATGAGATCCAGCGTGGCCTCGTAGGTGATCTGCCGTGCCTCAAGGTTCACGAGCGGATCGAGCAGCTCGAATGCCGGTGCATTCTCACGGAAATAGGAGCGAAAGCCGACCTCCCGCAGCTCCTGCCCCTGAAAACGGTGGCTGCCGACAAAAACCGCCACCTTGCCCGGCCGTCTTGCGACCTTTGAAAGCATCCACGCTGTCGTCCGCCCGACCTTGCGGTTGTCGAGGCCGATATAACCCTCACGAACACCTTCGGCGAAATCGGAAAGCAGCGAGAAAACGGGGATGCCTTTTGCCTTGAGTTCTTGGACGGCTGCCGTGATCGCCGGATGGTCCGGCGCCACCATGGCGATCGCGTGGCAGCGCGCTCCGAATTCCTTGAGCAATGGAATAAGGTCGCATGGCATGTGCGACGGCGCGAATTCGATGAGCGAAGTGCCATGGAAGCACTTCGCCGCGTTGACCGCCGCTTCGACCTCACGCGCGAAGCCCTGGTAGAAGTGGTGAGTCGGTTTTCTCAAGATGAAGCCAAGCCGATATTGCGGCAGGTCCGGCTGCAGGCGCTGCTTGATAAGACCTGCGGCGTGATATCCGATGGCCTGTGCCGCCGCTAAGACCCGCTGCGCAGTCTCCTTCCGCACCGGATGACGGGCATTCAGAACTCGGTCAACGGTGGCAACACTAACCCCGGCTTCCCGGGCGATATCAGCAATTATGGGTCGCTTCGCCATTGTTCGAGTCTGATTAAACGACATCAAGAAGAAATCCGGCAAAGGTCGATTCAGTAAAATCTGTCATTCCTGCATTGATCCTGTTCGCTACCGAATTCTGGTCGTGGCATGGTGCGAGGTAGAAGCCGAAATGTAGAGCCTGGGCGAATTGTTCAGCCGTGCCGACGGCTCCGACCCAGCTCCGCGCCCGGTTCCACGAACCGTCGCAAACTTCGGAGGCATTAAGCGCATCATCGAGGGCTTGTGTGTCGTGACCGGTGCAAGACCTTCGCAAGGCGCAGATGATTTTGCACCCACTGCATTTCGGGATTGTTGATTTCATCGGCCCGCGAGAGTTTGTTTGGAACCCGCGGCCCGATCGTCCGGCGTTTGGGACCAGCCAGGCGATTCAACCGGCAGCGATGCTGCCGAGTTGCTCGGCGCGGGCGTTATCAGTGGCTGGCCGGCTGATGTCTCGGCAGGCTGGTGGCCGCAGAATGCAGCTTTCAATTGCGCCTGATCCAGTTCGCCTTCCCAGCGGGCGACGACGAGCGATGCCACCGCGTTACCGACCAAATTCGTCAGTGCCCTGCATTCCGACATGAAGCGATCGACGCCAAGGATCAGCGCCATTCCAGCAACGGGAACTGCCGGCACTACGGAGAGCGTAGCAGCCAACGTGACGAAGCCGGCACCTGTGACACCTGCTGCACCCTTGGAGGAAAGCATCGCGACGAGCAGCAGCAGGACCTGATCGCCAACTGACAAATCCGTATTCGTCGCCTGCGCGATGAAAAGGGCCGCGAGGGTCATGTAGATATTGGTGCCATCCAGATTGAAGGAATATCCGGTCGGGATAACCAGGCCCACGACCGAGCGCTTGGCGCCGGCCTTTTCCATTTTCTCCATGAGAGAGGGCAGCGCAGCCTCGGAGGAGGACGTTCCGAGGACCAGCAGCAGCTCTTCCTTTATGTAGCGGATAAGAGAAAAGATCGAGAAGCCATTGTAGCGACAGACTGCACCGAGAACCCCGAATACGAAGAGGAAGGCCGTGAGATAGAAGGTCCCGACCAGCATCGCAAGGTTGGCTACCGAACCGATGCCATATTTGCCAATCGTGAAGGCCATTGCTCCGAAAGCACCGATCGGCGCGGCTTTCATCAGGATGCCGACCAATTTGAAAACGGGTGCAGTGAGGTCCTGAAGGAAGGAAAGAACCGATTTGCCCGATTCTCCGACCATCGCCAGCGCGATGCCGAAGAGGACGGAGAAGAACAACACCTGTAGAATGTCGCCTTCCACAAAGGCGCCGACAATCGTGGTCGGGATCATGTTCATGAGGAAGCCGGTCACGGACTGCTCATGGGCCTTTGAGGCATAGCCATTGACGGCTTGGACGTCGAGCGAGGTCAGATCGATGTTGAGGCCGGCGCCAGGCTGAATGACATTGCCGACGATGAGGCCGACGATAAGCGCGAGCGTCGAGAAGGTGACGAAATAGACCATCGCCTTGCCGGCAACACGGCCGACCTTCTGAAGATCGCTCATGCCGGCAATTCCAGTCGACACGGTCAGAAAGATAACGGGCGCGATGATCATCTTGACGAGCTTGATGAAGGCATCGCCGAGCGGCTTCAGGTTTTCTCCGATTTGCGGATAAAAATGGCCAACCGCAACTCCGAGCAGGATTGCGACAAGCACCTGCACGTAAGGCTTGGCAAAAAGGGTCTTGCGGGGTGCGCGCTTTACGCTTGGAGCCAGTGGGGTCAACATGTAAGTTTTCTCTCCCTGACCGGTTTGGGGCGGGCTGTTCCTCCCCGCGGCTTCTCCCATCGCGGCGCCCCGGTCGAACGCTGCTGCGTTGTTGACCGCAATAGCCGTGCCAAGCCAAGAGAGCGCGGAAATCGCCGGAGCCTCAGGTATCTTCAACAAATCGCGCAGCAAGATTGTGCGGTTTTCCGCACGGATCGCCTTCCCTTCTGGCGGAACCCCGCACTATGGTTCGTCAATGATCGGTTTTAAGAATACGATGGCAGAAGAAGAAGACATGGGTAATGGCGCCTTCCAGCGCGCCCCATCGGTCTTCCCTGGTAGATCCGGCGGTCGATCTCTCTGGCTTGTGATTTTGCTTGCAATTCTTGGTGCGGCGCTCTGTTTCGTCGTCTTTGCAACGGGACGCATCGCCGGCACCAGAGCAGAGTATGCCCTACGCGACCGTGCTCTTGCCGCGTTCCCGCTTGCAGCCGACAGTTTGAAAGGAGAGATCGAGAAGCAGCGAATGATTCCGCTGGTTCTGGCACGCGACGGTGCCGTTCAGGAGATGCTTCGCAGTCCGAGCACTGCCAACGAAGCCGCGCTTGATGAGAAGCTTCGCGCCATCGCGCGCGACGCCGGCTCTTCTATACTCTACATCATTAATCCTGAGGGCGTAGCGGTTGCTGCGAGCAACGCCGGCGAGCCGACCAGTTTCGTCGGCAGCGATTACCGCTTTCGCCACTACTTCACCGAGGCGATGGCGGATGGGGCGGCTATGCAATATGCGCTCGGCACGGTTAGCGCTCGCCCTGGTCTCTATCTGTCGAGCCGGGTCGATGGGCCGGAGGGGCCGCTCGGTGTGGTTGTGGTGAAGGTGGAGCTCGACCGCGTCGAGTCGCGTTGGCTGGAGAGCGGCTTCGTGGTCTTCACGACCGATGAGCGAGGCGTGGTTCTTGCCACGAGCGTGCCCCAATGGCGTTTTGACGCTCTCTCACCGCTTTCCGCAAAGGAGAAGCAAACCGCTCGCGATCGTCTGCAGCTACCGGGCGTGACTTTCGAGCCGGTGCCGCTTTCCCGCCGCGGCGACAACCTGGTCACCGCAACTCCTGAGAGTCGATCAGCCGGTTTCGTTGCGGTTTCGCAGGATCTCGGCAAAGCAGTTCCGGGCTGGCGCATGTCGTTGCTCATCCCCGCCGACACCGAGATCTCCTCGGCGGTCATGACAGCCCGCGTGACAACGCTGCTTGCCCTCGTTCTCGTTGGATTCGTCATTTTCATCATTGTTCGACGGCGGCGGGCGGCCCGGCAGCGGCAAGAAGTGCTTGTGTTGCTGAATGCGGAACTGGAGCATCGCGTCGAACTGCGCACGGCGGAGCTCCAGAGCTCGAACGCAGCGCTCGCCGGTGAGATCGCCGAGCGAGAGAACGCTGAAGCAAGAGTGCGTCGCCTGCGCGACGAACTCGCCCAGGCGAACCGCTTGTCAATCCTGGGACAGATAACGGCCGGGGTCGCCCACGAGATCAACCAGCCGGTCGCCGCAATCCGCACCTATGCTGAAAATGCCGCGCGTCTTCTAGGGATCGGCCGGTCGCAAGAAACCGCCGAGAATCTGACCTCGATCGTCGCCATGACCGGCAGGATCGGCACGATCACTGAAACGCTAAGGTCCTTTTCCCGCCGCGCCAGCGGATCGATGGGACCGATACTGGCGGACGACGCGATCGACGGCGCTCTGTCGCTTCTTTCAGGCCGAATTCGCGATTCCGGGGTGACGATTGAACGGAAGCGGATCGATCCGTCTCCAATTGTCATGGCAAGCCGCATGCGACTGGAGCAGATACTCGTCAACCTTCTCCAGAACGCGCTTGACGCTCTGAAGGATCAACCGGAGCCCCGCGTCGAGATAGCGCTCGCCGAAAACGGGGAAATGGTCGCTATTTCCCTTCGGGACAACGGCCCCGGCCTTGCCCCCGACATTCGCAGGAGCCTCTTCATGCCCTTCGTTACCAACAAGGAAAAGGGTCTCGGTCTTGGCCTGGTCATTTCGCAAGAGATCGCACGTGAGCTCGGCGGCTCGTTGCGGCATGATGATGCCGGCCACGGGAGAGGGACTTCCTTCACGGTCGAGCTGAGGCGAGCGGCATGAGTGCTGAATCAGGACCGGTCATTTTTATCGACGATGACGAGGATGTGCTTCGCGCAGCCACGCAGATGCTGAAGCTTGCCTCGTTCTCACCGAGCGTGTTCGGTTCGGCCGAGGCCGCACTCGCCAGAATCGACGGGAACTTCGATGGCCCTGTCGTGAGTGACATCCGTATGCCCGGGCTGAACGGACTTCAGCTCTTCGAGCGAGTGAAGGCGATCGACCCGGAAATTCCGGTTGTCCTGATCACCGGGCATGCCGACGTCGAGCTGGCCGTTGCCGCCATCCAGGATGGCGCCTACGATTTCATCTCGAAGCCATATGCGAACGACCGGCTTCTCGTGACGCTGCATCGCGCTTCGGAAAAACGGCGCCTGGTCCTGGAAAACAGACGTCTTAGGGATGCGGTTGTCCGATCTGCGGGCGATATCCCGCTGATCGGGGAGGCACCGACCATGATTCGATTGCGCGAAACTCTCCGCCAGATCGCCGATACCGATGTGGATGTCCTTGTGGAAGGCGAGACGGGCACGGGCAAGGAGGTGGTCGCGGATCTGCTTCACCGCTGGAGCAGACGACGCACGAAGCCCTTCGTTGCCCTGAATTGTGGAGCGCTGCCCGAAAGCGTCATCGATAGCGAACTTTTCGGGCACGAGGCAGGCGCCTTTACTGGCGCGCAGAGGCGCAGGACCGGTCGCATCGAGCATTCGAACGGAGGGACGCTCTTCCTCGACGAAATCGAGTCGATGCCGCCAGCACTCCAGGTGAAGCTTCTGAGGGTGCTTGAGACCCGGCAGATCACGCCGCTTGGCACGAACGAAACCCGCAGCATCGACCTTCGTGTCGTGTCGGCTACCAAGGCCGATCTCGGCGATCCGGCCGCCCGCGGAGATTTCCGGGAAGACCTTTATTTCCGGCTGAATGTGGTGACGCTCCGCATCCCGCCGCTTCGCGAAAGGCGCGAAGACATCCCGATGCTCTTTGGGCATTTCCTGGAACGCGCCTCCAAACGCTTCAGCAGGCCAGTTCCGGACATCAGCGCTGGCGTGCGCGATCGCCTCGTGAGCCACAATTGGCCCGGCAATGTCCGTGAACTCGTGCATTTCGCCGATCGCGTTGCATTGGGACTTGAAAGGCTGGGCACGCCCATTGCATCAGGTCGAAAGGAACAAGCGGTATCAAGCCTCCACTTGTCCGAGAAGGTCAGCCTTTATGAGGCGACTATCATCCGCGATGCCTTGCAGGAATGCGGCGGCGACGTGAGGCGCACGATCGAAGTCCTGGGAGTTCCCCGCAAGACCTTCTACGACAAGCTGAAACGACATGGGATAGACACGGCCGATTATCGAAAAACCGCCATTGGCTGAAGCCTTCTTGCTTGCATGTCGCGGAAAAGAAATTTCGCCATTCTCGTCCGACTCAAAGGATGCACTATGGGCTAGGTGAAGCGAGCCTGAGGTCGCTTTCGGAGCGCTATGGCATCAACCCCAAGACGGTCGCGAAGTGGAGAAGCGGAATTCGACCGCGATCTGTCCACCGGCTCCAGGGAGTCGACAGTTCTGTCTGTCGAGGAAAACCGTTGTTGTGGCCTTCCGCCGCAACAAGGCTGCTGCCGCTCGACGATTGCCTCTACGCGTTGCAGCCGACGTCGCGCATCTGACGCGCTCCCACCGCTGCCTGCAGGCAAGCATCGGCCGATTGCCAGATGTCGACGGCGACAGGCCGGCGAGAAGAGTCGAGAGAATGAACCGGACCATCAAGACGCAACCGTCAAGCGCTTCCACTACGACGATCGCGACCAACTGCGTCGGCATCTTGCCGACTTCGTCGCGGCCTACAATTTCGGCCGCAAGCTGAAGACCCTCAAGGGCCTCACGCCCTGCGAGTTCATCTGGAAGGCATGGGCTTCCCAGCCCGAGCGTTCACTTTCAATCCGCTCCAGCAAATGCCGGGACTAAACATTTAGCAAATGGCGGATGAGGTGCACGATGCAAGTTAGCACGTCGCCTGGGGAAAGGTGCGCCGATCGCCTCCCTCTTGGCCAACCAGTTCCAGCTTGCCGTCTTACCAGGCCCCCGCCAATCTCGTTGCGTTGTTGTTTAGCGTTGCAACAGATCCTTCAAAGAAATTCATGGAATCGTTGCGAGCGCAAATCGCTGTCAATGGTACGCTCATCACAACTTTCGAGATCAGTGGCGGCAGAAATCTGGTGTCGTTTTATGTTCCGCCGCCAAACAGCATTTGCGAAGAGCGCGAAATGACAAAGCCAGCAGGACGAGGGTACCAGCCATGCGCACATCGATTACACCCAAGTCGCCCGCGATACGATACTCGATATTGGCTACGACGATGCCATCGGCTTTGATGGTCGAAATTGCGCCGTCGTTCTGGCTCTCACCGGGCAGTCGCCCGGCATCAGCCAGGGCGTTGATGAAGGACGATGGCAGGATCTCGAGCAAGGGCGGGATCAGGGCCTCATGTTTGGATTCGCATGTTTTCGATCTCCGACCGAAAGGCATCATCAAGATGCTTGATCTCGTACGCCCGATATACCGCAACACGGCGACATACGGACACTTCGGCCGTGAAGAGCCTGAGTTCACCTGGGAGAAGACGGACAGAGCCGACGACTTGCTGCGTGAGGCAGGACCGGCAGCTGCGTGAACGCCGCTGGATCAAGCGCATGCGGCCTTTCAACTCGCTAGGCCCGCGCCCGCCGCGGCACGCGCTTCGACATCATGCTGACGGCTGTGTGATCGACACGGGCGGTTACCGGAAAGGCGACAAAAAAGTGCGTTACGACATCGTTATCATCGGAGGAGCCATCGTCGGCTCCTCGATCGCCTACTATCTGCGCGAGGAAGGGTTTTCCGGCTCGATCGCGCTGATCGAGCGCGATCCGCAGTTCGCGCACGCGGCAACGACGTTGTCCTGCGCCTCCATTCGCCAGCAGTTTTCGATTCCTGAAAACATCCGCCTGTCGCAATTCGCGCTGAAGCTGTTCCGGCGGCTGAAGGAAGAATTCGGCACGGATGCCGATATCGGGTTCCGCGAGAGCGGCTATCTGATCCTCGCCGGAGAAGCCGGGCTACCGATCCTCAAGGCCAATCACGAGGCGCAGATCGCCGAGGGCGCCGACATCGTGCTCGAGGATGCCGAGCAGTTGACGCAGCGCTTCGCCTGGCTGTCGACCGAAGGCATTTCTGCCGGCGCCTATGGTCGGACCGGCGAAGGCTGGTTCGACGCGCATGCGATGCTGACGCTGTTCCGCAAGGCGCTGCGCGGCAAGAACGTGGACTTTATGACCGCCTCGGTCATCGGCATCGAGCGGCAGGGCCACCGTGTCACCGGCGTCAGGCTCGACAATGGCGAGACGATCGAAGCCGGCACCGTCCTCAATGCCGCCGGGCCGAATGCCGGCAAGGTCGCCGCTCTCGCCGGGCTGGCGCTGCCGGTCGAGCCGCGCAAGCGCAATGTCTTCGTCTTCGAGGCGCGCGAAAAATATGCCGACATGCCGCTGCTGGTCGATCCCTCCGGCATCTATGTCAGGCCGGAAGGCCCGGTCTATCTCACCGGCGGCGCCGAGCCGGAAGAGGGCGACGGCCCGGCCGATCCCCAGGATTTCGAGGTCGACTGGCCGCTGTTCGAAGAGGTGATTTGGCCGGTGCTGGCGACCCGCATTCCAGCCTTCGAGGCCATCAAGCCTACCCGCGCCTGGGCCGGGCACTACGATTACAACACGCTCGACCAGAACGCGGTGATCGGGCCGCACCCCAAGGTGAAAAATTTCCTCTTCGCCAACGGATTTTCAGGCCACGGTCTGCAGCAGGCCCCGGCGGTCGGCAAGGCGCTGGCCGAGCTTCTCGTGCATGGCGGCTACCGCACGGTCGATTGCTCCGCGTTTGGGTACATCCGTGTCGCCGAAGGGCGGGCGTTTAGGGAATTGAATGTGATCTAGCAACAATGGCGCCGCGACGGTCTCCTTTGGTGCCGGCGGGACAGAGGGGCGCGAAGGTTCGCGACAGGCGGTGCCGCGGTACAAAGGCCTTGATGTTTAGCTTGCCCTGTTCGGTTGGGATCTCCGCAATATCAATGTGGAAGAAGCCGATGCTTGCGCTGCAGACATCGGTGCAATGAAGAGCGCGTCAGATGCGGGATCGTCGGCTGCAAGGCCGTAGACCAATCGTCCAGCGCAGCAGTGTGTTGCGGCGGAAGGCCACAACAACGGTCCTCTCCTACGGCAGACAGAACCTTCGATCTCGGCTCCCTGGGGCCGGTGGGCAGATCGGCGGTCGAACTCCGCTCCTCCACTTCGCGACCGTCTTGGGGTTGATGGCATAGCGCTTCGAAAGCGAGCTCAGGCTCGCTTACAGCTCGACGCATCGCCTCTTTCTTTGTGGCGCTCCCATGCAGACCTGGCCCAGTCGAAGCTTCGTGGCCGCGGCCCGCGCTCATGGCCGGCTCACTTAGGTCGATGCTGCGTGCTGTCACCGTGAGGTTCCGCTGGGGTTAGCGGTGCGTCGAGCACAGCGAGCGGGTTCACAGCCAACGCTCTGGAACCCATGTCGCTAGCCATCCATGGCGTGGATGCGTTTCATCGAAACAGACGATTTTACCGATGTTACGGCACGAGGCATAGAAAGAATTCAAGAATGTAGCAGCCTTAAGGAAAGTGGTTGATGTTTGCGTTGGCTCCGAAGAGCATTTTCTGGTCTGCGCGGAAGACCAGCCCAGGCGCGCGTCCATCGCGGCCAGGCACTTCCGCGATAGACGCGAGCTACATCCCGAATTGTGCAAGCGCTTGCCTCAAAGGCAGCAGCAAAGCTGAGGCTTGTGGTGTTCTGGAGAGAGGCAATTTAGATGCTTGTTGATCGCTCAAGGAACGATCGGTTCGTTGTTTCTCGACGGCGCACGGGTCTCGGTGATTGCCTGTGGTCTCTCGCGTCGGCTTGGGACTACGCACATCGGACGGGACGAGCTTTAGCAATAGATTGGCGCGGCTCTTGTTACCTTGACAACCCGTTTGCGAATGCCTTTCCAGCTTTCTTCAAGCCAATTGAGGATATCGGTGGTGTACGGGTCATTTGCGATGACCAGATCAACCACGTCTCATTCCCTGGTCCCTTCTTCCCGTCGTGGTGGAACAAGCCATCCATCGACTGCGTGTACCGTCCGGATGAACAGATTTTCCAAGAACGTGACGAGCTTAACGATCTTTTCCAGGCCCAAGATGATTGCGAAGCCAACACGGTAGTGTGTGATGCTTGCTTGATGTGGCGCTGCGATGAAAAGGCCGAGCGAACCATATTTAGGAGCATCACACCGAGGGTCGAAATTGAGGATCGCATTGAAGCGCTCTACCAGGAACATTTTGACGGGCACAGCATAATTGGAGTCCATGTCCGCCACGGCAACGGCGAAGATATTATGGATCACGCACCTTACTGGGCTGATCCGAAGGTTGCCTTAGAGCAGGTATGCACTGCCATTCGTATGGCCAAGGCGCAACCGCATTCAAGACCTGTAAGGGTGTTCTTGTGTACAGACAGCGCCAAGGTTGTTGATCACCTGTCGGGCGTATTTCCCGAACTTTTCACCGTCCCAAAACGCTTCCAGGCGGATCAGGCCGGCCCCTTACACAGTGCAGCACTGGGCACCGACGGGGGGGGTTCCGCGCTCGTTGAGATGTATCTCCTCGGTCGATGCGACACTGTTATTCGCTTTCCTCCGACTAGCGCCTTCACCCGCTACGCCCGCCTCTTCGTGCCACGAATTGTCGAATTCGATTTGAATGACCCGCGTCGTTTGATCTTGATCGACAACACTTTCGAACGTTCCCCGGCTCCATGAAAGGCTGGCATCCCGATCGAACTCTCCCTTGCCTTCGCGCAGAGGCCCCCGTTCGCCCTGCCCAATACGCCCCTTTCTCGCCACGCAATCCCGCCGCAGGCGAGCGTTTTCATGGGCGCGTCAAAATCAAAAGGATTCAAGCTTGTCAAAGAGAAAAGTAGCTTTAATCACCGGGGTTACGGGACAAGACGGTTCCTACCTCGCAGAATTGCTTTTAGAAAAGGGCTATTCTGTGCATGGGATAAAGAGACGATCGTCTCTTTTTAATACTGGCCGTATAGACCATCTCTATCATGACCCTCATGAAAGTGGCGTTGATCTTACACTTCACCACGGGGACTTGACAGACTCGTCGAGCCTTACGCGCGTCATCCAACTGGTTCAGCCGGACGAAATTTACAATTTGGCAGCTCAGAGCCACGTTGCAGTCTCCTTTGAAGAACCAGAATACACCGCGAACTCCGATGCCTTGGGTGCGCTGCGTATCCTCGAGGCAATTCGGATCCTGGGGCTCGTCAAGCATACGCGCTACTACCAAGCCTCGACGTCTGAGCTCTACGGGCTGGTGCGGGAAACGCCACAGACCGAGACGACACCGTTCTACCCCCGGTCCCCCTACGCTGTTGCCAAATTGTATGCTCACTGGATCACCGTAAATTATCGAGAATCTTACAATTTGTATGCTTGTAACGGCATTTTATTTAATCATGAGTCACCTGCGCGCGGAGAAACATTTGTAACTCGCAAAATCACGCGCGCCTTGACTCGGATTAAGCTTGGAATGCAACGCACTCTATTCCTCGGCAACCTTAATGCGCGTCGCGATTGGGGGCACGCTCGAGACTACGTCCAGATGCAGTGGTTGATGCTGCAGCAGCAGCAACCTGAAGACTTTGTGATCGCTAGCGGTGAGCAACATTCGGTGCGCGAATTCGTCACCGTCGCGGCCGCTGAACTCGGCATCGATGTTCGTTGGGTGGGGGAAGGGGTCGACGAAGAGGGGTACGATGCAAAGACGGGAGCTCTGATCGTAAAAGTAGATCCCCGCTATTTTCGTCCTGCAGAAGTCGAGACACTTCTCGGCGATGCCCGCAAGGCGAAAGAAAAGCTTGGGTGGGAGCCCAAAATCTCCTTCATCGAATTGGTTAGGGAGATGGTTCGGGAAGATTTGCGCATGGCGGAGCGTGAAGCAGTGCTGATGAATCAGGGTTATTATTCACACAGTCCACGAGAGTTATGCTGACAACGGCGGCGCCATGCGGGGTTGTTGTCAGTGCTATGTGGCCTTCTTGAGGAGCGCCCAGAGCGTTAACAATGGAAAACAAAAAGATGAAGAAAGTCTATGTGGCAGGCCATCGCGGCCTTGTTGGATCGGCCACGATGAGAGCCCTCGAGGCGTTAGGATCCTATGAGATAATAACACGTACTCACGACGAACTGGATCTATTTGACCGGAGCGAGACGCGCAGGTTCTTCATGTCGCAGCGGCCAGATTACGTCGTTATGTGCGCCGCGAAGGTTGGTGGTATACTGGCGAACGCCAGCTCCCCTGTCGATTTCCTTCATAACAACCTCGCGATTCAAGTCAGTGTTTTTGATGCCGCTTACGCTTCCGGCGTCGAACGGATGATTTTTCTTGGCTCCTCGTGTATCTATCCACGCGACTGTCCGCAGCCGATACGGGAGGAATACCTTCTCACTGGTCCGCTTGAAGCGACGAATCGTCCCTACGCTTTGGCAAAAATCGCAGGTGTCGAATCGTGCTGGTCTTTCAACCGGCAGTACAAGGCGCGCTATCTCGCGTTGATGCCGACCAATTTATATGGTCCCGGCGATAATTATCACCCCGAAAATTGTCACGTTCTGCCTGCTCTGATACGCCGCTTTCATCAAGCTAAAATGAACGGCGACTCCTCTGTGGGGGTCTGGGGATCCGGAAATCCTCGGCGAGAGTTTATGTATTCGTCGGATGTAGGCGATGCCATTGCGTTCCTGCTTGGCCTGCCAGATTCGGATTTTGACGCCTTGACAGCCCCCGACACTGCGCCCCTGATTAATGTTGGCGTTGGTGAGGACGTCACAATTCGCGAGGTGGCGGAACTCGTCAAGGCGGCGGTCGGCTGGGAGGGCAATTTGGTGTTCGACACGACGAAGCCAGACGGTACTCCGCGCAAGCTACTGGACGTAACGCGCTTGCGTAACCTTGGCTGGAAAGCCAAAACGTCTCTTGGTGCCGGGTTGCAAGCGACGTATGAGGATTTTCTTCGCCTTCATGCGGCTTGATGTGGAAGCGCGCATCCAGGTTGGACTGCATGTCCGACCGGGTGCAAGCTCGCCCAGTCCGGCCAAACAGATGAGAGGGACGCATACATCTCGAGGCGGCCGCAATAGTGGCCTGTGCTGACTTTGCAGACCGGACCTCTCTGCGACCTGCGATGCAGAGGATCACCCAGAAGCTTGCCCAAGCCAAATGGGAAGGGGAAGGCCGCATAACTGGCCGCATCTGGAACGGCTGTGCGTGAGCGCCGTCAACTCAAGCCGCCAGTTAGAACTGCTCGACCTCGCGGGAGCCGCTGCTTACGAAGCTGGCATCGACAGGAAAGCCAACCAGGCCCGCATCATGCCTCGAGGCAGGCCTTATCCAAGGCGGTGCATGCGGAAATGGCGGGCGTCGACGTATGCTTTTCAACTCGCGCTTAGCCGCAGGCGGGATCATGTCCCCCTGCGTGGTGGAGCTGGCGGCATTGGTCGCCGTGCTCTCCGGCATGGGCCGGGCTGATCGGATTGGTTCAGTCTGCGTTGTTAGCGCCGAACTCACTCGCCTCAAGGTCATGGCGCCACAAGCGCGGATTCGCGGCGCCGTGGTGCGGGCGTTACAACTCATGCAGCAGCGGGTCTCGTTGATGGCGAAGCGGGCTGCCCTGAACCAATCGCTCGCGTCTGCGGCGCGCCAAGCTGTCGCGCAACGCGATCATCCTGACGCTCTGGGATGGCAGTGGCAGGTGACCGCCTATATGGCAGTGGCAGGTGACCGCCTATGCGGTGAGCACGCTTGGCCTTAGCTCGATTGGCATCGACCCCAACCGGCCCTGGTCATCGCGCCGTGCCACAGCTTTTACCGCCAAGTGAAGCCGATCAGCTGCGACCGCTCGCCGCGACAACCCTGGCGCCAGGCTATGCTCTGCTCGGCTGGTTCGAGCCCGTCGCCGCTGTGTTCATCCGCAGCATCGAATGCCATATCCGCTGCAGCCTCGAATGCAATAACCGTCGTAGCTTTTCAGAGTGCCTCTCGGAGTTGTTGAAAAACCCGGAAGTCAATTGCCCGTTTTACCTTTTCGGCAATGTTGAGGTGTCTGAGAATGGCTCAAACGATACCCCGTTTGGCTTCATGCAATGTCTCGCCCAGTCCGACGAGACGGGCTGCGGCCTGACCCGTCGGCATGTCAATGACCGTGATTGCGCTTGCCGCAAGGAAACGACGCTCGTTCTTGGTCAGCGTCGCTGTATCGATTGCCGCAAAATGTGGGCCATTGGAGCGCTTCATGATCTGCCGGGCATAGGTGCGCAGCATCTGATCGTTGAAGCGGCAGCCGATGAAGAAAAGACCACGACTAGCTCGCCGTTCCTTCACCAGGTCAGGGATCGGCGTCTGGATGTCGATTTCGCTCAGCACTTCAACGTAGTCGGAATCTGCGACGAGGAAGTTTGCGGCCGGCCTGGCACCGCCGTGAGGGGCGTAGAGAACCGTCTTCGCCGCTGGTGCGGATTCGAGTAATATCCCGGACAAATCGTAGGCTTTCGTCCAAATGTCACCGATCTCGTGCGCCCGTGTTACGCCCTGTATTTCGACGACGTCCGTTCGGCGGGTCTGTATTAGAGCCGCGCGCATGGCACCGTCGTACCAGCTGTCGACGATCACGGAGAGCGGCAGCGTTGCAAGCCAGGCATGCAAGATGGTCGGCACCACCGGGGCCGCGAATATTTCGGCCATCCAAACTTGAAGCGTCCGGCGGTGCCGGCGCTGTTCGATATACTGCGCTACCGACCACATGTTGGTGCGAATCTTCGAAGGGGCTGGCGCGCGCTTGTTGAGCGCTGCGGCAACGGCTTCGGGGGTATGCGGTACGGGCGGTCCCGCGGAGCGGATCTCAAGCAGACCCGGGCCGAGATAGGGAATGACCTGATCGGCCGCGAGCCCTTTCTTCAAAAGGTCAAGCTGCCTTTCGGCAAAACTGTCCCGAATGACGACGAGATGGCCCGAGGTCATTGTGTTCATGCTCGTATCCCTTTGCCGCTCTCTTTGTGTCAACCCGAAGGTCAGTCCTCGTCGGAAATCTTCCTTGCTTCCACGGTAATCGGCAAAGGCGTATCGCGCGGAAGGTCGGGCAGGACTAGCCGCCAGCCGTTCTTCAGCGTCACGGCGCCACCCCATAAGTGTTCGTTGTCGACCTTGATGATCGGCTCTTCGAGATCCTTTTTGGGAATATATGCCGACAAGCCAGCACGGGTCCTGCGGATCATTACCCTCATCGGGCCGTTCCTTCGTCAAACCCAGCACCGATTTCGGCACTGGAAGGAGTCCGGGCCGTCTCAAGGCTCATGAGTTCACGCGCACGCATGCCGACGACGGTGCCGCGATCGACCCATTCGACCGCATAGATGTAGAACTGCTGGAGAAAGGTGCCGATGTCGCGCACATAGCCCTCGTCGCCTTTGAGCACCAGATTTTCACCGATCTCCTTGCCCGGATAGGTGCCGTCATTTTTTATGTGGCGTGTGGCGCGGACCCGCTCACCCGGCATGAATCGCGGGGGTGTACGGATTTCGATGTCCTGTTCGCGTCCGAGGCTCATGGCCGTTCCTTTCTCTCGGCTGCAGCTTTCCAACAGGAGGTCGATGGTCCTGCGGAGGCGCCTCGACCGTGTCAGTAGCCGAAATGGAGGTCAGGCAGGGACGCAAGTCTTCGACACCGGACATACCGAGGCGCATTGCTGCGTTTCGAAGGTCCCCTCGCATTCGGTGCACTTTTTCGGATCGATCACGTAGGTCTCGCCCTTGAACTTAATCGCGCCCGAAGGGCATTCAAACTCACAGGCACCGCACTGGGTGCATTGGGAAGCGATGATCTTAAAGGCCATTTTCAACTCCGGTTCGGTTAGAATGAGGCGGCTCAGGCCGTCGCAGCCAGTGGCTCACTCCCAAACTCGGCGGCGTAAAGCGCGCCGATCGCGGTCTCGATGTAGTCATACCC
The DNA here is from genome assembly GCF_000009625.1 of Mesorhizobium japonicum MAFF 303099. NCBI lineage: Bacteria > Pseudomonadati > Pseudomonadota > Alphaproteobacteria > Hyphomicrobiales > Phyllobacteriaceae > Mesorhizobium > Mesorhizobium japonicum. The sequence goes on from NC_002678.2 coordinate 4,728,722, forward strand.
GTAAGCCTCCGTTGCTCGGATCCCACCTTCCTTGAGACGATCCTCGGGGCAATTTCCAATTCTCGCGCACAGCACGATGTCTACGCCTTCGAGCGTAGAGATGACGCCGTCGAGGCTCTTGTCCTCGGCCCGGCCGCCGAGGCAATACTGTTCGACCTTGCGATGACCGACGAAACTGATCCCTTTCGGAGAGGCCTCATAAACCTGGAATTCCTTCGCATGGCCGAAATGCTCGTTGATGCGGCCGCCACCCTTGGTCGCCACCGCTACCAGAAGCGATTTGCCGGAGCCTGCGGTCTTGACCATCCCGAGCGCCTCGCTCTTGGCCGCCAGGCGATCGCCCCGCTCGCGCGCGACCACTGCCCGATATGTCTCGCGCTTGCTGGCGTCGTACGTGACCTTGTCGGGAAGCCGGTCGAGCGTGAATTCCTGGCCACGATCCTCGCCGAGCAGGCCGACAGCATCGGCCCGGCACTGCCGGCAGTGGCGCATCAACTTGGCGCCGCCTTCGAGACGATCCTGAAGGGCCTTCAGCTCCATTGCCTTGGGGCCGCGCTGCCCACTCAGGCCGTAATGCGTACCGTGCGCCGGGTCGGAAATCAGCGGCATGACATTGTGCAGGAACGCGCCGCGCTCCTTGACCCATTTATTCACCTCGATCAGGTGCTCATCGTTTACGCCGGGGATCATTACCGAATTGATCTTGGTGAGGATGCCGCGCGCCGTCAGCATCTCCAGCCCCGACATCTGTCGTTCGTGCAGGATCGTGGCGGCCTCAACGCCGGTATAACGGCGGTTGCCATAGAAGATCCACGGATAGATCTTGGCACCGATCCGCGGGTCGACCATGTTGATGGTGATCGTCACGTGATCGACATTCATTTCGGCAAGCTCGGCGACGCGGTCTGGCAGCGCGAGCCCGTTGGTTGAGATGCACAGCTTGATGTCGCCGATTTCCTTGGCGACCCGTTGGAATGTCGCCTTTGTGTTCTTCCAGTCGTAACAGGCATCGCCCGGTCCGGCGATGCCAAGCACGGAAAGCTGCGGCACTTCGTTGGCAACCCCGATCACCTTGCGCAGCGCCTGGTCGGGCGTCAGCCTTTCCGAAACGATCCCAGGCCGGCTTTCGTTGGCGCAGTCATATTTGCGATTGCAGTAGTTGCATTGAATATTGCAGGCTGGGGCGACCGCCACATGCATGCGCGCGAAATAGTGGTGCGCTTCCTCTGAAAAGCAGGGATGATCCTTGATCTTCTCCCAGACGGCCGAGTCCATCTCGTGCGGCTTCGCGGAGGAGCCGCAGGATGAAGATGCGCAGCCACCGGATTTCGCTCTCGCCGGCGACTGATCGAAGACTGTCGTGCCGGAAAGGCCCTGTAGCGAAATCATCGGTGCGGACATGGAGCGGCTCCGTGCGTGGTGTGAACATCGCACTTCAGAGCGCAAGAGATATGCCAACCCCAAAAGCGGTCTTATCCGTCATGTTGGCTTTTACGTCGGCCTTTTGTGTCCAATTGTGTCCGTTTCCTGCGACACGGTTTTGTCAGGTCGCCGACAACGGTCAAAAGCAACGCGAAAAGTGACGTCTTGTCTCAGTTACGCCCGGTGCGGGCAGCAACCGCGCCCCCACGTTTGATGTCATCAGGGACGTTTAGAACTTCTTCACTTCGATATGATGCCGGCGCAGAGCATAGCCGACCTGCCGCGGCGTGAGACCGAGGAAACGAGCCGCCTTGGCCTGAACCCAGCCGGCTTTCTCCATCGCATCGATCAGTCGGTCGCGTTCCGTCAGACGCTGGTTGATTGCTGGGCAAGCTGGATGGTTGGGGTCGCAGGTCTCGCCGGGCGATGCCTCATTCTGGGAGGGGCCGACTCGCATGGCAGGCAGCGGCGATCCAACCGGCATCATATTGCCACGTGCGAACTCGTCGACGGCATAGGCGCCGTGCGAACGGCCGACTCCTTTCCACAGAAGCGAAGAAAGGCACTGGCTGTTCTGGCAGGCGAAATCCGACGGAGTGATTGTCATTGAACGCGCAAGTGTGGCCGTCCGTCGCACACAATTCTCCAACTCACGCACGTTGCCAGGGAAATAGCATTGCGAGATCAGGTCAAGCGCCGACGGCGTGAAGGCAAGATCGCGATGGTTCTCCTTGTTGAATCTATCGAGGAGAGCTTTGGCAAGGCGTGGAATATCGCCCGGCCGCTCTCTGAGGGGAGGCAAGACTATTGGCACCACATTGATGCGGTAATAAAGGTCGGCCCTGAACTCTCCATTCCGGACAGCCATCTCGAGGTCCTTGTTGGTGGCGCATATGAGCCGCACGTCAACCTTTAGGGTCCTGGTGCCGCCCACTCGCTCAAGTTCTCCTTCCTGCAAGACGCGCAACAGCTTGGCTTGAAAGGCAGGCGAAATCTCGCCGATTTCATCAAGCAGCAGGGTTCCGCCATTCGCCAATTCGAACCGGCCGGCGCGCTGCAGGATAGCCCCGGTGAAGGCGCCCTTCTCGTGGCCAAAGAGCTCCGATTCCAAGACGCTTTCGGGCAATGCGGCGCAGTTCAATTTGACGAAGGATTTCTCCCTCCGATGCGAAAGCTTATGGATGGCCTGTGCAAAGAACTCCTTGCCGGTACCGCTTTCGCCTCGCAGAAGCACGGTGGAATTGGTCCTGGCCACGACCGAGACGATCTCCAGCACTTGCTTGAGTGCGGGACTTTCTCCGATGATTCCGTCGATCTTGACATGCGGATGTCGGGCCGGATGGGTCCTGTCCTCGTCGAGCGATTGCTCTGGTCTCGGTTGCTTCTCGATAAGTCGCTGACCAGCCGTGCTCAAAGTGCGATGCAGGCGGATGGTCCGGCCGACCAGATTGGCGACCATGGCCAGGAAACGTAAGTCCTCCTCGTAACGGAACTTGGTGGTACCGTTCCTGACCCGGTCGATCGACAGCGTCCCGAAGATCTTTTCCTCAGCCTTTAGCGGGACACCGATAAACGCAGTTGCGATCGTGCCGCTGGTCGATTGAGGATCGGCCTGAAACAGCTCCGACGTGCTTGTGTCTTGTATGACGATCGGCACTCCAGTAGCGACGATTTTGTCTATTACGGCCTGGGGTATGACACTGCCGATGGCTGACTGAGGCACAGCGCCGCCGGTAGTTGCGCTAATCTGCGGCTCTCCTTCAGCGTCCAGGACGACAATTGCGCCATGACGCATTTGCACAAACGAGGAGAGGATATTCGCGACATTGGCAAGCGTAATCTCCAGCCGGGTCGGGGCAGTCAGAATCTTCGATATCTCGTAGATTCCCCCGAGCAAGCTGTCCGCATTGCGCGCCGCTTCGACCGCAGGTTCAGGCGGGGTGTTCCGAGATACAATTTCACCGACCTGATCTGGAAGCATGTGAGCCATGCAAACACCTCAAGGGTTGTCCAAGGTGCTCCTCCCAGGCCCTTTTTTGTATTTTGAGTTCCAGAAACATAGTATTTTCAGCCTTTCGGCAATTGTGAACAATATTGGCGGTCTTGACCGCATTCCGAGCCTCTCGTTTCCCGCTCTTTGCGCCAGTCATCCGAACTTGAAGAGAACGCCGAAGCCGCCGCGCGGGTAATTCCACACGATCTCACCGCTGGCCTCGCACAGCACGCGACAGGTGCCGCATTCCATGCAGCCGTCGGAAGTGGTCTCCACCTGTCCCTTGTCGTTCAACTCATAGCATTTGGCCGGGCAGATGTGTGTCAGCGCGAGCAGGTTCGCGCTCGGCCTCTCGTGCGGTCGCACTTTGATATGCGGGCGGCCCGGATCGACCAGATAGCGGTTCTGATAAAGCTTCTCCTCGACACGTAACTTCGTCACGGCCATCGTCATCCTGTTTCTCCTTCAGCGCCAGGCGAGTGCCAGGCGGACCACATCGCTGATCAGCCCCCAGCGCGAACGCGCCTTGATGAAGGCAGCAGTGGTCGCCTTTTCCTTCTCGATTTTCGGGGTTCCGTCGACCCGCATGAAGTTCTGCGCGGCCTGCGACATCAACTGCGGGTAAGTCATGAAGAAATTGCGGGAATTGGTGTGTATCAGGGCCGGCATGTCCTTATATTTCATCAGGTCTTTGACTACGAAGGACTTGTCCAGCATGGTCTTGTAGAGGGCGAGGTTCCTCCTGATCATCGGCTGGTTGCGGCCCTTGATCTCAATGATTGCCTCGCCCGCGATGCGACCGGAAGTCATGGCAAGGTTCGAACCCTCGCGGTGAATAGCGTTGTTCAGTTGGGCGGCATCACCGACCGCCACCCAACCGTCGCCGAAGAGCTGCGGAATTGCCTTGTAGCCACCTTCGGGAATGAGATGCGCGGAATACTCCTTGACTTCCGAGCCCGCGATCAGCGGCCGGATCGAAGGATGGTTTTTGAAGTTGTCGAGGAGGACGTAAGGGCTCTCCATTGTCTGGGCGAAATCGGAGACGAGGCAGCCGATGCCGAGAGAGATCGACTCCTTGTTGGTGTAGAGGAAGGCCAGTCCGGCCATGCTGCGGGAAATCGTGCCCGCCGCTTCGATCACGCAGCCTTCGTCGCCCTGGAGGCCGAACCGCTGCTCAATGACCTCATCGGGTAGGAAATGCATTTCCTTGACAGCGAGCGCCACGCTTTCTGGCTTCGGCATCTTGCGCAGGCCGGCCCGTGTACCGAGCAGTCCGTTGACACCTTCTGCGAGCACGACGACGTCCGCGTAGATCGGCCCGCCAGCCCGGTCGGTGCGCACGCCGATCACCTTGCCGCTGGCATTGCGGATAAGTTCGGTCACCGTCGTCTCGCACAGCACCGTCGCGCCGGCCTGGCGCACCTTGCGCGAAAACCACTTGTCGAATTGGGCGCGGATGATCGTGTAGCGATTGGGCTTCGCCTCGTTGAAATCGTCCGATCGATACTGCATCCCGGTGTGGGAGGTGTCGTCCATCACCCAGAATCGCTGCTCGACCAGATGCCGCTCGAGAGGCGCATCATCCCGGAAATCCGGAATGATTTGCTCCAACATGTCGGCGTACATGATGGCGCCCTGGACATTCTTGGAGCCCGGATACTCGCCGCGCTCCAACTGCAGCACCGTCAGGCCCTGGCTTGCCATGGTGTAGGCGGCCGCGTTTCCGGACATACCGGCCCCGACGACGATGGCGTCGAATTCTTCCTCGATCATGGCCCTCTCCCTTAGCTCGCAAGCTTGTCGTGGCTGTGCGGCGACAGCCGCCGGGTGAAAGCTTCCGTCAATGCCGGCAGGAAACGGATTGCGTCGGTGACGATGCCGAGATGGGCAAATTCGAAGATCGGGGCGTTCGGGTCGGTGTTGATGGCTACGATCAAATCAGCCCCCTCCACGCCAACCCGATGCTGAATGGCGCCGGAAATCCCGGCCGCTATGTAAAGCTTTGGCCGGATGGTCTTGCCCGTTTGGCCAACCTGCCGATCGGCAGGCATCCAGCCCTTCTGGACCAACGGGCGCGAACAGCCATATTCGGCGCCGATTGCCCGCGCTAGATTCTTCACAAGCTGCAAATTCTCCGCTGAGCCGAGACCGAGGCCTCCGGCAACCACGATGTCGGCGTAGGCGAGATTTGCCTTTGCCGATTGGCGATCGAGGTTGAAGCCAAGGACTTTGGTGATGATCTCTTCCTCGGTCATTGACAGCTTGTGCCGGATGACACGCCCGACCGGCTTGTCCGTCCGCGGTGGCATGGCCATAACCCTCGGTCGTACCGTGGCCATCTGCGGCCGGTAGTTGAGCGTATAGATCGTGCACAGCAAGGAACCCCCGAAAGTCGGACGGGTCGCGGCGAGCGAACCGTCGACATCTACATCGAGTTCGGTACAGTCGGCAGTGAGCCCTGTCAGCAAGGTCGTCGCTACTGAGCCAGCGAGATCCCTGCCGAGCGTGGTCGCACCGAGAAGCAGGATTTCCGGCTTGTGGGTATTGACCAGATCCGTCATCGCCTTAGTGAAAGGCTCGTTGCGATAGTCGGCAAGCAACGGTGCCTCGACGAGGTAGACAAGGTCGGCGCCGTAAGCGAAGGCCTCGGCAACGGCATGCTGCGTCGCGTCACCCGGCGGTCCAAGCACGATCCCCGCAAGCTGGATGCCTAGCTTGTCGGCGAGCTTGCGGCCTTCGCCAAGCAGTTCGAAGGACACGGGATGGACCTCGCTGCGTTCCAGTTCGATGAAAACCCAGACGTGCCGATAGTCCCTAAAGTGCTCAGGCAATTCCCTCTTGATGCCGGCACGGCCGGCGGAAGGAGGGGCTTCGCGGTTAGCGTTCGACATCATCTCTCCTTGCCGTCCCGTCACTGGCCGCCGTCGAAGGCGAGTTCGTGTTCCAGCGCTGGCTGGCGGGTAAAGATTGAGGCGATCAGTTCGTCAGCGAGGTCGTGCTGCGTCTTGTCGGTCATGTCGATCTGCGTCGCCTTTTCCGCCCGCGTGGTAGGGGCGAAAACGCGCTTGACGACCGTCGGCGAGCCGCGCAGGCCGCATTTGTTGAGGTCCTCAATGCCAGCTTCGGCCGCGCTCCATTTCACGATCTGGCTGCGCGCGGCGCGCATGGCGTCCTCGAGCGAGCCTCTGCGGATTTCGTTGGTGCCTTCCAGCATTGTGATGAGGCAAGGCAGCCTGCTTTTCAGCATCTGCGTACCGCCTTCCGAACGGCGCTTGACGGTGATCTCGCGAGCATCGACATCGATAGAGTCGATCTTCGCCACATAGGTGAACTGCAGGAGGCCGAGGCGCTTGGCGATGCCGGGCCCGACCTGGGCGGTATCGCCGTCAATCGTCTGCTTGCCGGCGAAGACGATGTCCGGCGCGCCGAAGGTCTCGCCAATTCTCACGATTGCCCGAGAAAGCGCGAAGGAGGTCGCCAGCGTGTCGGAGCCGGCAAAACAGCGGTCGGTCAAGAGTACCGCGCGGTCGGCGCCATAGGTGAGCGCCTTGCGCAGCGCATCTTCTGCCATCGGCGGACCCATCGTAAGCACGGTGACCTCGCCGCCATGGGCGTCGCGCAATCTCAGTGCCTCTTCGAGGGCGAACAGGTCGTAAGGGTTGATGATGGTCGGCACGCCCTGGCGCATGATCGTGTTCGTCACCGGGTGGACACGTATCTGCGCGGAGTCCGGCACCTGCTTGATACAGATTACAATGTGCATTGCGTCCTTCTCGGCTCCAATCCGCAAGCGGCCCTGGCGTTCATCTCCTTCGCAGCATCATTCGTGCCAACCGCTTTGCGTTGCTCTGTTTCCTTTTGACATGGGGTTGTTTTCTTCCGAACGGTACCGTCGTGATGACCGAGTTTGTCGGCTTTTCGACATTGTCGCGTCGCACTCGTGTCGCGTTCATTCTGTCCCGAACCGCCTCAGGATCGACTCGAACGGGACAAAGGTGTGGTCCCGAGTGGCCGGTTTGTCGGGATCGTGCTCTTTGAGCACCTTGAAGACCCGGTGGGTGAGTGGCGAGGATGTCGCGAAATCCTCATAGGCGCGTTCCAACGTCGCACGCGCCCGCGCGGCGATCACCCCGTCGGGAAGACCGGCGAAATCCTCTTCAGCGAGATATTGGCCCATGCGCTTCAGGATATGCAGCCGTGAGACATTGAGCACCCTCGGATCATAAGAGATGCCAAGGACTGCGAAGAACTCCTCCGCAGCCGACAGGCTCTTCAGCCGGGCGAGGATGTCGGTGACATCGATGGCGCGGCTTTCAGCGAAACAACTGCGCATTGCATTCTCCTGGGCCGGAAACGGTTGTCGGGTTTGCCTTGTCGCCCAGGCCTGGAGTTGATTGAAGTTCTCTCGCCTGGCTGGCAGATGGGGAAAGCTCACGCAGCTTCTTCACGATCCCGGGCATGACCTCGAGCACCCGGTCGACGTCCTCCTCGCCGTTGTTGCGCGAAAAGGAGAAACGGATTGCACCGTGTGCCGCGTTATTGGGGATATTCATCGCCACCAAGACGTGGCTCGGCTCCAGCGAGCCGCAGGCGCAAGCAGAGCCGGAGGAGCAGGCAATGCCCTCGCGATTGAGGAAATGCAGTATGCCCTCACCTTCGATATCTCCAAAGGCGATGTTTGCGGTATTCGGCAACCGCTTTAGCAAATCGCCGGCGACGAAGGCGTCTGGGATGCTTTGGAGAAGTTCCTTCTCCAGGCGGTCGCGCAACGCCTTTACCCGTGTGTTCGCGTCGTCCATGAAGTTCAAGGCAAGATCGGCTGCCACGCCGAGGCCGACGATGCCTGGCGTATTCTCCGTGCCGGCGCGGCGGTTGCCCTCCTGGCCTCCCCCCTTGATCAGCGGACAGAAGCGCACGCCGCGCTTTATATAAAGTGCGCCGATCCCTTTCGGTCCGTGTAATTTGTGACCGGAGAGAGACAGCATATCGATTGCCGTCGATTTCAGGTCGATCGCAAGCTTGCCGACCGCTTGCACCGCGTCGGTATGGAAAAGGGCGCCGACTTCTTTGGCCAACTCAGCAAGCTCGACCACCGGGAAGATCGTTCCGGTCTCGTTGTTCGCCGACATGATCGAGACGATCGCCACGCGCGGGGTGAGGGCGGCCTTATAAGTGTCGAGGTCGAGCCGGCCGTGGCGATCCACCGGGATCCTATGCACCTTGATGGCGCGCGTCTTCTCCAGGTGGGCGCAAAGCGTCAGCACGGCCGAATGCTCGACTGCGGAAGTCACGATCTCTGTGCGCTCAGGCATCACCTCGAGCGCTGAAAGGATCGCCGCGTTGTCGCTTTCCGTCCCGCCCGAGGTGAAGGTGATCTCGTCGTCGAACTCCGCGCCGATGAGCGTTTGCACCTGCAGGCGCGTCTTTCTCACCGCCGCCCCGGCGGAAGCGCCAAAATCGTGGCTCGACGAAGGGTTGCCGAATTGGTCGGTAAAAAGCGGCAGCATCGCTTGAACGACTTCAGGATCGACCCGTGTCGTTGCGTTGTTATCCAGATAAACAGGCCTCATTGATGTGATCCTTCTCCTGAGCGCAATCACGCAAAGCGCACTTCCGGTCTGTCATGATGATGGCTAGCCGAAGGAGTTGCCGCGCGCTTCTTGGAGCCGGCGCGGCCGCTCGCCTCGACTTGATGCGCCAGGCTTGCGCCGGCTCGGGAAAACGCCGTCTTTAGGCCAGGGCGTTTCGGTGTGCTGGATCATGGACTGTTTCTCCTTCAGGCCGGGACGCGTTCTCGAACAGCTACGCATGGACCGTGCCAAAGGAGGGGATCATTTCAAAACAACATGATGGCTCCAACACTGCTATGTCGCATGTCCGACATCGGAGGGAATTGTTCAACGCGGAACGCCGTTAAATCGGCGTGAATTCCGCTTCGCGTGAGGAGCAATCCTGTCGGGCCGTTCGCCAAGGATGCCGGCGCGACCGAGGCGTCCTGTCGGGTTTGTCGAGTGCGCGACACGGCACTGTTACGCCCCCGTTGCCCTGCTGAGATCTCGTTTGTCATTGTAGAATATGCAGAAAATTCTTCTGAGCTTCTTTCTGAGCTTTGGCGCGGCTTTTGCGGTTCTCTCCTCGTAGGGCAGCGCGTGCCCGCGGCCGATATTCATCTCGCGGGTGACATCGCGATCGATGGAACGAAGGAAAGAAACCAACATGTCAGGTCCAGATCAGTCACCCGCATTCCGAGCGATGTTTTCGTCCTCACGCAGACCTTCCATTTCGGCTTTCTTGAGACCGAGCGGCCTGCTGCGCTCGTACAAAGCCACGCGGCGTTTTCACATCGATCTGCGCGGCGCCGCCTTTCGCGACGTTTTCGCCTTCACCATGCGCCACTGGAGCAAGCAGCCGGTCCGGCTCGCGATCATTATGATCGCGATGCTTGTCGCCACGCTCCTTGACGTCCTGACTCCGTTTTATTCCGGACGGCTCGTGGACGCGGTCGCCCAGGCAGCGACAGCCGACGCCGTCGTGTGGGATGCGGCACTTGCGGCCTTTTCAATGTTGATTGCGCTCGCACTCGGCGCCGTCGTCCTGCGCAACATCGCCTTCGTTGCCTACAATGACTTCATTCTGAAGATGATGTCGGACATCGCCAGCGACGCGTTCCATCGCGTCCAGCGCTTTTCGACCGATTGGCATGCGAAAACCTTCGCCGGCTCTACGGTGCGCAAGATCACGCGCGGCATGTGGGCGCTCTGCCTCCTCAACGACACGATCCTTTTCGCGTTGTTCCCGTCGCTCATCATGCTCGTCGGGTCGAGCGTTCTGCTCGGCTGGTATTGGCCGATGATGGGGCTGATCATCGCCTGCGGCTCGGTTGGCTATGTGGCGCTGATCATTATCCTGTCGCTCGGCTATGTGGCGCCAGCGGCAAGCCTTGCCAACAACTGGGATACGAGGCTTGGCGGCTCGCTTGCGGACGCGATCAGCTGTAACGCTGTGGTCAAAGGCTTCGGCGCCGAGGCGCGGGAAGATCATCGCCTGGCGAAAGTTATCTCCAAGTGGCGGCACCGCACCCGCCGGACCTGGGTGCGCGGGACGGTCAGTGCTGCATTCCAGGGGATCATGCTTCTTGCGCTGAGAGCGGCTTTGATCGGCTATGCCTTATTTTTGTGGTCGCGCGGCCAGGCTACCCCAGGTGACATCGCCTTGGTGCTCGGGTCTTTCACCGTCCTGTATGGGTACTTGCGTGATGTTTCCATACACGTGCGCAACATCCAGCGCTCTGCAAATGAGATGGAGGAACTGGTCGAAACCTACAGCCAGCCGCCCGACGTGGCCGATGTTCCGGGCGCCAAGCCGATCCGGATCACGAAGGGTCACATCGATTTTGAGAGCGTCCATTTCCACTACGGCAATCATTGGTCGCCCTTCTACAGCGACTTGTCGATTTCGATTGAGGCCGGCGCGCGGGTCGGTCTGGTCGGCCCCTCTGGCTCCGGCAAGACCACCTTCGTCAAGCTCATCCAGCGGCTTTACGACCTGGATGCTGGACGAATCTTGATCGATGGGCAGGACATTTCGCGGGTGACGCAGGGTTCGCTGCGCTCGCAGATCGCGATCGTACAGCAGGAGCCCCTCCTGTTCCACCGCTCGCTGGCCGAGAACATAGCCTATGGGCGGCCGGGTGCTTCTCGGTCCGACATTGAGCAGGCGGCGCGGCTCGCCAGCGCGCATGACTTCATTGCACGCCTGCCGAACGGCTACGGTACGCTGGTCGGCGAACGCGGCGTGAAGCTCTCAGGCGGCGAGCGCCAGCGTGTGGCGATAGCGCGCGCCTTCCTCGCCGATGCCCCGATCCTGATTCTGGACGAGGCGACATCGAGCCTCGACTCGGAATCGGAGGTGCTGATCCAGAAGGCGATGGAGCGGCTCATGGTCGGGCGCACCACGCTCGTCATTGCGCACCGGCTCTCGACGGTGCGCGAACTCGACCGGCTGCTTGTCTTCGACCGTGGTTGCATCACCGAGCAGGGCGACCATGCCGCGCTGATCCGTCGCGACGGCATCTACCGCCGCCTGTTCGAGCGGCAGGCCTTGGAACTGACAAAGGGGTGCGATGAGACCAATGTGCAACACGGTTGAACGCGGCGTGAATTCAGCTTGCCTCCCCAGCAATCCTGTCGGGCCGTTCCTGAAAAGGCGGCCGCAACCTGTCGTCGGGCTTGTCCAATTCACGACACGCCTGGTGCCGGCCTGTCTTCCTGCCGCGCTGTTGAGCAAACCCATGAATGGGATGAAGACAACTTTTTATGAGCTGCGTCCTGCGTTCCCGGCACGGCGCTTGAGGCTTCCTCCTGAGGTGGCAGCCGCCTCGCGATTATTTAGATCCTGGTTGATGCGATCAATGGAGCGAAGGAAAGCAACGCGCCGGATCCACGCGAGATCCGCCTTCTCTGGCATAGGGGCGTCGCCAAATCGACACCCTCACAATATGCGCTCACCGCCCGCGTCGGGAACAAGATCTTGATTGTCGTCTGCGCTCAACCGCTCTTATGCCGAACTCGAAGGATACGGACCTGCGTCTCGCCGCGCGGGATTGCATAAGCTGGCTGCAGCGTCCATCGGCATCACCGGTTCGGCTTCGAGACGTTCCGGAAACCCGCCGAGGCCGGCGCGCCGGCGATGCGCTCGTGGCCATCGAAGCGCGTCCCGACATGGCGCGGGCGTAACGACCGGCTTGCGAGGAAGGGGATCATGTCAGACCTTGCGCTGTTACAGAAGAAGGTCCGCAAGCTGCAGTCGCGCGCGGGAGCCGCCAAGATGGAATTGCACGACCTTGCCGAGGACCTTCCGGTCAACTGGACCGAGATCGAGGCGGTCGCCTGGAAAGCCTTCGAGGTTTTTGCCGAGTTGGATGCGGCAAAGGAAGAACTCGCAGCGTTGGAGAATTCACAATGACGGGCGCTTTCGTCACCCGCGACGGCTCTCCCTGGACGCCGCACTATCTGACGGCGATCGATGGCGCGACCTGCATCGGCTGCGGCCGCTGCTTCAAGGTCTGCTCGCGCGAGGTCATGCACCTTCATGGCGTCGATGACGCAGGCGAAATCCTCGGCATCTGCGCGGGCGAGGACGACGACTTCGACGGCGAGCCCAACCGCATGGTCATGATCGTCGACCATGCCGGCCGCTGCATCGGCTGCGGCGCCTGCGGCCGCGTCTGCCCGAAGAACTGCCAGACCCACCTTGCGGCCGACCAGCTTGCTGCATGAGCTGGGAACAAGACCAGCAGAACGGCGCCACATTCGCCCATCACCGTGGCTGTTTCAGCACCAGCCAATGGCCGCCGACAGACCAGGCGGCGGCGTTCGACCGGCATGTGCTTGCCTGTGTTTTCTACCTCGCGTTCGAGGAGGTCGAGGCCGGCAAGGCGACCGCGACCGAAGCAACCGGCCTTTCGCGTGCCGACCTGCGAGATGTCATGACACGCTATTTCCCGGCTGTTCCCGTCAACGCCTTCGCGCTGGAAAAGCTGACCGATCCCGAGCCAGATATGGAGGAAGGGCTTCTGCGCGGCTTGCTTATTGGGCATGCCAGGCCAGGCGATCCGGCGAGCACCCTCTTCGCCAAGATCATCGCCAGGCGCAGTTTGCGCAATGACCATCTGTGGCAGGACCTTGGCCTTTTCAATCGGGCCGAACTCAGCCGCTTAATGGCCAGGCATTTCCCGGCGCTGGCGGCCGGCAACACCAAAAACATGAAATGGAAGAAGTATTTCTATCGTAAGCTCTGCGAGGCTGAAGGCTTTTCGCTATGCACCGCGCCCAGTTGTCAGGAATGCGGCGATTTCGAAAGCTGTTTTGGCCCGGAGGAAGGCGAAAGCCACTTGGCACGGATCAAGAACGGGCTCGCTTAAGAGCCGCTTTCGTCGCCGCCGCCGACCGGGCTTGATTGGCATCGAAGACGCACGCGCTTTTCCCGGCGACGTCGCGCGGAGGACGGGATGTTCAGCGCCTCACGATATTTCGCAACGGTGCGGCGAGCAATGTCGATCCCGGTTTCCTTGAGCCGGGTGGCAATGTCGTCGTCTGAAAGCACTTCGTTGGGCGATTCCACGGCAACCATCGCCTTGATTTGATGGCGGACAGCTTCGGCGGAGTACGCGTCGCCGCCTTCGGAGGAGCCGATCGCGACAGTGAAAAAATACTTCAGTTCGAACACGCCGCGCGGGGTCAGCATGTACTTGTTCGACGTTACCCGGCTTACCGTCGACTGGTGCACGTTGATCGCATCCGCGACAGTCCTGAGATTGAGAGGCCGCAGGTGGGCGACCCCATGTTCAAAAAAGGCGTCCTGCTGGCGGATGATTTCAGCCGCTACCTTGAGGATCGTCTTGGCGCGCTGATCAAGGCTGCGGATTAGCCAGTTCGCGTTTTGGAGGCATTCGTTGAGAAATGACTGATCTTTCGAATTTTGAGCGCTTAGGCGGGAGACCTGGGCAAAATAGTTTTGGTTCATCAGCAGCCTAGGCAGCGTGTCTGGATTGAGTTCGATTTGCCACCCACCTCCGGGAGAGGGCTGGACCAAGACGTCGGGAATGATCGATTCAGGCCCTCCGGATTGGAATCGGTTTCCGGGCTTGGGATCGAGCGCGCGGATTTCGTGCAACATGTCGAGAAGGTCGTCTTCATCGACACCGCAATGGCGCTTCAATGTTTGAAAATCGCGTCGCGCCAGCGCTTCAAGATTGGCGACCAGCGCTGCCATTGCCGGGTCGAACCTGTCTAGCTGCCGCAATTGTATCTCAAGGCATTCGCTGAGAGTTCGCGCAAAAATACCCGGTGGATCGAACTGCTGCAAGGTTCCGAGAACCCGTTCCACAACAGCCTCCCGGACATTCAGGCTGCGGGCCAGTTCCGAAAGGTTCACCGGAAGGTATCCGGTGTCTTCCAGATGACCGGCAAGCTCGCCAGCTATTCGCCGCTCCAGCGGCGCGAATGCGCTGAGAGCGATCTGACGAGCGACATGGTCGTGCAATGTTTCGATGGACGTCCAGGAATCTTCGAACGCATGGTTTCCCCCCGGTTGGACATTGTTTTTGCCGCGGATTGATTTCCACTGCGAGGCCCGATCCGATATTCCGCCCGTGGTCGGCCCGATGCGCGGGTTCCCGGCCGAAATCGACGGAATGTCCTTCGGCGCCCGGTTTGAGGCCCGTTCCAGAAAGGGGTTCTTCTCGATTTCCTGCTCGACGAACTGATGCAGTTCGGGATGCGCCAGTTGCAACAGGCGAATGGATTCCATCATTTGCGGCGTCAAAACCAACGATTGCTTCTGACGCTGAAGCAGGCTTGCTGAGGACTCCATGGCTAGCGTGAAACTCCTACCGAGCGACCCTTCGCCTTGTGCAAGGGGATTTTCGAGACGTTGACTCGTCTAGATCATGCAGCCGTCACGGCTTTGGCGGCTCTCAACGTTTCAAGGACGTTCTGCGGCGACGATACGCCATAGGGATCGGCCTCGCAGTTGTCGCAGAAACCGTCCTCCTCGAACCACTGCTCCACTACGCCATTGTTGATCACGGCAGCGTAGCGCCAGGAGCGCATGCCGAAGCCGAGATTGTCCTTGGCAACCAGCATGCCCATCTTGCGGGTGAACTCGCCCGAGCCGTCTGGGATGAGCTGGACTTTCTGCAGCCCCAGGGCCTTGCCCCAGGCATTCATGACGAAGGCATCGTTGACGGAAACGCAGTAGATCGCGTCAATTCCCTCCTTCTCGAACTCGTCGTAGAGCATTTCGAAATCGGGCAACTGCAAGGTCGAGCAGGTCGGGGTGAAGGCACCGGGCAGCGAGAACAGGATGATGCGCTTGCCGCGGAAATAGTCGTCGGATGTCTTGTCTTCCCAGCGGTACGGGTTTGGCCCCTCGATGGAGTCATCGCGAACACGCGTGCGAAAGGTGACGAAAGGAACCTTTTTTTTGACGGTCATCAATGTGCTCCTGGAGGAAAACTGGTGCGCTGCTTTTTCGGTTGAAACTGACACGGCATCGACCTCGGCCGGCAATTCGGCCGGGCGCCGCGCGTTTTGTGTCGGCCTTGGATCAGCCATGGCAAAACCGCTCGCAAGCACGGGCGTCTGAAGAAACGAGCTCTCGATTTGCCGCGGCAACGAGAACGGTACGCGCTTGTACGGGGCGTCGCGATGTCAGCAATGGTCTTACTCCTGGCCACCTTGTGATGGGTTCTGCCGAGTACGACGCAAGCGCCATGCCATTTGATTTTAGGCTTGGGTTCACACTGTTTTTTGCAGCGACCCTCTTTGCCTTGAGCGGCCAGAACCATGCCTTCGCCGAGACCGAGCGCGCCCATAATCACCAGATCGTGGGCTCTGGGCGGAGGGGATCCCCTTTATGGGTATCAAGCCGCGACCCTCTTTGTCCGAAGCTGGACAAAAATGTCGGAAGTCGGACCGGAGGGTCGCCGGGTCGCCGGGTCGCCGGCGCGGCGAACACGTGGCTCGTATTCGAAGCGAAAATCTGGGCTCAAACTCGGAACGAGGGACAGGAGTCGATCGGGGTTAACCTGACGAGGGTCCCTATGGCCTCCGTTCTCAGGATTGAGACGGCTGACAGGCCCACGCGCTTCGCCCTATCGACGCTCGCGAGACCGCTTCGAAATCGACAACGGGTACAAAAAAGCCAGCACGTCCATTAGCAAGCTGGCCATGTGATCTTTCTGAACCGCGCTTGCGTGAGGCGGGCACGGTCCCAAGGTGATGGAAAAAGCCGCCTTGTGCTCTCGGAGCATTTTGAAGCTGCCGCGACTTTGCTGTCGGGTTTGTCATGTCCGGGACAGCCAGGCTTGCGGCTGCGCATTCGTTCAAGCTGTTGAATGATATGTAGAAAATCTCCTGCAGGGCTCTTTCCGCGCCGTTGGCACGACTTTTGAAGCTCTCATGTGAGACGGCAGGAGATACCGACTGGCGTCCATTCGTGAGTGATATCGCGCTCAATGCAATGAAGGAAGACGACATGTCAGGTCAGCGTCAGTTCAGATTCTATCCGAAACGGGCATTGCCCGCGGAATGCAATATCGACCGGCGTGACTGGCGTCACCGTCACAACCGCCCGGCACCGGCCAATGGCCACCGATCGATCTGCAGATACGGTTCGACCAGAATGTGCTTGCTCCTGCCCTCTCGCCGGCGCTTGAGGAGACCGGCGAGCACTTCGGCGGCCAACCGGTCTTTCGCGTGCCGCGCTGCGGATATCCTCGCAGAGATGATCGACCCCGAACCGCTGTGGAGCAAGAGCTTCATTCCGGTTCGCCGTTCGAAGCTGGAAAACGCCGGGTCTCCGACGATTTCGCTCGTCGGCTCTCTAGATGACCAAGATGCCATGGTGCGCGGCCTGGTTAGTGGTTAGACGGCAGGAGAAATGCAATGGCGATCAACCCGGTCCCAGATCATGTCCCGCCCGAAATGGTGAGAGACTTCAGCCTGTTCACATCGCCAGGCATGCCACCAACGCCCAACGGGGATCCACACGCAGCCGTCGCTTGCGCCCATGACGGGCCTCCGATCTTCTATTCCCCCTACAACACGCAAGATGGCCGGGGCACCTGGGTCATCACCCGCGCCGCAGATCAGCGTAAGGTGCTGCAGGACACTGAAACTTTTTCCAGCCATCGCAGCATCTTCTCCTCCATACTGGGCGAAACCTGGCCGACGATCCCGCTTGAGCTCGATCCACCGGCCCATGGCGCATTTCGCTCACTGCTCAGTCCGCTGCTTTCGCCCAAGCGGGTGACGGCACTGGAACCGGCTGTCCGTGAGCGAGCGATAGCCCTGATCGACCGGATCACCGCATCGGCCACGAGCTGCGACGTCATGAAGGATTTTGCCTTTCCGTTCACTGTCAGCATCTTCCTTCGGTTTCTGGGGTTGCCGGATCAGGGACTCGATACATTTGTCGGCTGGGCGAAAGATCTGCTCCACGGCGACGATGTGGAACGACCTGTGGCTGCCCGCAAGATTGTGGCTTTCATCGATGAACTTGCAACCAATCGCCGCAAGGATCCGGTCGACGATCTCATGACCTTCATCGTGCAGGCACAGATCGAGGGCCGCCGGCTAACCGACGGGGAGATCCGTGGCATCGGCGTGCTTGTGTTCGTCGCGGGACTTGACACTGTCGCAGCAGCTATTGGCTTTGACCTGGCTTATCTAGCGCGCAACCTCAAGGATCAGGAACTGCTGCGCAGCGAACCGGCCCGCATCCTGCTCGCAACCGAAGAGTTGCTGCGGGCCTATCCGCCCATTCAGTTGATCCGCGTGGCTACGAAAGATATCGACTTCGAAGGCGCGCCGATCCGAAAGGGGGACTATGTTTCGTGCGCCACGATGATTGCAAATCGCGACCCGGAGGAATTCGAATCCCCCAACACGGTCGATCTGGCGCGAGATCACAACCGCCACGCCGCCTTTGGCTATGGTCCCCACCGTTGCCTTGGCTCACACCTTGCCCGGCGCGAGATTGTCATTGGCCTGGAGGAATGGCTGGCGCGCATACCGACCTTCCGGATCAAGGAGGGTACAGCGCCCATCACCTGTGGCGGCCATGTGTTCGGGATCGAAAATCTGATCCTGGACTGGTCATGACCATCGCCGAGCCATGCCAAGACAATGGAGGCAGCGCTATGCGCATTATCGTCCACAATGCCAAATGCCAGGGTCACGCGCGATGCTGGGCGCAAGCGCCGGACATCTTCAAGCTTGATGACGATGGCTACATCCTGCCCGGTGACATTCAGGTTGCGGAGGGGGAGCAACTGCTTGCGTCACAAGGCGCGCGATCCTGCCCCGAACGTGCGCTGGAAGTCGATCGCACCTCGGCAGCGCGGTTCGAACCAGCCGCCATGCAACCAAGAACTGGGGAAGCTTAGGTGGAATCGACGAGACGTGGCCCCACACCGCAAAGCAAGATGTCCGGCCGCTTCCCTGCCAACCTCCTCTCCGGCATCGAGACCTCAATGACACGCACGCGACACGTGAAGTTCGTCTCCGTTCTGGCTTCTTCAGTTGCCGATCGGTTCGACCTTGCACGCACCTAGAGGCACGAAACGCCTCTTCCAATCTCAAATTTGCGACAGAGCGATGGGCCAGGCAAAAATCACCGAACTGCGCGACCGCGAGGCGATCCGCGACTGCCTTTATCGGTACTGCCGCGGCATAGACCGCGCGGATGAGGCTGCGCTGCGCAGTGCATATTGGCCCGATGCGCATGACAATCACGGTGCCTATCGCGGCTCAGCCGAGGGCTTCTTTGAGTTTGCGCTTGGTCTCTTCAAAACCGGACCGCGCTTAATCCACCAGATCACGAACGTCTTGATCGAATTCATCGACCCGTCGGAGGCCGTGGTCGAAAGCTATTTCACCGCGCTGCAACGCGGACCAGACAATGACGGAGAAGCACGCCAGGTGCTTCTCTGCGGCCGTTACTGCGATCTTTTTCAGAAGAGGGAAGGGGCGTGGCGCATTGCCGAACGGACCGTCGTTTACGATTGGCTCGAAGAGCAGACCCCACCAGCGGTCCCCGAGGCAGAACGGTTCGGCTTGCGGCAACCGATCGGAGCAGCGCATCCCAATGACCCGGTTTACGCGCTCAGGAAGCGCCGCAGCTCGTCATCAAAATGAAAATGCCATGCATGTCACCACAATGCTTTCCAAGGCTCCCAATTGCGGAGCCGCGTCGCGGGAGCGGTCGCGGAACGCAACACGTCTACCCGGTATGGAAACTCGCCGTCACCAGGACGTCCGCGACCGGTCTTGCGGCTGACTCGCGTCGATATCTCTGACGCTGGCTGCGGAGAGGTTCATATGAAGCAGGCAGGACGGGTCGTCATCATAACGGGAGCGGCAGGCGGAATCGGCCGTGCGCTGGTCGAGATCGTTGCCGCCGATGGAGACATCGTCGTTGCGGTGGACCTTCCTGGCAGCGGCGTTCTTGAACTGGCCGGCGGTCTCGGCCATCCGCATCTGGGCCTCGAATGCGATGTCTCACGAGAAGAGGACATTGTCGCCCTATACGGCCGCATCGAAGCGCAGTTCGCGAAAATCGATGTTCTCGTCAACAACGCGGCGATAGGACCCGCCATGGCTGCGACTATCGACACCGGTTTCGAGGCCTTCCGACGCGTGCTGGCAACAAATCTGATCGGGCCTTTCATCATGGCCGGCGAAGCGGCGAGGCGCATGCAGCCCGGCGCTGCCATTGTCAACGTCGCTTCGCTGGCGGGCGTGCTCGGCAATCCCAAGCGCAACGCCTATGCCAGCTCGAAGGCAGGCTTGATCGCTCTCACGAGATCGCTTGCATGCGAGTGGGCCTCGCGCGGCATCCGCGTAACGGCGGTAGCGCCAGGATACGTGCGCACGCCGATGGTGGCGGAACTGGAACGTGCGGGCAAGATGGACCTCGCGGCCGTGCGCCGCCGCGTGCCCATGGGGCGAATGGCGCGCCCCGACGAGATCGCTCGGGCCGTGCGTTTTTTGGCCAGCGCACAGACGGGCTACATCACAGGATCGGTGCTGACGGTCGACGGCGGTTGGATGTCGTTCAACCAGCCGGGCGACGCGCACCCGCCGGTCGACGAGACGCCTCGAGCCGAACTCTTCCGGCCGGCCGAACGAACTGGCGCGCGCACAGTGGTCGTGACGGGCGGCGCGAACGGTATAGGCGCCGCCGTCGTTCGCCGCTTTGCCGCGAACTCCGACACAGTCGTGATTGCTGATAAAGATGGTGCTGGGGCGGCAGAACTCGCTGATTTGCTGGGCGGCAGGCACGTGGCGAAATCCGTCGACTTGGCGGTCGAGAGCGACGTGGTGGCGCTGTTCGAGGAAATACGGGGGCGCTTCGGTCGCATCGAGGTCCTCGTCAACTGTGCTGCTATTGCCGATACGTTTGTGCGAGGGATCGAAATCCCGCAACAGATTGAGCGGGTGCTGGACGTCAATCTCACCGGCACCTTCACCTGCGCGCGAGGCGATCAAGTCGATGGACGCCGGCGGCGTAATCCTCAATCTTGGATCGATCAATAGTTTCCTGCCCTTCGTGCCGCGCCATGCCTATGGGGCGTCCACGGCGGGTATGAACATTCTGACCCGGTGCATGGCGGCCGAACTCGGGTCGGTCGGCATCCGAACGGCCACCGTCGCTCTTGGCTATATCCGTACGCCTGACATTGCTCAGTTGGTCGAGTCCGGCTGCATCGATTCCGTAGCGATCAAACGGCGCATCCCGATGGGGCGGATGGGAGAGCCCGAAGACGTCGCCGAGGCAGTGTTCTTTCTGGCCTCGCCTGATGCCTCATACGTAAACGGCTCGACCCTCTACGTGGACGGCGGCTTGACCTCGTTGGCTGACGCGCGAAACGCCCAGCCAACCGATCAAGAAAATCCAACGGAATGTTCGCCGGCGACGGGTTGCGGTTCGTCGAAGCCGACGAGGTTCGAGGATTGAGACTGCGGCTGCATGGAACGTGCCAAGCGCGGCTTGCCAAGTGATCGTCTTCATCGGTGACGGAAAACTCGTCATCAGGGTCGAATGACTAGCCAGGTTTTGGCGCTTGCCTGCGGCCGCCGAACGATAAGCGGCTTTGCGCAAGATCGTCGACTACGTCGTCGCCAGGCCGCATCGATACCGCGACCCACCCGCAATCGGCACAAGTCGAAGGCTTGATTGGCCACTTTGTGTAAACGAGGGACACGCCATGGAATTCGCGACGTTCATCTTGGCGGCCCAGCGAGGCTATCATCAATCGTGCGACAGCGTCATCGGTAACTCCATTGAACAGACAATCGCTTCGGAGCAGGCTGGCTTCAACACCGCTTGGTTCGCCGAGCACCACTTCAACAATTACAGCCTGGTTCCCTCGCCCTTGATGATGGTGGCGCACTGTGCTGGCCTTACGAGCACCATTCGCCTTGGCACCGGTGTGTGTGTGCTGCCGCTATATCAACCGCAGCGCCTGCTCTCCGAGATCGGCTTTGCCGAGATCGTTTCGAACGGCCGCCTCGAACTCGGCGTCGGCTCGGGATACCAGCAGTTCGAGTTCGAGCGCTTCGGCGTCGATGTCGATCAGGCGCCGGCCGTGTTTGCGGAATACCTGGATATCCTTCTCAAGGGCCTTAACCAGAAGGTCTTCGAGCACAATGGCCAGTATGAGAAGATACCTTTAACAGCGATTTCGCTGCGCACCATCCAAAGGCCAGCCCCACCGATCTGGATCGCCTGCGGGTCCGCGCGAAGCATGTGCCGGGCCTATCGTGAGGGCCACAATCTTTTCGTCACGGCGTTCCACAACGGCTTGGAAAACTTAAGAACGCTGCGTGAGACCATCGAGGCAGCAGCGGCCTCGCGGGGTAAGGATGTCACCGCCGCCAAGATAGGGCTTCTGCGCTGCTGCTATGCCAGCGACGATCAGGCGGAGATCGACAGCTATCTCGACAACGCCCGCTTCCAGCGCCGGCTATCTGAAGCACTTCATCAGCGCCGCCAGCAGAGCCGGGACGGCTATCTGCTGCAGGAAACACCGACGCAGCAGGATCTGTCGTTCGAGACCATGCGCCAGAACCTGCCGATCGGCAGCGTAAGTCGCGTCATCGATCGCCTGCTGGAAGAGATAAGTATCCTGAAGCCGGACCAGATCGCAATTCAGACCCAATTGGGAGATTTCGACCAAAAGACGATGCTACGCCAGATTGAGCTCTGGGGAGACAAGATCATCCCATCGATCAACAAGTCGCTTGGTTAGGTCAAGGCTTGAAGTTCGGAACGGCCACTGGGGGAGCTGAAATCTCGCATGCCGATGCTCGACACTTCGTCCATGAGGCATGGATAAATAATCAAGCCGACCGGCGATCACCGGGATCGAAGACCAACGTCGTCCGTCCTTGCCTGCACGGACCGCCGGTCTTCCGCTCCCTGTCCATCTCGCTTGAGACCGTTGATCGGCAGCCTCGGAACGGCCGCCATGGCGTAGACGAATAGCCACTCCCGCTACCCCTCTTGTGTCCGAAGTTGGACGAGGATGTCGGAAGCCCGACAAATGTCGAGAGGGGACCTGGCCCGCCGGTATGGAGAACTGGTGCGGCGCAGGTGGTTCGCCAATTCGGCACGCGCCTTGCTTCATTGATTCTGTATGTGTGCACGACAGTGGCAGATCGCCGATCGGTGGGCAGAGCGGTTCGCCTCTGAAAGTACTTCGTCGGCAGCGATGACAGGCTTGTCGGCTGGACAGCGTCGGTGGAGGTGAGACCGTATGGTGGAGAGGCAGTCTGGTGCGCAGACGCGAGAGAGCTTGCGCCGAATGATCGCGTCCAGTGAACTCGCCTTCGCAATGGAGGCTCATGACGGCCTTTCGGCGGCGATTGCCGAGCGCGCTGGCTTCAAGGCGCTCTGGGCGTCCGGCCTCTCGATTTCATCCAGTCTCGGATATCGAGATGCGAACGAAGCTTCCTGGTCCCAACTCGTCGATGTCGTTGAGCGAATTTCCGACACGGTGGACATTCCAGTCCTCGTCGACGGGGACAGCGGGTTCGGGAACTTCAACAATGCCCGTTTGGTCGCCCGCAAGCTGCGCCAACATGGCGCGAGCGGCATATGTATCGAGGACACGGCGTTCCCGAAAATGAACTCGTTCATCGGTGATCGGCACCCGTTGGCCGATATTCCCGAGTTCTGCGGCCGGCTTAAGGCGGTGAAGGACCAAGTGCCGGATGCGGAGTTCGTTCTGGTCGCCCGGATCGAGGCGCTCATCGCCGGCCGCGGAGAGGATGAGGCGCTGGCGCGAGCACAAGCCTACGCTGAGGCCGGCGCCGATGCTATTCTGATTCATTCCCGCAAGTCCAACGCTGAGCAGATTTTCGCCTTCACGCGCGCCTGGCAGAACCGCCTTCCGGTCGTGATCGTGCCTACGAAATATTACCGCACACCGGTCTCCGCGTATCGGGCGGCCGGAATCTCCACGGTCATATGGGCGAACCACAACATGCGCGCGGCGATCTCGGCCATGCGCCAGGTCTGCGACCGCATCCTCCGCGAAGAAAGTACCGCCGGTATCGAGGACGAGGTGGCGACGCTCGACGAACTCTTCGATCTGCTCAATTACCAGGAACTCTCAGCGGCGGAAGAGAAATATCTGCCGCAGACGGCGACCGGCGTGCGGTAGCAGGCCCAGCCCGTCTTTGAAAGCAAACGAAAACGGGAGCGCACATGCTTGCGCATCGGACAAACCTGTTCGGTACATCGGGTACCGCCGCGGCGCGCGCTGCCGCAAAAGCGGCGGCCGATGCTGGCAAGGAGATCATCGATCTGACCGCCGGCGAGATCTGGAGCGAGCTTGCTCCCACGATTCGCGACGGCGCGATCGACGCCATCAATAAGGGCGTCAATCGCTATACCGATACGGTTGGCATGGTGGAGCTGCGCGAGGCACTGGCGCGGAAGATCTCCCTCGATACCGGACAGATCTGGAAGGCCGAGGAAGTTGCCGTGACGTCCGGAGCGAAGCAGGCCTTGTTCAATGCCGCAATGGTGCTGCTGAACCCGGGCGACGAGGTCATCATCCCGGCGCCTTACTGGACAACGTTTCCGGCCCAGGTGCTAATCGCCGGCGGCACACCGGTCTTCGTCGACACCAGATCCAACGGGTACGTCCCGCGCCCCGAGCACATCAAGGAGGCGGTCACCGAACGAACGCGGGCGATCGTCGTCAACACGCCCAGCAATCCGGCCGGTGCGGTCTACGATGTTGAGACCCTGATGGCCATCGCTCAACTGGCGGTCAGCCACAACCTGTGGATCATTTTCGACGAGTGCTATGGCGACTTCGTGCATGAGGATCATACCCACCATCCGATCGTCTCGGTCGCCCCGGAAATTCGAGCACGCGCGCTGATCGTCAGCTCCTTCAGCAAATCGCTGGCATTGACCGGCTGGCGCATCGGCTATCTGGCGGGTCCAAAAGAGGTGATCAATGCCGTCAACGCGCTGCAATCGCACACCACTTCGAATCCAAACGTAATTGCCCAGCACGCGGTGCTCGCCCATTTGCAAAGGGGTGGCTCGGACTATGAAGGCAAGCTGCGTTCACGCCTCACAAGCGCCAGACGGATCGGTCTTGACGTGCTTGCTTGGTTGACGCGTGTACCGGTCCCCAGGGCGCAAGGCGGCTTCTATTTCTATCTCGACCTTTCCCATCTGCTGCGATCGGCATCGGAAGACGGCGCCTCAACGACAGCCGACGATATCGTGACGGCACTGCTTGCCGAAACTGGCGTCGCAGCTGTGTCGGGCGCCGCGTTCGGTGACCCCGCCGGCCTGCGCCTGTCCTATGGAATTCCATCTGAAAAACTCGCGACCGGCCTGGCCCGGCTCGTCGAATTCCTCAACTCCTGGAAATGACACCGCAACACAACGAAAGAGGTGAATGAGATGCCTCCCGCTGCTCCCAGGAAAGCCGTCATTCTCGCCGCCGGCTTCGGCTCCCGCCTGCGTCCGCTGACCGATCTGTGTCCCAAGCCCCTCGTCGAAGTCAACGGCACACCGATACTTTACAATGCACTGTGGAACCTTCAGACGGTGGGAGTTGAAGAGGTGACGATTGTTGTCGGCTATCGCAAGGATGCCATTCGCCATGCCTGTGGCGAACGCTTCGGTAGACTTGAAATCAACTATGTCGAGTCCTCGGTCTTCGACAAGACAGGGAGCGCCTACTCGCTCTGGCTGGCACGCGACACGCTTCTTTCCGGCGACTGTTATCTCCTCGAAGGTGACGTCTTCTTCGAAGAAGATGCGCTGCGCCACCTGATCAGGGTGGAGGCGGCCAATGCCGCCGCGGTCGCGCCCTTCGATCCATCCATGGAAGGGTCCGCGGTCGTCCTTTCCAGCAACGGCTTCATATCCGAAGTCCGGTTGAAGCAGACGGCGGCAAATCTGGTATCAGGCACCCCGGTGCTCTTCAAGATGATGAACCTCATCCGGTTCTCTGGCGCCGAACTCCAAACGGCGATCGTCCCGGTCCTCCACGACCTGATCGGCTCGGGCGCAATCAAAGCCTATACCGAGGAGCTACTCGCGCATCTCATCGAGCAGCGCGGACTGCAACTCGCCGCGGCGCGATGTGACGATTTGCGATGGTACGAGATCGACAGTGAACAGGACCTGCGGGTAGCGGAAAGGATTTTCGCCTTCGAGCGACCTCACAGACATAGTGCCGACGCGCCGGCCGCCGTGGCGGGGGTAGGAGGATGATCCGCTATCTGTTCGACGCTGCAAATGCCATTACGGCCCTTGGGCTGATCTTGGCCACCACGGCGATCTACTTTGCTTTGATCGGGCGCTTCGAGATTGGCATCTGTTTCGGCTTGTGGGCTCTTTTGGCAGATGATGCCGACGGCATGGTCGCGAAGAGTTCCCCGAACCGGTCCGCTTTGATGGCACAGCTGGGTGGCGCGTTGGACGGGCTGCTTGATTTGGTCTACGCAGCCGTCTTTCCAGCGGTTCTGATTTTGTCCTTCAACGCGTTCTCCGTTCCCGCATTGTTGGCTGCCAACTGCCTCATCCTGTCAGGGGCTCTGCGCCTCAGCTATTTTTCGACGTTCGGACTGGACGCTGACGGATTCGGCAGAGGATTGCCGTTGAACAATAATCTCTTCGTGTTGGCGTTCCTCTTCGTCGCCGACCATCACTTGCCGGTGCAAGGCCTGGGCAACCTATTGATCGGTGCAGGGTTTGTGCTGTCGGTCCTGCATCTTTCAAACTTCAAATTTCCGGGTACCGGCAGTGCATTGCGCTTGGGCAACCTTACACTCGCCGCAGCCGGATCTGTCGCCTTGCTCACAGCGTGAATCAGTTTGTAGCCATAGGGAAGAGAATACATGGAAAGCTCTTTCGAGGTCGAAACTCGCACCGTCTTTGATCGCTACCAGCGCCAGCAGGAGAATGATGACCACATATTCGACAGGTTGGTCTCTCTAATCGAGGAGGAATATTTCGGCCTGCCAACCGGTAGCTTCCGCGGCCTTGATGTCCTGGATGCGGGCTGCGGCTCCAACGCGAATGCGTCCTGGGCGTTTCTCGACAAGGGGGCACGAAACGTTGTTTCGCTTGAATTGAGCAATGATTGGATGGATTGCGCGCGCAAACGGCTCAGCCGATTTGGGCTGCGCTCGGAACTGGTCGCTGGCAGTGTGCTCGATCTGCCGTTTGACGACTTCAGTTTCGATTTTGTCCATTGCGCAGGGGTTTTGCCGCACACAAGCAATCCGAAAAAAGGCTTTGAAGAGCTTGCCCGTGTAACCCGCCCCGGCGGCAGCTTCTTTTTGACGATTATGGGTACCGCCAACGGCGTCATTTACCGATGCATCAATCACTTGCGAGAACTCTACCAAAGCGACGAACAATTCCGCAGTTCCATTGACAATCTGGATGCATCCACCGCACGCGAAGCCATCAACTGGCTGTTGCGAATAAAGGACGGCGAAGAGAAAGAATATATACCCGGCGAAAACGAATTCTTTCGGAGTCTTTTTGATGATGATTTGTTCGTGACGATCCGGGATCGCTTCCAGGCGCCGACCTATCACGAGTTCGCCTTCACAGAGGCTCAAATCCGAGGTTGGTATGGCGAGTGCGGCTTCGAGAAAATCCGCAGGATCTCAAGGTATACAAAAAATTTCCATAACCTTCGGCGTTTTCTCGCTCCGATGTACCGTCATTATGACCACCCGCTGGCCCGCTTCTGGTTCGGCGATGGCTGCATCCAGATGATCGGCGAAAAGCCGAGCACGTAGTCGGCGTTATTCGTGCCAAGAGAGCGACCCCAATGTGCGGAATCTTTGGGATAGTCCTCAAAAACGAGGGAACACCCGTTTGTGCTGCGGCCGTTGAGCGTTGCGCTGACGCTCTCGCTCATCGCGGACCTGATGCCAGCGGCCTATACATTAATCAATCGGTAGCATTCGCGCATCGACGGCTATCGATTGTCGACGCTCATTCTCGAGCCAATCAGCCCTATCGCGATGCCAATACCGGAGTGGTGGTAACGTACAACGGCGAGATATTCAACTATCGGGAAATTAGAACTGAATTGAGGGATATGGGTTTTTTCTTCTCGACGGTGTCCGACACCGAGGTTCTAATTCTTAGCTATATTGCTTGGGGAAAGTCATTCTTAAATCGTCTTGACGGGATATTTGCCTTCGCGCTTTTCGACCCGCGGAACTCGCTTGTTCTCATCGCCCGAGATCGTTTGGGGGTAAAACCCCTTTACTACACGATCTGCGACGTTGGGCTTCTGTTTGCGTCGCAGCCGAACGCTCTCATTCGCTGGCCGGGCGTCATGCGCGGACCCGACATGATCGGCGCGCTCAGCTTTCTATCCTATCGCGCGGTTGTCGGCGCCAGAACGCTGTTCGCCGGGATTTCCAAGTTAGAGCCCGGCCATCTCCTCGAAATAAGAAATGGGCGACACACGTCCGAACGTTGGTGGAATCTGTCAGAGCGCATTTCGCGATGTAAGCCCGACTACTCCGACATACGCAGACTACTCGGAAGCGCCGTCGAACGTCAGCTGGTGGCTGACGTACCGGTCGCCGCATTGTTGTCCGGTGGACTTGACTCGAGCATCCTCGCCTATGAGGCGTCCGCCCGCTCCCAAATCCGTCCGATCTGCTATACCGGCAAGGTCGAGACCGCCGATTATGACGAGACGGCTTATGCGATGGAGGTCGCCGCAGAATTCGGGCTCACTCACCGGGTCGTCCCAATTGGAGAACCTTCCGATATCTACGCTGTGTCAGAGCTGGTTCGCCTGCGCGGACATCCGCTTGGGATGCATAACGAAATCGCAATGTTTACGCTCGCAAAGGCGATTTCGAAGGAGCATAAGGTCGTCCTCACCGGCGAGGGGGCCGATGAGATTTTTGCTGGCTACAGCCGATTGTTCCGTACGCCGTATGATTACAATCGAAGCAAGATCATCGCCGCATTACCACGTGCTCTTGCCCAGGTCGCACGCCGGCGCCTCGGACTCGACGTCCATGGCAGTCAATTGCAGTTCTTCCTGGCGCGTTACAGCTACTTCCCGACCGATGAAATCCGCTCGCTTGTCATCGATGGGCGGGTACGAAGGGAGCACGAGATGGCTCTGTTCGATCACTTCTCGACTCAATTTGCAGAGGCCGGCGGAGATTTCTTTAGCAAGATCTCATATGTTCTCGTCTCTACGCATTTGCCCGCATTGCTGGAAATGGTTGACAACACCACAATGGCAGCTGGGCTTGAAGCTCGCGTTCCTTATACCGATCACCAGCTCGTTACCGCCGCAATGGCGATGCCCGGCTCACAGCGGTTGAGGTGGAGGTCTCCAATCGCTTCGGTCCAGGCACTGTGGCATCCGGTTGCTTCCTTCAGCGAACGTCTCGATGTCTCAAAATTCCCCTTAAGAAGGGAATACCGGAGCGTCTTGCCCAGATCTGTTCTATCTCGCAAAAAGATGGGATTTCCGCTGCCACTGGGTCAGTGGGCCGTTGGCGAGGGAGCAACGGAATATCGAAGGCTGCTGTTTGATAAGGACTCTCCACTGGGAGATTTGTTCGATCCTGCTGCTTTGCGGCGTTGGTTCGAGGCCGGACGACGAAATCCTTCAGACTCGTTTGGTCGGAAGTTCTGGCTGTTGGCCAACCTTGGGATATTCTTCAAAGAGGTATTCTCATGACGAATATGCGAGCCCGCAGGCGGTCGCTTGCGGGCATGTTACAGAAGACCCCTTGCCGAAAACGGGGCGTCGGACAATCCCAAGATCTGAGCAATGGTTGGCGTGAACTCTTCAGCGGAGCCCCAGGCAATATTGCAAGGTTGCATTCCAGGGATGCTCAACAGGCATATCCGATCGTCCTCCGCGCTGCCGGGTCGAAAACCGTGGGTGGACCTGTATCGAGGTCTGCCCGTCGGGCCAGCTTCTTGCGTGTCTCCAACGGTCTCCTCGAAGGAGTGTCCAGGAGGTGCGACATAGGTCGCTATGCAATCGCGTTCATTTACCGGAACATGGTCGCTCGACCACGGCTCCACTTGGAAGCGCGCCAACAGTCCGTCTGCGATTCTGCGGTCATGAGCTCCGTCAACCAGGACATGGAGCGTCGCTCCTTCACTTTCCCAAAGCAAGTCAGGGATGATCGCATCCGGATAAATGGTTGTGTGGACGGCGCTATGTCCATGGTCACTTGCGACTACGATCGCGTAATCGTCTTTCCGCCCGACTCGCCTCAGTCCTTCGATGAGAGCGCCAATCATCATGTCGGCCGCGGCGATAGACCAATGTGCCGCCTCGCTTTCGTATCCGAACTGATGCTGAATCGAATCCGTCATGTCGATCTCGGTCAAAATGAGATCAGGCGGGTTCTCCGAGCAAGCCAGCGCTCCTGCAGCCCCGATCATGAGATGATCCGCGGCCAGGCCCGCAACGAGAGCAGTGCTCGCAACGGTGTCGCTACTGGACGGGAAGCCGAAGAGATCGAGCACGCCGGCGGCTCGCAACCGCCCATTTGGATCTTTGATCATGCGCGAGCGAGCGATGCGGTTTTCGGGCAGGCTCTTAAATGACCGGCTTCCCTGGAGAAACCCTCGTTCCCACCAGGCCGGCACGAAGACATCGCAATCGGCTGGGTCGATCAACCCAGCGCCGATGGACGCGACATCAAGCCCGCTATTTTTGGCAAGCTTTGCAATGGTCGGAACCCGCAGATCAGACGCGTCGGCGCAGACAAACGAGCCATCTCGCACAATGTGGTTTCCGTAGATCCCGTTCGCTTGAGGCGCCGCGCCGGTTAGCATGCTTGCGCGCCCCGGCATCGACGTTCCCGGCACCGTTGAGCGCAGGCGAGTGATGGACAGACCGTCTCCTGCCAAACGAAGAAGCGTCGGCAACCGATGTTTGTGCTTTTCGAAATAGTCCGCGCTTACGCCGTCCATGAGGATCAGAATCGCTTTCGTAGGAGCGCGCGGCTTTATCGAGGCAGGCGTCTGAAAACGAGCGGTAGGCCTGGATGGATTGGTGTGGGTCATGTTGCACCTGGAAGAGACCGATCGAAACCAAAGCCCCCTATAGGCTTCGGATGACGCCGGTATGAACGCATCACGGGATACTTCGAGCGCCAGTGGGTCGTTTTGATTTTGGGAATGGGCGCTTCTACGCGCTCTTTTTGCTTCCTTCAGAAGAAAGGAGTCCGAGATGGCCGATACGACCCGTGCTATTTTTATCCTCGATTTCGCAGGGCCAAAAATACATCTGTGGAGTGGCAGCTACGATGCACCGTTGGTTCCTATCAACGGTCAGCCGCTCTTGGACCGTCTCGTCAACGCCTGTGTCGAAAACGGCATTGAAGATGTCACTCTCGTTGAAAACTTGAGTAGCGGCACATTCGATGGGTTCCGCCTGCAGGACAGCACAAATACGCTTTCGTGGCACGACGCGCATGACGGCGATCTCATTGAGAAGTTCCGCCAACATGATGGCGATACTCTCCTGATATGGGGAACACCGCTTTTCGACAGTGAGGTTCTTGACGGTATCAATACCAACAAGGGTTTGCGCGGCTCCGCTTGGCGGCCCGACGCGCCGACCGGGATTTATCGATTGAGTGCTGATGTTCTACGCAATCTTCTGGCCGAAAGCCGCGCCGCGGCATCTCTGCATCAGGCCTTCAGCAGGTTAGTCGCGGGCCTGTCCCAGCTGGACGTAGCGTTGCCTGGCAATGTGCTGACTGCCGGCTCCAAGCTGCTCGATATTTGCGACGGTGTCGACGCATCCATCGCGGAATTTCGGTGTGACAAGGAGAACGTGCTGCGGCGTCTGGAAACGAGCGTCGGAGGTTATTGGCGCAAGCCAATCGCCGAGTACATGCTTCTTTGCAATACCCGCTTCCCTCCCAAGACTTTTTACGATCGGCTGGCGGCGAGGCTCGAAGGCGTGTTGACATGCTATCCTTCTCAGCAGATCGATATCGCTTCAGTTGTTGGCACGATGACCTCGCAGCAGCCGGACTTTATTGCAGTCGGAAACGGGGTGACCGACCTCATCCAGGCGCTCTATTCAACGCTGAACCCAACAATCGCGATTCCCGTGCCGACGTTCGCCGGCTTTCAAACACCTCTCGATGACGAACAAAAGAACAACTTCGTCCTCACCCCGCCCTATTTCGATCTCGACGTTCGAGCTTTCCTGGAATTCGTACTGGCGACAGGCGCGGATACGGCAATCGTTGTAAATCCAAACAATCCGACCGGTCGACTTGTTGATCATGCTGACGTGGCATGGCTGGCGGAGGCCCTAGGATCTCGAGGGCGACGGCTGATCGTGGATGAATCGTTCATTGATTTTCCCGCTGATGGCCGACCAAACAGCGTTGAGAATCTGGTTCCGTCCTGTGCCAATTTGATCGTGGTGAAGAGCCTTGGAAAGGTCTTCGGACTTGGCGGAATCCGGCTCGCCTACCTCATGGCTGGCGATCCCACCCTCGTTGCCGCCGTGCGCCGGAAACTGCCGCTGTGGAACATTAACGGCATTGCGGAATACACACTGTTCCTGCTTCCCGAATTCGCAGAGGAATTGGAACACAGTCTAGACATGTTGCGAGAAGATAGAGAGCTGTTCATCGAGGAGCTGCGGACGGTACCGGGCCTCGACGTCGTACCTTCGCAAACGAATTTCATCTTGTGCCGGCTGCCTGAAAATTCGGTATCCGCTGCCGAGCTCAAGCGCCGCCTCGTTCTGTTCGAATCCGTCCTCGTAAGAGAATGCGGCTATCAAGCCATGAACGACGCAGATCGATATCTGCGCCTGACGGTTCGAAGTCGGACGGAAAACGAAAGGCTGGCAAAAGCTCTGCGGCGCACCTTAAGCCGCTCAACGGCCTCTGAGAGTGACGCCCTGACGTGACATTTGCGCAGCGAACTGAATAGTCTTTTTTCGAATGCCGCGAGAGAGAGAAGCATGTCGCTTAGTTACAATCGTCATAAAAGGCTCGTTGAAATCATCCAGGCGAATGGCGAAGTGCGCATCCGAGATTTGATGCAGCGGTTCAATATTTCAGAAGAGACTGCGCGGCGGGATATCAAACGGCTCGAGCAGGATGGCTTGGTCGCACGGGTCCATGGTGGCGCGGTCGCAACGCAACAGCCAAAGCTGCTGGCCATCTCATCGCGAGCTGTTTCCGAGCGCGCGGAAAAAAGCACCATCGCTGAGATCGCCCTGGGTCTTCTGAAGCCCGGCCAGAATCTCTTTTTCGGGGGCGGCAGCACCATTCTGTCGTTGGCCAGCCGCATATCGGCCCTCCCGGAAATGCGCGTCGTCACCAACATGGTCGATACTGCCATCGCCGCGGCCGAAGGCCATCGGCATCGCGTTGTCATGCTGGGGGGCGATTTCAATGTCGATTTCCGGACCGTAAGCGGATTCACCGCCTTGCGTACACTCCGCGAACAGCAGATCGACGTCGCATTTATCGGCGTCAATGCGGTGCATCCGAATGGCGTCTTCGACCATGAACAGGTCGGACAGGAGCTTGCTGCGACGCTCTGCGAGCAAGCACGGAAAATTGTCATTCTCGCCGATCACAGCAAATTCGGCTTGTCGGCGCGCTACCGCATCCTGCCCCATTCGGCGATTACCGCGATCATCACCGACCGGAGGCCTGCATCGGACATGCTGGACAAGATCGAAGCCGCCGGTGTTGAAGTTCTATATCCGCAAAACCGTCACAACCCCGCACTTGTCTCTACTTGATCCTCTTCTTTCAGCCCGCACGGCTGCCCCAATCGTGAAACATTTTTTTCCATTTGATTTCAATAACCAACACAATCCGTCTCAAACATGCAAAAAACCGTCACATAACCGCGCTATGTCTCATCCCGTCTCGGGAGCGGATTTCATTCGCTCCGATTGTCATCCCGACTGAAAGAGAGGGGATTTTGATATGCAAACGACACGTCGCAGATTTCTCGGCATGAGCGCCATGGCGGCTGGCGCAATAGCATTGCCGAACACGATCATGGCGGCAGCCGGCCGGCGGCCGAACCTCAATATTGCCGTTCAGGACCTGCGCACAATTCTGGAACCGGTGGACGGCTCCTCCATCGCCAACGTTTCCTGGCGGGTGCAATACAGCGTTTTCGATCAGCTTTTACGGACCGACTACAACGACAATTTTCGCCTGAATTTCGCGCTCGCGACATCATTGAAGCAAATCGACGCCACGATCCATGAGATCAGGTTGCGCGACAATGTGAAGTTTCATGACGGGTCCACAATGACGGCGGATGACGTTGTCTTCTCGCTCGGGCCGGATCGACTGCGCGGCGAAAAAGCGCCGGGCGCGGCCGTGTTTGCCAACTTCCTCTCCTCGCTTGCCGATGTGCAGAAGATCAATGATCGCACTGTCCGTTTGATCACCAGGACAGAGGATCCGGTCTTCGCCCAGCGGCTCGGCGCCTGGGGCACGCAGATCATCAGCGCCAGGGCACGGGCTGGCGCCAGCAGCTATGACGCCTGGGCGGCGAAGCCGATCGGCACCGGCCCTTACAAGATCGGCGAGGTCCGCAATGGCGACGAGATCACGCTGGTGGCGCACGACGAATATTGGGGAGGCCAGCCGCCATTTGCCTCGATCCGCTTCAAGCGGCTGCCGGAAATCGCCGCGCGCATCGCCGGACTGAAGTCGGGCGATTACGATATCGTCACAGACATCACTCCGGACCACATTGCCGAAATTGAGGGTGTCAACGGCCTCTCGATTGTTGGTGGCGAAGCCATGTGGTTCCGCTTTCTCACATTTGCTCCGCTCAGGACTCCCATCCTGAAAGATGTCGATCTGCGTCGCGCGCTCGCTCTCGCTATCGATCGCGGTGCGCTGGCGGACGGCCTCTGGGACGGCCGGGCGAAAGCGCTGACCAGCTGGCAGCTACCGATCTTCGGCGAGATCAACGACCCCAACCGCAAGGGAGTGTCCTATGATCCGGCGCAGGTCAAGGAACTGCTCGCCAAGTCATCCTACAGGGGCGAGGAAATCCCTTACCCTTCCGTCGGCACCTATTATCCGATGCAGCTCGCCGAGAACCAGGCGCTTGTCGAGATGTGGAAGGCTGCCGGGATCAACGTCAAGCTGATCATGTGTGAGAACTGGACGCAGGTCGGCGACATTGGCGGCATCAATGACACGTCCGGCGGCGCCTTCTACGCCGATCCCGTTTCCATGCTGTGGCAGATTATCGGTCCGACCAATGACCTCCAGTCGACAGGTGGCTGGACCAATGCCGAGTTCAACCGGCTCGGTCACGAGCTTGAAACGACGACCGATCTCGCCAAGCGCCAGGCGGCCTTCAAACGGATGCAGGACATTGTCGAGATCGAGGACCCTTGCATCACGCCGCTGCATTCCATGCCCTTCATCTATGGGCAGAAGGCGGATGTCAGCTGGCAGCCCAACCCGTTACCGCAAATGTATCTCGGCCCGAAGATGCCGCCTGAGCCGGTGGCCTGAGTTCCATGCTGCACAAGTCCTTCCAGAACAGCGCGGGCGCCGCGCTGTTGCCGGCCCATGACATCGGGGCTTCCGCCACCAAACCTGCCATAAGCATTGCTGGCTTGAGGGTGGCGTTCGGCGATGTGCCTGTGCTGCACGGTGTCGATCTCGCTGTGAACAAAGGCGAGGCCTTGGGTATCGTTGGCGAATCCGGCTGCGGCAAGTCCGTGACTTGGCGGGCGGTTCTTGGCCTGCTGCCGAAATCCGCCGAGATCGGGGGCGAGGCCAGGATTGGTGATCTCGATCTTGTGGGCGCACGACAATCCGTTTTGGATCGGGTGCGCGGCGGACGCATCGCCATGATCTTCCAGGATCCGGCCAGCGCGCTGAACCCGGTGCATCGCATCGGCGCGCAGATCACCGAAGCGCTTCGCCTGCACCGTGGCCTCAGCGGTGCCGCCGCCCGTGCCCAGGCCTGCCGCCTGCTCGACCAGGTCGGGATAGCCGCTGCGGCAAGCAGGCTCAACGCGTACCCCCACGAACTGTCGGGCGGCCAGAACCAGCGGGTGATGATTGCCATCGCGCTCGCCGGCCGGCCCGAACTGCTGATCGCCGATGAGCCAACGACCGCGCTCGACGCTACCGTGCAGGCGCAGATCCTGCTGCTGCTCAAAGATATTCAACGCGACACAGGCATGGCGCTGGTCATGATCAGCCATGATCTCGCCGCGGTGGCTGCCGTCTGTGACCGGGCATGCGTCATGTATGCGGGCCAGATCGTCGAAACGGCACCGAAACACACGCTTCTGACCGCGCCGGAGCACCCCTATACACGCGACCTGATCGGTGCCATTCCGCCCTCGCACGGTCCGCGCATGCGGTTGACCGCCATTGCCGGCGCGCCGCCACAACGCAATCTGCCGCCGGGATGCGCCTATGCGCCACGCTGCCGGCACGCGATCGCGGTATGTCGCACGAGCCGACCGGAACCGCGGCAGGTCGCCGCGCGGCATTCGGTGCGTTGCCTTCGTTTGGACGCCGGCACGTATCAATGACCCTGCTGCGTCTCAACAACCTCACCCGTCGCTTTCCGCTCGGCTCGCCACTCTACGGACCGCGGAAATATCTTGTAGCAGTCGATGGCGTGTCGCTGGATGTCGAGATGGGCCGGACGACCGGCATTGTCGGCGAATCCGGATGCGGCAAGTCCACCACCGGCCGTATTGCGCTCGGTCTGGAGCCGCCGGACAGCGGAGGTGTGCTGTTTCAGGGTTTGCCGCTGCCGCGCATCGACAGCAACAGGTGGCGCGCGCAGCGGCGCCAGATGCAGCTGGTCTTTCAGGACACCTTGGCAGCGCTTGATCGCCGAATGACTGTCAGCGCTCTCATCGCCGAGCCGCTGGCGATTCACGGGATTGGCGATCCGGCAAGCCGCAAGCAACGTGTGGCCGAGCTTCTCCACGGCGTCGGCCTCGGCGAAGACCATGGCGTGCTCTATCCGCATCAGCTTTCCGGCGGCCAGCGCCAACGCGTCGTGCTTGCCCGGGCGCTCGCGCCAAAACCCTCGCTTCTGGTTTGCGATGAGCCGGTCTCGGCGCTCGACGTGTCCGTCCAGGCGCAAATCGTCAATCTGCTCATGGATCTTCAGCAGGAGCTCGGGCTCGGCCTCTTGTTCATCAGCCATGACTTGCGGGTCGTTCGCCATGTCAGCGACCGGATCGTCGTCATGTATCTTGGCCGCGTCGTCGAGCAGGGGCGCGCCGACGCCATTATCGATCAACCCGCCCATCCCTATACGCAGGCGCTCGTCTCGGCCATGCCGAGGCTTCCGGGCGGATTCGATCATTATGTGGCGTTGCCAGGCGAACCGCCAAGCCCCACCGATCGGCCGAGCGGATGCCCGTTTCATCCACGCTGTCCACTTGCGCGCGATGTCTGCCGCCAGAGCCTGCCCGAACTCCTGCCGCTAGGATCGGAACGGCAGGTCGCCTGCCATTTGGTGAGGCATTGATGAGTGCTGTGTTTCGTTTCGCCGGCCCCAAGATCCTGCGTGCCGGCCTGTCGATCCTGGTCGTGGTGACCTTTACATTCGTGGTGCTGCGGGCCTCTGGAGACCCGGCGCTGCAGATACTCGGTCCCAGCGCCCGCGCCCCGGATCTTGAGGCGTTTCGCCGGCATTGGGGGCTCGATCAGCCTCTGTATGTGCAATATGTTCGCTATGTCCTGGCGGCACTTCACTGCGATTTCGGGAATTCCATGCTAGCTGGAAAACCGGCCCTGCAGCTTGTGTTCGAGCGCGCGCCCCTGACATTGGCGCTGATGCTGCCGGCACTGGCGCTCACGATGCTGATCGGCATTCCGGTCGGCGCCTACGCCGCCATGCATCGCGACACCTGGGTCGACCGATCGGTGATGATGGTGACCGTGTTCGGCTTCACCGTGCCAAGCTTCGTGCTCGGGCTATTGCTGATCCTGATCTTTTCCGTGACGCTCGGCCTGTTCCCGTCCGGCGGCGCGGATCGGCCGGAAAGCTTCGTACTGCCGGTGCTCACCCT
Source organism: Mesorhizobium japonicum MAFF 303099 (assembly GCF_000009625.1). Lineage (NCBI taxonomy): Bacteria > Pseudomonadati > Pseudomonadota > Alphaproteobacteria > Hyphomicrobiales > Phyllobacteriaceae > Mesorhizobium > Mesorhizobium japonicum. Next base: position 4,766,275 of record NC_002678.2, read on the forward strand.
TGGTTTGGGCGGGGCGGCCATTATCGCGCGCTTCACGCGTAGCGCCATGATCGAAGTTCTGTCGCAGCTCTACATCGTGGCGGCCAGCGCCAAGGGCGTGACGTGGCGGCAGGTGGTTCGCCACCATGCCTTTCCGAATGCGATCATTCCTGTGCTGACGCTGTTCGGCCTGATGCTCGGCGGCCAGGTCGCGGGCGCCGTACTGGTGGAAAGCGTCTTCGGCTGGCCCGGCATCGGCCAATTGCTGGTGGTTTCGGTTGCGAACCGTGATCTCGCCGTGGTGCAGGTCATCCTCCTTCTCGTGGCGCTGACCATGACGTCGGCCAACCTGCTGATGGACCTGCTTTATGGCGTGTTCGATCCGCGCTTGCGTGGAACAAACTCAGGATCGCAATGAAAACGGCAACTGTAAAAACCAACCGTCCGCCGCCTCGCTCGGTGGACCTGCCGACACTCCTTGCTGTGGGCTGGGTTCTCCTCATGCTCCTCACGGCGCTCGCCGCGCCGCTGATGGCTCCCCATGAGATCACTTCCATCGACCTGCGCCATCGCCTGGCGCCGCCCGTCGGCTTTGGCGGAACGATGCTACACGTCCTGGGAACCGACGATCTGGGCCGTGACGTGGCCTCGCGTCTTTTCTACTCGATCCGCACCAGCTTGCTGGTCGCCTTCGGCGCCACTGCGATCAGCGTGTTGGTCGGTACCGGGATTGGCTTCATCGCCGCGTATTTCCGCGGGCTCGTCGAGCATGCCCTGCTGCTAATGATCGACGTACAGGCTTCGCTACCATTTCTAATCGTGGCGCTGGCAATGCTCGCCTGTTTCGGTAATTCGCTGACGCTGTTCGTCGCCCTGATGGGACTTTATGGCTGGGAGCGGAATGCGCGGTTGGCACGAGGACTGGCAATCACCGCCAGCGCGCAGGGCTATGCGAGCGCAACGCGCCAACTCGGCGCCCATCCGCTGCGTGTCTATCTGCGGCATATCCTGCCCAACAGCGCGGCGACGCTTCTCGTGGCGGCGACGGTGACCTTTCCGGAAATCGTCCTGGTGGAAAGCGGACTCTCCTTCCTCGGCCTCGGCGTCCAGCCGCCGATGACCAGCCTGGGTGTCATGGTCGCGGCCGGCCGCGAGTATATCACCCGCGCCTCCTGGATGCTGCTCGCTCCAAGCCTCGTCATTGTCATCACGGCCGTTGCCGTTAGCGTCCTCGGCGACTGGTTGCGCGATAAGCTCGACCCGACCCTCAAATAACGGTTTCCCAATGCAAAGGAGCTGATCTCCACACTTGTCGACGGCTACGCTCTTGCACGGGACGGGGTGCCGAACCTTCGCCCGCGGCCGGTATCGACGTAACCGGAATACAGCATATGGATCTCGTCGCGGGCCCGCGTCAGGCCAACATAGAACAGCCGTCGGCTTTCGCGTCGCGCCGCCGGCTGCTCGTTGCGCCAGGGCAAACCGCCCAGATCGAGTCCCGCCATGATCACGACATCATATTCGCAGCCCTTTGCCGAGTGCGGCGTCAACAGATTAAGATGGAGAGGCGACGCGTCGCGTCCACCGAGGCTCGCCAGATCCAGGTCGGCGAGCGGCCCGCCGACAGCGAGCGCCGCCGACATGCGCACCACCTGTTCGCGTTGATCGGCGAGGCTTGGCTCTGCCGCCATCAGCGCATCGAGCATTCCCGGCCGCAGCGCGCCGATTGGCGAAGTTTGTAATTTTGATCCGCGAAATTCGCACGGCGCCGTCCCCCCAGTTTTTTCTATTCGCGGATGTAATTGGCTCGCTCGGCGATATCGGCACATCGCGCCATCAGCGCTTCGAAAGGCTCCGCGTCTTCCAGAAGAAGCCCGTCGTCGACCATGCGGGCGTAGTCCTCTTCAAGCGCCTTCAGACCATCGCCTGCGGGCACAAGCCGCAGACCGCCGTTGACAGCCGCCGCGTAATCGATGGGCGTTCGATCGGGCGCTTTCTCGGCGAAGAACATGGTCTTGTGGCGCGCCACTGCGTTCGCCAGATCGCGATCAGCAAAGGCGGACGGGGTAAAACCGGTTTCGTCCAACCGCGCGACATCGTGCCAGTGACGAGCAAAGCGATCGCCGCGCAGGCGCTCCTGCAGGCAGAAGACATGGATGGCCGTCGCCTTCTCCCAGAAGGTTCGCTCCGCATGCATCACGCGTGGACGAGCCGTGGGAAAGGTCACGCCCTCGATCAGGCCAGACGCGTCGCAGGCGATGTCGCGCAAGCTCGCGGGCTCGCCCGTCGATCGTGCTCCGAATTCGAGGATCACGCTCGGCGCCACATAGCCGGAGCCAGCCGTCGCGGCTGCGTAATCGATGAACAGCTTCTCGCCCTCGACGCGGATGGCGGCCGCCAAAGCTTCAGCCGCGAGCGCATCTGCGATGATCGGCTGAACGCTTCCTTCAACCCAATTGGGCAGGCGCTTGCGCACCTCGCTGGACCAGCGTTTTTCCTCGCTACGGGTCTCCGGCAACGCTTCGCCGTCGTCGCCCACCAAGTCGGGTGCAATCGCCCGGATGTCGTATGTTAGGTCGACGTCCTCGGAAAACCGCTGGATAACCTGATAGGCTTTGGACAGCGACGTGCCGCCCTTGAACACCAGATGTTCGCCGAGCGCCGAGCCGTAAAGGTGGCGAGCGCCCAGACCACCCACACGTCCTTCTCGAGGAGATGCGCCGGCCGGCCGGACCGATCGGCCGCGCGCCGAGCGCCTCCCGCCGATCCTCGATCGGGAGGTGGAGAAAGGGATCAGCCATGTGCGGCCTTGCCCACGCTGCGCGCCATCCAGGTAGGAAGCTGCGGCGCTACCGCGACCAATTCGCTGAAGGCGCCCGGCGGGAGTTTCCGCTTCAGTGTCTGGAGGGCGGCCTCAGCCTTCTCCGGCCCAAGCCAAGCCAACGCTCGCACCGCCTCGCCAGCGGGCCGATGCGCCATGGCGAGCTGCCAACGAGGCGCGTGGCGAAGCTCGACGACCTGCTTGCCGAGGCTCATCTTCCGGGTGCGGCCGGAAGTCAGATAGACCGACCGGACCGGCACCTGTGTCGTGAGACCGAGGGTGTTGGCGGCAACGGCCCCACTCGTGACGATGATCTCCCCGCGCTGGCTGGCAAGCGCCTCGACCGCTTGCTCCACGGAGGGAGCCCGGGTGCCGAACCTGCTCGTGACCGGAAGGAGATAGACGCCGCGACCCGCCCGGATCAACTGCGTGCGCTCGGCTAGACGCGACAATGCCTGATCCACCGCGGCGCGATTCCCGAGGTGAAGCAAGCTCTTAGCTGCGACCGGCGTGCCCTCTGGCAGCCCTTTCGCGTGCGCAAGAATCTGTTCGGTCAACCGTTGCATGGCCATGCTCCTGTCAGAAATGTATGCGATTTTCTGACAGTTTTTCAAGGCGGGCAGCGACGGGCACCTGCAAGCGGAACCCGTCCAGCAGGCGTTGTGGTCAATCATCGCCGCGCGAATCGACCAATCCCTGTTTCGCGCCGTTCTCCGAACGAGCCTCGCCCGTCCTGGGGCCGACGCCCTCTGGTTGGCGCCGAGATATTTCTCTTGTCAGCGCAAGAACTCGACGCTGGTCAAAAAGTACCGTCGCGTAACATATATCGCGCGTCCCCCACCGATGCCATTCAACCGAAAGAGAGCACTGCCCGGACTGCCTGCACCTTGATCAAACCAAGTATTCTGGTTATATTACTGGAAATGAGAAATGAAGACTGTCTTTCTATTTAGATCTGTATGTTCCTTCTTGTTGTGGTTATGATGTATGTCGAATGTATTATGTATGTGTGTTGTAGTCGGAGGCAGCTATGAGCAGCTCGCAAAAACGCGCCATTCAAAACTATCGATCTCGCCTCAGCGAGCGCGGCTTGGCGCGCTTCGAGGTGCTTGGCCGCGATGCCGATCGCGACCTCATTCGATCTTTGGCTCGCCGCCTGGCCGAAGATGGACCGGATGCCTCTAGCCTGCGCGCTGCTGTCAGCCAGACCATCGCCGGCGAGCCACCCAAGCTTGTCGGGATTCTCGCCGCATTGCGTCGTTCGCCGCTCGTGGGAGCTGACCTCGATCTTTCCAGCCCCCATGAAGAGGGGCGGAAGATCGACCTGTGACACGCTACCTCCTCGATACCAACATCATCAGCGATGTCGTCAAATCGCAGCCTTCGGAATCGCTCCTGGCATGGATGTCGAGACAGCGTGACGAGGATTTGTTCATCGCTTCGCTGACCGTTGCGGAAATTCTTCGCAGGGTTCTGGAGAAGCCGCGCGGGAAAAAACGCGACGCACTCGACAACTGGTTCTCTGGGCCTGAGGGGCCGCAGGCGCTGTTTGCGGGCCGCATCCTCTCGTTCGACGACAAGGCAGGGCTGATCTGGGCGCGGCTGATGGCAGGAGGAAAACTGGCCGGCAAGCCGCGCAGCGGGCTCGAAGGCAAGATGGCTGAAACTCAGATAGAGTGGAGCGCGCCAAATCCAGCGGGACGAGCTCCCAGATGATCTACAGCCAAGGGAGGGTCTTCTCGAGCTCGGCGATCTTCTCGCTGTAGATGGCGATCTGCTGGAGGTAGAGACGACCAACGTCGCGGACGATCGGCTGGATGAGGCCTTCCTCGTCTTCGATTGCATCCGCACGGCGCTTCACGTGGGCCGGGCCGTGTGGGGCGACGACCCCGTGCTTCGGCGAGGTGGCCGCGCAGGGCGTTTATCAGCTGCGTGCGCTGGCGCACCAAGAGGTCGCGCGTGCGGAAGATCATCGACCGCGCCTCTTGCTCCTCGGTTTTGACAGCCACGAAGCGCATTGTCGGCCTGAGGGCCGCTTCCGCGTGCCGCTTTACAAAGGACTTCACATAGACCGGCGGCAGGAGCCGGACGGCATGCCCGAGCCCGCCGATCGTACGCCCCCAGTCGTGGGCGGTCGCGCTTCCATCGCCACCGTGCACCGGGGCTGTCCGGCGAGAAACGGCAGCAACTGCGCGCGACAGCTTCTTGCGAAAGACAACCTTCCCGTCACTCGCCGCGCCGTGAACCTGGAAGACCCGCTTTGCGAGATCGATTCCAATGATGGTAACTTCCATGGATGCCGTCTCTGTCTTGGTCGATTCTGGCAATCACCAAACTGGCACATTGCGATGGCGTCGGAGGGGGCATCTACTCCATCAGATTTTGACAACTAGCTTCTTTCCGGGCTCCGCGGCCGACGTCTCACTCAACGCCATCCGACATTTCCTGTCGCCTTTGTCAGGGCCGCTACACAAGTTTATTTAGCCAATTTAATATTTTTGCCAAATGTTAAACAGCTGAAAAGCAATCATAAAATTTCTTCTTCGATCCAGCCGGCCAAATTGGCACGAGTTTTGAAACGATCGGTGCGAGGCGGCGGGATCTGCCGACCGGCATTGAAGTCGCGGTAACCGCTATGGATGGAAAGAAGGAAGGAAGCAACATGTCAGGTCTGCGTCAGATCGCATTCTACGGAAAGGGAGGCATCGGCAAGTCCACCACCTCTCAAAATACGCTAGCCGCCCTGGTCGACCTCGGACAGAAAATCCTGATCGTCGGCTGCGACCCGAAAGCCGACTCCACCCGCCTGATCCTGAACGCAAAGGCGCAGGATACGGTTCTGCATCTCGCCGCCCAGGAAGGTTCTGTGGAAGACCTCGAACTCCAGGACGTGCTCAAGATCGGCTACAAAGACATCAAGTGTGTGGAGTCCGGCGGCCCCGAGCCGGGTGTCGGCTGCGCCGGCCGCGGCGTCATCACCTCGATCAACTTCCTCGAGGAGAACGGCGCCTATGACAATGTCGACTATGTCTCCTACGACGTGCTGGGCGACGTGGTGTGCGGCGGCTTCGCGATGCCGATCCGCGAAAACAAGGCCCAGGAAATCTACATCGTCATGTCCGGCGAGATGATGGCGCTCTATGCCGCCAACAACATCGCCAAGGGTATCCTGAAATACGCCCATTCGGGCGGCGTGAGGCTCGGGGGGCTGATCTGCAACGAGCGCCAGACCGACCGCGAGCTCGACCTCTCCGAGGCGCTGGCCGCCAGACTCAATTCCAAGCTCATCCACTTCGTGCCGCGCGACAACATCGTCCAGCACGCCGAACTGAGGAAGATGACGGTAATCCAGTATGCGCCGGACTCCAAACAGGCAGGGGAGTACCGCGCGTTGGCCGAGAAGATCCATGGCAATTCGGGCCAGGGCACCATCCCGACCCCAATCACCATGGAGGAGCTCGAGGACATGCTGCTCGACTTCGGCATCATGAAGACGGACGAGCAAATGCTTGCCGAGCTTCAGGCCAAGGAAGCGAAATTGGCCGTCGCTCAGTAACCGCCGCTACCGACAGGGAGGCGCCGACCGTGACCTGGCGCCCCTTTCTACGAAACAAGGCCTCGTTGGCGAGGCGTTACCCGAACCTTGAAAGGGGCAGGTCCCATGGGCCTCGACTATGAGAATGACGGCGCTTTGCATGCGAAGCTTATCGAAGACGTGCTGTCCCAATATCCAGACAAGGCGGCGAAGCGTCGCAAGAAGCACCTCAGTGTCGCAACGAGCAAGGACGAGGCCGGCGGGGAGGACAAGGGCCTTTCCGAATGCGACGTCAAATCGAACATCAAATCCATTCCGGGCGTGATGACAATCCGCGGCTGCGCCTATGCCGGCTCCAAGGGCGTGGTGTGGGGTCCAGTCAAGGATATGGTCCACATCTCGCACGGGCCGGTCGGCTGTGGGCAATATTCCTGGTCGCAACGCCGCAACTATTACGTCGGCACGACGGGCATCGACACGTTCGTGACAATGCAGTTCACCTCCGACTTCCAGGAGAAGGACATCGTTTTCGGCGGCGACAAGAAGCTGGAAAAGATCATCGACGAGATCGAGGACCTGTTTCCGCTCAGTGGCGGCATCTCGGTGCAGTCCGAATGCCCGATCGGCCTGATCGGGGACGATATCGAGGCCGTGTCGCGCAAGAAAGCCAAGGAGCACGAAAAGACGATTGTACCGGTGCGCTGCGAAGGTTTCCGCGGCGTTTCACAATCGCTCGGCCACCACATTGCCAATGATGCGATCCGCGATTGGGTCTTCGACAAGGACGACGTCGCGTTCGAGTCCGGCCCATACGACGTCAACGTCGTCGGCGACTACAACATTGGCGGCGATGCCTGGGCCTCGCGAATCCTGCTCGAGGAGATTGGGCTTCGGGTGGTCGGCAACTGGTCGGGCGACGCCACACTCGCCGAGATAGAGCGCGCGCCCAAGGCCAAGCTCAACCTGATCCACTGCTACCGGTCGATGAACTACATCTGCCGGCACATGGAGGAAAAGTACGGCATCGCCTGGATGGAATACAATTTCTTCGGCCCCTCCCAGATCGAGGCCTCTCTGCGCAACATCGCCAAGCATTTCGGCCCGGAAATCGAGGAGAAGACCGAAAAGGTCATCGCCAAATACCGGCCCTTGGTCGATGCCGTCATCGCCAAGTACCAACCGCGCCTCGAAGGCAGGACGGTGATGCTCTATGTCGGCGGGCTACGTCCTCGTCACGTCATCACTGCTTACGAGGACCTCGCTATGGTGATCGTCGGCACCGGCTATGAGTTCGCCCACAACGACGACTATCAGCGCACCGGCCATTACGTGAAGAATGGCACGCTCCTCTATGACGACGTCACCGGTTATGAGCTGGAGAAGTTCATCGAAGGCATCCGCCCGGATCTCGTTGGCTCCGGTATCAAGGAGAAGTACCCGGTGCAGAAGATGGGCATCCCGTTCCGCCAGATGCACTCTTGGGACTACTCCGGCCCGTATCACGGTTATGACGGCTTCGCCATTTTCGCCCGCGACATGGATCTGGCCATCAACAACCCGGTCTGGGGTCTCTACCGCGCGCCGTGGAAGAAGATGAAGGACGCGCCGCCGACGGCGGTCGCCGCCGAATGAGGACTGGCCTCCCTGGCAGGCAGGGAGGCCGATAAATGCTTGGGGCGTGCTCGATCCACGCTGGATGCCCTTCAAAGTTTCGATGTCCCTGTGCTGCCGCTTGCCGCGGCCAGATGGAAAAGGTGACCACCATGCCGCAATCGGCCGAAAAAGTTCTCGACCATGCTCCCCTGTTCCGCGAGCCGGAATACAGACAAATGCTTGCGGAGAAGAAGCTCAATTTCGAATGTCCGCACCCTGATCAGATCGTCACCGACCAACGCGAATTGACCAAGACTTGGGAATACCGCGAAAAGAACCTCGCTCGCGAGGCGCTTGTCATAAATCCCGCCAAGGCCTGCCAGCCGCTCGGCGCGGTGTTCGCGGCCGCGGGCTTCGAGCGCACCATGTCTTTCGTCCACGGTAGCCAGGGCTGCGTCGCCTACTACCGCTCGCATCTGTCGCGACATTTCAAGGAGCCTTCGTCAGCGGTTTCCTCCTCGATGACCGAGGACGCGGCAGTGTTTGGCGGCCTGAAGAACATGGTCGACGGACTCGCCAATACCTACAAGCTCTACGACCCCAAGATGATCGCCGTCTCGACCACCTGCATGGCTGAAGTCATTGGCGACGACCTGCGGAGCTTCATCGAGAACGCCAAGAACGAAGGCTCGGTCCCGAGCGACTTCGACGTGCCTTTCGCGCATACGCCTGCCTTCGTCGGCAGCCATATCGATGGCTATGACGGCATGGTGAAGGGCGTGCTGGAGCATTTCTGGAAGGGCAGCGAGCGCTCGCAAGCCGCTGGGACCATCAACATCATTCCAGGCTTCGACGGATTCTGCGTCGGAAACAACCGAGAACTCAAGCGCCTCCTCGACCTGATGGGTGTCACTTATACCGTCATTCAAGACGCCTCAGACCAGTTCGACACGCCGTCTGACGGCGAATACCGCATGTATGACGGTGGCACGAAGATCGAAGACTTGAAAGGCGCACTCAACGCGGAGGCGACACTGTCGCTGCAGCATTACAACACCCGCAAGACGCTGGAATATTGCGACGAGGTCGGGCAAGCGACGGCATCCTTCCACTATCCGCTGGGTGTCCAGGCGACCGACGAATTCCTGATGAAGGTCTCGGCGATTTCCGGCCAGGAGATCCCCGAGGCAATCCGGATGGAGCGCGGCCGACTGGTTGACGCCATGGCGGACAGCCAGTCATGGCTGCACGGCAAGAAGTACGCAATCTATGGGGATCCGGACTTCGTCTACGCCACGGCCCGCTTCGTCATGGAGACCGGTGGCGAGCCGACACATTGCCTCGCGACCAACGGGACATCGGCCTGGGAGGCCGAGATGAAGGAATTGCTTGCATCCTCGTCCTTCGGCCAGGATGCCCAGATCTGGGCGGGCAAGGATCTCTGGGCGATGCGTTCGCTGCTGTTTACAGAGCCGGTGGACCTGCTGATCGGCAATTCCTATGGCAAGTATCTGGAGCGCGACACCGGCACGCCGCTGATCCGGCTGATGTTTCCAATCTTCGACCGGCACCATCACCATCGCTTTCCCCTCATGGGCTACCAGGGTGGATTACGCGTGCTGACGACGATCCTCGACAAGATATTCGACAAGCTCGATCGCGAGACGAGCGAAACAGGCGTGACGGACTATTCCTATGACCTCACCCGCTAAGCCCGTGCCGGCCTTTCGCCGAGGCCGCCCATGCCCAATGGACTTCGGAGACTGACGCAATGACCTCGCTCAGTGCCAAGATCCAGGACGTTTTCGACGAGCCCGCCTGCGATACCAACCGCGGCAAGGATGCCAAGGCGCGCAAGGAGGGCTGCTCGAAGCCGCTGACCCCCGGGGCGTCAGCCGGCGGCTGCGCCTTTGACGGCGCCAAGATCGTCCTGCAGCCGATCACCGACGTTGCGCACCTGGTCCATGCGCCGCTCGCCTGCGAGGGCAATTCCTGGGACAACAGAGGCGCAGCTTCGTCCGGGCCAACCCTGTGGCGGACAAGCTTCACAACAGACCTCACCGAACTCGACATCGTGATGGGGCAGGGCGAGCGGAAGCTATTCAAGGCGATCCGCGAGATCAAGGAAACATATGCGCCGCCGGCAGTCTTCGTCTATTCGACCTGCGTGACGGCGCTGATCGGCGACGACATCGAGGCCGTGTGCAAACGCGCGGCCGAAAAATTCGGACTGGCCGTGGTGCCGATCAATGCGCCGGGCCTGGCCGGCTCCAAGAACCTCGGCAACAAACTCGCCGCCGAAGCGTTGCTCGATCATGTCATCGGCACGGTGGAACCCGACGACGCCGGGCCCTACGACATCAACATCCTTGGCGAATTCAACCTCTCCGGCGAATTCTGGCTGGTCAAGCCGCTGCTTGATCGGCTTGGCATCCGGGTGCGCGCCTGCATACCGGGCGATGCGCGTTACATCGACGTTGCATCCGCGCACCGCGCCCGGGCGGCTATGATGGTGTGCTCGAGCGCACTGATCAATCTGGCCCGCAAGATGGAGGAGCGCTGGGACATCCCGTACTTCGAGGGCTCTTTCTACGGCATAACCGATACCTCGGAAGCACTTCGCAACATTGCTGAGCTGCTGGTGAGGAAGGGCGCCGATGCGGAGATCCTCGATCGCACGGAGACGCTGATTGCTGAGCAGGAGGCGATTGCGTGGAAGAAGCTCGAGGCCTACCGCCGGCGGCTTCAAGGCAAGCGCGTGCTGCTCAACACGGGCGGTGTGAAGTCCTGGTCGGTCGTCCACGCGCTGATGGAGATCGGCATGGAGATCGTCGGCACCTCGGTCAAGAAATCCACAGTCGAAGACAAGGAGCGGATCAAACGGATCCTCAAGGACGAAAACCACATGTTCGAGCAGATGGCAGCGCGCGATCTCTACGCCATGCTTTCAAAACACAAGGCCGACATCATGCTGTCGGGCGGGCGTACGCAATTCGTCGCCCTGAAGGCCAAGACACCCTGGCTCGATATCAACCAGGAGCGCCAACATCCTTATGCCGGCTATGACGGCATGGTGGAACTTGTCCGGCAGATTGACCTCGCCATTCATAACCCGATCTGGGGTCAGGTGCGGGAGCCGGCGCCATGGGATTGCCAGCCTGCCAGGGAGGACGATCTGGCGAGCGCGAAGAACGGGACAGCGACTGTGAACGCTTTCAATGAATTCGCCGGCGCGATGGCTCACCGCTTCGGCGACCGATGAGGAAATTCGATGGTCCGCATCCTTCGCAAAATCAAATCAGCGGCGGTCAACCCGCTGAAGTCGTCGCAGCCGCTGGGTGCCGCCTTCGCTTTTCTTGGAGTCGAGGGTGCGATGCCCCTGTTCCACGGCAGCCAAGGCTGCACCAGCTTCGCGCTCGTGCTCTTCGTGCGGCATTTCAAGGAAGCGATCCCCTTGCAGACAACGGCGATGGATGAGGTGGCAACCATACTCGGCGGAGCGGACCATCTGGAAGAGGCGATCCTCAACCTCAAAACCCGCACGAAGCCAAAGCTGATAGGAGTGTGCACTACCGCGCTGGTGGAGACCCGTGGCGAAGACTGCGCGAGTGATATCGCCAACGTCAAACTGAAGCACGTGGAAGAGCTCGCGGGTACGGAGGTCGTGCTGGCCAACACGCCTGATTTTGACGGCGCGATCGAAGAAGGCTGGGCCAAGGCCGTCGCGGCGATGATCGAAGGGATTACACGGTCGGGTGAACGGACGCGGCAGCCGAAGAAGATCGCGATCCTGCCCGGATGCAACCTCACTGTCGCTGACGTCGAGCATTTGCGTGACATGGTTGAAAGTTTTGGGCTCAAGCCGGTTATCCTGCCGGACGTCTCCGGCTCACTCGACGGCACTGTTCCTGACCGCTGGGTAACCACTACCTATGGCGGCACCAGCGTCGAGGAAATCCGCGAGCTTGGCACGGCCGCGCAATGCATCGTCATCGGCGAGCACATGCGCCACCCGGCGAAAACGCTGCACGGGTTGACCGGCGTGCCTTACGCGGTGTTCCAGTCGCTGACCGGATTAAAGGCCGTCGACCGGTTCGTCTCGCTGCTATCGGCGGTTTCGGGCGCGGCGGTGCCGGACCGGGTTCGCCGTCACCGGGCGCAATTGGAGGATGCATTGCTCGACGGACATTTCCATTTCGGAGGCAAGAAAATTGCGATCGCTGCTGAACCAGACCAACTCTATCAACTCGCAACCTTCTTCACCGGCATGGGCTGTGACATCGCGGCGGCGGTCACGACGACCGATATGTCGAAGATTCTGCAAAAAGTACCGGCGGAGTGGGTTCAGATCGGCGATCTCGGCGATTTGGAAGCTCTTGCAGCGGGCGCGGATCTTCTCGTAACACATTCCCACGGTCGCCAGGCGTCGCGACGCCTTGAAATTCCGCTCATGCGCGTCGGCTTCCCGATCTTCGACCGGCTCGGCAGCCAGCACAAGCTCACAATCCTCTATCGGGGGACCCGCGACCTGATCTTCGATGTTGCCAATATCTTTCAGGCCAACCAGCACGCGCCGACGCCTGAGGCGCTTGATCCATTCCGGAAACGAGAAATGCCAGATGAGCTCCGTTCGTCGCCTCTCACTCGTCACTGACGAGGTTCACGCACCGATGACGGACCGACGGGCAGGCGCATTGCGCGTAGCCATCGCCACGCAAGACATGACGAATCTCAATGCCCATTTCGGGTCGGCCAAGCGCTTTGCTGTCTACGACGTGACGCGCGAGGAGTGGCATCTCGTGGAAGCCGTGGCCTTCGATGACGTTTCCGATGAGAGCGGGAAGCGTCGGACCGAGGGCGATGACCGCGTCACGCCGAAGGTGGAGGCGCTGAAGGGCTGCCATCTGCTGTTTTGTCTGGCCATCGGCGGGCCTTCGGCAGCCAAGGTTATTTCGGCAAAAATCCATCCAATCAAGGTGCCGCAGCCACAAACCATCCAAGAGGTGCTGTTGCGCACGCAGATGATGCTGAGAACGTGTCCTCCGCCCTGGCTGCGCAAGGTGCTGGCCGAAGCTGGTGTCGCCGAAAAGAAACCCTCCTTCGAGGACGAGGACTAAAACGAGGAAGTGCAAAATGTTTGAAGTCGCGATCAGCCCTGCTGTCAACGATGACGAGGCCGCCCTTGCCAGCCCATTCGTCAAATGCCTCGTGCGGCTGATCCGTGCTCAGGATACCCACGGGTCATGGGACGGCACAGCGGATGCCGAGTTGCTGGCCGACTTCATCGTCAGCAAGGAACGGCGTCGTACGATCCCAATCATCGGCGATCCCGATCCGGACGTGCTGTGGAGGCTCGACAAGTTTTACACTGCCGTCGCCCTTGCGATCGAGGAGCGCTCCGGCCTGATGGCATCGCCGATGATCGAAATGAGCCATGAGGGGTTCGGGCGCGTGCTTTTCACCGCCGGGCGGCTGGTCGTTTTGTCCAAGACCGTGCGCGACGTCCATCGGTTCGGCTTCGAGACGTTCTGCAAACTCGCCGCGGCCGGTACGAAACTGGTCGACGATGCCATCGCAGCCATCGACGCCTATCCCGAGGTGGCACGGGCATGAAACCGATTTTCGAGCAAGAGGGTCATGTCAGGCCTTGAGGAGCCGCGATGGCCAGCCCACGCGGCCGACGCGGTCGAGGCCAATTTGGTTCTCGGGGTAGCGCTGATGAAGCCACGCGTCCTGATCTGTTCGCAAGATGCGGAGTTCTATCTGTTCCTCAGCCACATACTGGAGGTGGACGGGTTCGTCAGTGAGCCGGCAGGCGGTGCGAAGGAAGCACTTGCAATGGCCGACGATCGCGACTTCCAGGCCGTGGTGCTGGACTGCGGTTCAACGAGCCTTACCGGGTCCGCAATCTGCGCCCGGCTCAAGCGGGAGCCCCGAACCGGCGGCCTGCCCATCATTGCCCTGATCGCGCCCGGCGCCGAGAACCAGCACCTCGATCTGTTGAAGGCCGGCATTGACGAGAGCTTTGTGCGGCCTGTGGCGCCGGCCAAGCTGCTCGATTGTCTGCGGACGAGGCTGGCGCTGCCGAAGCCGGGTTCAAACGCGATTGAAAACAACAGCTGGCTTTCCTATGGCAGCCTTGAGATGAAGCTCGATGCCCACCGGGTTTGCGGCAATGGCCATGACATCCATCTCGGACCGATCGAGTTCAACGTGCTGCGGCATTTGCTCGAGGCGCCCGGCAAGGTCTTCAGTAGGGACGAGCTGATCGGCGGGGCCTGGCCGGCCAATATCCATGTCGGTGTACGCACAGTCGACGTCCACATCAGTCGGCTCAGAAGGGCTCTGGAGGCGGCCTCGACGGGTATCGTCATCCGTACCGTCAGGTCGGCCGGCTACTCGCTCGAGAAGCTGGACGGCTGAATTGAGTGCCGAGTGTGGTTCCACTCCCTTTCCTCGCGCTGTGAGCCGGTCTTGCGGCCTGAAACGCCCTCAACGGATACTCAGGAAGAAACAGGAAAATGGGCTTTAAAACGGTACTCTGTTTGACCGGCGCTGACCATTCCGATCAGGACGTCAGAACTGCTGCCGGCTTGTGTGCGGAAATCGGCGCACACCTTTCCGTACTGATTATACCCGCTCCGATGCTCCTTATGTCGCATCGGCGGATCGGAGATGGTGTCTCCGAGTGGCCGGCAGGACGTGGACAGGCAATTGCCAGATTGAACGATCGGTTTCGGCAAATCGATCGATTTACACAGGACGCGGTCAGACTGGAAAGACACTCCAGAGATATCCAGAAACTGCTGGAATCTATGTCGCTCGCCTATGACGTTGACACCGACTATTACGATCCGGCCAGCCTCGGTGAAGTGGCACGACAGCGGGCGCTCTGCGCCGACCTCACGATTGTCGGACCAGGGCTCCTCAACGACGAGAATCTCGGACCTCCTGTGGTCAACGGCTGCTTGTTCGATACGGGAAAGCCGGTGCTCGTTGTGCCGAAGGGGGCTGAGGCGACGCTGTGGCCACGGCGCGTCCTGGTCGGTTGGGATTCGCGAGTCGAGGCGTCCCGTGCGGTTCGAGAAGCGCTGGGCCTCCTATGCGTTGCTGAGGAAGTTCGTGTCGCCCTGGTCGATCCGAAGGCCAACTACAACGGGAACGGCGCGGA
Organism: Mesorhizobium japonicum MAFF 303099; assembly: GCF_000009625.1. NCBI lineage: Bacteria > Pseudomonadati > Pseudomonadota > Alphaproteobacteria > Hyphomicrobiales > Phyllobacteriaceae > Mesorhizobium > Mesorhizobium japonicum. The sequence continues at coordinate 4,781,374 of NC_002678.2, forward strand.
GCCTGGAGCCGACATCGCTGCCTATCTCACTCGGCACGGTGCTCGGGTGTCGGTTGACCTCCTGCCAAGTGCCGGCAAATCGGCGGCCACGGTCCTTGCGCAGCACGCAATCGACATTTCTGCGGACATGATCGTCATGGGCGCCTATGGCAGCCGTCGGCTGCGTGAGCGGCTCTTTGGCGGTGTGACCAGATGGATCTTTGAAAAGCCGACATTGCCGCTGTTTTTGGCTCGATGACGGTTCCGGACCCGCACCGATGCTGTTCAAAGCTCTACTGTGACGCCTGCATTCATACGTAGAGGGGGCTCCATCGAAATAATCGATCTTACGAAGAGTAACGAACATGAAAAGCATTGCTCGGGAGGCGACGCCCGCCGGAAATCTCTCCAGTCATGCGCAAGGCGGAGGTGGGACGGCCAGAGCGTGACCAGTGTCAGCCTCGACAATGGCGACAGGCTGGAAGTCGGCATCGTCGTCAACTCAGCCGGGCCGAATGCCGGCACGGTGGCTGCCATGGCGGGGCTGGTGTTGCCGGTCGAGCCGCGCAAGCGCAACGTCTTCGTCTTCGAGGCGCGCGACAAATATTCTGATATGCCGCTGCTGGTCGATCCGTCCGGCATCTATGTCCGGCCGGAAGGTTCGGTCTATCTCACTGGCGGCGCCGAACCGGAAGAAGGCGACGGCCCGGCCGACCCCACCGATTTCGAGGTCGACTGGCCGCTGTTCGAAGAGGTGATCTGGCCGGTGCTGGCGACCCGCATTCCCGCCTTCGAGGCGATCAAGCCGACACGCGCCTGGGCCGGCCATTACGACTACAACACGCTCGACCAGAACGCGGTGATCGGCCCGCATCCGCAGGTTAAGAATTTCTTCTTCGCCAATGGTTTTTCCGGCCACGGCCTGCAGCAGGCGCCGGCGGTCGGCAAGGCGCTGGCCGAGCTGATCGTGCACGGCGGCTACCGCACGGTGGACTGCTCGGCGTTTGGGTACAGCCGTGTCGCTGAAGGGCGGGCGTTCAGGGAATTGAATGTGATCTAACGCTGGCGGGACAGCCCCCTCTCTGGCCTGCCGGCCATCTCCCCCGCAAGGGGGGAGACCGGCAGCTTCCCTGGCGGCTCCAAACTTCTAGCCTTGGAGATTGGCGAAGGCAGCGATGACGGCCAATCTCCCCCCTTGCGGGCGCGGTCAGCGGGGTCCTTGCCTTTGGCGATGCATGTCGTGGCTGGACCGGGTGAGGTGAGTTCGGCCCGTCTACCCAGCCTCTGCGCCCGCCCCGAAGCCGCTCGCCCGCTCGGCGCTATGAGGGCGCGCTCGCGAGCGGCTTCGCTAAAGCTACGTTACAGCACGTGCAGGGACGCGACCCCAGTGAAGGCATACTCCAGCGTGGCTTCGCCAATTCCGTTCGTTGGCCCGCCTCAAGCCGGTCTTCCAACCGAAGGCCGAACGCGCCAATTCGCCAGCCAACTCCACCAACGATTGTCGAAATCCGCAACCCGGGGCGGTTCGCTCGAGCTCGCTTGCTTGAGAACGGCACAGACGGGATCGCGAGCATGATGCCGCGGAATGGGAACGCACCCATGCTTGGGTACGAGGGCCCCGAGCCAACGCGCATCGCGCCAATCGGCGTCGTCACGTTCGAGATTCATCACCGGCAGCTCGGCGCTTTTCGCTCGCATATGCGCCGGCACGCCGCTGGCGATCGATGACGCATTTGCCGACGAGCTGCTCGTTCCACGAAAAAGCAATAAGCGCGAGATCAATGGGCAACCTCGTCGGGACCGAAAAGAGCGCTAAACCGGGTTGCTAGATCAATCCAGGGTACCGCGTCGCCGCTCTCTGAAGCTATTCGAACGACCGCCGCCAGATAATCGGTAAAAGCCTTCAGTCTTATGGCGCCTTGCTCTGAGAGGTAGTCAATGGCGTCAAGCCGCTGGTGAACGGCAGCGAGCATATGTTGCACCAAAAGCAGGGAGGATGGGCAGGGGCAATCGCTCTTACTCGCGAGGCGCCTGCACTCACTGCAAAGCGGCGGAATGTCCTCTAAGGCTAGGTCGCCGGAAAGACGTTGTATGAGATTGTCAGTGGCGTTCCACAAATTCGCTCGCATGCAGTACGGAGTGCAGCGTGACGCCATGTTGGGCTAGCAGCGCCGTAGCTCCCTCGTCACGGTCCACGAGGCAAGCAGCGTCACCCACAATGCCGCCGACGCGGCGAACCTCTTCAATCGCCTTCAATATCGACTTGCCGCTTGTGGCAACGTCGTCAACGATCAGGACCACTTTTCCCTCGAGATCTTCTTTAGGCCCAAGTCCTTCAATCACGTCCCTTGTGCCATGGGCCTTTGGAACTTTGCGAACGAAGATCGTGTTTATGGGTTTGTTCATCATCGAGCTGACAGCCGCCATCGATCCGATTACGGGGACCGCTCCCATTTCAAGACCGCCGACGTACTCTGCTTTCACTTGCTCAACTATTTTTAGGAATTCAAGAGCGGCAAGTTGCGCGCCTCGCGCCACCATCATGGTAGGCTTCATATTGAAATAGATGTCGCTCTCTATGCCCGACGAGAGCGTGTAGCGTCCGAATCGAAAAGAGCGCTCACGGACAATCTCGCGGAGTTCGTCCTTGTCGTGTTGGCCGGAATCAACTGGTCTGAATTTCGCCAGTGCCGCCATAGATCAGACCTCGCCCGTAGGGAAAAAATTGGCTGCGGCATGCACCTAGTCACTACCGCTATGTGGCTTATGCAAGTGTTCGCGGGGTGTGTCAATTAATGTCAATACCGGTGCGACCGTTTCGCGCAGATTTTTCCATTATCGTTATTGGGTGCCTAAGCGTGATCACGGGCTTCGCTACGGCTGGGTAGCCTTGGCTCCTGGCCCTTGCCCAATCTCGGCTAGGCACGGGTTTTTTCGACGCGGGCCGTCTCTTTGAGGATTTGGGCGTTTCATCCTCGTCCCCTCGAGTTCCGCCACGCTCGGCCCCGTTTGCGCCAGCTTCTTAACCAGGTTGCGCATGAGGTGAGCGTTTCGGCCGCCATGTCGGCCCCGTGTCACTCTTGTGGTACGAGTGGGCAAGGCCGCGCTTTTCGTGCAACCTCCTCGTAAAGGCGAGGTAAAGGTCGAGTCGCCGAGAATTTCGTTCATCAGCACGCGGCGCAACATTCGGCTCGCTTCGTCTGACCGACGGTAAAAGCCAGCAGCAAAGTCCAAGGTAGGCCGTAGTCCACCTCCCCTGCAGGCCGAGTCTCGACGCGATATCGGCGACAGGGCGAGCGTCTGCCTCTGAGGCAGACGCCGAACAGCAGACCAAGCCTTACACTGATTTTGGTGGCCTTGAGTTCGCCGACACCGTGACATGGAGCCTATCACGGGCGGGAAGTGCCTGGTGGCAGAACTCGACAAGCGGCGCTAAGTTCTGGACGCCGGCGTTGCTGACCAGGACATCGAGGCGCCCGAAGGTTTCGATCGCCTGCATCAGCTGCTTTCCACCTGCCCCTCTCGCTGGCAACCATTTTCTGTCAACCGATCGATCCCGGACGCCGTTGTTGGACTTCGCTGTGATCAAGATCCGCGGACCACTCTTGCTCCCTCGCGGGCGAACCGCGCTATCCTTGCCGACCCCGCTCGCGGCTTCGGTGATCAGCGCCACCTTGTCGAGAAGCCGGCCACCGGCTCCCCATCGCGTTGGTTCAATGAGATATCACTGTAAAAGTTCATGGTTTCTTCCTTTCCGATGGCGAGGCTAGGCTTTCGCGAGATAGTCGTGGACGACCTTCCCGAGCGCGAGCGTGAGATCTGCGACGAGGTGTACTGCCGAGACTACTTCCAGCACCGGCAGTTCGGCGACGGGGGCAAGCGCATGCGACCAGAGGTTCAGGGCTGCCGGGCCGGTCCAGGCGCCCCTCAAATGGACGTCCTCTAGATGATATTCCACGAGCTCACAGATGCGCGGCGTGCCGTCGACATGCGGGATAATTTTGAGGAGGAAATTCGGTTCAGCGAGCGAGGCCCTCACGCTCGCGAGGTCGGCGGCTCGGTGCTTGTAGCCCATGGTACCCGTCGCGACGCGGACCGGCCCGTAGTCCAGCGTGCCAACAAGGGTATCCGTCTCCGTTCGGAGCGTTGGGCTAGCGAGCTTCTTGGGAAAGCCCCACAACTCGCGTCCGCCCGCTATCGGCGGATGGTCGTCGAGAAACATGCAGTGGGTATAGCTCCCCCTGCGGCCATAGAAGGAGACAGGGATGACCTGTCCGCCTTCCGTGTAGTCGCCGAAGCCCGTCGAGTCCGGCATGCGAATGAACTCGAACTTGACCATAGGCTCGCACACCTGAAGCGGCTCCGGCACAAGGTCGCGCAGTTTCTGCGGATCGGTGCGATATGTGATGATCAGATACTCCCGGTTGCGGAAGCGATATGGGCCGGCCGGGTAGGCCGGGCTGATCAGGGGCATGGCGAAAGCTTTCCCACGGACGGTATCTTGGTGCATGTTCGAAATTCCTTTGTGCTGGATCAGGTGGGGCTTAGATCGGTCTGCATGATGGCGGCGAGGCTCTCCGAAGTGCTGTCGCAGCCTCGTAAGGGATGCATGGCGTAATCGCGCGTAGCCATTTGCGCTGGGCAATTGCCTTGGGGCGCGAGGCGATGGTCGCGGACGCGGTTCCATGGTTCCGGTTGTGATCGAGAGGCAAGATTCGAGGTAAAGTGATTTTGTTCCTCATTTGAAGGCGCTGCTTCCCGTCTGCCCTCGTGGTAGGAGGAGGTGGAGTGGCGGCCAGGTCCGATTTCTCCTCGACGGGGTTTGCGGATCGACGCGCATGCGCCATGCCAAATGAGAAATCGTTGGTGCCCGCAGGACAGACGGCCTCGGCGAGCCAGTCGAGAGAGAAGGTCTTCGCCTCACGCGGATCAGATACGAATTCCCGAGCACTGCGGTGATGTAGCAGGAAGGGCTGCGACGCCACCAAACCTCTGTCGCGAAAATATGGAGGTGACGCGGTATCCGCCGTCTAACCAGACAGCATACGCAGCATCCGGCAACACGCACTCGACAGCCTGGCCCATCGCCGGCTTCAGGAGAAAAGATCAGCTATGAGCCGGCAGGCAGTCGCTGCACGCGGCGGTCAGGTCGTGTAGATCTTCCGCGCACACAGCCGGCGCCGAAATGATGCTAGATGATGAGCCGACGCCAACATTACCGCAGGGGAGACAGCCAAGTCTGTCCTCAAGCGTCTGAAATGCATGTCCAAAAGCTGACAGCGACAAAAAACATGTCTGGTCCAAAACAACCGGCCGCCTTGGGCGTGAGGTTTCTCGAAGCCTACTCGTGCAGTTGCTGCGGCTAAGCGCGCTGGCACGGCCTTTGCTGGAGATGCGGCAATGTTGAGTGGGGGCTGACCGCATAAGAACGGGAGACGATTGATTTTCTGCTGCGCCATCTCGGCGGCGCGCCCGCTCAACGGTCACGGCTACACCTTGGCAATGGCTGACGCGCGACTTTGCGGTTGCGCCGCCCTGCCGCGCCGATGCGCCCAAAGTTCGTTGATAGTCCGCTCGGCCGATTGAGGAAACCGGCTGTTGACTGCTGCAAGGCGGAGATGGCTGGGCTCATTCGGACTGTCTTGACCGTCGGTGTCATGAAGCCAAAGACACCATACTGGACGTTATGCATGACCAAGACGAGTGGGAGTCACAACGAATGATTTTACCGGAACTGCGCTCTGCTATCCCAGCCGGCAGAGTTTTGGAGATAACGACGACCACAGGGTGCATCGTGGGATGTTCATATTGTCCGCAGGACAAGTTCGCTGACCGGCAAAGAAAGGTATCTGATACGAAGCATCTTAGTCTTGGAGATTTCAAGCGCTGTCTGGCGCGCGTACCAGCCTCCGTCGACATTAGTTTTGCCGGGTATTCTGAGCCATGGCTCAATCCGGATTGCACCGAAATGGTCGAGCACGCTTCCGCCAAAGGCCACGGCATCAGGATTTTCACGACGCTTGTGGGAATGAAGGGGCAGGATCTACAACGCTTGCAGGCGCTGCGGTTGGGGGTATTCGTGGTTCATGTTTTTGATGATGGCGCCCACATGAATAGCCGCCTTGTCGGAGCCAAGTATCGCGATTTGGTTGGTCAACTCGTCGACGCCGACATCCCTTCGATCCGATTCGTGGTTTTGGGTGAGCCCCATCCCGATATCGCCGACATTATCCCTGCCCAAGCCCTAGTTCGCGCGCGACCGGTGAGCAGCAGGGGTGGAAGCGTAGACCCTAAGATTGTAGAACCACGGCAGCCAGTCGTCGGAGCGCTGATATGCGTGGACGAACGGCAGTATCGGAATGTACTCCTTCCAAACGGCGAGGTCACTCTCTGCTCCATGGATTTTGAGCGGCGTCACGTATTGGGCAACCTTCTATGCGACGAATATGGCGATCTCTTTAAAAGCCCAGTTTTTTGCGAAATCGTCGATCGCATGAATGGAGCGGCTGGTTTTCTGCTTTGCAGGATGTGTGAATTTGCCGATCCAAACGATAGGAACTGATTGATGCCGGCTGACCGCGCCGGGCCTGAAATGCCGACGGCCCTGAAACGGCAAGATACACATGCCCGCGAAGTCATCGTGTTTTCACGTCACGCTAACACGATCCCGTAGGCGCGGCAGTCGGCCTCGACCATTTTCGAGATGAGCTCATCGAAAGTGGTCCTTGGCTTCCAACCGAGTTTGGTCGGCTGCCTTGGAGGCATCGCCGATCAGCAGGTCAACCTCAATTGGCCCGACACAGCGTTTGTCGATCCGGATCAGCGCTTGATTACTCATGCGTTCACGGCCCACCTCGTCAACGCCTTCGCCCTCCCAGACGATCTCCTTTTCGACTCGCCTGAAGGCAGCCCCGACAAAGGTGCGGACCGTGTGTGTCTCGCCGGTTGCCAGCACGAAATCGTCAGGTTGATGCTGCAAGATGCGCCACATGCCCTCGACATAGGCGCGCGCCGAGCCCCAGTCGCGCTTTGCTTCCAGGTTTCCGAGATAGAGACAGTCCTGTTTGCCGGTCCATGATCGAGCCACCGCACGCGTCACCTTGCGCGTGATGAAAGTTTCGCCGCGCGTAGGCCCTTCGTGATTGAACAGGATGCCGTTGCTTGCATAGAGCCCGTATACCTCGCGGTAGTTCATGGTGGTCCAGTAGGCGTAGAGCTTCGCCACCGCATAGGTCGAGCGTGGATAAAACGGAGTGCTCTCCTGCTGCGGGAATTTCGTCGGGCTGCGTTTCTTGCCGGAGACGTATCAGGTTTGCCGCATCCGTCGTGTCGCCGTAATGCAGGACCATGTCGGGATAGTCCTCATGAGGACCTTGATAACGGAAATTCCTTTTCAGGGATCGACACTCGGCGCCGAGGCCATTCCTCGATGACGTCCGTGTGGAAAGTGTCAAGAGCGCCTAAAACGCTATGAAGTCGAAAGTACGATTACGTGCAAAATCGGCGCCTGTGCAAGGTTTCGGCCTCAATGTCGGATACTCGACAGGATTGCAAACCTGCCTTCCGTTGCTTTTGCTGATGTTTTGCTGTGGCACGTTCGATGCAGGTGACCTCCCGAAAGCAGCAGCGGATGTCTTCTATGATCAAACCCACGGAAAAATGCTGTCGCCGTACTCATGACCGCGCCCTCCCTAGTCGCCAAGCAGGCCGAAGGTCGGCTGGTCACGGTCGACGCGGGCAACTAAGCCCAATTGCAATGAGGGATAGGCAGCGAGAGCATGTCACTGACCACGCGGGGGTCATCGAGGCGGGATTCTCGATGCCAGCCACGCGCAACACATCACCGGCATGAGTGCCGATCTCATCAGGGAGCCGGCATCCGCGGGCGTCACACCCGATACTACGAACGCGCGGACAAGCTGCCACAAGTCCGGCGGTGTCGACGATGCCTGCGGGGAGGGCAAGCCCAACGGCCATGGCCGACATTCGCTGCGCACAGCGTCTGTTTGGGAAAGGTCAGTAGGAGCAAGACAACTGGATCTCTCTTGCATTGGGATCGGTGCTGGCCCGTCCAATTTGAGCCTTGCGTGTCAGATACACGAGCAAATCGGGCACGGGGCACTATTCTTGGATCGGCAAGTCGACTTCCGCTGGCATCCAGGCAGCGCATTCGAGTCCTCAGAACTCCAGGTCAGCCACATCAAGGATCTGGTCACGCTGGTGAATCCGCAGTCAGCCTACACTTTCATAAACTACCTGCACGAGAACGGGCGTCTGTATCACTTCCTGAATGCACAGTTCGATGCTGTGCTCAGGGCTGAGTTCGAGCAATACCTGAACTGGGCGTTCCGCAGAAACCCACTTGTGCGCGGCGGCGAGACCGTGCGCGAAATACGCTATGATGGCGAGTTTCGGGTGCGGACGGACGACGCGGTGCTTAGTGCCAGAGACCTGGTGGTCGGCATCGGCAAGCAAGCATGGATTCCACCTCAATTTCAGGGCTGGATCGGACGCAACCTGTTCCATTCATCCGATTTGCTGCACATCCATCCTGAGGTGCGGCAAAAACATGTTTGCGTCGTTGGTGGAGGCCAGTCGGGAGCCGAGGTATTGTTGCATTTGGTCGGTGGGCCAAGAGAACGGCGGCCTGCCTCGATCACCTGGGTCTCGCAGCGCGAAAACTACCTGCCCCTCGACAACAGCCCGTTCACAAACGAGTTGTTCATGCCTTGTTTTTCGGATCGTTTCGCGGCAATGAGCGAGCCGCAGCGCAAGCTGTTCCTGCGGCGTTTCGTGCTCGCCTCGGATGGTATTTCGGATCGCACTTTGCGCGCCGTCTACCAGGCGCTATATCGCCACGAATTTCTTGAGCCAGACCTATGTGACATCGCACTTCGGCCGGGTTGCAACGTTTCGCGCTGCATCAACGCCGGCGCGGGTCACAACTTGACGCTGCAGCGCGGCTTGGGCGACGTCGAAGAAGTCACGGCCGACATCGTCATCCTGGCCACCGGTTACGAGAACGCCGTGCCAAGCTTTTTGGAACCGATGGCGGATCGGCTGCAACAGACCGACAATGAGTTGGTCATCAACGCGGATTTTTCGGTGTGCTGGGACGGACCGCGTGACAGACGCATCTTCGTACAGAACGCCAATCCCGGGCAGCGCGGGCTGGCCGATCCGAACCTAAGCCTGCTGGCCTGGCGAGCTCGCCGCATTCTTGACAGCCTTCTACAGCGCGCGCCGTGCGCGAACCCTGAGCATCCTGGCTTTATCAGCCGTACCACCGTCGAGAGCTGGCCCGACCCGGTAGCCGAAGAAATGGGCAGCGGGATATGACTCAGCGACTACTGATCATCGGCGGTGGCATCCAAGGAATGATGTCCGCCTCCGCTGCGGCGCAGTCCGGAGCCCGCTCCGAACTCATCGTGACTGAACATGCCCTTGGACCTATGGGCGCATCGCTTAATTCTGCGGGCGAGAATTTGCCCCACGGTCGTCGAAACCGTACAAGGTCGCTCACTCGAAAGTGCCCAGTGGCCCTAGCGGCCATGGCTGCGTCGGCCGTTAGCGGAGGCCTCCCGCCCGTAGCGATGCGTGTGGTGGCTGGACCGGGTGAGGTAAGTGATCGGGACCAGCTTAGGGAACCCGAGGACCCGGCTTGGCCTCGGATGGGTCAGTCTAGCGCCGAACTTGTGCGGACAATACTCGTTTTTGGAGCATCGATGGACCCGATGCCAGCGACGTGCCTCCCTGATCGCCCGACCGGAACGGGAACTTGTCGCAAAAATTTTCGCGGCGCACGACTTGCGTTGCGTCAGGCTGCACGAAAGGTCGTCTTATCGGGCAGTCGTACCATCAACAGCATGCTCGGCCGTGACTACCATGCAGACGTACCGGATCGATAGATCTTTACGGGCCTGGGCGATCTCTCCATTGAGGAGGGACAACAAAGCCTTGCAATCCACCCGGAGCGGAACGCACTTTGCGTCGCCGTCTGCATGCCGTGGAGTATCGTCTCCGTGGGCCCACACCCTGACGGCGCCCGACTGCCTCTAACCGGAATGTTTGACCAACCACTCTTTCCAACAGGAGGCTTTTCGCATGTTGACCGATGCACAAAGAGAAAAGTGGAAGAAAGACGGATACGTCAGGCTCGAGAGGTTCTTCGATCCCGCGACTCTGGAAGGTATTTCCAGATCTGTTGAAGACATATCACGCTGGGATGTCAGCGACGATAAATGGCTCATGTGGTTCGAGAAAACGACGGACAATCGGAAGATCATCTCCAAGGTCGAGAATTTTCTGGACTTCCATGACCCATTGCGTCTGCTCCTCCTAGAAGATCAGCGCATAAACTCTGCGGTCGAGGATTTGCTTGGCGAAGATTCGCGCAGACTCAAGGAGTTGCTGATCTTCCACTATCCCGATAGCGGCGGTTATCGCCCGCATCAGGACATTTATCACATTCCACACAGGCTGCCCGACCGGATGGTCCATGCGATCGTTGCCATAGGCATTGACGATTCCGACCCGGACAATGGTGGCCTTTTCTTCAGCCCCGGCAACCACAAGAAGGGGGTATTTCCCATGGATGCCGGCGGGGTGATTGATCCTGAGGTCGCCGAAACATTCTCCTGGGAACCCGTAGTATGGAAGGCTGGCGACATCTTCATCTTCGACGATTATGCACCGCATTACTCGAAGCCGAATAAAAGCAATCGTTCGCGGCGGACGCTCTACTTGGTGTTCCAGCGTGCTTCAACCGGTGGACCGACCCGCGCTGAATATAACGTGCTTAAGCGCGCCCTTAATCCGCCAGAGGGCAAAGTGGCTGATCTCGACAACCTCAAGCCCCCAAACGGCATTTTCTATCGCGATTGAGCTCACGGAACCAGGCGAGGCTTGCACACGAAACTGATCGGCCGCCAAAAAAATGCGCGGAGAGCATGGTTTTGATTGCCGGCTACTGGAGCATCGCCTGCAGTCCGTCACGACGCTTCGGTATGTCGATGTGAAGGTGTCGCCGGGCGCTCTTCTGTGACGCCTAAAGCCCTCCTGGCGCCCGTAGTTTCGCCCGCCTGGGGCCCAGAGCCGGACTATTCTGACGGGGGGCCAACGTGTCGGGCTGCCTTCGCAACTTGCAGCAGATGCTGTTGCGTCGGCAGCCGAAGAGACCACTGTTTCGACAGCTGAGGTTCGTCATGCGGAAATCCAGGTTTTCTCGAACGCAGCTGTCGCGGGTGTTCGGTATCGACATGGCTGCGCTTGGGACGGGAAGCGCGGGCACCGGGTTTTCATTTGGCAAGGTGGCACCAGGCGTCACATCCGAGCCCCATCGGCACGACGAAATCGAGGCCTTCGTGGTCCTGTCTGGAGCGGGCAAGGTCAGGACCGACCTTGGGGAAATCTCGGTCGCAGCCGGCGATGTCGTTCTGTTCCATCCTTTTGAAGCGCATGTGCTGCACAACGATGGGCTCGAAAACCTAAACTTCGTCGATGTCTACTGGTGCGACGGCAAGGCGGCCCTCGAAGCTGCTGCACAGGTCGCGATTCCCCGCGGGCCGATCTTCGTCTTCTCCACGCCGCCGACGCCTAATGGCGATCTGCATCTGGGGCATCTTTCTGGCCCTTATCTTGGCGCCGACGTCTACACGCGTTTCCTGCGCATGAAAGGGGTCGAAGCCTATCACCTGACTGGAAGCGACGATTACCAGAGCTACGTCGCCACGCGTGCCGATGCCGAGCAATCGACGCCCGGAAAGGTGGCGCGCCACTACGCCGACGAGATTCGAGCCACGCTTGCGCTTCTCGACTGTGAGGTCCACAGCTTCCTCCCCACCTTGGGCGATAGCGCTTATGCAGAGTTTCAAGCCGCGTGTTTCCGCAGTCTTCTGAGCAGCACGGCGGTAGATCTGCGCCAGAGCCCTGCGCTTTTCGATGCTGTGACAGGCGACTACCTTTACGAACCGGATGTAAGTGGCCTCTGCCCCGATTGCGGCGGCTCCGCTGGTGGCAACATCTGCGAGGAATGCGGCGCGCCGAACCTATGCCACGACCTAGATGCAGTCCGGTCGCGGCACTCGGCTGAGGCGCCGGTGGTAGGCTTCATGCGCCGCCCCGAACTTGCGCTGGAACGGTGCTACGTCAATATCGACCGGCATTTAAGGGCTTCGGGCGCCCCCGTTCGGATCATGGACCTCTTCGCGCGTCTACGCCAACGTGGCGACTTTTCCGTGCCCATCATCCACCCGTCGGACTGGGGGCTACCGGCCGAGGGGTTCCCGGGGCAGGTGACCTGGGTCTGGCCAGAGATGGCGTTTGGCTTTCTTTACAACATCCAGACGCTAGCTACATCGCTCGGTCGACACTGGAATGCGGCCCTGCCCAGCAAGGACTGGCAAATTGTCCATTTCTTCGGCTTCGATAATTCCTTCTACCACGCTCTGCTTTATCCGGCGCTTTATGCTGAGGTCTTCTCCCACTGGACGCCGCGCATCCGGTATCATGTGAACGAGTTCTACCTGCTCGACGGTCAGAAGTTCTCGACAAGCCGCAGCCATGCGGTCTGGGGCAAAGAGGTTCTGGGCCAAAAGACAGTCGATGTCGTCCGTCTTCATTTGGGCCTGACACGCCCGGAAGGTGAGCGGACGAACTTCACGCTGGACGCGCTACGCCGCACGGAGAACGAGGTGTTCCAAGGAATCTGGCTGAATTGGCTTGATGCGCTGCACGGGGAAATCAAACAGGACTTTGGCGGCTGTGTGCCCGACGCAGGCGACTGGGCTCCCGCCGATCGCGCTTTCTTTGGTCGGATAGAGATCCATCGCGCGGCGATGGAACGCGCCTATTCGGACGATGGCTTCTCCGTCCGCCGCGCGGCCGCGCAGGCCTGCGATTTCGTCAGCGATTGCGTAGTCTACCGACGGGCGCAAGACTATGAGGCGGCGCGACGTCTCTATCCCGCCCGCACCCGCACGTCGCTCGCCCTTCAGACGACGGCCGCTGCAATCCTGGCACAGACACTCGCGCCGCTGATGCCCCGATTTGCCAGCACGCTGGCGCGAGGTATCGATGGCGTCTCGACCGAAACATGGCCCACGTCCGTCCGGCGCCTTGCGCCAGGAACAACCTTTGATCTCGGACCCGTGCTGGGCTTCTACGCCAGAGCAGACATTCCTGCTCTCAATGAAGAGGAGGCATAATAGCCCATCGTAGTTTCGACCAGATTTGGGCCGCAATCAAAGCCGATGATGCCGAAGCTTTACTCGCGGCCACTGGCTGCCGAAGGCCACTCCCAGACCATAGACACAAACACTGGCCGGCCTTAACCAACAAATCGTCGAGACGCTGGCCCGCGCCTTGGAGGATCGCTCGGTTGACAGGCGCTTGCCATTCGTGCGGCAAATGCCGAGCGGGCTGCACTGCGCTGACCAACTTTCTCGGAATCGCGGAATTTCCGACCTATAGCCAGCCGGTCAAGAAGGTCATGCGGTTCGGGACGCTGGGTCGGCCTAGCTGTGCGCGCCCGCGCATCGCCGGCGGCGAATGATGCTAGATGAGCCGACGCCAACATTACCGCAGGGCAGACAGCCAAGCCGTTCTCGCCCTCAAGCGTCTGACGCATGATGCGTGTCCAAAAGCTGACAGCAGCAGAAAACATGTCGGGTTCAAAACAACCGGCCGTCTTGGGCTTGTAAGGTTTCGAGGCAGAATCATGCATTTACTGCGGGCAAAGCGCTGGCATGACGTTTGCTGGTTGAGATCGGCAATACTGAGTGAGGGCTGATCGCATGAGAACACGCAAGACTTTGAGGGTCTCCTAACCGGTGTGTTCCGTTCTGAGAGAAGAACCAGCTCGCGCATAAACGTCAGGAAAGGTGTGGGAATGGAGAACAACATGTTGCGTAGAGAGTCCCCGGCTCCTCTGATCAAAGTGGACGACTGGCTGCGTGGCTAACCTCTCACGAACTTTCAGCTCGGCAAGGTGTCGGGATGACAAGTGGAATGGAACCCTGATCAATTCGCCCATTTTCTGCGGCGCGCCCGCAGTAACTGTGTTCATGGAGCACAGGGTCGACGGTTTGCTCCAGGTCAGGGCTCGGACCTTAGACTTCCAACCGAATAGCCGCGGCGGCGATATTCGACGCGAATTTGGCCCGTCGTTGAAGATGTCACAGTCCAGGACCTGTTCAAGGTCGGCCACAGGGGCAGCATTTACGTGGAATCGGCCTGGCGAGGCCGGACGTCGGCTGCGTAAGCGAGCCCGAAGTCAGCGTAACCGAAAGCAGAAATCCTCCGTCGAGGACGAGACCTGAAATTGAGGAAACGAAATGTCTCACGCAGCGCTTGGCCCTGCCGTCAACAAGGATGGCGAGGCCCTTGCCCGCCCGTTCGTCAAATGCCTCCTGCGGCTGATCCGTGCTCAGGATTCTCACGGCTCATGCCAACGGAAATCGGACACCGGGCTGCTGGCCGATTTCATTATCATCGAGGAACTGCGCCGGAATATCCACTCATTGGCAATCGGGATCCGGACGTGCTGTGGAGGCTCGACATGTCGGAGCTGGCGATCGAGGAGCGCTCAGGCGTGATGACATTGTCAACAACAGAAATCAAACGTCTGTCGAGACGTCTACCGGTCCGGCTTCGAGACTCTCCGGAAACTCACGGATACCGGCGCGAAACTGGTCGGCGATGTGACTGCAGCTATTGCCTATCCCGACGTGGCGCGGGCGTGAAGAAACCCATTTTCGAGGAAGGATCATGTCAAACCTGGATGAGATGGCGAAGAAAGTCCGAAAGCTTCAACTGCGCGCGGCAATTGCCAAGACGAACTTGCGCGATCTTGCCGAGGGTCTCCCGGTCAAATGGATTGAGATAGAGGAAGTCGCCGAGAAAACGCATGCCGCTTATGCCGAGTTGGATGGTGCCAGGAGAGAGCTTGCCAAAATGAAGACTTTGCGATGAGGAGCAAATTCATCAGCCGCGACGGCTCCATATGGGTGCCGGAATATCTGATCGCTATAGATGGCAAGATCTGCATCGGCTGCGGCCGCTGTTTCAAAGTCTGCTCGCGCGAGGTCATGCATCTTTACGGCGTCGATGACGCGGGTGAGATCCTCGGCGCCTGCGACGGCGGTGACGACGATTTCGATGGTGAGCTCAATCGCATGATCATGGTTGTCGACCATGCCGGCCGCTGCATTGGCTGCGGAGCCTGCGGCCGCGTCTGCCCAAAGAACTGCCAGTCCCATCTCGCGGCCGACCAGATCGCAGCATGAGCTGCATGATTTGACGAGACAAAATCAGGAGAACGGCATGCGCTTCATCATCTTTTGTCGGCTCCTCGGGCTGGTCATGTGCGGCAATGCTGTGGCGGTTTACTTCGCCTCGCATTCGTTCCGTCTAGCAGTCGTCACGACGCTGGGCTGTTCGCTACTTCTTCAGCTGGGCTATTTCGCAAGTTTGCTCTTTCTGATTTGGCGATCCAGCTGCGCTGGCAAAGCCGGGCAAGAAGCTGAGCTTGTCGATAGGTCCCAGGAAGTTCGGTACCAGTCGAGCGACGATGAGCATTGGAATGAAACTCAAGATGTGCCCCAGCGCAATCAAACGCTCGGCATATCGCTGCTCCTCCCTTGAGGCGCCGTAACAAGATCAGAGCGCAGATTCATCCCTTTGTTCAAGTTTTATTATTCAGGCCATGGTTCCCTGGTAAGGTCGAAGGCGACGGCATTCTCATCGTTCTACCGCCCAGGGGAATGCAGTTTCGGTTCTCCGGGCGGATTCGCCGATGACGGTCCTGTGTTTCGGCGTGCGATTTTGAGACCTGAGGCGGGGAATCGGCGTCCAATTTTGACCCCCTGTTGGAGAGCGCCCTAGGGGTGGACACTGATCAGGCTGCGGTTTTGCCCGTCTGCCGGATGTGTTGATCCTCGCGATCATCTGCGCGACCGCATTCGCCGCGCCGTCTCTCGTGGCCGCGCCCTCTTGAATTGAAGGTACAGACAGTTCCTCTTTTAAAAGCGACATCCGCCCTGTCCGTCAGCGGAGAACAGTCGGAGCTAAAACCCGGTGACCACCAGGTCGAAATGGCAGCGAACGACCTTGCGGGGGCGCTTTGGTTCAGGCGCAGGTCGATGCCGAGAGGCACGTTCGGCATTGTCCGATAACCGACAATGTCGGGTATGCAACGTGGAGGAAGCTGACTCTTGGGTGTTTTTTAAATGCTTTTTGGCTTGGCACGGTACATGCTCGTTATTGCGCAAAACGCACGGATTGAGTGGTCCCACCGCCACGAAAGTCGCTAGCTTACGCCACCTCCCAAGGCGAACCCGGCCCGGCAGGGAGCTCCGTCTCTGCCGGGCATGCCTTTCAGACGACTCGCGTTCAGAACAGCAGCAAGTTCACGTCAGCAACACCGACACAGATTACTAATCAGTTGCTGGATACCGCTAGGACCGACACGCTCGTCAACTACAATCCGACGACTTACGGCCGCGGCGAGGCCAGCCTTTCGAGGGCATTGGCACCCGTTTCGATCAGGTAGACGAGCACTTCGATCGAGCAGCTGAAACCTCTGTGAGGCGTTGAGCGCCACAAAAATCGCCTCGCGGAATTCGGCTCGGCAACCGTGCAGTTCCTGCCGGTCGAATCGCAAACAAGAGCCACTGCGTTTTTATCGAAGTCTGTTGGTTTGGCGGTCTGGCTGCACTTGCAAAGCTGGCAAAAACGCAGATGCCGACCGCGTGTCGTCGTAGGTTTCCTAGGCGATGGTCGCCTCATCGCAGCATGGCGACATGTGGATCGCTTCGTCACAATCGCAAGGAGAGCGCTGGAAATCCCCAAAGCTCTGATGGGTGGTCGGAGAGCGCGGCCGACAATCCAAGCAGCGCTTATGGAACGAGTTTTGCGTGGCTATTTCAGCTGAATGATCATCGCCGGAGAGAATATGCTGGAAAAATTCGAGCGTTACCCGCTCACCTTTGGACTCACACCCATCGAGAAGCTCGACCGGCTCGGCAAGCATCTGGGTGGCAAGGTCGAAATCTACGCCAAACGCGAGGACTGCAACTCCGGTCTGGCGTTCGGCGGCAACAAGCTGCGCAAGCTCGAATACGTCATCCCCGACGCGATCGCGTCAGATGCCGATACCCTGGTCACCGTCGGCGGCGTGCAGTCCAACCACACGCGCATGGTCGCCGCCGTCGCCGCCAAGATCGGCATGAAGTGTCTCCTGGTTCACGAGAGCTGGGTTCCACATGAGGATGTCGTCTACGACCGGGTCGGCAACATTCTCTTGAGCCGCATCTTGGGCGCAGAGGTGCGTCTGGTCGACGATGGCTTTGACATCGGTATCCGCCGCAGCTGGGAAAAAGCGCTCTATGAGGTCAAGGCAAGGGGCGGCAGGCCCTATGCGATACCGGCCGGGGCGTCTGTTCACCCGAATGGAGGCCTCGGCTATGTGGGGTTCGCGGAGGAAGTGCGCGCCCAGGAGGAACAGCTTGGGTTTGCCTTCGACTACATGGTCGTTTGCACGGTCACCGGTTCAACGCATGCCGGCATGCTCGTCGGATTCGCCAAGGACGGTCGGCAGCGCAACGTGATCGGTATCGATGCCTCTGCTACCCCGGCCAAGACCAAGGCGCAGGTGCTTAGCATTGCCCGACATACGGCGACCCTCGTCGAGCTCGGATCGGAACTTGCCGAGGATGACGTGGTGTTGCTCGAGGACTACGCGCACCCGCGGTACGGCATTCCATCCGAGGAAACCAAGGAGGCGATCCGTCTGTGTGCGCGGCTCGAGGGTATGATTACCGATCCCGTCTATGAGGGCAAATCGATGCAAGGGATGATTGACCTCGTTCAAAAAGGTTTTTTTCCAGCGGGCTCGAGGATACTTTACGCGCATCTCGGCGGCGCGCCGGCCATCAACGGTTATGGCTACACCTTTCGCAATGGCTGATGCTCGACAGATCTCCACGTGCCGTGCCTGCCGTAACAGCGCTGCGCCAAGTTTGACCGACGGCCTGTTGGCAAACTTCAGCGGGCAGTTGTTAACTGCCGCCACGACGTGGGGTCGTGGTGCTGGCATGCTTGGCAGCATTTGCCTGTGCTCAATGTGTCCTGAAGCCGCATAAGAAGGGAGAAGACATGGCCGGTTGACTTTTTTGTCATTTTGCGGTGCGGCGATAATCGCCGTAAATTTCATAAAGTGTAAGCCACCGAAGATATCCGCAGGCGCGTGGTATCTACTTAAGCAGGTGCCAATCGTGCTCGAGCGGGTCGTCGTCAGCGAGCACATCGCCGGACACCCCCAGCGCGGCGGTGAACTGGGCCAGCATGGGGGAGGGAAGAGGCGTCCCCCGCGACGTGACAGCGGGCAGTCGGTATCCGGCTTAACGAGGGCTTGCTCATACCTATTGCGAGCGTCGACGAGACTTGATCTTGAGGGTCGTGGCAATCTCTGCCTGGCCTTGCCAGCCGCATGGCGCAGCTCGCCGAGGCTCTCGACCTCTGTCCTTTTAACTCTTCGAAACGTGCGTCGACACGCTCCCGACGCTCCTCAGGGAGGGCTGCGATCACGTCATCAAGCCTGCGTTCCATCACTTCCTCTCCTTCTTGTTCGCCGCCGCCCGGCGGTGAGATGCCCTTAATGGCATTTGTCCAATGGCGTGTTGATTGGTGGCCCGCAACGGGAAGTCGCATCTGGCCATTGCCATCGCCCGGGCGCTCATCCGCGACAGCGGGCGCGGCCGCTAATTCGACGGAACAACGGACCGCACTGCTCGAGCCTCTCACGCATCATTGCGAGATCATGGAAATCGGACATGAATCCTGGCGCTTCAAGAACCGCGCCTGATCAACACATCGCCCAAGACGATCCGCGCTCGCCGGGCTTCGCAACCCGGACCAGCTCCGCCCGGCGAGCGCTAAACGCGATACGCTGCCGCCAATTTTTACCGGGATATTCGCTGCGGCCAAGCAAGAGGGACATCTTCTCAAAAAAAGCAAAACTGGGCTCATTATCGATGTAGCACCGCCAAAGTGCTCTGTGCATTTGCAGAGCGCGATTGACGAGTATCTGGGAGGGTTTTGCGCCGAGCTGGAACGGTCCGTGCAGTCCAAAATGCGTTCATAGGAAATATGATCACTTGGCGAAAACGGCTGTTTGACCCGAATCTTTCTTTCAGTGGCTGAGCGGAGTCAGATTGGTCGATGTCTGCATCGTCATGGGTGTTGCAATCAACGATGCCCAAAATGGCGAGCAGCATCTTGGGGGTCAAAGCCCTCAAGCGATTTGGCGGCCGAATCCTTGCGGTGGTCGACGACTTAGACAGGATACTTATCGCCCGTCCATGCCGTCGCTTCGCTGGTGTGATCTGCATCTTTGCTTCCAGAAGAAGGGCAGGGACACGCCCAAGTGCGAAGTCGATCTCGTTACAGCGATTGAAGGTGGCTGGGACGCACGATCGCGAAAACTATGGCAAAGGACATGACTGAAGAATCACCGGCGAAATGACCAGCGGCAACGTGTTTGCGGATTTGGGCTTTGATAATTCCGAAGAGGAATTGTCGAAAGCCAAGCTCGCCGTGAGATCCGCGCCATCATTGTGCGTGGGCGCCTCACTCAAGCGAAATCGGCTCAATTGCTTGCTATGAAACAGCTCGACATATCTGCCATAGTCACGGGCGAACAGGCAAGTTCTCTATAGATCGCCGGGTGCGCTGCCTCGATCGACTCGATTATAAGGCGGACGTTGTGGCGCGCCACAAGTAGCGCAAATCGGCACGAACTGCCGCACAAGCAGCCTAATCATTGGCGGAAGCATGGGGTCCAGCTCTCGACAAGATCGTCTTCCTCGGGGATTTCTATCTCCTCGCCCTCCTGGCCTATTTCGGTGCATACGAGGATCATGAGTGCCGAACTGCCCTTTGCGCTCCAGTTTTCCTCCGGAAGCGGGTCGTCGTTTCGCAGCGGCACGGATGACCTTATCCGGACGACGTTGGCTCTTCCGTTCTTAAGTCCAAATGCTCTCTGGCGTGAGGATCTCGAACGGAACAAGCCGCTGTTCGACTAACCGTGTGTCTGTGCGTTCGATCATGCGCAGCATCACATCGATGAGTTCTTCAGGCATTCTGTCGACGGGATGGCACAAGGAAGCAGTAATCAAGCCTTCGCTCAATCCCTTGCGTGTCTCGGGCCCGATGTCGCGGCAGACGACCCGGATTTTGCACTGCTGCTCCGCAGCGAGCTCGCACATAGCACGCAGGACGCCGGAAATGCCGCCGCCATTGACGAAGATGCCCCTGAGCTCCGGCTCCTCCGCTATCAGCCTGCGAACGACTGCATAGGCGTTATTCGGCATCTCATGGGTCAGGAGGGTTTCGCTGACGTGGAACTCGGGCCGTGCTCGCGCATGTATGAGCGAAAGCTCGCATCCGAGATGTAACGATTGCTGCCGATGAGAGGAAAGACCTTGCCGGGCCGACCGGACGTCTGGCTGACAAACCATGCGGCGGTGCGGCCGGCCTTCCAGTTGTCGGTTCCCACAAAGCCGGCCCGGCTGGCGGCAGACAGGTCGGTGACATAGGCGATCACCGGAACGCCCTTGACGCGCAACTCGTCAATCGCCTGGCCGACGAGCGGGTGATCGGCCGAGATCACCGCGATTGCATCGGCGCTTCCGCCCATCTTGAGCAGATTGGCAGCGACCGCTTCTGGGGAAGGTTCGTCCTGGAAGAGCACGTCGGGCTCAATAACCACATCTGTGCGTCGCGCGCAGGCACCGAGAAGCGCCTCGGCCCGAATCCGACAGAGCGGCCGGTGCGATTGCTGCATGAGAAAGCTCAAGTGCCGATGCGGGAGATTATCCCGCCTGCGTTCGTGCAGCGGCCCCGAACTGTGGAAGCCGATCTGCTGCGCTGCGTTCAAGATGAGGTCGGCCGTCTGCGGTCGCAGTGTGCCAGTTCCGTGCAAGAGCCTATTGACAGTGGAAACACTTACGCCCGCGGCTTTCGCCAGATCGGCGATCGTTGGCCT
The DNA here is from genome assembly GCF_000009625.1 of Mesorhizobium japonicum MAFF 303099. Classification (NCBI taxonomy): domain Bacteria; kingdom Pseudomonadati; phylum Pseudomonadota; class Alphaproteobacteria; order Hyphomicrobiales; family Phyllobacteriaceae; genus Mesorhizobium; species Mesorhizobium japonicum. The sequence continues at coordinate 4,802,396 of NC_002678.2, forward strand.
GTTCATCAGCCGCCACCCATATGTAGTTCGTGAATGACGCCTTCCAAGTGCAAATGCCATGTCAGCGTCAAAAGAGGCGTAGCTCTCCGGATCCTTCGAGGAGAGGCCTAACATGTTTGACGAAATCTTCGCGCCGCCTGACGCCAATCGGCAAGATTGTTCGCCCGCAGCCGCCCGTTTTCCTCGAGCCACGCGCGCAGCGGCTGTGCGATCCGAAGCCGCTCGGCGCGCGGCAACGCGAACGCGCCAATCTGGCTGACCTCAACGGACAGCGCTTTCGGGACCTCAACAACACTTTCGCCATCCTGATGCATAGGGATGGCTTTACCCCGGCGCTTGATGCGGCGCGCATCCTTCATGACGGCAACCGCCTTTTGGATTCGACAGCACATGAGATCGACCTTGCTGAACTATCTGCTCGATTGTCTTCCGGCGGTCGAGCAGATCAATCTCGTCAAACATCGACACTGAGCTGTGACGATCGCCATCAAGGCGGCGCGCGCATTCACTGGACGCACGGGCATGCCAGATCGAACGCGCTTAGCAGGAATCCTTTGATTGGGCCGAGGTAGGCCAGGGGAGGGATATCCGCAACATCGCGTCGCCGCAGGCGCCAGCGCCCGTGCCGGCTTACGCAGGCGCCGGTATCGATTGCCGATGAGGTCGTCATTCGTCCCTTCAATGATGCCAATGGTGCGGCCATGCTGGTGATGGACTGCATGGACGACCCTCCACATAAGGGCGGGCCGGGCATCAACTGCCTCTCGTCGAAACCACAAGCTCTTCTTTTTCTTGGCAGTACGCTCCACGATCAATCCGACCGGGATTTAGGACCGCAGCCTGCTTGCCAAGGTGCTGAACTCCCCTTCCAAACAGCACCACGCGAACGGCAAAGATCATCAAGGTCGATGGTATGGAACAGCCTTTCGAAACGGCATCGAAGACGCCTACCCTCGTCGTGCTGATCACAAAGAGAAGGAAACGATCTATGGAACAGATTGCCACCGCCGGCCTGGATCTTGGCGCTTACGTCATTTCATGGGCGGTCACGGGTGCCTCTTTGCAGGATCGGAATTGCTCCCATCCCGCTGCCCGAAGATTACACTCGATGCAGGTCCCGCAACCGAAACCCCAGCTGTGTCTATGCTCGCGGTCTCCGCTATAGCAGGTGTGGCTTCCCTCGCAGATGAGCTTCACCAGCGCCTCTCCGCCCAGCCAATCCGCCAGCGCCCAGGTCTGCGCCTTGTCACGGTGCATGAGGGGTGTGTGAATGATGAACCGCTTCTCCATTCCAAGGTTCAGGGCAAGTTGAATCGCCTTAACCGCGTCATCTCGACAATCTGGGTAGCTGAAACGATCCGTCTCGGCCACGCCGATTACGAGGTGTTTCGCGCTCAGCCGGTAAGCTAACGCGGCCGCAAAGCCGAGGAACAGAAGGTTGCGGCCAGGCACGAAGGTATTTGGTAGACCGTTCGCGTTCAGTGCGACCTCGACGCCGCGCGTGAGCGCGGTATCACTGATTTGGCCGAGCACGGCCATGTCAATCATGTGGTCCCCGCCTAGTCGCCCGCGCCAGGCCGGAAAGTCTGTTCGAATGCGCTCGAGCAGGTAAGGCCGCACATCGAGCTCGATCCGATGCCGCTGCCCATAGTCGAAGCCGATTGTCTCGACGCGCTCGAAGTTCTCGAGCGCCCAAGCCAGGCAGGTTGTCGAATCCTGGCCGCCGGAGAAAAGGACGAGTGCGGTTCCCGGATCTCGTTGCATCGGGTCAACCCTCGTATTCAGCCCAGCACAGCGGTGTCTCATAGACTGTTACCGAGCACATTTGGCCAAGAAGCGGCTTGGTTTGGTTCCAGATCCAGACCGCAATGTTTTCCGCGGTCGGATTGTCGAGACCTTCAATCTCATTCAGATACTGATGGTCGAGACGTTGCAGAAGCGGTCCGAACACAGCCTCGACATCGAAGAAATCGATGACAAAGCCCGTATCTGGATCGACGGGCCCTTCCAGACGCAGTTCCACACGGTAGGAATGGCCATGTATGCGGTGACAGCGGTGGGTTGCTGGCACCCGCGGAAGACAGTGCGCCGCCTCGAAGGTGAAAGCTTGCGTAATCTTCATGGGATTCCGAGAAATTTGTGGGTTTGAAGGCTCAAGCGCCAACGTGGGTTGGCAAGACAATAGGCCACTGCGGCGGCCGTATTCGCCTCGCGCTCGGGCCCATCCATCGGCTGAAGCAAAAGGTGCTCAAACGCGAGAACTTCGAAATGTTCGGGCTCCGCGCCAATCTGAGGATATACAAGCTTTAGCTCGTCCCCTGCCATGACCACGAGGCGTGCATTGCATTTCGGACTGACGCACAGCCAGTCGATGCCGGCGGGTGTGGGGATGGTACCATTGGTCTCCACGGCAATTTCAAACGCCAAGCAATGCAGCGCTTCCAAGAGTTCTTCATCGATCTGGAGGAGGGGTTCCCCTCCGGTGAGCACGACAAAACGCTGCCCAGCTCCCTGCCCGCGCCAGGCTTGCTCGACCGCCAACGCAAGCTGCCGTGCGGTGTCAAAATGTCGGCCACCGGGGCCATCTACGCCAACGAAATCGGTGTCGCAAAATCCGCAGAATGCTTTTGCCCGGTCGCCTTCACGTCCCGACCAAAGGTTACAGCCGGCGAAACGACAAAACACGGCGGCCCGCCCGGCATTTCGTCCTTCACCTTGAAGGGTGTAGAAAATTTCCTTGACCGCATATGACATTGCTTAAGCGGCCTTCGAGTGAGCAAGGCAGCATCTCTGCTGGCTTACGAGACGCGGCAAAAGGTGGGAAATGTCCCACTGCAGGTTTTGCAGCTCGTTCCACCGCCGAGGCTCGTTGCCGAAACCCCACTCGCTCGAAGTGCACGCAGAATTGGGTTTCAGCGGGGGAAGGCTGCGGGGAAGGGCCTCTCGCTCATCGAAGCCTATCACCTCGAGAAACGCCCCTATCACCTCACTCATGGCGATGATGCCTTGACGAGGACGAGGCGTGAGAATCCTGGCGTCTCCTCGAAAGCCTGCCTCACAGCATGGAAGAACTCGCTCATCAGCCGCAAACCGCGCTCCAAAATGAGGCGGTCGAGCGATGAGTATATCGTGTGCGGCGGCAGGGCGCCGAGAAAATCTGCCATTTCCTGATCGGTGATCTGAAGGGCTTCATCGATGGTCTTGCCGACGATGAATTGGGTAATTGTCGAGGAAGCGGTTATGGCCGAGCCGCGGCCGAAGGTCTGGAACGTTGCGGCAGTAATCGTCTCGGTCTTGGGGTCGAAACCCATCATCAATTTAAGCCCGTCGCCGCAGGCGACGGCGCCGACCTCGCCGGCTGCATTGGGGATGTCCAAAACGCCGACATTGTGCGGATTGATGAAATAGAGCTTGTCGCTGAAGAGGTAGACGTTGTCGGTATTATCCCGCACGGTGCCGATCCTTGTCGTGATGGCGGCTAGCCGAAGGACTTGCCGCAGGCACATTTGTCCCGCGCATTGGGATTGTCGAAGACAAAGCCCGAGGACTCCAGGTCCGTGACGAAGTCAACGGTCATGCCGGCGAGATGGGGCTGGGAGTTTGCGTCGACGAACACCTTGAACCCGTCCGTCTCCATGATGGCATCGCCCTCGCGCGAGACGCTTTCCAGACCCATCAGGTATTTGAGGCCGGCGCAGCCGCCCGCCTCGACCATGATGCGAAAGCCTTCCGCCGGCTCGTCGGCGCGGGAAAGCGCGGCCTTGACGGCGGCGACGGCGTTTTCAGTGAGTGTGATCATGGGACTATTTTCTTGCTGATGCATTCGCAAGTCGCGCTGCACAGGACGTGCCAGAGAGGAAGATTGGATTAAAACACCGGGTTAGCGGATTTGACTCCCTGTCTCACATCCAACAATTGTCGGATGTCGGACAGAGTGAAACTTGCATAGAAAAAGCGGCATCGGACAAATCGCCAGTGTCGTCGCCTGAGCCAGCGTTTTCGATCATATGAATGTTGACCAGTGTAGGGGTGGGAACTCTTAGTCGTGCTGCGCTCCAAAAGCCGCGCCGTCGTCACCACACGGTAAGGTGGCGAACACCGGGTGGTCGATAACCGCATCGATCGCGCCTTCTCGAAGCAGGCGCGGTCGATTCTGCGTCAGCTCGTGGATGCCGAACACCACCCGCGTGCTCGGCCCGTGGCTTGCAGTGCGGCCGTCACCTCGGGAGGGCCGACTGAGGCATTGTAGACGCCGCGAAGCCAGGGGTGCGCCAACGCGCCGCCCAGCGAACGGCGCCATCACCGCCGGCGGCCACGGCCGCGATTAGAGGCCGCGGTCACTTCCAGTTCTGTCGCCAGTTCGCGGTCTGGCTCGTCCGCGTTCCAAAACGAAACTCGAGCGAGCCCCGGTCTCGCCGTCACATCGAAGGAGAGAAATTGCTATGTGTCACAGCTACTCGTCGGCAAGGATCCCGTCGCGGCCGACGTAGAGAAATACCAAAGCATCGCGGTTGCACTCATGCTGGAAAAACCGGTGCGGTTATGTCAGTCGCCCTCGCCAACAACGCCGCCGATAGCGTTGCCGCAAAGGCGGGTACTGACTGCCACGCTATCGCTAGCCAAAGCGCTGCAACAGATTCGTCAAACAACTTTACAGACTCTTTGCGAATGCAAGCCGCTGACCATGATACGTTCGCTTTAAGTCCGATATTGGCCGAAGACAATCGTCGAAATCAATGGTTTGGAATACGTGAACATAGAACCTGCAGCGTTGACCGCATGCCGCATACAGAGAGGCCCTTGAATGGATATCGACATTTTCGCAGCCTACGAGTCTAACGTTCGTCGCTATGGACGATCGTTTCCAACAGTCTTTAAAAAGTCGCTTGGGGCGACAATCTGGGACGAGTCCGGAAAGCCATATATTGATTTCCTTGTAGGGTCAGGCGCGCTCAACTACGGTCATAACAACCCGGATATTATTGAACCGGCAATTCAATATCTCGCCGATCAAAATATCGTCTTGTCGCTTGATATGTATACAGCTGCAAAGCGTGATTTCATCGAAGTGTTTGTCGAGTCGATCCTGAAGCCCCGGGGCCTTTCTTACAAGATACAGTTTCCTGGGCCGACCGGGACGAACGCTAACGAAGCGGCGTTGGCGCTGGCGCGAAAATATACCGGCCGCTCGAGTGTCATGGCCTTCACAAATTCGTACCATGGCATGTCGCTCGGCTCCTTGGCGGTGTCGGGTTCAGCGTCAACCAGACAGCTTGGCGGCGTTGCTCGCCACGATGTGATCCGAGTGCCTTACGAGAACTATCCGAACCAAACTTTCGATTCCGCGAGTTACATTGATCACGTGTTGGGCGACCCAGGCAGCGGGATCGAAAAGCCGGCCGCAATCATCCTGGAGCCCATCCAGGCAGAAGGCGGCATGAACACCGCATCCGCACCATGGCTCTCAGAAATTCAGCGCATTTGCCGTAAGCACGACGTTGTTTTCATCGTCGATGACATTCAGGCAGGTTCGGGACGAACGGGCGATTTCTTCTCATTCGAGTTCGCGAAAATCGAGCCCGACATCGTGTGTCTTTCGAAATCGCTAAGCGGTTCAGGTAATCCGTTGTCCATAGTTCTGATTCGCCCCGACATGGACATATGGAATCCGGGGGAACATAGCGGGACCTTCAGAGGCAATAATCTCGCCTTTGTGACTTCCGCGGCCATGTGCAAAATGTGGTCCGATAGGCAGTTTACTACCGCCGTCGAGCGGACTGCCGTCAAACTGCAAGAACACCTTGATCGCCTCGTTGCGAAATACCCCAAGTGCATCGAACAAAAGCGCGGCCGTGGTCTGATGGCCGGCCTCAAGTGCCGTTCACAGGCCGTTGTTGGCCGTGTGCACGATGTCGCGTTCGAAAACGGCCTGCTGATCGAATCCTCGGGGCCAAATCGCGACGTCATCAAAGTCCTTCCGCCGATAACCATCTCAGATGACGAACTCGATCATGGCATTGCCATCCTCGATCAGGCACTACAGGAGAAAACAAATGGCGATTAATCAAGTAGCTCAAACGCCGGCCATCTCGCCTCTTACGATCAAGGAACGAACCGGCTCGATCAGCACTGCGGAGATGATCTCGGTCCTGAAAGGAGAGACCACGGCCCTGCACATCAAGCAAGCTTTCAGTACCGAAGTAGCCGAGGAGATCACCACGAATTTTCTTGGCAGTCCCGGTCTCAAGGAGCGTAAGGATGGGGTACCCGGACAATATGTCGGCGCTTCCCATTACAGGAAAGATGCAGCGACGTATTTCGCAGAGTCGGAAACGGCGCGGCCGCACGTCGACGCCCTTTTTGAGAATTTGGTTGATCCGGTGCGCGGATCGTTCGACGCGTTGAAGCGCGAGCTTCACAAACAGGGCATTGAATTGCGGCTGGCCCGTTCGGAGCACGGTCACGCTAATGTTTGTCGCGCTCTCAGCTGGTCTGGCAGCGGCACGTTTTCCTTGGACCCCCACGACGATGTCGCTCAAGTGTTAAGTGCTGGGAACGATTACGAGCTTTCTGCGGTGGCGCACAACACCGTCGCAGCACTCAACTTTTATCCCAGCATGCCTGAGGAAGGTGGAAACTTGAGGCTCTGGAGTCACAAGCCGACAGTCGCGGATCGAAAGTCGCAGGGTGTGGAGACCACGGGATATCCCTACTCCTCAGCTTATCTCGAGGCCGTTCCTTGTCGCGAGTTCCAGCTCAAGCCCGGGGATATCGCCCTAATTGATGGCGGGTTCGTTCACGGGGTTACCGGTCAATCAGGCAACGGAAAGCGTCGCCTGGTGCTGAACAGCTTTTTCGGATTTGCGCGGCCGGACCTTGTTCTCTGGTGGACCTGACCTCCGATATCATAGCGACTGACCGGCTCCCGCCAGCAGTTCTCCCTAGGGCGCATTCGGGACCTTCATCTATGGCATGCTCCCTGGCGTCATATCAAGTGTTCAAGGCGCAAGTATGATCCCGATGCTTGAAAGCGAACGCCTGGTGCTGCGTGGCTGGCGGAAGGAGGACTACCTCGCCCATGCCGCCTTCTACGCGGACGAGGAGCGTATGCGATACATGGGCGGGCCGAAAAGCGAGTGGGAGGCCTGGACGGCTTTCGCCGCGATGCTCGGTCAATGGGTGCTGAGCGGTTACGGTCTGTTTGCTGTCCAACTGAAGGAAACCCGGTCCGTTGTTGGCCGTGTAGGCTTGTGGCACCCCTCCTATATAGACGAGCCGGAGCTCGCTTGGAGCCTCTACGCCGGTTTTGAGGGCCGCGGCTATGCGGTAGAAGCCGCACGGCGCGTGCAGGTCTGGACCGCGCGCGATCTCGGCCTGCCGGCGCTTATGAGCTTCATTCATCCCGAAAATTTGCCGTCCCAGGCGGTAGCGAGAAGGCTGGGTGCGACACTGCTGCCTGCGACCACCCTGAGCGGCGAGCTGCACTTGCGTTTCCGGCATCAATTGCCCACCTGAAGAGCCACAATCTAGATGTTTGGATCCCAGGCTCACATGACGATGCTGCGGTCAAGAGGTGTGTTAGGGCGGAATCGGGTTGCTCCCAATTGGGGGCGGAATTAAGAGCTGGGCCCGATTGCGTGACACTCCTCGGTCAATCTGATCCGATACCATTCTTTGGACTGATCTGAACCCCGGAAACTGGACCGTTCAGAATTGGAGTTTTCCGCTGTAATTTCCCGGTTGGGAGAGGAGCGGAGAGCGATGAAGGCATCGAAGTTTTCGGACGCCCAGAAGGCGTTCATTTTGAAGCAGGGAGCGGACGGCATTCCGGTGGCGGAGATCTGCCGCCGCGCGGGGATCAGCCAGGCGACCTACTTCAACTGGAAAAAGAAATATGACGGGCTGCTGCCGACGGAGATGAAGCGACTGAAGCAGCTTGAGGATGAGAACGGCAAGCTCAGGAAGCTGGTCGCCGACCTGTCGCTGGACAAGGAGATGCTGCAGGACGTGATCCGCCGAAAACTGTGAGGCCTGGTCGCAAACGCGAGCTGGTGGCGGATACCTGTACTGAGTGGAACGTGTCGATCCGGCGTGCCTGCCGGGTTCTGGAGTTCGACACATCGACCTATCACTACAAGTCCCGTCGCCGCGATCAGGCCGGCATCGAAGCTCGGATCAAAGACATTTGTGCAACGCGGGTTCGTTATGGCTACCGGCGCGTGCACGTGATGCTCACGCGCGAGGGCTGGGACATCAACATGAAGCGGACCTATCGGATTTACAGGGACTTAGGACGTAGACTCATTACCGCGTAGCCAGATGCGGATTGCGACGAGTTTGAGGGCGGCAAGATAGTTCTCAGCCAGCTTGTCGTATCGGGTTGCGATACGACGGAATTGCTTGGCCTTGTTGAAGAAGCGTTCGACGAGGTTGCGCGCCTTGTAGAGGAAGGGACTGAAGCAGATCGCGTCCTTGCGGTTGGCCTTGGGCGGAATGTTGGCCCATGCCTTTCGCTCGGTGACAGCATTGCGCAAGGCGTTGGCATCATAGCCCTTGTCGGCGAGTAGCATGGCACCCTCCGGCAATTCCTTGATCAAGTCCGCTGCGGAGGCGATGTCGCTCTTCTGGCCTGCCGTGAGCGTCAGCTTAATCGGCCTGCCTTGGGCGTCGACAAGAGCATGGATTTTGGTTGTCAGCCCGCCTCGGGAACGACCGAGACAATGATCTCGATCCCCCTTTTTGCCGTCGCGCCCTGCTGATGGACGCGAACAATGGAGGTGTCGATCATCTGCACCGTGCCGTCATGGGCTTTGGTGATGGCATCCATGAGGCGGTCCCACACACCTGCTTTCCGCCATCGGACGAAGCGATTGTAGCAGGTGGTGCGCGGGCCGTATCGCTCCGGCAGATCGCGCCATGGCGCACCCGATCGCAGCACCCAGAAGATGCCGTTCAGCACCCTGCGGTCGTCAACGCGCGGCACTCCTCGCGGCTTGTTGGGCAACAGCGGCTCGATCGCGCGCCATTCGAAGTCAGTCAGGTCATATCGGCTCATGTGGAGCCTGAATCAGAAAACGGCGTGGTATGGAAGCCTAAATTGCGGGCGGTCAACGACTCTTACAGCCGGACCTCTTCGACGGGATCGCCGCGCTCGAATTCCCACGCCCTAGCCATGTTCAACACATCCTCAAATGGCTCATCGGGGTGAGAAGTCGTGGATATAAAGCGTGTCTCGTCGCTTCCGTCACCGACGACGATCTCGTCGATAATGTCTTCAACCCTCGCGCAGCCTGGTCCGACCACGGCCACGAGCGATACACCGTCATTCAGACATTGCTCAACAAAGCCATCGAGCAAGGTCTCATCCGATACCGGAACGTGAAGAATTAATTTGCGGGCAAACGGCATAGTCAGACTGTAAGCCGACGGGTGATTGCTTTCCAGCGTCTCAATCATCCAGCGTTTATGAGTTCACGACCTAGGGCTTCAACTGCGGAACAAGACGCCGAAACGGCGCGTGAAGGCGAAGCTACGAGATGATCGTCAGCCGGCCGTCGAGCCCAACGACGTGTGGGCGCTGGACTTCGTTCACGACCAGCTCGCGACCGGCAAGAAGATCCGCGTGCTGACGGTCGTCGATACGTTCTCGCGCTACGTGCCGGTGCTCGACCCGCGCTTCAGTTACCGAGCAGAGGACGGGGTCAGGACGCTGGAACAAGTCTGTCCTCGGATCGGCTATCCGAAGACGATCAGGGTCGATCAGGGCACGGAGTTCGTGTCCCGCGACCTCGATCTGTGGGCCTACACCAAGGGCGTTACGCTCGACTTCTCGCGCCCGGGAAAGCCAACCGACAACGCCTACATCGAAGCTTTCAACGGCCGCTTCAGGGCGGAGTGCCTGAATGCCCACTGGTTCCTGACGCTTGCCGACGCGGCCAAAAAGTTGGAGGATTGGCGCAGATACTACAACGAGGTGCGCCCACATGGTGCAATCGGACACAAGGTCCCGATCTCGTTGATCAATCCCGATGGCGCCACCAGCCCGCCATCGTGAAGCAGCCGGGAAACTCCACCTTCCGGCGGTCCAAAGAACGGTATCGGATCAGAAACGGCCAAGGCTCTAATCGCCGCTGGATGAATGTTCAGTGGCAGGTCACAATTTCTGTTTGAGGAATTTCAAGAACTCGTGCTCACGCCTTCTAGGGCAATATTCATACTTCGACAATTCCGAGACTTGTTGCTTTAATAGCAGCGACGGTTCTGCTGGCCGTATCCAACTTCCGCATCGCGTTTTTTAAATGGAAATTTACGGTGTTTCCGGATATCCCTAGAATCTTCCCTATTTCCCATGAAGATTTACCTCTCGCTATCCACAGAATGCACTCTTTCTCTCTAAGAGATAGGTCCTGAACTTGCTTCAATGCGTTCGAACTGGTGCCTTTCGTAACCCTCACATGAAAATGTAACGCAGCCAGTTGCAAGTAAGTGACTGTTCTATTTTGGAATTCGCGGTCCCAAGGTTGCGCAAAGCTCATGATGGTAAAGCTGCCAGCGGGGCCGTGCAATGGAACAGTAACGCCTGACTTTAAGCCAAACGTCGCTGCTTCGTCTAAAACGCGCCGTTCATTGTCAGTCGTGCTTGCATCCTTATACACCTCGCTCCATCGAATGGCGCCTACCCCCTTTCGACTTTTCTTGATGATCGGGTCTATTTTGTCATAACCCATTTTGAAGTAGCGTTCCTTCCATTCATTAGGGTAATTCAACATGATCGCCGAATCCGCTTGGGCTGGCTTCAAAACCTTTTGCGCGGGTGCAAGAGGACCGTACGCGATCCAGGGGCAATCAAAATTCAGCGCAAAAGCAGACAACAGGTCGAACAACTGTTCGGATTGAGCGATACCATCAGTCTGGTCGAGGAACCGGCCTAACTCGACCCCAATCCGAGGGAGTCCCATCGTGTCCCCTTCCCTGCGTTGTCACCGGTGCACAAAGCAGACGGCTGTAAGAGCCTGTGGCTCTATAGGCCGCCGCCGGCAGGCCAGCATCGCAAAATGCGCCTGTGATTACGGTCTGACGCAGACCGAATGTGCCATCGGATCGGGTCTCCTGTCGGCACCGACGAGGAACCTTCAAAATTCGTGCCAGCTTGGCAGCAAAGATTTTATTCCGGTTTATCAATCATTGGCTAAGCTTGCCGAACAGCCCTGTGTCGCAGACTGGACAAACCCTGCATGGATTGCGGATGTCCGCCCGATGGGGCGGATCCGCTTCGTTTGCCAAATCAGCATTTCTGCGGGACGGCGCGGATCGCGGTCGAGTAGCTCAGCCATTCGGCTTTCGCCCTCACAGATCCGGGCGGGCGGATTTCCCGCATTAAATGTGTTCGAGCACATTTGGTGCGTAATGTGGCTTCGGTAGAGATGTAGCGTCGGCCGCTGCGGGCCAGAGGCGGCAGGCCGGTGAGGATGCCGAGCGCCTCATAACAAACTGGATATAGGTGATCGGATTTCGCACCTCACTGGAGATCCGAGGCATGTTCGAGGACTTATTCGCCTCCGAAGGTCGTAGCGTGTCACCATGACGGGCCTGAGGCCTCGAAGCGGCTGCGCTATCTCAAGCATCTCGCCGATCTGCGTGCGCCTCGTGAGACTTTGCTGCGCACGGCCACGCGAGCTGCTAGTCATTGCGGAGCGGCTGGACCTGTCCGGCGGCAGGTGCGTTAGGCAGGCCGAGATCGACGCGGCCGCTCAATCTTGGACCCGATACCAGCACGCGCGAAACAGAGCCTGGCTGCGTGTTTCGGTAATTCCCGGACACCCTTTTCGCTAAATCCCTGTCCGGCTTTTGCGAAATGCACAGCCTGGCTGTGAGAAGGGGTCACGGCGTTTGTTCCGTGACGTCGCCGCAGCGTGGCTTTGCTTTCTTGGCCAGCTTGACGAACCGGCTCCCAACGAGCCGAAGGCCCATTGTGAGAAGGTCGACGACTTCATCGCCTATCAACATGATGAGCGTAGCTTGTCGGCGAGCACCCTATCAGCGCACGCCATTTATCTTCGACACAGACGCAGCCACTCGGTTGCTCGCTCTTGCCAAGGCGCTTCCAAGTCATGGCAGTACGATCGAGCGTGGCAACACATATTTCGTACTGTTGCTTTACGGACTGGGATTGCGTGTCGGCGAGGCCTGCCGGCTATGCCTCAAAGACGTCGATCTGGAACGGCGGCTGCTCGTTATCCGGGAGACCAAGTTCTACAAGAGCCGCCTCGTCCCATTTGGGCCGAAGCTCGGAGCACTTCTGGGCCAGCATCTGCATCAACGCCAGACTACGGCGCTCGCAACTAATACTGCGGACGATCAGCCGCTGTTTTGCTTGCGCAGAGGTCGTTCGATCAATCCTGGGACCATCAGCCAGACCTTTCACGCTATGGTCCCGAGCCTAAATCTGCGGATCCCACCCGGCATTTCGCCTCCACGCCTGCACGATCTGAGACATAACTCCGAGTGCCGGATTATTCCGAGTGACGGCCGGGAGGCCAACGGATACGGGGGATCTCTGGCTGTTGGGTCGGCATTATCAGAGGCTCTTCAGGAATGCGAGGAGATGGTCGTCGGGCTTGTAGCGGCCCAACCGGATGTCGGCCGTGTCGGTCCTTGCCAGAGCTTGCTCCTTGAGCTTCATGTCGGCCTGAAGATAGATGGCGGTGGTTTCGACCGACTCGTGGCCCAGCCACAGAGCGATGACCGAGCGGTCGACGCCGTGCTGGAGCAGGTCCATTGCCAGGGTATGCCTCAGGACATGCGGCGTTACGTGCTTGCTGGCCAGCGATGGGCAGTCGCGACGTGCGACGGCGAGGTGCTTGTTCAGCAGGTATTGAAGTGCGTCGTGACTCAATGACGTGCCGCTTATCGTCGGGAAGGCAGGATCGGCGCTCCGCCCGCGTCGCTCGGCAAGCCAGGCACGCAGCACCGTGACCGTATCCTTGCGAAGCGGTGTGTTGCGGAGTTTTCGGCCCTTTCCCTGGCATTGCACATAGGCGGCCGGGCCGAGGACAATGTCCTCGCAGCGAAGGCCGACGATTTCGGCAGCACGCAGGCCGGTCTGCACGGCCAGCAACAGAAGCGCCCGGTCACGGCGCCCGATCCAGCTGCCGAGGTCGGGAGCGGCGAGCAAGGCGGCCACTTCGATGCTGGTGAGGAAGGCGACCGGCCGGCGAACATAACGCTTGCTCGGGATGGCGAGCACACGCTGCGCCAATGCGCTGTGTTCCGGCGCATGCAACGCCACATAGCGGAAGAAGGAATGGATGGCGGCAAGACGGACATTGCGGCTGCGGGCGCTGTTGTCGCGGTCGCGTTCGAGATGATCGAGGAAGGCGCCGAGGAACGCGGTGTCGAGATCCGGCAAGGTGACGTGCGAGGCCCCCTTGCGTAGCTGCCGCTGGGCATAGGCCAGCAGCAGGCAGAAGGTATCGCGGTAGCTCGCAAGCGTATGCGGGCTTGCCTGTCGTTGTCTGATGAGGCGATCGGTGAAGAAGGCCTCAAGAAGAGCGGGGAACGTTGGGGCGGCGCTCATGGGCGGGATTCCGGCTGAGATTGTTCTGCCCGCAGCAGCGCTTGCTGCAGCAGCTCCGGCGTTGCCGTCAAATACCAATAGGTGTCGGTGATGTGGGCATGGCCGAGATAGGTCGCCAACTCGGGCAGGTGGCGTTCGACATCGACGCCGTTGCGATACCAGCGCAGCAATGTTGTCACGGCCAGTCGGTGGCGAAGGTCGTGCAGGCGTGGCCCGCGGGAGTCATTGGCGCCGCGGAGGCCGACCTCGCGCGACAGCTTGACGAACGTCCACCGCACGGCCCATTCGGTCAAACGCGTCCCGCGCTCGGAAAGGAAGAAGCTGGAGCTCACCGGATTCGGGCATGACCGGTCTCGGCTGGCCGCATAGATTTTGAGGGCGTCTTGCGTCGAGGGGTGAAGCGGCACATAGCGCGACTTGCCGAACTTCGTGTCGCGAACCGTCAGGATGCCATCAACGAGATCGGTGTCGCCGCGATCGAGACGCAGCGGTTCGTTACAGCGCAGACCGGTCGCCGCGTACAAGCCGAAGAGCGTGGCATAAGTCTGCGGGCGAAGGCCGACTGTCGACGGCAAGAGCTTTGCCGCGTCGATCAGTCGGGTGATCTCTTCGTCGCGATAAATATAGGGGGACGATGGTCGACGATACCGGTGAGGAAGAAGGTCGGTCGGCGGGACGACGGTCCGCGGGTCAATGGCGCTGCAATAGCGCGCGAACCGGCGAACCATCGCCAACCGGTTGGCCCACTGGGCGGGCTGTGCCTCTGCCGGCTGCATGGCCCAGGCCAGGGCAATCTCGGTGGTGATGAAGGTGGCGCCGGAAGATTCGGCAAAGACAACGAAGCGCTGCAGCAACCGTCCGGAAAGACGCAGCTTATGGGCGAGGGCGCGGCGCGCGGCCAGGTACTCTTCGAGCGCCGCTTGCAACGCGCTCATGATGCGACTCCTGGCCAGGGTAGCGCAATGGCACGCAACGCCGCGATGTCGACTTTGGCATAGATCTGTGTCGTGTTCGGCTGGCTGTGGCGGAGAAGTTGACCGATTTCAACGAGCGAGGCGCCGCGGCGCAGCAGATCGGTGGCGAGTGAGTGACGCAACAGGTGCGCACCCTTGAACGCCGGCGTCAGACCGGCGCGCTTGAGCGCACGACGGACGATGCAGCAAATAGTCGACTGGCTGACAAAGCCGCGTCTGGGAGCCCGCGTGCGAATGAAGACACGGCGTGTTGAGCAAGCAGGCCGATCCTGCCGCAGATAGTCGACCAAGGCGGCACCGACATCCGCCGGCAGTGGCAGCCGCGCCAGCCGTTGACCCTTGCCATGCACGACGATCTCGCCGCAATCCCAGTCGAGATCGTCCAGGGTCAGGGCCGAGACTTCGCCACCCCGTAAGCCGAGGCGCGCGAGCAGCATCAGAACCGCGTAGTCCCTGCGGCCGGCCGGTGTTCTCCTGTCGCAAGACGCAAGGAGCCGTTCGACCTGTTCTGCACGCAGCGCCTTCGGCAAGTGTGCCAAGCGCCAGCCGGCGATCCCAGGCACCGCGACAGCGAGATCGGTCGCAAGCAAACCGCGTTGCTGCAGGAAGCGCAGAAACGAACGCAGCGCCGTGACCGCCAACTTGGCGCGGCCGAGCGACCCGGCCTGGGCTCGCCGCACGATGAACCGATGAACGTCGCCCACTCGCAGGTGGTCGAAACCCGGATCCTTGCCGCCAAACTGTTCGTCCAGGAACCCACGAATAATCGGCAGATAATTCGTCAATGTCGATGCCGAGAGACCACGCTCCTTGCGCAGGAATTCCCCAAATGCGTCGATCAGCTTACCCTTGGCGCTCGTATCGACCTCTGGCAGCAGCACCGGCACGCCGCCCGTGTCGCGCAGATATCGTACCAACTGCCGAATGGTCCAAGCATCGCCACGCCTCGGGCGCAGACCAAGTTCCGTCAGAAATAGATCTGCGTCCTCTTCCCCGAGCAAGCTCAGCGGAACATCCTGCCTCTCCACCCAAGCACTGAAACCGGCCAGGAGCTTAATCTTCTGCTGAACAGTCGTTTTGGCGTATCCCTGGCCATCGAGCAAAGCCTCGAAACCATCCAGGTGGCTAGCCAATCGGCCTATCCAGCGATCTTTGGCTAGCGCCTCATTCAGATCAATCATCGTCTGTCTCTCCCTATAGCGTGGGAAAGTCCACGCTCAGAAAGAGCAGCCGAATAATGTCGAGCAATCAACGGCCGACGCTGATCCAATTACTTGCAATCATGAGAAAATTACGCCGCGGCGATGGCGTCACTCGGAATAATCCGGCACCCGGAATTATGCCTCTAATTCCGCATGCGGAATTAGCGGCACTCGTTTGCCGTTGGCACACTCACGCGCTGGTACAGGCTCGATCCTCAGACGAAGCTTCTTGCGCTCTCGACTTTCATGGGGCACGGCGACATCAGTTCCACTGCGGTGTATCTGACGCCGACCCCGGAGCTTCTCGAACACGCCAACCGACGCTTCCGTGCCTTTGCCGCGGCAACGCTCGCGGAGGATCGGTCATGACCCTCTCCCTCGGTACACTGGTCCAATTATTTTTTGCTGATCATCTTCCGGTTCAGAAGGGGCTGCGGCTCGGTTCGATCCGCAGTTATCGTGACATGATCCGCCCGTTCCCGTGCTTCGTGTCCGAGCAGCGTGGCCGCAGAATTACTGCACTGGCCCTTGATGACCTGACGTTCGACCCGCGGCCCATCTTCGAAATACCGGCTCAAACCGTAGCCAGCCACATAATGGCGTCGGACACAAAAGTGCGATTTTGTTCCCGGGAACAAAATCGCAGACAATTAGGCGCGGGACGCCGCCAAAAAAGCGGAACATGCGCACATGCGAGCCAATCCAGTCCGGCAGGGTCTGGCTCCAGGTCGCCTCGGCGGAGGTGTAGCTCGACGCGCCGAGCACCCTGAGAAAGATCTCGGCCTCGCGGATCTCCCCGGTCTTGCGGTCCGCGATAGGCAGCTTCTTGCCGGAGTAGTCGACGAACACCTTGTCACCGGCGACATGCTCCTGGCGCATCGTTGGCGACAGCCGCCGCTCGAAGCCTCTAAAGAGATCACAAAAACGACTGTACGCGTAGCCTTCAGGATGAACCGCCCCATACTCTTCCCACAGGATCGGCAGCGTCACGCCCGGCTTCTTCAGTTCGACGGCCAGCGCCCCCTAGTCAGGCTCGGTGCGTCGGCGTATCCCTTGTTTGACGCCCTGACGGGAGAAGAGCCGATGTTCGAGAACATCGTCAGTCAGCTCCGCCGGCAACGGCCAGGAAAGGCCAGCGGCAGTCGCTCGCTCTATGTTGTCCTGCACCGTACCGCGGGCAATCCCAAGCATGGTGCCAACGTCGCGAACGCTTATGCCGTCCGCGTTTAGGCGAAGCAGTTGTCTCAATTGTCTCATGGTCAGCCCTTCTTCTCTTCGGCATGCGTCTCCTCAACCGTCGAGGAAATGCATGCTAAGGTTGCTGACCCAAAGGCACTATCCAGGCTTCAAAACTGTCCGGTATTTAATCGGAATCGCGTCCGGTGCGGCGCGACAATGAAGCTGCGAGCGCGCTCTCATCAGAATTGGGATCTTCCGCATATTTGGTGCAGAGGCGGCGTTCCCTTGGTTGCCCCGTCTGTTTCGCACGGTCGTTAGGCGGCTGCCAGTAGCCTGTTTCTCAGCAGCGGATACCCGGAGCGCCCATACATCTGGCGCTTGATGGTCTTGAGACGGTTGATCTGTCCCTCGATGGGGTGCTCCAGGGCTGGGTGATTGCGGCCCGAACAGCCGCAATGTCACGGCCGATGCCTGCTGCAAGAGAAGCCAGTTCGCTGTCCGTGGCGTCCTCGATCCATTGCTCGAGGCCGGCTTCATCGTCGCCGCGTATCAGTGCAGCGAAACGTCGAGCCAGGTCACCCGCCTGCAAGAGCTCCGGCGCGCAGTCATAGAGATGGCCCAAGAATTGCTCGGTCTGCTCATCGAGCAAAGTCGGGTCTTCGCTCAGCAGCCATGCACAGTTTCGGCGCGACGGCGGCCGCCATCGCGCATTTGACGGAGCGGTCGATGAGCACTGCTGGCGGGCGGCGGTCCACCTGTAGACGGTCGCCCTGCTGCCTGCAAAGCCGCGGCCCTTGATTTCGCTCCACAGGTGCAACCCGTTGCGTTGGCCTTCCTGCCAGCGTCCTTCGAGATACTCCTGGAAAGGATCCATGAGAACCGAGCGCGCGGGCGGCCGCCGGTGCTCGGGCTCCCCGCCCGCTGCAAGCCCGCGCTCGACCGTTCTCACGCTCATGCCGGTCCGGGGCGCGATCTGTCGCGGCGACATGCCGGTCGTCCGCAAATCAAGGACTTCAGCATAGAGTTCACTGCGCTGGTTGCGGCGCGACCGGCGCAGGCAATCAAGCTTCGGGGAAGTCTCCACTGATGGTTCCGGATTGGCGTCGTCATCGCCACTCATCTCGGCCATCATCGCCTTTCCGGCGGCACTGACCGCTTTGCGATGGCGGCCGAGGGCCAGACGCAACGCTTCGCCCAAATTCTGGAGAAGATGCCAGCGGTCGGCGACCTGCGTTGCATCGGGAGCACCGCGACGGGCGCCGTCAGCATAAACGCCGGCGCGATCGCGAGCGATGACTTCGATGCCCGGATGACGTTTCAGCCATGACGCGACAGTGTTGGCATTTCGGTCCGGCAACAGATCGAGGACGCGGTTGCGCTCCAGATCGCAGATGATCGTTCCGTAGCGCTGTCCCTTGCGCCAGGCCCAGTCGTCGATGCCGACCACCCGCGGCGCGTCCGGGGGCTCGAACCCGGCTGAGCGGATCATCCGCAGCAGCGTATCGCCGCTTACCGGCATGGCGAGTTTGCGCGACAGGCGCGAGCCGGATTCACCGCCGACCGCGAAACCGATCACCAACTGGCTCTCACCGAGGCGGGCGGTGCGTCTCGCTTTCGGCTGCACCGTTTCCGGCAATCGTTCCGTAAAGATCCGCTGACGGCATTGCGGATTGGCGCAACGGAACCGCCTGGCGTGAAGCCGGATTTCGACAACCCGTCCCTGCCACGGCAGATCAGCCACCCGGCGCATGTAGTGGCTGTGGACGCGGCCGGTTCCGCAGCCGCAGGAGGGACAGCACGATTCTGTCGCCTTCGGCCGGGCTACAAGCACCATTTTGTCGGCCTGTGGGAGAATTTGGACAATCGAAAGCTCGGGCGAGACCAGCGAACGGAAGGCATGGAGCACGGGCGAATCACCGGCGTCGACTGCGATTCCGACTCTATGGACTCATTCGCACCGCCCGTGAATCCCGGCCCCTGCACCAAATATGCGGAAGATCCCCAGATTGTCGCGCCACAGTCCGGCTAATTCTCGGAATCGTGTCCGGTTTTTGATCGGATTTCCGTCCGGTAAACCGTCGGAATCCGCAATCTCGCGCCTCAGGCATGTCAGGATAAGGCCCTATGCGCCAAAGACCACTGATGTGATCGACAAGAGCCTTTTGATAGATCTGCGCTATTCTCCTGTCGCGCACGGACGAGCGCGTGGCGAAGAGCAGGGCCCGATGGCTGAAGCGGCCGAGTTTCTTGATGTCGATATGGATCATCTCGCCTGGGTTATCGCGCTCATAGCGTCGGATAGGTTCGGCCGGCTGATATCGCTCAGCCGCGACAGTCCGGCACGCTTGAGAACCCGGCTGACAGTGGCGGGCGAGACGCCAACCTCCATGGCGATGTGCTTGCCGGTCAACCGCTGGCGGCGCAAGGCGATGCGCTCGGCCACGGCCTGGCTGGTCAGGCTTGGGATGACGTCGGGCCGCGACGAACGGTCGGCCATGTGCTGACTTCGGTCGTATAACGCTGGAACCACCGCGCCACGATCTTGGGTGATACCCCATAAATCCGCGCCGCATGGGCTATGGAGAGGCTGCCTTTTACTACCGATAGCGCCATCTCCTCTCGACGCAGAGGCGTGAGACGGGTATTCTTGTGAATGTTCATTCAGACCCTCCGGTGAGTGCTGAAGCGTGGTAACTCTAATCTCCTCGGTTCGGTCCGAATGGACAACCTCCCGAAAGCTCACAGCTAGGCCGAGTCCATGTACATGACGTCGGGTTTTTCATGCGTCGCGATAGTCGCGAGCACACCGGCGCGTGGTCAAATGCTCAGCCTTGTCGTCGCTCATACACCCCCCAGAAGGAAGTCTACCTACGGCAAGTCACATCGGCCCGTCACCTGCAAAGGGGACACGTCATGAGACCACACGACAAGATCAATGAATGCCACCTGCGCCGGTGCGTGCATGTGAAGGCTTCCGATTGTTCCTACTCGTCCCGGCTGGGTGTGATCGACCAAGCGAGCATGTCGACGGCATCCTGCAGTATCGCCTCGGTCTGGGCACGAGTAGGTGAGGCGGCGATGACGTGTCCGATCGGGTCTCGGTAGTCGCCTTTTCTCACGATAGGCGTCTTGGGCCCAACATAGAATTTAACCTCCGCGACACCTGGTACAGCAGCCGCCCGACTCTCGCCATCGATACAATCAAGAATGCCGTCGGCATCAGGAAGTAGGAACCGCGTAGCGGCAGCGTTTGAATGCCCTCTGCGCAAATCGCATTCGTCGCCGATCACAAGCTTGATGTGCTCGGCGACGAGATCGACACCGTAAGCCAGCCGCACCAATTTAGGACAGGTCGCACCCGAAAGACGCGGATTGACCTCAATGATGACAGGGCCATGCTTCGTCCACCGGAGTTCGATGTTGGCCGGCCCCCAGCCAAGTCCGAGAGCGGGCAAGCAGCTCAGCGAAACGTCGGCGATGCGCTCATACTCCTCATCTGTCAGTGGGGCCGGATGGGTAGCCCCGCGAATGACGAAATGCGGTGGTGGTCCGAAATCGGTGGCTTCAATTCCCACGACCTCATTTCCCATTATCTCAGCGCTGTAGAATGGGCCCTGGGCGAATTCTTCGACCAGTATTCGCGGCGAGGACCATAGGTGCTTCTCGCCCAACAGATAGGTTGTATGTTCGGCCAACTCATCCACGTTTCGGCACAATCGGACACCGCTACTACCGCTGCCTGCGGCTGGCTTAAGTATCACCGGCAGGCCGATCTCGGCGGCAGCGCTTTCTACCTCCGCCTCATTCACTGCCAGGCGATAAACCGGTATTGGGACGCCGGCCGCGGCGAGGAACTGACGTTGAGTGAACTTGTCGCAACATTGTTCGATAGACTCGGGGTTTGGTCCCGGTAAACTAAAGTATTGACATAGTTTTCCAATTCTCGAATAGAGCGACTCGTCGAGAGCAGTAAATCCAGTAATGCCGGCAATGTCATACGACCCTCGAAGACCGGAACATTCGTGGATCAGCGCTTCGATACTGTCAGTATCAACTCGGATTGCTTCAAGCTTTCTCGCCTTCAGATAGTCATACTGAGCCGGGTCGGTCGACAGAGTAATCGGCCGTAGGCCAAGATTCTGTATCGCTTGCATGTATAGCGGACCATTGCTCCTGTGACCTTCAACCAGAATCAGCGCGCGTCTTGCCATTGTATCAATCCTCATTTCGGCCGCCGAGGCGATCCGACTATAAATCGTCATCGGCTTTTATGTGTGCCTGCTAAATGGACTTGCGTGGAACGTACCACTGTTTGGCGAGTTGCGATTGCAAAGACTATATAAAGTTGTTTGACGAATTTGTTTCAACGCTTGGTTAGACGGCTAGCGTCGGAATAAATGGCAATGGGTGCATTGCGGGCGAGGGGCCGACTTTCACGCAATCTTCGACACCGGGGGGTGGCTCACATGTTTCGCGGTGCTGGGGCGGCGCGCTCCCGTCGAGGGTGCTCTCCTTCAATGCCGACCCGGCAGCTGTCTGTCGTGTGAGGAGGCGCTGAAAGCGTCGAGCAAAGCTCGTTTTCAAGGCGGCTTCCCGGCCCTGCACACCTGCACACAGAATGCACGCTGAACCTTGGCGATTATATCCACGGACTTGAGCCCACACGATCCGCTCGCCAAGAAACTGATGGTCGCAAAATCAAAAGGTAGTGTGCTGAGAGTTCTGCAAATCGCTGAGAGAGGGCGGCCATGGCAGGCTCACATGGGGAAGCGCCGGTCAAGTGGGATTAGCTTGTCATATCGATGCCCTTTCAAATTATGGGATCCAGGTTGAGCCCGACTTGCATGACTCGCTCGTTAACCGAGCAGATCAACCTCACATTCGGTCGCCGCTCTTTCACGGCTGCACCAATATCCCGCTTACGGCGGCTGGGCTCAGGCGACGAGACCATTCTGCTATGCGGCTTTCATCAAGGCGCCCTCGATGATGACGCCGGATGTCGCGTATTTCCAGAGAGCAATCAGGAGCTTTCGCGCGAGCGCGACGATTGTGGTCTTCTTCAAGCGACCTCCGTTACGTCTCAGCCTGGATTGGAACCACAGTGTAAGGTTCGACCGCGGCTGGTGGCGTATCCAAAGCCAAGCGAGCTGGACCATGGTGCTTCGCAACCGTGGATTGCCAGCTTTGGACACACCTTGTTCGCGGTCGACTTGGCCACTTTGCCACGGCGTTGGCGCTAGGCCTGCGTAGGCGGCCACCTGCCTGCGATTATCAAAATGTCGAAAGAGGCCTTCATGACAGAGGACAGCAGCAAACTCCGGGCCAATCCCTTTGATGTCTATTAGGAGCTTGGCGGGACTGTGGATTACCTTTTCTTCCGCATGCAGAAGTTTGTCACGCTCGATCTCTATCTCTTTAACCTGTGCGAGCAATAGCTCGAGGCGGTCGAGCTCGCGGCTGATCTGGGCTTTAAGATGAGGCGGCAGCGATCTCCCATCTCCGGTTACGAGTTCCTCAAGTCGATCCCTGCGATCTCGATTGAGCGGTTCGTAATCCGTGATCCCCTGTGCGAAGAGCAGCCCCTTTATCCGGTTGACGTGACATACCCGTTCGGTCGTAAGTACCTTGCGTTCGCGACAGATACGCCGGCGGTCCTCCTGCTCCGGTGTTGGCTCTTTGACCATTGCACATATGCGCGGTTCGCCTCGCTTGAAGGCAAGAAGAGAGCGAACGAGTGTTTCACCATCGATCTTGTCGGTCTTGGCTCGGCGACTGCGACGAGACACTGCGATAGAAGCGGGATCAACGACGTAGCTCTCGATCCCCGCCTTGCTCAGAACCCGATGGATCCAGAAGCCATCGAGCCCGGCTTCCTGGATAGTGACGACGGGGAAGTCTCGCCCCATGCGTGCTCTTGCCTTCTCTCGCACGCTATCGAAGCGACGGAACAAGGCGGATAAATCACCACTGGGGACACTGTGTTTCGACAACTTCTCGCCGCCACCTGGCGACAACGACGTGATCAGCCAGGTTGAACGGCTGAGCTCCAGCGACACGAAGATTGCGCCCAGATCAGTCCGGATAGCAGTCAGAGTTTCGGATCGGTCGGCCACTACATGCATGGTATTCCTCCACGGGGTGTTTGTTAGCAGCGTCACTCTGCCAGAGCACTCGCCGCTATCCATCCGTCCCCATGGGATCTGGTGATGCTTAACGTCACCGATTCCCTGGCAGGAACGCGACGATTACTAAGAGCCTTCTCTGATTGGGGTCGTTTTGGTCAAGATGCTCCTGCACCTTTTTCTGGACCGTTCCATGGGTCACTCGCTTCTCTTCGCGGTCGACGTTAGGCCGCCGCATGATGTTGGGGTGGACGGCCCCCGCACGGCATCGATGTGCCAGAATGAGGTCGTTGCAGATCTCAAGCAAAGGAGACCGTCCGTGGAACAAATTATTCGAATTGGCATCGACACGTCAAAGCACGTCTTCCAACTCCATGGTGTGAACGCGGCTGAGGAGCCGGTGCTGCGCAAGAAGCTGAGGCGCAAGGAGGTGGTAGCGTTGTTCGAGAAGCTGTCGCCGACGGTGGTAGCGATCGAAGCGTGCGGGGGCTCGCACCACTGGGCGCGCCTGCTGCAGTCGTTCGGGCACGAGGTGAAGCTGATCCCTCCGCAATATGTCAAACCGTACGTCAAGCGCGGCAAGAACGATACGGCCGATGCCGAAGCGCTGTGCGAGGCGATGAGCCGGCCGACGATGCGGTTTGTGCCGGTCAAGACCGCTAAACAACAGGCGGCATTGATGCTGGTTGGCCTGCGCGACCGGCTGATCCGCAATCGCACGCAGCTCGCCAATGCGATCCGCGGCTATGCGGCAGAATACGGGCTGATCGCTGCCAGGGGGATGTGCAAGATCGAACCGCTGCTCGAGCGTATCGCGGCAGATAAGATGCTACCGGATTTGGCGCGGGAGCTGTTCGCGCTCCATGCCAAGGAATATGCGCAGCTGCAAACACAACTGAAAGACGTCGACGCCAAATTGATGGCTTGGCATCGGGCCGAGGCGTGCAGCCAGCGCCTGGCGCAAATCCCCGGTGTCGGCCCGATCGGTGCGTCGCTACTGGTGATGAAGACGCCGGCACCTGAGACCTTTCGATCGGCCCGACACTTTGCCGCCTGGCTTGGCCTAACGCCGAAGGATCATTCAACTGCCGGCAGGGTCAGGCTCGGTGTGATCACGCGCGCCGGCGACGAAGCCTTGCGCAGCGTGCTGGTGGCCGGGGCTACTGCTGTCATCCGGCATGTCCGACGCGGCCGAGGCGCCGTCTCCCCCTGGCTCGTCGACCTACTCAAGCGCAAGCCGCCGAAACTCGCTGCCGTGGCGCTAGCGAACAAGATCGCGCGCATCGCCTGGAAGCTAATGGTAAGCGGCGAGATCTACGGAGCGAAGCCTATGCCGCCAGCCTCGGCGCGCGCCGCATAGAGATCGGCCAGACACGGGGAACATCTCTACTGTTACCGTGCTGAGCTGGTGCCGGAACTTGCAAGAGAATGAGCAGTTGGTGTGATCGATCGATCCGAGACGCGAGACACTCCGTTGACCCCATTGGTCGTTGTAGACCGCCATGATGTTGGGAACTCGCGTCGCGGAAACCATCTTGGCCAGCGGTTATGTGCGACCGTACACAAAGGCCGGACATATGAGCGCAAGCGATCCGATCAAATCATTGCTCAACAATCTTGCGAGAAGGGTGCCGTCCACATATGGGGTCAGGAGAGCGAGGCGTCTCAATCTGTTTGCCGACCTTGCCGCGCTTGGGCCGGCAGGTTCGGGACTCTCAACGAGATCGCCTCACCCATCGTCCCCAAGGAACGATCCGGGCATCGCCCTTTCGGCGAAGCCTTTGTTCGTGTTGCTAGTTCCTCGATCTGTCTCAGTTCACGCGGCCAGGTGAACAGGCTCCTTTCCAAAGCGGAACCCGGTCGCGTCGGCCCACATGCGATGCAGAATGACGGCCAGTTTGCGGGCGACCGCGGCCCGGGCTCGTGCCATGCCGCGCCGCCCGGCGATGTTCATGCCCCATGCTCTGAGGCTCGACCACTTCGTCGATCGCACCAGCAGTGTGTGGGCCGCCTCATAAAGCGCGGTGCGTACAAGTTCGTCGCAGCATCGGCTGACCTTTCCCTGGATGTCGGTTTCGCCGGACTGTAGCGTGCCGGCGTCAGTCCCAGATGCGCCCCCACCGCCTGCGACGAGCCGAACCGCTCAGGCCGGTCGATCGTGGCGCGGAAGGCGAGCGCGGTGATCGGCCCAACGCCCGGCGCGCTCATCAACCGCCGGCAGACTTTCTCATTGCGCACGATATCGAGAACCTGCTTCGTCAGGCGGGCGAACTCTCTCAGCATGACACCGAGGATCGCAAGCAGCGGCTCGACCATCGCCATCACCTCGGCGTCGGCGCCCGTCAGCTCACGCACGCGGTTGGCAAAAGTGGTGCGCGACGGCAGGCCCAGCTTGACGCCGGCCTCCCGCAGGATCGCCTGCACCACGTTCTCGATCGAACGCATCTCGTTCAGCACCGTGCGGCGGGCAACCAAGCAGCGAACGCCACAGCCGGCACTGCCTGCTGCTCTTGACATGCACCAGGCGATACCAGGTGTGCGCATGATCTGCGCCAGCGCGCGGGCGTCATTGCGGTCGGTCTTGTTCGGCATCGTCTTCATCGCTGCGTTGGCCTGCCGCATCTCGATGCAGGTCGCCGGCAAGCCTTCGGCGTGCAGTACATCGTGAAGCCAGGCCCTCAGCGAGCACGCTTCCAGGCCGATCCGCTCAAGCGGCAAGCCGGTTCCCCTCAGCGCTCGCTTCACACAACGCCTGCGGATCGCTCAACGCTCTCGCCTCCTTCACGATCCGGCCAATCTCGTCGACAATGCAAAATAGAGGTCTCTTCCAAAGACACGTCCAGTCCGGCAAAGTATTTCATGGCTGCTCCTTCCAAATGTTTGTGGCGACTCATATCGACCACGATTTCACATTTCGACAGGAGCAGCTGCCATCATCTGGCTCGGTCGAGACCCCAATCACCCCATCTGACCCGAAACTCGGGATTGGGCGTGGAATCGGTTGAGTGGCCCCGTCCGTTGTGATTCGCTTGAGTTGTCTAGACTTGAGCGGGATCACGACATGGGTTGGACTGAGGCCACCCGCCGGCAATATTGCCGCGCGGGGCAGCGGGATGCAAACGCGTTGACGGACAGGGAATGGGCGGCGATCGAGCCGTCCATGCCCGTGGCAAAGGCGACGGGACGACCGCGCACGACAGAGTTGCGGGCGGTCATGGACGCGCTCCTCTACATCGCCTGGACAGGCTGCCAGTGGCGGGCATTGCCGGACCGCTTTCCACCTGTTTCGACGGTTAAACGCTATTTCTATGCCTGGCGAGACAATGGGCTGTGGAAGAGCATCAACTTCCATCTGGTGGCCGCGGCACGTCTGGCGCTTGGGCGCGAGGCAAGCCCGAGCGCCGGCATCATCGACAGCCAATCGGCAAAGGCCACGGACGTTGCCGGTTTGCGTGGCTACGACGCCGGCAAGAAGATCAAAGGCCGCAACGCCATATCATCACCGACACCGAGGGCACCTGGTCGGGCTGCCGGTGCATACGGCCGACATCCAGGAGAGGGATGGGGCAGGCGGCGTCATCGCCTCCATTCGACAGCTTTGCCCGTGGTTGCCGCCATCTGTTCGCCGACGGTGGTTATGGCGGAGAAAAACTGACACACGCCCTGGCTGATCCCGGCACATGGACCATCGAAATCATCAAGCGCTCCGACACTGCCAAAGGCTTTGAGGTACTGCCGCGACGATGGGTCGTCGAGCGAACTTTCGCCTGGCTGGGACGTTGTCGCCGGCTCGCCAAGGACTTCGAGGCGACCATCGCCAGCGCCGAGGCGTGGATCTTCATCGCGTCGATCCGCCTCGTGCTTCGCCGCATGGCAGCTCCGCGTCGTGCGTAACCGAGTTTAAATCGACCAGCGCTGCCGTCAAAGATATTCTGCTTTCGAACCCGCATGGACTGCACGAGGGTCGTGCGGTGATGCAGGAGATGCTCGAGGCTGAGACGACGAGGCGTTGGGTGCCTCGAAAGGCGAGCGCACACCGGAGCGGCTCGGCTATCTCTCAGGCTACTATGGCCGCACGCTTGTCACCCGTCGGCAAGCTTGAGCTCCGGGTTCCGCAAGACACGGCCTGCCGCTACTCCACCGAACTGTTCGAGTGCCACCCTTGGTGGCGATCTTGCGGAGATGTATGTGGAAGGGGTATCGACCCGGAAGGTCAAGTCGATCACCGAACCACGCTTGCAATCAGATTTCGAAGATTTCACGCGGCAGGCATGAGAAGGTTTCGGCGCCCCGCTCGGTAACCCGAAACGTTTCGCTGATCACGTACCCGAAATCCTCGTCGATCCAATTTCCGAGCATCAGGTGAAAGGTCATGTTCGTTTGCAGCACAGTCTCGTCATTCTCCTTTAGGCTGGCTGTTGGTTCCAGCCAATCGATCCCAATAGCGTAGCCGCATCGGGTTTCTTTGTCGAAGCCATGCCTTCTTAGCGTCTTGTTGAAGGCCGTAGCAATGTCTCCGCACGTGACACCAAGCTTAACAGCGGCAAGCGCGGATTCCAACCCGGCAACTTCAGCTTCATGAACTCGACGCAGGCGATCCGAGGGCTCGCCGATTGAGAACGTGCGCATAAGGCCAGAAACATACCCGTGACGAACACCGCCAAACTCTAGATTGATCTGGGACCCGTCCCGGAAAACATCTTCGCTCCAATGAACGTGAGCCGTAGCCGAACGAGGTGAGGCACATAGGTAGAAGCCAGCTAAATCGGTACCTGGCTTACCATCGGCACCGCGGATCAACGTCGAAATGATCTCTGCGGCAGCATCAGCCTCTCTTACTCCCGGTCGGATCACTTCCTTCGCCCGTAGCATTCCTGCATCAGTGATGGCCGCCGCCTCCCGCATTACCGCAATTTCGAGATCGGACTTAGCCAACCGAATCCAAGCGATTGTGTTGCTAAAATCCACAATCGCGACAGCAGACATTCTAGCCTTGAATTTTTCGACAGTTTCAGAACGAAGGGACTTGGTCTCGAGCCCTATCCTGCCTTTCGCAAGGCCGTTTTGACGCAGGAAGTCGATCATCGCATCAAAGCCATCGGCTCTTGGGTTAGCAATAAGTGCCTCTGGATAGCCAATGACCCGGCCGCTGTCGATAAACATCTGATGCATTGCCGCCGGCGCATCACAGCGCCGCGCCACGAACGTTGGCTCTTCCTCCGCCAAGGAAATTATCAGGCCCTGCGGCACGTATCCTGATTTGCAGGTGTATCCTGAAAGATAGGTAATGTCGGCCGAAGTGGTGACGATTAACGTGTTGGTCTCGCGTCGGCCCATTTCCGCCTTAACTGCGGAGAGCCGTCGTAGGTATTCAGCCCGTGGGAACGCCTGGAGGCCTTTGGGTATTGGCATGTAATTTTAATTCCTTTTTTGTTTTTTGTCGAATGCGGTTTCGGTTGGAGCGTGAGGCGATGCTGGGCAACGACGCGCGCCCCAGCATCTGCGAGGCTGGAAGGAATGTCGGATCAGCGCTGATATCGTTGAAAAAATCAGCAGTGTCTCGGCGGTGATATCAACCAATCTTAGAGCCTGAGCAGACGTCTTCCGCCTCACGCCGGGATCGGCTCTTGGCATCGGGATCAACTTGCAAGTTTCCGGAGGTTCTGGCGGCGGCTGCCGGGTGGAACTCGTCTCGGGCACAGTTTGGTCTTCGTAGTTTTGGCCGATCCAGCTTCAGAATACGCTTGAGGTGCTCCTTCCGCTCGCGACGCGAGGTGACGTAGGCTTCGGTGGCAGCGAGATGGCAGGCCATGTCGCGCGCACCCTCGCGGACGTGGCGCAAGATCTAGCGGGCTGAAGTGTTCGGACAGCATCGAGGCTCGGGAGCGCAGGCGTCGCACCAGCTTGCTGGTTCGGTAGCCAGCATCTTGCCCGAAATTGTAGAGGCCCGCGATCAGGGGCATCCCTATCCGCAATCCATAGATAGTCATCGTCGGAGCACTCCGCGTTCGGTGAGATCGATTGGGGGCATGTCAGGACACGCAAAGCCTTCGGTCGGTTCGCTCGGCTTTCGCTAAGGCGACCGGATCTTCGGGCACGTGATCATGGGGTGATTTCTCCTCGGTCCACGTCGCAGCGCGTTTGCAGATAGCCTTGCATGTGTCGTGCCAAACGAGAAAACTTCAGAACAATGCGTTCCCCCTGATCGCGCTGCGTCTCATGTCCGACATCGTCAGAGATTCGACAAAGAGTGCAACGTAGGGGCGGGGGTCATGCCGGGCAACCAGCAGCGCGCCGGTATCGGTTGGGCTCTTCTAGTGGCCAAGCGGCACGCCGGCCCGACAGCGCTCGCCGGAAGCGGGCCAGATCAAGTCTGGTCGCCTCTTTCGCCAACGGCGTTCTCAAAGACCGTTTGGCCGTCAGCGCGGCGATCACCTTGCCATGGTCCAACGGTCAGACCGAGGGCCAGATCACTAAGCTCAAGCTCGTGAAACGCCAAATGTATGGCCGAGGAAAGCTCGACCTGCTTCAGGCGCGTGTCATCGGCGCTGGTTAAGTCAATCATCACCAAAAGTGCGTCCGAGCCAATTTTGCACGCCGATTTACACGCATTCGCCGCGCCGTCGCTCGTGGCCGCGCCCTCATGAATGGCGGATACAAGGATTCCCCACAACGGCAAATATGGCCCTCCGGGGCGACTGCGACTCGTATTTGTCAAACGTATTTCTCATTGTCGCATGTCCGACCAAGTCGGACATGCGAATAGCAATATTAGGATTATCCAGTTGTTTTAAAAAGATTTTCTCTTTGGCACGGTTCATGCTCCGCTATCAGCAAATGCGTGACCAACCCGGAGAATCGCCCATGACCGCGCTCACCGACTATGCTGCTGCCGCCGTGAAGTCGGAGGTCCTCGCGAAAAGCTGCCGATTGAGTGCGGCGCCATCGACGAGGTCATCATCTTTCCACTTTTCAGCTCGAGCGAAGTTCTGATGAGCCGCATCGCGCATGAGACGATGAGACACGAGTTCGCTGACGCTGCATGGCAAGATCATCATGCCGTTACTCGCGTTGACCAGTTACGCGAATGGATGGGGGCCGACGCCGACGGCAACCTGATCCGTGACGTTGAGCGCGGGCTAGCGCGTGCGCCAATGGCATTGCGTATCACGCCTTATCTGCTGAACTTGATTGACTGGTCGAACTTCCTCGAAGACCCAATTCGCAAGCAATTTATTCCCGTTGGAAGCGAACTTCTTCCCTCTCACCCGTTACTGAAAATGGACTCGTTGCATGAACGAAAAAGTTCACCTGTAGATGGACTGGTGCACCGCTATAAGGACAAAGTACTTTTACTCGCAACGGATCGTTGCCCCGTCTATTGTCGTTTCTGCACCCGCAGTTACAGCGTGGGCCTAGACACGCAATCGGTGTTGAAGAAAAAAGTGTCGCCATTTCAGAGTCGATGGGACACTATATTGGCATATCTTCGCGTGACCCCCGTCATCGCCGATGTTGTGGTGTCGGGAGGAGATTGCTTTCGCCTCAAACCTTCCCGACTATTGGCAATAGGCATGGGCCTTCTGTCTATTCCATCAATTCGCCGCATCCGATTCGCGACGAAAGGCCTCGCTGTACTGCCTATGAAAATCACAAGCGATCATAAATGGACCGATGCTCTTGTTAACATTAGCGATGCTGGCCGGGATCAGGGCGTAGAGATTTCATTTCACACCCACTTCAACCATCCTAGAGAAATCACCGATTACACGATTGCGGCTGCAGAGCTTCTCTTCAAGCGGGGAATAAGGATGCGCAATCAGTCGGTTCTGATGGCTGGCGTCAATGACGATCCTGAGGTTATGAAACAGCTCGTAAAAAAACTCTCAGACCTTCATATCCAGCCGTACTACGTGTACACTTGTGATCTTGTCGACGGAATCGAGCATATGCGGTGCTCGGTAAGGCTAGCATGTCAGATAGAAAAGGCTGTACGCGGGATCACAGCTGGGTACAACACTCCGTTGTTCGTTGTCGACACTCCGGGAGGCGGTGGAAAGCGTGACGTCCACAGCTTCGAGCATTATAATACACAAACAGGGCTTGCTGTGTACCGGGCTCTATCTGTCCGACCGGACCAGCTATTCACATATCCGGATCCTTTGCAGTCTCTCTCTCCAGATGCGCAGGCAGCATGGGTCGATCCCTGGCGCGCCAAAGGCATGCTGAGGGAGGCGGTTAGGGCCGCTCGAGTAAAATTGATGGGGTTGGAATGAGCGACTCGCCGGAATGCGTAGAGCTATGGCGGAAATTTGTGATGAGGATTTGAAGAGAGCGGCGTACCAAAGCGGGCGCGGCAAAGCCTAGCAAAACTTAACCTAATGAAGAGCAATATGACTGAGGGTGTTACCTTCTTATCCGCTGTATTGACGTCAAGCCTTTCGCAGGTCGCGCTCCTCTGCGGGTTGTATTGTATTGATGGGATTGGGATTACTGGCCTGCTGCCGGTTTCGTGGACACCGAGATAAGGTGTTTGACGGAACTGGAGAGTGGGAATGCAAAGAAGGAAGTTCAGCCGCGAGTTCAAGCTTGAGGCGGTGAGATTGATCAAGGATCGGGGCGTTGCGGTGGCCCAGGCTGCCCGCGACCTCGATGTCCACGAGAACGTGCTGCGCAAATGGGTGCGCGATCTGTCGACGGATCCTCAGCATGCGTTTCCCGGCCACGGGCAGATGAAGCCGGAGCAGCTCGAGATTGACCGGCTGCGCAAGGAAGTGGCGAAGCTGAAGGCGGAGCGCGACATCCTAAAAAAGGCCGCAGCCTACTTCGCGAGGGAAGTGACATGAGGTTCGCTTTCATCGCGAGGCACCGGAACATCTGGCCGGTGGCGTGGCTGTGCGACGCGCTGGACGTATCCCGCTCAGGCTTCCATGCCTGGCTCAACCGCAGCCCCAGCGCTCGCTCCCGGCACGACGAGGTGCTCGTCGCCCAGATCGACCGAAGCTTCAAGAGCAGCGACCGCACCTATGGCGCCCGCCGCGTCTGGCACGACTTATTGGCGGAAGGCCTATCTTGCGGTCTGCATCGCATCGAACGGCTGATGCGGGAGAACGGCCTGCGTGCACGTCCACGCCGACGTGGGCTGCCGAAGGATACGGGCGAGCGAGCGGCAGTGTCGGACAACCTCCTCGACCGCGCCTTCCAGGTGCATCTGGTCTCGACCGGAATCTCGTGGCCGGCGCTGAACCAGACGGTGTGCGCACTGCGGTTCTTTTGCGGCGTGACGTTGGGTCATGCCGAGATCCCTGAGCGGATCGCCTATGCCCGCGCTCCACGCACGCTGCCGGTGGTTCTCAGCGCCGACGAGGTTGTCCGCTTTCTCGAGGCGGTGCCGAGCCTGAAGACGCGCACCGCCTTGACGACGGCCTATGCCGCCGGCCTTCGCGCTTCGGAGACCGTCGGGCTGAAGGTCAGCGACATCGATAGCGAACGCGGCGTCATCCGGGTCGAGCACGGCAAGGGCGGCAAGGACCGCACCGTGATGCTGTCGGCGCAGCTTCTGCGCATCCTGCGCGTCTACTGGCGGCTGGCGAAGCCAAAGGGCTGGCTGTTTCCGGGCCGGATGCAAATCGCCCCATCGACGTTCAGGTATTGTACTCGGCCTGCCGCTCGGCGCGTGCAGCCGCCGGCATCGACAAGCGCGTGACAGTCCACACGCTCAGGCACAGCTTCGCCACGCATTTGCTGGAGAACGGCACCGACATCCGCATCATCCAGGTGCTGCTTGGCCACAACAATCTGTCCTCGACGGCGCGCTACACCAAGGTCTCGAACGGCCTCATCCGGCGCACGACAAGCCCGCTCGATCGGCTGAACATCGAAGTCGTGCCGCCGGGCTGATCGGTTCCGCCCATGTCGGCGAGACTGGAGGTGGCGGATATCTTCCGCCGCCATGGCGAGGCGTATCGGCAGGCTCATGACGGTCATCTCGGACGCGTCGAGCGCCGTACGATGAGCGCCATCGAGTTGTGCCGGACCGCCGAACTGGGCGGCCATGTCGAGGGCTGCCGGTCCTGCGGGGCGATCCGCGTGGCCTACAATTCCTGTCGCAACCGGCATTGCCCCAAGATCCTATGGGCTGGTGGATAGCGACCTGCCGTCAGGCAGAATGGCGTTGCTAAACCCACTCATTCTGGAGACGACAATGCAACAGGTTGCAAATCGGCCGGAACAGGCCGCTATCCGCATCGATCTTGGCGCGATCTTTGTTTCGATGGAACTGTCTCGATCAAGTTGGCTGATCACTTCACTGTCGCCGGGTGGCGGGGAGAAGATGTCCAAGCATTCTCTGCGGGGCGGGGACGTTGCGGGACTCCTGGAGCTGTTTGCGACACTCCAGGAAAAGGCTCGGGCACGAACCGGCGAGCGCTTCCGGATTATTGTCATCCAGGAGGCTGGACTAGTCGGCTTCTGGATCCATCGGGTGCTTCAGGGCGAAGCGATCGAGAGCCACGTGGTCGACGCCGCCTCGATCCTGGTGTCTCGGCGACGCCGGCGGGCGAAGACCGATAAGATCGACGGCGAGACCCTGGTACGGACCTTGCTGGCTTACAAGCGCGGCGAGCCGCGGGTCTGCTCCATGGTCAAACCGCCGAGCCCCGAGGAAGAGGATCGCCGCCGAATCTGCCGGGAGCGCAAGACGCTGATCGCCGAGCGGGTGGAGCACGTCAACCGGATCAAGGGGCTGCTGTTCGCCCAGGGTGTCGGTGACTATGAGCCGCTGCGTCGCGACCGGCGCGCCAGGCTCGAGGGTCTGCAAACGGGTGATGGTCGCGCCTTACCTTTCCACCTGAAGGCACAGATTGTGCGTGAGCTCGACCGGCTTGAGCTGATCCTGGAGCAGTTGCAAAAGGTCGAGGCGGCGCGCGACGATCTGCTGTTGGATCGGGCCAAGGCGAACGACCCGGCGCCGGTGGTGAGACTGCTGCAGCTGAAGGGGGTGGGCACTGAGTTCGCCAACGTACTCTGGTCTGAAGGTCTTTATCGTCACTTCGACAATCGAAGGCAACTTGCGGCCTACGCCGGGCTTGCGCCAACGCCCTGGCAGAGCGGTTCTGTCGATCACGAGCAGGGCGTCTCAAAAGCGGGCAATCCGCGGCTGCGGCGCGGCTGAGAGGAACGATGGTGCAGATGGCCTGGCTGTGGCTGCGACACCAACCAAACTCGGCCCTCAGCCAGTGGTTCAAACAGCGGGTCGAGCGCAACGGCGGGCGGCTGCGTAAGCCGCTGATCGTCGCCTTGGCGCGTAAACTGCTGGTCGCACTGTGGCAGTATGCGACCGCCGGTGTGGTGATGGAGGGCGCCATCATAAAGCCGGCCTGAACTGAAGCCAACCAAACCTCTTTCGCCATCTGACGGGGCCTGATCAGCCCCGGCGGATCCAGGTGGACGAACCGGCTTGGCATATGGTCTCAACAACCGCCCCTAAGAATGGTCACGTCCCCCTGAGCCTAGCCGCCGTATGCGGGATAAGGGTGCAGCCGCCGCGAGGCGGCGACCGTATGTGAGTTTCAACGGAGCCAGAAATGCTCGAATTGGAAACAGGCTCAACCTCGGATCCGTAACAACACGAGGAGATAATCCATGAAGCCGTAAGCCGTACACAATCCGGTTGACCCGAGTTCGCCCATGTGTGTGCCAGGGAAAGGCCTGCCGGGAATGGCTCGCCGCGCGGCAGGACGAGCTCCTGCCGGTTCCCTATTTCCACGTGGTGCTCACGCTGCCGGCCGAGATCGCCGCGATCGCCTTCCAGAACAAGGCGGCGGTGTACACGATCCTGTTCAAGGCCCGCATCGTGAACGCCCTTCACCAGCCTGGCACCGACGATCCCGACCGCTCCTCCAGGCTACAATCCCCATAGCGCCAGACCGTCCCGCGGCTTCGTTCAATCCGGCTTGCAATGAGGTCCGACAATCAGCCGGCCCGCTTCGTCGAGCATGCGGACCTCACAGAAGCCTCCAGATTCCCAAGAGCGGTTTTGCGTGATTCATGAGAGGTCGGCTGTTGGAGGGCCGGCCATGAACAGGGACTGGCAACTCGATCTGGAGCGGTGGCTTGAGCCGTTCGTCTCGGCGTTGAGGCACAAGACGCGTGCGCGGATGTGTCCGGCCTATATTGCTGGGCTGATTGGCCTTGGGGATCGCAAGAGCGTCCAACCGATGGCGGCGCGACGCAGGCGTCAACTATGACCAGCTGCACCACTTCATCGCGAGCGGCGTGTGGGATGCTGCGCCGCTGGAGAAGGTGCTGCTCGCGGAGGCCGACAGACAAGTTGGCGGGAACGATGCGTGGCTGATCGTGGACGACACCGCGCTGCCCAAGAAGGGGCGCCACTCGGTCGGCGTCGCGCCGCAATATGCCTCGGCGCTTGGCAAGAACGCCAACTGCCAGACGCTGGTGTCGCTGACGCTGGCCTCTGGCGAAGTGCCGGTCATGGTGGGGCTGCGGCTGTTTGTGCCCGAGAGCTGGACTTCCGATCCCGCCCGGCTCGACCGTGCCGGTGTGCCCGAGGACCATCGTGCCTACAGGACCAAGCCCGAGATCGCACTGGCCGAGATCGACCGGGCTCGCGCAGCCGGCTTACGCTTTGGCTGCGTGCTCGCCGATGCCGGATATGGCTTCAGCGCCCCCTTCCGGCAGGCGCTCACCGAGCGCGGCCCAAGGCTTGCAGCCACCCATGTTCCTGAAGCTATAGCCTTCGCTACCAAGCCAGGCTTGGCTGTCGATATGATACGGCGTGCGTTGGCAGCCGATGTGCCGTTTTCATGGGTGGCCGCAGATGCGGTGTATGGCGTCGGGGACGTCGAAGGAACCGTGCGCCGAGCCTGCAAAGGCTACGTTCTTGGGGTTAAATCGGACCATCATTTCGGCTCCTGGTCGGGCAAGCCTCCGGTCGCCGGCACGGCTCAGGAGATCGCCCGTGATCTCGATCCAAGTGCATGGCAGCGTCTTTCCGCCGGAGAGGGCACCAAAGGTGCGCGGCTTCATGACTGGGCCTACTGCGAACTCGCCGATCTCGATGCCGACGAATATAACGAGACGAAATCGGGACTTTGGACCCGTGGCCTCCTGATCCGGCGCAATATCAGCGACGGTGATCTCGCATTCTTCACGACATGGTGCCCGGCCGGGACGGGCATCCAGACGCTCGTTTCCGTTGAAGGCCATCGCTGGGCGATCGAAGACAGCTTCGAGGCCGCCAAGAACGAGCTCGGACTCGATCACAACGAAACCCGGTCATGGCATGGCTGGCATCGCCACGTCTCCCTCGTCATGCTCGCCTTCGCCATGATGGCGGCGATCCGGTACCGCGCCAATGACGCGACGCCCCAAAAAAGACCGCGGATGCCGACCATCAGGATCTGATCCGCTGGTCTATCCAGGAAGTCCGGCGCATGCCACCAGGCTTGCCCAGCGCCGCATAAAGCCCGCCGACGTCATTGCGTGGTCATGCTGGAGGCGCGCCCATCAGGCGGCCGCTCGACGAGCTCACCTGAAAACTAAAATGCAACTGTAATGCTAGATCCCTCTGTCTCGTCCTGCAACCAGAATACCCAAACCAGATGGGGTTGTCTAATCGCCGCTGGGACGTCAAGCATGTAATTGCGTCGAGACGACGCTGCCGGGTGCATGGTTGTCTTCGCGGTCGACATCAGTCGCCGCATGATGGAGCTCCGCGGACGAGCCTTCAATGTGGACGACGCACTTTGCTGAGACAGCGGTGCAACCCCATCAGCGGAATGGCTCGGCTAACGTCCCGGCAGGGACGTCTTAGGCGCTCAGATCCTGAACGCTATTCGCAAGATTTCATTGCTGTGGCGCCTGCATTTCGATCAAAGAACTCACCGGTTTTGAGCATCGAATGCATTATCACCGCCAGTTTGCGCGCCACAGCCACGGCAGCTCGTTTGAAGCCAACCCTCTCCCGGAGCTTGAGGCCCCACGTGCGCAGGCTGCTGTCGATCGAGCTGCGTGTCAGGATGACCGCCGCAGCCTCATAGAGAAGTCCCCGCAAATGTCGATCGCCGCGTCGGGATATATGGCCGTCATAATCGACTTCTCCCGATTGGTAGCGGCGCGTTGTCAGGCCGATCCAAGCGGCAACAGAGCGGGACTTCTTGAAGTTGCCCGGATCTTCAATGGCAGTGGCGAAAGAGGTTGCGGTAATGGCGCCGATGCCGGGGATCGACATGAGTATGCGGCATGCTTGGCTTTGACGTGCGTCTGCGACAAGCTGGCGCCCAAGCTCGGCGGCACGGATGCGAATGCCGCGCCAGGCTTCCAACATCGGTAGCACGACAGGAGCAAGCTCGCTCTGATCGATAAGAAGGCTCCGGACATTCTTTTCGAATGTAGTTCCCTTACCGGCGGGAACGAGCAAGCCGAACGTTTTCATGATCCCTCGGATCTGGTTGGAAAGCTCGACGGTGATACGGACCAGCCGGGTGCGAGCCGCCACGAGCGTGCGGGTCAACATACTGTCGAAGCCTTTCACGCGCACCTCGCGAAAGAACCCTGCTTCAGCAAGACGCGCCAAACCATCGGCGTCATTCGCATCCGTCTTGTTCGCCGCCATATCGAGAGCGGCTTTGGCATGGCGCGCATCGATGCAGATTGCCGGCAATCCCTTGGCGCGTAGCGCATGATAGAACCATACGGAGAGAGGCCCCGTTTCGAACACCACTCGCTTTACAGCTGGCGCCCGCTTGCGGACAAGCTCGGCAATGATGTTGGGATCAGATGCGCACTTCCCGCGCCAGATCCGTTCGCCTTCACGGCGGATCGAAACTGCCGTCTCTTTCATCGACACGTCGAGTCCGATATATTCTTCCATGGCTGTTCTCCATTCGATGTTTGGGCCTCGGCGTCAGGTCCTGAGCCCGTATTTCCATCCTATCGGGGAACAGCCACACTCCAAGACTACGATCGATTTCTAGGGCGACTCGCTCCCGCGATTACCCCATGTGGATGGCTCCCCCACCCGTTGACGGCATTGTGACGGTTGGAAGTGGTGCTGTCGCAGCGACCACACGATAGAGGAGCCATCCGCCATGCAAATCACCACGATCGGCCTCGATCTGGCCAAGAGCGTATTTCAGTTCTATGCTGTCGACGCTGAAGGACACGTTGTTGTCCGCAAAGCGTTGCGGCGGGCGCAGATTCTGTCGTTCTTTGCCAAGCTTCCCTGCTGCCTCGTCGGCATGGAAGCTTGCGGCACCTCGCATCATTGGGCGCGCGAGTTGACAAAGCTTGGCCACGAGGTGCGGCTGATGCCGCCAGCCTACGTGAAGCCCTATGTGAAGCGGGGCAAGACGGATGCGGGGGATGCCGAGGCGATCTGTGAGGCAGTGACGCGTCCAACCATGCGCTTCGTGCCGGTGAAGTCGGCCGACCAGCAGGCAGCGCTGGCGCTGCATCGGACGCGCGATCTGCTGGTGAGGCAGCGTACGCAACTTGTGAACATGCTGCGTGGTCTCTTGGCTGAGTTCGGGATCGAGATAGCACGTGGCCTGCACCATGCATTGCGACTGGCGGGTCGGCTCTCCAACGGCGAAGCTCCCGAGGTGCCGCCACTGGCTCGGCTGGTGGTGAAGGTATTGGCGGATCAGATCGGCACTATCCAGCTCCAACTCGCCCGTCTGGAGAAGGAGCTCTTGGCCTGGCACCGCTCCAACGAGTTGTCGCAGCGTTTGGCCACGATCCCGGGCATCGGTGTGATCTCGGCAACCGCACTGGCTGCTTCTGTTATCGAGCCTGAGCGCTTCCGCTCCGGCCGCCAGTTCGCCGCCTCGCTCGGTCTCACGCCACTCCAGAACTGCTCGGGGGGCCGGGAGCGGATGGGTCGGATCTCGCGAATGGGAGACCGCTACCTGCGCCGGCTGTTGGTGGTCGGCATGACCTCGCTCGTCCGACGGGCCAGGATACAGCCGGCATCGGTTGATCCGCGCCTATCTGCCATGCTGGCGCGCAAACCGGCGCGTCTCGTCACGGTGGCTGCCGCCAACAGGACGGCGCGCGTGGCCTGGGCGATCATGACGCGCGGAGGAACCTTCAGGGCGCCGATCAGCGCCGCAGCCTGATCTGCTTCGGCGCCAAGCAAACAGATACGAAGAAGCTGGAAGTTTACCAGTTGCAAGGGCGAAGAGATGTGATGGCGAACCGGTCATATCGGGAGTCGGGACAACCCGTGCGAATGTCGTGGGCGTCATTGCCCGCAAAGCAGAGTGGGACCTGACTCGCGGATACCATCAAGGCCAGCGGTCAACATGAACGACTGCATCAACAGGCCGGACAGAAGACTGCACCTGACCCAATCGTCAAAATATCAAATCACCCCTTGCACCGCGGGAGCCATCCACAGAAGACATACAGGCGACGACGACGCTCTCGGCCTTCGTTCTGTGCATGCTGATCGGCTTTCCATTGAGCTTCGG
Source organism: Mesorhizobium japonicum MAFF 303099 (assembly GCF_000009625.1). NCBI lineage: Bacteria > Pseudomonadati > Pseudomonadota > Alphaproteobacteria > Hyphomicrobiales > Phyllobacteriaceae > Mesorhizobium > Mesorhizobium japonicum. The sequence continues at coordinate 4,841,942 of NC_002678.2, forward strand.
TGGGGCCAATGGTCATTTGTGGGTTGAGCACCTGCTGACGAGCGTACTGGGTGGCGAGACAGAGTTTCCTGATCATGCCTGCTGCTGACTGGTTGCCGAGAAAATGGGCATAAGTCTCATTTGGTCGCCGTACTTCTGACGGTCAAAGCGTTCAGGCGGAGAACCCGGCGATGATCCCGGGCTCCATGGCTCCATGGCTCGGTGGATCTGGAGGCACGAATGCCCCCACCAGCAGCGCGACGAACCATTGACGATACCGCTCGCTGGAGACGGTGCATCATCGGACATCTCAGGCTGGCGATCCTTCAAATACGGGGATTGCAAAAAATCAGCGGGCGAGTGAGCCAGAATCAGGCCAATAGTAGCACAGTTCGACGTGGATTCTTCCGTCAGGGTTGGACTGCGGTAGGCGCGCGACTACCTGACCACCCATTCTCTCGTAGAAAGCGCGCGCAGGGGCATTAACCTCGTAGACCCATAGATGCAGCCCCACGCCCGGGTAATTTTCGGCTGACCAGCCCGCAGCAACGCGAATAAGATGCCTTCCGACGCCCCGCCCCTTCGCCGTTGGCAAAACATGGAGATTGTCGACGAGGGTACCCCAACGGTCCTCCGCATTGCCTAAGAGGCAGACGAAGCCCAGCGCTTGGCCTTCTTCTTCGGCAACTATGACTTTGAGATTTGGAGCCGGTGAATTGAAACGCTCTCGCCAGACAGTCTGACGGTCGAGCACTATCGGACCCGCTAGATAGGATGCCGAGAGTATCCCTGCGTAGGCGTTGCGCCAACTTTCAATATGAAGCTGCGCGATAAGGTCCACATCAGCCACTGTTGCGTCACGAGTGTTCAAAATCTGTCCCTCCCGCCTCGAGATGAATAAAACTTTGGCGCAATTGACGTCTGCAGCCATCCGGGCTGGCTGCGGCTAAGGCTCGCCTTGGGTCACGAAACGGGCGATCAAATATGCATTGATAGATTCCGACCCCCCGTCCCGGCGCCCGAGCCTTGACTCCCCTGAAAGCAACTTCGGCCAGAGACAGCCCAACATGGTTGATCATGAGCATGCCAGCCTCCTGCTTCCAATCTGCTGGACTACCTCCGCCGACTTGGTGATCGTAGGAGGCCAGGCGATAGGCAGCCGGCTGGCTTCGTCGATGGGTTCGCTCACAGTGCAGAAGCTGCTGAAGGCCGCAACCGGGCCGAACGGTTCCTCATTCATGAGGCAGTCCCGTATGGGCATCCGCGGTGGCACTGTCGGCTCGAAGTTGCCGAATGCCGATGCCACGCTCGCCGGGCACGAGTGCGGCGCCACAGCTGATCGCGTCCTCGACCAAAGCTAGGAGCGCAGGGATGGGTCATTAAGTTTCGACACTCTCGGCCGTATTTCTGTTGCATAACTGCCAGTCGGGACGAGCGCTCCCGAGTTTCGCTGGGCCGGCGAGCGGGGCAATCAATTTGGGATTGATCCAAAATTCGTAGATTGGCAGGTGAAAGTCAAATGTTTTGTGATTGACATTTCCTAAACAATTGTTTTACATCCTGTCACAATCGACCGTCGAATAGTCCAGCTTTGAAGCTGAAAGTTCTGCAGCTTCAACGTTTTATCGCATAGATTTATGTTGCGGCTGATTGGGAGCAGGCGGCTTTGAGGAACAGGGAGAGGACGCATTAGCGCTGCCGCCGAGTCAACAAGGGAAGGTGCGTACTGCGCGTTGGAAGGCAAGGCGAGGACCAATTCTCGTCGCCGGTACCGACAAGGGCCCCATCATCAACGGTGTCAAGATGCCGCCGCTTGGCCTCGCTTTCGACTCGCGCCGCCCAGCCGCTTCGAACATCCCCGACCATGTCGCCGGTGAACTGACCCAAACGTCGGGGGACGCCTCGGCGTGAAGCATCGCCAAGCCTTAACCGGGTGGCCAACGCCCAAACACATTTCGGTCGGCCTTGGCAAGCAGGCCCGGAAGGAGACGAGACGATGAGGCACCAGATCCTGTCCAACCGTTCGGGCGAAGATCTGCGGGCCAGCGACCTCGCGCACCATCTGCATCCGTTCACAGACCATACCGTGCTGGCTGCAGAGGGTGGCCCTCGTGTCATCAAGGATGGCGACGGTATCTATGTTTGGGAAACGGAGGGTCGGCGGTTGCTGGACGGGATGGCGGGATTGTGGTGCGTCAACGTCGGCTATGGCCGAAAGGAACTCGGCGAGGTCGCCCGTCAGCAGATGGACCGGTTGGCTTTCTACAACACCTTCTTCAAGACCTCTCACGAGCCAGTGATCAATCTGGCGGAGAGACTCGCCGCCGTGACGCCAGAGGGCATTGACAACTTCTTTTTCGGCAATTCCGGTTCCGAAGCCAATGATACCGCGATCCGGCTTGTGCGCAGCTATTGGGCCGCTGTGGAAAGGCCCGAGCGGCAGGTCGTGATCAGCCGAGAATATGCCTACCACGGCTCTACCCTCGCAGGAGCAAGCCTTTGCGGCCTGCCGGGCATGCATGGCGTTGCGGGCCTTCCGATTCCCGGCATCGCGCACGCTGCCGCCCCGTATGCCTGGGCCGCTGGAAAGGACCAAGATGACCCGGCCTATGGTCGAGCATCTGCTGATGCGCTCGAGGCGAAGATCTTGGAGATCGGTCCGAAGAACGTCGCCGCCTTCATCGGGGAGCCGGTGATGGGAGCCGGCGGGGTAATTACGCCGCCGCCGCGCTATTGGGCGCGGGTGCAGGAGATCTGCCGCAAGTACGACATCCTGTTAGTCTGCGACGAGGTGATCTGCGGCTTCGGGCGCACTGGGGAATGGTTCGGTGCTCAGAGCTTCGGCATCGCGCCAGACATTATGTGTATGGCGAAGGGGCTTAGTTCTGGTTACATACCAATCTCGGCTGTCGGTGTCGGTACTCGCGTGGCCGAAATCTTGCGCACCCGCCCGGGCGTCCTCTCGCACGGCTTCACCAGTTCCGGTCATCCGGTAGCTGCCGCCGTTGCACTGAAGAACATTGAACTCATCGAGGCAGAAGGGTTGGTCAATCATGTACGCGACGTCGCCGGCCCGGCTCTCGCCCGCCGCCTGGGGGCGTTGGCAATGCACCCCCTGGTTGGGCAGGTGCGCGGCATTGGCGCCATGTGGGCGCTGGAGCTGACGTCAGACAAGGCCACCCGTGCGCCCTTTGCGCCGCTCGGCTCGGTCGCGACCCGCGTGCGCAATCTCTGCTTCGAACGGGGCCTGGCCACGCGGGCCGTTCGCGAGGGTCTGGTGTTCGCACCGCCGCTGATCATCACCGAGGCGCAGGTGGACGAGATGGCGGACATTTTGACCTCCTGCCTTGACACGGCCGTTGCGGAACTCTGACGACGGATACGGAGAACTGACCTTGAAGATCGGTATCGCCCGCCTGTGGCACGAGGCCAATTCATTCACATCGACCAGCATCGGGTTAGGGCATTTCCAAGCGCGCGAATATACGAAGGGCGGAGTGGCGGCGCAGGTTTTCCGCCACACCTCGATCGAAACCGGGGGGGCCTTCCGCTGGGGGCATAGGTGCGAAGCGGAGCTTGTCTTCTCGCGGCTGGCCGCCTCCGCCCCTGGCGGGCCAGTGGAGCAGCCGGTCCTCGATACGATCATCTCCGAGATCGTGGACGATCCCGCATTAGACACGGTGGACGGGCTCTATCTCTCGCTGCATGGCTCCTGCCTAGGGGCAGAGGATCTTTCCCCCGAAACCACCTTGGCAACCCGGTTGCGTGCTCGCTTTCCCGGCCTGCCGATCGTGGCTTCGTTCGACATGCATTGCATCCCGACGCCCGCTCTCGCCCAAGCGCTCGATGGCGCGACGGTGTACCGCCTCTATCCGCACACCGACATGGCGGAGACTGCGGAGCGAGCGCTCGACCTGCTAGGGGAGCTAATACGCCGGGGGCGCCGTGGCGCGGTCACGCTGGCGCGCTGCGGACTGGTACTACCGAGCTTCAATATGCGGACGGACGAGACCGGCCCGATGACGGAAATCGAGTCGCTGGCGCTCGACCTCGAGGCCCAGGCGGCGGCGCTGGGTTTGCCAGTCGTTGTCTACCCCTTCGCGAGCTTCGCTTATGCCGACAGTCCAGAGACGGATTCCGGCGTTCTGGTTAGCAACCTTATGCCGACGAATCCCGAGGCGGCTGCGCTGGCCGCAGAGTTCGCGCGGCGGGTGGTAAACGGGATGAGAGCGCGCGGGCCGGCCTTCCGGCCGGATCTGCCGACCGCGGGGGCCTTCTTGTCCACTCGGCCGTGGCGCGACGGGCGGCGCTGGGCGATCCTTGAGCCGTCGGACAATCCCATGTCCGGCGGAGCAGGCGACACGCCCGGACTCCTGGCTGCCGCGATGCGGAGCGATCTGCCAGAAGGATCCGTCTTCGCTTTCTTCGACGATCCCGGGGCAGTGGCCACCGCGCGGGCCGCAGGACAGGGCGCGCGGCTATCGCTCCATCTCGGCGGCCGGATCGACAATCGCTTCGGTGTGCCCGTCCTTGTCGAGGGGACGGTGGAACGACTGACCCAAGGACGCTTCACTAATACCGGACCGATGGAGACCGGTATCGACGTCGACCTCGGCCCGACCGCTGTCGTCCGGACCGGGCCGCTCAGGATCATCCTCACCAGCAATTGCTATTCGCCGAATGATCCGCAGTATTTCCACCTGCACGGCATCGAACCCGGGCGAATTCCTGTGCTGCTAGTCAAGGCAAAAAACCATTTCCGTGCCTCGTTCGGCAACCTCTTCGAAGCCTTCGTCCAAGTGGAAACGCCCGGCCCGGCGATGGCGGATGCAACGAAGCTGCCATTTCGGCGAATACCGCCCGAGCGGCTTCGGCTTCCGAGCTGAGTCCGGGGGCAGGAGACATGATGATGACCGTTGGGGAAATTCAGGCGCTGATCCTAGAAATGCTTCCGGACATGCCGCGGCAACTCGCGCTGGCAGCGCGCCACATCGCGGATCACCCAGACCAGGTATTGGTGCATTCGATGCGGGACCTTGCCTCGCGCGCGTCAGTTTCTCCGGCTACGCTGCTTCGCCTTACCCAGACGCTGAAGTTCGATGGTTGGGCCGAATTCCGAGCCGTTTACGCGCGCCAACTCCTGTCGGCTCCCGACGCCTATGCCGAGCGGGCGAGCCGCGCACTAGATCGTTCTGGCCTGCCGGCGCTACTGCATGAGAGTTTCGCCGCGCAGCGGGCGAATCTCGATCATGCCGCTGGTGTCAATTCGCCAGAGGCGCTCGCGCGGTCGGCGGCGATCCTCGCCGAAGCCGACCGCGTCTTCATCTCCGCGTTCATGAGCTGCCGCGGGCCGGGCCTGACGTTCGCCTACCTCTGTCGGTTGCTGCGGGACAACGTCTTCTTGCTCGGCGGCGAGGGGTCTCCGCTGGCGGCGGATCTCGCGCTGCTTCGGCCGGAGGATGCGGTGCTAACGATCAACTTCCAGCCCTATGGCCGGGAAATTGACGGGGTCGCCCGCGCTGTCGGAGAAGGCGGCGCCAAGCTCGTCTGCCTCTCGGACAGCCGAGCAACCCAGGTGACCCGGGTCGCCAGGGAGGTTCTGATCTTCCCAGTTGAGGGGCCGTCTTTCTTCCCGTCGCTTACGGCGGCCCATGCGTTGGTCGAGTGTCTCGCCATTGCGGTCCTAACCCATCTCGGAGACAGCGCCACTCGGCGCATCCGTCTTATCGAGGACGCGTACTACGCCAGCGGGACCTACAGCCAGACGAATAATCGCAGAAAAGCAGATTAGCATGAGCCACGTATTTCATCGTTCCGCCCTCTCCGTTCCTCCAATGGCCGTCGCGGCAGACGGGCACTACATCATCGACATCAACGGCCGCCGCTATCTCGATGCGTCGGGCGGTGCCGCTGTAAGCTGTATCGGGCATGGCGACCCACGCGTCGTCGCCGCGGTCGCCGAGCAGATCGCACGGCTCGACTATGCCCACAGCGGCGCCTTCACCAGCCCATCGGCGGAGGAACTCGCCGCCCATATCTGCGCGGAGGCGGGTCAAGGTATGGCGCGGGTCTATTTCGTCGGATCCGGCTCCGAGGCGGTTGAGGCTGCGATCAAGATGGCGAGGCAGTGCCAGATTGAACGGAGGCAGCCGAGCCGCCACGTCGTGATCTCGCGCCGCCTGAGCTACCACGGCAATACACTCGGCGCCCTAGGCCGATCCGGCAGCGAGACCCGGCGTGCGCCATATGCGCCGATGCTGCAGAAAAGAACGCAAATCGCGCCCTGCTTTCCCTACCACTATGCCGAGCCGGGAGAGACGCCGGAGGCCTACGGACTTCGTGCGGCGGAGGCGCTGGAGGCAGAGATTTTGCGGCTTGGCTCGGAGAACGTCGCCGCTTTCCTTGCGGAAACTGTGGTGGGTGCGACGTCCGGCGCAGTCGTCCCGGCGACCGGCTATTTCCGGCACATCCGCGAGATCTGCGACCGGTACGGCGTGCTGCTGATCTGTGATGAGGTGATGTGTGGCGCTCATCGCACCGGCCCTTTCCTCGCCTGCTCGGACGAAGGCGTTTCACCTGATATCGTCACGCTCGCAAAGGGGCTCGGGGGCGGCTATTTGCCCATCGGCGCGGTCGTCTGCCGGGCTGACGTGCATGATAGCTTTGCCCAAGGCTCTGGCGCGTTCACCCATGGCCATACTTACATGGCCCATCCCGTGGCTTGCGCCGCCGCGCTCGAGGTCCAGAGGGTGATCGTCGACGACAGGTTGGCGGAACGGGTGGTGAGGCAGGGAGCACTGCTCGACGCCGCGCTGCGGGATCGCCTGTCACAGCATACCTATGTCGGAGACATCCGGGGACGTGGCCTGCTCTATGCCGTCGAACTCGTCGCCGACCGTGAGACGCGAGTTTCGTTCGATCCTGAAATGCGGCTCGCAGCCCGGATTGGCGCTCAGGCGAAGGGTCGAGGGCTGCTTGTCTATCCGGGAAGCGGAACTATCGACGGCCTACGGGGTGACCACGTGCTGCTCGCTCCTGCCTATTCCATCGATGCGCAGAGAGTGGGCGAGATCGCGGACATCCTCACCGAGGCCATTGATGCGGCGCTTGGCTGAAAAAGGCTCTTGGAATCCCTGACCGGCATCGTTGCATTTAACCTCGGCAGCCTGGCGAGGAACAGCTTAGTGCCCTTCAATTTCCGTAGCTTGTGCAGTCAACATGTGGCGCGTGGCTGGGATCGAGGTGTCTTCGCCGACGCGATGACCGCGTCGCGGTCAGCGAGTTTCTTTTCTGAGCTGCGTATGTAATCGGGCGCAGGCGATAGTGCCCTGAAGGTTCTGGGAAAAGTTGAGGAGAGAACGGCCGCTGCTCTGAGGTTGGAGGGCGGCTATGGCACGCTGGCGACTTTTGCGATTCACTGATCCCGGGAAGGAAGTGCAATCGAGCGAGAAGTTAAGCTGAGCGGGCCAGAGTTGAAAGCGCTGCTGCTGTCGGACGCGGACGGCTTTCGGCGGGTTCTGCAGAGTGTGGTGCAGGAGTTCCTGGAAGCCGAGATGGCGGAGGCGCTGGAACTTCAAAAGGCGAACGGAACGCGGAGCGGGTCGGCTACCGGTCCGGTTACTCCGGACGCCGGCTTGTGACGCGGGTTGGTGTGATGGAGCTGCGGGTCCGCAGGATCGGACGGGCGGTTCTCGACGGAGCTGGTTGCGCTCGGAGAAGGACTGGTGTCGGCGCTGGTCGAGACGTATCTGCAAGGGGTGTCGACGCGCAAGGTGACGGCGATCACCGAGGAACTGTGCGGTCACACCTTCCAGGCCGCGACGGTGAGTGCGGCGACGGTGCGGCTGGAGGAAATCAACCGGCGCACACCGGTCGTGCGCATCTTCCCCATCTGCAGAGCTGTCTCCGGCTGGTGCGGGCGCTGGAGGTGCAGATCCATGAGACCTGGCCCGAGGCCGACCCGTTACGCCGACCGTGAACAATGAGATTGGTCAGGCCTCGATCTCGTTTGGCTGACTTTGGAGGGCTGCGATGAGAAGCCACAAAAGCTGCCTGAACCAGTTGAGATCCTATGAGGAGGTGGATAGCGATCCGCGCTGTGACAAAGTGAGGTCGCTTTCAATCAACACCTAACTCTGGAGAGCCGAACATGCTCGCTGCGAATGAACGACCTGAAGCGCAGACCGCTATCCGCATTGATCTTGGCGCAATCTTCGTCTCATTGGAACTCAGCCGTTCGAAATGGCTACCTCACTGTCCCCGGGCGGCGGCGAGAAGATGTCGAAACATGCGGTGGCGGCCGACGACATCGCTGGCCTACTGGCGCGGTTTGCCGAGCTCAAGAGGAAGGCGCAGGCACGGACCGGGCGCTGCTTCCCCATCATCGTGATCCAGAAGGCCGGGCTCGACGGCTTCTGGATCCATCGCGTGCTGCAGGCCGAGGGGATCGAAAGCCACGTCGTCGATCCGGCCTCGATTGCGAACTCGCGCCGGCGGCGGCGGGCCAAGATCGACGGTGAGACGCTGGTGCGCGCGCTGCTCGCCTATAAAAGGGGCGAGCCGCGCGTCTGTGCGATGCTGCGGGTGCCTACGCCCGAGGAAGAGGACCGTCGCCGCATCTCGCGTGAGCGCAAGGCGTTGACGAACGAGCGCGTACGCCACGTCAATCGCATCAAGGGCCTGCTGTTCAGCCAGGGCGTATCCGGCTACCAGCCGCTGCGCCGCGACCGGCGCACGCGGCTCGAGGAGTTGAGGACCGGTGACGGCCGACCATTGCCGGCGCATCTGAAGATGCAGATCAGCCGCGGACTCGATCGGCTGGAGCTGCTGATCGGACAGATCAAGGCGGTCGAGGCCGAGCGCGACGCCATGCTCGCTGTCGCGCCGGTCGGCTCTGCGCATTTCGCTGATTGTGAGCAGCCAGCACCGGCGATGCTGCTCGCCTTGAAAGGCATCGGGCCGGAGTTTGCCGTTGTCTTGTGGTCGGGGGGCTGTCGCATCATTTTGACAACCGACGACAAGTTGCTGCCTATGCTGGCCTTGCGCCGACACCCTGGCAGAGCGGCTCGGTCGATCACGACCAGGGGGGTTCGAAAGCCGGCAATCCAAGGCTGCGAACGACGCTGATCCAGGTGGCCTGGCTGTGGCTGCGCCATCAGCCCCACTCAGCGCTCAGCCTGTGGTTCAAGCAGCGGGTGAAGCAGAACGATGGTCGTCTGAAGAAGCACTCGCCCGCAAGCTGCTTGTCGCGCTGTGGAAATACGTCAATGCCGGCGTCGTCGTCGAGGGGGCCGTGATGAGGACCGCCTGATCCCCGATAGCAACCGAATTCCTCAATCTTCCAGGACCCGATCAGTCCTGGCGGATCCAGGTGGGACGAACCGCAGATGAGTACGGCTTCAAACGCCGCTTGATAGAATGGTCTCGTCCTCATGAGCCCTTGTCCGCCGCAAGCGGGATGTTGGTTCCGCTGTCTCTCACAGCGACCGTATATAAGTTGGATCTGGCTTGGCACCGAGCCGCGTCTTGCAATCGGGCTCAGATCGTGGATGCCGTAACAACAGACGGAAAGCAAAAATGTCACCCTGACACACCCGTTCCATCTTGACCCTCCTCATATAAGCAGGAGGGAGAAGTTGTAGCCGGCCGCTGCCAGGATAGCGTTGTCGGAGTCGCCCTGCCGGCCGGCGAGGTAGTTGCAGCCCATTCGATGCTCGGCCATCAAGCGCCAGATGCGGCGGAGATCGGCCGTCGAGCCGGTGATCGGCCACATCAAGAACGAACACAGAATGAGCCGCAATTACCTCGCTCACACCCAAGGCGATGCGATCAACGCCATCCTGGCAGCAGCCGGCTACAACTTCTCCCTCCTGCTCAGGTGGCTGAAGACGCTTTTGTGGCTCTTGATCGCCGCGTTCCTGAACCGGCCGAAGCAGCTTGCCGCTTAGCGATCAAGATTGTTCACGGTCGACTGGATAAATTTAGATCGCACAACACTGTACCGGCCGTCGACACTGACGGGCACCTCGCCCTCAATGGTTGCGCGACGAACGACGCGGCGTTGGTCGCCGCAATCCTTGGTTGCACAATGCATCGTTGCTCGATTGTCCCAGATAGCGATATCACCCTCCTTCCACTTCCAGCGTACCGTGTTTTCCTGCGCGGTGACATGAGACTCAAAGAGATCGAGTAGCCTTTGGCCGTCATATTTGGATATGCCAACGAAACGCGTTACATAAACGCCGAGCACAAGCGTGCGCTCCCCGGTCTCGGGGTGGACGCGTACGACTGGATGCTCTGTCTCGATCATCGGTCCAGTATTGGGCTCGGTAGAAGACCTGAGATAAGATCCGGGGAAGCTGTGAACAGCCCAGAGTTCGTTGGCAAGCCGTTGCAGCGGCAACGGTAAGTCGAGATATGCGGCCGCGGTGTTTGACCAGACGGTGTCGCCACCGACTAGCGGTATCGTAACGCCTCGCAGCACCGCAATCTTGGGATAAGCGTCCATGCAGGACCAATCGATATGCCAAACGTAAGCCCCGGTATCTCCACGTGCGGTATCAATGTCGTAAATCGGCGTCGTTCCCTCCGGATACGGCGACAGCTTCCCGAATCGCAGAGCAAAACGCTCCTGCCCAGCGTCGTCGAGATGACCCTGGTCGCGGAAGAAGACGACCTTGTGCTCAAGCACCAAGCCGTTTATGGCAGCGATGGTCCGGTCCGGCAAATCGGCCGAAAGCTTGACATTCCTGATTTCAGCACCGATACGCGCTGTGCATTTGATTACATCCCTACGTGGGATGACATTATCGATCAAGTCCATTTCACTCATGGTGGCATTCTCCGATGCTGCAGTTTTGTTGGCTATGCGCAACTGGTAGTATTTCATATTATTGCGAACCGCACCTACCACTCCTGGTAGGCTGATCTCGCCCGAAACGAGGTCCGCGCGACGTCCGTTACGAACTGCATGTCAGTGGGATCTCGCAGGGCGCGACGGTCTCAGTCACAGCGATGAGCAAACTGCGGGAGAGGATGTCAGTTCTAAGTTTCGTTAGGGTCAGTTTCTTATTTCGCCCCACGAACTTGAAACGCGCAACGCTGGACCGGCCGTCAAGAGCAACTGGCCGAGCGAGCCGGTGTCAGTATCGACACGATCTCCAAGATCGAGGTCGGGGCTGACCTGTGTGGTGAGACGGCCTCCGCTCCCGGCATCGTAATGTGCCAAAGTGGCTGTCGAAAGTCACATGAGGGAGAGCCGTCATGGAGAAGACTAGCACCATCGGTTTGGATCGCCAAAGCACGTCTTTCAGGTGCACGATGCATATGTGGACGGCCTCCTCCCTGCAAGATGTTGGGCAGCGGTTTGATCCCATCGCTTGCGATCATATGTCCGGCCTCTGATTGCGGTCGTACATGACCGCGGGCCAAGATGGTTTCCGCAACATGAGTTCCAAACAGGTTTTGCGGCCTTTTGAGAGCCTTGCATCGTACGGATTGTCTCACGTTTCGGATCGATCGATCACACCAACTGCTCGTTTCCTGCAAGTTCGGGTTCAGCCTACCAAGGTCGCGTCACATTGTGCTCCCCTGGATGACTGATCTCTATGCTGCCTGGCCATAAGCCGACAATGCAGCGTTGGGATTGTATCGTTCGCCGGTGACCATCAGCTTCCAGGCGACGCGGGCGATTTTATTGGCTAGCGCCACAGCGACGAGCTTCGGCGGTTTGCGGTTGAGCATGTCCAGCAGCCATGGGGACGCATTCTTCCCGCGGCCCTCCCGAACATGCCGGAGGACAGCGGTGGCGCCCGCGACGAGCACGCTTCGCAGATTTTCATCGCCAGCTCGGGTGATCACGCCAAGCCTGACCCTGCCAGCTGTCGAGTGATCCTTCGGCGTCAGGCCAAGCCAAGCCGCGAAGTGCCGCCCTGATCGGAACGTCTCGGGCGCCGGGGTCTTCATGACCATCATCAATGCGCCGATCGGTCCGACGCCAGGAATCCGTGTCAGGCTCGACTGCATTCGTTTGTGCGATGCCACGCCATCAGCCGTGCTTCGACCTTTTCGATTTCGTCCTCCAGCCGATCATATTCGCGGCCGTGCAGCCCAAACAGTTCACGTGCCAGTTCAGGCAGCGTTTCATCAGTCGCGATACGCTCGAGCAATGATCTGACCTTCGATGTACCTGTGGCAGCGATCAATCCGAATCATCGGCGATCAAGAGCGTGCCGGAGGCTTCGGCGATCTTCTTCAATTCGCTCAGAACCCAGGCCGGATACATCAGCATGCCGCCGGCGCCTAGCACGAGCGGCTCGACGATCAGGGCGGCGGCGCGTCGGTCGAGGCTGATGGCTTCGAACCGATCCAGCGTCTCCTGCTCGCGCCCGGCGGCCGCGAAGGGGACGGTGTCGACCTCGAACAGCAAAGGCTCGTAGGCGGCGTTGAACACGCCGCGGGCGCCGACGCTCATCGTGCCGATTGTGTCGCCATGGTAGCTGTGCTCCATGACGACGATGCGCGAGCGCGGCGCGCCGATGTTGCGGAAATAGCCGAGCGCCATCTTCAGCGCGACTTCGACGGAAGTCGAGCCGCTGTCGGAATAGAACACCCAGTCGAGTCCGGGCGGAGCGAGGTCGACGAGCGCCTCGGCCAGTCGTTGGGCGGGCTCGTGGGTGAAGCCGGCGAAAATGATCTGGTCGAGTCTCGATGCGGTTGTCTCGATAGCCTTCATGATGCGGGGATGACGGTGGCCATGGGTGACGACCCACCAGGAGGAAATGGCGTCCAGGATGCGGGAGCCGTCGGTCTTGTGGAGATAGGCGCCTTCCGTCAGCACGATTTCAGGGATCGCGGGCTCAAGCGCGTGCTGGGTGAACGGATGCCAGACTCGAGACTGCGTCATCATTCGCCTCCGGCAGTAAGGGCAAGGTCGAATCCGGCAATCATTGCATCTCTCAGCGTTCCACCCATCAGCGGATCGAGGTGCGGCAGCCTGCCAAGCTGCGGCACGCCGCTGAATTCGACGATTGTCCTTTGTGTGTCGGCTACCTCATCACCAATGAAGGCAACGCCGATCAGGGGGATGGAGCGGGCCCGCAGGACCTCGATCGACAGCAGGGTGTGGTTGATGGTGCCGAGCGCGGTGCGTGCGCAAAGAATGACCGGCAGTTGCCATTCCCGGAAAATATCGATGAACTTTGTCTGTCGATTGAGCGGCACCATCAGCCCGCCGGCGCCTTCGATGATGAGCGGGCCCGGCAAGTCTGGAAGTGATAGCTTGGCCGCCTCGATCGCGATGCCGTCGATTTCGGCCGAACGATGCGGCGACAGCGGCTCCTTCAGGCGATACACTTCCGGCAGCACGCGCCCCGGCGGAAGGCCGGCAAGCCGCGCAACAACCTCGCTGTCGGTCTCGCCGTCGAGGCCCGACTGCACCGGCTTCCAGTAGAAGCCGTTGAGGAAGCCGGCCAATCCCGCCGAAAACACCGTCTTGCCGATTCCGGTATCTGTTCCGGTGATGACGATGCGCTTGGTCATGTCGAGGCCAGCACCTCGACGAGCGCCTCGAGCATGGCCGAAATGTCGGCTTCGTCGACGTTGAGCGTCAGCGAAATGCGCAGTCGCGATGTGCCCTCGGGTACGGTCGGCGGACGAATGCCGCGTATGTCGAAGCCGCGCGCCTGGAGCGCCGCCGCCACCGCCATGGTGCGCCTGTTGTCGCCGATGACAAAGGACTGGATCTGCGAGCAACTGGGCACCACGCCGCAGCGCTCGGCCAATTGCCGGCCCGCGAAAGCGATACGCTCACGCAGCTGAACGCGACGCGTGGGCTCGTCGGACAGCATGGTGAGCGCTTCGCGCGCCGCGACCGCCATTAGCGGCGATGGTGCGGTGGCGTAGATGAACGGCCGGCACCGGTTGACGAGAAAGTCGCATAGCGTTCCCGGCCCGGTGACGAGCGCGCCGGACGCGCCGAGCGCCTTGCCGCATGTATGCAGCGCGACGATGTTGTCGCTGCCCTCGAACGCGGTGGCAAGGCCGCGGCCATCCGGTCCCCAGACGCCGGTGGCATGTGCCTCGCCGACGACAAGGAATGCCTCGTGCCGATCGGCAAGCGCGACCAGGCTCTCCAGCGGCGCGTAGTCGCCATCCATGCTGTAGAGGCTTTCGACCGCGATCCAGACGCGCCCCATGCCGCCTTCGGCGCGCCAGCGCGTGATCGCATCCTCGACAGCATCGACGTCGTTATGCGCGGCGAGCTTGAACTCGGCGCGTCCGGCTTGCGCGCCCTCATGCATGCTGGCATGGGCGAGCTGGTCGAGCACCAGCAGGTCGCCCTTCTGCGGCAGGGCCGTCAGCAGAGCGAAGTTGGCGATGTAGCCGCTGCCGAAGAACAGGGCGCGATCGGCTCCGAAAAACGCCGCAGCGTCCGACTCCAGCGCCTCGTGTTCCGGCGCGTTGCCGATCCGGTGGCGCCCACCGGCGTGCCCCGCGCAATCGCCGCCGCAACCGCCTCGCCAAGTCTTTTGCAGGAGGCAAGTCCGAGATAGTCGTTCGACGAGAAGTCGAGCCCGGCGCGCGGTGCCAGCGTCCGCAGCCGGTCCTTGCGCGCCAGTCCGCGCAAGGACCGGCCATACCGGGCAAGAAGCGCCCCGTTCATTGCGCCCATTGGCTCCATGCCGAGGCGCCGAAACAGCAGAATGTCCTTGTCCTCGCCGGGATTGTCCGCCGTCAGCAGCGTGTCGCCGACGAAGATCGAATTGGCGCCGGCAAAGAAACACAGTGCCTGCATCTCGTCGGTCATGGCGGTGCGGCCGGCGGAAAGACGCACATGCGATTTCGGCATCATGATGCGCGCCAGGGCGATCACGCGCACGAATTCGATCGGCTCGATGGGCTTGGCTTCGGCAAGCGGGGTGCCCTCGATCGGGATCAGCATGTTGATCGGAACGCTTTCGGGATGCTCCGGCAGGTTGGCCAGCGTCACCAGCATGTCGATCCGGTCCACCGGCTCTTCGCCCATGCCGACAATGCCGCCGCAACAGACCTTGATGCCGCTGTCGCGGACATTGGCGAGCGTGTCCAGCCGGTCGGCAAATGTCCGGGTCGAGATGATCTCTGAGTAATAGCGCTCGGAGGTGTCGATGTTGTGGTTGTAGTAGTCGAGACCGGCCTGTTTCAGACGAGCGGCCTGCTCAAGATCGAGCATGCCGAGCGTCATGCAGGTCTCCATGCCGAGTGCCTTGACACCCTCGACCATCGCCACCACCGCGTCCATGTCGCGCGCCTTCGGGTTTCGCCAGGCCGCGCCCATGCAATAGCGGGTGGCGCCGGCATCGCGTGCCTTGGTCGCCTCGGCGATGACGCGCCGGACCTCCATCAGCTTCGACGCCTTCAACCCGCTTTCGTGATGCGCCGACTGGCTGCAATAGCCGCAATCCTCCGGGCAGCCGCCCGTCTTGATGCTGAGAAGCCGGCTCAGCTGGACCTTGTTGGGATCGAAGTTCTCGCGGTGCACGGTTTGCGCCAGGAAGAGGAGATTGTTGAAGGGAGCGTCGTGTAGAGCCCGAGCCTTCTCCAGGGTCCACATCTGGTGGCCATCGAAGGTGTGACCTTCAGGCATGGTCTTTTCTGAAATCGCTGCGTGCATCTCCATCCTGTTCCGTGTTGTGGCGAACTGCTGTCAGTGACGAAATATCAGCCATCCTCCTTCTCCTCGGCGAGAAGACCCGGCATTCCCTATCAATGGCATCGATCTGACCCGCAACTTGGTAGCCTTCTTCTTTGTGAGCCCGCTAGGTGACCAATCTTGGGAGGATGTGGGTGGTCGGGACATGCGCTCCAACACATCGGGAAATGCCGGTCATAAAGCCAAGGTCAGCCGTGCAAGAAGCCGCTCAGCCAGACGCAAATGGGGACGATCGTACATCTTGCCGTTGAGCGAGATGACACCAGCACCGACTGACCTAGCGAAGGCCTCAACCACCTCCTTCGCTTGGGCCACAGCTTCAGGCGAGGGCGTGAACACGGCGTTGATGACGGAAACCTGCCCCGGATGGATCGCCATTTTGGCGGTGAACCCGTCGCGGACTGCCTCGGCGCAATCGCTGGCAAAGCCTTCCTCGTTGCGGAAATCGGGATAAACGGTATCGACCGCAGGCACGCCGGCAGCGGCCGCCGCAAGGATTGCCATCGTTCGGGCGTGTTGGAAGAGCGCCGTATAGCAGCCTCGATAGTCGCGCGCGACTAGTGCTCCAACCGAGGCAGAAAGATCCTCGGCGCCCCAGGTCAAGCCAGACAGGCGGGTGTTCGGGCGGGCGTGTGTCGGCGCGTTAAGTACACCTTCGGCGGTTTCCGTGATGAGCGGCAGGATGCGTGTCTCGCCCTCGGCAATGCGATGACGAGCTTCGAGCAAGCACAGACGCGCGCTGAGTTCCGTGACATGATCGGCATGATTGGCCTTCGGCAGCATGATGCCGTCGGGCGCAGCAGGCATCACTGCCTCCAGATCAGCGTCGGTAAGAGCGGTCGAGAGGTCGTTGACGCGGACGTAGAGAAGCGGTCCGACGCCCTTGTTGCGTTCGACGAAGGCGCGGGTGAGCTTGCGCGCGTCTTCCTTTGCGGACAGCGCGACCGAATCTTCGAGGTCGAGGATCAGGAGGTCGGCGCCCGTCTCCATCGCCTTGTCCTGCTTGCGGGCCGAGTCGCCCGGAACGAAAAGCAGTGAGCGCATGGTCAAGCGTGCCTCTTCCGGATCATGGCCTGCCGGATAGTCTTCGCGACCAGAACGTCGTTCTGGTTATAAGCGCGGTGCTCAAACTCCACGATGCCGCGGTCAGGCTTCGACTGCGATTCACGCACGCTTTTGACCTCCGTCTCGGTGCGCACAGTGTCGCCGTGGAAGAGCGGATGCGGGTAGACGGTTTCCGTTATGCCGAGATTGCCAATCGTCGTGCCGAGGGTCGTGTCGTGGAAAGGAAATACCGATCATCAGGCCGAGCGTGAAGAGCGAGTTGACCAGCGGCCTGCCCCACTCGGTCTTCTCGGAAAAGGCGAAGTCGATGTGCAGCGGCTGCGGGTTCATCGTCATCATCGAGAACATCATGTTGTCGCTCTCGGTGACGGTGCGCGTGATCGGATGGCGGATGACCATGCCGACGTCGAATTCCTCCAGATAAAGCCCGTGCATCAGTTTCCTCCCGACTCTTCGAAGCGGACAAGCACGGTTCCGTCAGCGACCTGCGCACCCTCGGCGGCGATCTTGGCGATCGTGCCATCATGAGGTGCCGTGATCGTATGCTCCATCTTCATCGCCTCGAGGATAAGAAGTGGATCGCCCTTGCTGACCTTGAAGCCGGGCTTGGCGCGCACGAGCTTGACGAGACCGGGCATCGGCGCGCGCAGGCTGCCGGCGCCACCATAAGCATCGGCAGCTTCGTCGAGAGGATCGCGGGCGATGAAGGTGTGGCTGACCGCGCCGTCGAAGACGGTGACGTGGCCGGGCCAGATGACGGCCGATGCGAGTGCTTCGGGCAGCGACGTGGGAGAGAAACGGATAGTCTGTTCATCGACCTCAGCGCGCCAAGCGCCATTTGTCTCTGCAGTTAGGGAAACACTGATCTCGCCGGACTCGCCGAGCGAGATCGCTTTGGCAGTCGATCCGAAATGGTCGTAGCCAGTCAGGCTGGCCCAGGGGTCATTCGACGTGGCCTCGTCAACACTTGCGACCCTGAGCGCTGCGAGCGCCTTCGAACGAGCAGATGCTTCGGCCAGGGCGGTCAACGCCCCCTGCTTGCGCGCGATGAGGCCCGTATCGACATCGCCGGTGGCGAAGTCTTCGTCCTGAGCAAGCGCCGAAAGGAAGGCGGTGTTAACGGTTGAGCCGGCAACCTCAGTGACTGCCAGCGCGCTGACAAGCAGTTCTAGAGCATCTTTCCGGTCGCTTCCTTTCGTGACGATCTTGGCGATCATCGGGTCATAGAAAGATGAAATCGTATCGCCCTGTCGAACACCGGTTTCTATGCGAATCGACGAGGCTTCCGGCGGGAACCTCAGATGATACAATGTGCCGGTCGCCGGCAAGAAGCCGCGCGATGCGTCTTCGGCGTAGAGCCGCGCTTCAAAGGCGTGCCCGTCGAGATGGATGTCATCTTGCGTGAGCGGCAGTAGCTCGCCAGCAGCGACGCGTATCTGCCATTCAACGAGATCCTGTCCGGTCACCATCTCCGTCATAGGGTGTTCGACCTGAAGACGCGTATTCATCTCCATGAACCAGAATCGGTCCGCGCGAAGGCCCTCCGACGCGTCGACGATGAACTCGATCGTACCGGCACCGGAGTAATTGATCGCCTTCGCGGCCTTCACGGCGGCGTGGGTCATCGCCACGCGCATCTCCGGCGTCATGCCGGGGGCAGGCGCTTCCTCAATGACCTTCTGGTGGCGGCGCTGGGCGGAGCAGTCGCGCTCGAAGAGATGGACCCCATTGCCGTGATTGTCGCCGAAGACCTGCACCTCGATGTGGCGCGGCTTCTCTACGTACTTCTCGATCAACACCTTGTCGTCGCCGAAGGAGGCTTTCGCTTCGCGCTGCGCCGACGCGAGCGCATCGGCGAATTCTCCGGCAGTCTCGACACGGCGCATGCCCTTGCCGCCGCCTCCCGCACGCGCCTTGATCAGGACAGGAAAGCCGATCTCTATGGCCCTGGAGGCCAGCAAGGCAGGATCCTGCGCTTCGCCATGATAACCCGGCACGACCGGCACACCGGTTATTTCCATCAGGCGCTTGGCAGCGTCCTTCAGACCCATGGCGCGGATCGACGAAGCCGACGGTCCGATGAACACCAGTCCTGCCGCTTCCACCCGCTCGACGAAATCCGGGGCCTCCGACAGGAAGCCATAGCCCGGGTGGATCGCCTGCGCGCCGGTCTTGAGAGCCGCGTCGATGATGCGGTCAGCCTTCAGGTAGCTTTCGGCGACGGGGGAGGCGCCGATATGCACTGCCTCGCCGGCCATTGCTACATGAAGCGATTTCGCGTCGGCATCGGAGTAGACACCGACGGTCGCCATACCGAGCCTGCGCGCCGTCCGGATGACGCGGCAAGCGATTTCGCCGCGATTGGCGATGAGGATTTTTGAGAACAGCTTGCCCATCCTCACATCCTCCAAACGCCGGGTTTGGTGTCCTTGATCTCGGCATTGAGCGCGGCCGAGAGGCTCAGCGCCAGCACCTCGCGCGTCTTCGTCGGGTCGATGATGCCATCGTCCCAAAGCCGTGCGGACGAATAGAGCGGGTGTCCCTCGCGCTCGTATTTATCGAGGATCGGCCGGCGGAAGTCGGCTTCCTCCTCGGCGCTCCAGCTGCCACCCTTGCGTTCCATGCCTTCGCGCTTCACCAACGCCAGCACCGTCGCCGCCTGCTCGCCGCCCATGACGGATATGCGGGCATTCGGCCACATCCACAGGAAGCGCGGCGAGTAGGCGCGGCCGCACATGCCGTAGTTGCCGGCGCCGAACGAGCCACCGATGATGACGGTGACTTTCGGCACCTTGGCGGTCGCGACCGCTGCGACCAGCTTCGCGCCGTCCTTCGCGATGCCGACCGCCTCGTATTTCCGGCCGACTATGAAGCCGGTAATGTTCTGCAGGAACACAAGCAGGATCTTCCGCTGCGTGCAGAGTTCGATGAAATGCGCGCCCTTCAGCGCGCTTTCCGAGAACAGCACTCCGTTGCCGTGGATATGCGCGAAGCCGGTGACGAGCGTCGTGCCGTAATTCGCCTTGAATTCGTCGAGCTCGGAGCCGTCGACTACGCGGGTGATGACCTCGCGGACGTCGTAGGGAGTGCGCGTATCGGAGGGCACGACGCCGAGGATCTCGAGCGGGTTGAGCAGCGGCGGACGCGGCTCGCGGAGTTGCAGTTGAGAAGGCTTTACGCGGTTGAGGTTGCGCACGATCCGTCGCGTGATCGCCAGCGCATGGTTGTCGTCCTGCGCGTAGTGGTCGGCGACGCCGGACTGGCGCGTGTGGACGTCCGCACCGCCGAGATCCTCCGCGCTGACATCCTCGCCCGTCGCGGCCTTCACCAACGGCGGGCCGCCCAGGAAAATCGTGGCCTGATCGCGGACCATGATGGATTCGTCGGCCATCGCGGGAACGTAGGCGCCGCCCGCCGTGCACGAACCCATGACGCAGGCGATCTGGGGGATGCCGGCAGCGGACATTGTTGCCTGATTGTAGAAGATGCGGCCGAAGTGCTCGCGGTCGGGAAACACTTCGTGCTGGTTCGGCAGGTTCGCGCCGCCGGAATCGACTAGGTAGATGCAGGGCAGGTTGTTTTCCCGCGCGATCTCCTGCGCCCGCAGATGCTTCTTTACAGTCAGCGGGTAGTACGTGCCGCCCTTCACCGTCGCGTCGTTCACGACGATCATGACCTCCCGGCTCTCGACGCGGCCGACGCCTGCGATCATGCCTGCCGACGCGATAATGTCGCCATACATGCCCCATGCGGCGAACTGGCCGACTTCCAGAAAGGGCGAGCCCGTATCGAGAAGTTGCGCGAGCCGCTCCCGCGGCAGGAGCTTGCCGCGGGAGAGGTGGCGCTGGCGCGCGTCGTCAGGGCCACCAAGGCTGATCGACTTCGCCTTTTCGCTGATATCGGAGATCAGGCTCCGCATGCGACCCGCGTTGGCTCGGAACGGGTCAGAAGAAGTTGAGATCGAACTGCGGATGACTGGCACTTGGCTCTCCGGAATACTGTATTGGGTCAGACGCCACGCCACACCGGGGGACGCTTTTCATTGAAGGCTGCAGCTCCTTCGACTGCGTCTTCTGAAGCGATGAGAGTCTTCAATAAGTCGTCGTTCATCGCCCATCGCAGGCTACGGCCAGTCGCCAACGACGCCCTCGCCAGATCGAGGCTTGCCTTCCGGGACATCGGGGCATTCAGTGCAATTGCTCTGGCCATCATCAACGCAGTTTCTAATACTTCGGACTCGGGAACGATCCGATTGACGAGGCCAAGTTCGTAGGCCCGCTGCGCGCCGAACAATTCACCAGTCAGAAGGATTTCCGCGGCAATGACTGGCGGGAGTATTTCCCCGAGCCGGAAGGCTCCTCCGGCACCCGCAACCAGACCTCGCTTCGCCTCAGGAAGCCCGAACCTGCACGTGTCCGCAGAAACGACGAGGTCACAGGCCAACATCAATTCAAAACCTCCTGCCACCGCCACGCCGTGGACAGCGGCGACGAGAGGCTTCGTCAGATTTCGACTGACGAGTCCTCCGAGACGTCCTTCCCCAAACAGAATGTCGTCCGCCTCGCCGTCAAGGAACGCTTTCAGGTCCATCCCTGAGCAGAACGCGGCACCCTGACCGTTGATGATAGCAACCGACGCTGACGGGTCCGCCTCGAAGTGGTCGAACGCTTCTCGCAGAGCGCGGCTCAGCTTGCCGTCGACGGCATTCCGACGTTCGGGCCGGTTCAAGGATATGAGAGTGATGTCCCGCCGTTTTTCGACGAGCAATGGTTGGTCTGACAAAGTAGCGTCCCCGTTTAATCTTTCTGCCTGGATCGTGCTTCGAGAGCGGCTTCTTCCTGCGCAATCTTCCTGAGCGCTCCCCGGATGATCTTGCCGGTGGTGGTCATCGGCATCTCGTCTATGAACCTGACGACCCGCGGATATTCATGCGCGGCGAGGCGCGATTTCACGTGTGCCGCGATGTCCTCTGCAAGGTTTTGCGAAGGACTGAATCCTTCGCGCAGGACGACGTACGCCGCCACGACGGAACCCCTGATTTCATCCGGCTTGCCGACCGCACCGGCCAGACGCACTGACGGGTGACCGAGCAGGCAATCTTCGATCTCAGCGGGACCGATCCGATACCCCGCGGAGCCGATGACATCGTCGTCTCGTCCGACAAAGCGCAAACGTCCATCATTGTCCCTGACACCTCGGTCTCCGGTAACCAGCCATCGGCCCTCGGGTCCATGAATGAACTTCTCCCGAGTGGCATCCGGGTTGTTCCAGTACCCTAGGAACATGACGGGGTCGGGAGCGAGTGCCGCAATAGCCCCCTCCACGCCTGCAGGCTGTCTCAGTCTCGATACCGGATCAATGACGTCGACATCATGTCCAGGGACCGGCCGTCCCATAGATCCTAGTGCGGGCGGCTCCAGGGCCGCACAAGACGAGACGATCATGTTGCATTCTGTCTGGCCGTAGAATTCGTTGATCGTCACGCCTAACGCGTCCTTGCCCCACTGGATCAGCTCGGCGCCCAACGTCTCTCCCCCGCTGGCGACGGAACGGAGGTCGAGCCCCGAGCATTCCTCAGCAGGCTTGAGTTTCAGCATCTTCAGGGCGGTAGGTGGGAGGAATACGTTTCTGATCCTCTGCGAGCGGATCAGGGTGATCGCCGCCTCGGTCGTGAACTTCGAAAAGCGGCAGGCGACGACCGGAATACCATGATGAAGCGCAGGCATCAGTACGTCGAGCAGTCCTCCAATCCACGCCCAATCGGCAGGTGTCCAGAAGCGGTCGTCGGGCTTCGGCAGAAAGTCATGACTTATCTCCACACCTGGCAGATGTCCCAGCAGGACGCGATGAGCATGTAGCGCACCCTTGGGATTGCCGGTTGTTCCAGACGTATAGATGAGGATCGCCGGGTCATCGGAGTGAGTATCGACGGGGATAAACGTGTCCGACTGCTCAGAACACATCTCTTGGAATGAGACTTCGTCGCCCTCCCCCCGGCCGTCCACGCAGACGACGAGTTCTATCGAAGGCACGCGAGACCGGATGCTTGCGACACGTTCGGCGCCGGCACGGTCGGTAATGACTACCCTCGCGCCTGAGTCGCGAAGTCGGTGCTCGAGCGCCTCCGGACCGAACAGGGTGAAAAGTGGTATCGACACACATCCGAGTTTGGTCACGGCGATATGGGCTACCGCAGTCTCGACACGTTGAGGAAGCAACACACCCACTCGGTCGCCCGTTTCACCCACCTGTCGGCCAACGCCATGCCCAAAAAGTGCATTCGCTAATCTGTTCGACATCGTGCGCAGGTCGGAAAATGTGTATTCGCGCGTAAAACCAGCCGGATCGACGTCAACTATCGCGAGACGAGTTGGGTCTGCCTCAGCCCACTTGTCGCAGATGTCGACGCCGATATTGAACCGCTCAGGAATAGACCACTGAAACGATCGGCGGACCTCCTCAAAGCTATCCTTCTCGAAAAGCATCTAACCGTCCCCCGGGCACGCTGCCGCTCCCGCCGTTCGAGCTGCTAGTTAATGTTCAAGTCGGTCTGCTTGATACTCGCCACTTTCGGTCAACCAAGAGGATGTTTGCCTCAAAAGCAGGTCGCCATTGAAACGACTGCCGCAGAACAGTCGCTTCTTCTAAAGGTCAAGCTTTTCTCCACACGAGTAGGTGGTGAAGGGATTCTCGGCCGACCGATCGCTTAATCCTAGAGACATGCCAAGCCAGGCTCTCCAATGGATGGTTCAAGTCATCAACGCCCTCACTTGCTCCGCATGTTTCACTTGGGTATCGGATGCGGCCGCCGCAGCCATCGATCGAAACTCATCGACGCTGAGCTCGCCGACTTGCTCTAGTAGCCTTGGCCACGCAGATAGGCCTTCCGCTAACGAGGCCAACCGAAAGAATTCGTTGGGTGCATGAATATCTTCATCATAGAGGGCAAAGCCGAACATAAGCGTCTGAATTCCGAGCAGCTCTTCGAATACCGCGGTGACGGGTATGGACGCGCCCAGACGCACAAGCACTGACTCTTGGCCGTGCGCCTCGGACAAGACTCTTTTAGCGGCAAGCAGAAGGGGGTGTCCGGTAGGCAGGTCGAAGGCGCGACACCCGGTTCCCGGGTCATCGATCGAGAGCTCAACGTCCGACGGGCAAACAGCACGCAGATGAGCCTTTAGCGCGTTTGAAACTTGATCGGGGTCCTGTCCCGGCACGGTTCTCAAGGACAGCTTAGCGTTGGCAGTTCTTGGGATTACTGTTTTGCTGCCGGATCCGATGTAACCTCCCCACATTCCGTTTATGTCCAAAGCCGGTCGAAGCGTCAGCTGTTCACGTACCGAGAAGCCGGGTTCTCCTTGGGCGCACGCCCCAACGTCTTTGACGAAAGTGACCTCGTCGAAGGGAAATCTGGCCGTCTCAGCTCGTACGTGGACGGGGACGGAAGATATGGGCGGCACCAATCCCGGGACCGCTATCGCGCCACTCTCGTCATGCAACGAAGCGATGATCCTCGCCATCTCGTGTGCGGCGTTCCGAACCGCGCCACCGTAGAGACCAGAATGAAGGTCCTTGTCGGCGGTTTTGATTGAAATCTCAAACTCCACAATTCCACGCAAGCCGACATTAATCGTCGGGATTTCGGAATGCACTCGCGAGTCATCAGTGGATATCATTCCATCAGCCTGCAGCAAGTCGCTGTACAGTTCCACAATCGCACGCAAACTGGGACTATTGATTTCCTCTTCCCCTTCCAAAAAGACTTTTACGTTCACTGGGCAGGCGCCTCGGACGTTGAGAAAAGCAGCGATAGTTTCTAGCGCGATTGCAGTCGAGCCTTTGTCGTCAGATGCACCGCGCGCATAGAGCCGTCCGTCTCGGATCGTTGGTTCGAAAGGTGGAGTCACCCAAGCGTCCAGCGGGTCGGGAGGCTGTACATCATAGTGTCCATAGATGAGCAACGTAGGTTTTCCCGGCGCACCATTCCAAGCACCATAGACAGCGGGATGGCCTCCGCCATCGAGAAGCTGGACATCGCTCAAGCCCATGCTTTTGAGCCAGGTCACCAGAAACGTTTGCGCGTCGCGCATCCCTCCTGTGAAAGCTGGGTCCGTGCTTACACTTGGCAGGCGCAAGAAAGCGCAAAGTCTATCTACAATGTCGTTTTGGTGGTTGTGAAGATACTGTACAATTGCATCGGTGTGCATCGCTTCTACTCCTACTCATGAATGTGCGGCCATGGTCACATCGCAGCCTCGGCTTTTAGCGCACGGTAAGTCGTATCGACCGATTTCGCGGTCGCGTCGACAATGATGTCGATTTGTCCCGGGTGATGATCAGAGGGGGGGGCAAAGCCAAGGATATCGCCATGCGGTATGGCTCGGCCGATGATCCCGTGCTCAAATAGAGAAGCGGCGGGACGCGCGCCGACCTGCACCTCGGGCTCAAAAGATACGAGCGCTTTCGGATCCCGCATCATCCCTACGGCGGAAAGGATACCAACGCCACGAACTTCGCCGACCATGGAATGTCCCTCCAGTTCGGCTCTCATGCGGGAAAGCCAATAGGGCCCGACATCCTGGACATGTTCCAGGATGTTTTTTTCTTAAGCACTTGAATGTTGGCGACTGCGGCCGCCGCGCACAGCGGTGCGCCGACATAGATGCCGTCCTGGTTTGCGCCAGACCTGACGGCAGCTTGACCGTCATAGAAGAATGCGCCGTTGCCCGACGCGAGGAGCCCGTCTTCGATCTGCACTTCACTCACTTGATTTCCGTCGGACGGCGTTTGACTGCGGAGTTCGATCCGCTAGCCCACGAAATATGAGCCACCTGGCATTGGGTTCGCCAATATAATGTTGCGGACAATACCATCGCGTTTTTAGATGGCTGCAAACTTACTATGAGGACGGCCGCTCTTTTTGTTCTTCGGAAATGTTGCTGCGCTCGATGTTTTCTCCGGTCCTCATCCTGGCGATCCTTTCATCATAGTCCGGCCGAACCGCCGGGTTGCCTGAAGCAAACACGGCGTCCTCACCCAACCTGAGGATTCGCCCCTCTCACTAGGGGTGTGGTCCGCCAATAACCGTAGCCTAGCCTTGCCCCGCGGAGTGGGGGGGCATTGTAGGGTGACAGACGGTCATCGGGTATTGTGCGCAGCGCGCTGGCAAATGGCGCCGGCGCATCGCGGCCGACTCGCGCAGTGCTTGATGCCTGCTGGTGCTCCAGCCACCGCCTCGCATGCCGATCTCGTCGCGAGAAGACACCAATCTGCAAACTGAATTGGACGCGCGCGGCCGCCGGCTATCTACTGCCGATCGAGGACATGGCACTGGATGCAGCTTCTAGGAATTCCAAATGAACGCATGCTTTTCCGTAACATTTGCGGCAACGATTGCAACGCCTCGCGTCCAGGCTGGACTTGCCAATCTTATGCGAAGTGTTGCCCTTATCCACAAGCTAGCAGCGGACCGTGCGAAAACCCCGGTGGGTTTTTTCAATCGTTCGCTGTCAAGCTAAGATGAGCGCGCGGCAACCCACGCGGATCGATGCGAATGATATGAGCGATCTGCCTGAACGACTCCACGACATTATCCGACGCCGGAATATGGTGCTCGGGCCGGGTTACCAGTTTTCCGAGACTATTCCGGTGGAGTTTGTCTCGAGTTTTGGTGCCCACCTGATAGACAGCGACGGCAATGACTATCTCGACGCGTTTAACAACGTGCAGGGCGTCGGCCACGCGCACAGGCATGTAGCGGACGCGGTCGCCCGCCAGATTGCAGCGATCAACACAGATACACGCTACCCCCAGGAAGCGCTGGTGGCCTATGCCGAGCGGCTACTTGCAACATTCCCAGCCGAACTTTCGAAACTAAGCTTGCCCTGCACTGGATCTGAAGCAAATGATCTCGCAGTTCGGGTCGCGAGGTACCATACGGGCGGCGAAGGTATCATAGTTACGCGCTGGGCGTTTCACGGTCGCACTCGTGAGGTCGCCAGTTTTTCCCCAATGCTGGGCGCAGGATCCCCGCTGGGACCAAACGTCCGGCTTATTGCCGCTCCTGACCCCAGGTTCTGCGGACCCCAACAATCCCTTGAGAATTATATGCGGGATCAAGTGCGTTCCGCAATTGTTGATCTCGAACGGCACGGATACAGGCTAGCAGCCTTAGTCGCCGATTCCGCGTTCACCTCAGACGGCATTTTTACTCACCCTGTGGGCTTCCTGCAGGCCATGGTCGACGAAGTTCATGCCGCTGGTGGCCTTCACATCGCTGACGAGGTTCAATCAGGGTTCGCTCAGCTCGGAGATTCGATGTGGGGGTTCAGTCGGCACGGGGTAGTTCCAGATATCGTCACGATGGGCAAGGCGATTGGGAATGGTTTCCCCATCTCTGGCGTCGTCTTCCGCCCGGAGGTATCTGACGAATTCGGACAGAAGGTTAGCTATTTCAATACATTGGGCGGCCGATCGCTTTCTATAGCCGCGGCGTCCGCAGTGCTCGATGTGTTCGAGCAGGAGAATGTGCGTGAACGCGTTGCCGTGAACGGAGCGGCCTTGCAGTCAGGGCTTGAAACGCTGGCGCGGGAGTCTCCTTACGTTGCGGAGATCCGAGGTAGCGGGCTATACCTTGGTGTCGAGATCGTGAAGGACAGAGAGACACTTGAGCCCGATCCCATTCGTTGCGAAAGCATCATCAAGGACCTTCGCGATCGTCGAGTTCTTATCAGCCGGACCGGCTCCTCGGGTAACGTGTTGAAAGTTCGTCCTCCAGTCGCTTTCACCGCTGCCGATGTGTCTCGATTCCTTGAGACCTTTGCCATCGTAGCGAAACAGCGGCTCTAGAAGGCTCTAGCAACATGAACAAAATACCTGACGCAATACTGCAACGGCTCCTGGAGGAGAGCAGCCTGCTCTCATCAAGCGAATCTATCGACCCCTTGTTGCTGAACAACATGCTCGAAAAGCACTATGGGCTCACCGGACAGATTGAACGATTGGGCAGTGAAAAGGGCCATACGTTCAGGCTCAAAGCCGATGCGCGCCAATACCTCGTAAAGGTGTCACCGTCTGACGAGCCTGAACTAGTTACGGCGTTGCAGATTGCGGCGATGCGTTATCTTGATGACGCCGCTCACGCTCTGCCGGTCCAGCGGATCAAGCCAACCCTTGACCGAAGGGATAGCGTCCCAGTCGACTTGGGGGATGGCACCTGTCGAACACTCAGCGTCTTCTGCTTTGTCGAGGGCCTGTTATGGGAGCAAATGGATGCCAACGTTGAGCAGTTGACCAAGGTGGGAGACATGCTCGGGCGATTAAACATTGCATTGCGATCATTTGGTCATCCAGTTGCCGCGCGTAGCTTAGTTTACGACATTAGGCACTTTCCCCATTGGGCGGGACTTGTTGATTACCCGCCAGACCCCAATCACCGACTGCTGGCTCAACGGGTCTTCAAGCTCTTCGAAGAAGTCGTGCTGCCGCGGCTGCCCAGTCTTGAAATGCAAGTGATCCACGGTGACTACGCTCCCAACAATGTCGTGGTGGATCCGCACAACGATGTCTTCGTGACGGCCATCCTTGACTTTGGTGACACTGTCCACAGCGCGGTGATCTTTGACCCTGCCAATACGGTCGCGCACCTGATCGGCCGCACTCAGGATCACCCGTGGCAGGATGCCTTTGCCTTTGTCGCCGGGTACGAGCAGAGCCGGCCGATAAACGGGTCGGAACTCCCACTTTTGCCTGTTGCGGCTCTCGCGCGGCTCACCATGCTCGCGTTGATCCGATACTGGAAGGCCGAGAGAGCGCCTGACCAGAGTGAGGAGCTAATCGCCAGTGCCGAAATTTATTGGACGAACCTAGAGCGAGCGATGGCCGTACCACTGGATGACGTCATCGGGCGATTCCGCGACCGCGCCGGTGAGTACGTGGGCGCAGCGACTGGAAACGGATGCGGCTCCAGGGAACACCCGCGGGACTCCACGTGAATGCCTCCATGAATGTCAAAATTTGCGAAAAGGATGTCACGAGGGCCGTATCCCTAAGGTGTTTATTCCCAGTTGTTCGGTCGCTTTTCAGTAAGGCCGCAACTTTTCGCCCATGGCCTCTCGTTAGTGGCTGAATCAAAAACGAAATCAAACCGTTCGGTCGTGCGTTTGGCCTCTATTCCATAGCATAGCCGAAAGGTGTGTGGGGCTGAATATGAGCTTCCCCTCACTGATTGACAGTACAATACGACGGTTGAAAAAGGAGTTACGAATACCATGACTATCTCAGCGATTCCTCTAACGGGGATGCCCTTCCCGAAATCAGAGTATGAGCGCCGGCAGCAAAAGGTCCTTGAAGCGGTAGCGCGCGGCAAGCTCGACGCACTCCTCGTTACAGCCCATGGCCATCTGCAGTATCTCACCGGGTACAACGGGCGTGGCGCCTATTTCGCGCCGTTCCCGCTGATCCTCGTGCCGGGGCGGACGCCGACGTTTGTCATCCGGGAGTATGAATTGGGCGCCGTTCGTGCTGAGAGCTGCGTTGCCGAGATCGTTACCTATACCGAGCAGAACGACTTTCCCAAAGTGTGCGCCGATGTCCTTCGGCGGTATGGATTGCAGAACAAAAGTGTAGGCTTTGAGCTAGGTTGCTGGAATCTCGCGCCGGCCGATGTGAGTCGGGTCCAGACGCAACTTCCCGATATGAAGGTCGCCGACGCGACTCGTCTGGTCGCGTTGGTAGCGGCGGTAAAGACAGAGCTCGAGCTCGAAGCCATGCGCGCCGCGATGGTGCTGACGGACGTGGCCGTGCGCACGTTTCAAAACTCATTGCGGGAAGGCGTCACCGAAGCGGAAGTGTCAGCGAAGATCGACCTGGATGTAAGAAAAGCCGGCGGCGTGCTTCAGGCGCCTGTCACGACTCTGTTGTTCGGCGAGCGAACGAAGCTGTCACACGGCAGCCCGATGGACCATCCGATCAGAAACGATGAGCCCGCATTCATGGAACTCGGCGGTCTCAAACAGGGCTACTCCGCAGGACTTGTCCGGTGCGCCGTGCTTGGTCGGCATCCCGAGACCGAATCCTTGCACGCCCTATCAGTGGAAGCCCTCGAAGCAGTGATAGCCGCGATCAAGCCGGGGGCAACCGCAGGCGAGGTCGATGCTGCCGGGCGAAAGGTGATTGAGCGATCTCAACGTCCGAAGGTCCTTAACCACCGGGTTGGGTACCAGACAGGTATCAATTGGACAGAGCGCGGCAATCTGAGCTTGGAGCCGGATGCGACCGATGTCCTCCAGGCCGGAATGACCTTGCATATGCCAATCATCCTGTGCGGAGAGGGCGGCTATCTGCTTGGAACCAGCGAGCATGTCTTAGTTACAGAGAGCGGCGCCGAAATACTTAGCGATACACCGCATACCCTTTATCGCGCGTGATTTTTGGCAGCGGCGCCGGCGGAAGTCTTTGTAGTTCGTTGGGGATCTTGAAAACCTGGACAGACTGCAGATCTGTGTCAAATTGGTATCTATAAAAGGGATCCCGACGCTCGCCTTCGTCGCGTGATGTTGACGCGCGAAGGCGTGTGATCTTGTGGTCGCAGCCGCGCTATCAACCGCAGCTATAGCGTTTGCGTGTCGCGATGTTCCCACCTTAATTTAGACTAGGTCGTGAACTCATAAACGCTGGATGATTGAGACGCTGGAAAGCAATCACCCGTCGGCTTACAGTCTGACTATGCCGTTTGCCCGCAAATTAATTCTTCACGTTCCGGTATCGGATGAGACCTTGCTCGATGGCTTTGTTGAGCAATGTCTGAATGACGGTGTATCGCTCGTGGCCGTGGTCGGACCAGGCTGCGCGAGGGTTGAAGACATTATCGACGAGATCGTCGTCGGTGACGGAAGCGACGAGACACGCTTTATATCCACGACTTCTCACCCCGATGAGCCATTTGAGGATGTGTTGAACATGGCTAGGGCGTGGGAGTTCGAGCGCGGCGATCCCGTCGAAGAGGTCCGGCTGTAAGAGTCGTTGACCGCCCGCAATTTAGGCTTCCATACCACGCCGTTTTCTGATTCAGGCTCCACATGAGCCGATATGACCTGACTGACTTCGAATGGCGCGCGATCGAGCCGCTGTTGCCCAACAAGCCGCGAGGAGTGCCGCGCGTTGACGACCGCAGGGTGCTGAACGGCATCTTCTGGGTGCTGCGATCGGGTGCGCCATGGCGCGATCTGCCGGAGCGATACGGCCCGCGCACCACCTGCTACAATCGCTTCGTCCGATGGCGGAAAGCAGGTGTGTGGGACCGCCTCATGGATGCCATCACCAAAGCCCATGACGGCACGGTGCAGATGATCGACACCTCCATTGTTCGCGTCCATCAGCAGGGCGCGACGGCAAAAAGGGGGATCGAGATCATTGTCTCGGTCGTTCCCGAGGCGGGCTGACAACCAAAATCCATGCTCTTGTCGACGCCCAAGGCAGGCCGATTAAGCTGACGCTCACGGCAGGCCAGAAGAGCGACATCGCCTCCGCAGCGGACTTGATCAAGGAATTGCCGGAGGGTGCCATGCTACTCGCCGACAAGGGCTATGATGCCAACGCCTTGCGCAATGCTGTCACCGAGCGAAAGGCATGGGCCAACATTCCGCCCAAGGCCAACCGCAAGGACGCGATCTGCTTCAGTCCCTTCCTCTACAAGGCGCGCAACCTCGTCGAACGCTTCTTCAACAAGGCCAAGCAATTCCGTCGTATCGCAACCCGATACGACAAGCTGGCTGAGAACTATCTTGCCGCCCTCAAACTCGTCGCAATCCGCATCTGGCTACGCGGTAATGAGTCATCGTGTAATTTGTGGCTGCTTCCCTCGGGCCTCGGGTGAGGCGCACACTTCTGGTTGTCGAATCCTGAAGGAAGGAAACAGCCATGAAGCATTATGCCGGACTGGACCTGTCGATGGAAAGCACGCAGGTCTGCATTATTGATGAAAATGGACGCAAGCTGAGTTCCGAGACGGCTGAGAGCACGCCGGATGCGATCGCCGACGCATTGCGCCGACACGGCCCGATCGAGCGGGCGGTGATCGAAACCGGACGTATGTCACCCGCGATCTGCCTTGGCCTGCGGGAGTTGGGCGTCAACGTGGTGTGTATCGATGCCCGCCAGGCGCACCAGAGCCTCAAGGCGATGAAGGCGAACAAAACCGATCCCCATGATGCTGCAGGGCTCGCGCAACTGGCAAGAACGGGCTTCTACAAGGAGGTTCATGTCAAATCGCCGGGCGCGCACGGTGTACGCAGCATGATCACCGCTCGCGGCCATCTGGTGGAGGCCCGTGTCCGGCTCGACAACATGATCCGTGGGTTGTGCGCCACCTTCGGCTGTAGGCCGGGCGTCGGGCAGGGAAAGGCCTTCATCGAACGCATCATGGAAGCATCCCACATCCCTGGTCTTGGCGAAGCGATCACTTCGTTGCTGACGGTGCGCGTGCAACTGGTCGAGCAGATCAAGGAACTGGATCTCAAGTTGCGTATGCTCGCCGCTCAGTCGCAGGCCTGCCAGATCCTCATGAGTATACCTGGTGTTGGCATCCAGACTTCAGCCGCCTTCTCCGCGGCCATCGACGAGGCCGGCCGGTTCCGACAATCGCGAAACGCGGGTGCCTACTTTGGCCTGGTGCCCAGGCGTCATCAGTCCGGCGAACTCGACTGGACCGGCCGGATCACCAAGCAAGGTGACAGCATGGTCCGCAAGCTTCTCTATGAAGCAGCCAACTCAATCCTGACCCGGAGCCGGGAGAGCTTCGCGCTCAAGACTTGGGCGCTGAAAATCTCGAAGCGCCGCGGCCTGAAGAAAGCCCGAGTGGCACTCGCGCGGCGTCTCGCTGTCATCATGCATGCCATGCTGCGCGACGGCACTTTGTTCGAGGCTTGAGATGAGGTAGAAACAGTTTGCCAGCGGTGAAGCGCCAGCGCTGATCCGAGGGCGGTGTCCCGCGAGGGAACGCAGGGACGGACGATATGCGAAGGTAGTCAGATGGGCCTGACAGCCCGCTTCGAGTCAATGCAACGTCCGGCCTTGTGAGACCCGATACAGCACGACCAGCTCCGGCTCGGCCAGTGCGGACAGATCCTTGAAACCCTCAAGGGATACACCGCCAAGCTCTGCAAATTACAGATCTACGTCCTAGCATTACAGTTGCATTTTAGTTTTCAGGTGAGCTCGTCGAGCGGCCGCCTGATGGGCGCGCCTCCAGCATGACCACGCAATGACGTCGGCGGGCTTTATGCGGCGCTGGGCAAGCCTGGTGGCATGCGCCGGACTTCCTGGATAGACCAGCGGATCAGATCCTGATGGTCGGCATCCGCGGTCTTTTTTGGGGCGTCGCGTCATTGGCGCGGTACCGGATCGCCGCCATCATGGCGAAGGCGAGCATGACGAGGGAGACGTGGCGATGCCAGCCATGCCATGACCGGGTTTCGTTGTGATCGAGTCCGAGCTCGTTCTTGGCGGCCTCGAAGCTGTCTTCGATCGCCCAGCGATGGCCTTCAACGGAAACGAGCGTCTGGATGCCCGTCCCGGCCGGGCACCATGTCGTGAAGAATGCGAGATCACCGTCGCTGATATTGCGCCGGATCAGGAGGCCACGGGTCCAAAGTCCCGATTTCGTCTCGTTATATTCGTCGGCATCGAGATCGGCGAGTTCGCAGTAGGCCCAGTCATGAAGCCGCGCACCTTTGGTGCCCTCTCCGGCGGAAAGACGCTGCCATGCACTTGGATCGAGATCACGGGCGATCTCCTGAGCTGTGCCGGCGACCGGAGGCTTGCCCGACCAGGAGCCGAAATGATGGTCCGATTTAACCCCAAGAACGTAGCCTTTGCAGGCTCGGCGCACGGTTCCTTCGACGTCCCCGACGCCATACACCGCATCTGCGGCCACCCATGAAAACGGCACATCGGCTGCCAACGCACGCCGTATCATATCGACAGCCAAGCCTGGCTTGGTAGCGAAGGCTATAGCTTCAGGAACATGGGTGGCTGCAAGCCTTGCCGGATCGCCGGTCCAGCTCTTGGGCAAGTACAGGGCTCGATCGATAAAGGCATGACCGCGAACGGACACATAGGCGGCGAACACACCGATCTGGCAGTTCGTTATCTTGCCTGCCGAACCTGTATATTGACGCGCAACACCGCACGATGTCTTACCCTGCTTGAGGAAGCCCGTCTCATCGATGACCATGACCGCATCATCAGTGGCGAGGTTTTCGACAACATACTCTCGCACGATGTCGCGAAGTCCGTCCGCGTCCCAGCGTCCGCGACCCAGAATAGCTTGTTGCCGCCACGGGCCGGAATCACCGGCCGCCTCAGCGCGCATCCAACCTGTCTTACGGCGCTCGTCACCCAGCAAGCCGTCCAGGAAAAGGTTCGCAGATGCTGCAACTCGCTCCTGCGTAAACAGTCCGCGCATACGGGCTTTCACCTCACGCAGGGATGATGCCCAAAGCTCAAGCGTAGTCTCGATTGATGCACCTGTCATCCATGACCTCCGAA
The DNA here is from genome assembly GCF_000009625.1 of Mesorhizobium japonicum MAFF 303099. Lineage (NCBI taxonomy): Bacteria > Pseudomonadati > Pseudomonadota > Alphaproteobacteria > Hyphomicrobiales > Phyllobacteriaceae > Mesorhizobium > Mesorhizobium japonicum. Next base: position 4,876,227 of record NC_002678.2, read on the forward strand.
TCATGGAGACCCATAGATTCAGACCACAGATAGATATGCAACTGTAATGCTAGGTCGTCAGTCGCGCTTTCGTAGACATCGATCATAGCTGCTCCTCCTCGCAAACTTGGCCAACGCGACGAATGTTCGCAAGCTGGATGTTCACCGAAGGCCGCTTTCAAAGCGAGCTAGATTGTGATTCAGCGTTCGCATGAGCCGATATGATCTGACCGACGTCGAGTGGCGTGTGATCGAGCCGCTGCTGCCCAACAAGTCCAGAGGCGTACCGCGCGTCGATGACCGGCGCGTGCTGAGCGGCATCTTCTGGGTGCTGCGATCGGGCGCACCATGGCGGGACCTGCCCGAGCGCTATGGCCCGCGCACCACCTGCTACAACCGCTTTGTGCGATGGCGGAAGGCAGGCGTGTGGGACCGGCTGATGGAGGCCATCACCGCCGCCCACGACGGCGCCATCCAGATGATCGACAGCATGCGGCGCGGCGATCAGGATGAGATTCAGCGTCAATCAAGATGAGACTCGGCGGGGGTGGTGTGACGCAGTGAGGGCGTAGCCCGAACGGAGTTACACCACCCCCGCGGCGTCACTGCCGACGTCTTTGAGCGCGGTTGGCTGAAGTACCTTGGCGATTTTCTGGAGAATGGAGAATCACCTTTGTGCCAGGCCGTCATGTAACCGACCATCAGATGAGGCTCTTTATGAAGTTACGACAGGAACATACGACCGAGGTTGCCGCGGCCAAGGCGTCGATCAGCAGAGCGACGGCCTATCGCATCAAGAAGAATCCGGACCTGCCATCGCAAAAGCAAAAGGCTCGCGGCCGGCGACGGCCTGACCCTCTCGAGCACATCTTCGATGCCGAGGTCGTTCCCCTTTTGAAGGCGGCGCCAGGCATCCGTGCTGTCGCCATCTACGAAGAGATGCTGCGGCGGCACCCGGAACTGAGCGAGGGCATTCGCCGGACCCTGGAGCGGCGCATTCGGTCATGGCGCGCCATCCACGGCGAAGAGCAGGAGGTTATCTTCCGTCAGCTTCACGAACCCGGCCGGCTCGGGCTGTCGGATTTTACTGACATGAGCAGCTTGGGCGTGTCCATCTCGGGCCAGCCGCTCGACCATCTGCTCTACCACTTCCGGCTCGCATGGTCGGGCTTCGAACACAGCCATGTCATTCTCGGCGGTGAAAGCTTCGTGGCCCTGGCCGAAGGACTGCAGAACGCGCTCTGGTCACTTGGCGGAGCGCCGCTCTATCACCGCAGCGACAGCCTGTCGGCGGCTTTCCGCAATCTCAGTGCCGATGCGAAGGAGGATCTCACGCATCGTTACGAGGAGCTCTGCGCCCATTATCGCATGACGCCGACCCGCAACAACAAGGGCATCGCCCACGAGAACGGGTCGATCGAAAGCATCCATGGTCATCTCAAGAGCGCCATCCGTGACGCCCTTCTGATGCGCGGCAGCAAGGACTTTGACGATCTCGGTGCGTATCGTGCGTTCATCGATGAGATCGCCAGCCGGCACAACGCCAATCATGGCAAACGCATCGACGCCCTCATCTGCAGGAGCTCCCCGATCGGCGGACCAGCGACTTCGAGGAGGTGGTCGTGACCGTGTCGCGGACCGGCGGCTTCACCTTGCGCAAGGTCTTCTACACCGTTTCCTCCCGCCTGATCGGACATCGGCTTCGCGTCCGGCTGTTCGACGATCGCCTCGAGGTCTTTGTCGGAGGAACACAGCTGATGACGCTTCCCAGAGGCCGCGGGCATGCGGATGGAAGGCACGATCAGGTCGTCAATTATCGGCACGTCATCCATTCCCTGCGCAAAAAGCCGATGGCGCTTCTTAATCTCGTCTATCGTGACAAGCTCTTCCCGCAGCAGGATTACCGCAGGGCCTTCGATGTGCTCATTGAGCGGCTGCCGGACAGGCAGGCCTGCAAGGTGATGGTCGAATTGCTGGCGCTGGCCCATGATCGGGGCTGCGAGCGCGAACTTGCCGAGCAACTCGCCGAGACCCTCGACGCCGGCGACCTGCCCGATATTGCCCTCTTGCGAACGCTCTTCGGCCCGGATCCCGCACGGCTGCCGACCGTCTCGGTGCAGCTCGCTTCCCTCAACGGCTATGAAGCCCTGATCGGCACGGCCTATGTGGGAGACGCCGCATGAAGGCCGCCCACATCATCGACGAAGCCCGTCTCGGCATCATGCTCAACGACCTCAGATTGCCGACGATCAAGACCCTGTGGCCGCAATTTGCCGAACAGGCCGATAAGGAAGGCTGGCCCGCCGCCCGGTTCCTCTCGGCCATTGCCGAGCATGAGTTGGCCGAGCGCGATCGGCGCCGGGTCGAACGTCATCTGGCCGAAGCGCATCTGCCGCCCGGAAAGACACTCGACAGCTTCGCCTTCGACGCCGTACCCATGGTCTCCAAGGCGCAGGTCATGGCCATGACCGCCGGCGACAGCTGGCTCGCAAAGGGTGCCAACATCCTGTTGTTTGGCCCGCCCGGCGGCGGAAAGAGCCATCTCGCCGCAGCTATCGGGCTCGCCCTCATCGAGAACGGCTGGCGCGTGCTGTTCACCCGAACCACCGATCTCGTTCAGAAGCTTCAGGTCGCACGGCGTGAGCTGCAGCTCGAATCCGCCATCGCAAAGCTCGACAAGTTCGATCTGCTGATCCTCGACTAACGTGCACTGCGCAGAGATGTGGAGCTGACACTGCAAGAGCCCGCAGACGCGCGACTTCCGACGATACCACTCCACATAACTGAGCGACTATAGGCGGCGCAGCCAGCCCAACATCCCGCCATCATAAGCGATGATCGTCTGATCTTTTGCCGATGACATCACGTCGGGAAAGACTTGTTCGAGCGCTTGCCGCTTCATATCGATATCGGCCCGCGCGTAGCGCATCGTTACGTTCAGCCCCGAGTGGCCAAGCCATTGACTGATGGTGGCGATGTCAACACCCGCCTTGAGAAGGTGGATGGCCGTCGTGTGCCTCAGCGAGTGGGGATGGATGCTTTTTTCGGCCAGGGTGGATTCTTCCCCCGCAGCCATATCGACATATTTGCGCAGTAAGTATCGAACACCGAACCGGGTCAGCGGTGTGCCGCGGTCGTTGAGAAAGACCCTTTGCTCGGCGGGATTATCCGAGGGCGAATGCTGCGTGTTGATCAATTCCTGAAGAAGCTGGGCCGTGTTTCGCCAGATCGGGCAGAGGCGAACCTTGTTGCCTTTGCCGTGCAGGCGCACCTGGCAGGGCGATACCAGACGAAGGTCACAAATGCGAAGATTCAGGATTTCCTGAACTCGTGCACCCGTATTGAACATCAGCGAGAACAGCGCGTAATCCCGCTGTCCAGAAGGCGTGCGGCGGTCGATACGCGCCAGCACGCTCTTGATTTCGGGCTCTTCGAGATATTCGACAGGTGCCACCCGCGCGCCCCTCTTGAAGGGAAGTGTCACCACCAGTTGCAGGGTATCCATATATTCGGGATGCTCCGAGATAGGAACCGCGCAAAGGTATGCATCGCCGCCAGCCTTGCATTGCGGGTGGCAATGCTGTTGCCACGCTCGACCTCAAGTGACGTGAGAAAGCTGCCGATCCTGTCGGCATTGATGTCGGAGACGTCGATGCTTTCAACGGATCCATTGGTCTCTGCCGCTGCAAATCGCAGGAACAGCACCATCGTGTCGCGATAGCTTTGGATCGTATGATGGCTCATGCCGCGGAGAGCGGGAAGATATTCTTGAAAGAAGCGTGCCATGCTTCGGCCCAATGCGGTGGATTGATGTTTCTTCATGCCACAACCTCGCTGACGAGACCGCCGAAAGCCCCTTCAAAGCGGTCGCTGGCGATCTCTCTCTGCTTTGGAAGGAAGTGCAGATAACATGCCGTCGACACGATGCTGACGTGGCCCATGTAGAGCGCCAGTTTCGGCAAATTCGATTGCACATCGGCGCCGTCCAAATACCAACGGATCAGCGCGCCGACCGCAAAGCTGTGACGATAATTCCGCATGCGGAATTAGCGGCATAACTCCGAGTGCCGGATTATTCCGAGTGACGGCCGGGAGGCCAACGGATACGGGGGATCTCTGGCTGTTGGGTCGGCATTATCAGAGGCTCTTCAGGAATGCGAGGAGATGGTCGTCGGGCTTGTAGCGGCCCAACCGGATGTCGGCCGTGTCGGTCCTTGCCAGAGCTTGCTCCTTGAGCTTCATGTCGGCCTGAAGATAGATGGCGGTGGTTTCGACCGACTCGTGGCCCAGCCACAGAGCGATGACCGAGCGGTCGACGCCGTGCTGGAGCAGGTCCATTGCCAGGGTATGCCTCAGGACATGCGGCGTTACGTGCTTGCTGGCCAGCGATGGGCAGTCGCGACGTGCGACGGCGAGGTGCTTGTTCAGCAGGTATTGAAGTGCGTCGTGACTCAATGACGTGCCGCTTATCGTCGGGAAGGCAGGATCGGCGCTCCGCCCGCGTCGCTCGGCAAGCCAGGCACGCAGCACCGTGACCGTATCCTTGCGAAGCGGTGTGTTGCGGAGTTTTCGGCCCTTTCCCTGGCATTGCACATAGGCGGCCGGGCCGAGGACAATGTCCTCGCAGCGAAGGCCGACGATTTCGGCAGCACGCAGGCCGGTCTGCACGGCCAGCAACAGAAGCGCCCGGTCACGGCGCCCGATCCAGCTGCCGAGGTCGGGAGCGGCGAGCAAGGCGGCCACTTCGATGCTGGTGAGGAAGGCGACCGGCCGGCGAACATAACGCTTGCTCGGGATGGCGAGCACACGCTGCGCCAATGCGCTGTGTTCCGGCGCATGCAACGCCACATAGCGGAAGAAGGAATGGATGGCGGCAAGACGGACATTGCGGCTGCGGGCGCTGTTGTCGCGGTCGCGTTCGAGATGATCGAGGAAGGCGCCGAGGAACGCGGTGTCGAGATCCGGCAAGGTGACGTGCGAGGCCCCCTTGCGTAGCTGCCGCTGGGCATAGGCCAGCAGCAGGCAGAAGGTATCGCGGTAGCTCGCAAGCGTATGCGGGCTTGCCTGTCGTTGTCTGATGAGGCGATCGGTGAAGAAGGCCTCAAGAAGAGCGGGGAACGTTGGGGCGGCGCTCATGGGCGGGATTCCGGCTGAGATTGTTCTGCCCGCAGCAGCGCTTGCTGCAGCAGCTCCGGCGTTGCCGTCAAATACCAATAGGTGTCGGTGATGTGGGCATGGCCGAGATAGGTCGCCAACTCGGGCAGGTGGCGTTCGACATCGACGCCGTTGCGATACCAGCGCAGCAATGTTGTCACGGCCAGTCGGTGGCGAAGGTCGTGCAGGCGTGGCCCGCGGGAGTCATTGGCGCCGCGGAGGCCGACCTCGCGCGACAGCTTGACGAACGTCCACCGCACGGCCCATTCGGTCAAACGCGTCCCGCGCTCGGAAAGGAAGAAGCTGGAGCTCACCGGATTCGGGCATGACCGGTCTCGGCTGGCCGCATAGATTTTGAGGGCGTCTTGCGTCGAGGGGTGAAGCGGCACATAGCGCGACTTGCCGAACTTCGTGTCGCGAACCGTCAGGATGCCATCAACGAGATCGGTGTCGCCGCGATCGAGACGCAGCGGTTCGTTACAGCGCAGACCGGTCGCCGCGTACAAGCCGAAGAGCGTGGCATAAGTCTGCGGGCGAAGGCCGACTGTCGACGGCAAGAGCTTTGCCGCGTCGATCAGTCGGGTGATCTCTTCGTCGCGATAAATATAGGGGGACGATGGTCGACGATACCGGTGAGGAAGAAGGTCGGTCGGCGGGACGACGGTCCGCGGGTCAATGGCGCTGCAATAGCGCGCGAACCGGCGAACCATCGCCAACCGGTTGGCCCACTGGGCGGGCTGTGCCTCTGCCGGCTGCATGGCCCAGGCCAGGGCAATCTCGGTGGTGATGAAGGTGGCGCCGGAAGATTCGGCAAAGACAACGAAGCGCTGCAGCAACCGTCCGGAAAGACGCAGCTTATGGGCGAGGGCGCGGCGCGCGGCCAGGTACTCTTCGAGCGCCGCTTGCAACGCGCTCATGATGCGACTCCTGGCCAGGGTAGCGCAATGGCACGCAACGCCGCGATGTCGACTTTGGCATAGATCTGTGTCGTGTTCGGCTGGCTGTGGCGGAGAAGTTGACCGATTTCAACGAGCGAGGCGCCGCGGCGCAGCAGATCGGTGGCGAGTGAGTGACGCAACAGGTGCGCACCCTTGAACGCCGGCGTCAGACCGGCGCGCTTGAGCGCACGACGGACGATGCAGCAAATAGTCGACTGGCTGACAAAGCCGCGTCTGGGAGCCCGCGTGCGAATGAAGACACGGCGTGTTGAGCAAGCAGGCCGATCCTGCCGCAGATAGTCGACCAAGGCGGCACCGACATCCGCCGGCAGTGGCAGCCGCGCCAGCCGTTGACCCTTGCCATGCACGACGATCTCGCCGCAATCCCAGTCGAGATCGTCCAGGGTCAGGGCCGAGACTTCGCCACCCCGTAAGCCGAGGCGCGCGAGCAGCATCAGAACCGCGTAGTCCCTGCGGCCGGCCGGTGTTCTCCTGTCGCAAGACGCAAGGAGCCGTTCGACCTGTTCTGCACGCAGCGCCTTCGGCAAGTGTGCCAAGCGCCAGCCGGCGATCCCAGGCACCGCGACAGCGAGATCGGTCGCAAGCAAACCGCGTTGCTGCAGGAAGCGCAGAAACGAACGCAGCGCCGTGACCGCCAACTTGGCGCGGCCGAGCGACCCGGCCTGGGCTCGCCGCACGATGAACCGATGAACGTCGCCCACTCGCAGGTGGTCGAAACCCGGATCCTTGCCGCCAAACTGTTCGTCCAGGAACCCACGAATAATCGGCAGATAATTCGTCAATGTCGATGCCGAGAGACCACGCTCCTTGCGCAGGAATTCCCCAAATGCGTCGATCAGCTTACCCTTGGCGCTCGTATCGACCTCTGGCAGCAGCACCGGCACGCCGCCCGTGTCGCGCAGATATCGTACCAACTGCCGAATGGTCCAAGCATCGCCACGCCTCGGGCGCAGACCAAGTTCCGTCAGAAATAGATCTGCGTCCTCTTCCCCGAGCAAGCTCAGCGGAACATCCTGCCTCTCCACCCAAGCACTGAAACCGGCCAGGAGCTTAATCTTCTGCTGAACAGTCGTTTTGGCGTATCCCTGGCCATCGAGCAAAGCCTCGAAACCATCCAGGTGGCTAGCCAATCGGCCTATCCAGCGATCTTTGGCTAGCGCCTCATTCAGATCAATCATCGTCTGTCTCTCCCTATAGCGTGGGAAAGTCCACGCTCAGAAAGAGCAGCCGAATAATGTCGAGCAATCAACGGCCGACGCTGATCCAATTACTTGCAATCATGAGAAAATTACGCCGCGGCGATGGCGTCACTCGGAATAATCCGACACCCGGAATTATGCCTCAGATCGTGGATGCGCGGGCGCCGGCCCTCGCTATCCTCAACACCTGCCATTTTGAATAGAGCGTGGATGCCGCCGCTGATCCCAGTTCCGGTATAGGCACGAAGACCGCCTTCCGTGTTGATGAGAAGGGGTGTGTCGGGATCCCTGCTGAACGGTGGGGCGAGACGTTTTCGAAGGTAGCTGCACAATTCGGCATGTGCGTCGGGCGACAGCGGCAGTATTCTCGATTTGTGGAACTTGGACTCCCGAACCCGCAACACTCCACTTTCAGGCTCGCAGTCTGCCAGTGTAAGGCGCAACAATTCGCCGCGACGCATTCCTGTTGTGTAAAGCAGAATGACGGCCATCCTATACACCGCAGGCCGCAGTGGCGATCCCGACGCGACGGACATATTGTTAGCGGCCGTCAGCATTCCGGCTATTTGACCGGGCTCCACGATAACGGGACGCCGGTGAGGCCGGGGGCGCGCGAAGTACAAGGGATTGGGGATAAAGCAGCCCGGCTCCTTCCGCCGTCGGTACAGGCAGAACATGCGGACAACGCGTTGGCGATAACGCAGGGTGTTGCTTGCCAGATGAGGGAATGTGGCACACCACCGATCAAAGCTTGCACGGTCAAGATCGTGTCCAGGGGTGCGGCTGATAAATTCACGCAAGGACACCAGAACCCTTTCCTCCGGATAATAGCGGCGACCAAGAGCGCGCTGGTGGGCAAGCCATGCCACAATCGGCTGATCCAGGGGTGTCGGAGAGATGGCTGTGAACATTTGCCGTTCTCCTTAAAAAGCGGCAATGCCAGGTACGGGCAGAGCCACCGTACGCAGCATGTCCGTCTCGATGCGAAGATAAACACAAGTGCTCTCAAGGCTTTGATGGCCGAGCAGGTCACCGATCGTCTTTACCCCGACGCCACGGCCTAGCAATCGCATCGCAAAAACGAATGGCGCAATGCGTATGATGAGACACCATCTAGCGGCAGGCCGCTTTGCCGTGCCCGCTTGGAGAAGATGTCGCATATCCCCCAGCTCGTCAGGGCTCCCACAGGGCTACGCACTTTAGCAAACAGAAAGTTCGTCACCAAATCGCAGGGACGCCCATCCGCGATATATCTGTCGAGGATTTCAAGGGTCTGGTCGGCCAAAGGAAGAACGAGCGTGGAACGAGTCTTGCGCTGCTCTACCCGCAGTGTACGTCGCTTCCAATTGACCGCGTCCAACGTCAGCGCTGCAATCTCAGAAGGTCGCAGACCGTAATAGGCCATGAGGTGGAGGATCGCATGGTCACGGCGGCCGAGATAATCAGTCCTCGCGACCGAGGACAGCAATTTTTCGATCACCTCCCAATCAAGGGCACGAGGTGGCAATTCTCCACGATAGGTTCTGGGCGTATCGATGCGCTCTAGCCCTCGCGCTGCCTTACCACGATCGGCGCAAAAGCGCAGGAAAGCGCGCAGATGGGCAACCTTGTGCTGGAGTGTTTGGCGCAGCACCCTGCGGCTCAAGGTATGAATGAAGTTTTCGACGTGCTCTGATGTCAGTGCGGAAAGATCCTGTGACGGTCCCGCCGACAAGGACAGAAACTCCTCGATCGTTCCCAAATGCTGACCGATCGTCGCCGGTGCTAACCCCCTCACGTCTAGAAGATATTCTCGATATCGCAGCAGCAACTGCTCCACGGGGCCTTGCGGCTGTGTTTCTTCGAACCGCCCCTCTGCCTTGAGGAAGCGGCGATACGCGCGCTCGGTGGAAGCGTGGCGCAGAGCGCCAGGAACGAAGGCTAACGCTCCGTCCAATTCGGCTCCGAGTAGAATCCGGCCACACTGAAGAGCGGCCGTAGCCTCGAGGATGCACTTCAATCGGTGGACATGGCGACGTGTCGCAGCACCAGGTAGATATCCTGCTGCGAGCAACCACCGGGCAAACAATTCAAGCTCCGCGCCGAAGCGCGAACATTCGTAATGACAAAAAGACTTCGGGAACAAAACCTTTAGCATGGCGCTCTCCTGTTGAGGTTTAGGGGAGCGGCCATCCTAGGTGGACGGTGATTCAGTTATGTGGAGTTGTATCGTCGGAAGTCGCGCGTCTGCGGGCTCTTGCAGTGTCAGCTCCACATCTCTGCGCAGTGCACGTTAGTCGAGTATGAGGAGCTGAACGCGGCCGAGCGTCTTGAGCAGGCGGCCATAGCGTCCATCGCCGCGTGCCAGGGCGAGCGCCTCGAAGAGACGCGGGACGCGATGATAGAGCACCGATCGATTGTCGCGGCAGGCCTTGTGACCGAGCGCGCAGGCCAGCCAACTCTTGCCCAGGCCGGTTGCGCCCGTGACCAGGCAATTCTCATGACGGTCGATCCAGTCGCCGGCGACGAGCCTGGCGAAGACGGCGCGGTCGATGCCGCGTGGGGTGCGCAAATCGACATCTTCCACACAGGCGCTCTGGCGTAGCGCGGCGAATTTGAGGCGCGTGGTGAGCCGTTTGGTGTCGCGCTCGGCGGCTTCGCGGTCGACCAGAAGCCCGATGCGTTCCTCGAACGACAGCGCATCGAGATCCGGTGATCGTCGCTGCTCCTCGAAGGCCTTGGCCATTCCGGTCAAACCGAGTGCGACCAGCCGTTCATGGGTGGGATGGGTGAGCATTGATATCTCCCTGGTTCAGTGGAAATAGCCCTGACCGCGGATATTGCCGTGGCGCAGGGGTTGGTGGTCGGGCGCCTCGTCGAGGAAAGCGCGATCAAGGCCGTTCTTGAGGATCGAACGGATCGAGGCGACGGAGCGTGCCTTGATGAGGATGCCGCGCTGGCAGGCTGCATCGACGCGCGCGTTGCCGTAGCTCTTGCTCAGCGCCAAAATGCCGAGGCAGGTGCGAAAGCCCTGCTCGGGGTGCGGCCGGTCAGCGATGACAGCCTGGAAGAAGGCAGCGGTGGAAGGACCGATCTTCTCGCCGGCCGCGATCAGTCCCCCCGGCGTCCACTTGCCGTAGCGGCGATGCGCGCTCGGCATGTGATCGGCAACGGTCGTATGGCCGCGCCGGTTGGGCGCACGGGCGTGGCTGGCGATCCGCTGCCCCTTGTGGAAGACCTCGACGGTGTTGTCGGCGATGCGCACATCGACGAGTTCCCGGATGAGACGGTAGGGCGTGGAATACCAGTGCCCGTCGACCTCGACGTGATAGTCGGGCGCGACGCGGCAACGCTTCCAGCGCGCAAAGAGGTATGGCTGGTTCGGCAGTTCTCCCAGCTTCGGCCTGTCGATCTCGGCGAAGAGCGCGGCTGGAGCCGAAGCCACGCATCTGGCGGGCGTTGAGTTCGGCGACAGCAGGCGGATGGCGGCGTTCAGCTCCGCCAGGGACAAGAAGCGCTGATTGCGCAGACGCGCCAGGACCCAGCGCTGGGCAATTTGCACGGCGACCTCGACCTTTGCCTTGGATAAAGCCGTCAACTGCAGCCCGTGTGGGGACGACCGGCCTCACGGTCCGCATTACTCACCCATTCCACCCGCTTAAAGGCCAGACCTTCGACATGATCAGCCGCAGCCCGCATTGGGGCGACGACCGGGTGATCTACCGAGCGGCGGACGGGACCTTGCCCACGATTGCCGCCGCAATGACGGACATGGAGCAGCCTGACGCATTCCGGCGCGTCGCGGCCGGGCGCGCGGCGTTCCGGACGGTCGACCTATTGGATTTGCTCACGCTGCTGGATCGGATCGCTGCGCCGGTGGAGGCGGAGGATGCGTAAGGTTAAATACGCCGCTGGTGTAAGGCAAATTACGCCGCAGCGCCTGCTCGGATACCGGAGATACGCCCAGTATTGCGGGAATTGCCTTGAGCGTCGTGGAGTTGTCTTGTTTGACGTCTCATCGTGTAAGGCGTATTTATATTTACGAATCAGTTTGGATGATGGTCATGGCGAAGCCAAAGCCAAGACGACGCGACCCAAAGGCCGAGGCCTTGGCCCGCGACGGCGCGCTCAACCCCCACCCCGAGGCCGTGCGCGACACGCTGTTTGCCGCCAATCCCTTCTTCGATGCCAGGGACCTTGTGCAGGTCCGCTACGAGATGGTGCGCCGCCATCAGGCCGATCGCGTGCCGATCAGCGACGTCGCCAGCGCCTTCGGGGTCTCGCGGCCGACCTTCTACAAAGCTCAGAGCGCCTTGGCCGACCAGGGCCTCGCCGGGCTGGTGCCCCGGCAGCGGGGTCCAAAGGGCGGACACAAGATCTCTGCCGAGGTCCTCGCTTACATCGACCAAATCAGGACGACGCGGCCCGACCTCACCGTGCCGCAATGTGTAGACGCTATCGCCACACGCTTTGGCGTCAGGGTGCACCGGCGAAGTCTGGAGCGGGCCATGGCGCCCAAAAAAAAACGACTCGATCTGCCTTAACCCTCCGTGCGACCAGCCTCGTCGGCACATACGAACAACTGCGCGCCGCGGTGCTCAGCGCCCGGCTGATCACCGGATCAGGACTCGTAACCCTGCACCGTCAAGGCATGGTCGCCTGGATCAAGGCCGCAACGACAACTCCCAACTTTACGCCGCCTTGCCCGGTACATCGCCCCCCGTCGGCAGGCGCGATCGCCACCAGCGAGCTCACCCTCATCCTTGCCAGCCTTGTTGTCACGCTAACCGCGGAGCCAGCACATGCCTGACCTCAAAGTCACCGCCGATCACCTGCGGCGCGACGCCTACCTCTACATCCGTCAGTCGACGCTTCGACAGGTCGCCGAGAACGGCGAGAGCACGCAGCGACAATATGGGCTGCGTGATCGCGCCATTGCCGCCGGCTGGCCGACCGAACGCATCCACGTGATAGACCGCGACCTGGGCAAATCGGGATCCAGCGCCGTTGCCCGCGACGGCTTCCAGGAACTGGTCAGCGAAGTCGCGCTCGCCAAGGCCGGCGTCGTCATGGGGCTGGAGGTCTCGCGCCTGGCCCGCAACTCCGCCGACTGGCACCGGCTGCTTGAGCTGTGCGCCCTGACCAGCACCCTCATCCTCGATGAGGATGGCATCTACGACCCGGAAAGCTTCAACGACAGACTTCTTTTGGGTTTGAAAGGAACGATGTCGGAAGCCGAATTGCACTTCCTCAAGGCGCGCATGCGCGGCGGCCAACTCAACAAGGCAAGCCGCGGCGATCTGAAGATAGGCCCGCCCGTGGGCTTGGTCTACTTGCCCGATGGCACCCTCGCACTCGACCCGGACGCCGAGGTGCAGGCCGCGCTCCGCATGGTGTTCACCACCTTCGAGCGCCTGGGCAGCGCAACCAGAACCGTCAAGTTCTTCCTCGACGAAGGCATCCTGTTCCCGCGGCGACTGCGCAAGGGACTGCACAAAGGCGAACTCATGTGGGCGCCGCCACGGCACGCCCGCATCCTCCAGGTCCTGCATAATCCGAGATATGCCGGCGCCTTCGTCTACGGTCGAACGCGTGGACGGCCCCGGCCGGGCGGCGGCGTCTCGCAGATCAAGGTGGATATGGCTGACTGGCGGTTCGTCATGCCCGACCTGCATCCGGGCTATATCGACTGGGAGCGCTTCAAGGCCAACCAGGAGCGTCTCGCCACCAATGCGCAAGCCTACGGAATGCAGCGCCGCGCCGGGCCGGTCCGCGAAGGATCCGCCTTGCTCCAGGGCAGAGTTCTCTGCGGCCTTTGCGGCGGGCGCATGGGCGTCCATTACAGCCAGGAGCACGGTCAGCCTGTCCCGACCTATATCTGCCAGGAAACCGCCACCCGCCGTGGCGGCAAGGTCTGCCAGTCCGTGCCCGGCAAAGTCGTCGACCCGGCGGTGGGTGCATTGCTTGTCGAGCTGATGACGCCGATGACCCTTGAGGTCACCCTGGCGGTGCAGCGCGAGCTTGAGGCACGCGCCGCCGAGATGGACACGTTGCGCCGACAGCATATCGAGCGGACGCGTCATGACGCCGAGCTCGCCCGGCGCCGCTACATGAAGGTCGATCCCGACAATCGCCTCGTTGCCGACACTCTCGAGGCCGAGTGGAACGAGAAGCTGCGGCTCCACACCGACGTTGTCGAGGACTATGAACGACGCGCGCCCGAGGAAGCCGCCGCCCTCGACGCCGAGACGCAGCAACGCGTCCGCGATCTTGCCGAGCAGTTCCCGCGGATCTGGAGCGATGCCCGCATCGATGTCCGCGAGCGCAAGCGTATCCTGCGGCTGCTGGTCGCCGATGTCACCTTAATCAAGGCCGAGACGATTACCGCAAACGTGCGGCTCTCCGGCGGGGCGACCCGAACCTTGACGCTGGACCGGCCGCTGCCGATCTTCCAGATCCGTAAATCCAAGCCCGACTTGATCGCCGAGGTCGACCGCTTGCTCGACCGTTATTGCGATCGCGAGGTCGCCGACATCTTCAATGAACGCGGTCTGCGGACCTGGGACGGCAAGCCGTTCAATCTCAAGAAAATCGCTTTCATCCGCAGAACTTATAACCTGCCCGGTCGTCGCCAGCGCCTGCGCGATTGTGGTATGCTCACCACCCAGGAAGTGGCCGAACGCTTCGAGATCGCCGAGACCACCGTGCATCAATGGGGACGTCAGGGGCTCATCACCAAAGTCTACAGCGACAATCTCAGCCGGGGTCTGTGGGATATTCCTTCCCACCTCGAGATCATCAAAGGTCGCCCAGGCTGTAACGCTAATCCCGCCCGCCCTGCCTCCATTACCGTGCCATCAGCCGAACAGGACGCACTATGAAACCTTCGCCTTGTCCTTTGGGCGTCTCGGCCTGGCTGCGAGAACTGCGGTGCCGTAATGGCTCGCCATCACGGCATAGGTCCGGTTGAGACCGGGGTCGTAGCGATCGGGGTTGGTGACGGCGGCCTTGAGATTGTCGCAGACCACGAACTTCGGCACGCCGCCCAGAAAGGTGAAAAGGTTCGTATGAACACGGATCCACTCGGGCAGGCTCTCGCTCGGGCACGCCTCGGCGTAGGTATGTTGGAGACGCCCATCGCTGCGACAAACAGCTTCATGGGATGCGCTTCGCCGGTGATGGGGTCGAAGATGTCGATGGTGTCGCCGGCGAAATCGACAAACACCTTCTCGCCGCCCAGGTGCGTCTGGCGCATCGTCGGGCGCGCGCGCTCTTTCCAGGCCTCGAAGGTCGTGCAAAACCAGGTATAGCCAAAGCCGTCGGGATTGGCGGCACGATACTCTTCCCACAGCAGCACCCGCGTTACGCCGCGCCGGCGCAACTCCTTCTCCACATAGCTCCAATCGGGCACCGGCCGCCGAGGGCTTTGCGAGGCCGCCTTCGGCGCAGGGAAGAGCAGCAGCTCAAGGCCTTCGTCATCCATCCCTTCGGTCAGCGGCCAGCTCAGTCCGGCAAGACGGGCGCGTCGCAAGTAACCGTGGACGACGCCATTGCTGACCCCGAGCGTGCGCGCGATGACGCGCTCGGTCAGACCCTGGGAAAATCTCAATCGTAATACGTCTCTGATCCGGCGCATCGACAATCTCTTGGTTGGCATCAGGCTGCCTCGTTTTGAACGAGGCCTCCTGTAGACCGCTGAGTTGTCGGCCGAAGCGTCCAGCACCTCCGAAAAGGTTGCTCACGATCGCCTGAAATCGCTGCTCACGATCCCGCGAAATCCTTGCTCACGATGCGGTGAAATCCGTGCTCACGATCGTCTGAAATACGCATCATGCCTTCATGAGAGCACCTTTGATGACCACGCCCGCGGTCACGTATTTCCACAGTGCCACGAGCAGCTTTCTCGCAAGGGCGACGATGGTTGTCTTTTTGAGGCGCCCCTGGTTGCGCGTCACGCGTTCGTGGAAGCAGCGGGTAAGCGCTGAACTCGGTTGATTGCGAAGCTCACAGCCAGGCCAACTCGATCATCGTCGTTCGCAGCCGGGGGTTACCGGCCTTCGAGACACCTTGCTCGTGCTGGACCGATCCGCTCTGCCAAGGTGTCGGCGCGAGCCCGGCATTGGCGGCGACCTGCCGGCGATTATCGAAGTGCCGGAACAGCCCTTCCGCATAGAGGATGGCCGCACACTCGGGGCCGGTTCCCTTGAGATCGAGCAATGTCGCTGCTGGAGCTTCGGCGACTTCGATTGCCGGCAGAGCATCGCGCTCGGCCTGCACCTCTTTGATCTGGGCTATCACCAGCTCGAGCCGGTCGAGTTCGCGACGGATTTGCCCCTTCAGATGTTCGGGCAGCGCGCGGCCGTCGCCGGTCCCCAGTTCCTCAAGTCGGTGTCGCCGGTCACGCCGCAGCGGCTCGTAGCCGGTGATGCCATGAGCAAACTGCAGGCCCTTGATCTGGTTGACATGGCAGGTCCGCTCACCAACCAGAACCTTGCGTTCACGGCCAATGCGCCGATGGTCCTCCTTGACGCTCGGTACCCTAACCATCGCGCACACGCGCGGCTCACCTCGTTTGTAGGCGAGCAGCGCACGCACCAACGCCTCACTATCGATCTTGCCGGTCTTGGCACGACGCCGCCGGCGCGACGTGGCAATCGAGGCGGCGTCGACGACATGGCTGTCGATCCCCTCGGCCTCCAGCTTCGATGGATTCAGAAGCCGTCGAGACCCGCCTCTTAAATGACTACAAGCGCAAAGTGCCGGCCGGTGCTCGCCAGTGCCTTGTCCTGAAGCTGGGCAAAGCATGCCAGCAGTCCCGTGATATCGCCGCCGCGTACCGCATGTTTCGACATCTTCTCCCCACTGCCCGGCGACAGCGAAGTGATCAACCAAGTCGATTTACTGAGTTCCAAAGAAACGAAGATCGCGCCACGATCGGTGCGGATAGCGGCAGGCGCCGCAGATTGATCGGCTACAACACGGATGCTGGCCTCCACAGAGTTGTTGGTTAGCAACCCCATTCAGCTCGCTATCCACCCCCGGTCATGGGATTATTGATGGTTCATCATTGTCGTCCGAATCAAAGGATGCGCTATGGGCCAGGTTCTGCATGGGATCAAACATCTAGCCAGGTGCCTGTCACACCTGTGCGCCCGCAGGCGCGCTAATTTCTAGTTTCATTGGCTAGGTAGGGGCGATTTCAGCCATGAGCCAATGAGTCAACTACCAGATGCGGTAGTGTCGGTACTTGCCTGTGACCTGTAGAATTGTTTCAGCACTGACCAGGAGTAGTTTCAGCACTGACCAGGAGTATCGGCATGCCGAGAAACGTGACAACGCTAGCGGTTTCCAAGTACATCTGCGCAGCAGATGAGCTGTGCCGCAAGTCCGGCCTCCACATTACGATGGGCGACGATTTTGAAGAGTATGTCCGGATTACCAGCAGACTTCCCGGAAAGTCGCCGACCTATCCTTTCTTCCGGCCGGACTGTTCTGATCTTCCGCCAAGAAAGGTTTTTTGGATCGTCGGGCGGGACCGCGAAGGAAGGGTAGCGCATGCCCAGGGAATGCGTTTAGACGATCTATCAAACACAAACCTTGCTGAACACCTTGGGTCGCTCAGAGCCTTCTTCTCACATCCCAACCTCCAAGCCGGGCTCGATTCCTCGTGTAGCTGCTACGCGCCGAATGCTCGCAAAATAACCGGCTTGGTAGCATATCATGGCGACATGTGGCTGCGGGAGGACTTTAGAGGCCGCGGTCTTTTGGTCATTATTAGTCGCCTGGCATTTGGACTAGCATGGGCTAGATGGTCGCCGGATTTCATTTACGGGCTCGTTCCCGGCTGGGGCATCGAAAACGGGGTGGTCAATCGCTACGGCTATCTGCATCGAGAGCCGCACGGATCAGTCCTGCGCTTGCCTGCGCAGGGAATAGACGACGACGATTGGCTCGTTTGGCTGACCCGAGACGAACTGTTGAGGATGCTATCACATACTTCGGAAATCGCGGTGGAGCCGTGAGAGTACTTTTGCGACAGCCGACTCTCTCATGAAGCACTGTAGCGCAAGACACTGATCTGATGCAGGGGCACCAGATGCAGTACCAAATCGCATCTAGCTCAGCCAACGTTTCAGAGGCTTTGAGGTGGAAGCGAGCGAGAACCGATCGAGGCTCGCGGCGAAGACGTCGTCCAGCCGCATCACGAAGAAGATTTGCATCAATGCGCGCCATGTCAAGGCAGCGCTGGATATGGCGCCGAAACAAAACTGTTGCGAACAACGGTGACGGCTTGGCGCATCTTGCCAAGGTGGGATTCTTCCGTGAGGTGTGTGGGTGAAGGGATTCGACAGCATGCTGACGCGCACGCTCGTGGGGCACGCACCAGGCAAATATGGTTCATCAGTAAGCTTTCGAACCAGAGCCGCAGTATTATGAAGACATTCGGATTGCCCGTTCCGGCAGGTAAGAGAACCACGCGTTCGAGAAGAATGCCCCCGAACTTCTTGTCTCTATCGAGACAAGCTAGCCCCTATCGTGTTGTGCCAGTGGCACGTGATCGGAGATCGGGTGGGCGTCGTCGTTCTTCAGCGGCAAGAGAAAACGGGAAACGCATGTGCGCTCGGGTCAATTAATCCGAATATTGGCCATGTGCGGCCGCCGGTCGCGAGCTTTGTCAAGACAGCGCTCGCCCTTGCGGCCGATCAGCTTCCCGATGACCTTGCCAGTGCAAGCGTTGGGACGACTTCACAGCCTTCTCGGCAACGGGCGGATTTGTCTAACGAACTTCGTTGCGGACGGGCCCTGCATGGGTTTGCTATCTCGGGTCATTCTGCTCATGTTAAGCTATGGGGTGTCGCATGCTTGACTCGCAGAGATTGCACGGTTTCGGCTGCTGCTTTGACATAAGCCACAAGCTTGAACCAGACGCCCGAGGCGCTGAGCGGCTCGCCGTAGCGGTCAACGAACATCCGCTCGTTTGGCGCTCTCGGCTGCCGTTCCAACGTAAGCGCTCAATTTTCTGCACCTAGGCAATTGCGTGCGCGGCTTTCATGGTTGTGTCCATTTCAATGGTAAGGACACAAGAAATGGACGAATCTGGCAGTGGAAAGCTTGCGGTCATCAAGGTGCTGGGGAACGGCAAGCGCCGCTTTAACCCGGTCGCGATGGCCCGACTGATCGGCGCGTGTCTTGAGACGGGGTTTCGGTCGCGGGGCTTGCGCTGGCGCACGGCGTGAACGCGAACCTGCTGCGCAGCTGTCCGAGCGGTGCCGGATCATTCTTCGTTGCGCCAACGGCATTCCCAGCAAGGCCGTCGCAGCTGTGGGCTGACTTCGGTCCACGCGCGCTGGGCAGCAGGCCGGCAATGCCCTCGCGCTCGAAGGCGTCCTCGGCCTGGTAACAGGTCGGCCGTGACACGCCGAACAACGCAGCTGCGTGGGCCGTGTTGACGCCGTTACGGAACGGTCCAGACATATTCGGCCAGTTCCACTGGCCGACTGAATCCCGCAAAAATTTATACAGATTTAGGAGATGACAGTCACCTTACATTCGATCTCGAGCGAGATCAGCCTACCAGTAGAGGCAGGTGCCGTTCGCACTGGAGACATGTAACACTACCCAACAGCGAACACGGGCAACATTATGATGCCGCAACGAGCGAGTACGAGCCAGCGATAACCTCTGACCGTGATGCTCGTTGAAAGGATAATTTGGAAGCGCTTGCAAAGCCGGACTTGGCGCTCTTCTTCTGAGAAAATGTCACAGTTGAATGGCTTTGCATGGAGAGAAAAAAGACCGCAACGTTGGAGAATCCCACCATGAGTGAACTGGACTTGATTGATAGTGTCATTCCGCGGACTGATGTCGTCAAATGCACGGCGCGCATCGGCGCAAAAATCAGGAACATCAAGCTGTCGGCTGATCTCCCGGATCAGACCATCGCTGCGATAAATCGTCTGGTACTTGAGCATAAGGTCATCTTCTTCCGTGACCAGGCTCATCTCGACGACGCCGAGCAGGAGGGCTTTGCTCTTCGCTTCGGGAAGCTTTCGCTATACCCCGAGGGAACGACGCCCATCTTCGATATGGATTCTGCAGCCAGAGATAATTCAGGCTGACGTTTGGCATATCGATTGGTCCTGCATGGATGCGTACTCGAAGATTGCTGTACTGCGAGGCGTTCTGATCCCACCAATCGGCGGCGACACGGTCAAACACTGCGGCCGCATATTTCGATTTGCCTCTGCCGCTGCAACGGTTAGCCGACGACCTCTGGGCTGTTCACAGCTTTCCCGGAGCCTATAAGAGGCCTTCTGCTGATGCCCTTGTCGGACCGAGGATCGAGACCGAGCACCCTGTAGTACGCGTCCACCCCGAGACCGGCGAGCGTACCTTGGTGCTTGGCTCGTATGTATCACGTTTCATTGGCGTCCCAAAACATGACG
This sequence comes from Mesorhizobium japonicum MAFF 303099, assembly GCF_000009625.1. Taxonomy (NCBI): domain Bacteria; kingdom Pseudomonadati; phylum Pseudomonadota; class Alphaproteobacteria; order Hyphomicrobiales; family Phyllobacteriaceae; genus Mesorhizobium; species Mesorhizobium japonicum. The sequence continues at coordinate 4,895,943 of NC_002678.2, forward strand.
GCCAGAGGCTCCTCGATCTATTTGAGTCTCATATCACCGCTCAGGAAAACACAGTGCGCTAGAAGTGGAGGCAGGGTGATGTTGCTATTTGGGACAATAGAGCCACGATGCATATGCGACCAAGGATTACGGCGACCAGCGTCGCGTCGTTCGTCGCGCAACCATCGAGGGCGAGGTGCCCGTCAGTGTCGACGACCGGCACAGTGTTGCCCGTTTCAAATTCATCCAGCCGCTGCCGTCCGCAAAGGTCGTCTAGTGGCCTCTCATATCCCCTGTCAAGGCTGAAGGCGAGAGGGAACAACTGCTTGGGGCAAGTGTGAAAAGCGGTCGGCTTGGCTCGAACTGCACAGGGCGGGGAGTGGAGCTCGAAGAGACAGTTGATCAGACTCTCATCCGGCGGTTGCGATCCATCGCTGGTCCCCGGCCTTCGCCGGGGCAGGCTGAGCAGGCCGCCGCCCGACACGACGCAGTGGACATGTGGACGATGGTAGACTGTCGTCGTCGCGAGGCTACGATGGCCCAGCAGCCACCTGAAGATCCGTATGCTCGTGCCGGCTTCCAAAAGGTGGATGGCGAAGCTGTGGCGCAGGGTATCCACAGTCACTCGCTTCTCAATGCCCAGGAGTTCGCAGGTGCCGCTCGGCAGGCGATCCCCAATGTCTGCGAATGGATCGGGCCGCGGCCATCGCGCCGGGGAAACAACCAACGCCCCGGCTTGGTTAGACGGCCCTTGCCGCCCTTGCCCTACTCGATGCGAATGACCATTCGGCTGCTATCGATATCGTTCACCTTCAGACGCACCGACTCCAGGCCCGTAAACCCGCCCCATAGGTGGTCATGAGAGCGACCCGGTTCCCGGTACCCTCTCCGTCGAAACGCGATAGAACGGCAATCGGTTGAAAATCACTCACTTCTTTTTGGAACGGACAATTAGACCTTCAGGGGTCGCGCAAGAAGTGCCACTGCTTCGTTGCCGTCGACATACCCTCCGGATCGAATAGCGTAGACGATAGACGACGCTCGGATAGGCAGAAGTTCCGACGCCGAGGACGCCATCGCGATCAGGAACCAGGAACCGCGCGGCCGCAGTGTACGAATGCTTTCTGCGGTAAATCCCATTCTTCGCCAATGGCAAGCTTGACGTGCTCGGTGATGAGATCGACACCGTAAGCCAGATGAACCAGTTGGGGAGTAGGCGTGAAGTGAAGCCGCGGATTGACTTCAATGACGACTGGGCCACATTTCGTCCATCGGAATTCCGATGCCTGGCGTCGTCTCGGCGCTTTCGGTTGCTGCTGGGCAAGCGGTCAAGGCCGGCGATCAGATCGATGCCAAGAATCTGCTGCTGGTCTAGGCGGAAATACCCGCACCAACATCGGGTGTGGCTTGGCAGGTAGATCACAGGCGGGCCGCTTTCGATGCGGCCGCCGTGCAGGGTGAGAGAGCCGTCTCGCCAAAGGCGAGTGCGCATTCGATGCAGAGCAACGTCTAGCGTCTCGCCAGCATTATCTCGTCCTGCACCACCAATGCGCCGTTTCACCGGGCCGCCGGGGATGACCATATCTTGCCGTCCACCTTCTCTTACCGCGATTCTCCGTCACCCGTTTCACGGCCAACATCTTCCCGCTATGCGAGCTGGTCAGCAGACGTTGCAATGCTTGCACCTTGCCCCATCTGCCTTCCCGGTTTGCCTTGGCGATACGCACCTGAAGTCGTTTCACTCTACTTCAATATGCTTCCAGTTCGCCTTGCGCAGTGTGCGAGGACGCACCAGCCTCGGTCGCTTTCGCGCCGATCGCCGTCATCTGCCTTCCCTCGTATACCGATTGGTCAACGTTCTCTCGCGATGAATGACCGCGCGGAAGTCTGCCCGCTTTCTAGTCAGGCGATGTCTCAGCCCGTATCCCGTCCATTACAGCCGGGCATACGCTTTTTCCGCACTCTTTTACCCTCAGCGCCAACAGCGTTCCTTATGGTCCGCCTGCCGTTGCCGGCAGCAGTATGGACTTACCCTGTTCCGCATAAGTCTCCGAGTCAAAGACTGCGCCTCACCGCGTACCGTTTTGGTTCAAGCCTGTCAGCAGTTTTCGTTGTTAAGGATCACGAGGTTTATAAGTTCACATAGGTCGGTCGTACCCGCGCATCCCTTGCTCCACTCCGCCTTCGTGCTGGCAGATTCCGCCTTGCCTCACGGCTCGGCGTACCGGAAATCCGGCAGCTACGTTGTCCCCAGAGCTTGACACCGAGCTGTTACCGGCTCGGCATGTCCGTGTAGGGAACGGCTGATGAAACAGCCGGTTTCTTCAGGCGATATTTCCTCCTGTGAACAGAAACTCACGCGACTTGCAGGTCGCACAAACACATTCTTCACCAGATCGAGGCCGATCATGGTAACCATAGACGCCTCCCGTCGTGGCCTACTTAAGCCTGCATATGGTCAGCGATATGTTCGCGGCGGTCCACTGGACTTCTTTCTCTCGCTGGCCGGGTGAGCGATAGCTGCGGCGCCCTCGTTCTAGCGTGATCGCACAAGCCGATCGCATTCGACCGAGGCGACGATCGTCAAATTGAGACTTGGCGCGTTCGCGCCGAAGTCTGAGCGCAGTTCTAACAACAGAGGGAGCCAGCCGGTTCTGTCGCAAATGGTGCTTTTGGTCACAATGGGACGCTTTCGCGCCGATGATCATGCTGCAAGGAGTTCGAACTGCTCTGCGATCGAGGGACGTGGAGAGCGCGACCGGGGAGGCACCAGCTTTTCTGACAGGATGTCAATGTGGGAGTCGACAAGATCGAGCACGAGCCGGCCGCCGGGCCGAATATGCCGGTGAACGGCCTCCAATGCTCTGATCTGCAGCTCACTTGTCAGGAGGTGCTGAAAGGAGTGGAAGGGCACCAAAGCAACGGCGAACTGCTCTCCAAGCTCCAGCTCTGACATGTCCTGCTGCACAAACCGTAATCGTTGTTGTGCCGCGATCGGATTCCCGGCTACTTTGCACTCCGCAATTGAAAGCAGTCCTCCCGATAGATCGACACCGCTGGAAGGGCAGATAAAGCGAGGTCACCTTGCCGACGAGATGCATCTTGATTTTTGCGCCGGCTCCGGCGGCAGATGCCTGTGTGACGGTTTCCGGATCATTGACCGTGATCGCGCCCTGGAGCTTCACAGGATGCTTCAGTGCGGCCTGCAGGATCAAGGTGCCGTCCCCCGGCCCGCCGGCCAGCGTCCGGTCGCCAAGATCGGCGAGCGCCTTGGTAATGCCGCTCTTGTCCTGCGCAGTCACATCCAGGGCCTCTGCGATCGTCGCGGTTTCATCCTTGAAGCACTCGCGCAGATCCCAGAACCCTGGGCGTAATCCTCCACGATCGCCTTGGCTTGCGCATATGGCCCGTTGCTCAGTATCACAGCGGCCTAACCCATGCCCGTTAGATCCGCAAAGCGATAGGCGTTGTAGATGCTAAGGTCCACCACTGGCGCTTCCGACTTCTCGAGCGCACGGGCACGTGCGTGCATTTCCTTAAGTGGGCTGAGATGAGTTTCGAGCCTGCCTGGGGCGAGACGGCCTTCGAGCACATCGAAGACCAATTTAACGACCTTCTTGCCATTGTCGTAGTAATCGTCATGGGGATTGTTCTTGTGGGCGATACAGATGTCGGCTGCATTCAACATCTGCGGCGTGATATTGGCGTGAAGGTCGAGACCTACCCCGATGACTGCGTTTCCGCCGATGGCGGCGCGAATGTAGGAGAGGAAATCACCTTCCGCATTTTCGAGCTCAGTCGTGGGCATCGACCCATGCAGGTCGAGGACAATCGCATCGGGCGCGAGCTCTTGAGTTCCGCGCCCCAGAACTGGCGTTGCTCAATGTAGAAACCATGATCGATGGCGCCGCTCGGGGCGACCATCAAATCTGAAACGGGAAGGATTTGAATATCAGCGCGTTCAATCAAGGCGTCGAGAATCCCGCCGAGCGTGGTGCCATTTTCCTTGGTCCCCTCAATCATAGCTTGGCCGCGAACGACCGTGATATCTGCCGCCGCAGGCGCATATCCATGCGATTCATGAAACAGGCGTCCGACCTGATATGCGCTTCATCATCCTACATTTTCTCCTGAATGTCAGGCTTTGAGCGCAGGGACTTCGCGGCTACTTTACTGGGTCAGCGTGCAAGGACGTGTGGCTGCGTTTTATGCCGCGGTACGAAGGATTATGATCGCGCTCGATCTGGCGAAGAATGCGTTTCAAATTCACGGTGCGATGGGCTGGGCGGTGGTGACCCGCAACAGGGTGCGCCGGGACAAGTGCTTGAGTGCTTGAGGGGGCCGCAGGTCGCTCCTATTCGCCAGGGGTCGAAAATGGTGTAATCGACCAATCGATTAAGTCTACGGCACGCTGAAGTATCGCCTCGGTCCGAGCACGGCTGGGGGAAGCGGCAATGACATATCCGATCCAGTCTCGGAGATCGCCTTTCCTGACGATCAGCGTGTTGGGTTCAACATAGAATTTGACCTCGGCGACGCCTGATACAGCAGCGGCCTGACTGTCGCCAGTGATCCAATCCAGGGTGCCATCGCGTTCAGGAACCAGGAACCGCGCGGCCGCAACTTGCGAATGCCTTCTGCGCAAATTCCATTCCTCGCCGATTACAAGCTTGATGTGCTCGGTGATGAGATCGACACCGTAAGCCAGCTGAACCAGTTGAGGATCGGGCATGCCAGCAAGTCGCGGATTGACTTCAATGACGACGGGGCCACGCTTCGTCCACCGGAATTCAATGCCCGTTGGCCCCCAGCCAAGGCCGAGAGCTCGCAAACAGCTCAGCGAAACATTGGTGATACGCTCATGATCGTCATCAGTGAGCAGGGCCGGAAAGGTGAACTCACGATAGACGAAATGCGGGGGGGGGCCGAAGCCAGCGGCCTCAATCCCTATGACCTCATTTCCCATTATCTGAGCGCCATAAAGCGGGCCTTGTGCGAATTCTTCGACAAGTATCCTCGGCGAAGACCGCCATATGTGCTCCTCGCCCAACAGATAGGTCGTATGTTCAGCCAACTCGTCGACGTTGCGGCACAATCGGACGCCCCTGCTGCCGCTGCCCACGGCTGGCTTAACAATCACCGGCAGGCCGATCTCCTCGGAAGCGCTTTCCACCTCCGCCGCATTCGCCGCCATGCGATAAGCCGGTATTGGAACGCCGGCCTCCGCGAGGAGCTGACGTTGAGTGAATTTATCGCAGCATCGTTCAATCGATGCGGGGTTCGGTCCCGGTAGATCGAAATGCCGGCAGAGCTTGCCAACTGTCGCATAGAACGCCTCTCTGGCGCACGTAATCCCAGCAATGTCGTAGGTCGCACGGAGCCGGGAACATTCGCGGATCAGTGCATCGAGATTGCCTGTGTCGACACGTATTGCCTCAATGCCTTCCGTCGCAAGATAGTCGTACTGAGCTGGATCAGCCGACAGGGTGATTGGATGAAGACCAAGACGCTGGGCCGCTTGGACGTATAGCAGACCATTATGCCATGGATGGCCTTCAAGCAGGATTAGCGTTTTTCTTGTCATTTACTTGGACTCCGACGTTGCCTGTCGTGCGGCGGTCGAGGTGAATCGGCATCAGCTTTTTAGCCCTGCCTGACCTCAGACCTTGTGGTGAACGTACCATTGTCAGCGATCTGCGGTCGCAAAGATCCTGTAAATTTACTTGAAGGATTTGTTGCTATGGCTGAATCCTGCTCGGGATTCTCGGTGGTGATGCGGCATTGCAGGGCATAGTGCCTTTGAGCCTGATCTCGGCCTGAGGCGGAACGCTCTAGCAGGCTTCTCTGATTGGGGTCGTTGGGGTCAAGCTCCTCCTGATATTTTTTTCCGGACCATGTCGCCCCGCGGGTCACTCGCTTCTCTTCGCGGTCGACGTTAGGCCGCCGCATGATGTTGGGGTGGACGGCCCCCGCACGGCATCGATGTGCCAGAATGAGGTCGTTGCAGATCTCAAGCAAAGGAGACCGTCCGTGGAACAAATTATTCGAATTGGCATCGACACGTCAAAGCACGTCTTCCAACTCCATGGTGTGAACGCGGCTGAGGAGCCGGTGCTGCGCAAGAAGCTGAGGCGCAAGGAGGTGGTAGCGTTGTTCGAGAAGCTGTCGCCGACGGTGGTAGCGATCGAAGCGTGCGGGGGCTCGCACCACTGGGCGCGCCTGCTGCAGTCGTTCGGGCACGAGGTGAAGCTGATCCCTCCGCAATATGTCAAACCGTACGTCAAGCGCGGCAAGAACGATACGGCCGATGCCGAAGCGCTGTGCGAGGCGATGAGCCGGCCGACGATGCGGTTTGTGCCGGTCAAGACCGCTAAACAACAGGCGGCATTGATGCTGGTTGGCCTGCGCGACCGGCTGATCCGCAATCGCACGCAGCTCGCCAATGCGATCCGCGGCTATGCGGCAGAATACGGGCTGATCGCTGCCAGGGGGATGTGCAAGATCGAACCGCTGCTCGAGCGTATCGCGGCAGATAAGATGCTACCGGATTTGGCGCGGGAGCTGTTCGCGCTCCATGCCAAGGAATATGCGCAGCTGCAAACACAACTGAAAGACGTCGACGCCAAATTGATGGCTTGGCATCGGGCCGAGGCGTGCAGCCAGCGCCTGGCGCAAATCCCCGGTGTCGGCCCGATCGGTGCGTCGCTACTGGTGATGAAGACGCCGGCACCTGAGACCTTTCGATCGGCCCGACACTTTGCCGCCTGGCTTGGCCTAACGCCGAAGGATCATTCAACTGCCGGCAGGGTCAGGCTCGGTGTGATCACGCGCGCCGGCGACGAAGCCTTGCGCAGCGTGCTGGTGGCCGGGGCTACTGCTGTCATCCGGCATGTCCGACGCGGCCGAGGCGCCGTCTCCCCCTGGCTCGTCGACCTACTCAAGCGCAAGCCGCCGAAACTCGCTGCCGTGGCGCTAGCGAACAAGATCGCGCGCATCGCCTGGAAGCTAATGGTAAGCGGCGAGATCTACGGAGCGAAGCCTATGCCGCCAGCCTCGGCGCGCGCCGCATAGAGATCGGCCAGACACGGGGAACATCTCTACTGTTACCGTGCTGAGCTGGTGCCGGAACTTGCAAGAGAATGAGCAGTTGGTGTGATCGATCGATCCGAGACGCGAGACACTCCGTTGACCCCATTGGTCGTTGTAGACCGCCATGATGTTGGGAACTCGCGTCGCGGAAACCATCTTGGCCAGCGGTTATGTGCGACCGTACACAAAGGCCGGACATATGAGCGCAAGCGATCCGATCAAATCATTGCTCAACAATCTTGCGAGAAGGGTGCCGTCCACATATGGGGTCAGTAGGGCGAGGCGTCTCAATCTGTTGAACGACCTTGAGAGAGTTCGTCCCAGGATCGTGCCTGCTGACGAGATCGCCTTGCCCATCGTCCCCGCGGGAACGATCCGGATCACGCCCTTTCGGGCGGAATCAACTCCTCCTTCTCTGGTCTGTTGTCCCTATTTCATGCCGATACGGGGCCGGGTGCCTTGCCGAAGCGGAATTCTGTCCCGTCGCTCCACATGCGATGCAGAATGACAGCGAGCTTGCGGGCAACAGCAACTCGGGCTTGGGCCATACCGCGCCGCTTGGCGACGTTCATACCCCAACGCTCTGAGGCACGACCATTTCTTGCTGAGCACAAGCAGCGAATGAGCCGCTTCATAGAGAGCGGTGCGGGCGAGCTCGTCACCGCATCGGCTTACCTTGCCCTGAATGTCCGTCTCGCCTGATTGATAGCGTGCCGGGGTCAGACCCAGATGCGCTCCGACATCCCTCGATCGGCGAAAGCGGTCCGGCTGATCGACCGTCGCACGAAAGGCGAGCGCGGTGATGGGTCCCACACCGGGCACGGACATGAGTCGCCGGCAGACTTGCTCCTTGCGGGCGATATTGAGGACTTGCTTTGTCAGTCGCCCGAACTCGCGGAGCATCGTGGCCACGATCGCCAGAAGCGGCTCGAAAGCGCCATGACGACCGTATCTGCGCCAATCAGTTCGCGCACGCGATCGGCGAAGGCTGCACGACTTGGCGTGCCGAGCTTGATGCCGGCCTCCCGCAGAATCGCTCTGATCACGTTCTCGATGGATCGCATTTCATTGAGGACCGTGCGTCGTGCGACGAGGAGGGACCGCCAGAGCCGACACTGCTGGCTCTTCACATGCACCTGTCGATACCAGCCGGTGCGCATGATCTGCGCCAAGGCGCGGGCATCATTCCGGTCCGTCTTGTTCGGCATCGTCTTCATCGCCGCATTGGCCAGTCGGGTCTCGATGCAAATGGCCGGCAATCCTTCGGCGCGAATACCGTCATAAAGCCAGGCCGCCAGCGAGCAGGCTTCGAGCCCGATGCGGTCCAGCGGCAGATCGATTTTCCGCAAGACCTCATAAAGCGCCCTCGGCTCACTCGCCGCCCGCCCTTCCTTCACAATCCGGCCGCTCTCGTCGACGACGCAGATGGCGGTCTCTTCCAAAGACACGTCAAGTCCGGCAAAATACTCCATGGCTGCTCCTCCTGATGTTTGTGGCGATCTACATCGACCACGTTCTCACATCTCGATAGGAGCAGCCGCCCTCAATTTGGCTCGGGCGAGACCCCAATCACCCCATCTGTTGAAGAAGTCAGGCGCGGTTGTTTGGAGCGTGATTTATGTGTGGATGCCCCCGGTTTTGCAAGTTGGTTTTGAACAGCGCAGAGCCTGCGATCGAGTGCGGTCATGTGTCAGGCCTCACAACTGCGGCTCGTTGACATGGCCCGGGCCGGTATGGAGATGCGCGGATCAGGTTCCAAATCACTGTGGGCGAGCTCGTGGCTCCGTGAATCACACTGGCTTTCCTGATCCCGATCTGATCGATCATTTGCCCTTACCGTTTGCGACCTCCTCGCAACACCGATGGACGATTGGCCCGATCAGGCTGCCGCCACCGGATTCCAATAATTCTCCTTCTTCGTGAGCATGCCCCATACAGCTCGTGCCATCTTGTTAGCCAGCGCGATGGCGACCACCAGGCGAGGCTTGCGACCGATCATGCCGGCCAGCCACGATCCCTTCGGCGCGCCGCGGCGGGCGGTCCATCGCACCACGGCCATGGCGCCGATGATCAGCAGTCTGCGGATGTCGCGCTGACCCATCTTCGAGGTCTTGCCATGGATCTGCTTGCCGCCGGTTGACTTCTGCAGAGGCACAAGCCCGAGCCAGGCGGAGAAGTCGCGACCGCGTCGAAAGCTTTCCATCGGCGGGGCAAACGCTTCGATAGCCAAGGCCGTGACCGGCCGATCCCCGGCATAGTCTGCAGCCGCTTCGTCACCTCACCCCCTGCCGCTTCCGCATGGAGTTTCTTCTCAAGATCGGCGATCTCTTCAGTGTAGACGGCAATTTGATCGAGATAGGTCCGCCCGATCTCGCGGACCATCGGCGGCAGTCCCGTCTCCAACTCATCGATCGTATCATTCAGCTTCTCGAGATGGACGGGACCCTTCGCCACCACAATGCCGAATTCGGCCAGATGACCGCGTAGCGCATTGATCAACTGCGTGCGTTGGCGCACCAGCAGGTCGCGTGCGCGGAAGATCATCGCCCGGGCCTGCTGCTCCTCGCTCTTCACGGCAACAAAGCGCATGGTCGGGCGCGATGCGGCTTCCGCAATGGCTTCAGCATCCGCCGCGTCATTCTTGTGCCGCTTCACGAAGGGCTTCACGTAAATTGGCGGGATCAGCCGGACGGTGTGCCCCAGCTTCATGATCTCGCGCCCCCAATAGTGTGACGTCGCGCAAGCTTCCATAGCCACGAGGCAGGCCGGCTGCCGGCTCATGAACGCCAGAAACTGCGAACGCGACAGCTTCTTGCGAAAGACAACCGACCCCTCAGCCGCGGCGCCATGAACCTGAAAAGCCTGCTTTGCCAGGTCAACGGCGATAATGCTAACTTCCTTCATGGATGCCCTCTCCTCTTTGGATGATTCCGACATCACCAATTTGGCACATTGCTATGCCGTCGGGTGCGGGAGCCATCCACATGGGGTAATCGCGGGAGCGAGTCGCCCTAGAAATCGATCGTAGTCTTGGAGTGTGGCTGTTCCCCGATAGGATGGAAATACGGGCTCAGGACCTGACGCCGAGGCCCAAACATCGAATGGAGAACAGCCATGGAAGAATATATCGGACTCGACGTGTCGATGAAAGAGACGGCAGTTTCGATCCGCCGTGAAGGCGAACGGATCTGGCGCGGGAAGTGCGCATCTGATCCCAACATCATTGCCGAGCTTGTCCGCAAGCGGGCGCCAGCTGTAAAGCGAGTGGTGTTCGAAACGGGGCCTCTCTCCGTATGGTTCTATCATGCGCTACGCGCCAAGGGATTGCCGGCAATCTGCATCGATGCGCGCCATGCCAAAGCCGCTCTCGATATGGCGGCGAACAAGACGGATGCGAATGACGCCGATGGTTTGGCGCGTCTTGCTGAAGCAGGGTTCTTTCGCGAGGTGCGCGTGAAAGGCTTCGACAGTATGTTGACCCGCACGCTCGTGGCGGCTCGCACCCGGCTGGTCCGTATCACCGTCGAGCTTTCCAACCAGATCCGAGGGATCATGAAAACGTTCGGCTTGCTCGTTCCCGCCGGTAAGGGAACTACATTCGAAAAGAATGTCCGGAGCCTTCTTATCGATCAGAGCGAGCTTGCTCCTGTCGTGCTACCGATGTTGGAAGCCTGGCGCGGCATTCGCATCCGTGCCGCCGAGCTTGGGCGCCAGCTTGTCGCAGACGCACGTCAAAGCCAAGCATGCCGCATACTCATGTCGATCCCCGGCATCGGCGCCATTACCGCAACCTCTTTCGCCACTGCCATTGAAGATCCGGGCAACTTCAAGAAGTCCCGCTCTGTTGCCGCTTGGATCGGCCTGACAACGCGCCGCTACCAATCGGGAGAAGTCGATTATGACGGCCATATATCCCGACGCGGCGATCGACATTTGCGGGGACTTCTCTATGAGGCTGCGGCGGTCATCCTGACACGCAGCTCGATCGACAGCAGCCTGCGCACGTGGGGCCTCAAGCTCCGGGAGAGGGTTGGCTTCAAACGAGCTGCCGTGGCTGTGGCGCGCAAACTGGCGGTGATAATGCATTCGATGCTCAAAACCGGTGAGTTCTTTGATCGAAATGCAGGCGCCACAGCAATGAAATCTTGCGAATAGCGTTCAGGATCTGAGCGCCTAAGACGTCCCTGCCGGGACGTTAGCCGAGCCATTCCGCTGATGGGGTTGCACCGCTGTCTCAGCAAAGTGCGTCGTCCACATTGAAGGCTCGTCCGCGGAGCTCCATCATGCGGCGACTGATGTCGACCGCGAAGACAACCATGCACCCGGCAGCGTCGTCTCGACGCAATTACATGCTTGACGTCCCAGCGGCGATTAGACAACTCCATCACTGTCGACCTGACCGGCGCCTGCGCCGGCTTCATCTATGCGCTGATGTTCGACGACGGGTCCACTCGCCTGCACGGCAACCCAGCGCTGGTCATCGCCGCCAACATCCTCAGCCGCCGTATCAATCCAGCCGAGCGCGCAAGCGCCGTGCTGTTTGCCGATGCCGCCGGTGCCGCGGTGATCGGTCCTTGCGATGAAGCCGATCGAGGCATTCTCGGCGCTTCGGTGGATTCGGACGGCTCGTGCTACGGGCTGATCCAGATCCCGGCGGCGGAAGCAATAAGCCGTTCCATAGCGACCTCGACCCGGAGCAGACCCGCATGACCATCACCGACGGCCGCGAAGTGTTCGCCAGGGCTGTACGCACGCGGGGCCGATTGCGCTCGTCTTCGGGATCGGGACACGATGCCAGCCCTTGGCCTGGCCAAAACACCGCCTAATGCCAGTTGCGGTGAGAAAACCGGGCTAGACGATAGATGCTTGGCAATTCGGCATGCGACTGTCGTTAGTCGCCACGCCAGATCGGCCTGCGCTTGGCTTTGTACGCAGTAGCACCCTCTAACGCGTCATTTGATCGCATGAGCTCGCGTAACAACTCGTCATTCAGTGTCCAAAGCGAATTTCGGGCTTTTTCGCTCTGAGCTTTTACCAGTGCGAGGCTCGCCCGCACTGAAAGGGGTGCATTTTGAGCGATGGAATCAGCCAGACTCATCGCGGCCTCTAATAGGAAATGTTCCGGCACCAGCCGATTGACAAGACCAAGCTGATATGCTCGGGGAGCCTCAAAAAGGAGGCCGGTAAGGAGTATCTCGTTGGCAAGTACCGGCGGTAACATCTCACCCAGCCGAAGCGCCCCACCAGCGCCTGCCACTAGACCGCGCTTTGCTTCAGGTAAGCCAAACTTACAGTTTTCAGTCGACACTACGAGATCGCAGGCCAGCATGAGTTCAAATCCGCCGGCGATCGCTGCACCCTGAACAGCGGCTAAAACAGGTTTCGTTCGTGCCCGGCTTACCAAGCCGCCCAAATGCCCGTCTCCAAACAGTATTTCTTCCGCTTCCCCATCGACGAACGCTTGAAGGTCCATTCCTGAACAGAAAACAGGTCCTTCACCGCGAAGAATGCCAACCGCAAGATGGTCGTCGCTCTCGAACCGATCCACTGCAATACGCAGCTGTGGGCTAGTTCGCTCATCGATTGCATTTCGCCGATCCGGACGGTTTATCGCTATGATAGCGATGTTGTCACGGGTCTCGAAGGAAACTGGCTCGTTCGACAATTCAAAAAATCCTCCAAGTTGCACGTAGCCTTGCGACTCTCCCGCATATGCTGCAGCCGTTTCTGCCGCCGCCTCATCGGCGGGCCATCTTGCGCAACGCGCTCCCGATAAATACGGGTAATTTGCCTGGGGTCAGGCGGCGCGCAGAAGGGACGGGTTTGGGCTTGAATAGAGAAGGGACGTTTGACTCTAGCTGCCGGAACGGTGTCCGCAATCTTGCGAAGTTCGCAGTTCAGATTTGTCGCCCGGATCTGCATGAGCATATGCGCGTCGTGGAGCGACCAGCGCATCTGCTGCTTCTTAACTATGCCGTTGCCGACGAGTGAGTTCACCGCCGACTCGGTGAGGAACGTGTCGACGCGAAGGGAGGCTCGGTAGCACTTCCCGTAGTTGGCGGTCGCACCGCGGTTCGAACGGAAGTAGGTCAGGACCTGCAACCACATGCTATGAAGCCATGCGATCGAGAACTCCTCTTCTCGCTGCGAATGCTTGAGTCTTACAATGCACCGCTCTAGGGTTTAACGCTGTGGTTGGCGAGGCTGAAGAATAGGCTTGTCCTGCAGTGGTCCCTGCGTGGATGACATCCTTCTGGAGCAGGATCACAGAGAGCAATCCACAGCCTTTACATCCGCTCCTTGTGTCTCATCGCCCCGTCTGACTAACATCTCTTTCTGCCACTGCCGACTTCTCTTTTTCCAACAATGGGATGGTACCATGCCGGCCTTGCGGCTCAACACTATCAACTTTGGTAGGGGGATGTCCCGGCCATTGTTGAAATTCTGAAGGGGCGGCGTTGCTCGCATTGAGCCTGTAGGCTTGGGGTGTCGATTCCACTGAGGAGAGCAGCGCCATAAAAAGGATTGCCGACGGCTGCGGCAAGCGGAGCTTTGGAAGAAGCGTTCGCCGACGTTCAGGAGAGCTTCGAGAGGCTCTGCCTTGCGGCCGGAATGGAGGCGCTGGGCGCGATGATGGAGGCGGACGTCGAAGCAGCCTGCGGCCTGCGCCACGGCCGGGTTGAGGAGCGCGAGGGGCTCGACGCGCGGCCGGACCGGGCTTCACGGCGGCAAGGTCGCGGTCGAGCGTCCGCGGGTCCGGACCGTCGATGGGCGGGAGATGGCACTGCCGAGCTGGGATAGCGCGATGTGAGCGCAACCTTATTGAGCGCTTCTTCTCCAAGCTGAAGCACTTCCGCCGCGTGGCGACCCGCTACGACAAGCTCGCTGCCAATTTCCTCGCCATGATCCAACTCGCCTCAATGCGCCTGTGGCTCCGCGCTTATGAGTCTACGGCCTAGCACTACTTTGGCAGATTTTTAGCGGAGAGGGTTCTGCGGCAGTGGGGACAACGGATTGGCGGCGGCTGCGCGAGCGCGGTGATGATGGCTTGCCTGACGGCGGGTAGGCTCGGTTGGGGCGGCGGGCCGAGGATTCTTTTTTCCCCCTCCCGCTTGTTTGAGGCGGCGAGATTGCAGGAAGGCGTAGGCGATCATCGTCATCAGCGCGTGCCGGTGCAGGCCCGTCCATGAGCGCCCCTCGAAGTGGTCGAGGCCAAGTTCCTCCTTGAGCTGCTGATGCGCCTGTTCGCAGACCCAGCGCGCCTTGATGGCGCCTGCGATCTGCTTGAGCGGGGTGTCGGCGGGCAAGTTGGAGAGGTAGTATTTGCGCTCGCCGGTCGAGCGGTGCTCGCCGATCACCCAGACCTCCTCGCCGGGCAGATGCTGAGCGCCCATGTCGCGGATGCGCTGGGGTGGGCCATCTGCAACCCGGACACGGACAGCGGCGAAGCGCGCCGAGAGGCGGCCTTTGGTGCCACGCCGCCAACTGACCGTCCGCCATTGGGCTTTTTCCAGCATCGCTTATCGAGTGGCTGCCCGAAGTCCAAACTTGCGGGAGAATTCTCGTCGTACCGGTGCTAAATCCGCCGGCCGTGCGCGCATGGAGCCGAAACACACCGGTCGACGGCTCAAACCTAAACCGGATGTTTCCGGGGCGCGCCGATGGCTCGGTAAGCGAACGTATTGCAGATGCGGTTTGTCGAATGTTGGTGCCAGAGGCCGATACCATATTTGATCTGCATAGCATGGGACCAACGTGGGATTCTGCGCCTGCGGTTATTACGCATCCTATTGCTGATGCCGATCTAATGGCCAAGACACTCCGTCTGGGGGAGTCCTTCAAATTGCCGGTAACATTGCTTTGGGAGCATAATGAGACCGCTGGTATGTTCGACAGTTGGGGTGCATCGCCAGGGCAAGGTATTTATTTGTACGGAATTTGGTGGTGGCACCGTTGCTTTTGAGGATCTGAAAATCTATGAGACTGCGCAACGGTTTGATCACGCTTGGCCTGATCAAGGGAACAGTAGACATTCCGACCTACCGCCAACAGAAGCTTAGTCAAACACTTGAAACGTTATTGTCCGACAAGGTAACATCACCAGACATCGGCATCTTCGAACCTCGATGCTCGGTGCTGCAAAAAGTGCAGCAGGGAGACATAATCGGGAAGTTGCATCCGATGGATTCAGTGTCGGCCCAGTCCATCGATATCTGCGCGCCTTCAACATCAATAGTCTGCACTATCAAATCGGGAGCGCATGTCAGCGTTAATGAAGAGGTGGCTATCATAGCGAGACCTCTCAAACGCTGAAGGTTGATTTGAGTGTCGATGTTACCAGGCAGAACAGGACGCCGTTTCGGTGGGTAGGCAAGTGGTGGCTATGATCGTGAGAAGTGGCCGGAGGGCCCATGGCATTCTCCGCTCAAAACTGACCCAGCCATACAGACGAGTGGTCGAGTGAACCTACCGGCGCGACAGCGGTGTTGCTAGGCTAGTTCGGCAGCAGAATCTTCTCACGCATTGCTGACGAGCATCGTTTTCACGAAACTTGTTGCAGGCCATGCGGACCCGTTCGCAAAATGACGTCGGCAAGTGTCCGCATCGATACCGCATGACATCGCCGCTGATTTGGCTGTGCACGCGGCTGACGAACGGCGGCTCCGGACGTATCAGGGACGGTGAAGGATATATCGGTTCTAGATGCCTCCGATATACAATCAGCATTTGACGGAAGGCGCCGGGCGACGGATGTTCGACGAAGTTACAGAACTGTCCGGTCGGCGTTTCTTCACAATTTTCCTGTAATGCCGGCCGATTCCGCCTCTTGGCACGTGTCGGGAAGTAAATCTCGTCGTATCGCGGAATCCGGGGCTCTCGTGACCAAAGGATCAACTGGGAGGAAGCAATGAAGTATCGTCTAAACCGCAGACGTTTTATCCAGGCGACGTCGTCCGCTATCGCTGTAGGCGCGCTATCTTCTGTCACTACCCGAGCTGTGGCGCAATCCTCTGGGGAACTGCGAGTCTTGGTCAACGGTGGCGAAGTCGGAAAGGCACAAATCGAGGCGTATGTGAAACCGTTCGCAGCCGAGACTGGTATCAACGTAACTCCAATCACCCAAGACCTCGATTTCGCGAAGCTTGAGCTGATGATGAAAGCAAACAATGTCACCATAGATGCAAGTCCACTTAATCCAGGCGCGGTGTTTCCCGCAACTGACAAAGGGTACCTCGAGAAGATCGACTACTCGATCTATAAGAAGGAAGAGCTTGACGGATTCTATGATTTCGCCAGGGATCCATTCGGCGTCGCCTCGCTTGTCTATTCTTATAATATGATCTATAATACGAAAAAGTTCCCTGCTGACAAGCAGCGACCGGCCAACTGGGCCGAGTTCTGGGACGTCGCAAAGTTTCCCGGTACTCGCTTCCTCGTCTCGGGTCAGTTGGGAGCCGAAGGGCCCTGGGAAGAGGCTTTGCTGGCGGAGGGCGTCGATCTCGATAGACTTTATCCGATGGATATCGACCGGATTTTCGCCAGCCTGGACAAGATAAAGCCGCATATCCGGAAGTGGTGGACGAATGGGTCCGAGATTCAGCAATTGATGAGTGGTGGAACTGGCGATATCATGAATTCTTACGACGGACGGGCAATCTCGTTGATTGATAAGGGTTCGCCTATCGAAATTAACCGCAGTCAGGCCAAGCTAACGTGGGACTATTGGGTAATCCCGAAAGGGGGGCCCAATACGCAAAACGCTCAAAAGTTCATTGAATTCGCCACCCGGGGTGAACGCCAGGCGGTCTTCTGCAAACTCTACCCCGAAGGTCCCAGCAACCGTAACGCCTTTAAGTTTATACCAAAGGATGTAGCCCGCAAGCTGCCTACACATCCGGACTACGTAGCGAAAAGCATCCCCATAAACGGTCGGTGGTACGCCGAGGTCGGCTCGGATGGCCTGTCGAATACGCAAAGGCTCGCGCAGCGCTGGAACGAGTGGGTTCTGCGATAGATCCAGATCTGTGAGTTGGTCGGCGAGGGGGTAATCTCTAATTTGCCGCTTTGCCGACCTATGATATTCTGAAGGAGCCGACCATATCGGACGTCCTTGTTTTTCAGGATTCCATTTCGGACGATCCGTCGATCTCGATCTTGGCAGCCGCCATCGCGATGTCGCTGAGTCCGTCCCATCTATCGAGGATCACGCATTGGAGCAGAACTCAATTCCCGCTCAGATTGAATTTCGAAACGTTACCAAGATGTACGGGCAGGTCGCCGCCGTACAGGACCTGTCACTGACAGTTCGTCGCGGCGAGTTCTTAACCATTCTCGGTCCGAGCGGTTCAGGCAAGACCACGGCGCTCATGCTGCTTGCCGGGTTCGTAGCGGCCAGTAAGGGCGACATTTTGATCGCCGGAAATTCTGTGGCCGCAGTCCCATCCTATCGGCGCGACCAAGGCATTGTGTTCCAAAGCTATGCGCTGTTTCCGCACCTCACGGTACGTCGGAATCTGGAATTCCCGCTCGAAATGCGGGGCGTCAAGACGGCCGACAGAGCAAAGCGGGTCGATCGCATCCTCGAGCGTGTGCATCTCAAGGACTTCGGCCGTCGTATGCCGTCGCAACTGAGCGGCGGCCAACAGCAGCGCGTGGCGCTTGCCCGTGCGCTCATCGCTGATCCGCCGTTCCTCCTGCTCGACGAGCCTCTCGGCGCCCTCGACCGCAACCTTCGCGAGCAGATGCAGATCGAAATGAAGAACCTTCACAAAGAGTTCAACATCACCACCATATGCGTGACGCACGACCAGGAGGAGGCGCTTACACTGTCAGATCGCATCGTTGTCATGCGTGCCGGGCGGATTGAACAGACCGATTCGCCGGAAGCCCTTTACGATCGGCCAGCATCCCGCTTTGTAGCGAATTTTCTCGGTGAGGCCAACATTCTCGAAAATCTCGATTGTGATGTGGAATCCGATGTGGCGCAGCCGTCCGGCACCGTGCCCATGATCAGGCCAGAGCGTATCCGCGCCTCCGCGCCGGCGGCGCCGAAGAGGGCCGATGCGAGCCAGTGCCAGTCCGTTACCGGCACTGTCGACGATATGATCTATGCCGGACCGTTGCGGAAATACCATGTGCGCGTCGGAAGCAAAGTGCTCGTCGCGCGCGAACATGCCGCCTCGGGGCAGCAGATCTTCCAACCCGGCGACACAGTGCGGCTTGATTGGCTGCGGTCCGACGTTCGCTTCGTAGCGGCGTGAATCCCCGGGAGATGGGCGAATGCAAATGCTTCAGAAATTCGGCCGAATGCCCATTGCACTCACCGTGCCGGCACTCGCCATCCTGCTCGTCGTTTTCGGTGTACCGATCGTTCAGCTCTTCCTGACTAGCCTCAATGCGCCGGACCTTTCGATGGTCAACTATCGTGCATTTTTCGGTCGGTCGGCGAATGTCCGCGTGCTCTACCAGACGATCGAGATCAGCTTGGTGGCCACAGCGATTTGCCTCATCATCGGCTATCCCGCGGCCTATCTGATCGTGACTGCCTCCAAGCGTTTGCGCATGACGCTCATCGTGCTCGTCGTTATCCCCTATCTCACCAGCGGATTGGCGCGCACGTATGCCTGGATCATAATTCTTGGCGATGGCGGCCTGATCAACAATCTTTTGCTCGAACTCGGTCTGATCTCGAGCCCGCTGCCGCTCATCTACAACCGTATGGCCGTCTATATCGCCATGGTGCACATTATGCTGCCTATGATGATCCTGCCTCTGGTCAGCGTCATGATGGGTATTGACAGGTCCCTGATGGCCGCAGCGCGCAGCATGGGCGCGGGGCCGTTCACTGCGTTCTGGCGCGTGTTCTTTCCGCTCAGCTTGCCGGGCGTGCGCAGTGGCTCCCTGTTGGTCTTTGTGATCTGCCTCGGCTTTTACATTACGCCGGCCGCCGTCGGCGGCTTGCGAGATGCCATGCTGTCAACCTTCATCGCGTCGCAGGTCTCGACCGGCTTTGATATGGCACCCATTGCAGCCTCGTCCTTCATTCTCCTGGCGATCGCCGTGGCCGTGCTCTCCTTGCTTGGGCTCGATCTTTCGGGTACCCAGGGGCGCGCGGTACAAGCAGTGCGGAAGTCTCGGCCAAGCCGGCGGCCCTCATTCGGCACAATCAAAAGCTATCTCCGCGAACTTCCCGTTTCGTCACGTGCGAAGCGATGGACGGTCCAGCTCTATCAAGCCCGGGGCGACAGCCAATGGTCGAAAATCGTTGGACCGGTGTTCGTCGTTGTGGTCATGTTCTACCTGCTGTTTCCCGAAGCCGTCGTGATCATCATGTCGTTCAGCGCCGGGTCGGTTCTGGAATTTCCACCCTCGGGCCTTTCGCTGCGGTGGTACCGTTCCTTCTTCGACGATCCCTCCTGGTATGGAGCTGCCTGGACCAGCATTCAGATCGGCGTTGCAGTCGCCGTCCTCTCGACCGTCGTCGGCACGCTCGCGGCCTACGGCATCAGCCGCGCCCGCCCGCAACTGCGCAGCTCTCTGACAATGGCGATCCTGACGCCGATTACCATTCCGGTTATCGTTGTGGGCGTAGCGACCTACTTCGGGCTGGCCAATCTCGGACTGATAGGCTCGAAGACAGGTATCGTCCTGGCACACAGCATCGGCGCCATAGGCTATGTCGTCGTGATAGTGTCAGCGACACTGGCAAATTTTGACCGTACGCTAGAGCAGGCAGCAATGAGCATGCGGGCTGGGCCGCTGCAAACCTTCATGAGGGTGACCTTGCCCTTGATACGGCCGGGCATCATCGGCGGCGCGGTGTTCGCCTTTATTCACTCCTTTGACGAGGTCGTCGTCACCTCATTTGTCGGCGGATTCTCAATGTACACCCTGCCGCTGAAGATGTGGGAAAATATACGGAACCAGATCGACCCGACGGTCGCCGCAGTGGCGTCGCTATTGACCCTTCTCCCTGTGATCTGGTTGGTAGCCCTATACGTCACGTGGTGGCGATCTAGGCGAACGAGTCACCGCGTGCTTCCAGAGGCCCAAGTTTGAGGTCATGCGGAGAGGATCCGGCCAACCTTGTGACGTGATAGGGCTCAAGGCTTTCTGCATTGTTCGCGCCGCACCATGAACTGAGGTCGGCTGACCAAACGATACGCGTCCGGGAGCTGCAAGCTAATGTCACATACTTCTAGGTTGCTCGGACTTCAGAAATAGAAATCAGAAGTCCCCAATGGCCGAATCCCTCTTTAGGACAGCGGCAAGAATGGCGATACTTTAAGATGCTCGATCGCTGAACTGCTCCAATTTCTTGCTTTACCGGTCGCGGCCGCATTAGCGCCAACCAAGTTGCTGAACTTGTACATAACTGGAAAATGCGGGCCATTCGTATCAGGGTGGCCATGAAGCGGGCCACGGCACTCACGGCTTCCAGCCGTATCGTTGCGAGATGACCATGATACACAAACTGAATTTGATGCGAGCTGCCGCTTGGCCAAATATAGATGCAATAGGCGACGTCAATGCAGCACAACAAGGTC
This sequence comes from Mesorhizobium japonicum MAFF 303099, assembly GCF_000009625.1. Lineage (NCBI taxonomy): Bacteria > Pseudomonadati > Pseudomonadota > Alphaproteobacteria > Hyphomicrobiales > Phyllobacteriaceae > Mesorhizobium > Mesorhizobium japonicum. The sequence continues at coordinate 4,916,558 of NC_002678.2, forward strand.
GGGAAGACCGCGACCGAATCAACAATAGCTCGCACTTTATGCCCGAAGAACTGAATATAGCGGACCTTGTATAATGAAGAGTCGTTCATCCGTGCCAACCTCTCTTGAGGGTCTGACGGCATGCGAATGCCTGAAGCTATACCAAAGGCGGCAGCTCTCGCCCGTTGAAGTCGTCGATGACTGTCTCAGCCGGATCGACGCAAACAACCCCATGCTAAACGCATTTTGCCTCGTCGATCACCAGCGGGCTAGGTCTGCTGCCCGGGCTTCGGAGGGGCGTTGGATGAAGGGGGAGCCCGCCGGAGTTCTCGATGGCGTCCCGGTCACCATCAAAGATCTAACCTTGACGCGGGACTGGCCGACAAGGCGTGGATCACTGTCGAGCAGCGCCGAGGGACCCTGGACAGACGACGCGCCCGTTACAGCGCGCATTCGCGAGGCCGGTGCCGTTATCCTTGGCAAGACAACCACTCCGGAGTTTGGCTGGAAAGGTGTTACAGACAGCCCCCTCTACGGCATCACCCGCAACCCTTGGAATCCTGAACTGACGCCAGGCGGCTCCTCTGGCGGCGCAGCAGTTGCGGCGGCCCTCAACCTCGGCTTTCTTCACCAAGGTAGCGACGGTGGGGGATCAATCCGGATACCAGCGAGCTTCACAGGAACCTTCGGCTTCAAGCCGACCTTCGGCATCGTTCCGCAATGGCCCGCTAGCGCTATGACCACGCTGTCTCATTTGGGGCCGATGACCCGCACGGCCGCGGATGCGATCCTGATGATGAATGTCATCGCACGAAAGGATGCTCGCGACGGCTACGCTGGACCGCCCTATCCCGGCCTTGAGGTCAATCCAGCAAAAACCCTCAAGGGTCTGCGCATCGGCTACAGTCGAGACCTTGGGTATGTGAAGGTGGCTCACGACATCGAAAGAGTCACCGATATTGCGGTCGACCAACTTCGGGCTCTTGAAGCAGAGGTGGTCGAAGTCAATCCGGGATTCGCAAATCCGGTCAAGATATTTGAGACATTTTGGTTCGCCGGCGCCGCCCGTATTCTGTCGCGAATGAACAAAAAGCAAAGACAACTTTTAGATCCCGGCTTTCTGGAAGGTGCCGAACGCGGTCTGACGATTACGCTTACCGAATTTCAGGAAGCTGAGGCGATGCGGTTCGAACTTTCGGCTCTCATGGCGAAGTTTCACGAAGATTATGACTTCCTGGTCACACCGACGATGCCTATCGCCCCGTTCCCAGTCGGGCGAAATGAGCCAGACGATAGTTTCACGGGGTGGGTGGACTGGACGCCCTTCACCTATCCCTTCAACCTGACTCAGCAACCAGCAGCGTCCCTTCCATCAGGACTGGATGATCAAGGGCTCCCCGTCGGGCTACAATTGGTCGGTGCGCGTTATTCCGACACCACCGTTCTTGCAGCGGCATATGCCATCGAAAGCCGCCTGGGACATCTTTCGATGGCGAGGGCGAACATACCCCAGCCGTCCCCTGAGCGATGAGCCCCTCCTGTGCAATCGATCCGAACCATGTGGGGATCCTCGGGGCTCTCCGCACGCTGGCCAAACAGTTCGTCATTCAGCGCCTGACCCGCTACGATCCTCCTGCGTCTCCATGCAGCCCTCTGCAACAAAACCAAAGCAGAGTCCTAAAAGTCTTGCCACTCCTCCTTACAGGGCACGTGGATCTTGAGGTGCGGAGTGCGGCAAATCATCCATTGCGCGCGATTTCCAGCCTATAGATCGGACCGCTTCCGCAGTCTCAAAAGCCTGCTCACTAGTGGCGTGTCCGCCGAGCTCCACCGCCCGTTTGGACCGCACACTGTCAAGATTTGCGGAAAGGGCGAATAAGATCTTGCTAGAACACTCAAAGGCAGAATTGACCAGCTACCCCCTCCCGCCGCCTACGGGTGCTGAAGGCCCGCAGGCGGCACCCACTTTGGCCTCGGAGCGACGGGCAACTATCTGGATTCCAGATTGTTGCAATATAAAAAATATCCTTGTGGGATCAAGCAACGGCAACTCCAATGGAAGCGCTACAGGGAAACCGCCGCTTTTTGGTTCAGGGATGACACGCGTGTCGCGTCGCCAGCCTGTTCCAAATGCGATTAGACACATATAATTTGAGGGGAGAAACTATGAACAAGTGGCCACTCAGTCGCCGCGCCGTAGCGAAAGCAATGCTTTTGGCATCGGCTGCACCTTTGGTCATGAATTTGGAGGCGCTTGCCGGCTCATCTTGCGCCGATGGCATCGTGCGTATCGCCGGAATTGCCGCACCCGACACGATGAATCCCTTTGCCACTTGGAGTTCGTCCTGGCCCATGTACTTCACCTATGACGCTCTGGTCGGCGTGGACGCCCAGCGCCACGACGATCGGAGGGGATTTGCCAAATCATGGTCCGTTGCCAAAGACAACCTCACGTGGACATTCAAGATTTGGCCTAGCATGAAGTGGTCTGACGGCCAGCCTGCGACGGCGCGGGACGCTGCGTTCACTTATAACTATTTGCGGGGATCCATCGGCAAGCCGGACGAACTGAACGTTGGCTATAATAATACGGGTGGCTTGGAGAACATCGAGTCCATTGCGGCACTGGATGACGAGACCCTGCAAATCGTGACCAAGAGCCGCACTCGTTGGCCTGTCGACAACTACACATTGATGGTTCCCGAGCACATCTGGAAGGACGTATCTTACGCCGAAGCCCGCAGCACCTTCCAAAACAAGCCGCCGCTGGTGGGAACCGGGCCTATGATCGTTTCAGAATTTCAACCCGGACAGTTTGCCAGTCTCACGCCTAACAAGTACTTCCGCGCGGGGCGACCGGCGACGGCCGGCATGACCTACCGCTTCTTCAATTCTGCCGATCCTATCGCTCAGGGGTTGAAGAGCGGCGATCTTGATTACGGAATGAGCTTAACTGCTGCCCAGTGGGAGGAGCTGTCGAATGATCCTGCCATCGCTGTAGGAGAATCGCGCATCGAGCAGCGGAATTATCTGGCCTTCAATACGCTCTCCGGGAAGGGTGCAGGCAGCACCAAGGCGCTCCAGGATCCGGCGTTTCGCGATGCGATCGGCTACGCGATCGACCAGAAGACCATCGTCGATCGAGCCTTCCGCGGCCACGCCGACCCTGGCGTCGGACTGGCCATGCCGGTGACGGCCGATTACTACTCCGAACTGAGTGAGATCAGGCGCCATTTCGATCTAGCCGAGGCAGGGCGGCGACTTGATGCCGCCGGCTATCGGGATACCAACGGCGACGGTCTCCGTGAGGACCGGGATGGAAACCCGTTCCAGCTGGAACTGATCACAGGGACCACGTCGGGTGTTCTTGAAATACCGACCGCGGCCATACAGCTTATCGCGGGCTGGCTAGAGCAAATTGGCATACCTGTCACCGTAACTCAGCTCGACTCCGGCGCGCTCGCGGCCCGCACTGCAGCTCCGGCGGATGGCGGCGGCGGGTGGGATCTGCTCGTCAGCGCAGGCTGGCTGGGTCCATCGGCTCACGACCTGCTCAGCTTGGGCAACAGTAAGCTCATCGGCACCAGCAACACATCTTACTGGAAGAACGACAAGTTCGACAAGCTGCTGTCGGAAGCCGACGTCACCGTTGACCTCAAGAAGAGTCGGGAATTAGTCGATCAAGCGTCGCGCTTGATTTACATCGAAGCGCCCTACATCATGCTCTGTTACCCCTTCCTGCTCGAAGCCCATCGAAAGGACTGCTTCCAAGGTTGGGGGACGAACGACGCGGTGTCGATGTGGGGCTATTTCCCGTTTGATCGCCTGAAGCCGGCGCCAACGCCGTGAACGGAGGCGGGACGAGCCGGCATATTGGACGCATCATCATAAGGGCGATTGTGACGCTTCTGATGGTGGCGATACTTAACTTCATCCTGTTCCGAGTCATTCCAGGTGATCCTGCCAAGCTTCTGCTTGGCGGTGCGCGTACCAGCGTGACCGCTGAGCAGATCGAGGCGCAGCGCCAGAACTGGGGCCTCGATCGGCCGCTGTTTCCGGACCAGTTGGTCGACTACCTGTCGGCAACTGTCCGGGGCGATTTGGGCTACAGCTTCAAATTCAGGGGCAGGCATGTCGCCGACCTGATTTTGGAGCACTTGCCAGCCACTATCATCTTGGTCGGGATTGCTCAGTTAACAGCAATTGTTATTGGGGTGATGCTTGGCATCTATGCGGGCTGGCGCCGAGGAGGAACACTAGACAATCTTGCCACCGGAACCTCTCTGCTGCTCTACTCGACGCCTTCTTTCTGGGTGGCTATGATCCTGGTAGTGATCTTCAGTACATCTTTGGGCTGGCTTCCGGGCTACGGTGCATATTCACCCGGAGGAACCATCAGTTTTGTTGACTCGTTACTTGATCACCTCAGGCATCTCGCGCTTCCGGTCACCGCGGTGGCTCTCGGACTCATTGGCCAATACGTCGTGGTCGCACGTGCCGCAATGAGCGACGTTGTTACTGAGGATTACATGGTGACTGCGCGGGCTAAAGGGCTGACCAATGGTCAGATGCTCATGCGTCATGCATTTCGCAATGCAATGCTACCGGTCGTAACCCTGATTGCCCTTAATCTTGGCTACGTGGTCGCCGGTGCTATCACCGTCGAAGCCGTATTCGCCTGGCCGGGCATCGGAGGACTGACTGTGGAAGCGCTGAATGCACGGGACTACCCTATCCTTCAAGGCATTTTCCTGTTGCTTGGTGCGTCGATCGTTGTTGCAAACCTCGTAGCTGATCTCGCCTATGGCCTTCTTGATCCGCGAGTCCGCCAATGAGCGAAAGTACAGTTCGACCTTCCCCGCGAGGCCGGGCGCGAGCGATAAAAGACTTTCTGCGTCAATTTCTTGGCCACGGCGGGGCTCAGGCGGGCGTCGTATGTCTGGTCTTCTTTCTTGTGCTGGCTGCCGCCCCAAATACCCTTGTGGGACCGCTCCAGACTGCAATCAACGCAACGGGCGATTTCCTCGCGCCACCATCAAGCCAGCATCTGCTAGGGACCGACGAGGTGGGGCGGGACGTGCTCAATATGGTCGTCCATGGTGCCCGGATCTCGCTTACGATCGCGCTGCTGGCGACCGTGATCAGCCTCGTCGTCGGCACTGCGGTTGGTATCACCGCTGGCTACTACGGTGGCAGGGTTGACGTCTGGCTGATGCGCCTGACGGATTTCTTTTTTGTCATGCCGTCCTTCGTGCTGGCACTGGTCATCACCCCTGTGGTTCTCGAGGTGATGGGGCGCGGGGGAGACATCCTCGGCTTTCGTCCTTCTCTTTTTGTGATCCTTGTCGTTATCGGCATGACAAGCTGGGCGTTCGTCGCGCGCATCGTTCGCAGTCAGACACTGTCGCTTAAGGAGCGAACATTCATTGATCGTGCGCGCGTTGTGGGCAGCAGCAATTTCAGCATCATGGTGCGGCATATTCTTCCCAATCTCGTGCCGCAAATCGCTGCCAATGGTGCCCTGGTCGTCGCCGGAGCAATCTATGTCGAGACGTCGCTCTCGTTCCTCGGGCTTGGCGATCCGTTGCAGCCTTCATGGGGCACTTTGCTGTCGCTCGCTCAACGCGCTGGAGCCGCTAGCGCCGGAGCGTGGTGGTACCTCGGTGCCCCCGGAGTGTGCGTGCTTTCGGTTTCCCTTAGCTTCGTCCTGATTGGCAACGCCCTCGACGACACGTTCAACCCACGGCGGAGGGTTATTCCATGACAAACTCCTCTCGAGACAAGCCGTCGGTTTTGGAAGTCGACGGTCTCGCTGTCGACTATGGGCTCAAGGGCGTTTCATTGCGAGCGATCGACAATGTGACCTTCGCGCTCCGGGCCGGAGAGGCTGTAGGCCTCGTCGGAGAATCTGGCAGCGGGAAGACCACGACTGCAATGGCGATCGCGGGTCTGCTATCTCCCAACGCGCGGGTCAGCGAGGGCGAAGTACGGTATCGCGGAGAGCGACTGCCGATCGATGACGATGCGGCGATGCGGCCACATCGCTGGAGCGAAACGTCCGTTGTCTTCCAGGGTGCAATGAATGCGCTCAACCCCGTACACCGCATCATCAAGCAGATCGCCGAGCCCTGCATGCTGAAGCTCGGTATGTCGCGGGGCGAGGCAACTGCGCGGGCACGGGAGCTGCTTGAACTCGTTGGCATTCCGACGGATCGCGGTTCCGCCTATCCGCATGAGTTGTCGGGCGGTATGCGCCAAAGGGTGATGATTGCCATGGCGCTGGCGTGCCGCCCCTCGATCGTCATTGGCGATGAGCCGACCACGGCGCTGGACGTCATTACCCAGGCTCAGATCCTCAAACTGCTCGGGGAGTTGCGATCGCAACTCAACCTTGCCCTGATCTTGATCACCCACGATCTTTCTGTGGTGGCCGAGGCTTGTGATCGCGTGTTGATCATGTATTCCGGCCGCATCGTCGAGGACGGAACAGTTGCTGAGATCTTCGCCCAACCTAAGCACCCGTACACCAGACTACTGATCGACTCGATCCCGAACCCGGCGAACGGCAAAAAGATGATCCGGCCAATACCGGGTGATCCGCCCAACCTGGTGAATCGACCCTCAGGCTGCGCCTTCCATCCACGTTGCCCGTCGGCCATGGCGGTTTGCGCGACCGAAGTCCCCAGCCTCGATAAGGTCGGGCGGGGACGCGTCGCCTGTCACCTTCACCGGTCCTCGCAAGAAGACAAGGTTGCAGTCCATGCCTGACACCATCGACATCCTGCGCCTTGAGAGCCTGCAGGTCCATTTTCCTATCCAGGGCGGGCTGTTCGACCGAGTCCTGGGTCGACCTGCAGGCGCCGTGCGCGCGGTGGACGGAATCGACCTCAACATCGGACGGGGTGAGATCGTCGCCCTGGTCGGGGAATCGGGAAGTGGCAAGACGACGGTGGGCCGTGTCATCACCAAGCTTGCTCAGCCAACAGGCGGCAAGCTGTTGTTCGAAGGCCGCGACATGACCGCGGAGCGAGGCTCCTCGGCCCTGCGTCCTTATCGGCATCGCGTGCAGATGATCTTCCAGGACGCTTATCAGGCACTCAACCCGCGACACACCGTATTTGATATCGTGGCGGAGCCATTGCGCTCACTGCGGCTGGTCGACAACGTCACTCAACTCGCCGAGCGGGTGCGCGAAGCGCTTGCGGCCGCCGGGCTCAATCCCCCCGGTGATTTCTTCTCCCGGTTCCCACACGAACTATCTGGCGGGCAGCGCCAGCGGGTCGTTATTGCCGGTGCGCTTGCCGTGAAGCCAGAGCTCATCGTTGCTGACGAACCTGTGTCGATGCTCGATGTCTCGATACGCGCGCAGATTCTTCAGGTCCTGATTGACTTACGCGATAAGCATAATATGGCACTACTGTTCATTACCCACGACCTGCCGCTCGCCTGGTTGATCGCCGACAGAATTGCCGTTTTATATCTTGGGAAATTGGTCGAGATCGGTAGTGCTGACGAGATCACATTCAACCCCCGTCATCCCTATACCATCGCCTTGCGCAACGCCACCCCGCAGGTCGGCGGCAATGCAGGTCGTGCCGAGATGCCGGCCCTGCAGGGTGAGGTTCCAAGCGCCGCGCGCGTGCCGAAGGGCTGTCGTTTCCATCCGCGTTGCCCGCTTGTCTTTGACCGCTGCAAGGTGGAGGAGCCGCCGGTCATCGAAGTCGGGCTGCGGCATATGTCCGCGTGCTGGCGAAGTGAATGCTGACGGCTCTGTAACGAAATCCCCGATGAGGTTCTCGTCAGCATTAAACGCCTTTGCCAAAGCACTTCGGCCTAGAACCATAGGCATTCTTCGCACGCGTGAACCCTGTCGGACACCGGCGAGGACTGGCTATCTGGATTCTCGATGGCGGGGGTCTTCACTCTATGCTTGTTAATTCTGAGATGAGCTGCAAATCTGATCGGTAGCAAGGCAAGGGAGAAAGGTGGACAATTGTTAAGAACCGTCAGGATGCTAGCCTGTGCGTTTTCTGTCTGTCCAATAGGAAGGATTACTTGCGTTGAAGGCGATGCAGACAAAATAATGATGGAAATTCGAACTATAGAGAGATGAGGGGCTTCCCACGCTGTCTCTCTGGAGGGAATACTAATGCACAAACTATATTGTTTGCTGATTGCTGCGACTTTTCAGACGAGGGTCTTCTGATGCGGAACATACGCCTGCAGCCACCGCTTCCTCGTGCCGAGTCTCGGATCAGAGTTTTTCACGACGACGTCACGATCGATTCGTATCGTTGGTTTCGCGACCGAGAGAATCCCGATGTCGGCGCGTATCTGGAAGCCGAGAACAGCTACACAGAGCAAGCGACAGCTCACCTTTCAGCGCTTAAGGCGGAGATCATCGCCGAGATCGAAGGGCGTCAGCCTCGCGAGTACACTTCACCAGCGTTGCAAGTTGGGCCTTTCGAGTACTTCCAAAGGCGCGAGCCGAACTTGGCTCATCCGGCCTGGTGGCGTCGCCCAGTAACTGGCGGCTCGGAGGAACAAGTTCTTGACCCGAACGCGATTCCCGGTGCGGAGGTCTTCTACTCACTCGGTGTGTTCGAACCGTGTGACGACGGGCGTTACGTGGCCTTCAGCTTCGATGTCATTGGGAACGAGAATTACGAGCTTAGGGTTCGGGACATGAAGACCGGCCAAGAGGTCTGGCAGGGATCGAAGAAGGTTGCGATGGTGGCTTGGGCCGCGGATGGTAACACTTTGTTTTTCACGAGCGAGCGACCCAGCCGACAACAATGTCAGGAGCTTGTCCGCCTGAATATAGCAACCGGGATTTCTGAGGTAGTATTTGAGGAAAGCAATGAGCAATTAAAAGTTCAGGTTCGCCGTTCTGATAGTGGCGCCTGGTTGTTCCTCGACGTGACTGCTTTCTCGGGCCATTCCTCTTTTCCCGCTCATTTCGGTGCTGAAGAGGTGTGGTGTCTTCCTGCCGACGAGCCGGGAGGCAACTGGCGTCGGATTGTGAAGCGGGGAAACGGACACGAGATTTATGCAGAGCATTGGGGCGATAGTTTCCTGTTTCGAGTGAACGACGCTGGACCGTATTGCCGGCTCGTGTGTGCGCCGATAGATGACCCGTCACCTTCGTCTTGGGAGGAGGTAATCCCCCATCGTGAAGGCGCGACACTCGAAGAAGTGCACATCTTCGAGAAGCACTTGGTTGTGCTGGAACGAGAAGGCCTGCGTCCTCGCCTGGTCGCACGTGACAGAAGCGGGCGTGTTGGAACCACGATCGATCCCGAGGAGTCGAGCTGCACCCTTAAGGTCGGCTCGTCAGCAGGGGGGACGCATTCGGTGCCACGGCATTTGTTCCGAAGCTCCAAGTTGGTTTACTCAATTAGCTCGTTTGTGACACCCGACACCTTCGTCGAGCATGATCTCGCCGACGACCGTTCGGTGACCTTGTGCCGGGCCCACATACCGGGGTTTGACCCTGCTTTATACGTCTCGCAGGTTGTGATGGTGGAGGCGGACGACGGGGTTGAGATACCGATTTCGCTTGTTACACGTCGCGACCGGGCTAACCCTGGGCCGGTCGTACTCCGCGTCTACGGGTGTTACGGGTCACCAAGATCTCCGTCGTTCAAGGATTGGCCTTCATTCATGACTGGTCGCTTAAGCCTGCTCGACCGAGGGGTTGCTTTCGGTTGGGCTCACATACGTGGTGGCGGTGAACTCGGTCGCCCCTCGCACGAGGCAGCTATGGCTGAACGAAAACGCACTACCCACACAGATCTGATCGCCGCTGCCGAGGGACTTGTTAAGCAGGGCTTCGCCACCCGCGACGGGATCGCCATCGAGGGAGCGAGCGCTGGCGGCGGCGTTGTGCTTGCTACGGCCGCCTTGCGGCCGGACTTGTTCCGCGCCGTGATTGCCGAGGTTCCGCTCGCCGACATCCTGGATACTGAAATGGACGCCGCAATGCCGTGGGGTCTATGGGAGAGGGCGGAGTATGGAAATCCCCACATCGCCAACGAATATCGGTACCTGCTCAGCTACGACCCCTACTACAACCTCAGCGCCGATCGCCCACTTCCGCCGACATATGTCGACGCCGCGCTCGATGACGGCCAGGTGCTGTATTATCAGCCCGCTCGTTATGTGGCGCAGCGTCGATCCTGTGCTGCCGATCGCGATCCCAAGCTGGTTTTCCGCACGCGGATGGTCGGCGGCCACAGCGGCGCTTCACATGGGCCTGGGGTAGCTGAGGAAAGAGCATTTCGCATGGCCTGGGCGCTCGACCAGCTCCGCACGATCAAATAGCTCAGCTCATTGTCATCTATCTCACGTGGTGGCGGTCCCGGCCGAGAGATCACCACTCGCTCCCGGAACTTGCTACTTGAGCTGAAGGCCGACGGCCACGTCGCAAGTGGTTGCCTCGTTTGCTAGGGAAACCAGTTTAACCCCGCCTGACCTGCCACTGAACATTCATCCAGCGGCGATTAGAGCCTTGGCCGTTTCTGATCCGATACCGTTCTTTGGACCGCCGGAAGGTGGAGTTTCCCGGCTGCTTCACGATGGCGGGCTGGTGGCGCCATCGGGATTGATCAACGAGATCGGGACCTTGTGTCCGATTGCACCATGTGGGCGCACCTCGTTGTAGTATCTGCGCCAATCCTCCAACTTTTTGGCCGCGTCGGCAAGCGTCAGGAACCAGTGGGCATTCAGGCACTCCGCCCTGAAGCGGCCGTTGAAAGCTTCGATGTAGGCGTTGTCGGTTGGCTTTCCCGGGCGCGAGAAGTCGAGCGTAACGCCCTTGGTGTAGGCCCACAGATCGAGGTCGCGGGACACGAACTCCGTGCCCTGATCGACCCTGATCGTCTTCGGATAGCCGATCCGAGGACAGACTTGTTCCAGCGTCCTGACCCCGTCCTCTGCTCGGTAACTGAAGCGCGGGTCGAGCACCGGCACGTAGCGCGAGAACGTATCGACGACCGTCAGCACGCGGATCTTCTTGCCGGTCGCGAGCTGGTCGTGAACGAAGTCCATCGCCCACACGTCGTTGGGCTCGACGGCCGGCTGACGATCATCTCGTAGCTTCGCCTTCACGCGCCGTTTCGGCGTCTTGTTCCGCAGTTGAAGCCCTAAGTCCCTGTAAATCCGATAGGTCCGCTTCATGTTGATGTCCCAGCCCTCGCGCGTGAGCATCACGTGCACGCGCCGGTAGCCATAACGAACCCGCGTTGCACAAATGTCTTTGATCCGAGCTTCGATGCCGGCCTGATCGCGGCGACGGGACTTGTAGTGATAGGTCGATGTGTCGAACTCCAGAACCCGGCAGGCACGCCGGATCGACACGTTCCACTCAGTACAGGTATCCGCCACCAGCTCGCGTTTGCGACCAGGCCTCACAGTTTTCGGCGGATCACGTCCTGCAGCATCTCCTTGTCCAGCGACAGGTCGGCGACCAGCTTCCTGAGCTTGCCGTTCTCATCCTCAAGCTGCTTCAGTCGCTTCATCTCCGTCGGCAGCAGCCCGTCATATTTCTTTTTCCAGTTGAAGTAGGTCGCCTGGCTGATCCCCGCGCGGCGGCAGATCTCCGCCACCGGAATGCCGTCCGCTCCCTGCTTCAAAATGAACGCCTTCTGGGCGTCCGAAAACTTCGATGCCTTCATCGCTCTCCGCTCCTCTCCCAACCGGGAAATTACAGCGGAAAACTCCAATTCTGAACGGTCCAGTTTCCGGGGTTCAGATCACGCCGTATCAAAGTGAAAACGGCTGCGCCAAGTTCAATCTCGCATGACGCCGTGGAGCCTACCGCCGTCGGGTTTCTCAACTGACGTGAGTCCACAGGGGCGTTGATTTTCGCTGAGAGCTGACCCGGGATGTTTGCCGAGAAGTGACCCGCCTTCATGTATGGTTTGGGTTTCAGGTTTTAGTCAAGGGCGCAGCTTTCTCCTTCTTTTTGGCTGTGGCCCTGGGCGGAACTGTTTTTGAAGCGGAACCTGTCGTTTCCGGTCTCCAGGATGTGGCAGTGATGGGTCAGCCGATCGAGCAGCGCCGTTGTCACGGTAGCCCACTCGCTGAAGCTGAGATTAATTTTAGTGGTGATGACGACGCTGGTGCGCGCCCGTAGAGCGTGCTCAGCAGATGGAACAGCAATGCCCCACCTGACGCGCTGAAGGGCAGATATCCGAGTTCATTGAGGATGACGAGATCGGAATGGGCGAGCCGGTTGGCGATCTGACCTGCTCTTGGGCCTTCCTGTTCGAGCACGTTGACGAATTCGACAGTGGAGAAGAAGCGGACACGCTTGCACTGATGCTCGACCGCCCGCACGCCGAGAGCTGTAGTGATGTGGGTCTTTCCGGTGCCTGGACCTCCGACAAGCACGACGTTGTTAGCCTGGTCCATGAACTCACAGCGATGGAGCTGGCGCACGAGCGCTTCGTTGATCTCGCTGCTGGCGAAGTCGAAGCCGGCCAGGTCACGGTAGAGCGGGAAGCGGGCAGCGTTGAGCTGATAGGCCGTGGACCTGACCTCCCGTTCTGCCATCTCGGCCTTCGGCAGTTGGGACGGGTCGGGATGGCGGCCTCGAAGGCGGGAGCGGCCTGTTCGGTGAGCTCGGCGACGGCCTGCGCCGTGCCGTGCATCTTCAGGCTTCTGAGCATGATGACGATGGCGCCGCTGGCAGGATCATGACGCTGGCGCACCTCCCTGGCTTGGCTAGCGCATCGTAGCGCTCGACATTGGCATGCGGCTCGTGAGGACGCGGGCCTCGCAGATGAGCTACCCCTCCGCGGCAACCCACGATGCGTTCCGGATAGACCCTGAGGCTGACAGGCCGATTAGCGAAGGAAGCCGGCTCGCTGTAGCGGTTCCGCTCCAGATGGACCAGGCAGGTCGGAGAGACCCGCTTGGTGTATTCGACGAAGCCGTCGAAGAGCCGAGGCATCGGCATCAGGAACCGTGCTTCCTCGGCCCGCATGTCCTCGATCGTTCCAGGCCTGAGGCCGTGGGGAATCTGTTGCCACAGCTCCCGGCACCGCTGCTCCAGCCAGTCGTTCAGTGCCTCTAGCAATGCCAGGCGGCGGCCATCTAAGAGCGCGATGGTACCGCTCGGAACATTATATTGGCGCACTAAAGACAGTTGGGCGCATATTCAAAAAACGGAAAAACGCATACCGGCGCCTGGTCGCCTGAGTACAAGAGGGATGAACAATGAGCGAAGCACCACATCTTACGTTTGATCTCGACACCCCTGGCGTAAGCACGGGGCACCTTGTTGTTCCCAAAGGCGCGGACTGCGAAGCTCTCTCGCTCCCGGTCTTCAGCTGCAATAGAGGTGAAGGACCGAGCCTACTTATCACTGGCGGAAACCACGGCAATGAACTGCAGGGGCCGATTCTTGCTCGGCGACTTGTTAAATGGCTTCCTGAAGCGCAGAGGTGCGGAAGGATTATTATCGTACCAGAGATCAATCCGCTTGCCGTGCAAGCTTGGACCCGCAATACGCCAATCGATGGAAAGAATCTCAACCGAGTGTTTCCGGGCCGGTCGGATGGCTCGGTAAGCGAACGGATCGCAGATGCGATTTCGCGTCTATTGTTGCCTGTGGTGGACACCGTACTCGATCTGCACAGTTTTGGGCCGACTTGGGATTGTGCACCGTCGATCATCTCACACCCTATTGCCGATATCGATCAGATGACGAAGACGGTCAGCATTTCGAAGGCATTCAAGTTGCCGGTGACGTTGCTCTGGGAGCACAACGAAACGGATGGAATGTTCGATACTTTGGTGCATAGACAAGGCAAGACATTCATTTGCACTGAATTTGGCGGCGGCGTAGTCAGCGCCGAAGCACTCACTATCTACGAAGCCGGGGTGCGCAATGGCCTCATTGCGCTTGGCTTGGTCAAGGGCAAGGCCGAGTATCCAACCTTCCGTCAGCAGAAGACCGGCCAAACACTGGAAACAACTTCCTCCGACCAGCTGAAATCGCCCTCACCGGGCATCTTCGAACCGCGCTGCTCGGTGATGGATGAAGTAGAGCAGGGAGATGTGGTAGGCGTCCTACATCCGATGGGTTCGCTGTCCGCTGCTTCCATCGATATTCGCGCGCAATCGAAATCTACCGTGTTTGCCATCCGATCAGCAATGTATGTCCAAGGCAACGAAGAAGTGGCGATACTCGCACGACCCTTAGCTCGTTGAGGTCGGATGTTCGTCGTCAACCACCCGGGAGATTAAAACGGAACATGCCCGGCGGTGTTAGGCGCAGCCGACCGGGGTGGCCTTCCAGCTGATGGCAGGTCTTTGACTCAAAAACACTGGCATTGCGATCACCCAGTCGTTCGTCGTCACTGAGGACGGCTACGAGCCACTCACCAAAAGCCCCGCGAGTTGATCGTTAAGGACTGACAATGCGCGACGTGATACCGCAGGACATCTCCCAAAGCTTTTCCGACACGTATTCCATCGCGCGCCAGAAGTTCCTCGACCTAGCCAAGTCTGTGAAATCATATAAATCGCCAGCCGGGGGACCGGCTGGCGAGGAATTGTTCACCGATGTCGCTTGGTTCGGCAATCCAGACGCTTATCATGTGGGCGTATTGATCTCGGCTACGCACGGCGTAGAGGGCTACTGCGGCTCGGCAGGTTGACCTACGGTTAGACGTATGAGGACCGGATCAGCGAGCGAAGCAGACATATTGTAGTTGCAAAAACAAGAGAGGCGACGGCGGTCCTAAAAATAGGCACTGGCCATCTCAAAACGCGATGACATAGCCCGGAACATTATATTGGCGGACCCAATGCCAACTGGCACATACTTCGTAGGTAACGGAACCAACCGCATCCGCCCGTCAACACCGTCCGGCAGAAATCGAGTGAACTGAAGTGCAGATCAAAGATGTACTCCTCGCGCCAGGAAGCGGCGCGTTTTTCTACGACGATCAGGCAGCCATAAGAGCAGGTGCCACGCAGGACGGTTTTGTCTATGTGGGCCAACCCGCGACGCCAGCCTTCCAATCCATTCGCGTTCCGGCAAATTCGCTAAGTATCGGGCTTGTCCTTGTCGATGACACCGTCGTTTGGGGCGATATGATGAGCGTTCAGTATTCTGGTGCCGGTGGGCGCGATGCGTTGTTTGAAACTTCTCAAATCTCGGATTTGACATCGCGGGTCGTGATGCCTCGGCTTATCGATGTCGATGTGTCTCGCTACCTCGATGCCTGCGCGAAGGTTTTCGAGCCCATCGGACACAAGCGGTTACCTCTCGCGATTGAGTATGGCGTCAGCCAGGCGCTCCTTCGCGCAGCAGCCCACCTTCAACGTACGACAATGGCAGAGATTGTATGCAGTGAATTTGACCTACCGCTGCCAACGCACAGGGTGCCGATCTACTGCCAGAGTGGTGATGCTCGGGAACTTAACGTCGACAAGATGATTTTGAAAGCCGTGGATGTGCTTCCGCACGGTCTGATCAATTCACGGCAGAAATTCGGTGTCGACGGCCAGACCTTCATGGAGTTTGTGAAGTGGGTTGTGACGCGTACGCGTCAAATCGGCAGTCCAGGATATCATCCGGTGCTGCATTTCGACGTGTATGGGTGGATCGGCGAGGAAATCGGCCTAGAGCCGCAACGGATCGCCGACTTTATCTGCAGGGTTGCAGATAGCGTCCCGGATTTCACGCTCAACATCGAGTCCCCGGCGGATTTTGGTTCGACGCAAGCTCAAATTGAGAACTACGCCAAGATCGTATCGATTTTAGACAACCGGGGTTCCAGCGCGCGCATTGTCGTGGATGAGAGATGCAATACGTTTGAGGATATCCGGCTCTTTGCCGAAGCGAAGGCCACGCATCTCGTTCAGATCAAGACCCCCGATGTCGGCTCAATTGCCGATACAGCGCGGGCAGTTCTTCTCTGCAAAACGAATAAGGTAGGCGCATATGTCGGGGGAAGCTGTACCGAGACAGATCTCTCCGCCCAAGCTTCCGTCCACGTATCCGTGGCAACCCAGGCCGACATGATGCTTGCAAAGCCTGGAATGGGTGTCGACGAGGCATTCTCAATTGTTGGGAACGAACAGAACCGCTTGCTGGCGATGCTGAACCGTCGTCGGACCCAAAACGAAAAAATTTGATGACAAGCACGGTGTTGTATGCAGAACTCTCTTGAGGGGATCACTGTCGTAGCCGTGGAGCAGGCGGTGGCCGCGCCTTACGCATCGTCGCGCCTTGCGGACGCCGGCGCCCGGGTCATCAAGGTTGAGAGGCCCGAAGGGGATTTTGCCCGAAACTACGACAAGTTGGTGCGTGGGCAAAGCGCCTATTTCGTCTGGCTTAATCGGGGTAAGGAGTCGGTCTGTCTGGACCTGAGGTTGGAGGCGGATCGCGCCGTCCTGGACACGCTCATTGCCAGTGCTGACGTCTTTATCCAGAATCTGAAGCCGGGCAGTATCCAAAAACTGGGTTTCGCGTCTGCGGATCTGCGTCGACGTTTTCCGCGGCTGATCACCTGCGACATTTCTGGTTTCGGGGACATAGGGCCGTATTCCCATTTGAAAGCCTATGATCTCATCGTCCAGGCCGAAACAGGTCTATGCGCGATCACCGGCAACCAACAGGGTCCCGCGCGTGTAGGGGTCTCGGTTTGCGACATTTCGGCGGGCATGACGGCACATAGCGCCATTCTTCAGGCACTGTACCACCGCGAGGTTACCGGAGAAGGAACAGGCATCCAGGTGTCACTGTTCGATGCCGTCGCCGACTGGATGAATGTTCCGGTTTTGCAAAACGACTATAGCAGCTACCACACGGTACGCGCCGGCGTGAAACACCCGTCGCTTGCTCCATACGGCGCCTATCGTTGCGCCGACGGCAAAGAGGTCATCTTTTCGGTTCAGAACGACCGCGAATGGGTGAATTTTTGCGAGAAGTTCCTGAAGCAGCCCGGGCTGACCCGCGCATCTGGCTTCGCCGATAATATGGAGCGTCTCGGTCACCGAGCACAACTTGATGAGATCATTGAACGGCGGTTTTCCGAACTATCCTGCCACCAAGCGATGCAGGAGCTTGAGACGGCCGGCCTTGCATACGGCCGACTGAACGAAGTGGTGGATGTTTCAAATCATCCACACATTCGCAGGGTTGAGGTAAGCACACCCGAAGGAACCGTCGCGACGATAGCGCCGGCAGCGATTTTCAACTCGGAGCACCCCGCGCTGCGCCCAGTTCCGGCTCTTGGCGCCCATACTGAGGCGGTCCGCGAGGAGGTTCTGGCGCTTTTGCGCGAAAGAGCCGCGTCAGCGGGAGACCGCGTCTGAGTAGGGGGAGTGCGCTCGCGGTTTGCGAAAAGCCTGTTTGCCCGGATCATCTCAGCGTGTAGACCATTCAGCAAGCCTCCTGCCGTCACGTTCGCTAACATTGATTGCACAGGCGACTCCATGATCAAGGACACCTTTCCGGCCGTCGAAAGCGCGATGTCTGTGCCTCGCTGGAGATCCCTGCTCTTCGTACCCACTCACGTCCCGCGCTTTGTGGTGTGGAGGAGCGGCGCCGCGAGGCGTCCCCCTATCCCGATCAATCCTGAATCCCTTAAATCGCGACACGCTTTAGTGGGACAGTTTTGTGGCTTGCCTGCCATCTCGTTTCGAGATAGATATAAGAGCACTGGGGAAACATGCCCCGGGTGGATTTCTTCATCGTGGACATCAGGCAGTTAAGATACTTTGTCGGCGTTGTCGAAGCCGGCAGTTTCACGAAGGCAGCTGCGACCCTCAATGTTGCTCAAAGCGCTTTAAGCCTGCATGTGCGTCAACTGGAGGAAGGATTCGGGACACAGCTGCTGGTTCGCGAGAGGACCGGTGTTAGTGTCACGGCGTCTGGAGACAAGCTGCTTGAGCGCGCGCGGAACATCCTTAAGGAAATTCGACTCACCGAGGCGGAATTGACCAACACAGCCGCTTCCCCTGCCGGGGAGGTGACCATTGGCATTCCGTCCGGAGCCGCTCGCGTCCTTAGCGGCCCCCTGCTTGAATCAGTGAGAGCCGAACTGCCGAGGGTCTCACTAAAGATGATCGAGGGTATGACGGGACCGCTGGAGGAGTGGATGGCTGCTGGACGCTTCAATCTGGCAGTTCTCTACCGGACCGCGGACAGTGTGGGGCGAATGACAGTCCTGGCGCGCGAAGACCTCTGTCTGGTGGTGCCGTCAGGTGAGCCGCCTTTCGAAGAGTCGATATCTCTGGCGGACCTGCATGCGTTCCCGTTGGCGGTTCCCATGCGCAATAACAACGTCAGGCGTTCGGTGGCTGACGTCGTCGCACAACACGGCTGCGCGCTGGATGTCAAGTTTGAAGTGGACTCGCTCTCAACCATCATCAACATGGTCATAGAGGGAAAAGCCCATTCTATTCTCGCCCCCTCGGCCGTTCAAAAAGAGGCATCTCAAGGGCTGGTTAGGACGGTCAAAATCGTCGATCCGGTGATCACCCGTTCCGTCGTGCTTGCCGTAAATCCGAAAGATGAGCGTTCTGCGGCCGTCTCCGCGGTCCGCAAGCTCATCCCCAAGGTCGCCAGAGAATTAATTGAGAGTCGGGCCTGGGCAGCTGCGGCACCTGACGCGGCCTGACAATCCATTCGACCTGTATGGCAACGCCACGACCTCTTGCGGCCATCAGGATCAGATCGATCTGGATTCCAGATGGACTTCGGCAATATTCGATATTTGACCTGGCGCGACACTCGCGATGAAACTGGCTCAGGCGAGTTACCGGGTTCGGTATCGAACGGCGCTCGTATGGCAAGAATTCACTTGAGTGGAGCACGCGATGTTCGACGCCAGGACCTACGAGCTCTTCATTAACGGCAAATGGCGAGCCGGTGGCAGCAAAGCAACATTGCCGGTGATTAACCCGGCGACGGAGAAGGTATTTGCCTCGGTGGCCTCGGCCACGGTGTCGGACTTGGATGAGGCTCTTGCTTCGGCAGAACGCAGCCGCAAGGCGTGGTCCTCGCGGCCAGCCAAAGATCGGGGCGAGATCCTCGTAGCAGCCGCAAGGATTCTAGCAGAGAAGGCTGCAGCCGCAGCCCGGGACCTGTCGGCCGAACAGGGAAAAACGATTGCCGAAGCGACAGGTGAGTACGCGCGCGCTGTCGAAACGCTGGAATGGAACGGCAGAAATGTTGAAGAGCTGTCGGCCTCGATTCCGTTGGGCCCGAACCGGATGATCGTCCCGGAGGCGCTCGGTGTCGTTGCTGCCTTTACGCCTTGGAACTATCCGGCCGTTCTCATCGCGCGCAAGCTCGCCCCCGCGCTGGCGGCAGGCTGCCCGGTGATCCTCAAAGGGGCTGAAGAGACACCGAGCGTGGCTGTCCATATCGTTGAATCGTTGCGCCAAGCAGGCATCCCCGACGGCGTGGTCAATCTGGTCTTCGGTATTCCGGTGCATATATCGCGGCATCTCCTGAGTTCCCCAACCGTGAAGGTCTTGACTTTCACCGGTTCAACCGCGGTTGGAAAACAGCTGGCCATGCTCGCCGCGAATAATTTGCAGCGCTGCATTCTTGAACTCGGTGGGCACTCTCCGGTTATTGTGTGCGAGGATGCCGACCTGGCAAAGGCCATACCCGCGATCTCGGAATACAAGTTCGAGTGCGCGGGCCAGAGTTGCAATGCGCCCAGCAGGATTCTTGTCGCTCGGTCTCTCTATGAGCAATTCCTGTCCCGGATGACGGATGCGGCCCGCAAGATAAAGATCGGCGCACCGGACGACCCTGCAACGGAGATGGGTCCGATGGCAAATGCGCGGCGAATCGAGGCCATGCAGCGTCTGACCAAGGATGCGGTCGATCGTGGCGCCCGCATCGAGACCGGTGGAACCCGCCTCGACGGACCGGGCTTTTACTGGCCGCCAACCATCCTGACGGGTGTGCCAAAGGATGCCAGAGTGCTTCATGAAGAGCCGTTCGGGCCGATCCTCACGGTGGCGCCGTTCGACACGCTTGAGGAGGCCATCGAGGAAGCCAACGCCACCGAGTACGGCCTGGCCGCCTATTTCTTCACCGGCGCTGCCGATGCGCAACAGAAGCTTATCAACAGTCTTTCAGCAGGCGCTGTCAGTGTGAATTACCTGAAAGGGGTTTCCGCGGATGCGCCCTATGGGGGCGTCAAACAGAGCGGCTATGGATATGAAGGAGGCGAGCAGGGAGTGCGGAGCTTCCAGATCTTGAAAATGGTCAACGGCCTCAGCTCATTTGGATGAAATCCGGTGGGAAATAGAACACGGACCATAGCCGGCAAGGACATCACAAGGAGCGTGGCCGACGCCCTTCAGTACATCTCGTACTACCATCCTCCAGATTATATCCGGTCTCTTTCGCAGGCCTACGCGCGCGAACAGAGTCCAGCGGCGAAGAACGCAATAGGGCAGATTCTGCTGAACTCCCGCATGGCGGCCTTCGGGCGGCGGCCGATCTGCCAGGACACCGGCCTTGTGGTCGTCTTCGCGAAGGTCGGCATGGAAACCCGCATCAAATCAACGATCAGTTTCGCAGACCTCGTGAACGAGGGCGTCCGTCAGGCATATCTCGACCCGGACAATCCCCTTCGGGCCTCGATCGTTGCCGATCCGCTCGCCGGACGGGTCAATACTCGTGACAACACGCCGGCGGTCGTCCACGTTGACCTTGTACAAGGTAACCAGATTGAGATCACCATTGCCGCAAAAGGCGGCGGGTCAGAGAACAAAGCACGTTTTACCACCTTGAACCCCAGCGCCTCCGTTTCCGACTGGGTGATTGACACAGTATCGACGCTTGGCAGTGGGTGGTGTCCGCCCGGCCTGATCTCCGTCGGCATCGGTGGTAGCGCTGAAAAGGCGATGCTGCTGGCCAAGGAGGCCATGAACAAGCCCATCGACATGTCGGAACTAATCGCCAGGGGGCCGTCAAGCGCGGAGGAGGCATTGCGGATTGAGCTTTATGAGCGGATTAACGCGCTGGGCATCGGCGCCCAAGGCCTCGGTGGCCTGACGACAGTCGTCGATGTCAAGGTTGCGACGTATCCTACCCATGCGGCGTCCAAGCCCGTGGCGCTCATTCCGCAATGCGCCGCCAACCGGCACCTGAAGTTTACCTTGGATGGCTCCGGACCAATCAGGGTGCAGCCGCCCGATTTGTGCGAATGGCCCGACATTGGAACCGACGAATTGAGTCCAGCCGGCGTGCGAAGAGTCAACCTCGATGCGTTGACCAAGGAAGAGACGGCATCGTGGCGCTGTGGTGAAACGCTCCTTCTGTCCGGAAAGATGCTGACAGGCCGTGACGCCGCCCACAAGCGAATGGTCGAGCTGATCGACGCCGGCAAACCGCTTCCGTTCGATCTGCAGGGACGCGTGATATACTACGTTGGACCCGTCCGCGCCGTGCGAGATGAGGTCGTCGGACCGGCTGGCCCAACAACCTCCAGCCGCTTGGACGATTTTACGGACAAGGTGCTCGCCGAAACCGGGCTTTTCGCGATGGTGGGCAAAGCGGAGAGGGGACGAGCGGCCATCGAGTCGATCGTAAGACATAAAACGCCGTATCTCATCGCAGTGGGTGGGGCTGCCTACCTGATATCAAAATCAATTAAGTCAGCGCGGCTCATTGCCTTCGAAGACCTGGGTATGGAAGCAGTCTATGAATTCGAGGTGCAGGATATGCCCGTGATCATGGCTGTCGATGTTGATGGAAACTCCATTCACAATTCAGGGCCTCTTGAGTGGCGCAAGCGCATGGCGGCCGACAGCATCGCACGCAACATCGGCGTTTGAGCCTTCCGACTAAGCTCGGTTGGTGGGCGTCAATTCCGTTGTTGACAACGGCTAAGAGCAGAAGGTCATGAAGTCGAAACCCAATCCTGCGCGCCTGGACGCTTGGGACTTCCGGATTCTCTCAGAGATTCAGTCAGACGGCCGGATTTCAAAAAGCGAGCTTGCAAAACGCGTTCATCTTTCGGCGTCGGCCTGCTCGGAGCGGCTCCGTGCACTCGAGGTCGCAGGGATTATTGAGGGGTTCTACGCGCGGCTGAGTCCGGTCCTCATCAGCGGCATGGTCTTTGTCATGGTGGAGGTCGTGCTGGAACGTCATCGCCTCGAGGACCAAAGACACTTTGAGACTGCGATCGGAGAATTTCCGGAAATCTTGGATTGCTGGGCTATCGGCGGGCGGATCGATTATCTGATGCGCATCGCATCTCCTTCTATGGCTGCGTATCAGGATTTCATGGAGCGACTGCTGCAGGCAGGCTTGGGGATCGATCAATATTACAGTCTTGTCGTGACCAAACCTGTGAAATCCAATTCGCCGATCCCCTTGTCCGCACTAAGGGAACGGTGAATGCCGAAGCCGTGGTTTCCACGGCGTTTGATGGCGATTCCGCCAATTCGTCGGCGAAAGACGTGCATTCCCGCGAAACTCAAAAGGCTGTTGCGGTATGCTTATTGCTAAGGAAGCGGCCGGCCGAGTGCCCTCCGCCAATCCATCGCGAGGAGAGGGACTATGCGGTTGAGCAATCTGGGAACCGAGCAACTCAGAGAGAAGGATCGAAGCTTCGTCTTTCATCCGTCCACGCATCTGGCCAAGCACAGCCGAGGCGAGACCCCAAATCGGATCATGGCCGGTGCGGAAGGCGTGTACATCTGGGATACCGAAGGCCGAAAGAGCCTCGACGGTTTCGGTGGGCTCTACTGCGTCAATATGGGATATGGCTGCACGGAAATTGCCGAGGCCATTGCCAGGCAAGCACACGAATTGCCGTTCGCCCATGTCTATGCAAGTCAAGGAACAGAGCCAGTCGCCCTCTTGGCAGAGGCCGTCGTCGAATATTTTGGCCAGAACATGCGAAGGGTCTTTTTCGGCCTTTCCGGCTCCGACGCCAACGAAACCAACATCAAGCTGGTCTGGTACTACAACAACATTCTGGGCCGCCCCGAAAAGAAGAAGATCATCTCGCGACATCGCGGTTATCATGGGTCTGGGCTGGTCACCGGGAGCCTGACAGGCCTTGCCTTCTTCCATAATTTCTTCGACCTGCCGCTCGATTTGGTGCGCCATACCACGACGCCGCACCACTATCGCCAGGCGCATGACGGCGAAAGTGAGCAAGCGTTCTCGACACGCTGCGCGGATGAACTTGAAGGCCTTATCCTCGCTGAAGGCCCGGAGACCGTCGCAGCTTTTATCGGCGAGCCGGTGCTTGGGACAGGCGGTATCGTTCCACCCCCAAAAGGATACTGGACCGCGATCCAAGGCGTGCTCGACAAGTACGATATCCTGCTGATCGCCGACGAGGTGGTCTGCGGGTTTGGACGAACCGGTGAGCAATTCGGTTCCCACCTCTATGGCATGCGGCCGGACTTCGTGACCATCGCCAAGGGTTTGAGTTCCGCCTACCTGCCCATCTCCGGGTCAATCATTGGCGACCGCGTCTGGTCGGTCTTGGAACAAGGAACAGAGAAGCACGGCGCTCTCGGCCACGGCTGGACATATTCAGGTCACACGCTTTGCGCTGCGGCCGCGCTCGCCAATATTCGACTCCTAAAGGAAAGAAATATCCTGGAGCATGTCCGCGATGTCGGACCGTATTGGCATGCCCGTATGAATGCCGAACTGGCGGGACACCCCATCGTCGGAGAGGTTCGTGGTGTCGGAATCCTCGCCGCCGTAGAGCTGATGCGAGATCCAAAGCAGAGAATACCGTTTGAATCCGATCTTCAGGTCGGCGTTCGCGCCGCCGCTGCTCTGTTCGAGAATGGTGTCATCGGCCGTGCCATGCCACACGGCGATATCCTCGGCTTTGCCCCGCCTTTGATCATCACCCGTAAGGAGATCGACATAATCGTCGACGCAACCGCGAAATCAGTCGAGACGACCTATCGCGCGCTGAAGGCCGAGGGTGCGATATGAACATGCGAGTGCCGACGGAAGCGACCCCCGGGTTCGACGCCGTCCCGGGTAAAGTGGTCCTTGGGAGGAACTTCCAACGGACCAAACGCTTTGACGTCAGGCTGGCGTTAGGACTGGTCGCCCATTGGTGACGAGGGGTTGACAGCGCATTTCGCGCCGAGCCGACCGAAACCGCTAAACGTGAAGCCGTCAGATTCTAAGCATGCTTCGGATAACTTCGATCTCAAGCGATAACCAAATCAGTTCTGCCGCCGCTGTCCTGTTGCCCAACGATCAGGGTGTTTGTGCGGCGCGCCCTGCCGGTGTCCCTCCCCACCGGCAGGGCGCCTTTTTTGACCCGCTGGATCTCGGTGCCCCATTGGATCTGGGTGATTGTAGCGCGTCCGCAATCGATAGTTCGAGAAGGAGGTCATCTGCATATCCGGATGGCACATCGAGCTTCGATATTTCTACGACACCAGGGAAACCACCCACAATCGCAGCTTCGGACCCGCGGCTTGCGGCAGCCGGCGTCGAGGTCGCATCCACCTGCTTTCATATGATCGAAGGTCCGGGGAGTAGTCACCGTGGTGAATTTTCTCCAGCGTCGAATATCTTGGGGGGCGAGTCTTCTCGCCGTAGCTGCCAAGAAGCCAGAAAGTCCCATGTCTAATTGAAAACAGCCGCAGGAGAAAATGCAGCTCGTCTTCGAAACATTGCTGGAACAGTTGTCTTTGAGCGTTGATGAAGTCGACTTCCATAACGCACTGGCCAGCGCCGCTGGCGCCTTCGACATTCCCGCATTCGCCTATCTGTCTCTGGTGTCTGATCGCGTCACAAAACCCAGGCTGATATCGAACTATCATTCTGGCTGGACGTCGCACTACTTGCGCCACCAATATGAAAGGATCGACCCGGTCATAGAATGGGCAAGATGCAGCGAATGTCCCTTTCAGTGGGGACCGGGATTGGGCCATGCCGGCATTTCAACGCGGCAGCAACAGCTTTTCGATGAGGCTGCCGAATTCGGCATCTGCTGCGGACTGACGATACCACTTGTTGATCGCCGCGGCGGTGTCGCTGCGATGACCTTCGCGGCAGACAGGCTCGATCCGACCTTCCTGCGCGTCGCCGAGCAGTATGAGCAGGCGCTCGAGATTATGGCGATGTGCTTTCACATTGGCGTTCGCCGCAAGCTTGCGCGTGGTCTGGCGGTGGATGGTGTTTCGTTGACGCCCCGTGAGTACGAATGCCTGGAGTGGACGGCGAAGGGTAAGTCCGCATGGGAGATCGGCTGTATCCTGGGGATCAAGGAGCGCACGGCCGCTTTCCATTTGGACAATGCCAAGAAGAAGCTCGGCGTCCGCACCAAAAATCAGGCAGTGACACTGCTGGCCTCCTCACGATCATCAATTCTCTGAGGGACAGAATCCCTTTTTGATCTACCTGTACAAATGCACAGGCAGTCGCGGCATGAAGGTTCGCCTCCAATGGCAGGGTCATACCTGCGAGGAGACCATCATGATTGAGCTTATTGCGCCCGGCTGGTACGGCGCGTTTGCTGACGAACTTCACGAAATGCACCGCCTGCGCTACCGCGTCTTTAAGGAACGGCTGGACTGGAACGTGCGCACGACCGGCGGCTTCGAGATCGATTCATTCGATTCCCTGAAACCGCACTATCTCGTGTTGCGCGATTCCGCCGGTCGCGTCAGGGGCGGCGTACGCCTTCTGCCCTCGACGGGGCCGACGATGCTGCGAGATGTCTTTTCGAGGCTGTTGGAAGGGAGAGCGGCACCCGAGGAACCGAGTGTCTGGGAAAGCAGCCGTTTCGCCCTTGATCTCCCACCGTCTGCACCGAAGGACAGTGGGAGTATAGCTGTTGCCACCTATGAACTTCTCGCTGGCATGATCGAGTTCGGTTTGTCACGGCTACTCACCCATATCGTCACGGTTACGGATTTGCGCATGGAGCGAATCCTGCGTCGCGCCGGGTGGCCGCTGGACCGGATCGGTCCGCCCCAGACAATCGGCACCACGTGCGCCGTTGCCGGCTGTTTGGATGTCTCAGAGGAGAGCCTTGCTGCGGTCCGCCACAATGGCGGTCTTGGCGGTCCCGTACTGTGGGCCGGTGCTCTGCACGGGCGCCTGACATGGTTATGATAGGGAATGACGCCGACTGGCCGGACTGGCAAGATGAGAAATCCTATCGCTACACGCGGCACCTGACGCGACGCGGCTGGGCCTGGGAATTCCTACGGCGCAATCCGGCCTTCCAGCGTGACTGCAGGCTCTCGCTTGAGCAGGCAGAATTTGCAGAAAGGTGGTTCGAGGTAGAAGTGGTGAGATCGTCGCTCGATCTCACGCAGTGGGGGCTCCTTTTTCGCAGGCTCGTTGAGGCGCGATGCGGCTGTTTTCTGGTGCTTCCGCCAATGCCCGCATGTTCTGCCGCTCATTGCGGAAAAGGCATTGTCGGCCGAAACGCTTTCGTTTGATCTCGCTGCATTGCCATGTCGGGCAGCACTCGTGATCACGGCGGACGGTTCCCAGCATGTCATGCTGCGAAATGCTCACCGGGATTTACAACTGGCTGTGGAGGGCGCGGACGTTTTGCGCCCCGTTCGCCTTTCCGTCGACGCGATCTGGCCCGCCGATCGGATGAGACATCACCTGAATGCGCTCGAATGCCTCAATGCTCTTCACGCGACCGGGCAACTTCCCGACAGGCTGTTTCCGCCCGAAGCGCGCGCCAGCCGTCTGCGCTTTGTCCTCCAGGCGCTTGACGGCTCGCTGGCCGGGGCATCGCACCGCCAAATCGCACTGGCCCTGTTGGGCCGACAACGCGTCCAGGCCGACTGGACGGATCCGCGCAACCACCTTCGCGATCGCATTCGCCGTGCCGTCCGGCGCGGTCACATGCTCATGGATCGCGGCTATCAGGATTTCCTCGCCTGATGGTGATTGCAATAGCCCACCTGGAGCCGCTCAGCGCGCGAACAGTTCTTTGTATCCAGTCGTAACCATCCAGTTTGCCCGACCGAGATGGCTGCGAACCGCCATTCGAGCGCGCTCAGGTTCTCGCACCGGATCGATGCCGAGGACGAGCTGCGCCATTTCGTCCTCGGTGGCATCGTCGGCGGACGCGTCCAGGAGCCTCATATAGACAGTGAAGTGCTCGTTGTCGTAGGCGGTCAGGCGGTCCGACCACGGGACTTCGTCTTGAACTTTGGTTTTCATCGCGACCTCCTGGGGTTCGGGTTTGTCGTCATCGGATGGGGCAAGACATCTCCTCGTTGGGCTAATCATATTGAATAGGAACGATCGTTCCTAGAACGATAGTTCCGGTTCTGGTCCCTTCTTGCCATGGACCTCAAAGAGGTCATGGCGATCAACATGCGTCGTTTGCGCCATGATCAGGATCTGACGCAGGAAGAATTGGCTGCCCGCGCAGAGCTGAGCATGCGCTATGTGGGCTCGATCGAGCGTGCTCGTGTTTCCGCAAGCGTCAGTGTGCTTGGCCAGCTCGCAAAAGCGCTTGACGTTGATCCTTGTGAGTTGATTAGGCCGCAGTAACAAAGGCGATCCGGCCCATCCCGGATTGCCCCAATCGCTTTTGATGGCGCGCAGCCGGCCGCCGGTGAACTGAGCCCGCTTTCTTCGACTTGGATCTAGACCATTCGGCTTCGCTCCCTGGCGCAGCTTTCGTGACCTACAGCGCTGACCTTGAGCGATAATCATCGTCAGATTGCATCCGCGAAGTCGCGATCCCTAACAGCAGGTAGTTCGGGCAAAGTCGATGCTCGTGCGAGTTGCTCCTTAAGTTTGTAGAGTATACTCCGTGGTGAAATCCTCAACAAGAGGGTGGCCTCTCGCGTATGGGAATCCGAGAGGTCTTTGCCCGCAATCTGCGTAGGCTTCGCGAGAAAAAGAAGCTGTCCCAGGAGGCGCTGGCACATGAAGCTGGTGTTGATCGAACCTACATCAGCGCTCTTGAGCGCAGTGTATATGCTGCTACCATCGACATGGTCGAGAAGCTCGCTACGGTGCTGGAGGTTGAGCCGGCAACGCTGCTCGATCCGCGATCTGAATAGACTTAAGCACTGATGCCGGCATCCCTTCGTTCGCCCCGCCAACGCCGGCTGCTGGAACAGCTGATAGCGGCGCGCAAGAACAAGGGCTTAACCCAGGCCAAGGTTGCCGAAGCGCTTCGCCGCCCGCAGTCTTTCGTGGCCAAGTATGAGGGCGGTGAATGTCGCATGGACGTCATTGAGTTCCTCGATGTAGCGGAAGCGCTCGAAATCGACCCTTGCGAGGTTCTCGCACGTGTGCGTCGCTTGCGTGATCGATAGCTTGTGCTGCTTGGCAAGCGACAAGTCACCAAAATCGTAGCCCTGGATTTGCTGCACCCCGGCGGCAGATGGTTCGGGCACATCGATGGCATAACTCAATGGCTTTGACTTGCTGACCTTCGCATGGAGCGCGCAAGCTGGTCGGACGAAATGCACGCAGGATCAGGAAGAAGGCCGGCTTTACGCAGAAGCAGCTTGCCGAGATCTCCGGCTTCAGCCAGCAGTACATCAGCGGGCTGAAGAAGGGCAACAGGAACCCCACTATCGTCACGTCCTCCGTGTAGCCATATCGATCTGGTGCGACCTGACTGACCAGGGGTTAAGCGCTATTGGAGATGGCGCCGACGCGCCGCGGACATTTCGAACGCCGTATCCGTCGTGTAGATGATGTTGCGCACACTCGGAGGCGAAGAACGGCACGACGTGCTGGCAGCCGCGCCGCCAGCTCTGGATGATCGCCGGGTATCGCCGACCTCGAAGTCTTCCAGAGCCTTCATGCCGGCTTAGCGTCCGCCCCCCCGCAGATGGCGCTGAGCGTCGGCACAACGGTTTCGCGACCTTCCGCGACACGAACTCAAGCAGATGGCGGATCAGGTGCACGATGCATATGTGGACGGCCTCCTCCCTGCAAGATGTTGGGCAGCGGTTTGATCCCATCGCTTGCGATCATATGTCCGGCCTCTGATTGCGGTCGTACATGACCGCGGGCCAAGATGGTTTCCGCAACATGAGTTCCAAACAGGTTTTGCGGCCTTTTGAGAGCCTTGCATCGTACGGATTGTCTCACGTTTCGGATCGATCGATCACACCAACTGCTCGTTTCCCGCAAGTTCGGGTTCAGCCTACCAAGGTCGCGTCACATTGTGCTCCCCTGGATGACTGATCTCTATGCTGCCTGGCCATAAGCCGACAATGCAGCGTTGGGATTGTATCGTTCGCCGGTGACCATCAGCTTCCAGGCGACGCGGGCGATTTTATTGGCTAGCGCCACAGCGACGAGCTTCGGCGGTTTGCGGTTGAGCATGTCCAGCAGCCATGGGGACGCATTCTTCCCGCGGTCCTCCCGAACATGCCGGAGGACAGCGGTGGCGCCCGCGACGAGCACGCTTCGCAGATTTTCATCGCCAGCTCGGGTGATCACGCCAAGCCTGACCCTGCCAGCTGTCGAGTGATCCTTCGGCGTCAGGCCAAGCCAAGCCGCGAAGTGCCGCCCTGATCGGAACGTCTCGGGCGCCGGGGTCTTCATGACCATCATCAATGCGCCGATCGGTCCGACGCCAGGAATCCGTGTCAGGCGTCGACTGCATTCGTTTGTGCGATGCCACGCCATCAGCCGTGCTTCGACCTTTTCGATTTCGTCCTCCAGCCGATCATATTCGCGGCCGTGCAGCCCAAACAGTTCACGTGCCAGTTCAGGCAGCGTTTCATCAGTCGCGATACGCTCGAGCAATGATCTGACCTTCGATGTACCTGTGGCAGCGATCAATCCGAACTCGGCAGCGTATCCGCGGATGGCGTTGGCAAGTTGCGTGCGATTGCGAACCAGTCGGTCACGCATGCCGACCAGCATCAAAGCCGCCTGGTTGTCGGTGGTTTTTACCCGAACGAAGCGCATCGTCGGGCGGCTTACCGCTTCGCAAAGAGCCTCCGCATCGGCCGCGTCGTTCTTGCCGCGCTTTACGTACGGTTTGACATATTGCGGCGGGATCAGTTTCACGTCATGGCCAAGCGCCTCAAGCAGGCGGGCCCAATGATGCGATCCGCCGCACGCTTCGAGCGCGACCACCGTTGGCGCCGCCCTCTCGAAGAAAGCCACCATCTCCTTACGCCGCATTTTTTTGCGCAGCACGACCTCTTCGGCTGCATTCACACCATGCAGTTGAAAGACGTGCTTTGACGTGTCCATGCCAATTCGAATAATTTGCTCCACGGGGCGGTCTCCTTTGCTTGAGGTCTCCGATGACCTCATTCTGGCACATTGATGCCGTGCAGGAGGCCGTCCACACCAACAGGTCTGGACCACGGTCTGCGGGAAGACGGCGTTGATCGCCTCCCTCTCGGCGAAGGAGTTCGCCAGCTTGCCGTCTTACCAGCACCTCGCCAATCTCGTTGCGTTCATGTTTAGGCACTGCAACAGATCTTTCAAGAAAATTCATGGAATCTTTGCGACCGCAAATCGCTGTCAATGGTACGCTCACCACAACTCTCAGGTTCAGTGGCGGCAAAAATCTGGTGTCGTTTTATGTTTCGCCGCCGAACAGCATTTGCGAAGAGCGCGAAATGATAAAGACAGCAGGACGAGGGTTTGGTTCTTCTATTTGGCGTCGTGCTGACCAATGATGATACTTGTCGATCGCCTAATGACAGCAGCACATCTTGATCGCCTTCGGATCCTGGGCCTTTGCGCGCATGCCGACCTGACTGTCTGCGAGCTAGCGGAAATTCTCGATCTTCGTCGGGAGCGCTTGCGCGACACGTCCGGATGCTCGCCAGAGCCGACTTTCTTTGCGGCAACGGACAACGTCCTTGGTCCTCATATCATCTCAATGCAGGGGGCAAGGACGGGGGGTTGGTTCAATTCTTGGTCGATCTCCTGCCCCACGACGATGGGTATCATAAGCGGGACCTGGAGCGGCTCGAGGCGGTGCAAGATGCGTGGTCGACGGGGACTGCTGCTTGATCGTGAAAAGATCTGCCTAAGTGGGAGTGCGAAACTACCATGAAGAACTCCGCTGACGTAGCCATGGCAGAGCCCGGCACATACGGACGGTCTTCCTTGGTCCAGGTCGATTGCCGCGTTCATGAACTGCTTCTACGACAGAGGCGGCAAGAGCGGACGATGCTCAAACTTATCGCATCTGAGAACTTTGCCTCCTCAGCCGTACTGGAAGCGACCGGCTCTATCTTCGCGAACAAGTATGCCGAGGGCTACCCGGGTGCGCGCTACTACGCGGGAAATGAGATCGTCGATGAGCTTGAGACCCTCGCGATCGAGCGCCTGAAAGCGCTATTTGGCAGTGAGCACGCCAACGTCCAGCCTTATTCGGGCTCACCAGCCAACCAGGCTGTCTATCGCGCGCTTTTGAGCCCCCGTGACAAAGTCATGGGGCTGCCGTTGCCCGAAGGGGGCCATCTGACTCATGGGTGGTCCGTCAACTTTTCCGGCACTGATTATCAACGCGTCCCCTATGGGCTGCACGATAAGACGCAGCAAATTGACTATGACCGCTTGCGCGAGACCGCCAGGCGGGAACGGCCGAAACTCATTTGGGTCGGCGGAACTTCCTACCCGCGTGTCTTTGACTACGCGGCAATGGCAGAAATCGCTCTGGAGGCGAACTCTTATCTCGTGGCCGACATCGCCCACATCAGCGGCCTGATTGTCGCTGGAGCGCATCCGAATCCCGTGGTCCATTGCGACG
Organism: Mesorhizobium japonicum MAFF 303099; assembly: GCF_000009625.1. Classification (NCBI taxonomy): domain Bacteria; kingdom Pseudomonadati; phylum Pseudomonadota; class Alphaproteobacteria; order Hyphomicrobiales; family Phyllobacteriaceae; genus Mesorhizobium; species Mesorhizobium japonicum. Next base: position 4,948,246 of record NC_002678.2, read on the forward strand.
TCGTCACCAGCACATCTCACAAGTCGATCCGCGGCCCCCGTGGAGGCTTTATTTTGTCGAAGAATGAAGATCGTTATCAGGCGCTCTATCATTCCACGAGCAAACACAATCTCGCCAAACGGATTGATCGCGCGGTGTTTCCTCAACTGCAAGGTGGGCCGCACATGAATACCATCGCCGCGCTCGCTGTTGCTTTGCAGGAAGCCGCGACCCCCTCTTTCCGCACCTACGGTCACCAGATCGTCAAGAATGCCAAGGCGCTGGCCGAGGCGCTTCTGGGTCGTGGTTATTATCTGGTCACCGGCGGGACTGACAATCACATGCTGATCCTTGATCTTCGGGACCGGCCGCTATCAGGCAAAGCCTATGCCGAGCGCCTGGCAAGGGCAGGCATCATTACGAACTTTGATATGGTGCCGGGCGACCCGCGCGACCCGACGGTCACAAGCGGAATCCGCTTGGGGTCGCCGGCAGTGACGTCCATGGGCATGCGTGAGGCGGAAATGGTGCAGATCGCCGCTTTCATCGACTCCGTCTGCCGCCAGCCCGACGACCAGGAAGTTCATGCGAGCGTACGAAGAGACGTTGCCGACTTCTGCACTGCGTTCGACGTCCCCGGCATCAGCGACCGGTAAGACCGCCCCAGTCCAGAAACTCCCATCCAACTCCAACACTTGAAGCGAGGACATTCCATGACCAGGCAGTTCGTGTTCTCTTCCGAATCCGTCGGCGCGGGACACCCCGATAAGATGGCAGATAACATCTCGGATGCCATCCTCGATGCCATCCTCCGCACCGACCCGAAGGCGCGCGTCGCCTGTGAAACGTTGGTGAAGACAGGGATGGTCGTTCTGGCTGGAGAGATCACCAGCCACGCGGTGATCGATTATACTCAAGTTGCCCGCGATACGATCCTCGATATTGGCTACGACGACGATGGCATCGGCTTTGATGGTCGACGTTGCGCCGTCGTTCTGGCTCTCACCGAGCAGTCGCCCGACATAAGCCAGGGCGTTGATGAGGGACGAGGGCAGGATCTCGAGCAGGGGGCGGGGGATCAGGGCCTCATGTTTGGATTCGCATGCAACGAGACGGATACATTGATGCCCTTGCCGATCCAACTCGCTCATCATTTGACGAAAAGACAGGCTGAGGTCCGGAAAACGGGACAGCTTGGCTGGCTGCGTCCGGATGTGAAATCTCAAGTGTCCGTACGCTACGAGGGTTTGCGCCCGGTGGCGCTGGATACCATTGTCCTGTCGACGCAGCATGATGAGGCGGTCTCACAAGCCACGGTCCGGGAAGGGGTCATTGAGGAGATCATAAAACCGGTCCTGCCGACCCACCTGGATACGACAGGGATCAGATTTCTGGTCAACCCAACAGGGCGGTTCGTGGTCGGTGGGCCTGCCGGCGACTGCGGCCTCACTGGACGCAAGATCATCGTCGATTCCTACGGTGGAACGGGGCGTCACGGCGGCGGCGCCTTTTCGGGCAAGGACCCATCCAAGGTTGACCGCTCGGCCGCCTATGCCGCCCGGTATGTCGCGAAGAATATCGTTGCCAGCGGCCTTGCCGAGGTCTGCGAGGTTCAACTCGCCTACGCGATCGGCGTGGCCAGTCCGGTTTCTGTCATGGTCAACACCTTCGGAACTGCAAGGATCGAGGAAAAAAGGATCGAGTGCCTTGTTCTTGAGCTTTTCGATCTCCGACCGAAAGGCATCATCAAGATGCTTGATCTCGTACGCCCGATATACCGCAACACGGCGACATACGGACACTTCGGCCGTGAAGAGCCTGAGTTCACCTGGGAGAAGACGGACAGAGCCGACGACTTGCTGCGTGAAGCAGGACCGGCAGCTGCGTGAGGGCCGCTGGATCAAGCGCATGCGGCAACCCTTTTCCTCGCTAGACCCCCGCCCGGCCGGCATAGCAGAAAGCCGCTGGGTAGTAGGCGGAGACATTGATGCCGGATTATGACGTGCTTTGTATCGGCAATGCCATCGTCGACATCATCGCCCAGTGCGACGAGGCGTTCCTGGAGACGAACGGCATCATCAAGGGCGCGATGAACCTGATCGACACGAGGCGCGCCGAGCTGCTCTACAGCCGCATGGGCCCGGCCATCGAAGCCTCCGGCGGCAGCGCCGGCAACACGGCGGCTGGCGTTGGGTCTTTCGGCGGCCGCGCCGCCTTCTTCGGCAAGGTCTCCAACGATGGGCTGGGCGAAATCTACGCCCACGACATCCGCGCGCAGGGCGTCGCCTTCGACACCAAGCCGCTCACGGGCGAGCCGCCGACGGCGCGCTCGATGATCTTCGTCACACCCGACGGCGAACGCTCGATGAACACCTATCTCGGCGCCTGCGTCGAGCTTGGGCCGGAGGATGTCGAGGCCGACAAGGCATCGGGCGCCAAGGTCACCTATTTCGAAGGCTATCTGTGGGACCCGCCGCGCGCCAAGGAGGCGATCCGGCAGACGGCCAGGCTGGCGCATGCCGCAGGCCGCGAAGTCTCCATGACGCTGTCGGATTCGTTCTGCGTCGACCGCTACCGCGACGAATTCCTCGAGCTGATGCCGCTCGGGCACGGTCGACATCGTCTTTGCCAACAGCCACGAGATCAAGTCGCTCTACCAGACATCGTCCTTCGACGAGGCGCTGGCCAAGATCCGCAAGGACTGCAGAATAGCCGCCGTCACCCGCTCGGAAAAAGGCTCGGTCATCGTGCGCGGCGACGAGACCGTGGTGATCCAGGCGACGGCGATCCGGGAACTGGTCGACACGACGGGCGCCGGCGATCTCTACGCCGCCGGTTTCCTGCATGGCTATACGCAAGGCCGCGACCTCAAGACCTGCGGCGACCTTGGCTCACTGGCGGCCGGATTGGTGATCCAGCAGATCGGACCCAGGCCACGGCAGAACCTGCGCCGCGAGGCGGAACAGGTGGGGTTGCTGTAGGGGGGCGATTTAGTGACGAGCTGCCCGTCTGCCCTCCTGGAGGCTGTGCGGAAAAGTGCGCGTAAATCGAAATGTCGGCTGCGCATCCGCATAAGACGCAGCCGCGGCACGTCACGAACGAAACAGTTGATGGCGGTGCCGCCCTTCAGCGCGACCCTTTTGCCGTGCGATATGGGGAACGCGTTCGGATCAGCAGGTCGACCTGTCGCATATTGCTCATCCGCCATCGTCGACTTCGTGTGCAACAGGTCGGCCGGGATCGTGATGCGATAGAGCGGGTGAAGCGGCCAACTGGTGAATTGACATCAATGCATCGCCCGATTGAGATTATCCTGCCGGGAGGCGCAATGAGGTGTTCAGCCGAGTCGAGACGATCATGGGAAAATATAAAGACCATCGTGAGCCACGCCGGCATCGTCATGACGATGACCCGGTTTCTTTTGCGGAACGGCCTTCCGAGCTAAGCTACTTTCAGCGTTCGTCCACTGTAACCGCGGATCCTGTCGACGCCGAAGTGGTGTGGTTCAACACCAGCAAGGGTTTTGGCTTTGTCAAATTGCCGGAAGGCATCGAGGCCTATCTGCACATCCGGGTGCTGGAGGCGGCCGGGAGCCGCGGTGTTTCCGAGGGAACGCGTCTGAAGGTCACAACGGAAGAAAGTCCAAGAGGTCATCAGGTCGCGCAAGTGCTGGAGGTCAGCGATCAGACCGCGAGAACTCAGCTACATACGCGTCGCACTGGAGAGTCCACCGCCGGGACGAGTGCCCAGGTGGAGAGCGAGGGCACGGTCAAGTGGTACAATCCCCAAAAGGGCTTCGGCTTCATTGCTCCTGAAAACGGTGAGAAGGACATCTTCGTTCATGCCACCGCGCTGACCCGCTCAGGACTGAGCATGCTGATGGAGGGTCAGAAGGTGTTTGTCCAATGCGGGCAGGGCAAGAAAGGCCTGGAAGTTCGGAGCATTCGCCTCGCTTAGAGCCAAATGCGTTGGCCTACCAAGATTGCGCCTCAGACAAAGAAAAAGCCCGCTACCGGGAGGAGGTGGCAGCGGGCTCGATTTAGAATGAGACGCGGGAGGAGGTGCGCCCCATTCAGCGTCGGCACCACATCTGGGAGGAGTAGATGGCCGACACCATGATCATACCGATAGCCCTGGATATTGCAACGCACAAATTTTATCTCGCGAGTGCGAAATGATGCCTGATCCGCTTAGCCTATCCTGAAAAAGTGTGGTCAGGCTGCCGCTTTCTTGCGGGCACGCTTGGCAGGTGCCGGCGTTTCCGGTTCCTTCGGCTTGCGGCCCAGACCCATGGTCTTGGCCAATGCCGAGCGCGCCGCAGCGTAGTTCGGCGCCACCATAGGATAGTCCGCCGGCAGCTCCCATTTCGCGCGATATTCGTCGGGCGTGAGGCCATAGTGGGTGGCCAGGTGACGCTTGAGCGACTTGAACTTCTTACCGTCCTCAAGGCTGATAATGTAGTCGGGTGTAACCGATTTTCTGATCGGTACGGCAGGCTTGAGAGCTTCCGATTTTTCTGGTGCGGCACCACCAGCAGTGCCTTTCAATGCGATGTGGATCTGGCCGATAAGCCCAGGCAGTTCACCGACGGGAACCGGATTGTTCGAAACATAGGCTGAGACGACATGGGCGGTGAGTTCGATGAGGTTGTCGGCTTTGCTCTCGGTTTCTTCGGTCATGAAAACGCTCCTGCGGAATTAGAGTAGCCGGGTAAGAATCATCTCGTAGCTTAATAGTGACGACCGCGTTTGATGGCAACCAAAGCCATTGCATGATGTGTTGGCGGATCGCTGCACGCCCGGTCGCCGTCGCGGATCTTCCTCTTGAACCGTCATCGCCCTGACAACACATTGTGTCAGGGTCGCCGTGTCGATGCGGCGCCTCTTCACCGCAAATTGGCTATTTAGAAAGTTGGGAGAAACCAATGAACGCTGAGGCTTTCAGCAGCCCCCTTTTTGTGAAGCGCGCAACGCACATCATCCAAGAGATCGCCGGCCTTGCGGATGCAATCGATTTTCTCAATGAATGGCCGGAAGATCGCAGAGACATGATCCACGAAGCCGCCCTGAGGGCATGCTACGATGCGTACGATGGGCGCAAGCCGGTAAGCACGGCGCGCAATGCCTTTTTCGGCTTTGCGAAGCGGGTCGCCATCTTGGAAGATTCAACCTCCGCGATGCAGTGGATCGCCGCCTGCAGATCGGGCAGTGGAAAAGTGCAGGTGTAGATTTCGACGACGAGTTTGAGACTGGCGCGAGCCGCGTCGAATAGTGCAGTATGCACAGGTTTCACGGTTAGACCACGCGAATGAGAAGCAGTTCCTCACCACCAACTGCAAAACCGCAGATCGCACGCAAGCTGACCATGGCCAGACGCGCCTCATGGCGATGGCTTGCTCGCCAATGGCCAGGCTCAGTGGCGCAGATGCAGCGGTCCCGTTCGGCTGAGTAAAGAAATGCGACCCGGGCTGTTTGCCGCATAGTGGCTGTGGAGAAGGGGAGAGATGACCGGCTTGATCAGATTTGAGAGGCCAGTCGTTGTTCAGCTTAGCCGCCGCAGCTCGGAGCGTATCGTGTTCGACGTCAACGACGCGGCCGCTATCTTGCTCCGGGATCTGCATCATGAGACCGATAAACGCAGAATAGCGATGGACACCTGTCTGCAGGTGTTACGCGGTAAGACCCATCCCCCAGCCGCTCGACGAGCTTTCGTCGCAGCGGCACTCGAAGCACGCATTCTGCGCAGCGATTGAGATTTGGGATGCCGCTCGTGAATTTCGGCCGTCTGCACATCGCTATTGAGCGCGGTCCGAACACCCCTGCCGGCTCCGCCAGGAGCGAGCCAACCCCGCAATTTCCGCGACGGCTTTCCTGGTCCGGCGCCGGATCTTGACCATCAAAACACAAGGGGTCCGCCTGCCAGCTGCGGCCGCTCGGCTTCGCCGTCGCGGTGATCGTGATTGAAGCCAGAGGCAGACAGAGCCATCGAGCGGGAATTGGCCCGGTGCAGATGGCGGAGCGTCGATGCCGCCTCAAAAGTCTAGAAGCGCTGTTTGACCCTTGCCCCAGCTTGGCCCTGCATCCGATCTCCCGCAACACGCTCCGCGGACCGGCGCCGCGTGATCGCTGATGCTTCTCCCGATGGTCGGGACCGGGGGGTTCGGCGACCAAGGTCGGGGAGATGATGGTGATGCTGGATTATCCCAATCCGGAATAATCCGAAACTGGCTGGCGGTGAGCCGTCTCGTTTCTGGCCGGCTCATTTGGGGCCCAAGCCTCCTTCGATCGCCAGCCAACGGCGGCCTCTGGAACAGCTGACTTCGACGCGCCATGACAAGGGCCTCGGCCAGGCCAAGCTTGCCGAGGCGCTTTCGTCACGGGCAGCTCGATTGCCTTGGGCGCGCCGGATAGACTCCCCCAAGGATGCCCGGTGTGTGGCGTTGCCGCTCACCGCCGGCGAGTGGCACCGAGCCCTACGCCGTCTGCGCTTTTTGCCGAATTGCGCGTGCCGCAGCCACCATGTTCACCAGGGCAGGGCGGACCTCCTCCCACCTGCGCGTTTTGAGACCGCAGTCGGGATTCACCCACAGTTGGCCATCCGACAATCGCTTGCGCGCAAGCATGATGAGGTTGGAAATTTCGCCCACTTCCGGGACCCGCGGCGAGTGAATGTCATAGACGCCGGGACCGATCTCGTTCGGATACTTGAAGGTTCGCAGCGTATCGAGCAGTTCCAACTGCGAGCGCGAGGTTTCAATGGAGATCACATCGGCATCCATTGCAGCAATCGCGTCCACGATGTCGCCGAACTCGGAGTAGCACATATGGGTGTGAATCTGGGTCGCATCGCCAACCGCCGTTGAAGCCAGCCGGAAGCATTCGACGGCCCAGTCGAGATAGGCCTGCCAGTCGGCCTCGCGCAGCGGCAAGCCCTCGCGCAGTGCGGCTTCGTCGATCTGGATCATCTTGGCGCCGGCCTTTTCGAGGTCGCTCACTTCATCGCGAATGGCGAGCGCGACTTGGCGGCAGACGGCTGAGCGCGGAAGGTCGTCTCGGACGAAGGACCAGTTGAGGATCGTCACCGGGCCGGTAAGCATGCCCTTCACCGGCTTTGGCGTCAGCGACTGGGCGTATCGCCACCAGTGTAGTGTCATCGGATTTTGTCGCGACACATCGCCAATGATGATCGGGGGTCGCACAAAGCGCGAGCCATAGCTCTGCACCCACCCATGCTGCGTGAAGGCAAAGCCGCGGAGCTGCTCGGCGAAATACTGCACCATATCGTTGCGCTCGAATTCGCCGTGGACCAGCACGTCGAGTCCGATCTCTTCTTGCCAGCGAACGGCGGCTTCTATCTCTTTTTTCAGGAAGGCCTCATAGTCGACGTAACTCAGCTCGCCCTTGGCATGGGCTGCCCGCGCCTTGCGAACCTCGGCTGTTTGCGGGAAGGAGCCGATCGTCGTGGTGGGGAAGGATGGCAAGCCAAACGTGTCGCCCTGAAGCTTGGAGCGCACGTCGAATGCGCTCTTCCGGCGCGTCATGGCGACCTTGATGCTGGCGACCCGACCTTCGACGAGCGGATCATGCACCTTAGCGGATGTCGCGCGAGCGGCGGCAGCCTCAGCCGACGCCTCCAGTTCGGCGGCGACCGCGTCCCGGCCTTCAGCCAGGGCACGGGCGAGCACGACCAGCTCGTCGGTTTTTTGCGCCGCGAAGGCGAGCCACGATTTCACGTCCGCATCGAGGGCCGTCTCCATGTCCAGGTCGATCGGCACATGCAGCATCGAGCAGGACGGGGCGATCTCCACTCGGTCCAGCGGCCAGCCGGCGACGATCGGCTTGATGCGGTCAAGTATGGCAGGCAGGTTCGCGCGCCAGACGTTGCGGCCGTCGATCAGCCCGAGCGAGAGGACAAGGTCCTTCTGCGCAAGCCGGCCGACGGTCTCCAACTGCTCTGGAGCGCGCACGAGATCGACGTGCAGTCCCGCCACGGGCAGAGAAATTGCGGTCTCGAGATTGTCTCCCAGCGATCCGAAATAGATAGCGACCATGATCTTCAACTCCGGTGCTGCTTTTGACAGCCGGCAGTAGGCGAATTGGAGCGCATCCCGTTCGTTGGGAACCAGATCGACCACGAGCGCCGGCTCATCGATCTGCACCCAATCGGCTCCCGCGAGCTTCAGCCTCCGCAGGAGCTCCTCGTAGACGGGCAGCAGCCGTGGCAGGAGCGCGATAGGGTTGAAACCTTCCTCAGGTGACTTCGCCAACTTGAGAAAGGTAACCGGTCCAAGCAGGACCGGGCGCGTGTGGATGCCGAGCGCCTTGGCCTCGAGGAAATGATCGACCGGTTTCGCCGACGAGAGGGCAAAGCTCTGATCGTCGGTAAGTTCCGGCACAATGTAGTGATAGTTGGTGTCGAACCATTTGGTCATTTCCATCGCGGCAAGGCCATGCCCGTTGGCCGCATGCTCGTCACCGGCATGTCCGCAATCAGCGGCCTGATCTTGGTTGCCGCGCGCCATTGCGAAATAGGTATCGAGTGGGACCTCGCCGTCAGTCCAAGTGTATCGTGCCGGCACGGCGCCGACCATGGCGACGGTGTCGAGCACATGGTCATAAAGCGAGAAATCGTTGGACGGGATTTTCGACACGCCGCGATCGTGCTGCTCCCTCCAGCTGGCGGCGCGTAGCGCCTTCGCCGTCGCGAGCAGGTCGGCAGCGGGAGATTTTCCGGACCAGTAGCTTTCAAGCGCGAATTTGAGTTCCCGCCGTCGACCGATACGCGGCACGCCGAGCGTTGCCACTGGAATTTGTTGAGAGACAGTCATGCCATACCCCGATGGTTGGGGCGTGGGGACAAGGAACGCGCGAGCAGGCGGCACGAAGCCAGGCTACCGCGGCCACCGAGACACCCCGCCCGTGGACGTTGTTCGTCGTGGCAGGTCTCCTGGCTCGCGGGTCAAAGCCTCTGCCCGTCTTCCCGAGGCCGTTCGCCTCAGTGACACCAATGGGCTTGGCTCGCCGCTAACAGTTGCGGGGGCAGCGCCGGCATCGCACCGGCTTCCCTCTTAGCTCCGCTACGGCAGTGCCGCGCGGAGAACCACGACATGCGCACAATCACAGCAGCTTCGCTTCTTGTCAATACATATAACGAGATGTTTATGTGATGATGCGAATAATGCCCTTGCGCTGATCGGTCTCTTTCGCCCAAAGCCGCTTACGATGCCGCCTCTTATCAGTGCAGGCTCGGAGAGATCCTTGTCCCCATCGGCGACGCCGGATCAGATCGAGGTCGCCGGGCTCAAAGGGCGTAAAGTCGGGCCAGGTCGTCACGGTCAGCCGGGAATCCCGGTACTTGTTCCCGCTCGGCTTCGCTCAGCGTCCTTGCGCACTCGCCCATCAGCACGCTGATAACCATGTCCGGAAGCGGAAAGGAGAGGTGGCGCCTCAGGTCGGCGGACTGGGGCTGGGCCGCCAGCGTCTCGAACAACTGCGCGGCGATCGCCTCGACCTGCTGCGCGAGCAGCTTCACCCTGCGATTGCTGAAGGCCGGCGCCACGATCGAGCGTAACCGGGCATGCTCGCCCCCCTCGTGCGAGACCAGCCACCCCGGCGAACCGAGAATCACCGAATCCGGGGTGAATGCCGCACTCTCTAAGCGACGGAAGGGCGGAAGCTGACCGGCAGGCGCTGCGGGCAGCGAATGACGTAAGACGGCATGTAGACGACGTCCTCCGCAGCGATGGTCAGCGCCAGATCCTCCAGCCGCCCGAACAGCGGGGGGAAGGCGCAGCGCAATTCCAGGCGCGCCAGCGCAGCGCCCAGGCAGGAATGCGGCCCCTCGCCGAATGACAAATGCGGGTTGTGCCGCCGGGTGACATCGAACCTGTTGGCGCCGGGACCGAAGGCCTTTTCGTCCCGGTTCGCCGCATGGAACGCCATCAGGACGGCATCGCCGCGGCGGACCAGGCATCCGTCGATCTCCACGTCCTGGGTGGCATAGCGGAACGGCAGATTGGCCGCTGAGGTGCCCCAGCGCAGGATCTCCTCGATCGCCTGTGACCACGGAACTTGGCCGCTGCGCACCAAGTGCAGTTGCTGCGGATGCGTCAGCAATGCCAGCACGCCATTGCCGATGACGCCGGCGGTGGTCACGAAGCCCGCAGAGAGCACCATGAACAGCATGTCGATGAGCTCGGTGTCGGAAACGAGCTCGCCTTTGTCACGCGCGACGATCAGGGCCGAAGCCAGATCATCGCCGAGCTGGCCCCGCTTGAGCGCGATCAGGCGACGGAAGAACTCCGGGATGCGCTGCCGCGTCTGTCGCACCTCTTCGGCTGTGGCGGAGGTGCTGGCCAGGCTGTAGGTGAGCGCGACGATCTCTTCGCGCTGTTCGTCCGGCAAACCGAACAGTTCGGCGATCACGTTGGTGGGCAGCGGAGCGGCGAACTCGCTCATCAGATCGGCACTGCCGCCGCGCTGCGCCATCTCGGCCAGGAGTCGATCGACGCATTGTTCGACCCGTGGCGCCAGCAAGGCGATACGACTGGGCGCGAAGCTGCTGGACAGCAGGCCGCGCAAGCGCCGGTGATCGGCGCCGTGCGCCGTGGTCATGTTGTCCACTTTGCATATCCCGATCAGCGGATGATCCTCGGGAATCTCGCCGTCCTGCAGCGCCCGCCACTGTCGCCAGTCCTTGTTGAAACGCTGGTCGGAAAGCATCTGCCTGAGCGTCTGGTGACGGGCTGCCGCCCAGGTCACCACATCGCCTGGCAGCGACACTCGCGCCATCCCCCCCTGCCGCAGAATCGCAGAAGAAAGACGATCAAGTTGCGTGGGAGCGGCCGGCACACCGATCACGTCGCAATGATCGTTTTCTACGCGCATGCCAACAACTCCTTTAAGAACCATCGCGGGTCCACTTCTCGGCACGGAAGATTCCGCGCGCGGACTTCGAAAAGTGCCCCGTGCTTCGTCCTCAGAAGCGGTAGGTCAGACCTGCGCCTATCACCCAGGGATCGAGCTTGGCCTTGCCCGTGAGCTTGGCGCCGGCGACAGTGACGTCGAAGTCGGGCTTGAGGAAAAGCTTCTTCACGTCGAAGTTGACGCCCCAGTGCTGGTCCACCATGTAGTCGAATCCGACCTGCAGCGCGGCGCCGAATGTGTTCTTGACCTTGAGATCATCGGCGCTGCCGACTTGCTGATGATAGAAGATCGTATAGTTCACGCCGGCGCCGATATAGGGCTCGAAGGCGCCGAAATCGGTAAAATGATACTGCAATGTGAGCGTGGGCGGCAGCAGCCAAACCTTGCCGACCTTGCCAAGCCCGCCGATCGCACCTTGGCCATCGATGTTGGCATAGGTGGTGCCGAGTATGAGTTCGGCGGCGATGTTGTCCGTGAAGAAGTACGAAATATCGAGTTCCGGCGTCACGGTGTTCGAATAGGAAAGACCGGAGCCGGGCACCGCATTGACATAGCCCGAATCCTCGGTGATCACCCCCAACGCACGCAGACGGATCTGCCAGGGGCTTGGCGCTTCCGCGACGCAGGCTTCTGCCTGCGGGACGCTCGCGGCTTGCCCAACATCTGCCGCGCCGGCCTGTCCCGCAACGATGAGGACGACAGCCGCTGTCATTGCCCGCGCCACGCCAATTCGCGCTCTCGCCATACTTTTCTCTCCTTGATCTTCAGAAGCGACGCACTGCGCCTTGATTGAATCCTGCTCGCATCAATCGAGATTGACGGAGCGCTCATGCGGGATAGCCCCCGCATGTGTCGTGCCAAATGAGAAAATCGTTGCAGAACAATGCGGTCACTCCGATAGCGCTGTGTCTCATGTCCGACTTCGTCGAAGATCCGACAATGAGTGCAGCCGTAGCCGCCCCTGGTAGCCGTTCGTCAACATCGGCCGGCAGTTCGTTGGCATGCTCGTACTCGGCTTCGAGTTTTGGCGTATTCTGCGTTCAGCGCTTTGATCGGCGCCTGCTGCTTCGCCGTCAGGCCGGGGAACGTTCCAGCCAGTTGGCGCAGTTCGTGGGCATGTCCGTAAGGCGTCTCGACCGCGACCGATATGGGCGGGAAATCCTTTGGCAGCATGCGCCAGCCGCCATCTGATCGGGCCATGTAGCGGATCGCGTTCAAGACCTCGCGCAGGTCCGTCACCACGCGCCGCCCGGTCTTGGGCGCGCCCGGCAGGAACGGTTTATCCGCGACCATTCCTCATGCGTCAGATCGGAGGGGATAGCGCTTGGTCTTCTTCTTGATATCGGCCACACGGCCACGCGTCGCTCGGGTCCACATCCCAAGCTTGAAACACGATTAATCCCGCCAATCCGCTGCCCGCCCTGCAGCAGGCCCCTCTTCGGGCGGCAATTAATCCTGCTTCGGTTTGAAATTCGCGACGTGTGCACGATATCGTTGTGACGACCGACCTGGATTGATCATCAAGTGGCCGATACCGCCATAGAATGCGGCGAAAAGGCGCGCGGCCGTTCTGAACCTCCGGGCCGACCGCCGCGCAATCGTGCGGTGATGAAGCACTCCGATGTCCTTGGCGGGCTCGATTACCTGGCGGCGGATTATCACCGGCAGGATTTCTCCAAGCATATCCACAACGAGTATCTGATCGGGCTGATCGAGCGAGGCATCCATGATGTCTGGTGCCGAGGTGAGGTTTGGCACGCCGGTAGCGGCACGGTCGCGACCTTCGCGCCCGGCGAACCGCATTTCGGGGGTGCTGGTGACGATCTTGGCTGGAGCCAGAAAATCTTCTACATGCCCGAAGGCCTTATCCGGCAAGTCCTTGGAGACAGCGGCCAAAACGAACCCGGAACGATCGACTTCAGGAGCCCGTTCCAGGAGAATGCGGTCGTTGCGCACGGCCTCGGCACGCTATGGCGCCTGCTTGAACATGGGCGTAGCTCGGCACTGGAGATCGAGGAGTATCTGATCCGTTTCCTGCCCCACGTCTTCGCACAGGCCGGCGGGTCGCGCGTTGCAGGGCCAAAATTCGTGCCATCGAGGTTCCGCGACGTATGTGACTTCATCCATGCCCACTTTGACGAAGTTCTGCAGCTCGCCGCCCTGGCCGCCCTCGCCGGATGCTCCAAGGCGACGTTGATCGATGGCTTCAAGGCGCATTTCGGGTTGCCCCCCACCCGTTACCTGATCCAGGTCCGCATCGACGAGGCGCGACGGCTGCTGAGGCGAGGCCAGCACGTCGCCGATGTCGCCGTCGCGGTCGGGTTCGCGGACCAGAGCCACCTGACCCGGCACTTCAAGGCGGTGTTGGGGGTGACGCCGGCGCGTTACCTCTCGGTTTGAATATCGTTCAATAAAGCGCGCGGCGAACCGTCTAGCTTGGACGCTCAATGGATGAAAAGAGCGTCAGACCATGAACGAAAGCAAGCAGACCCGCCCCCGCGGCTTTACCAGCGACAACATCGCCGGCGTCTCCCCCGAGGTGATCGCAGCCATCACCGCGTGCGCGTCAGGTCAGGCGCTTCCCTACGGCAACGATGAGCTGACGCATACCGTCGAGCACCAGCTCGCCGAGGTGTTCGAGCATGCGGTCGACGTGTTCCTCGTTTCGACGGGGTCGGCGGCGAACGCGCTGGCGCTCGCGGCGATTACGCCGCCATGGGGCAGCATCCTCTCGCACGCCGACGCACACATCAACCGCGACGAGTGCGGCGCGCCGGAGTTCTACACCGCCGGTGCGAAGTTGGTGCAGCTTCCAGGCGAGGCTGGCAAAATCGACATCGACGCCTTGGCGGCCAATGCCATGCGCATGGTGGGCGATATCCACTCGGTCCAGCCCTCCAGCGTCAGCATCACGCAGGCGACCGAGATGGGATCGGTCTACGCGCTCGACGAGATCAAGGCCATCAGCCATATCTGCCGGTCAGCGAACCTGCCGCTCCACATGGACGGTGCTCGCTTCGCCAACGCCCTCGTCACTCTGCGCTGCTCGCCGGCCGAGATGACGTGGAAGGCCGGCGTCGACCTTGTGTCATTTGGCGCCACGAAGAATGGAACGTTTGGGGTCGATGCGGTCGTCTCGTTCCGCGGAGATCTCGCGAGCACGATCGCCTTTCGCCAAAAGCGGGCCGGCCAGTTGAGTTCCAAGATGCGCTTCATGGCGGCGCAAATGGACGGTTATCTGAGGGACGGTGTCTGGCTTCGCAACGCGGTCCATGCCAATGCGATGGCATCGGCGCTCGCGCGGGGGTTGGCCCTGGTGCCAGGCGTGAAGATCCAGCAGCGTCCCGAGGCCAACATCCTGTTCTGCCGACTTCCCACGTCCCTGATCCGGGGGCTGCTCGACATGGGATTCCGCTTCTACCATGATCGCTGGGAGCCCGGGATCGTGAGGTTCGTCACCTCTTTCGCGACGACCGAGGCCGACGTGTCCGACTTGATCGGCGCGGCAACCAGCCTCTGCGCACCGGTCGGCTCGGCTCGTGTTCCGGCTGGCGCCGAATGAGTGTGGCGACCGTCGAGCGCTCTCGCCGCCCGTCACGGATGTCCTCTTTGCTCGACTGCATTGATGATCCGAGCGTTCTGGCCGCACGGGCATCTCAGGCTGTATCTTTTGTCTCAGGCCTTTTAGACTTGCAGCTTCATCCTACCTCGGCAAGGCGGCTTCACCGTACGGTTACGAAGTAACCGGGTTGATTTTCTGTAAGAAGGTCCCCTATCTGCGCAATTCACTTCAAGTCATCCGTAATCCGGCATGCCTGTAATATTTATTTTGCATTTTTTTATCATATTTTTGATGAAAAATGCTGTCCATTGGTCAGAGTTACCTAAAAGAGTGAGTCGGATCTGCGCGGATAGCAGCATGAATCGGGATTTTGACCACTAGCAGGAGAAAATATGCCTTCCATATCTACGCGCCGCGCCAACGCAACGGACGCAGGGATGGTCGTCCGTTTTATTCACGCGCTACTCGATGAACTCACTGGCGGGAAAGCGCCCGCGCCCGACGACGTGAGACAAAGCGCGCAGATAATGCTTGCCGACGCTGGCGTGGTCGCAGTGATCGCAAGTGCAGATGACGAGCCGGTCGGCATCATGGTGCTGAATGAATGCACGGCGATTTATGCAGGAGGTAAGTTCGGCTATATTTCGGAGCTGTATGTTCGACCCGAAAAGCGCTCCAAAGGGATTGCCCCTCAACTGCTTGAGGTCGCCTCGCGGGAAGGCCATGCGCGTGGTTGGAAGCGACTTGAGCTTGCAGCGCCCAGGCAACCAAAATGGAAGCGCACGCTCGATTTCTACCTGCGCAACGGGTTCGAGGAACTCGGCCCTCGGCTCTTTCGGATTATCTAGACTAGAGAGTTTGCTATGGGCTGCTCAAAGCAACCTGCACGATCTCAGCGGATTGAGGTCCGGCGTGGTCGCTGCCTGCCGCTGCAATCGAACCAGCATCGTCATCGTAAATGTGTGCCTCGGATAATGCAGGGTTCCCGTCACGCCGGCCGCCCGGAACGCATCGGCAAAAACCGCCCGTTAATCGGGTCACGCTAACGGCGTTTCCTTGAGTGTTGAGGAACAGAGCCGAGGGCGGCGATTTTGCCAACCTACAGGGGCGCTGCATAGACGACCGCACCTGACGTGCACCCGGTTACGCTGCGTATAACCAAATGGCGGATCATTCCCATGAGGGTAGTCCTATGAAATTGTACGCGAAAGTCTTTGGTGGAGCGGCAGCGTTGCTCGCTGCCTGGCCGGCGATGGCCAGCGACGCGGTGGCGAGCGAACCGGCGCCCTACAATCCCAATTTCTCTTTCGTTGGCGGCGTCGGCGTCATCGACATCCAGGCCAACGAGCTGGTCTATCAGGCTCCCGGCAGCGGCTCGAAGCTGAGCCACCTTATCTGGGAATCCACCTCTGCGGTCATTTCAGCCGAGATGACGGCGCGCAGCGAGGCCGGCTGGACCGCCAAGCTTTCCGGCCAGATCGCCTTCAGCGGCAACAGCTACATGGAAGACTATGACTGGAACCCGTCATTCTCGACCAATGATGGCTGGAACGACTGGAGCAACCGTTCGCGCCACTGCGACACCGATCTTGATTACTTCTATTCGGCAACCGTCGCGCTCGGCCACGATTTCCAGTTCAGCGACCAGCTGCTGATCAACGTCAACGGTGGTTTCAAGTACACCTCGGTCAAGTGGACTGCCTATGGCGGCTCCTATGTCTACAGCGTTGCCGGCTTCCGGGATTCGGTTGGCGACTTCCCAGGAGACGCAAAGGCCATCAGCTACCAGCAGAAATTGCCGGTCGCCTTCGCCGGCATCGATGCGACCTATGTCCAGGATCGCTGGAACTTCGGCTTTGCGCTGAAGGGCGGCACGACCTTCTCGGCCGGCGCTACCGATCATCACTGGATGCGTGACCTGCGCTTCGAGGATGATTTCGAATCGGCGCCGGTTCTGATGGTCGGCGGCAGCGTCGGCTACCAGTACAACGAGCGGACCAGCTTCTTCGTCTCCGGTTCCTACGTAAAGGTGTTCACCGCTCGCGGCGACTACAACACCTATGACATTGCGACCGGCGCAGAGACTGGCGGCGAAGACGACTGGATCGGCGGCGATTTTGCCGCGGCGACAGTGATGGTCGGCATCAAGACCTCGTTCTGATTGAACGAGTGCGACCGGAACGCCAAACCGATGTCCGCACGGCGCAGAAATCTGACGCGCCCGCGCGCCTGACGGCGCGTGCCGGGTGCTCGTGAACCGAGCCCGCTTTTTCTTCGGCAGGCTCAGGCGGTCTCGGCCATCCGGCTTCGCCCCCTGGCGCGGGCAGCCTGTCGGCTGCTGTCGGATTTGTGTGGTCGCCCTGACAGCAGTTTCGATCCGTCGGACCGCATCTCGCAGCTGGTCTGCTCCGGCTGCGAGGCGAAGCGGGGAAAACCCGGTTTCCAACGAAGGCAGCGATCCTTACGGGCATCTGTCAGATCCGCCGTTTTCAAAGCCACGGCAGGTAGGTCCTCGAGGGTTTACTGATCGACTCGACCGTTTGGCCGCTGATGGGCCGCTATCTGCAGCGCGTTCAGGCCTCCCGACAAGGCAAAATACGGCTACCGAATCCCACAGCTCTCAACAGTTCGTCCGCTTCAAAGAGCGCAACGATCGACTGAGCGGCTGGAATGCGGGGCATTGCTTTCCGGCAGCCTCGGGCCGCAAGCGGCCGCCTTTGGCTGTCATCGGGCACTTGAAATAACCGTCTGAATCAGGCTGCCCTGTAGCCGACGGGGGAAATGCGTTGGTGTTTCTTCTTGTAGATGCAGTAAGTGAGCAAATCATAGGTATTTGAGAAGCTGTGCAACCAGAATATGTGAGGTTCGCCGTTCGCATCATAAAAGATGCTTTCGCCTTCGCCTACCGGACCCCGCTTGCGGTTGGTTGCGTGATCGCAGATCGCGGAATAGGCAACTTCGGTGGTGATTCCGGGAAAGTGCTCAGCAAGCGCTTTCGATCTCGGGAAATAGGCCACGTTGTCATTCCCCGCCTTCTCGCAGATATCTCTGTGATAGGGATGCCGGCTGACAACGCCGAAGGCAGGAAAGTCCGGATCGCGTTCGCAAACCATTTGCCAAAGCGTTGTCGTAAGGGTGTTCCCGTAGCGCTTGCGAAGCTGCTCGATGCTCTTCCATTCAAATGAGCAGTCCAGCGCTTCGGGACGAAATCTTCCCCCGAGAAACAAGAGGTGGCGCCCGCCATAATTGGCTTCCGCCTCCATTGCCTGATGGAATGTCGGGTTCAGCGTGGACTCATTGTCGCCCAGAAGCAGGGAGCGATGCCAAGGCAGAAGATCATGTGTAATCTCATGTGCGATGAGGAAGCGTCGCTTCAGCTCGGCTACATCATCATCGATGAAGATTCGCTTGTCGCCTTCCTTCAGCATCAGGATACCACGAAGGCCATATTGCTGGACTACATCGACCATGCGCTTGGCCGTGCTGGTGATCTCGTTGCCAGCGATTCGCGCCCGGTGGGCGATCTCATCCAGTAGGCTCAGGTTCGCTTTGCTATAATAGGTAAGGTCAAGCTTTTGCAGCGCGCGTACCTGCTCGAGCCGTAACGGGGGCTCTGGATTGCCGAGATCACGCAGCAGACGTGATATGTGCTCATGGATATCTCGGCGCTCAAAGTCCCCGATTATCGGCTCAATCGCGGACATGGTCATCCATTCTTCTTATCGATTGACGCCAGTACCTTGACGAAATCGTTGAGGTCGCGCCTTTCAGCCTGGCTTAGCTTCGACAGGTCGTCCGAACTCGCGGCAAAACGATGCGCCGCTTCGGTGAGATTGTCGTTCTGCGCAAACGACGCCGCGGTCAGCTGTTCCACAGCACGTGCTGAAACCCCAATGAACTCGGCTAGCTGATGAACGGTACGCGGGCCTGGAACATAGCAGGGATCCTTCTCCACCTTCTCCAATTCCGCCGCATCAACACGAATTTTGGCAGCCAACTGCGCAATACTCAATCCGTCCTTGCGTCGAAGCTGATGCACCAATTTAAACAGCACAACAGTTTTGTGTTCAGAGGCAGCCGAAGGCTGCCCCGCAGTTGCTTGGTGACGAGACTTCTCCTGCATAAGACGCTCAAGCGGAGCTGCATCGCGCAGCGGGAGTCCCGCGTCGCAATCGACATCTGGATCATGTTCGATATGGCTGCGTAGCCAATCGGCAGTGAAATGTAATTTCATGGTCGACTCCTCTTGCTAGTGTTGCACGGATAGGAAAGTCGCAGCATCGCTGCTGGAAAGCTCGAAGTATCTCAGCCCTTTATGCACTCCTTCGCTATCCGCTCCAAGATCCGTCATTCCGATCGCATCCCGGTAGAAAACTTCTGCGCCAGGAAGGGAATGCAGACCGATCCGGCCACCAAACTCTTCTTCCAGGCTCAAGCTGACGGCCGTGCCAACGAGCGCACGCCCCGCACCCTTGTAAGTCGGCTCAGCAACCAGCTTTGGTCGATTCCATGGCGCCGTCGCCAGAAACTCCACGTAGATCAGCGGCACTCGCTGATGCTCGGGATGGCGACTGAAGCAGTCTTGGCCACCTTTGCGTGTCATCATGATGGCCTGTGTGCTGCCACCACATTCGAGCACGAAGAAATCGAACAGGAACGGGTCGTTCAGCGCAGCCAGCGCCTTCTTGCCCCATTCCCAATGGGCGTCTTCGGCATTGACCTCCGCTAGAGTCTGAAGAGAGGCCTTGGCTTCCCTGCGACGCAGCTCAAAAAGCGGCCGCCAGCGTCCTTCGATATGCGCCAGATTCGTGCTGTCCAGGCCATGATACAGATCTGCATCTTCGAACCGGCCTGTTGCGCGATTTAAGAGAAAGACGCGATCGATCAGCTCTTTCATAGAACCATCAGCTCTACTTTTTCTGACTTATCCGCGCTTTCGACAAACACCTTTTCGCCACGCGCCAGTCGATCGTCGACTGATTTGTACAGCCGCAGCGCCTGGCGAACGAGCGCGGTTTTGGACAGTCCTTTTTCTTCACACATGGTTTCAAGGACGCTCATTTCCGCGTCCGACAAGTTAAGCGTCATCGTGCGCTTCATAGGCGCCTCCTAACCAGTGTTTTTTATGTAGCTATAAAGTCCACAATTGTCAATCAAAAAATGAGGATAAAATAGCTATTAACTAGCTAGACATTGGCTAAAAATTGCATATATGTCTTGTGCAGAATGAGAGACAAGGAGGCTTCGATGCCTGACGTGACGAACTTTACATTCAAGCTGGACGGCCGCGTGGTGGCTACCAATGACGCCATCATTTCTGGTCGCGAGGTCCGCGCCCTCGGTGGGCTTGATCCGGCCAGCGACTATATTCTCATCCAGATAGCGGACAGGACATCGCGTTCGATCGGCCTTGAGGAAGCGATCGACTTCAGGGAGATGCCCCACTCTGAGTTCCTTTCATTCCAAGGCGACAGGGCCTTTTCTTTCACCGTCAACGAGCGTGGCTGGGAGTGGGGATCGGCGACAATCTCCGCGGCCGACATCTATCGCTACGCGAGCATCGACGAGGATCTCGAGCTGATCCTGGACAGCGCCGGCGATACGGTCATTCCCGCTGACGGCGCGGTGACTCTTGGCGGACAGGGCGTGGAGCGCATCCGCAGCCGCGAGGCGAAAACGGTGGTCATCAAGGTCAACGGTCGATCGCGCACGGTACCCAGGAGAAAGCACAGCTATCGCGAGATTGCACTGCTCGCCTACCCCGACGCCAACTTTGAGAAGTTCAAGTACACGATCACCTACCTGAAAGGTGTCCACGGCGCGGAAGGTGATCTGGTGGAGGGCGAGAACATCGAAGTCAAGAACGGGATGGTCTTCAATGTCCGCCGATCTGATAAGTCGTGATCCGCATCTGAAGCGGCTGCTGGACGAGGGGTTCGAGCTCGAGATGCGCGAGCTCGTTCTTCTCCTCGTTCACAGCGTCCCCTACGTGAAGCGCGACAAGTCGCTTGGCCGCGGCACGCTTGTCTGCACTCTGTCGCTGGATACCCAAGGCCTGACCGCATCTCCACAGACCGACCACACCATGTGGTTCACCGGAGAGACGCCTTGCCATCGCGATGGTGCGCCGATGACCAATATCATTCACAACAGCAACGAGGCGACTGTCGGGTCCGACATCAAGGTCCACCACTATTTCTCGTCGAAGCCAGAAGGGACCGGCCAGTATGCCAACATTTACGACAAGGTTGTCACCTACGAATCGCACCTCGGCGCCGCCGCGCGGTCGCACGACAAGACCGCGAACGCGCGCACAGGCGTCACGCTAGCCAGCGCGCAGGACGATAGCCCCTTCGCGATCCCCGATTCTGCGTCAGCCCGCTACGGAATCGTTGCCGCCAATCGCAAGCTCAGAGGCCGCGTCGCGATCATCGGCCTCGGCGGCACCGGTGCCTATCTGCTCGATCTCGCCGCCAAGACCCGCGTTGCCGAGATCCACCTCTACGACGACGACCAACTTCTCAACCACAATCTTTTCCGTTCGCCTGGTGCTCCCGAACCGGTGCTGGCGAAGAATTTTCCCCGCAAGGTCGATTATTACGCAGCGCTTTACGCGCGCATGCACAAGGGCGTGAAGCCGCACCCCACCAGGGTCAAGGCTGACAACATTGACGAATTTGCGGGATATGACTTCGTCTTCGTCTGTGTTGACAAGGGATCGTCGCGGCGCGTGATTGCCGAAGGGTTGGTTCGCCTGGGCATTCCATTCGTCGACACTGGCATTGGTCTTGGACTCGAACACAACACGCTCGACGGTTGCGCACGGGCGACTTTCATTGCCCCCGGCACGCCGTGGGCGGAGGTGGCGACCCATCTGTCGTTCGGTGACGACGATGAAGAGGCCGATGTGTACGGAACCGAGATCCAGACCGCCGAGCTCAATTCGTTGAACGCGATCATGGCGATCATGCGCTGGAAGCGCTGGCTGACCTTCTATCGTGATGAGCGCAACGAAAGAAACGCGACATACATGATCGAGGGCAACAACATCACCAACCGGGGGGCATGATGGCTCGGGTGGATTGTCTTACAACGGTCTTTGTCGAAGACATTCCCGAACAGCTGGACGACGGGGTTCTTTACGTGTCGCGCCAATGCCACGTTGCCCTCCACAATTGCGCCTGTGGCTGTGGCGAGGAGGTTTCGACACCGCTCGTTCCAACCGAATATGACCTTGTCATGGAGGACGAGGGCGCTTCGATCTGGCCGTCGATCGGCAACCACGACTTCCCTTGTGGCTCACACTACATTGTCAAACGTGGCCGAATCCATTGGGCGGGCAAGATGTCTCGCGAGCAGATCGAAGCCGGCCGCGCCTACGACCGCCTTCTCAAACGCGGCGCCCAGCCAAAGGGGCTCAGGGCCATCCTCGCATGGATCAAGCGCCTGTGGATCAAGTTCATCGGCTAATCAGCTGCGGCCGATGGCATCGCCTTTGCAAGCATAGATCAGGTTGACGAAGCCTTCGGGAAAGCCGGCCTCCGCCGCGAGCGCAATCATTGCGCCTGCAACAACAAGCGGCGTCTGTTCGGCAGTTTGAGGATGACCGCGCAGCCCGCCGCCAGCACCGGCGGGATCCTGCGCGCGACCATCGAGGCAGCAACGCCGACCGGCTGCTTGACCACCAGCATGCGCCGGTCCGACGAGGGCGGGGGAGATCGTCTCGCCATAGACACGATTGGCCTTCGGCGTACCAATGCAGATACGCGGGCCGCGTGAGGGACTTCGAACTGGCTTCGCAAGCGGCTCGCCCATCTCCGCGTCAAGAATGGCAGCAAGGCCGACGGCATGGTCTATGATCAGCTGATGCCAGCGCCACAGCATGTCGCAGCACTCCCGGGCGGTCATGGCCGCCCATCCAGCCTGCGCCATATACGCTTGGTCGACCGCTGCGCGCCTCCTCGACCCCATGTCGGGAAATTTCCGCCAGCACGTCGCCAGTGGATGGATCAAGACCTCGAAAATTCGCTCGCCAGGCGGCGTGCCGAGTGGCGGCATGCGGTCGATAGCGCCGAACAGCTATGCAGATTTCAGGTGCAAGCGGTTGGCACAGAGGCACGCCTGGCGGGGGCATCGGCCGTTGAGCCTGCGAGCTGATAAAACGGCAGCGCAAGGCGTGGCGTCCAGGCGGCCGCGGCAAGCGGCAATCTGCCGGCACTTGATGGCGCCCGCGCGCCTGAAGGCGCGTGCCGGGCGCTCGTGAACCGAGCCCGCTTTTTCTTCGCGAGGCTCAGACGGCCTCGGCCATCCGGCTTCGCCGTCTCCTAAGCGCCAAGGGAGGACGGTCGCCCTTCGATACGGTGATGATGTTGAAGATCATGGTGCTTCAGGCGCTCTACTGTCTCTCGGACGATCAGGCCGAGTTTCAGATCCAGGACCGGCTGTCGCCGGTGGGCATGGCCCCATATCCATCCCATGGATGCATTATATCCAAACAATCAAGTTCACCCATCCGTCATGATGCTGCATAGCGCAGGAAAGCCAATGTCCCGTGCTTTCCAGCTCACGTTCACGAGCGTGGACTTTGTAGGAAGAACCAAGTCGAAACCGGCGCATCATAAGGGGCAGAGTATCCATGAACGCAATGGCGGCGGGGCAGGCCGGATCTGAACGTTTTATTGCTTTAGAGGGGTTGAGGGGGCTGGCTGCAGTTGGCGTCCTCTTGTCTCACGCCCTCTTCGCTGTCGAGCCAGGGATATTCAAAACCATGTACCCGTTGGCGCAAGCAGCGTGGCCAGAAATCGGATGGCCTGCTCAGCTTCTAACTCTCCCCCCACTCAGCATGCTTATCAACGGAAGCTTTGCGGTTTGTGTATTCTTCGTTCTAAGCGGCTTCGTCCTTACCAAGTCTTTTGCTGACACTGGAAATGCGTCGGTGCTTTGTATCCAGAGCAATCCGACGGATACCCCGCCTCGGCATTCCAATCGCGGCTTCAATCGTTTTTGCCGGTGCCATTTTTGCCATGGGGCTGATGAGAAATCTTGAAGTTGCTCCACTCACGGGCTCGATCTGGCTGACCTGGTATTACCCTAGCTCAATTACGGCCGCGAACATCGCCAAGGAGGCCCTATATGAGTCCTTATTTCTCGGTAAGAACAAACTCAATTCACCACTCTGGACGATGTCCATTGAGCTCGTCGGTTCATACTTAGCCTTCATGTTCGCCTTCGCTACGAGGTGGTTCACCTTCGCCCTCGTCACAGTTTTTGCCGCGGCTCTCTCTTTTGCGGTCCATATAGCTTACCTGCCCTTCGCCTTGTCGTTCGGGGTCGGCGTCCTCCTGACTCGCGTTTCTCCAGCGAAATGGTCTCACAAAGCCAAGATCGCAATCTTTCTTGCTGCCATCTATCTTGGCGGCTTCTCAAACGACATCTTGTATGAGCCGATCATCAAACTCTCCCCAATCGACTTTAATCCCCTGAAGGACGCAATGCACTGCGTCGGTGCAACCTTCCTTGTCGCTAGCGTTCTCGCGCTTCCGTCGCTTCAGCGAGCCTTCTCGTCATACTTTTTCCCACTCCTGGGTCGATTGTCGTTCTCGGTCTACCTTCTTCATTTCCCTATCCTTTGTTCCCTCGGGTGCTTTGTCTATCTCTGGACTATCCAATGGGGGCATGCCATTGCGGCTAGTAGCACTGTCGTCATTGTACTTGTAACCACCATCATTGCTGCGGTGCCTTTTCTGCGCCTTGTAGACGTGAAGTCCATGAAAGTGGCCAAGAGGGTGGACCAATACCTGAGAGGTTTTTGTGTAAGACTGCGGAGCCGTAGACTGGCGCTGCGCTCAACCATTTGAGCGGGACAAACATAGCTAATCATTCTGACCTCAATAAAACGAAAGGTGCCCTGCCTTGGAAGAATTCGTATCACGCATCGCCACCAATGTCGGCGTCGACCCGGCTCTCGCAGACAAGGCCGTTGGCATGATGCTGGGTTTCCTGCAACGCGAGGCAGCCGACGGTGCCGCTGCGCGCATGATCGAGGCCATTCCCGGAGCTTCGGAATTAGTGGCGAAGCATGATGGTGAGGACGCAGAGGGCGGCAGCGTCCTCGCCGGAGGCGGCGTGGTGGGTTTCGGCCAGCAATTGATGAACGAGGGTCTCAGCCTGGGAAATATCGCCGGCCTTGCTAACGAGATGATCGCCTTCGCCAAGGAACATGCCGGCGACGAACTCGTGGACGAGGTCCTCAATTCCGTTCCCGGCCTTCCCCAGTTCGCCTGATCAGCAGCAGCCGGGTGGCGTACGATGTCGTGCGCCCGTCTCGGCCCTCTTGCGCAGCTAGAGCAGATTCGACGTATTCCGGGTCATAGCCGTCTGCCTCGAAATAGTGGCTGCATTCCTCGGCTGTGAAAGCTGCGAGGCAGTTGGCCACGACCGACCAGAGTTCGTCGATGGTTCGGGTTGCAGCCTTTCTCAGGAGAGCCTGGAGTTTCGAGAAAGCCATCTCGATCGGGTTGAAGTCGGGAAGCGGCGGCAGGAACAGGAGCCGCGCCAACCTTCTCGATCACCTCGCGCACGCCGCTGATCTTGTGGGCGGGCAGGTTGTCCACGACCACGATGTCGCCGGGGCGAAGCTCGGGTGCGCGGACCTGCTGCGCGTAGGCGAGGAAGGCAGAACCATTCATGGGCCATCGAGCAGCATTAGCGCCGCCAAGCCGCCCAGCCGCAGGCCGGCCGTGAATGTGGTGGTCTTCCCATGGCCGTGAGGAACGGCCGCCCGACAATCGTTCGCCGCGCAGGCTGCGGCCACGCAACCGCGCCATCTTTGTGGATGCTGCGGTCTCATTGATGAAAATCAGCCTCTCGGGGTCGAGATCGAGCTGGCCATCGAACCAGGTTCTGCGGCGGCGCAGAACATTGGGGGCGCTGCTGTGAGGCGGCGTGCGCCGTCTTCTTTTGAAACGTGATGCCGCGCCGGTCGAGGTACAGCCGGACCGTGGACGACGCTGCCCGCACGCCGCGCTCGGCGGCAAGGCGCTCCCCGATCTCAGCAAGCGTGATGTCCGGCGCGTCCTCGATAAGGCCAAGAATGAAGGGGCGCATCGAGCTTCGAACGCGACGGCTGGCCCTGCTTGCGCGCTTCCATCTGGCCGGTCTCGCGATAGCGGCGATACCAACTCCCGGCCGTCGAAATACCGATCCGGAAGCGACGCGTCGCCTCGCGCGTCGAAACCCCCGACTTCAATGGCCGCAATCCCGCGCCCACGAAGGACCGCCCTTAGGCTCCTCGTCATCATCACATCCTCGTAAATCACCGGGACAGTGAATCAGACAGGATCTATCGCGTGATTCCCAAACCGACTCTGTGTTCATCAAAAGATGCTCAAGGTATTCTCCGCCGCGTGTTCCGTACAGACCCTGCCAGACTACCAACCGCCGGGCGCGCAAAGCGAATGAACTTTGGAGTTCATTCGTCTACCCCAAAATCGACTGCAGGCGTACCGATGTGCATAACTTTAGGCGGCAAAGGCTTATCCTGAACGCTTTCGATGAA
This sequence comes from Mesorhizobium japonicum MAFF 303099, assembly GCF_000009625.1. Taxonomy (NCBI): domain Bacteria; kingdom Pseudomonadati; phylum Pseudomonadota; class Alphaproteobacteria; order Hyphomicrobiales; family Phyllobacteriaceae; genus Mesorhizobium; species Mesorhizobium japonicum. Next base: position 4,974,269 of record NC_002678.2, read on the forward strand.
GCCCGCGAGATAAGCAAATGTATTGTATTTCTCAAGTACCAACCGCTTCGCCTCTCGTATTGCATCGCGACGTTCCTTCCAGAGGTCCGATTCGATGATTTCTCGGATCTTTTGAATTACATTCTTGTCCTCTGGATCAATCAGAACCATTGAGTCCGGGGGAAAGAACCTCGTGATTGCCGGGCTGCCGTAATTGATCGGCATTGTTTCAGCAACGAAGCAGTCCATAAGCTTCTCTGTAAAATAGTAATCAGCTCTAGTATTCTCAAAAGCTATACTGTAGCGGTAAGGTGCAAGTGCGTCCCATTTATCTCCAATCAGGTGAAAGCCTCGGCCGAACAGGTCGAACTCGAGCTCCCCTCTCAGCCGTTCCAAAAACGCCAGCCGATATCGATGTCCTTTAAGCATGGCGATGTTGCTGGTAATCCATGAGAGCCGACGCGGCTTGTCAACGACTTCGCTGACCAGAAGTTGGTCATACGTCTTTCTTACAGACCAAGACCGAGTGATGGGTGGAGACAAGACGAATCGACGCCCTGCATTCTGCCGAGCTACCAGCTCTGCGTCAGACGTCAGAACGATGGTATTTTCCCCCTGCCCAAGATGGAGGGCGCGATGAGCTTTCGTCGGCGGTTCGCCGATTGCAAAAATGGTCCTGTTCGGGCTCGCCTCAATATCAACAGGAAGTCCAAAAACAGAAGGAGAGTTAAAGATTATATGCCAATCCGGCGTGAAGGACGTCTTGCGTACAAAAGCGACATTGTGGCCTGCTGCCGGTTTCGTGGACACCGAGATAAGGTGTTTAACGGAACTGGAGAGTGGGAATGCAGAGAAGGAAGTTCAGCCGCGAGTTCAAGCTTGAGGCGGTGAGATTGATCGAGGATCGGGGCGTTGCGGTGGCCCAGGCTGCCCGCGACCTCGATGTCCACGAGAATGTGCTGCGCAAATGGGTGCGCGAGCTATCGGCCGATCCGCAGCGTGCGTTTCCCGGTCATGGGCAGATGAAGCCGGAGCAGCAGGAGATTGACCGGCTGCGTAAGGAAGTCGCGAAGCTGAAGGCGGAGCGCGACATCCTAAAAAAGGCCGCAGCCTACTTCGCGAGGGAAGTGACATGAGGTTCGCTTTCATCGCGAGGCACCGGAACATCTGGCCGGTGGCATGGCTGTGCAGTGCGCTGGATGTGTCCCGCTCGGGCTTCCATGCCTGGCTCAACCGCAGCCCTAGCGTTCGCTCCCAGCATGACGAGATCCTCGTTTCCAGGATCGACCGAAGCTTCAAGAGCAGCGACCGCACCTACGGCGCGCGTCGGGTCTGGCACGACGTTCTGGCAGAGGGGCTTTCCTGCGGACTGCATCGCATCGAACGCCTCATGCGGGAGAACGGCCTCCGGGCACGTCCACGCCGGCGCGGACTGCCGAAGGATACCGGCGAGCGAGCCGCCGTGTCGGACAACCTCCTCGATCGCGCCTTCGAGGCATCGGCCCCGAACCAGAAGTGGGTCGCCGACTTCACCTATATCTGGACTGCGGAAGGATGGATCTACGTTGCCGCCGTCGTCGATCTGTTCTCCCGCCGTGTCGTCGGCTGGGCGATGAAGGCCGAGATGACCGCGCAGCTCGTCACCGACGCTCTCATCATGGCGATCTGGAGGAGAGGCAAGCCCGACAGCCTGCTGCACCACTCCGACCAGGGATCGCAATATACGAGCGAGCAGTTCCAGCGACTGATGGCCGACCACGGCATCACCTGCTCGATGAGCCGGTCGGGCAACGTCTGGGACAACGCTGCGATGGAGAGCTTTTTCTCGTCGCTCAAGACCGAGCGGACAGCCCGCAAGGTCTACAGGACGAGAGATGATGCGAGGGCGGATGTGTTCGATTACATCGAGCGCTTCTATAACCCTCGGCGAAGGCACTCGACGCTGGGCTATCTGAGCCCCGTGGAGTTCGAGGAACAAGCTATGTTAGCTTAACCTCGTGTCCGAAAAACCGGCAGCAGGCCATTGTTCCAGATTCCGCTGCCCTTTGGAGTGAGATGGTGGATTGCGTCTTCCAGACCGCCCCAAGAATCGAGGCAGGCAGCAACTATGGGCGCCGGACGTTCCGTCAGCAATTTGGCGCTAGACAAAGCAGTTCGACTCCTTCACTTCGGTGGTACCGGCAGTAATTTCGGCACCAGGATCAGACCTCTCTGCGCCTATTCCCGTCGTGAGATGAAGCTAAAACGATCGGAATCGATGGCTAAACGGTACGCAGGTAAGCCCTTCGATATCGAAAAGTCTGGGAGAACTATGCTTGTAACCCCTGCTCCTCCATCTCAATCGGCTTCCATAATCTAGCTCTGACGATTTTTGATGCAGTTTGGGAGTTCTGTCGAGAGTCTTCTGCAAATTTGCGATCACGGTCGCCGGTGTTGGCGGGTCAGGCGCGGCGTCTTCAAGTAACGCAAGCGCCCAGCCCGCCCGCCGCCGTCAGGAGGCCTTGGGCTCCTCCAGCTTGCGCGGCATCTCCTTGCTCGGCCAGGTGCTCCCTGTTGAGATAGCGAATCGCCTCCAGCAGTTTTCGTGTGTTTCGACGGCGAGCGCGCGGACGAGCCGCAGGCAGTTCTCGGCGCTGGGAAAGATGCGCACCACATGGGTGCGCCGCTTGATCTCCTGATTGAGCCGCTCCAGGCTGTTGGCGCTCTTCAGGCTGTTGTGATGCTGGCGTGGCAGCCGGTTGAAGGTGAGCGTCTCCTCGACGTTGTCCTCCGCCCACTGGCACAGCTTGGGGCAGCGCGTCTCCCACTTGGCCAGCCATTGGGCGAGGTCGCGCCGCATTTCGGAAAGGTCGCGCCGGTCATACATCCAGCGCAGTTCCTGCAGGCAGTCATCATCGATCCATTGGGCCGGCAAGATGTCTCGCGAGCAGATCGAAGCCGGCCGTGCCTATGACGCCTTCTCAAGCGCGGCGCCCAGCCGAAAGGGCTCAAGGCCATCGTCGCATGGTTCAAGCGCCTGTGGATCAAGTTCATCGGTTGATCAGCGTGCGGCCGACGGCATCGCCTTTGCAAGCATGGATCAGGTTGACGACGCCTTCGGGAAAGCCGGCCGCGCACATTGCGCCTGCAACAAGCGGCGTCTGTTCGGCAGGTTTCAATATCACGGTGCAGCCGCCGCCAGCGCCGGTGAGATCTTGCGCGCCACCATTGAAGCCGGGAAATTCCATAGCGTGATCGTGCCAACAACGCCGGCTGGCTGCTTGATCACCAGCATTCCCGGTCGGTCGAGGGCGGGGAGATCGTCTCGCCATAGATGCGGTTGGCCTCTTTGGCATACCATTGCAGATATGCCGCCGCATGCGAGACCTCCGACTTGGCTTCGGCAAGCGGCTTGCCCATCTCAGCTGTGAGGATGGCAGCGAGGTCGGCGGCGTGGTCGATGATCAATTGATGCCAGCGCCAGAGCATGTCCCTGCGATCCCGGGCGGTCAACGCCGCCCATCCAGCCTGGGCCGTATAAGCCTCGTCGATCGCCGTGCTCGTCTCAGCGCCCATGTCGGGTAGCTCTGCCAACACTTCGCCAGTGGATGGATCAAGCCCTCGAAAGTTCGCTCGCCAGGCGGCGTGCCGAGTGCCGGCATGCGTCCATAGAGACGAACAGCTATGCAGATTTCAGGTGGAGCATCAGCGGTTGGCACAGAGGCACGCCCGGCGGGGGCACCGGGCGTTGAGCCCTGCGAGCTGATAAAACCGCAGCGCAAGGCATGGCATCCAGGCGTCCGCGACAAGCGGCAATCTGCCGGCACTTGATGGCGCCCGCGCGCCTGACGGCGCGTGCCGGGTGCTCGTGAACCGAGCCCGCTTTTTCTTCGCCAGGCTCAGGCGGTCTCGGCCATCCGGCTTCGCCCCCTGGCGCGGGCAGCCTTCGGCTGCTGGCGGTCGCCGGCCTATCGGCCGGCGCGGTTGGTTCGTTGGCCTTTCCCGGCGGCGCGGGGTGGGCGGCACTCCCTTCTGGGCCCGCCGCGGCATCCCGCAACCCTTCGCTTGCGCTTCGGGTCCTCCTCTTCGTTCCGGTCCTTCGGATGCGGTCCGCCTCCGACGGCGGGCCTTTCCGGTCGGGTCTCGCCGCCCACCCCGCTTCCGGGGAAAGGCGCGGGATTGAAGAGCGGAGGACCAGACGATGCGTGCAAAACACCAGCGTTCCGGCAGCCGAGAGGCTGGCGCGGGCAGGGGCGGGCGCCCGGGCGCCAGCCTTTATCAGGAAATCACGGACCGCATCATTGCCGAACTGGAGCGCGGCACCGTGCCATGGGTCAAGCCATGGGGCAGCGCAAAGGCCGACCTCGGCCTGCCCAGCAACGCGGCCACCGGGCGCCGCTATTCCGGCATCAACATCCTCATCCTGTGGGGCGCCGTCATCGAGCGCAGCTATCCCGGCCAGAACTGGCTGACCTTCCGGCAGGCGCTTGCCCTTGGCGGCAATGTCAGGAAGGGCGAGCGCGGCACAACAATCGTGCATGCCGACCGCTTTGTCCCAAAGGGCGAGCAGGAGCGCGCCAAGACAGACGGCGACGAGCCGCAGGCGGTGCCGTACTTGAAGCGCTTCACCGTCTTCAACGTCGCGCAGTGCGACGGCCTGCCCGAGCACCTTTACGGCAACGCCGAACCGCTGCCCGAACGCGAGATCGTCCCGCAGGCCGAGGCACTTATTCGAGCAAGCGGCGCGGATTTCCGCATCGGCGGCGATCGCGCTTTCTACATGCCGGGCAGTGACTCCATTCAGGTGCCGCCGCAGCCGGCATTCTTTCAGCAGATCGACTATTACCGCACCTGCTTCCACGAACTTGGCCACTGGACCGGCCACCCGGCACGGCTGGCGCGCGACCTCTCCGGCGCCTTCGGTTCCAAGACCTATGCGCGCGAGGAACTGGTTGCCGAAATCACTGCTGCCTTTGTCTGCTCGACCCTCGGCATCGAGCCGACCGTGCGCCATGCCGACTATATCGGCACATGGCTGAAGGTGCTGCGCGAGGACAATCGCGCCATCTTCCGCGCCGCCAGCCTTGCCTCCAAGGCCGCCGATTTTCTTCTGGGCTTCAACGCCGAGGCCGAAGGCGCGCAACAAGACGAGATCGCGGCATGAGCGCGCGCGATCCCGACACCCTGCGGACCGAGCCAACGCCGCAAGGCGAGCAGACGCTCATTCCCGGTGTCCAGCCACCACGCGCGACCGCCTCGCCCTTTTGGCCGACGCGCCGATGCGCCCACGCGCGGCGCAAAAGCCGCTCGATATCGGGCTGTTCGATGACGCCAGAAATCAACGCGACCTGTTTTGAGAGGAGTTTTCCCATGATCCTGATCACCGACGACCTTCGCGCCCCGCTGCTCGCCAATGGCGCAACCGACACTGAAACCGACCATGTCCCGGTGGTCAAACTGTTCGATCCGACCGGGCCAGCAACCTGGCTTCTCACCGAACTCGACGCCGACGGCGACACCCTTTTCGGCCTTTGCGACCTCGGCTTCGGCTTCCCCGAACTCGGCAGCGTCAGTCTTGCCGAGCTTGCAAGCGTCAAGGGGCGGCTTGGCCTCGGCATCGAGCGCGACCTCTGGTTCAAGGCGCGCTTTCCGCTCTCCGTCTACGCGCAGGCAGCGTGCAGCGCCGGCCACATCACCGAAGCCGAGCGGCTGCTGCGACAGGCGGCAGAGGCCCTTGGCAACGCCCATTCCAAGCTTCCGCTCGACACGGCGGAACAGACGCGCCGCTAGGCGCGAAAACCGTCCCGCCGCGCCGGCTTGCAGCCTCTGCGGCGGGGCAATCCCACCCCGCAACGAAGGAGACAAACCATGCAACTTGCCCACATTCCGCTTGATAAGCTCAACATTTCCGCGCTCAACATGCGCCATTCCAAACGCGCGCCCGACGTGTCGGACATCCTGCCGTCGGTTCGCGCGCGCGGCGTCCTGGTGCCGCTTTTGGTGCGGCCCAACGGCACGCCGGAAAGCTTCGAGATCGTCGCCGGCCGGCGCCGCTATTTCGCCGCCAAATCGCTCGCCGACGAGCGCGGCGAGGGCAATGCCTTGCCCTGCGCCATCATGGAAGACGGCGACGACGCCGACGCGCTCGAGGCCTCGCTGATCGAAAACTTCGCCCGGCTCGATCCCGACGAGGTGTCGCAGTGGGAGACGTTTTCGCGGCTGATCAAGGAGGGCCGCAGCGTTGGTGACATCGCCGCCACTTTCGGCATCACCGAGCTTCTGGTCAAACGCATTCTGGCGCTCGGCGATCTTCTCCCCAAAATCCGCGAGGCCTATCGGCGCGAGGACATCGACGCCGAGACGGCGCGCCATCTGACCATGGCCTCCAAGGCGCAGCAGAAGGATTGGCTGGCGCTTTATGCCGACCCCGAGCAATACGCTCCGCGCGGCCACCAATTGAAGCAATGGCTGTTCGGCGGCCAGTCGATTTCTACCAAGGTGGCGCTGTTTGCCATCGAGGACTATCCGGGCCTGATCGTCTGCGACCTGTTCGGCGAGGACAGCTATTTCGCCGATGCCGACCTGTTCTGGCAAAAGCAGAACGAGGCGATTGCCGCCAAACGCGATGCCTATCTGGAAGCCGGCTGGCCCGAGGTCGCCGTGCTGGAACCGGGACAGCATTTCCAGTCATGGGACCATGAAAAGACGCCGAGGAAGAAGGGCGGCAAGGTCTTCATCTCGGTCTCGCATCGCGGCGCGGTCGAGTGCCACGAGGGCTGGCTGTCGCGCAAGGATGCCCGCCGCGCCCGCGCGCAAGGCGAGGGCGGCGAGCACGATGAAACCCCCGCCAGGCCGTTGCGGCCGGAACTCACCGGGCCGATGCAGAACTATCTCGATCTGCACCGCCATGGTGCCGTGCGTACCGCCATGCTCGACCATCCTTGTGTCGCGCTGCGCCTGATGGTGGCGCATGCCATCACAGGTTCGGGCCTGTGGCAGGTTCGCCGCGAGCCGCAGCGCACCGCCAATGAAGCGGTGGCGGCAAGCATCGCAGCCTGCAGGGCCGAAGCCGCATTCGCCGAAAAACGGCGCGCGGTGCTGGCGCTGCTTGGGCAGGCCGACGAGGAGGGCGCGATAGCCGGCGGCAATGGCGACGCCTTTGCGCTTGCCGCAGTCTTTGCCCGTTTGCTGGCACTTTGCGACGACGACGTCATGCGCGTTCTCAGCCTTGTCATGGCCGAGACGCTCGAAGCCGGCAGCGCCGTCGTCGAGGCGCTCGGCAACCATCTGGGCATCGACATGGGCGCGTGGTGGCAAGCGGACGACGCCTTCTTCGACCTGCTGCGCGACAGGGAGATCGCCAATGCGATGCTGGCCGACCTCGCCGGCAAGCCTGTCGCCGACGGCAATGTCGCCGAGAAGGTCAAGACGCAAAAGAAGATCATCCGCGATTGCCTGTCGGGCGAGAACGGCCGCGAGAAAACCGACAACTGGATGCCCAACTGGATGAAATTCCCGGTCGAAAGCTACACGAAACGCGGCGGCTTCCGCACCGCCGATCAATGGGCGAGCGTGCAGCCGCTGTTCGTCCGCCAATAGGTGCCAAGCCGGGCGGCGGCTCTTTTCAAGTGCCGCCGCCCCGTTTGCCTGCCGCTGGAATATTGGCTGATGCGCACGGCGATCCGAACAGCATGTGCCACGCGCAAGGCTATTGTGCGTTGCACAAAAACCGACGCGCGGCTACACGTCCTTCCGTTGCGGGAATCGGGCTTGGACCAGCGGCGAGGCAGTGAGAACCGATGCTTCGTCGATATCATATTGCATTCATAGCTGAGGACCCTTCATGACCCTTTCGAGCCCTGACAAATCCGGCGCCGCCAGTCTCGAGGCCATCGCGCGAAACGGCGGCGTGCTGCGCCGCATCGCCGTGCGCATTCCGACCTATCTGTCGGACATTCGCGAGAACCCGGCATGGCTGCCGATGTTCGTGCTCGCCCGCACCATGCCGGCGCGCCGGATGCACTGGCGTGGGGCTAAGCCGGTTCGCGTGTCGCAAAAAGCCCACGACACGATGTTTGCCGGCGTCGATCGCCAGGAAATTGTCGAGGCGCTGCGGTCGGACGGGCTGTTTTGCGGGCTCGTCCTGCCGACTTCCATCCATAAGGAGATCGCCGCCTTCGCCCGCTACACGCCTTGTTTCGGCAATTTCGATCGCCGTCTCGAATTCATGGCTGAGGACCATGCCGAGGCCGAGAAGCGTTTCGGCCGCCCCTTGCTCAGCGGCCACTTATTCGAACACATCCTCGGCTGCAAGGCAGCGGTCGCCATCCAGAACGATCCGCTGCTGCTCGACATCGCCGCGCATTATCTGGGCGCTCAGGCGAAATTGATCACCACACGCGTGTGGTGGAGCTTCCCGACCAGCGAGGCTTCCGACGCCGACAAGAACCGTGCCTCGCTCGGCAAGTATCATTTCGACCTCGATGACTGGCGGATGCTGAAATTCTTCTTCTACCTGACGCCGGTCGACGAAGGCACCGGCCCGCATGTCTATGTCCGTGGCAGTCATAACCGCCGCGCCATCAAGCATCAGCTGACGCTGCTTGTCGGCCATCCGGCGCAGGAGGTTCTCAAGGTCTATGGCGACGACAGTCCCGTCACGCTGACCGGCGAAGCCGGCCTCGGCTTCGTCGAGGATCCGTTCGGCTTCCATATGGGCACCGTGCCTTCGCGCACGCCACGACTGATGATGGAAGTCGGCTTCGGCGTCTCGCCGCCCTCGCGCCGGCGCTTCCATGGCGAGCCGGTTATTCGCTGATCTCGCAAAAAGTCCTTAATAGCCTTCCCCAGATCAGACGCCTGGTTCTCCCTTGGGCTGGCTGGTGCCATGGCGTCGTCATGGGATCAGCTGGCACGACTGGATTGGATCGATGTCATCTGACGCCGGTTCCGCCTCGACTGACCCAGATCAAGGCCACGCCCTTGTCGGCGTGGTTTGATCGCCCAGTCCTTCACGGGAAAACGCATGGGCTGACCGACAGCCTGGTCGTCGCTCCCATCATCTTGACAATCCAGATCATACAGCAGGCAAATGACGCTTCACCAGCCAGGAACCGACGTGAGAACCGCGCTTGAGGCGATGCGGGCAATAGATCACAGCGCAATCGATGCACGACCTGCGGCTCGACTCCCCCAACATCTCACGAAGAGAACCGACGCGCTGGCGGCACGCTGATGGCCGGCTGTGACGACAGCTTCGACATTATTGTCGTGGGCGCCGGGCCGGTCGGACTTTCCTTCGCCGCATCGCTTGCCTATAGCCAGCTCAAACTGGCGGTTGTGGAAGGGCAGGCCCTGGAAAGACTGGCAAGTCCGGCTTTCGACGGCCGCGAGATCGCGCTCACCCACGCCTCGATTGGAATCCTTCGCGAGCTCGGCGCCTGGGATGTTATCTCCGCTTCGGACAAGTCACCGCTTCAAGGCGCACGCGTCCTCAACGGATCGAGCCCGTTTGCGTTGTGTTTCGATTCCCCCGGCGGATCCGCGGAACCACTGGGCGTTCTGGTCCCGAATTGCCAGATCCGCGATGCCCTGTTCAAGATCATCCGCTTGCGGGGCCATGCCCGGCTGCTGTGCGGCCACTCGGTCGTGCGTGCAACAAACAGCCGTCAAGGAGCAGTGATAACGCTCTCCAATGGCAGGCAGCTGAGCGCTCGCCTTCTCGTTGCAGCCGATTCGCGTTTTTCCGCCACCCGCAATCTGCTCGGCATCGGCGCCGATATCAATCGGCTTGGCAACTCGATGCTGATTTGCCGGGTGAGGCACGAGCGCCCCCACCACCAGATCGCGATCGAATGGTTCGATCACCATCAGACGGTGGCGATGTTGCCCCTCGCGCCAGGCGTGTCGTCGCTGCTTTTGACTTTGCCCTCAAACGAGGCCGACGGACTGCTTGCCCTCGACGACGAGTTGTTCCTGAGGGAGTTGACAAAGCGCTGTCGAGGGCGCCTCGGCACCATGAGCCTGGCAAGCCAACGCTATATCTATCCGTTGGCCACGACCTGGGCGCACAGGTTCCGGGCGCCGAGCTTCGCATTGATCGGCGACGCTGCCATCGGCATGCATCCGGTGACCGCGCATGGCTTCAACATCGGCCTTGGCGGCCAGAAGCAGCTCGCCCGGGGTATAGAGACCGCATGGCGCGACCGTCGCGACATTGCCGACCCCGACATGCTCCACAGATATGAAAGCCGACTGCGCCTGTCGGCGGCGCCGCTCTACCATGCTACGAATATCCTCGTCGGACTCTACTCAAGCGAGCATCCGGCGGCACGGCTTGCAAGGCATGTCGGGCTGCGCCTCGGCCAACATCTTCCCTTTGTCCGTCATGGCATTGCGGCCATGCTGAGGCGGTGAACCCCGGTCACCATAGTCTCATCATCAGCGTGCTGGCGTCGTAGCAGGCGGGCGCGTGTGGTTCGATGGGAGCGGTCGCGGCTGCGCGGGATCAGCTTGATGAAGACGGGGCTGCTGAATGCCGCGAGCCTCTTCCATCGCGGATCGTCAACGTGTCAATCGCCGTGTGTGTGCGAATCCACGCCCAATTCCGCCTTCGATGTGTTCACTGCGTGGATGGTTGTCATCCAAACAATCAATTTTGCCAATCCTGCGGACCCAATTAGGAGCGTGACCGAAATCAACTGCCTCGGCCCGCAGTACGGTCCCGACCCTACCGACATCTGACGGCATTTGCAGCGCCGGTGATTGCTGCCTTAGCTAGGTGCGAATTTGACCCAAATCGATCATGAACTGCTGAATCGAGAAATGGCCGCAGACGATCCATGGCGGCTCGATGGCAACCCGTTCGAGCGGGAGCGCCACACCCAAATTCTCCGGTTGTCACTTGCGCAAGGTCGAGTCGCGAATGCGCTCGAAGTCGGGTGCGCTGCCGGCGCTTTTACGGAGCGGCTAGCCCCCATTTGCCAGCGGCTCACTGTGATCGATGTCGTGGAGCCAGCGATTACCCGAGCACGTTTACGCATGAAGGAGACGCCGCACATCAGCTGGATAATTTCCGATGTTCAACAGTTTTCGAGTGATGAGCTGTTCGACCTGATCGTCGTTGCGGAGGTTCTTTACTACGTCGGAGACCTCGTTCAGATCCGCGCGGCAGTCCGCAACCTGGTAGGTCTGCTTGCGCCAGGCGGGCAGCTGGTTTTCGGGTCGGCACGTGACGCCAATTGCCAACGCTGGGGGCACGCTGCTGGTGCAGAGACCACCATCGCCATGCTGAACGAATCGTTGACCGAGATCGAGTGCATCGAGTGCCGGGGCGCGTCGATCAATGAAGACTGCCTGCTGGCTCTCTTCCGAAAGCCGATTTCCGCTGCCTGATAAAACACTGGGAGACACTGTGCGCTTCTGCGGTGTCAAGCTGACCCAATATGCGGACGTATAAGAGCGCCCGATGCAACAAGTAGCTGGATCCGGTTGATGGTAACAACCGCTGACTACATCCGGCTTCTTCATGCGGCTCGATGTTCAGCGCCGCGAGCCTCGAGGGGTTTTCGCCCGCTTCCACCTCAACGGCCCCAGACGTCGGCCGAAGCCTTTCCGGTCCAGACATCAGGTTCGGAAGCGGCGGGGTGACCGTTCCCCACCTCTGCCATTTTGCGTAACGGCTTTACCCAATAAATGACCCATAGATGCCCACATGAAGCGAAGTCCTTATTTTGCATGGCTCCCTATGCGGGACGGGCTCTACGGCTGCCGCCACCGAACCTCAAAGGTGTTTCGGCCCAGGTAGGTGACGATCCCTAGCCGGGAAAGCGGCACTCCTCGTCGGGGGCCGTCGGTCCCGTGTCCCGCCTTATGCGGCGCTATGCTGACACTCCTACGGCTGCCCTTTTAACCGATCTCGTCGTTGCAGTCAGTCCCGCGTCCCGGCCCTTCGGCCGGCGCAAGTGCTGACGCTCCTTAGGCTGCCTTTCTGTGTGCGGCGATTTTTGATCCCTCGCACGGAATGAAGACTTAGGGGCCAGCTCCTTCGCGCACTTCAGGCCTCAGGTGCTCAAGCTGTGTGTTCCAGTCGGCCAAAACCTCAAACAATTCGTTCGAAGTAGCGCCATCCGGGCGCGCCCTCCTTCCCGCTCTCCAGGTGCTTTCACCGACAGTCCGGTTGACCGGCAACACTCGAAAGCATTGACCAGACGATTCCTGTTGGCGAGCGCGATAGAGCTTCGCGGAACCTGTTTGCCGCCGGCGATCCAGAGCTGCGCGATCGCCATGCATCATCGCGTGCGCCAACGGTCGCCGCGTTTGCTGACGCCTAACAGTCGGGCCGTCCTCCACTTGATCGCTGCTTCGGCACGGGCGCAGCCACGCGCTGGCGGCCGCTCTTGAATCAGGTTGTGTCACCGACAGCTGCCATCGGTGCCGCCGCTTATCGGGCCAATCGAGCACGACCAGAAGGTTCAGATCAGGCTTTGAAAGGCATGGTTTTAACATCCATAGCGTGGATGCTCGCGATCTAAACAATCAATTTTACCAATCCGGGAGGGCCGTTCATAGACCCATGACATGCACCGCCATTGCTCTATCGCGTGGGGTGCACAAAAGAACCCGAAAAAGAGGAAGTCTTCGCATGCGCCCTGACGTGCAGTGGAGGTTATGCTGGGAAAATGAGTTGCAGCTTCCCGATCACCTCGAACTCTCTGAGTTCTTCCGGAAGACCTATGAGCCGACCGGAGCCTTTAATGGGAAGCAATTCGCAGGCGGTCGAAGTTGGGCCGGTGCAAGGCCGGAGCTCCGCGTAATCGGCCGTGATGTGCACGGGGTAGCGGCTCACTTGGGCCTGCTGCGCCGATACATCAAAGTTGGCGACGATGATCTGCTTGTCGCTGAACTCGGTCTATACGGGGTGCGTCCGGATCTTGAGGGGCTGGGAATCGCCCATTCGATCAGCGTGATGTATCCGGTGCTGCAGCAGCTTGGCGTTCCATTCGCGTTCGGCTCGGTGCGGCCCGCGCTCCGGAACCATGTTTCGAGGTTCTGCCGCAAAGGCTTGGCGAACATTTTGTCGGGCGTTCGCGTGCGTTCAACCCACCCGGACGTGTACCTCGATCTGCCTCCCACGCGAGTCGACGACAACGTACTCGTCCTGGTGCTCCCAATTGGACGCTCAATGAGCGAGTGGCCGGCCGGCACTTTGATCGATCGGAACGGTCCAGAGCTATGAAGGACGCCCGCTACGACGTCAGTCAGCGCGACCCGCCCCCATGGCGTTGATCGAGCTGATTCCAGCATTGGCCGCGGTTTTACTATCCGCCCGCTTCCCTCAAATTCACTGAAAAATCTGACATCTCATGAACCTATTTGCCTCAGCCAGTACTGTTGCCATCTGCTCTTACGCGCTGCTGTCGACCGTCTATAAAACCGCGCAGGTCTTTTATACCCTGCCTACAAACGTACCGCCGACCTCGGGCGACCCGCCCAGCGGTGAGCCTTGGCCGAGCGTCGATGTCATTATCCCGTGCTACAACGAGGCGCCTCGCACCCTCTCGGACTGCCTGGCTTCCATTGCAAGTCAGGACTACGCCGGCAAACTGCAGGTCTATGTTGTTGATGACGGTTCTGCAAACCGCGATGCCCTCGTGGGTGTACACGAGGAATACGCGGGCGACCCGAGGTTCAACTTCGTTGCGCTCCCAAAGAATGTCGGAAAGCGCAAGGCGCAGATTGCCGCCATTCGCCGCTCGTGCGGAGATTTGGTGCTGAATGTAGATTCGGACACGATACTCGCCCCGGACGTCATCACCAGGCTTGCGCTAAAGATGCAAGATCAAGCGGTCGGCGCCGCCATGGGCCAGTTGGCGGCTAGCAATCGCAGTGAAACTTGGCTGACGCGGTTGATCGACATGGAATACTGGCTCGCCTGCAACGAAGAGCGCGCAGCGCAGGCTCGGTTCGGTGCCGTCATGTGTTGCTGCGGTCCGTGTGCCATGTACCGGCGATCCGCGCTTGTTTCGCTGCTGGATCAGTACGAGACGCAGCGCTTTCGAGGGAAGCCGAGCGACTTCGGCGAGGACCGCCACCTTACGATCCTGATGCTGAAAGCAGGCTTTCGAACAGAGTATGTCCCGGAGGCCGTCGCGGCAACAGTCGTTCCCAACAGCATGGGTCCCTATCTGCGCCAACAGCTTCGCTGGGCCCGGAGCACTTTCCGTGACACGTTGCTGGCGTTCCAACTGCTGCGCGGCCTTAATATTTATCTCACATTGGACGTGATTGGCCAGAATATTGGCCCATTATTGCTCTCTTTGTCGATTCTGGCGGGGCTCGCGCAATTCGTAACGACAGGTACTGTGCCTTGGACGGCATGCCTGATGATTGCAGCCATGACTATAGTTCGCTGCAGCGTGGCAGCGTTTCGTGCGCGCCAACTTCGATTTCTCGGGTTCTCGCTCCACACACTCATCAACATCTTTCTCTTGCTACCTTTGAAAGCATACGCGCTGTGTACATTAAGCAACAGCGATTGGTTGTCGCGAAGCTCTGCGGCCAATGTGCAAGACACCGGCGACGCCCTTCCAAAGCCAAACCTGGTGGGATCTGACGCCGCTTACAGCGAACAGCAATAGTTACTTGATCGCAGGTAGAAGAGTTTTGAGCCAGGACCAGAAACATCAAGTGTTGAAGCGTAAGTTGGGCCCAGAGGATTTGCGGCGGCTCGAGACTCCTGCGATCGAACGGGAGTCTCACGGGCAAACAAGCGCGAAAAGCTCCGTGCCTGACTCTGCGTCAACCGTGGCAGTCGATTTTGCCGGCGTAACCAAGTCGTATGGGAACAAGATCGTTGTCGACGAACTGTCGTTCTCCGTTGCGTCGGGAGAGTGTTTCGGCCTCCTCGGACCAAACGGGGCGGGCAAAAGCACGATTGCGCGTATGCTCCTCGGCATGACATGCCCTGACGCGGGCACGATCACGGTGCTTGGCGTCCCGGTGCCGGCGCGCGCTCGGCTGGCACGCAGGGGCATTGGCGTGGTCCCGCAATTCGACAATCTTGACCAGGAATTCACCGTACGCGAGAACCTGCTGGTGTTCGGACGCTACTTCGGCATGAGCACACGTCAGAGCGAAGCGGTCATCCCGTCGCTTCTCGAGTTCGCTCGCCTCGAGCGCAAGGCGGATGCGCGCGTCTCGGAACTGTCCGGCGGCATGAAGCGATGCCTGACAATGGCGCGGGCGTTGATCAACGACCCCCAGCTCATTGTGATGGACGAGCCGACCACCGGCCTCGATCCGCACGCGCGCCACCTGATCTGGGAGCGGCTGCGCGCCCTGTTGGCACGCGGCAAGACGATTATCCTGACGACGCATTTCATGGAAGAGGCTGAGCGATTATGCGATCGGCTGTGCGTGCTCGAAAAGGGCCGCAACATCGCCGAAGGCGGCCCGCAGGCGCTGATCGACGAGCATATCGGATGCCAGGTCATGGAGATTTATGGCGGCGATCCGCACGAGTTGCTTTCGCTGGTCAAGCCACATTCCCAGCGCATCGAGGTCAGCGGCGAAACCCTTTATTGCTATGCGCCAGACCCTGACCAGGTGCGCACGCAACTGCAGGGGCGAGCAGGTCTGCGTCTTCTTCTGCGTCCAGCCAATCTCGAGGATGTTTTCTTGCGGCTGACCGGGCGCGAGATGGAGGAGTGAGCGATGATTGAAGGTTTTGCGGCGGCGCTGCCGGCCAATGCGTGGAACTGGGTTGCGGTATGGCGACGCAACTATCTGGCATGGAAGAAAGTCGCACTCGTGTCGCTTCTCGGTAACCTCGCCGATCCTATGATCTACCTTTTCGGCCTAGGCACCGGCCTCGGCATAATGGTCGGCCGCGTCGACGGTGCGTCGTATATCGCCTTTTTGGCGGCCGGCATGGTCGCGGTAAGTGCGATGACCGCCTCTACCCTGGAAACATTGTACGCGGCTTTCGCTCGCATGCATTCTCAACGCACATGGGAAGCCATGCTGTATACGCACGTTACCCTCGGCGACATCGTTCTGGGTGAACTGGCGTGGGCAGCCACCAAGGCCTTCATGGCCGGTACGGCTATTACCATCGTCACCGCAACCTTGGGCTATGCCGCCTGGCCGTCCGTCCTCTATGCGCTGCCAATCATTGCTCTGACAGGGTGCGTATTTGCGAGCCTCGCGATGATCGTCACCGCACTTTCGCCCAGCTACGATTACTTCGTGTTTTACCAGACGCTTGTCCTCACACCTATGCTGTTCCTGTCGGGCGCCGTTTTCCCATTGAACCAGCTGCCTGGCGCCTTTCAGCAGATAGCGCGATGCATGCCGCTGTCACATGCGATCGACCTCATTCGTCCGGTTATGCTTGATCGCCCGATCAGCGGCATCGCCCTGCACGTCGGTGTGCTCGGCCTGTACGCGCTGTTGCCATTCTTCCTCTCGATGGCGCTGTTGCGCCGCCGACTAATGCGCTGACGAAAGAGAGTGAGATAAACAATGCGCTACGGACTTCGTGCTGCAAATAAAAACGACATCGCCAACGCAAATCGGCATCCAACCCAGGGTCTTCGTGGCATCCACTCAATCTCTCAACGTTATGGAACGCCCGGGACCTCGATCACAGGATCTCATGTTGATCCAGGCGTAAGAGAATTTCTTTGAGGTTGGTGATGTCTGACTGGCGTTCGCGGCGGCGAACGACAACGCAGCCTGTGTTTTTGATCAAACGGCCTTGAGACAGGCCAATTCAGTCTTCCTGTACGATAAACGGAGAGCGAGATGCTGTGTCTAGGATTGAGCGGCGGATTAGACAAAGTCTATGAAAACCGATTCCAGATTGCGAATACATTCATGCACGATGGCGCTGCGGTGCTCGTCCGAGACGGACAGGTCATCGCGGCCGTAGAAGAGGAGCGCCTCAATCGGATCAAGCACTCCAACAAGCTCCCAATCAGTTCGGTTCAATACTGTCTTTCAGCCGCTGGGGTTCAGCTCGGCGAAATCGATCATGTGGCGTACTACGCTACCGAAGCCTATTGCAACGCCATGCTCGAAAACATGCTTGCTTCCGAGCCCGACGCCTCCATTCCGTTGGATGCCAAATTTTTGGTGCAGCAGCTGTTGGCGCAGGAGTTCGGTAGCGAGCTCGACCCTTCGCGTATCTCATTCGTAAGTCATCATCAGGCGCACGCCGTGAGTGCTTTTGCAATGTCGGGCTTCGAGCAAAGTCTGATTTTCGCGATTGATGGCTCTGGTGATTTCCAGTCGGGTCTTGTGGCGGTAGGATCTGGTGCTGAAATTTCGCAACTCGCGACTTTCCCAGAGAACAATTCCCTTGGGCTATTTTATCTCGAGGTGATCCGGTATCTTGGCTACGGCTTGTTCGATGAATATAAGGTAATGGGGCTTGCCCCCTACGGCGATCCCGCTCCCTATCGCGAGCTTTTCGAGCAGTTCTATGAACTGTCTGCAAACGGCGAGTATCGCGTCCACCTGGACCGCATCGGTCCGACTTTGCTTCGCACCATTCAGGTCCGGCAAAAGGGAATGCCATTCACTCAGCAGCACAAAGATGTGAGTGCGTCGCTACAGGAAGCACTCGAACGCATCGTGTTTCACATTCTTCGGCATCATCGTGAGGCCACGGGGATGACGCGGCTGTGCCTGGCCGGTGGCGTTGCGCACAATTGCTCCATGAACGGCAAGCTGCTCTATTCAGGCCTTTTCGAAGACATCTTCGTGCAGCCCGCGTCGCATGACGCTGGCTGCGCATTGGGCGCTGCATTAATCGTGTCTGGTGAGTTGGGCCGCCCCGCGCCGCGTGCGCGATTGCAGGAGGTTTATTGGGGGCCGGATCTCGCGAGCGATCATGCTGTGGAAGAGGAACTAAAGGCATGGGCGGGGCACCTGGAGTTTGAACGCACTGAGGAGGTGGCGGATAGGGCAGCCGAGTGGATGGCCGGTGGCGCCGTGATCGGCTGGGTGCAAGGTCGTTCGGAGTTCGGGCCGCGCGCGCTCGGAAATCGCAGCATTCTTGCCGACCCCAGGCCCGCCACAAACAAGGACCGGATCAACGCCATGGTCAAGAAGCGGGAAGGGTATCGCCCGTTCGCCCCATCAGTGCTGGAGGAGGATGCGCGCGAATTTTTCGACCTCCCAGGCAGTGCGTGCGAATTTCCCTTCATGAATTTCGTGGTCCGTGTGCGCGACTCCAAGCGTGGTTTGCTCGGCGCCATCACGCACGTCGACGGTACGGCTCGGCTGCAAACAGTATCGCGCAAGGCCAGTCCGGCCTACTGGGACGTCATCAATGCCTTCAAGCAGCGCACTGGCATCCCAATTCTGCTCAACACGTCCTTTAACAACAATGCCGAGCCGATCGTGGATTCAGTTGCAGACTCGATTGCCACGTTCCTGACGACAGGGTTGGATGGACTTGTGGTCGGGCCGTTCCTCGTCAAAAAACGGGCCGCAACGCTGGAGGATTGGACTGCGCTAGCGGTTTCATTGCCGCCTTATGTATCCCTGTATAAGGTCCGCGCTCACACGGCGCTGGATCGCCAGGAGACCATCTGCGAAATCCGAACGGATCACTCCAGCCGTGACGGTGTGCGTATTTCACCTGAATTGTTCGATCTGCTGACGCGAATCGAGGGCGAAGCCGTGCTCGCGGATCTCCTCGATACAATTACGCTGGATCAGGCCCAGCGCGAGGCTCTCACAGGAGAACTGCGACGGTTGTGGGAGCAGCGCCGCGTTCGGATGCGTCCCTCGCAAGCTGCTCGCGTCCATCAAAACTGATGCCAAAAGCTGGACGACAGATAACAGTTGCCGAAACACCGTTCTGTCCAAGCATCTTCATATGACTGTGCCCAGGCTGCGAGCATGCATAACGCCTATGGCAGTCGAGGATCAGTAATGGATTTGCTTGCCGGTGGCTCAAGACAGCACCAATTCGTCGTTTCTCGACGGCGGACCCGGTTCGGTGACTGCCTATGGTCTTCGGCATCAGCCTGGTGTTACGCATAGCGGACGGGACGTGCGAGCGGGCTGCGCCGCTCGCGGGATAAGGCGGCGGCCCTACGGCGCGCCAAGCCGGCATATTCGTCGTTGAGATGCTTTTGGCAAAATGCGTTGGTGAGGCGACGATCATGTCTTAGCGCGCCTTGACCCTTCGGCCCCCTCGTTGGCGATGCCCGACATCTCCTTTCGGGCAATCGCCTGATCGGGATGCGAGTCGAGGAAGGGGAGCTCACCTAACCCACGGCCGAATGCCCGTCGCGCACCTGCGCGATCGCAAGCGCCGTGGTGCTGTGCCATTCCATGCGAAGCGCGAGAGTCCTTTTCAGCCCGCGCAGAACCAGGAAGGAGGACATGGTCGAGAGCGCCGCGCCGGTGATGTAGCGCAAGCCCGTTTCGTACAGCGTGTGGAGGCTTCCGCGTCGCCGAGGATTGCGCCGCCAATGCGGCGGCCTCATTCGCCGCAACACTTTCGATCGTAGGTCGAGCTCAGGAAGACGCGTGGTTGACCGGCATTGGGAAAACCAGCCGGATCGTAGCCGTGATGGATCGCGAGGGTAGCGAAGCCGAATTTGGCATCGTTCGCAGATGTGCCACTTTCCGGTCTTGGATTGCGGTCTCGGGCATCGGCTTCAGACGTGCCTTGGCTTTCGGAAGGAGTGGCTGCAAACTGGTTGATATGGAATGTCCAGTTGGCAGGAAAAGAAATGGTCCAGTCTCCAGGTCCCGGTGCTTCAACCCGCTCGCATGGCATGGGCGCGCGCCAGATCTACGAAGCGCTTCGCGAGCAGATCCTCAGAGGCGTTTACGGCACCGGAAGCCAGCTGCCGTCCTCCCGTGGTCTCGCCGAGGAACTTGGCGTCTCGCGAACGACCGTCACCGTCGCCTACGAGCAGCTGGCCGCGGAAGGTTTCATCGACATCCGTCAAGGCGCGCGCCCTCGTGTCGCATCCTCACTGCTGGGACATGAGCTGACCGCCAATCCCCCAAAACGGTTCGGCCCGGTTCACTTGTCAAGCTATGGCGAACGGCTGCGTGGTACTCCGCGCTGGCCGGATTACCTGCCGAACACGCTGAAGGTTGATTTCCGATATGGCGTCCTGGCGCCCTCAGATTTCCCCGCATCGGTTTGGAAGCGCGCGATGAACGCGGCGATGGCGCAGCGGCCGGCACGGCTCGCCTATGACGATCCGTGCGGTTCGAGCCGGCTCCGCCAAGCGCTTCAGGGCTATCTCTGGCGCGCCCGTACTGTGCGCTGCGACCCCGAGCAGATCGTCATCGTCAATGGTTCGCAGCAGGGCCTCGATCTCTGCGCGCGCCTGCTGCTCGACCCCGGGGACAGCTTCGTCATCGAGGACCCCTGCTACAGGATGGCGCGCCAGGTCTTTGCCAGTACAGGTGCCACGCCCGTTCCCGTCGAGGTTGACGATCACGGCATGCAAACGGAGCAACTGGCGGGGGTCGCGGCCCGGCTGGCCTATGTGACGCCCTCGCATCAGTTTCCGCTCGGCGGCGTCATGCCGATCCCGCGGCGGCATCAGCTTCTGGAATGGGCGCGGGAGCAGGGCGCCTATGTCATCGAGGACGACTACGACAGCGAATATCGCTACGATATCAGCCCCGTTCCCCCGCTGCATAGCCTCGAGGATCATGGGGCCGTCATCTACCTCGGCACCATCTCCAAGACGCTCTCGCCGATGCTGCGGATCGGTTATCTCGTCGTCCCGGCGGAATTCCTGCAGGTTTTCGAAACCGCCAAGCAGCTTGCCGACCGGCATTCTCCGATGGCGGGGCAGGAGTCATTGGCCTCTCTGATCGAGAGCGGTGGCTATGAAAGCCATGTGCGCCGCGTGCGCCGCATCAACGGCGAGCGCCGGGAGGCATTGCTGACCGCCCTGAAGCGGAGTTTTCAAGGTCGGATCGCCGTCCAGGGGGCAGAGGCTGGACTGCACGTCGTCATATGGTTCAACGACCTGCCGCGATCGCGTGAAACGGCGTTGGTCGAAGCTGCCCAATACGCGGGTCTGGGTCTGCACCCGATTTCGCCGCTTTATCATCGGCAGTCGGGAGCAGGCGAAGCCGACCGCGTCGGGCTTGTCATGGGCTATTCCGCCCTGAGCATCCGGCAGATCGAAAAAGGCGTCGAGATGCTGCGCGACGTCGTCGCTCGACTCTGAGACGCTGACGGTTCCGCACGCGGGTTAGAACGCATTCGCGGCCGCTCATCGTAAACTGTTCATCGTTGAAATAGTCGCGCGGCCGGGCGACGGCCGCGCTCATGGCCGGCTGACTAAGGTTGATGCTGCTGCCGCCGCCGTGAGGTTGCACGCGATCCAAGCCTTTGTCTCATCTATCCGCAACGTGGATGCTTGTCATCGAAACAATCGATTTTGCCGATTGTACAGAACGTCCCATAGGAAGAATTCAAGGATGCAGCCCTAAGGAGATTGTCGATGCATGCGTTGGCTCCGAGGAGCATTTTCTGGTGTGTCCCTCCTGGTCTGCGCCGAACATCAAGCGAGCCGAGCCCCTTTTCGACCAGGTACATCGGTTATCGGCGCAAGCTGCATCGCGTCGGCTCTTCGCGACAAGCTCCCCCCGATAGCGTAGGCCCCTACCTCAAGGATCGGGGTTATGCCGATTGCGAATGGCCGACCGGTACAACAATTGACCGCAAGGGTTCGCAGCTATGAGACGTCTCGATGACAGATGGAAGGTGCAGAGTGAATGCGCTGACGGCACCGGGCGTCGAAGCGTTTATCTGACGTTTGACGACGGTCCCAATCCATGTTTCACACCACAGATACTCGATGTGCTGGCGCAAAATCGGGTGCCAGCGACATTCTTCGTCATTGGTGCTTACGCCGCAGAGCATCCGGAACTCATCCAGCGAATGATCGCAGAAGGGCATGAGGTAGGCAACCACACGATGTCTCATCCGGACCTGTCCAAATGCGGTTTGGGCGAAGTGCAACGTGAAGTATTTGAGGCGAACCAGGCCATCATGCTGGCATGCCCGCAGGCCTCGATCCGCTACATTCGCGCGCCATACGGCGCCTGGAGCGAAGAAGTGTTCACTGCCTCAGAGATCGCGGGGCTGGCGGCCCTTCATTGGTCGATCGACCCAAGAGACTGGTCGCGCCCCGGCACCGACGCGATCGTCGATGCAGTGCTCGCCTCGGTACGCCCCGGCGCAATCGTGCTCTTGCACGACGGATGCCCTCCCGACGAGTCGACACGGAGCACTCAAGCCAGTCTGCGCAACCAGACCGTTATGGCGCTGTCCAATCTGATTCCTGCATTAGATGCCTGCGGATATGAAATTCGCTCGCTTCCAGAACATCACTGAAATGCGAGATCCCATGGACCTGCTTTCCCAGCCAGTACCTGTGTGGTCTCTCTTATGAAGGCTTACAGGCCGTTTACGCCCTGCGAACAAGCACTTCGTCGACATCGGACGAACTGGTCGGCTCCGACAGTTGGCTAGACGTCTGTTGTCACCTGCTACGATGAGGACCCGCGCACGCTCTCGGCATGGCCCAGCACCGCCGGTAGGTTCACTCTTCGACGATTGTTGAATGTATGGTTCACTTCGCGTTGGATCGATTTCATTGGGCTTGTCACAGGCTCACATAGCGCGACCCTGCGGGATCGCTGGCTGCGTCCGAAAGGTTTGGCAGGCAATTCGCATACCGTGACCGGCACCGGGGATTCCGGTGCCCTGATCCGGCGCGCGATGCCATCTTTCACCAACTGGACTACCTCAATAGCTTCTGACTGGCTGTTTCCAATAGGCCAGCTTGCCGATACCTGACTTGGTAACGCAAGGAGTTTCGCGATGTACATCCCTCCCGCTTTCCGCGACGACGACAAGGAATGCCTGCGCGCGACCATTCGCGCGGCGCTGCTGGCGAACTTCGTTACCGTCACGGCGGAAGGGCCGCTCGCAACGCCACTGCCCCTCTTCCTTGACGAGAGCGAGGGCGAGCACGGCGTGATCTACGGGCACCTGGCGAAGGCCAATCCCCAGTGCCGTGTTCCGCCGCTGGGCGACGGCTTGGCCATCTTCATGGGGCCGGACGCTTACGTGACGCCGGCATGGTATGCGACCAAGCGGGAAACCGGGAAGGTCGTCCCGACCTGGAATTACGTCGCCGTCCACGCCTATGGCCCGGTCGAGTTCTTCGAGGATGCGGGAAGATTGCTGGACGTCGTGAATCGGCTGACCGACCACCACGAGGGCGAGCGCGCCTCGCCTTGGGCGGTGTCGGACGCGCCGCCGGATTTTATACAGGCGCAACTCCGCGGAATCGTCGGCCTGCGCATGCCAATCACGAGGCTGGAGGGCAAGCGCAAAATGAGCCAGAACCGGAACGCGGCCGACCGCGCTGGCGTGGCGGCGGGCCTTGCGGCGAGCGAGCGGGCATCTGACCGCGACGTCGCCGCTCTCATCCCAAAATAATCATGAACTTCGTCGGAATCGACCATCATGCCAGAACTGACCCCACTCGCCCTGTACCTCGCCGCGGCCTCCGTGCTCGCCATCACCCCCGGTCCGGGCATCTTCTACGTTGCCGCGCGCACGCTCGCCGGTGGTCGTCGGGAAGGTATCGCTTCCAGCTTCGGCACGGGGTTGGGGGGCATGATCCACGTCCTCGCCGCAAGCTTAGGTGTTTCCGCGATCGTGCTCGAGAGCTCGGAACTGTTCTCCGCATTAAAGCTGTTCGGCGCGGTCTACCTCGTCTGGCTCGGCTTTCGCACCTTTCAAGCCGCCCGCCTCAAGGGAGCGACTGGCGGCGATGACGGCGCCGCAGTGGGTCCAGTCGGACCCCGGCGGGCGTTTCGTGAAGGGGTACTGGTCGAGGCGCTCAACCCGAAGACGGCAGTCTTTTTCCTCGCCTTCATTCCGCAGTTCGTGAATCCGAGCGCAGGGCTCGTAGCTCTGCAATTCGTGGTGCTTGGCTCCGTGTCCATTGCGCTCAACACGCTCGCCGACATCGTGGTTGCCGTCGTGGCCAGCGGCATTCAAGACGGCGCGGCAGCGCGTCCCGGGTTGATCCGCCGCCTGAGGGAGGCGTCAGGTGGCGCGATGATCGCGCTGGGCGTCGGCCTCGCTCTGGCGAAACACCCTGCTGCCTGACTTTGGCGGGTACCTGGCGGAAGCAGTTGGATGGCTGCGAGCGAGTTCGGTCATTGCACCTATTTAACCATGTCTCAGGAGGCGCGGCACCGCCGTTTGGGTGAACGTCGGCTCATAAATGAGAGAAAAACATAGCGTGAGAGAAACGTGAGTACGACTGCCTCGCCTCGCTCATGCCCATCATTTCGGACCTCGCGAATCAACGCACGGTAGAAGCCAGTCAGCCGAGAATGACGCCCGTTTCATGGAAGGAAAGCCAAGCCATGCGCGAAGCATCGCCCCGCTTTGCACTCGATTATTTGGCGACGCCCGGACTTGACGTCAGGGCACTTTTCGCTTTTGCCCGCGACCAGGGCCTAACCGATGTCCAGATCCGCAGCCAACCGGGCAGCAATGCTATTGCACGCGGCATGCCGGCGGCGGACGTCCGGTCTGCGGCCGCCGACACAGGCGTTGGGATTATTTCCGTCAATGCCCTCCAGCGCTTCAATGAGTGGACCCCCGCCCGCAGGGCCGAGGCGAGCAAGCTCGCCGATTATGCAGCGGCCTGCGGAGCCAAGACGCTCATGCTGGTGCCGGTCAACGATGGCTCCTGGCCCGCCAATGTCGAGCGCCGGGGCGATCTCCGCGTCGCCTTGAAGGCGCTCAAGCCGATCCTCCAGTCGCGCGGTCTGATCGGTCTCATCGAGCCGCTGGGCTTCCGGACCTGCTCGCTTCGATCGAAGAACGAAGCGGCTAAGGCCATTGCCGCCATTGATGGCCAATCCGTCTTCCGCCTCGTGCACGACACGTTCCACCACACGCTTGCCGGGGAGACGTTCTTCTCCTCCGAGCTGACCGGTCTCGTCCACATTTCAAGCGTGAACGATCCGATCCACTGGATTTACCCGGATCGCGTCCTGGTCGGTTCCGACAATGGCAGCCAGATCCGGGCGCTGCTTGATGGCGGCTATGGGGGGCCCTTCTCATTCGCACCGTTTGTCGACGCAGCCCACCCGCTGGACGACCTCGCAGGCGCACTTGCCGCGAGCGTCGCTCTCTTCCGACACGGGCTATTGACGCGAGTGCCGGCGTGAGACGCGGGAGTAAATTAGGGCTGCCTGGGGCGCCTTTTGGCGTCCCCCGGAGAAGTCATTCGAGACGCCTCCTGTAGCAATATCTCTCGCAGCCAGATGCTTGCCGGATCACTGTTGTGAAGGGCGGGCCATTGAACGGCCTCGGTGAACGTGGGTAGTGGCAGCGGAAGTTCGATGATCCGCAGGGGGAAGGTTTTTTTGAAATGCTGAACCAGCCGGAAGGGCATGGTCGCTATACGAGCTGTGCCTGAGACCATCGGCGGGATCATGCTAAAGGCCTGCACAACGATCTCGACACGTCTCTTGAGACCATGCTCAAGAAAAAACTGTTCCTCGATGGAGGGCTTCAGCGTCCGCCCGAACTTGACCGCAACGTGCCTCATCGACATGTATCTCTCGAATGTAAGCTGCCGTGGCAGCTGCTTGTTCGTGGAGCAGCCCACGCACACGAGCGTCTCGTCGAACAGCGCCGCTCTTGGATGGGCACTTGACATGAACAATTCTGGAAAAATCAGAAAATCGACGTCACCGCGCCGGAGAAGCTCATCGGGGTCGTCGTCGATAGGCAACAATTCGAAGCTGACGGCGGGTGCTTCGCGTGCAACCCGCTCCACGACCTTTTCAAAAAACACGAGTGTGGCGAAATCGGAAAGAATGATCCTGAAACGGCGATCGGATTGAGCCGGATTAAACGGATCCCAAGAGATAATCGAGCACTGGATTTGCAAGAGTGCGCTGCGAACTGCGGGGGCGAGTGTTTCCGCACGCGGGGTTAGAACACGTTCGCGGCCGCTCGTCGTAAACAGTTCATCGTTGAAATAGTCGCGCAGCCGGGCGACGGCCGCGCTCATGGCCGGCTGACTAAGGTTGATGCTGCTTGCCGCCGCCGTGAGGGTCCGCTCGGTCAGCAGTGCGTCGAGCACGACGAGAAGGTTCAGATCAAGGCCCTTGAAGCGCATGGCTTTCACTTATCCATAGCGTGGATGCTCGCGATCTAAACAATCGATTTTACCAAACTTCCAGGGCGCTGCATAGATGACCGCACTTGACATGCGCCCGATCACGCCACTGCTTCTGCAGCGTGTGCTGGGAAATGACTTGTAAGTAGCCGATCATGTCGAACTCTCCGCCTTCTTCCAAAAGGCCTATGGGCGACAGGGGCTTTCAGGCGGTTGTAGCTGGGCCGGTGCAGGGCCGAGGGTTCGCGCAATCGGCTCTGATGTGCACGGCGTAGCAGCTCACTAGGACCTGCTGCGCCATTTCTTCACGGTTGGCGAGGTTGATTTCTTGGGAGGCGAACTCGGACCGTACAGGATGCATCCGGATCTTGAGAGACTCGGAATGAGTCATTCTATCCGCGTCATGCGTCCGGTGCTGCAGCAGCGTGGCATTCCATTCGCTTTTGGCATGGTTCGGCACCCGCTGCGAAACCATCTTGAGAGGTTCTGCAGAGACGGCCAGACGACCATAGTGCCGGGCGTTCGCATCGCCACACATGATCGCGACCGCCAATGCGCTCGAGGTTTGCGATCAGGCACTGGGATTTTTTCCGCTCGGTTGCAGCCAATCGGCCCTCCATACCACGCCGCGATCCGCGTGATTTTCGATCCTTTGCACCGCGCTCGCCGTGCCCAGAAACGGCAAGTAGCAACTGCAACAGATAGGCTGGAGTCTGATGCTTGATAACATAAGAGCCGGAGCGAAGGGACGCGGCTCGTGCCCAGCAGGGACAAACAACCGAGACCTAAGCTTCGATTTCGCCAAAGGCATACTCATTACTTTGGTGATAATTGGGCACTTGTTACAATATTTAATCTACCAGGGCACCGACGCTTTCTGGCTGTCGCCGTATTTCAAGTCGATCTACATGTTTCATATGCCTCTCTTTATGGCGATAAGCGGATATCTTTCTTCTGGGGCAATTTTGCGAAAATCGTTCACCCAAGGTGTCGGTGAGCGGGCAATGCAGCTACTACTGCCAATGCTTTTTTGGTGTACATTGATTTGGACGTTAAAGTCCGCAGTTATTTTTCCCATGAAGAGTTTAACTGATACATTGTTGGATTTGTCGACGGAAGTTATTGGAACCTATTGGTTCATATGGGCGGCATTTATTTCGTTCATTCTGATTAGAGTTCTTACAACTTTCAACCGTCTATCGATATGGATCATAAGCGCATCTGCAATTGCGGTCGCATTCGCACCCATCACGTTATCAATAACCCCGTTGTTAAAGTACACTTACCCATTTTATTGTTTAGGGTTCCTGTTTGCCCAGCCGATCGGATGGCAGAATGGCGTCATCTGGCGTTACAAATGGATTTTTGTTGTCTTACTTTCGATAGCGGCTTTCATATGCTTCCTCGGGTGGGGCAAGGAGACTTATGCCTACAATAATCTCGTTTTAATTCATGATGAACAGTCAGCTAAACAAGTTTTTCTGATGTTCTCTGGCTCTTTGGCGGCTTCTGCAGTAGCAATGCAGTCTATGTTCCAATGCTGGAGACTTGTCTATTCGACGAGAGTAGCTCGCTTTGTCGCGGTGCAGCTTGGTCAGAGCACGCTGCTGCTTTACCTGGTCCAGGGTGCCGTGTTTCGCCTCATGGATTTGATACAGTTTGGAGAAGTCTGGAATCTCACGACCAGAATCACCTTCGCAACTGTGCTTGGAGTGGCGATTGTCGTCATAGCGATGGCAATTCGCAGTATTGCGCGCAACCTCGGATATGTGTCGCGGATCGTTGTCGGAGCGCCGCCACGCCCAAGTCTGCTCAAATCTCAATCTGTAATCAATTAGCCACGTGAAAAATTCGCATCTGTAATCGACATGTTTCATAGCTCCGGACCTATCCGATCGACTGTTGTACCGGTCGGCCATTCGCTCGTCGGCCGCGCTATCCCCATAACTACGACGAGCACGTCCTCCACGCGCGCGGGCGGCAGGTCGGGACACAACACCTCTGAGTGGGACCGTAAACGAGCGCCCATAATGGTCACGATGACAAACAACCACGTTACGGACAGATGAGGCATGCGTTTCAAAGGCCTTGATCTGAACCTTCTCGTCGTGCTCGACGCACTGCTGACCGCGCGCAACCTCACGGCCGCGGCAAGCAGCATCAACCTTAGTCAGCCGGCCATGAGCGCGGCCGTCGCCCGGCTGCGCAACTATTTCAACGATGAACTGTTTACGATGAGCGGCCGCGAACGCGTTCTAACCCCGCGTGCGGAAACACTCGCCCCCGCTGTTCGTGGCGCACTCTTGCACATCCAATGCTCGATTATTTCTTGGGATCCGTTTAATCCGGCTCAATCCGATCGCCGCTTCAGGATCATTCTTTCCGATTTCGCCACACTCGTGTTTTTTGAAAAGGTCGTGGAGCGGGTTGCACGCGAAGCACCCGCCGTCAGCTTCGAATTGCGGCCGCTCGACAACGACCCCGATGAGCTTCTCCGGCGCGGTGACGTCGATTTTGTGATTCTTCCGGAATTTTTCATGTCGAGCGCCCATCCAAGAGCGGCGCTGTTCGACGAGACATTCGTGTGCGTGGGCTGCCCCACGAACAAGCAGTTGCCACGTCAGCTTACATTCGAGAGATACGTGTCGATGAAACACATTGCGTTCAGGGTCGGCGGTGCCCAGATGCCATCCATCGAGGAACAGTTTTTGCTTGAGCATGGTCTCAAGAGACGTGTTGAGATCGTCGTACAGGCCTTTAGCATGATCCCGCCGATGGTCTCAGGCACAGCTCGGATAGCGACCATGCCCTTCCGGCTGGTTCAGCATTTCAAAAAAACCTTCCCCTTGCGGATCATCGAACTTCCGCGGCCACTACCCACGTTCACCGAGGCCGTCCAATGGCCCACCCTCCACAACAGTGATCCGGCAAGCATCTGGATGCGGCAGATAATGTTGCAGGAGGCATCCCGCATGTGAAGTCGCGGGCACTCCTGGTCTCAGTCTAGATTTACTCAGCGCCTCATACGGGTGCGAACCGGCGTGCAAAATTGGGTCTGACGCACATTCGATGATTTTGCATGACGGCGTGCCACGTGTTTCCCCACGCTGGCAGCCGGCAACACCAAAAACATGAAGTGGAAGAAGTACTTTTACCGCAAGCTATGCGAGGCTGAAGGTTTTCGCCATGCGCCGCACCGAATTGCGGGGATACTGAGCGTGAGATAACTCGTCTCGTCCTCCTGCCGAATTCCGGTAAGCCGCCTTACCAAGGGCAGGCGGCGCTTGAGATTCCGCCGCTGGAAATCCGTCGCGCGGGGCTGTCGACGTTCAATCGCGGCTGGATCACAGTTGGTGAATACAACTACGATATCGCCGAACGATCCTCTATTTCGGGCCGAATCAGAAGCTGCGGGGCATGTTCGGCCCCGAGCTTCATGTAAGAGATCAGGCGCGCGATCCGCCCGATGCTCGCCGCAAGACAGAGCCGCATAGACCGCGTCGCCATGCCAGAGCGGTCGACGGACGAGGCGGTCCGGTTCGGTCCCGCACTCTTAGGTTCTCTCGTCGGCACCATCATTCGAAACGCCCCCGCCGGTCGAAATCGACCGGACAACAGCGTCCGATCACCCGGAGACGAGGCCTGCAACCGCCAAAAATCGTGCGTAGGATCGCACCGCGCGGCTGATGATTGCATCTTTCCCGCGCTGCACTGATGGCCTCTCTGTCAGGTGGTCTGAGGTTCGCGCTTCGGGCCGAGCAAGAACACTGTCAGGGCGCCGAGGAACGAGGCAACGGCGCTGTAGGCAAGGGAACTGGCGACGCCGGCATTGTCCATCAGTAGTCCGCCGAAAATCGCGCCCGCTGCGATGGCTACCTGGAACGTTGCGGCCATCAGCCCACCGGCGCTTTCGGCCTGCTCGGGAGCGGCGTGCAGCACCATCCATGTCTGCAGTCCCACCGGCACCGCGCCGAAGGCAAAGCCCCATACTGTAACCGCAATCGCCGTGGCCCAAGCCGATGCTCCCAGCGTCAGCAGCGAGACAGTGGCCATCGCTATGAACAGGGGAGGCAGGGCCGCGGCTGCCTTGAGGCTGTGCTCGGCCAGGAATCCGCCGGCCAAATTGCCGAAGAAGCCGCCGATGCCAAAGACGAGCAACACCAGCGAGATCGTCTCGATATCAAGCGCGGGAAACTTCTCAAGGAAGGCGCGGATATAGGTGAAGCCGGCGAAGTGCCCGGAAGCGACCAGCAGGACGACCAACATCGCGACTTTGATCATCGGATTCTTGGCCACATCCAGCAGACTGCGGAAGCTGGCCACTCCAATCGGAGGCAGCCTCGGAATGGTTATGAGTTGCACTACCAGCGTCACGGCGCCGACGACCGCAGCGATCATGAAGGCGGTTCGCCATCCCCAGATATCGCCGACATAGGCGCCGATTGGAGCCGCGCAAACGGTAGCGCAGGTAACGCCGGTGAGGATGATCGACATGGCGCGCCGCAGGAGGTGACTTGGAACGAGCCGCATCGCCAGCGCTGCCGAAATCGACCAGAACCCTCCGAGTGCTATGCCGAGCACGACGCGGGCGGCCAGGAGAACCGGCAGCGACCCCGCGACGGCCGATAGAACGTTCGACAGGATCAGCAGCAGCGTCATCGCCCATATGACGATCCTGCGGTCCAGGGGCCTTGTGATGACGGCCATCGTCGGCGCCGAGATCGCCCCCACGATGGCGGTCGTTGTCAGCGCCTGTCCGACTGCACCCTCGGTGATAGAGAGATCATGCGCGAGCGGCGTCAGCACGCTGGCAGGCAGAAACTCTGCCGTCACAAGCCCAAAGGTGCCTAAGGCAAGCGAAATGACTGCACCCCATGCGGGACCAGACCGTTGATCTGGCTGTTTTGGGTCATGCAGAACTCCGTCCATGAAGCCCGTAGCGGATTCGGTCATCAACAGGGTCTCCAGTTTGGATGTGCTGCAAACTCGGGTTGCTGCGTTGACCCGGATTAACGCCAGAAGCGCCATTCCCTGCGGCATTGCACGGACGAGGGGATGTTCATCGCTTCGCGATATTTTGTGACGGTGCGGCGCGCAAATCGATGGCCCTTTCCTTGGGCCGGACGACGATGTCGTCGTCGGAAAGCGCGTCATCTTGCGATTCGTCGGCGATTGTCGCCTTGATCCGATGGCGGACAGCTTCGGGGGGGACCGCGCGTCGCCACCTTGGGAGGACGCGCTCGCGACGGTGAAAAAATACTTCAGTTCGAACACTTCGCGCGGGGTCTGCATGTATGTGTTCGACGTCACCCGGCTTACCGTCGCCTGATGCACTTTGATCGCGTCGGCGACAGTCCTGGGCCCGAGCGGCCGCACTTGGTCGATGCCGTGTTCCAAAAAAGGCATCCTCCTGGCGGAGGCGGGTAAGCGACAATTGGGCGAGCGCCACGGCTCCGTCAGTCTCGAACCAGCCATAGCAAATCAGATACCGGAGGAGGGACGTCTGGAGGGGACGTTCGGCGCAAACGTGCGCGGTCTCCTTGGGCGCTTGTATGGAACTTCGCGTTTTTGCCATGGTTCTGTTCATAGCTTTCTACGTGCTTTGGTGGGCTCTAACGGATAACAGCAAGCGCTATGCCATTTCACTTGGGGGCACCGAATCGGACTATCTTTTGCCGAAGCCCTGTCGGCTTGAGCAGGGGCGCCGTGCATTGACCGAGACCGAGCGCGCCGCACAATCGCTTGGTCACCCGGACCGAGCAAAGGTGCTGTACTGTCGGAGTAGTCAGAACTTCCGCGCCGGCAAGGGAAGGCGAAAGCCGTTCCGGACGGGCCGAGCCGATGCATTGCCGCACGCCGGCATCGACCGCGTAAGGCTTTGTCTCTGGCGTGTAATTGCGTGCGCAGGCTGCGATCTGCGAAGACGCGGCCGTCGCGCCGACGATCGCGCTGTTGCTGCTCCCCCTGTCGAGGAAGGTCTTTGACACCTCCGAGCTCTTCAGCACGGCGCGCCGGTCTCCACGCCCTGAGGATCGAGTCCGGCTGGGCGTCACGGCGTTTGCGAGATTGAGATTCCTTGATTTGCTCCCTCGTGCGCGCCTATCCGAAAACATTGTTGTGTCCCGAAGGCTGACAAGAATGTCGCAAGCGCGACCAAAAGATCGCCACGGCCCACAGGGGCAATTGCGACCAGTGGCCTTCTTCGGAAATCGGGGGAGCAATACCCTTTCCTCGTCGACTTCGGACGCGGGCTCAGCCGTGCCCGCCGCGCCGCTAGGAACGACCTAACCTTGGCGGATGGCGGCTGGCCGATCACCCGGGTATGTCCGCGTCGATAAAAGAAAAGCGTCTGGTCTCAGCCAGGCGGACCTCGCGAAGGCCATCGGTATCAATTTGGTCGAATTCCTCGATCACGCCGAGACGATCGGTTTCGCTCCAATGGAACCAGCTGGCGCGGATTCGACCAAGTTCCCAACCGAAAACACACGAAACGCGGCGGCTTCCGACCGCCGATCAATGGGCCGAGGCCCGGTCGCTGTTACCCTCGAATGAGTCCGCCATGCCGAGGCGGCTCGTCGATAGCCGCGGGTTGGCGCCTCTCCGGGGCGCGTTGGCTGCACGTTCCGCCCCTTGGACCCCGCTTCCGGCAACAACATCCGGCCGCCAAAGCTCGCCCTTGTCAGTGCTCGATTACCACGCCGAGATGCCTGCTGGGGCTCCCGGTGCACGGGCACATTTATCGATCCGGCACGGTGTTGAGCGTGCGGAACCCGCCGCACGCGTTCCGATCGCTTGTTGTGCTCACCCGATCACGCGACCTGTCCCCACACGTCTTGAGGACATTCCCCTGCGGCTGGCTCATTGACCTATGGGCGGTTCCAGCCCGCCCGAAACCCCCGCCACCAGCTTTTTTCCCCGCCGCATGACGCGGCTTCCTCGCGCCGCTTCGCTTCAAAAAAGCTGCCCGCTCGGGTCCTTCGCTGCCGCTGCGGCCCTGCCGGGTTCGGGCGGTCCGGACGCGCCCATCACGGTCCGCCATCGCAGGGGAATGGTCCCCGGCGACAGCAGAAGGAGACAGGAAAATGACCGCGATCGGTTACGTCAACAAGCAGGAAAACGGCAGCTACAAAGGCCAGCTCAGGACGCTCAGCGTCCGCGCCGACATCGACATCGTGCCCAATCGGAGCAAGTCCGCCGACAACCATCCCGACTTCCGGGTGCTGACGCAGGGCGTGGAGGTCGGCGCCGGCTGGATCCGAACCGGGGAGACTTCCGGCAACGACTATGTGAGCTTGTCCATCGCCGCACCGGAGTTCGGTCCCCGCAAGCTCTACGCCAATCTCGGCCGCGCCGCCGGCCAAGACGATCAAGACACCTACGCCGTCATCTGGAACCCGGCCGACTGACCGGCCGGCTCAAGCCCTCGCGCCGCAACTCGGCGCGGGGGTTCCCGCCGACGCTCGCCCGAAGGGGCGGCGAAAACTCCCACCCGACTCTTCGCCCGTCCCCAGGACGACCTCGCTCGCCGATCCTCGCGGTCGCTTGTCCGAAGCGAAACGAGGACCATCATGGACGACGAAAACGACCGCGCGGCCCGCGCCAAGAAGGGCAGTCCGTTTCTGAACACCGCGCAGGCTGCCTTCTATATCGGCCTATCCCAGCGCACCCTGGAAAAGATGCGGCTGACCGGCGGCGGCCCGAAATACCGCAAGCACGGCCGCTATGTCCGCTACCACATCGACGAACTCGACGACTGGTCGAAAGGCCGCCCGCCAGAACCCGGCTCCGACGATGACAAGGGCGGGTCCGGCTCAGCCGACGAGGGAGCCCGCTCATGAGCCAGCGGCCTTCCATCCATCTGATCGGCAGCCGTTTGCGGCGCGTTCGGGCGCGCAACGCAATCGCCATCGCCGCGATTGGCCTGAGCCTGACAGGCTTCACGGCGCTCCCAAAGCCGTCTCCCTTGCTGGTCTGGAACGCCTCGGCTAGCGCGCCGGTCGGTCTCTATCGCGTTGGGTCTGGCACGCCTGCGCGCGGCGATCTTGTGCTCGCCCGCCCGCCTGGCTTCGTTGCCTATCTCGCCGACCAACGCGGCTATCTGCCTCGCAATATACCGCTGGTGAAGCGTCTCGCCGCGCTGCCGGACGAGCATGTCTGCGCCTTTAGTAATGCCATCATCATAGGCGGCGAGATCGTCGCCCGTCGGCTCAAAATCGACACGCAAGGCCGTCCGCTGCCCTGGTGGAACGGCTGCCGAGCGCTCGCCCATGACGAGGTTTTCCTGCTCGGCAACGAAAAAAATCACTCCTTCGACAGTCGCTATTTCGGGCCGGTGCCGGCCGAAAACATCATCGGGAGGCTGGTGCCGCTATGGACCGAGTGACCCTCCTGATGCTCGGCATGATCGCCGTCGCGCCATGCGCCTGTTCCGCCTCGACCGGCGCTGAGCCAGCCGTCATCTCCCAAAGTCCGCAGCTGCAACGATGGCAGCACTTCGTATCGGAAGCAAGCGCACGCTTCCACATTCCCCAGGCCTGGATTTGCGCCGTCATCGATGCCGAAAGCCGCGGCAAGACCGTCCTCGATGGCCGTCCCATCACCTCCCGCGCCGGCGCCATGGGTCTTATGCAGGTGATGCCCGGCACCTATCAGGAGATGCGCGTCGAGCACGGTCTGGGAGCCGACCCGCACGATCCGCGCGACAACATCTTGGCCGGAACCGCCTATCTCAGCGCCATGTATAAGCGTTTCGGATTCCCCGGCCTGTTTGCCGCCTACAACGCTGGACCCGAGCGCTATGAAGGCCATTTGAAGCTTCGAAGGCCGCTGCCGAAAGAGACCGTTGCCTATCTGAAACAGCTTGAGGCGACGGGGATTTCGGCGGCCGACATGAACGAATTCAAAGGCCAATCCACAACTTCAAAGGGGCGGAACGCTCCCTCCGGACGCTCTTTGTTCTTCCTTCGCGACGGTGTTCGCGCCGGTGAAACGAATGGCGGCCTTTTCGTGCCGCTCGGCAGGGATCGCGCGCGGAAAAAGAAGCACAATGGCTAGCGATGTTGAGGGCATCCGGGAGGGGCCAGGGACGCTTAAGGCGAGGGGCGCGTAATGCCGCCCGTAATCGGGGCGGGCGCCTGAAAGGGCAGCAAAGCTGTGTGTCAGCCGCGGCGCCGCTGGCGATGGCCGGCGGTTCGGCGGCACATTCTGCGCCTGTGAAACGACGCAGGAGGCGAACGATGGAATTCTTTTGTGGACTGGACGTGGCGATGGACGAGACGGCGGTTTGCGTCGTCGACGATCAGGGCGCGGTGCATCTGGAGGCAGCGGTGATGACCGATCCCGAGGCGCTGTTTGCGGTGCTGAAGCCGTTTCTCGCGCGACTGCGGCGCGTCGGCCACGAGGCCGGCTCGCTGTCGCCGTGGCTGCATCCGGAACTCAAGAAACTTGGCCTGCCGGCAATCTGCCTGGAGACGCAGCACGTGCGCGCCGCGCTGTCGGCGCAGCGCAACAAGACCGACAAGGCCGATGCGCTCGGCATCGCCCACATCATGCGCACCGGCTGGTTCCGCCAAGCCTGCATCAAGTCGGAGAGCTGCTACCGGACGAAGCTTCTGCTGACCCACCGGCGCAATCTGAAGGCCAAGTTTCTCGACCTGGAGAACGCCATCCGGCACTCGCTGAAGTCATTCGGCATCCGCCTTGGCAAGGTCGGACGCGGCGCTTTCGAGCAGGCGGTTCGCCAGGCTGTGGCCGACGATCCGCTGTCGGCCGAACTGATGGACGCCATGCTGTCGGCGCGCGCGGCGCTGTGGAAACAGTATTGCCGACTGCACGATCTCGTCGTCAAAATGGTGGCGCGCAGCGAGCTGTGCCGGCGCTTCATGGCGATCCCCGGCGTCGGCCCGGTGACGGCGCTCTCGTTCATGACGGCGATCGACGATCCCACACGCTTCCGCCGCTCACGCGACGTCGCGGCCTACTTCGGGCTGACCTCGCGGCGCTGGCAGTCGGGCTCCTCGATCGACGTTCAGGGCCGCATCTCGAAGGCTGGCGATGCGGACGTGCGGCGCGCGCTCTACGAGGCGGCGTCGGGACTGATGACGCGCTTCAAAGGCAGGGACAAGGTCAAGAGCTGGGGCCGGGAGATCGCCAAACGCTCCTGCCACCGCAAGGCCTGTGTCGCTGTGGCGCGCAAGCTGGCGGTGATCATGCACGCGATGTGGAGCGACGGCACGTTCTATGTCGGCGACGCGGCCATGAGTGACACCGACGCCGCGCAACGCGCCCACATCAAGGATCGACGCCTGCTCGGAGCGCATCGATGAGCGGCGCGACGGCGGTTGAAACGCATGGCGCCCGCACGCTGACGGACGCCATCTGACACAAGGAGATCCGCCCCGGCGGATGAGGACCGATGCAGACCAGGAACGACGGAACGCACGTTATCTTGCCTGCGGCCGCGCCGACGATGAGACGGCCGGACCGCGCTCGATTGCCTGTGACGATGCTCCGTCAGTCCGATGGAAAAATGCGCCACGACGGTTCGAGCGCTGCAACCATGCAGCCGAACCACACCGTCGCAGAGCGCGGAAGATTGCACGGCGCATCGGAACTCGACGTTCAAAAGCGGAGTCGTAGCGCAGAGAATAGAGTCGTGTATTATCGCAGACGGAAGGAGGAACGACGATGGCTACAAAGTATCGCCAAACACAACCGATTAAGATGGCAAGATAAAGGCACCGCCTCCATGAGGCGGCGAAGCCTTTGTCTGCACATCCTTTTTGCCGGAGGCTGCCGGCGGCGCCAGGAGGGTGGGCCAGCGAGACCCAGGTTTCGCTTGAATTTGCCCGGAGGCTGGTATGCAGGACGATGAGTTCAGGCCGAAACTCGGCAAGATCGGCTCGCGCGGCTCGAAAGCAGGCAAGCGCTATGCCGGCCAGGTCAAGGCAGCGATCAACCGAGCCGGCGGCCGCCTCCAGCGCAGCGGTCGCTTCACGGGGAGCCGGACAGGCCGCGGCGGGGCGGCGGCCGCGCTGCTCAAGTCACGCGACCGGTATGCCGCCTTCCGGCAGCGGCGGGTGATGGTCAAGGCGCGGATAGTGAAGCTGGCCGGCAAGGGTGCGGACGGAGCGCGTGCGCATCTGCGCTACATCCAGCGCGATGGCGTCACCAGGGAAGGCGAACCCGGCAAACTCTATGGCCCCGGCAGGGATCGCATCGACAGTAAGGCCTTCGTCGATCGCTCGGATAGCGACCGGCATCAATTCCGCTTTATCGTCGCACCGGAAGACAGCATTGAGTATGACGACCTCAAGCCGCTGACGCGGCGGCTCATGGCGCAGATGGAGGAGGATCTCGGCACCAGGCTCGACTGGGTTGCCGTCGACCATTTCAACACCGGCCATCCGCACACCCATATCATTGTCCGCGGCAAGGATGATCGCGGCGAAAACCTCGTCATCGCGCGGGAGTATATTTCGAGCGGCATCCGCGAGCGGGCGGCCGAACTGGTGAGCCTCGACCTCGGTCCCCGTACCGACCGCGAGATTGAACAGCGCTTGCGCCAGGAAATGGAGCAGGAACGCTTCACCAGCATCGACCGGCAGCTGCTGCGCATGCGCGATGAGGACCGACTTGTTTCTACGGACGGCCGCGACGCCTTTCGCCAGGCGCTGCATCAAGGCCGTCTGCGCAAGCTCGAGCGGATGGGCTTAGCCGAGGAGGTCGACCCGGTCCGCTGGCGCCTGGATGATGAGCTGGAAGCCACGCTGCGCCGCACCGGCGAACGCGGCGACGTCATCAAGACCATGCACCGCGAGCTGACTGGCAAGGGGCTCGCTCGCAGTGCCGCCGATTACCTTGTCCACGATCGACGTGAAGAGCCCTCCACACCGGTCGTCGGCCGCCTCGTCGCGCGCGGGCTCGCCGACGAAATCAACGATCGGCATTACCTCATCGTCGACGGCGTTGACGGCAAAAGCCATTGGATAGACATCGGCAAAGGCGAGTTGACAGAACCGACGCCCGACGGCTGCATCGTGCGTGTTACGTCTAGGGATACCAAGCCCAGGCAAGTCGACCGTACAATCGCCGACATCGCTACCGCACACGGCGGCCGTTACAGCGTCGATATGCACCTCAAGCATGATGCGTTCGCCACCGAAAGCTTTGCCGAGACCCATATCCGCCGGCTGGAGGCGATCCGGCGCTCCACCGGCGGCGTGGAGCGAGAGCCGAATGGCACCTGGATCATCGCGCCGGATCATCTCGATCGTGTCGCGGAATACGAGCGCCTGCGGGCCAGGGTCGAGCCTGTGATAGTCGAGAAGCTCTCATCAATGCCGCTGGAACGCCAAGTCAGCTTCGAAGGCGCCACCTGGCTCGACCGGAACCTGGTTGCCGAGAGACCGGAGCCGTTGCGCAACTCAGGCTTCGGGCATGAGGTGCGGGAGGCGCATGCCCGTCGGCGGCAGTGGCTGATCGCGCAAGGCCTCGCGCACGAAGAACAGGACCGGGTCGTCTATCGTGCCAACATGATTTCGATCCTGCGCCAGCGCGAGCTGAACCGTGTCGCCGGCCAGCTGTCGGATCAGCTTGGTCTCTCGTATGCCGAAGCGCAGCCTGGAGAACGAATAGAAGGCACGCTGCGCCGATCGGTCGAGCTTGCCAGCGGCAAATATGCCGTGATCGAGAAGTCGCGCGAGTTCACGCTCGTGCCATGGAGGCCGGTGCTTGATCGGTACATCGGAAAGGAGGTTTCCGGTGTGGCGCGTGGGGAGGCTATCTCATGGACCCTCGGACGGCAGAGGAGCGGACATGGGGTTTCGTAGTGGCGCGCACATCGCCGCCCGGCGGCAACGGAGACATTCGCGCGTCTGCTTAGGCGGCGGAGACATCGCTTAGCTGTACGATGCTCTTGCCGTATTTGCGCCTGTAAGCGGCAATGAAATCGTCATCGCTACAGATGCAGCGGCCGCTGGAATCCTTGGCCTTCGGATCGTGCAAGCGGGAGCCAAGTGGGCGCAGAAGATTCACCCGAGTGCTCGTCGTCGGGCCCACGGGAAAACCCGCGCTGTGTTTGACGAGCTCGGCGGCAAGCATAATCCCGGCAAGCGCTGACTGGAAGGCCATCGGAACCACGGTTCGAACGCGGCGACTTCCATCACTGAGCTGGAACACCAGACCGCCGCAGATAGCCTGCTGATAAAAGGAACGCAGGGGCTGGCCAACAAACGGGGCTAGCGGTTCAAACGGCACAGCCATCGCTGTAGCCACCCGAACTACAAAGTCGTTGGGAACTCCGGCATTGGTCTGCAGGAGCGTTTTCACCTGCTCGTGTGCTTCCGGTATTCCGAGTTCCTCGGCAATCAGATGGTGCTCGTCCTTGGATTTCCCGGACGGCAGGTACATGCAACAAAGGCAAGCTTGGCCGTCATCGAACCCGTGCCGCGAGATGCCGAGGTCGTGCTCCTGCGTCCAGGCATTCGCGATCCATCGGGGCAGAGCACCTTGGACCGCCAGACGGTCGGCGGCGGTGTCAAGCGCCACACCCACTCGGTCGAAGACCCAGTCGCCGTGGCGCGCAACATATTCTGCCCACGTCAGCGGGTGCGCCTCGACCCCAATGGCCGTCGATCTAAGGGCGGTGGCTGCAAGAACCGCCTTGGACATGCCAATCTCCGCCTGGCCGGCCAATACGTAGCGCTGCAGGTTTGAGAGTTCGATTGCTTCGTGATCGATTACATGCAGACGACCCGTGAGACCGGGTTGTCTCGCTAGCGCCCAAAGCGAGCCATGGCCTATCGCACCGAGCCCAACGAGGTGCGTTTCGCCAAGGTCGACAGGTATGTCGATCGGGCCTGCCTCGCCGGCTTTGGTCTTGTCGTAGCTGTATAACGAGAGGTCGATGGTTTCGTCTAACTCGGCGCCGGTCAGCTGGGCGGCGAAGATGGTTCGAAAGACGTTGGCGGCGCCGAAGCAACTGGCGGCGCCAGCTCCATAGGGCAGCAAACTCGAGCCGGAGCCCACCGGGTCCGTACGCGACAGCTTTGCCGCCCAACCGTCCGATCCCATGAAAAAGGTCGGGCACCGGAGTGGTGGGCGCGTCACCCCTGCAACTACGCAGATGGTGGCAGACTTGCCGGAACGCCGGATGCCAACTTTTGGATTTATCGACTTTGCCAAGCGCTCCAGCGCTTGGGCTTGAAAGCTTGCCGCGCTGCCCAGCGGGAGTATCGCCAGAACTGGATAGAGCCTGGCGAGCAACCTCACCGCAAGATCTAGTGTCGCCTGGCCTTCGGCGCAGGAAGCGGCTTGATCGTCAAAGGCGACGGCCACGACCTGCTTTTCAAGAGCTGCTTTAAAGTCCTCCAGATGAAAATCGGCTAGGACCTGAGATGCCGCCGTGGCGGCGCGGTCGATGAAGTTAGCGAGTGCCATTGTTCAACTCGTTATTGTGATCATTCGCGACAGTGCCGCGGAAGGGAGCGCATTCCAGTTGGCTTTTCCGTCGAGCCGATAGGCGGCGACTCGAGCAAAATCGAAAGGCTCGCGGGCGAAATTCGGCACTACCAGCGACAGACACCCAACCGTGGTAGCAACCGCATAAGCATCGTCGGTCGTCGAATGGTAGGCTCGGCCCGGATGGCTATGGATCTGGGCCAAGAGTTTCAGGCCGCTATTGTAGAGCCAGACATTAAGCCGGTGCAGTTCCTCGGCCGGAACCATCACGCAAACACCATCGCCCGTCCGAATGTGACGCTGCGCCGGGAGCACGGTCTCTGTTACGGCAAAATGCTGGTCTTGCTGAACGCCGACCCAGAGCGCCATCCCCTCATTGCCTTCGCGACCAACCGAGCGCAGATGCGCATGCACAGTCGAGATGCAGTGGCGCGGGAGCGTCACGGTCGTTACATCCATCAAAACGCTCATTCCGGGATGGC
The DNA here is from genome assembly GCF_000009625.1 of Mesorhizobium japonicum MAFF 303099. NCBI lineage: Bacteria > Pseudomonadati > Pseudomonadota > Alphaproteobacteria > Hyphomicrobiales > Phyllobacteriaceae > Mesorhizobium > Mesorhizobium japonicum. The sequence continues at coordinate 5,015,391 of NC_002678.2, forward strand.
GGATGGGGGTACTACCATCGCTCCCACTGAGATTTGGAACTGATACTGTATCTGCTCCACGGGGCCGGTCCCGTACTTGATGATCTTGTCCAGGATAAAGGCCAAACAGCCTTCGCCAGAACCCCGGTGGAGAAGCCATGAGTCACCTGAATGGGCTGGATTGTCGTGGTATTCCCGGACGCCTGCCATGCACAGGAATGGCGTATGTTCCGCACTGTTGGCCTGGAGGAAGTCCGCTAGCGACAGAGCTTTCTGCTGCATGAGGACCGAAATCATATCCGGTGGGGTTCCGGGTAGATGCGGTCGTCTGAGCATACTTAGCAGTAAATCCTTGCGGGCAACCGGCCGGCGGGTAAAGGGGTCGACGAAGACTACCGACGGAGGTCGGAGGTCGTAATTGGAGAAGTCGATCTCGACAGCTGCACCGATTATCTGTGGCCTTATCTTGGGCGGTGCGAAGATGAAGAAGGCAGTAGGGAATCTCGCCTCGATCAGGAAACAACCCTGAGCCCGGTAAGCGCCCGCTTGTGTTTGGAACCAGCCGATCTGCCGATCGAATTTCGCTCGCGAGACCGCAGGGTCCACAGTCTGGATTTCAGGCACCTGCTACACCCGCCTTCAGGCTGAGGAACAGGGTCACAATGTTCGCGAAACCGAAATCGCCAACTTTTTTGTCAACGTCGAGCAGGTTGCCGGCCTCATCCTTGAATTCCCAATTCTCGGCCGGCTGGGCGACGTTCTGCGTGTTCTCAAGGGCTTTGGCACGAACGACGTGAAGCGGCTGGTTGGGATTGGCTTCGACCTGCGTGGGCTGGCCGTTCACCACCACCGTGATCTCGATCTTGCCGCCGTGATCGCCCTTACCCGAATCCTTCGACATTTGTCCTACTCCTGTGGCTTGCCAACCGGCCCCAGGCGCTTGTGCCCACCTGCTAGTGAGACCGGCGATCTTCAATCGTCCACTCGGCGCCACGGGCCGCGAGTACGCAAAAGACAGGGGATAAGCTACCGAATCGGTGCTACCTTCTTTTATGCGTGACTTGAGCGGCAAGTAAACGGGCTGAAATTGCGCTTCACAACTATAATCGATTAGAGCAATACGAAAATATTGGCGATACACCTATTTCATGTGCTCTTTCACGCGCCTGCTCCACTGACAGCCCCCGTGCAAGTCCGCCTGCCGGTATGATTTCAGGTTCGATTGGGCGGGCGCTGTGACCGTTTGGCTGCGGCGGCTTCTAGCCGCTGCAATCTTGACGGAGGGTTTATCGAATAGGCAATCACGTGGAGCTTTAGAGCTGGTGATCCGAGCTCGGCCTATTCGAAAGGTGGCTCGGAAGCAGGTCGCCGTGACCAACTCCGGGTACCGGGATAGTCGCGACGAGAAGACGGGACTGTCCGGATTGACGTGAGTGGCTGCACCGAACCGTCGTCCGGGTGTGCCCGAAGAGTGATGTTATCCAGCTAACTTGTTGCGAGTGGAAGAGTAGAGTTAAGCAACTGATAATGCAACATTATCATTCGTTTCGTGAGTCCGACAGGCTGTGCGTTTCGATGCGAAAATCATGGCATAAAGCGCACGCGGGCATTATCCTCGAAAATCATGATTCGCCTCGATCCCGCGACCGCCGAGTCCAACCCAACGGCGCCGCCGACCGTGCCTGCGTGGGCGCTCGCCGCCACCGATGCGCTCGGTGACGTCGAAGCCGCCTTCCAGGCCGGCGCCGCGCTGGGTGCGCTCGACGGTCTCGCCCGGGCGCAGCCCAGCTGGGCCGGCGCTTGGCGCCAGCGGCTGGCGGTGAAATCCGCCACCGCCAGCATGCGGCTCGCCGGCCGCGCCGAAGACGAAGCCGCCCTGCGCGACGCCTGGCATCTGCGCCCGCCAGGTGCAGACCCTGGGCCCGCCGGCACGATCTTTGGTGCCTGGCGGCAGCTGGCCGTGCAGCCGCCCGTTGCCAGCCCCGAGCGGCTCGAAAAGATCGTCGACCAGCTTGGCCTTCACTGGGACCGTGCCGCGGTCGCCGACCTTTGCACGCAGATCGAAGAACTCGCGGCATCCCAGCGGCCGGCGCCATTCGCCGCGGCGGCAATCGTCGCCCACGTTGTCGCCATGCGCCCCGATGCCGAGCTTTTCGGCTGGTGGCTCGCCGACCTGGTGCTGGCGCAAAGCCTGCGCTGGCCGCGGCCTTTGCCGCTGTTGATAGCCCAGGCTTTTGGCCCGGTCTTCCGCGCCGAGGGCGGCGGCACGCGCATCCGACCCGGGCAAAAAGGTTTTGAGCGCGCTGTCTGCGTCGCGCTGGTTCAGGGAGCGGCCGAGGCCTGTCGGTTGGCGGCTGAGTTGTCGCGCCGCGCTGAAAAACTGCTGGCGGTGGCGCCAAAACTGCGCGCCAAGGGCGCCGGCGACGTGATTTTTTTGCTCCTGAATGAAGATGCCGTGGCCGGATCGCTTGTGACGAAGACCCTGTCGCGCTTTGCGGCGCGACGGCTGTTCGAGCGGCTGCAACACCTCGATGCCGTGCGCGAGCTGTCGGGCCGCACCAGCTTCCGGCTGTTTGGGCTGTAGCGATGAGCCAAGCCTCCGTTCGCCGCAAGCCAAACGAGCAGCCGGCGCTGCTCGACACCGAGCTCGAGCACCTGCCGCCGGAATTGCGCTGGCGCGAGTGGATGGGGCGCGTCGAAGCCGTGATCTTTGCGGCAAATGAGCCGGTGCCGCGCGAGATGCTGGCGCGCGTCGTGGGGAAGAACTGTAATCTCGACCTGGTCATCGACGACATCCGCACCGAGCTTGCCGGCCGCCCTTATGAGCTGGTGTCGGTCGCCGGCGGCTGGCAGCACCGAACCAAAAAGGTGTTTGGCGACGTCATCCACGCCGCCTTCGGCCAGCAGGGCGCCGACGGGTCAAAAGAACTGTCGCAGTCGGAGGCGCTTGTCCTCATGTGCATCGCCTATTTCCAGCCGATCACCCGAGGCGAGCTGTCATCCTTCTTCGGCAAGGAGGTGTCGCGCGATCTGATCGGCGTGCTGCGCGCGCAGGAGCTCATTGCCTCGGGGCCGCGCAGCCCGCGGCCGGGCGCGCCCTACACCTATGTGACGACCAAAAATTTCCTGTCGCAGTTCGGGCTCGACACGCTGCGGCAGCTGCCGGATTTCGAGGCGCTCGAGGATGCTGGCCTGCTGTCGAAGGAGAAGTTGTTGGCTGGCGGCATCCCGGCACTTGCCGCGGGCGAGGATATCGCGGACGACGAGGCTCAGTCCGATGATGAGGCTGAGATGGTGGACGAGGGGTAGGTCGCCGCCGTGACCGACCTGCCAAAGAAAGGTTCCAGCACTACGCCGCATTCATCGCGGCCAGAAGTTGAGGCCCCATGCGGAAGACAAAATGCGTAGGCTGCGGCCGCCAGGCGCCGAGCTTCGAGATCGTCGAATACGGCTCGACCGAAGCCGGATATAAACGGCTTTGCCGGCGCTGCTTTAATCGCGAGGCAGCCGCGGCAGCTGGCCTGGACAGCTTCGAGCATGTCGACTTTGATCAGATCCGGCTGAAAGACGCCGACGGGAAATTCCACGAATTCCACTTCACGACATTCCTGTTCGGCACGGGCGTCGCCTTGGACGCATTCGAGCTCCGCAACGGCGACCCAGGGGGCTACCGGTTCCAGGTGATTGCAGAACCCGACGAAGACCCTCTCGCCATGCTCGGCCGGCTGATCGCGAAAATACGGCGCGCCCTGGCCGTAAAACATCTCGAGGACGGTGAGTACGGTTTGCAGATCGGACAGGCCGGGGTCGTTCGGGGCCTGATCGATTGGGACGCCGCGCAAGATGGACATCTGCCCCTCCTTGTCATCGATGGGCGGGAGATTTCTTGGGATGATTTCGGCCGCTGCCTGATGACCTTCGAAGGAGCTCAATTCAAATTGGAGATTAGAGACAAGAGTGAGGAACTTTGACATTCCTCATTTGAGGCTGAGATGAAAGATCGCGATGAGGCTTTGATAAAGCCCGACCTCCAGCACACGTCGATAGGCCGCCAGCAAATCGCAAGACTAGCTGCAATTCATGCTACTTCGTCCGGCTCACCGATACCATGGTGTGTCGGTCTTTCGGTTCGGTATTTGGGGCCAGAACTGGAGGACTTTGTGGCGACCCCGCACAAACGTATCGTCACCATGCGCGTCCACAGGCATTGCCGACTTCGGACGCCGTCGCCGCTTGCCACCGAGCGGCAGCCGGTACTTGACTGTGGTTTCGGGACCACGTCGCGAGGGCGCCTTTCGTTGGACGTCTTCGCACGCTTCGCCTCGGCCGCAGCCCTCTCTCCCGGCGTTACAAAACGAGCGTGAGCATCGATGGCGACCCTGTCACAATTCTCGGGCCGATCGGCTTGCGTACCGAGTGTCCCAGTCCTAGACCTCGATAGGCCGAGAGGGGTGGCGGTCCATCATGAACGGATTTAGTGGAATTGCGACCTGGTGGGCACGGTCGTTCCACAGGGCAGGAGATGGCATTTCAGGCGTCATGATCGTCACCATGGCGGGTGAGGCCGGCTCCCGAAACACGCTTTACGATTGCAGATCCAGCCTAGCCCCATCATCGCCCCAATTGACGCCGCAGCCGGTGCCCCGGGTTTAAGTGATTCAGAGCAATCGCGCGGGCCCTGGTCCTGTGCAAAGCGGGAACAGGGATAAGAATCCCATGGGGTCCGTTCGCATCCTGTTCTATGATGCACACATGGCAAAAACCATAACTCCGAATCAACTGCTTGGGCAGATTGGCGAGATCGCCGTTCAATTGCGGTTCCTCACCATGGGCTTTCAGTTCGACGTGCGCTCGCGCCTCGAATCTGGAATCGATGGGATCGCCGAGGTAATGATCGAAGGTCAGCCAACCGCGCGAATGATCGCGGTGCAGGTGAAAGCGACCGACGCCGGTATCTACGCGGGCGAAGATGCCAGCGGCTTTACCTATCTGCTGCGCAGTGAAGACCTCGCTTACTGGCGCGGGTCGAACCTTCCCATCATCATCGTCCTCTTTCGGAAGAGCGACGAGACCCACTACTGGAAGGAAATTTCAAGCGGCACGGGGCCAGGCGAAAGGCGGCTCACCTTCGACAAGACGCTGGACGTGCTAGATGCGAGGGCGGTCGATCGGCTCGCGGCCCTTACTATTCCCAAGACAGGCTTCGGCTACTACGTTCCGCCACTCGGCGGCGGCGAAGAAGCGCTGGTGAACATCCTTCCAGTGCGCCTTCCCGATGAAGTGTTCGTAACAACAACGCCGTACACGGCAAAGCAGGCGACCGCGATGCTCCTCGACGCCGGGGCGCCTGCGCGCTTTGATTGGGCGATTAAAGGCAGCTCGTTCTGGTCTTTCCACGATCCACGCATTTCGTCGTGCGACCAGATCGTCGATCTGGATCAGGTCGAAGCGATCGAGGTCGAGCACTTGGCCTTCCATGAAGACCTCGACGAGCGGAACAACTTTGCCTTTCTCCTCAATCAGGCGCTTCGTCATCAGGTACGAAGCGATCTGGGATGGGACAAGGAAGGACGCCTTTTCCATTTCAGGGCACGAGCCGAAAACGAGTCCCGCGCATTCCACTATCAGTCAGCGAAGAAGAAGGCTGAAGCTGACGTCGTCAACGTCGTTCGCAATAAGACGGACCCGACCCGCGTTGAGTTCGTACGGCACCACGCCTTCGTGCCGAGGTTCGAACTCCTGTACGATCAGTGGTTCTTGGTGATCAACCCGACTTACTACTTCACCACCAACGGGTTCATTCCGCACTCCTATCCGAGCGCGCTGCTGGCCGGAAAGAAGAGGTTGGACAAAAGTGCATCGCTTCGCGGTCAGGTAATCATGTGGCATCGCTTTCTCACAGAGGAAGAGCGCAAGGCGGACGATTTGTTCGCTGTTGCCACCGCTGATCCGCGCCTCATGTTCGGCGAGCCTCCAAACGTCAAACTCCCCAAGAAGGTGCCCGAGGACGTGTGGGGGACGCCGAAGAAGTCGAACGAGGACGCCGATCCCAACCAAGAGCTGCTGAGGTTCGCATGAAGTTCGAGACCAAGATCTTCGATGAACCGCTTCTCGAGTTTGGAAACCAACACTACCATCCCGATCCGCGCCTCGGTCTGTTCGAGGCTGGGCCGCTCCAGACGCCGCTTGGTGATGTCATCAACATTGCTGTCGTAGGGAGTGCGAAGACCGTCAAGGACTCTCGCGACTTCCTTCAAGCCGCTGCGGTCGGATTCGCAGGAAAATCGGAAAAGCATCCAAACCTGCATCCGCCGTTTCCGGGCCTCGGAAATCAGAACCCTTTCCGCTGCCGGTTCGAGATTCCGGATGGCGCGGTTACCGCGATCCCCCAGGCGCGCATTGAACGTATCAGGAAAGAACCCCATCACGGCAAAGCAGTCGAGATGGCGGTCGATGAAATCATTGAGCAGCTACAGACGATCGATGAGGGCAGCTCACGGCCGGATGTCGCCATCATTGCGCTACCGGTTGAGCTGATCGAGCGCGTTTGGAACGCCAAAGTCGATTCTGACGCGACGTTGGAGGAGGAAGATAGCTCGGGCTCTGATGCCCCCAATTTCCGCGGCATGCTGAAAGCCAAGGCGATGCACTTTCGCTTTCCCATTCAGATCGTCTGGGAAGACGTGCTCGACGAGCGTGCTGTTATCCCTCTGAAGATCAAAGAGAGCAGCGCCCGACAAATTCAGGATCAAGCCAGCCGTACCTGGAATCTCCTAACCACCCTTTACTACAAAGGGTCTGGGCGTGTGCCGTGGCGGCGAGCGCCTCAAGAGGGAGAGTTTTCGGCCTGCTACATCGGGGTGAGCTTTTATCGCGAGGCCGGTGGACAACAGCTCTTCACGAGCGCAGCTCAGATGTTCGATGAGCGCGGAAGAGGCTTCATCCTTAAGGGTAAAGGCGCGCAGACGGAAAGTCGTGGCAGGCATCCCTATCTGACGCAGGACGATGCGAAGACTCTGATTGCCGATGCTCTCGCCGCCTACAAAAAGCATCACATGAATTATCCGGCGCGGGTCATAGTGCTGAAAACATCGCGCTTTCGCGACGAAGAAGCCGACGGGATTTTTGAAGCGCTTGATGAGGTCGGCACCGAACTGCGCGATCTCGTGTGGGTTCAGGAATCGTCGTTTGTGAAGGTATTCAGGGACGGCAATTATCCCGTCATGCGCGGCACGTTCGTGAAACTTGACGGGAAAGGCTTGCTCTACACCAACGGCAGCATTCCCTATTATGGGACATACCCCGGCATGTATGATCCGAAGCCGCTGTTGATCTGCCCCTACAAAACTAGTGATAGCACGGTCGCGCAGATCGCGAACGAGATCTTCGGTCTAACGAAAATCAACTGGAACTCCACACAGATGAACCAGAAGCTGCCGATCCCCATTCGTGCAGCACGCAAAGTGGGCGAAGTCCTTAAGTACATCACCGATGAGAAGGTGAGTTCCGACTACCGCAGATACATTTGACCGGAATCTGCCGTTGCCTGCCGCTTCGACAGGCACGAGCTGGGTCTATCTCGTGCTCGACTGTAAGCCGTGGGCGGGTATTCCTCTTATCCAACGCATATTCGTAACTTGTGCTTCGAAAGTTGTCTAATTGCGATGAAGAGGTCAACCATCTTCTAGCGTTTCGACGTCACTGCTGGTTCCATGGTTGTCTACGCGGTCGACACGAGCCGCCGCACGATGGGCTTCGCAGGGAGGAGCCTTCCAGTGTCGTATGCGCACACCACTTAATCAGCGTGCAACTTTCGAAGCGGAATGACTCTGCCCACGTCCCGGCAGCGACGTCTCCAGCGCTCGGACGTTGAACGCTATTCACCGAACTACCATGCTGCCGCGCCTCCTAGCAACCGATCAAAGCGCGCACAAAGGACGTTGTGACAGTCACACCAACACCAGGGATCGACATGAGGATTCGACAGGTCTGGCTTTGCCGTGCATGACAGTGTAGCGCGCAAAACACCAGCACTGTTAAAGCGAAGAGACGACAGAGCTTGCCGCCCCTATTCCGCCGCCTCGGCATAGTGTGCCGGCACACAGTTGAGAATGGGGCCGAGCCAGCGCTCGACCTCGGCCAACGGCATGGCCTTGCGGCGCGCATAGTCCTCGACCTGGTCGCGTTCGACCTTGGCGACGCCGAAATAATAGCTTTCGGGATGTGACAGGTAGATCCCCGAGACCGACGAGCCGGGCCACATCGCATAGCTTTCGGTCAGGCTCACGCCCGCATTGCCTCGCCGTCGAGCAGCCGGAACAGTGTCGCCTTCTCGGTGTGGTCGGGCTGTGCCGGATAGCCGGAGCCGGGCGGATGCCGCGATAGGTCTCGCCGATCAGTTCGTCTGGCGCCAGGCGCTCGGCGAAGGCCTCGGCGAAGCGGTCGGCCAGCGCCTTGACCATGATCGAGGAATAATCGTCGTGCGCCCGTTCGAAAACGCTCGGCGATCGCCACCTCGATACCGGCGGTGACGATGAAGCCGCTGATGTAGTCGGGCTTGCCGCCGTCCGACGGGGCAACGAAATCCGACAGCGCGACATTGGCCTTGCCGTCGCGCTTGGTCAGTTGCTGGCGCAAGGTGAAGAACGTCGCCAATTCCTGCGATGGCGCCTCGTCCGTAAACAGCCTGATATCGTCACCGACGGCATTGGCCGGCCAGAAGCCGATGACGCCGCGTGGCGCGAACCATTTCTCGGCGATGATCTTCTTCAGCATCGCCTGCGCATCCTGGAATAGCGGGCGCTCGGCCGCCAGCCGCGCTTCCTCGGTGTCGGCGTCGATGAATTCGGTGATGCCATTGACCAGCGCATGGCTGATGCGCTGTTCGACCGGCAATTCGCGCCAGGCGAGATCGCGCTCCCTGGCCTCCTGGCCTGCGGTGCCCTTGAAGCGTTCGGCGATCTCCAGCATGCGTTCGGTGGCGGTACCGCCGGCCTTGGGGACGCGGTTGAGCACGACATCCTCGCAGGCCTCCCGCAGTTCCGGCTCGATCGTGTCGTAGACCGCAAGCTGGCCGGCATTGACGATGCCCATGTCCATGCCGTGCTGGATGGCATGGTAGAGGAACACGGCGTGCATGGCCTCGCGCGCGGAACGAGAAGGAGAGGTTCGAGACGCCGCCGGAAATATGGACATGCGCAGCGTCGCGGTGATCTCGCCGGTCGCCTCGATGAAGTCGACGCCGTAATTGTCGTGCTCCTCGATGCTATCGCTTTCGACAACTTTAGCCGGAAATATTACCAGATTGATGCCGCCGGCATGACGCAGCGACGGAAATGCAAGATCTGGCTGGACCGCATCTGCGAGCCGGTTGGCTACCACGCGATCCAGAAGTTCGGCAAAGCGGTTATTATCCTGAGCCATCTTCCAGAAATTCACAAAACGGCAGACGAACTGAACATTGCCAATCGAACCGCCGCGGATGCGAATTCGAATGGCCAGAAGGTCGCCAAGACCTTGAAGAACAAGGAACTCCATTGTTCCGAAGCCCCACATGAAAGCTCATCATGCCAACCTCTACAAGCAGCAGAAGGGGAAGTGCGCCATCACCAGCCTTAATGATGCATCTGCATGGCTTGGACCCAACCGTTCTGTTCAGATCGTCACCTACCCCCTTGCAATGCGGAGAACATCCACACACGACCCCAACTTGGTCCACCGCGTCGATCTTCCACTGCAAACCCATTATTAAACTCTTTGCAACACAGCCCACATCTCCCTTAGCGACGGACGTCATATCGACTGGTCTACGCAAAGACGGTGCTGGCGCGGCGGCGCAGTACCAGCAACAAGCTTAGCCCTCGCAGCAGTTGAAAAATGTGAAAAGCGGCCCAAAGTCCGTGATTGCCGAACAACTGGCCGAATGCAAACAAAGTTGTGATAAAGGCCACGAAGGATAGGAGCATCATATTGCGCACGTCGAGCCACCAAGTTGCCCCCACGAAGACGCCGGTCATCTGAAGCGCGAGCGCGCCGCTCGGTGCCGCGAAGGCCGCCCAAGGAAGATAGAGAGCCGCCTCGGCTCGCACATCAGCAGCCTTTGTTATGGCGCCAATGAGGTGTTCACCAAACGCGAAGATCACAACGCTCGCAAGAACCGCAACCGCAAGTCCCCAGCCTGCGGTCAGCTTAATGGCTTGCGAAAATGCCGGCTGATAACGGGCACCAAGAGCTCGCCCGACGAGTTGCTCGGCCGCGGCTCCAAACCCATCAAGAAAATAGGCCGCGACCAGGAAGATATGCATCAGGACCGCATTAGTGGCGAGGGTCAGCGCGCCAAGCTGGGCGCTCTGTCTCGTGAACAGCATATAGGCACCCAGGAGCATGCAAGAAGGGGTCACTATGTCGCCGCTGACGTAAAGCATTCGCCCTATTGCCACCATGTTGAACGTAAGCTGTCGCGACATTTTCGGCATCGCGCGGAAGCGGACCAAGAGAATTGTCATTCCGGCGACCATGGCGACGCCTTCACTGAAGACAGTCCCCCAGGCGACGCCTGAAATACCCCAACCGAGATAAAGACATAGAAGGATCGAGAGGGCGACATTCATCCCGTTCAGGAGAAGTTGCATCAGAAGGCCGAGGACCGAATTGCCGCTGCCTAGGAGGTAGCCGAGAATTGTATAGTTAATGAAGGCAGCAGGTGCTGCGATAAGGCGGACGCGAATGTACAAATCCATCGCGGCGGTCACCCGCGGTTCCGTGTTCATGAACCATTCGCCTACCACGGCAATCAACGGCGAAAACAAGACCAGGCCCAGGCCAGAAATTGCAGCGATGACAAGCGCCCGCCAGAAGACCGCCTTCTCTTCCAGAGCGTCGTTTCTCCCGAAAGCCTGGGCGACTAGTGCTGTCGTACCGGAGCGCAAGAAATTGAAGGCTGCGAAAACGATGTCGAAGACCGCCGCTCCGGCAGCAAGACCCCCAACTAAAGCTGCATCACCGAACCGGCCAACTACGGCCGTACCAACGAGGCCAAGCAGCGGCGTCGTGAGATATGCGAGCGTCATCGGAATGGCAATTTCCAGTACCTGCCGATGGGTTACCCTGAATGGCGCGGAGCCTTGAATCGACGTCTTCTTTGCCACGTTCGGCTCCTGCTGGATTGATGCATTTTGATTACAATCGGTGTGCTGAGCGGCCCCTGGACAGTTTCCGCAACTTGCGATTCTTGGGAGGCCATTTCGACTTGCCTCATTCTTGCTTCGAGCGAATTGGCACTTGGCCCGATCTCTCAGCTGATGTCATCTAAAAAGACAATGGCGCAGCGAGCCATTGGGCGATTACACCACATCTACAGCTGCACTGTTCGATTGTGCCCCTTCGGTAGCAAGCGGCACCGCCTGAAAGACATCTGGCATCTGCGGATGCTAATACCTGAACAGTCGTATCGAAGTGGAACTGTCGGGCCATCCAATGCCCGGCGTCTTAGCCGTGCCGGACAAAAAGGAAAATGAACGTACCATTGTCGGCAATTGGGAAGTGCAAAGATCCCGCAAAATTATTTGAAGGTTTTTTGAAAAGAGGACTGGCCAGCCGCTGGGCACGCGTCAGAGGGGGACTGCCTTGCGGGCCAAGTGATGGTGTAGCTGACTGTTGGTGTGGATATCGCTTCTGAATGTCGCCAGTCACGTCGTCTCGAGATTGTTGGCACTGGGGCCGGCGCTGCTGGTCAGAGGAGGAGAAGCTGCGGATCGTCGAGGGCTATTCGGCTCCGCAGCAGGCAGCCGCGACAGCGCGGCGTCACGGGATTTCCAACCCACTTCTGGTTGCCTGACGCAAGGCTCGGAGCGCCACACCCGCAGGTATCCTTTTTGAGGCAGCAAAGATCTTGGCGGCGGGGCCTACGGCCGATCTGACGGCGCGGTCATTGTGAGCGATCGCCGACAGGCTGATCTCCCGCCAACAGGACGTCCGGCCCTGGGGACGCTAGCGGGGACATCGCATTCGTCATGGCGCAACCCGCCCCAACGAGAGCGTCGCCCTGTTGCGCGCGACTTTTGGCTCAGCGCCTGCGAGATCTCCAACCGCCGGAAAGCTTCGATCAACGGAAGAGCGCTCTCCCACATTTCGCTCGAAAGAACTGGAGGCAGAACCTCTACGGAGAACAGGTCTGGTGGTTGGTTCGACATCGTCTGCGCTGCATGATGATCGCCGGACCGGCGTAAATCGCTTTTGGAGAAGCCTACAGACGCATCTCACGGCCAGGTGGGCACAGAGAGGTCCTGATGCGAGGTCAATCAGACAGCGAGGATTTCGAACGGTTTGTCGCGAACGTGACATTGCGTCTCTCAAAACACGGGCATCTAGCGTTGCGCTCATTGGTCCAAATCTTGCTGGTTCGGTGATAGTGCGCTCAAGGCAGGAGCTTTGTCCGCACGTGAACAAGAACCCGACTAGTTCGCAGGGTCTGTTAACTCCGGGCCCCGGAGGGCGCTCATCATGCTGGAACCCCAAGATCAAAAAAAACTGGATGAACTATTCTCATCCATGCAGGAGGCAAATGGCTGCTTTCTAGGCTATCCGTTTGCGAAGGACTTCGATTATGAACCGTTGTGGCGGTTCATGAGCCTCACAGGCAACAACCTCGGAGATCCATTCGAACCAGGGACCTATCGCGTAAACTCGCATGCTTTCGAATGCGACGTCGTCGATTTCTTTGCCAGGCTGTTTCGGGCATGTTCTTGCGAAGTCTGGGGCTACGTGACAAATGGAGGGACCGAGGGGAACATCTACGGGTTGTACCTTGCCCGCGAGCTCTATCCAAATGCTGTCGCGTATTTTTCGCAGGACACTCACTATAGTGTGAGCAAAGGGGTTCGGCTGCTCCGGTTGGAACACTCTGTGGTGCGTTCGCAATCCAATGGAGAAATAAACTATGACGATCTAGCCCAGAAGGCTACTCGTTACAGAACTCGCCCAGCGGTGGTTGTTGCAAATATAGGCACTACAATGAAGGAAGGCAAAGATGATACGTTAAAAATTCGTGCGGTCCTTCACGATGTCGGTATCAGCGCGATCTATGTCCATTCCGACGCGGCACTATGCGGGCCATACGCGCCCCTCTTAAATCCCAAACCCGCCTTCGATTTTGCGGATGGAGCGGACTCCATCACGCTAAGTGGACACAAGTTTCTCGGCGCGCCGATGCCTTGCGGGGTCGTTCTCTCGCACAAACTTCACGTTCAACGTGTGATGCGCAATATCGATTACATCGGCAGCTCAGATACGACGTTGAGTGGATCGCGAAATGCCTTTACGCCGATCATCCTCTGGTATGCGATCCGTAGTCTGGGGATCGAAGGTATCAAACAGACTTTCCAACAATGCGAGCGATTGGCGGCCTACACAGCCGATGAACTTAACGTTCGCGGCGTCAGCGCTTGGCGTAATCCCAATGCGCTTACAGTTGTACTCCCTCCTGTCGAAGACAGCATCAAGACAAAGTGGCAAATTGCGACTCAGGACGTTAGCCATTTGGTGGTCACGCCAGGCACGACCAAGCAACAGGCCGATGCGCTAATCGAAACTATCTCAAATAGAAACAGATAAATTCGGAGGGGCAGCGGGCAACTGGGTCTTGGCACTAGTCAGGGCGTGAGTGCGATTGTTCGGTACCTTGCGGTTCAACAGTTCAGGTGCGACCTCTTGCGGGCGCTATTCCGGTCATGCCCCCAATAGGCAACTCGCCAGACACAGGGCAACATAGCGAAAGTCAACCAAAGGAGAAATCCGAATGCATCTCCCAAACGCGTGGACTGGCGCACTGCCAGCCCGGAGCCTTGCGACACCTAAGGAGTTAGACGTCGCAGGGGCTCAAGCTTTCCTGGAGCAGGCGGACGTCCGCTATGTACTCGCGCAATTCGTCGACCTATATGGGGTCGCGAAGAGCAAAGCCGTTCCGGTGCAACATCTTGATTGCCTTTTGACGGAAGGCGCGGGTTTTGCTGGCGGCGCCCCGTGCGGGCTTGGCCTCCTTCCTCATGAAGCGGAATATATGGTGGTCTGCGAACTTGATACATTGACGGTGACGCCATGGGCTCCCGGATACGCTCGCATGCTAGGAGTCGGTACCGTTAAGGGGGCGCCGCATCCGGTCGACACGCGTAACGTTCTCAAGACGCAAGTCGCGTCCCTTGCTGAGCGCGACTGGACGCTCAATACGGGGCTGGAGCCCGAGTTCCTTCTGCTGCGGCGGGAGCCAGACGGGAAACTATCGCCGTTCGACCGCACGGATACGCTCACCAAGCCCGCTTATGATTATCGCGGCCTCATGCGCGGGCGAAACGTCCTTGAGCGCGTAACGGAATGCTTACAGGCCGTTGGAATCGATGTCTATCAGATTGACCATGAAGACGCGAACGGACAGTACGAAATCAACTTCAAGTACGCCGATGCACTAAAGACGGCTGACCAGATCGTCTTCTTTAAAATGGCGGTCTCGGAAATCGCGCATGATCTCGGCGCCATCTGCTCCTTTATGCCAAAGCCGCGCAGTAGTTCGACCGGCAATGGCATGCATATCCATTGTTCTATCGCCGACGGGGACGGGCGGAATCTCTTTCACGATGACGCTGACCCGAACGGAATGGGCTTGAGCAAGCTCGCCTATCATTTCCTGGGCGGTGTGCTCGCGCATGCGAAGGGGCTAACAGCGCTTCTGGCGCCAACCGTGAACTCCTACAAGCGGCTGGTCGTCGGTGGCACTGTCTCAGGCGCAACGTGGGCTCCTGCCTGCATCGTTTACGGCTACAACAATCGCACTGCCATGGTGCGAATTCCCTACGGCAGGCTTGAGATTCGCACTGGCGACAGCAGCATGAATCCGTACCTCGCAACGGCCGCGCTTATTGCTGCCGGTCTCGATGGAATTGAGCAGAAGCTCGAGCCAGGTGCACCCAGAAATGTTAACTTCTACGGTCTCACGCTCGAGGCAATCAAGGAGATGGGCGTAGATCTGCTTCCGCAGACGCTAACCGAAGCGCTCGATGCATTAGAGGCTGATCAGTTGTTTGCTGGCACTCTCGGGAAGCCTGTCATCGAACAGTTCCTATCCCTGAAGAGATCAGAGTGGCTGGAATACCACTGCCACGTGTCGGACTGGGAAGTTGAAAGGTACCTCAATTTCTTCTGAACTCAGCCGTCGTCGGCCGACCTGCGAAATTGACCCCGCATTCCTAGTGTCGCTTGACGCTTTCGGATCTCGGCCATGAGGTTCCGCTGATCAGCCCTACGTCAAGTCCAACAAGAATGACCGGAATGACGTTGAAGCGATTTGCAAGGCCGTTGGCCGGCCGGCGATGCGTTTTGTACCGTCGAAATCGGGCCTATCGATTGGCAAATCAAGTGGTTCATAGCATTCGCAGCCGTCTGGTTGCAGATCGGGTCGAGCTCGTCAATCGGGTTCGTGGACCTTCTAGCCGAGCACTGCGCAAGGTTGGCAGCCGGGCGGCCTGCCAGATAGCCTAACCGCTAGATGAGCGCTTGCTTGTCCATCGGTCGGCTCTTTGCTCTCGATGGGTTACTCATCGCCTCCGTCGGGCGGTTTGCTGTGAACGCTGCAGATGGAGGGAATAAATTCAGATACTTCCGTGTGCACCCGGCACCAAGCCGCGTCAGTGCCTCCTGTGGACTAACCCCAGCGGCCGCTCCGAGGTCATTGACGGTGAAGTCTTCACTTAGCAATTCCGCAAAGGTGCCCGGGCTGCAACGTCTCGCCGGAACGTCCGTTATATCAATTATCATATATTCCATGGAGATTCTTCCTATTGAAGGCGCTGAATATTCCGCCAACCGAACGAATATCTTGTTCGCGCAGGACCATGGAAGCCCGTGCTTGTACCCGATCCCGACGATTGCTACTCGGCTGGCTCGGTCCGTACGAAACGTTGCACCATATCCAACGGCTTCCCCCGCCGGAACGCTCCGCACGTCAAGTATTCTTGCTCTGAGTTTGACCACGGGCTTCAGGGGATTTGTTTGCACGCCAGCGTTATGGATCCCGTACAGCGCCGATCCTACACGCACCATGTCAAAGTGGTAGGACTTTCCGAGCCATACACCGGCGGAGGCAGAGAGACTGCCGCGCGTGGGTTTAAGAAGATCATAGACTGTCCGAAAACGGTCCCTCTGCAATTGATTCATTGGGTCCGAAATGCATTCGCCGCATGCGAGGTGGCTGAGCACGATCGAAGGGCGATACCTTTCGAAGGTGCGTAGCAGATACTCGCGCTGGATATCGCCAACGCTGAGCCCAAAGCGAGAGAATCCAGTTTCCACATTGAGAAAGTATGATTGCGGCTCTCCGGCTGTGCCAACTGCATGCAATTCCTTGCAGTTGTTCACCACAGGTATCAGGCCATGCGACCGGTACCATGTGCCAAACCTATCAAACTCATCACGAAAGACCGCAATTGCAACTCGACTAAAGGAAGATCTTAGAAGCAGGGCCTCATCCAAATTGGCAACAAACAGTAGGTCGCAGCCGGCATCTATGAGCGTCCTGGCAATGTCTACAAGACCAAGTCCGTACGCATCACTTTTGACGACTGCAGCTACCTTCACCTTATCCCCAACAAGTGTCGAGATCTTCTGGAAATTCGCCCGAATAGCCGCTAGATCGATTTCCAATACGACGTCGACTGACCGCACTATGGACAACATCATCAACTCTCTAAAAACTGTCTAGAGTACAGTTTCTTATTTCGAAGCGCGGCGACGCGACCCATTGTTTGTCATGTTAGCAAACACCGGCTATTGTACCCCCTATCTCCGCCATGGGTTTGAGCGACTCCGCACCGATAATATAACATGCGTATCATTTTCCAGACGTAATTTATTATTAATATCATATTATGTCGCCGCAACATTTATGAAATATCATTTCACAGAACGAGTAAGCAATAATTTCAATATTGGAGCGCAATGTTTAGACTAGTCGTTCAATTTTCTATGGGCGATGGGCATCATCCCGTCGTGTTGCCTTCTGTGGTTGCCGTCCGTTGCGCAAGGAGTTTCTGACTTTCTGAACGTGTGATCGAGTGCGGTCTTCTGTTAGGCCTTTGAATACGGCCATCGAGATACCCTCCGCCTACGGGAGCGCTCGCCGGGAGCCTGCGGTGGATGATAGCGCTTAGCCACCTTCGCACCGTCGCGTTGCTTTTGGCAGCCAGTTTGAACGAAGGCTGGAAGAAGTTCACGAACAGCCTGGATGCTCCGTAGAGGCGTGTGATCGCCCTGGCTGCCGCCCAAGAGCTTCCGAACAGCCGCCCCATATTTCTGCTCTATCCACGCTTGGTCGTTCTTACGGTAAGGCCGCGCGCGGGCGAGTTCGATGCCGTGACCAATGCAATATTCGATCAGCCTGCTGTTGACGAACTCGCCGCTATTGTCCACATCCCAGTGCTTTCAGGGCAAAGGGCAATGCCGCGCGTATCCGGTCGAGTGTCTCGAGTAAGCACCACGATGGGCGCGGCCTCTGTCCATCTGGCTCGCGATATCGGTCAGAACCAGGCTGTGAGTGATAGCTACTGCGTTTTGACCCAGCCCGCAATGAGCGACCAGGTCCATTTCCATGCTGTCGGGAAGCGGCTCGTTCCAGTCGGCAAAGGTGCGCATTTTGATGCGCCGCCGCGGCTATGGCGCAGCCCTTGGCGGCTTTTTCCAAGGCATGGTGCGCCTTGGAGCATGCGGTCGATCGTCCTGGCGCTGATCGACAGGTTCTTGTGACGTATCTCCTCTTCGAGCCTCAAATGTCCATTGCGTTCCAGCGTCGGGAAGAGAATGGGCAGCAGTGGCATTGAAAACGGGCTGCACTGGGTCCTCGATGTCGTAATCGCGGCTGCGACACGACCACGGCGCCGAAAAGATGGCTCTCGCCCTCAACCTTCTGCGCACAATGCCCGCAAAGCACTCCATCAATGGTGTGTTGTGGGAAGTTTCCGATCGAGTTTGCGGTAAGCGACTCGACGCCCCAATGGACTCTGGCGGCCTCGGCACGTCACAAACGCGACAGTAATTGTGCGCCTTGCCTCATTGCCGACGCAAGTTTCACCGCCTCTCTCTCTCCACACCGGACACAAGGTATTTCGGTCTTGTCCGGCTTTCCAGGTATCTCATGCTCTCACATCATCCTGAGCGATCTCAGTGGACGGCACCGGTTGCAGACGACGAAGGTCTTACGTCGGCGTGCTGCCATCCGTTTGATCCATGTTGGTCGCTCTCTGCGGCCCGATCGATCCACTTTGCGACAAGCCGGGCTTTTTCCTTGACCGCGCTCCCGTGTGATGCCCAACGCTGTTACGGTGATTCCTCGATCCTCTACCTTAACACGCAGGCGGCTGTCCTCGACACGGCCTCTATTCGACCTGGGTTCCTGCTGTTTTCCCTTCAGTCCATTGAAGCACAAGCCGAAGGTCTTTTTGGGGCAGTGTTCCTGTCAATCGGCATGATTTTTGCTCGTCCTAGCGGTGAACGGTCGGAACTGCCGACCTGGATGTGGGTGACCTCGAACGAGGATAAGGAGGCAGAATGTCATGTCTGGGTCAAATCGCAATTTGACTTTGTTGGGACGGAGCGTCTCGGTGCGTCTCAAGGGCCTAACTATGGTTGCACAAAGGGCTGCCGTGTTCGTCTATACCTCGGTTCCGTGGCCTCGCGGTAGGGCAAACCCGAATGAAGCCCGCATGACTCGCACGACCCAGCGCGCGTGCAGTTTCACACGTGGGGCGCCTATCTCCGTAGCCAAAAGAAAGTTGGAGTGCCCAAGTGCGAGCCATATCTGAACTCGCCAACTTTGTTAGCAGCTACCCAGCCAGTGAACTGCCGGCGGCTACACGGCGTACAATCTCGTTGCTCATATTGGACCTCATCGGTGCCACCGCTGCAGGTGTGCCATCGCCGTTAGCTCATGCTGCCCGAAAGGCAGCACTGGAAGCCTACGGCGAAGGCCTGATCAGTATTTGGTTGACTGATAATCACTCTAGTGTCGTCGGCGCCGCGATGGCGAATAGCGCTGCAGCGAGCGCACTGGATATCGACGATGGTCACCGCGGCGCAGGGGGCCACCCTGGTTCCGGCGTCATTCCCGCCGCCTTGGCAGTGGCTCAGGCTGTCGACGCGTCAGTTTCTGAAACAATGGTTGCAATCGCGCTCGGATACGAAATCGCGCTGCGAATTGCGAGCTCTCGTCCCGTTGAAACAATCGATACATACGCGAGTGGACGCTGGGTCGGCTACGGCGCTGCGGCCGCAGCTTGCCGGCTGCTGGGCTTGGGTGCAACAGAAACCGCTCATGCGTTGGCGATTGCTGGATCCGAAGGCCCCATTGTCTTCTTAACTGCAACCTCCAAGTTCGAGGGCAGCACGATCAAGGAAGGGATCCCCCCTGCCGTGGTTGCAGGTATCACCGCAGCCTACCGCGCGCGGGCAGCCGCAACTGGACCTCTTGATCTTCTTGATGACAATGATCGTTTCACTCGCCATGTCCTGACAGACAATCTTGGGTCGTCGTGGGAAGTTCAAAAATGCTATCTTAAGCCATATGCATGCTGCCGCTACATCCACGCAGCGATCGATGCGATCCTTGCCATGCGTCGAGACGGGCAAGAGATCCGAAGGCTTCGCATCGAGACTTTCCCTCAGGCGATGCGCCTAGCAAACGAGCGCGCGCCGAGCACATTGGAGGGGGGGCAATACAGCTTCTATTTTAGTTGCGCGCTTGCCACTTTACACGGTCGCGAAGCTCTACAACCCGTTCAACTGGAGCGTCTTACTGACGCGCGCGTGCTCGACCTGGCGGCGCGCATTGAGCTTGAGCCGTCGCCTGATTTCGCTTCGTCGTTTCCAGCCGAAACGCCTGCCCGCGTTGTCATGGATCAGGGCAAAGGGCCCGAAGAAAGGATCGTACGACATCCCCTTGGGGATGTCGCAAGCCCTTTATCCGCCGATCAGGTCGCGGAGAAATTCAGAAGCATCGGCAGAGAGAACGTTCATCCGCGGTGGCAGGATGAGATCCTCTCGATGATCGGTAACCTCGAAACGACAGGCTTTCGGCCACTTCTAGCTACCCTGTCTTCTCATCGCATTCACAGTCGTTGTCTATGCTAGCGTAGAAGCGATCCGCCAAGCGGGTGAACGGCGAACAGACTTAGTTGAAGTAGTCAATAATGAAGGAGCCTACTACAGTGAGTGAGTCCGCGAACAATGGGATTGATTTCCCCGCTGAAGAATATCGTACACGACTGCAGCGCACACAAGAAGAGATGGCCAAGCATGATCTTCCCGTCTTACTGCTGCACCAACCGGAAAACATCAACTATCTGAGCGGTCTGGATGACATTGGCTACTTTTCCTATCACGCGTTGGCGGTTCCCAGTCGCGGTGACCCCGTGCTGATCGTGCGCGATATGGAAGTCCCCACGGCGCACAGCACCTCGTGGGTCAAGAACCATACGGTCTATGCAGACGCCGCCGATCCGATCCCCGCTTCGCTAGACGCGGCGCGAAGGGCCCTCGATGGTCTTGGGCTGGCAGGCGGGCGCGTCGGCGTGGACGAGCACTCATGGTTCTTGACCGTGGAACGCTGGAAGATGCTTCAGGCGCAGCTACCGAATGCAACTTTGGCCAAAGAGCCGCGCATTGTCGACCACCTGCGTCTGATCAAATCGCCGCGGGAAATAGAATATCTGCGCGGCGCTGCCCGCCAAGTCGAAGTGGGCATGCTCGCTGGCATCGAGGCCATTGCGCCGGGCGTCACGGAGCGAGATCTTGCTAGCGTAGTGTCAAGCGCATTTGTCAAGGCCGGCGCGGACATGCGGAGCGGTGGCATCATCACCTCCGGCAGTCGAACGAATCTCATACACGGAGGCTCTTCCAACCGGCGCCTCGAACGGGGCGATCCTGTCTACTTTGAGCTCGAAGGAATCCATCGAAAGTATTACTCACGCTTAATGCGCACCGCAGTGGTTGGTCCGGCGAGCGCTGAGCAGCAGCGTGTCGCCCAGACAATCATCCGTACCCAGGACGAGGCCATCGCGTTGATGCGTCCGGGCACGCCGGCCAGCGTGATCGACCGAGCCTGCCGCGAGCCGATTCTGACGGCTGGTCTGCGCAAGACATACACGAACCGCACCGGCTATTCGCTCGCTCTCTGTGAAAGCCCCTCCGCCGGTGAATTCATCCGTGAGTTCGTGCCAGGTGTGGAATGGGTTCTAGAGGCTGGAATGGTGTTTCATATGCTGATGATGGCGGCAGGCATGGGCTTTAGCGAGACGGTCCTAGTGACCGAACGAGGCCCGGAACGCCTAACTACCATGGAGCGCAAACTCTTCTCGCGTAATTGAAGTCCATCCACGATGGCCACGCTCATGCGAGCGGTCATAGTCATCGTCAGCGAATTCGATGGACTCTGTGACAAACCATATGTAGTCGCAATCGAAACGCCGGCGCAATACGGCTTCTATCTTAGTTTCTGCTTGTGCCGTCGCCTGATTTTGCTTCGTCGTTTCCTGCCGAAACGTCTGCCTGCGTTGTCATGGATCAGGGCAAGGGGTCGGAAGAAAGGATCGTTCGACACCCACTTGGGTTGCGCTCAACCCGCTGTTGAACCATTGGCTGAGGGCCGAGTGTGGTTGGTGTCGCAGTCACAGCCAGGCCATCTGTACTATCGTTCCTCTCAGCGCCCTGGCAGAGCGGTTCTGTCGATCACGAGCAGGGCATCTCAAAAGCAGGCAATCCGCGGGGCGTGGTGATGGAGCGCGCCATCATCGAGCCGGCCTGATCTGCAGCCAACCAAACCTCTTTCGCCATCTGACGGGGCCTGATCAGCCCGGGTGGATCCAAGTCGACGAACCGGCCTGGCATATGGTCTCGACAACTGCCCCCAAGAATGGTCACGCCCCCTGAGCCTAGACTAGTGCGCGTCCATAAACGGCTGTTTTCCCGGAGTTTTCAGGGGTCTTTGGCCTGCTGAAGCGATGTTTTGCGGACGCGTGATGGTACAAGGGCATGGAGGTTGCGGCCGGGGGTCGATCTGGCGGCATTGGGGTCATAGGGGTATCGGCCGGCGCTGGCCGGCGTGCTCCTGAACGCAGCCCGATGACTGGGGGTCAGGTCGATTTGAGGCGGGTGAAGAGGGCGAGATTGTAAGCGACCACCGAGGACCAGACGTAAGCCTTGAAGTGGTTGAGCCCGCGCCAGGTGCAGCGGGCCAAGCCATAGGCGCGCTTCAGGCAGGAGATGCTGGCCTCGATACCAGCGCGGAAGTTGCGCAGCTTGCGATAGACCCAGCGGCTGCTGACCATGTCTTCGATCCTGAGGGCGCTCTTCTTGTGGAACGCCATATCGCGCACGCCCCAAGCCTTGGCTTGGCGCAGATTGGCGCGGCTGGCATAGCCGCCGTCGGCCGCCGCCTGACGCGGCGGCTCGCCGTAAAACGCGATGTGGCGCTCCAGCATTAGCAGCAGACGCTCGCTGTCGGCTGGGTTGCCCGCTTCGATGACGAGATCGAGGATCAGTCCGCTGCGACCGGTGGTCAGATTGATCTTGTGACCATAATCGACGTCGCGGCTGCCCTTGACGATGATATCGGCATGCGGCTCGAACAGGCTCACCAGCTTCTCGCCGGCCGGGACCGGCTCGCCTGCCAGGACCCGCCGTTCGGTCTGGGCGATGATCCGCTCGATCAGCGGCCAGTAGTGGCGGACTTGGGCCTGCCACAGTTCAACGGCCGGGCTCGCCGCCAGGGTCGGTTGCTCAGCCGCCTGCTGGAGATAGCCCAAGGTGGTGCGTGTGATCCTGAGCAGCTCGCGGTAGTGCTTCACCCGTTTCGGGCGACCGCGGGTATATTCGATCGCCCGGGACCGCTTCTTCGCCGCGCGGCAGTGATCGTGCCATGGGATGGTATAGCGCGACAATCTGGGAGAGAAGCGCGCGACAATCTGGATGAGAATCTGGTGTCGCGGCGATGGTGATAATCTCGGCATTGATTGTCGCGCGCAAGAGGTTTTATCGGTTTGATTGTCGCGGCGCGTCAATCAGGAGCGACGTTTGCGGGCGTCGCATATGACGCCGGCCTGCCTGGCCCCCGCTTTCGCTCGATGGCCTCGCGCCGCCGATAGCTCTCGACATTCAGCTCGAAGATTGTGGCGTGATGGACGAGGCGATCCACCGCGGCGAGCGTCATGGCTGGATTCGCGAATGCTTCATGATGCACCTTTCCTTGATCGTCTGGTCCGTTGCAGTCGGCGTTGAAGTTGATCGATCTGGTCGCTGGAAAGGCTGATCTGCCAAGGCTGGCCTTTCGTGCTTTGCCGACCGTGGACAAGGCCCTGGGCGAGGTAGTCGAAGATGGTTTGAGCCGTCACGCCGATTGCAGCGGCTGCGCCCTGTACAGAGTAGGTTCCATCAGGCCAGCGCGGCGGATTGGCTGCGACGCCGTTGATCTTGGCTGTGGGGATTCCCCAACGGTGGCGTAAGAGCCAGATGTTCTCATAGCTGAACAGCTTGCCTCGCGCCGAGCGGACGCCCTCTTCATTCAATATTTTAGCGATTTGCCTGTCCATATCGCCCGCAGCATTGAGTTGCGTGATCCGCTCACGCACAAGCTCAAGTTCGCCATAGTCTCGATCGTAAGATTGAACTCGGCGTTGGATTTGATGTTCGCTGGTTGCGCCGGTCTGCCAAAGAATCCTGATGGCGACCTGGCCGCGTATCTTCTTCTGGTCGAGAACGACCTCCTGCACGATGAAGCGCAAGATACGTTTGCGGTCTTCTGGCTGGGTGGTTTCTGAGTGCCAGATAGCCGGCAAATTCTCGGCGAGTTCCTGAAGCGCCGCGTGATCCTGTGCCTGTAACACCAAGGGCTCTCGGTCTCTCCACCGACGATATTCCTGCTCGATCTCATCGACCAAGCGCAGCTTGTCTTCCCATGCCTTTTCCAGGGTTCTGGCGACGAGACGATTTTCCGGTTCCACGGTGTCGTATTGTCGTCGAGCCCGCTCGGCGTCATACCGCGCACGTTCCCGCCGTAGCGCCCATTGTTTCTCGAGGCTCCGCGTTTCCTCCGCAATCTCGTCGAGCGCAGCGATGGCGATGGCGATTTGGTCAGGTTCCAACGCCTTCAGGAGGATCCGGGCGACCAGTTCATCTACTGCGGGCGCCCGAACCTCCTGACAGAGAGAGCTGCCGGTCTGGTTGCGGTCCGCCAGGCAGCAGTAGACGGGGCATGCACTGTCGGGGCCGCTATAGCGCACGGTCATCCGCCGTCCGCACTGGCCGCAGACCGCTAAGCCCTGCAGCAAAGCAATGCCCTTGCGTGGCGCGCCGCGGTGGCCGGCCTCGTATTGATTGGTGTTGTCGGCGAGGCGTCTCTGATTGGCCATGAACTCCTCCCAGTTAATATAACCAGGGTGTGCGTCTTTGATGCAAACCTCCCAGTCGTCAATGGCCACCTTCGAGGTTGCGCGGTGCGAACCTGGACCTTGGCGGACCGCATTTATTCGGCGCCGGCCGTAGACATATGCGCCGGCATAGGCCGGGTTGTGCAAAATATGATGGACATGGGCGATGGTGGCGTCTCGCCACACCAGCTCATGGGGCGCCGGCCCGCGAAGCGGCCGCACCGGTACACGTAGGTCATGCGTGCGCAGGTAACGCATAACGCGTCGCGCGGTCCCAAGCTCTCTAAATTTGTCGAAGATCAGACGCAGCCGAGCCTGAACCTCTTCATCAGGGTTGAACACGATCTGGCCGGAGCGGTTGTAGGTCAAGCCACCTGGCAGCGGTATGCGAAGCTCGCCCCGCGCAGCCTTCTGCCGCTCCCCTTGATGCAGGCGGATGCGGATCTGGTGCAACTCCGCTTCACTCATGATCCCCGAGAGCCCTAACAGTAGGCGGTCGTGA
The DNA here is from genome assembly GCF_000009625.1 of Mesorhizobium japonicum MAFF 303099. NCBI lineage: Bacteria > Pseudomonadati > Pseudomonadota > Alphaproteobacteria > Hyphomicrobiales > Phyllobacteriaceae > Mesorhizobium > Mesorhizobium japonicum. Next base: position 5,040,330 of record NC_002678.2, read on the forward strand.
TAGGCGCAGGGATCGTAGAGGCGCTCGCCATCGGCGATGATAACGCCGAACAATGAACACAACTCGAGGAGTTGATGCCAATCCCGGTTGTTGCGCGCCAATCGAGATGCATCGAGGCTGACCACCAGACCGGCGTTGCCGAGCCCGATCTCGGCGATGAGCCGTTGGAAGCCGCCACGCTCGACTTGGCCGTTTCCCGATTTTCCAAGATCCTCATCGATGACGACTACACGGTCCGGCGGCCAGCCCAACCTGACGGCGCGGTCCACCAAGCTGTACTGAAGTTCGGTGCTTTCCTGATGGTGGCGCACCTGGTTTATCGAGGATTGGCGCACATACACGTAAGCGAACTTTGAACGCCGGACGGTCGTGAGCCGCTCGTCAGAACTGCTCGGAATAGCCAACATCAAACCGCTCCCTCGCCGCTGGCGCGTTCGGCGGCATCCGGCGGATCAGAGTCGCGAGCATCTGCGCGACTTGGTGCTGAGATACTGGTGGGAGATTGTTCCAAAGGCTGGGCGTATCTGGCTTGATCCTTACCAGTGGAATACTGGTCTCCGGTAGAGACACCGCAATCCGATGCGCCAAAGCATGAGCAACCATCGCAACTCGCTATTGAGTTACCAAAGGTGATTCGCGCATAATACACCAAAGGAAGCAAAGTCCGAACGGATATTACCTTTCTCGCTGCGCTACGATGTTCAAGATCATCATTGCTAGCAGGCGACAAATCCGTCACTGACCGGCGGATATTGCGTGACCGACCATCCGGAAGGCGGATGACAATAAAGGCAGGTCCGCGCCCCGACCGAAGTGATGCCACCTCAAACCGCTGTCCACAGAGCGCATGTCGACGGTCAACTACCGTGACATGAGACACCAACCGATCAACAACAGGGGTATCTTGCGTTGCTTGGGTCGGGGAAGACCTTTCCCCATTCGCCGAAGGGCTGATTGGCGGTGATCAGCAGGGAACGCCGCTCGTAGCGGGCGCTGATGAGCTCGAACAGCACGCTCGTTTCGGCCTGGTCCTTGGTGACATAGGCGAGGTCGTCGAGGATCAGCAGATGGAAGCGATCGAGCCGGTTGATCGCGGCCTCGAGGCCGAGTTCGCGGCGCGCGACCTGAAGCTTCTGGACGAGATCAGTGGTGCGGGTGAACATGACCCGCCATCCGGTCTCGATAAGGGCAAGTCCGATGGCCGAGGCGAGATGGCTCTTTCCGCCGCCGGGCGGGCCAAACAGAAGCAGGTTCGCTCCCTTCTCGAGCCAGCTGTCGCCGGCGGTGATGGCCATCACCTGGGCCTTGGAGATCATCGGAACGGCTTCGAACTCGAATGTGTCGAGGGTCTTGCCCGGCAGGAGGCGCGCCTCGGCGAGATGGCGTTCGATACGTCGCCGGTCGCGCTCAGCCAGTTCATGTTCAATGATCGCAGCCAGGAAGCGAGCGGCCGGCCAGCCTTCCTTGTCGGCCCGTTCGGCAAACTGCGGCCACATAACCTTGATGGCCGGCAGGCGCAGTTCGTTGAGGAGCAAGCCCAGCCTGGCGGAATCGACAGCGGGGTTCGTCTTCATGCCGCATCTCCTGTCAGGTTGGCGCCAAGCAGGGCTTCATAGGCGTTGAGCGGAGCAAGACGCACGACGACACTCGGCAGCCGGGCGGGATCCGGCGCGAACCGTTCCCGCAAAGCAGCCATGTTGGGCAATCGCCGTGCCTGTAGCGAGGCGGTCAGTTGATCAGCCAGTTCGCTCTCGCAGCCGCGCTCGTGCGCCATGGCGAGAAGCTCGACCATGGTGCGGCAGGCCTGCCGCTCAGGCAGTCGCTCTATGAGCACGTCGAAGGTTCGCCGGTAGGCCTCGCGGGGGAAGAGCTGGTCACGATAGACGAGGTTGAGCAGCGCCATCGGCTTGCGGCGCAGCGAATGGATGACATGCCGATAATTGACGACCTGGTCGTGCTTGCCGTTTGAAGAGGCGCGCCCGCGCGGCAGCGTCATGAGCTGCGTGCCGCCGATGAAGATATCCAGCCGATCATCGAAGAGCCGCACTCTGAGGCGGTGGCCGATCAGGCGTGAGGGCACGGTGTAGAACACCTTGCGCAGCGTGAACCCGCCCGATGACGTTATGCGCACGGTGACCTCCTCGTAGTCGGAAGTGCGCCGGACGGGCAGTTCCTGGAGTTCGGCCCGCTCGATGTCGATGCGCTTGGAGTTGCGAGCATTCACGCGGCTGACGATCTCGTCGACAAAGCGACGGTAGGCTGCCAGGTCGTCGAAATCGCTCGATCCCCGCATCAGCAGCGCGTCATTGATCGCCCGCTTGAGATGGCCGTGCGGGCCTTCGACGGAGCCGTTCTCATGCGCGATGCCGCGATTGTTGCGGGAAGGGGTCATGCCGTAGTGGCCGCACAGTTCGTCGTAGCGGCGCGTCAGGTCCTCCCGGGCGTCCTTGTCCAGGTTGCGGAACGCCGCCGACAGGCTGTCGCTGCGATGCTCGCGGGGAGCCCCGCCGAGCGACCACAGCGCGTTCTGCAGGCCTTCCGCCAGAGCGACGAAACTCTCGCCACCGAGCACGACATGCGCATGCTCGAAGCCGGAATAGGCGAGCCGGAAATGGTAGAGCCGGTGATCGAGTGGCTGGCCCGCGATCGTGACGCCGGCGGCTGCCATGTCGGTGAAATCCGACAATCCCATGCGCCCGGGTACGTGAACCTGCCGGAAGATGACCTCCTGTTCCTCGCCATGGACGGCGCGCCAGGCTCGGACGCGACGCTCGATCGTGCGGCGAATGCCGGCTCCAAGCTCGGGATGACGCCGGATCATCTCGTCGAAGATGGCGATCGCCCGAATGCCCGGAGCTGCCCTCAGCATGGGCGCGACCTCGGCTTCGAAAATATCGGCGAGAGGGTCGGCACGGCGCCGTTGCCGCGGCGCCTTCTTTTGTGACGGCAGTCTCGAATCCTTCTCGATGCGATAGGCCGTGGCGATACTGATCGACGCCTTCGCCGCCGCGACGGCCGTCGTATTGGTCTGCCGGAACTTCATGAAAAGCCTCATATGGTGATCGGTTACGTGGCGGCCGGGCACAAAGCGATTCCTCCCCAACAGGAAAAACCACCGGCATACCCGGTCGACCGTGATCACCAGACGAACGCTCCCGAAAAGGAACGCGCCGCCGGCGGATTGAAACTCCGGTCGGGCTACGCCCTCCCTGCGTTCCAATCCGCCGGCATTCTCATCCTGATTGACGCTGCGCACTCACGTTGATTGCCGCGCCGCAGGATGGCGCTGCCCAGTGCATCCGCGTGCTGCAACAGCCGCACCATCACCCGCACAGCGTCCCATAACAGGCTGCTGTCGCTCGGCTCGTGGACGAGCGCGGCGGTGACGGTGCTGTCCACGCGCACGACCTTGCCGCTTTCCAGCTTCTCTCGCCTGGCGCTTGCCAGCAGTACTTTGTTGATCTCTTCCCAGGTCGGCGCCCGGATCGCGCTGATCGTCTTGTGCAGGACTGATTTCTTTGGGCTCCACCCCCATGGCAGCCGGGCAAAAGCCCGGAACGAGGCGGAATCCTCCAAGTGAAAGGCCAGTTCCTGATAGCTTAGTTGGCGATGCTGCTTGAGCAGCGCGCAGCGCAGCACAGCCTCCGCCGGCAGGCCCTCGCGGCCGGTCTCCTTGAGACCGTGCCGGCGCAGGTCCCGCGTCACCAGGCTCAAAAGCTCGCGATGCTCGTCCAGCCATTGCGACATGGCTTTCAATTCACAGCCGATCTCGTGTCGGGCGAAAAGATCAAATACACTGGATTGGACGGTGCGTTCTTGGCGCATTGTCGGCTCCGGCGGTGGCAGAAACGCTTTGGAATCAGTGGCTTGATCTCGAAGTGTATCTGAAACCGCCGGGCCTTGCCTGCCCAAAATCAGGATTCATTCAATAATATCAGCAGCTTGCCGTTTATGGACGCGCACTAGACTAGCCGCCGTATGCGGGATAAGGGTGCAGCCGCAATAGAAGCACGCCGACAGGAACGGTGAGAAACTGCGGCGGACGCGGCCTACGCCGTTCGCCCCGTAACGCCGACGTGAGCATGTCGCTGCGGAAGCCAGCCGTAGCCGTTCCGTCCAAGACACTCACCTACCCCGATGCCTGGGACTCTTGAGCCCATGCTCACCACCACGGCTCTGTACCCCAGCAACTCCGACTGGTTGGGGGCTGTTCCTCAAAGCCGATGCCAAGGGACCCGCCCTCATCATCATTTTTCACGCAGAGTTCACAAGCCTTTACGATCCGCCAGGTCATTCCTGTCCTTGGACAATCTGGCAGAGAGGATTTCGCCGTGATTGTCAGTTCGTGCCGGAGCGATTCGTTCGCCACGCGCGTCCAGCACGGCGAGATGCACTTCGCTCCGGCGAACGATGAAAAACTCACATGCTCAAGGCCGATATACGTCGCCCGGTCCGAACCTTGGCGAGCTTAGAGAGCAGTGTCTCAAGAGGCCCAGTCCCGCCCGAGGCCCAATCTCGAATGCGGAAAGATCAATGAACTGTTGCGGAGATATTTAACAACGGTATGAAAATTTTCACAAATGTTTTCTTTCAATATTACCCGCCGTATGCAAAAATCGCTATAAATTGTAAGCTCATCATGAGGGCAGACACATGAATGACGAGGTCAGTAAAAACATATCACTGTCCGATTTTGAACCATACTTCAAGGAAGATTACTTTAGAGAGGATTACTTTTATTTTGACAATGCGGTCAATTCTCCAGAAACGAGTGATCGACAAGCAGGGGTAATTTGGAACCTGCTTTCCCTTGGGCAAGGCAGCTCAGTTCTTGAACTTGGATGCGGCTATGGGCGGATTACAAACCGGTTGGCAAAAAAAGGAGCGCATGTAGTCGGGCTTGATATCTCACCGATCTTGCTAAAAGAAGCCGAAACGGATGCGGCTGAACGTGGAGTAAAGGTTGAGTATGTCCTCGGCGACATGCGCTCACTTCCTTGGCGAGATCGATTCGACGCGGCTTTTCTGTGGTACACCACGTTTGGCTATTTCGATGACGCGGACAATGAGAGAGTTCTTCGTGAAGCCGCTTCTTCACTTCGAAAGGGTGGGCGTCTGCTAATCGATCACCCCAATCGCATCGATTTCCTGCGCCACAAGTCGCCTGTCTGTTACGTTACGCAGCGTAACAACGATGTAAGGATCGATATGTTTAGCAACGATGTGCTAAGCGATCGCTCGAACCTCGAAAGGCTTATCGTCCGTGATGGATGCGTTAGACGAACGCACCTTTCTTTCAGACAGTATGGGGTCTCTGAGTATGTTCGCATGTTGCGAAGTGCCGGGTTCGAGACCGTTGAAGCTTATGGGCAGGAAGGTGAAGCGTTTACATCAGATAGCTCGCGCCTCGTGGTTGTCGCATGCAAATAATACCAGCGGCCATGGGACAAGCTCCTGCTGATTATTTTCCGGACATGTCGCCCCGGGGGTCACTCGCTTCTGTCCGATAAATCGTCGGAATCTGCATCGAGAGCGCACCGATGTGGTCGGGGGACGCCCGCACAAAAACTATGGTCACGGCAAATCGGTTGAAGAATGAAGAATGGGAGGTTGTGCATCATGCTTGACGTCCCAAATATCTGATTGTATTGTATTATTTCGACTGCCATTGCAGACTGGTGCCGTTAATTGGGGTAGGCATCGAATGGGCAAATCGGGACCATCATTTCTGATCACCAAAGCTCCCGATGGGTCGCTTCGACGCACAACAAGCGACGCGGTTCTGTCCATCTGTAGCGCGACGATTAAGGAGACCGGTCGGCGGCGATAATGATGGCCGGTGGAAGGCGGCGCCGAGTGGTGTGATTTGGGTATCACCGGGTCGGTTGTCTGGCAACTGGCCGGCGACAATTATCGGAGTTGTAATTGTCGCTGGGGCATCGTGGCGGGCGGAAGGCGCCCCGCGGATCTGCGGCGAGTAATTGTCGTCAGCGGCAATTACGATGACCGGTTGGGCGGGTCCTCTGGTTCGTCGTTGGCGTTTTGCGTGCTGGCGCCGCGGGCGACGGCGGCTCGCTTACGATAGCTCTCACCATTCATCTCGATGATGGTGGAGTGGTGCACGAGGCGGTCTATCGCCGCGACTGTCATGGCGTCCGACCATCCGGAGAAAGGCTCGTTGGCGGTGATGGCGATGGAGTGTCGTTCGTATCGGTGAGCGATGAGCTCGAACAGGGCACTGGTCTCTAGCTGGTCCTTTCGCACGTAAGACAGCTCGTCGATTAATGTTGAGCTCAACATTAGTCGACTCATGTGCAGTACGCAGAGATGTGGAGTCGCCCTCACTGGGAGCCACTTTTGCGCGGCGCGTGGCGCGTTGAGCGTCGGACAACTCCACATAATATTAGAGGCGGCGCAGCCACCCGGTGATATCCTCCCCCCGGAAGACGAAGGCTCCGCCTTTCGGTGGCGCCAGTATCTCCGGGAAGACTTGGGCGAGAGCCTGTCGCTTCAGATCAATATCGGCGCGCGCATATCGCATAGTGGTATTCAGACTGGCATGCCCGAGCCATTGGCTGATCGTGACGAAGTCGACTCCGGCCTTGAGTAGGTGAATCGCCGTGGTGTGCCGGAGGGAATGTGGGTGGATCCGTTTGTCGCTCAGGGTTGGCGCAACTTCGGCGCCGGCGGCAACGCGTTTTTGGAGGAGGTATCGAACTCCGAACCGGGTCATCGGAGCACCTCGGCCGTTGAGGAAGATATGTTGGTCTGCCGGATCTTCGTCATTGGTCTGCTTTTGGATCAATTCCTTCAAAAGCTGTGCGGTGCGGGGCCAGATCGGACACAGGCGTATCTTGTTGCCCTTGCCGGTGAATCGCACCTGGTGGGGCGGCTCCAGGCGAACGTCCCGGACCCGAAGGTCGATGACCTCCTGGACGCGCGCGCCGGTGTTGAACATGAGCGAGAACATGGCGTAGTCCCGCCTGCCTGCCGGCGTCTTTCGATCGATGCCGGCCAGCAAAGCCTCGACCTCCGTGGTCTCCAGATATTCGATCGGAGCCACACGTGCGCCCCTCTTGAACGGGATTCCAAGCACTTGCTGGAGAGTGGCCATATGCTCCGGGGTCTCAGCGATCAGGAAACGGGCAAAGGTATGCAGCGCGGCCAGGCGAGTGTTCCGGGTCGCGATGCTGTTGCCCCGCTCGCTCTCCAAGGAAGCCAGGAAACGGCCGACACGGTCGGCGGTGATGTCGGCGATCGTCAGCGATTCGATCGGGCGCCGGCAATCGGTCGTGGCAAATCCCAGGAACAGGATCATGCCGTCGCGATAACTTCGGATCGTGTGACGGCTCATGCCACGCAGCGTCGGAAGGTATTCCTGGAAGAAGCGGACGATGGGTCGGCCAAGGTCTGTGGGCTGATAGGCCTTCATGGTTTCGCCTCCACCACGATGTTGCCGAAGGCGGCCTCGAAGCGGCTGCTGGCAAGTTCCCGCATCGTGGGTACGAAGTGGAGGTAGTGGGCGGTCGATACGACCGAGACATGGCCCATATAGATTGCCAGGCTGGGCAAGCAGGACTGAACATCGGCACCAGCGCGATACCAGCGTATCAACGCCTGGACGCCAAAACTGTGTCTAATATCATGGACGCGCGGCAAGCGACCTTCGCTGTCCCGCACGTCGGCAGTGACGAACAGACGATTGATGGCCTGTCCCAATCCGGCCCCGGTGTAGCCGCGTCGACCAGCTCGTCCGCAACACAATAATGCCGAGGATGGATCGGCATTGAATGAGGGCGCGAGACGGAGGTGTAGATAGGTGCGCAGTGCACCTGCCGCGTCCGGAGACAGCGGCACGAGCCGGGACTTGTGGAACTTCGATTGACGAATGCGGAGCAATCCGGATTGCGGCTCGACGTCGTCGAGCGTCAGACGTGCCAGCTCTCCACGCCGCAGACCGGCGGTGTATAGGATGATGGTGGCCAGCCGCATGACGGCCGGCAACAGCGGCGAGTTCGTCGTAGGCGCCAGGCCGTCGGCTGCTGCAAGCATCCGAGACACCTGAGCTGGCTCGAGAATGACCGGCCGCCGATACGGCAACTTGCGCGCGAAGTAAATCGAGTCCGGTACAAAGCAGCCTGGTTCCGCCCGTCTTCGGAAGAGACAGAGCTTGCGGACAACAAACTGTCGGCCACGCCGGGTCGTCGGCGACAAATGGCGAAGGGAAGCACACCAGCGATCAAAGCCCTTTTGGTCGAGATCGCCGGCCTCGCTTGACACGATGAATCGCCGCAGATGCCCGAGGATCCATCCTTCGTTGTCGTAGGCCCGACCCAGCGCACGTTGATGCGCCAGCCATGCGTCGATCCAGCGATCCAGTGGGGTCAGATGGAGGGTCTCAAGCATGATCGCCTCCCTCGACAACCATGATTCCCGGGACAGGCAAGGCGACCTTCCGCAACATGTCGACGTCGGCCCGCAAGTAGACACAGGTCGCTTCGAGGCTGCGATGCCCAAGCAAATCGCCGATCGCCTTGACATCGACACCGCGCCGAAGCAGCCTCATGGCGAAGGCGTGACGCAGCGAATACGAAGACACGCCACCGAGCGATAATCCACTCTTCTGCGCTCGATAGGTGAAGACCGTGATGACGCCGTAATGCTTGAGCGGCTTGATCGGGCTGCGGATTCGCAGGAATAACTGCGGCAAAACACTGTCCGGTCTGCCGACCTGGAGATACCGATGCAGGAGCCGTAGCGTTCGTCCGGCCAACGGCAGGACAAGGACCGATCGGGTCTTCCGTTGCTCGACCCGCAAGGTTCTCGCTTTCCAGTCGATCGAGTCCAAGCGAAGGGTGGCAACCTCCGACGGTCGGAGACCGTAGTACGCCATGAGATGCAAAATGGCGTAGTCGCGCCAATCCCGGGCAGCTCGCCGCCGGATCGACGCCAGCAGGCGGCGTACCATTGTCCAATCCATAGCCCGCGGCGGCAACTCCCCTCGATACACGCGCGGCATGTCGATGACATGCAAACCGCCAGCCGCCTCGCCGTGATCCCCGCAATATCGCAGGAATGCTCGTAGATGCGCGATCACATGTTGGAGCGATTGTTCTCCTTGCTCTTGAGCTGGACGAAGGCCTCGACGTCGGCTGCCGTTACGGCGGACAGGCAGTGGTCGGCTGGAACACCCCGTAACAGGAAATCTGTGGCCGTCTGTCCGTGATGATAGAGCGACTGCTCCGAGAGCCCCCGTACCTCAGCGAGATATCGATGATAGCGGCGACAGAGCTGGCTCGCCGGGTCCGACTGTTCGATCGGAATCAGGCGGCCGGTGGCAGCCAGGAACCGGGTGAAGATCCGTCCCGTGCACTCGCCCAGGTACTTCGTCTGCGCGGAAACTCCGGACACGACGAATGCCTGTCGCACATCGGCTTCGTGAAACACGGCCCCGGGCTGGAGGCGATCAGAACGACCCAACGCCTCCCGAACCCGATAGAGATGAAGGCGAAGCGGATGCCGCAGATGGCCTTGTTCCGTCAACCAACCGGCGAATGCCGCCAACTCGCCGCAGAACTGGGACTTCTCGTACCGTTTGTGGTGCCTTGGAAATAGATCACGCAGCATAGTGTCCTCCTTGTTGTGGATGGAGAACACGATACGGGTGGTTCACTTATGTTGAGTCGCTCGCGCCACGCGCCGCGCAAAAGTGGCTCCCAGTGAGGGCGACTCCACATCTCTGCGTACTGCACATGAATCGAGTACGATGAGGTCGTACTTGTCGAGTTTGTCGAGCATCGAGGGGAGACTGAGCTCGCGGCGAGCGGCCTGAAGCTTCTGCACCATCTCGGTGGTTGTGGAAAACAGGACGCGGCGACCGGCATCGATGAGGGCGTGGCCGATGGCGGCAATCACGTGAGTCTTGCCGGTGCCGCTCTGACCAAAAATGAGGATGTTGCCGCCGCTTTCGATCCAGCCTTCGCCCGTAGCCAGGGAAAGCAAATGGGGCTTTCGGATTCCGGAAGGGAAGTCGAAATCGAAAGTGGCGAAGGTCTTGCCGGCAGGCAAGCCGGACTGTTCGCGATGGCGCTGGATACGTCGAGAGGCGCGCTCGGCCATCTCGATCTCGAGCAGGCAGGCGAGAAGGTTGGCCGCGGGCCAGCCATCGCGATCGGCCGTGTCGGTCAGATGCTTCCAGTTGCGGCTGATGCTGGGCAGGCGCAGTGCCGACAGCAGGGTGGGCAGCACGGCGGCGGCCTGATCCTTGGTCCTGCTCATCACAGCACCTGTGCGTTGGCGAGCAAATGGTTGTACCCGGCGAAATCGGGCGGCGGGATGGTGACGTCGACACGGCTTCTGACCGTGGGCAGGAACTCGCTCTTCAGCTTGGCGACATTGGGGAGTTTGCCTCTATCGAGCGCGGCCTCGATACGCAGGGCCAGAGCATCGACGCAGTTGCCGTTGGCGGCAATATCGAGGAGAGCGACCATGTCGCGGCAGGCCTGCCGGGCATCGAGCGCGGCATCGAGCGCCTGCCATGCCCGGGTATAGGCATGGGTGGGGAACAAGGCATTGCGGTAGACCAGATAGCGCAGGGCCTGGGGCTTGCGCTTCAGGTTGCCGATGAAGTGCCGGAAATCGATATTGTGTCCTCGCTCCGCATGTTTGACGCGGACCCGGTCGGCGGTCATCACCTGGTCCGGCCCGAGGAAGAACTCAACCCGGTCATCATAGAGATGGGCATGGAGGCGGTAGCCGATGAGGCGCGAGGGTACCGAATAGGTGACACGGTCGACGCTGATGGTGCTGTTGCGCGTGACGTCTGCGCTGACCAGGGTAAAATCCGTGGTTCGCTTCGGCGGCAGCGACTTGAGTACGCGGCGCTCATCATCCACGAGCCTGGCCCGGCGTCGGTTCTGCTTGGCCACCTCCTGATCGACGAAGCGGCGGTAATCCTCGATGCTGGGGAAATCGCGGCTGCTCCGGCGGCGCAGGGCCTGATCGAGCCGTCGCTTCAGGTGGCCATTGGGAGCTTCGATTGAACCGTTCTCATGGGCGACACCTTTGTTGTTGCGCGTCGGCGTCATGCCATAATGTCGGCACAGCGCTTCATAGTTGCGGGTGAAATCACGCTGGGCGTCGGCGTCGAGGTTCTTGTAGGCGGCCGATAACGAGTCGCTGCGGAGCTCGGCGGGTACGCCTCCCAGCTTCCACAGCGCATCCTGCAGATGCTCGGACAGAGCGGTGAAGCTCTCTCCACCCAGCACGACCGCTGAATCCTCCCAGCCGCTGCTGGCGAGGCGAAAATGAAAGAGGCGATGGTCGAAGCGCTGGCCGGCGATGGTGACATGCAAATCGTCAGCGACGGTGAAATCCAAGAGGCCTTGCCGGCCGATCTCGTGATGCTGTGGGAAGAAGATCTCCTTCTCGCCCCCATTCAGGGCTCGCCACCGGGCAATCCGGCGCTCGAGGGTCCGCCTGACGCCATCGGGGACGGCGGCCTCCCCGAACTCGTCCTGCACAGTCTCGAAAATGGTGACGGAGAGGATGCCTGCGATCTTCAGCAGCTCCTCCACGCGTGGCCATATCTGTTCGAGGGGGTCAGGCCGGGTACGCCAGTGCCGCTCGCGCTTCTTCTGGGATGGCAGCTGCGGATTCTTGTCGATCCGGCGTGCACTACGTTCGCTGATACCGGCCTTGGCCGCCGCAACGGCCTGGGTGTGGTGACGACGCTGAGACATGTAACGATGTACCTGTTGATCGGTGATGTGGAGGCCAGGCATCGGTACCTATCGCTGCTATGCTCGATAGGTTCCGATACCACCACTCGACGCGCCCCGATCAGAGCCCCTCGCAGGGGCTTGTGTCGCGCCCGCCCGTCAGACCCGCTCTCCGGTCGGGGCTCCGCCCCTCCCTACGACCGGGCCCGACGGGCGATCCCACCGGCCATCATAGTCGTCGCTGGACCGGCCACCGTAGTTGTCGCCGCGCAGTCCATCCCAGGCATCAAACTCAGCGACTGGGTAGAGCACCGTTTTGCCGATCTTGACGAAGCTAGGCCCAACGCGCATTGAGCACCAGTTTCTCAACGTGCCGAGAGAAATCTCCCCACGATAGCGTTCTGCCATTTCGTCTGGTGTCAGAAATTTGACCGGATCCATGAGCTACTCCTCTGTAGCGGCCATGAGCCAAAGGCCCATGAACGCTGAACGCATGCCACGAACTGAGGTTCAGCGGTCGCGTCACGGCTTGGCCAGGAGACGAACAACTGCTCATGCTCGTTCACGGCATCAGATGGATTGCGGTCGGCTTTGATGGAAGTGCCCGCCGGTCATCGTCGTAATAGCGGACACAAAGGGCGGCAAATCGGTCGGGAGGCACTTGAGTGTGTCTTGCAAAGCGGGTCGGATGTACGTCAGGCGGTCTGTTTGCCGCAATGCGTGCTTTCGACCCGCTTCAAGCCCGAGGCTATAAACAATTGGCGCGATCCACATTGGCCAACAATGGCTTGTGATAGAAAGTGATTGATTGGGGGTGTAAGTGCGACTCCACATGGGCAACAAGATCAAGCGTTTTGAGCGTGTTTCCTCACGTGGCAGGCTGCAAGGCCGCCCTGAGCAACATTCCCAGTAGGTCGGGCGGCAGGCCCGTTCCGCCGGCGTTCTACGGCTTCCGAGCGAGCCTCCCTTGGAGTCATTCCATAATTCTCGCGATATGCCTTTGAAAAGTGTGAGGCCGAGATGAAACCACAGGCCATCGCGATCTCAACGACCGGGAGTTGCGAGTTCACGATCAGCAAGTGCGCGCGCTCAAGTCTCATCTCAAGATAGTATCGTGCAGGCGAACGTCCGATTTGTTTCGAAAAGATGCGCTCAACTTGGCGCCGAGACAAACAGTTCGAGGCAGCCATGTCTTCAAGCGCTACTGGCTCGTCGAGATTCCTCTCCATCTGCTCGATGATCTTCAACAGGCCCTCATGGTGAATGGCCGCGCCTGCATGCCGAGGGAGTCTCTGACGATCTCCAGGTTGACGGACCCTCATAGCGGCGGCCTTCTCGCACACCCGGCTGGCAATGGAGGTATCATAGTCCTCTATGACAAACTGCACGAACATATCGAAAGCAGCATCCCCACCTGAGCAGGAGTACGTGTCACCATCGATCTCAAAAGCAGATTGAACCGCAGTGACACCTGGAAATTGCTCGACGAATGAAGGGAACTGTTCCCAGTGCACTGCGCATCTTCGTCCATCTGCCAGACCAGTCTGCGCGATGCTGAAGACCCCGCTTGCGATTCCAACCAGACACAGTTTTCTAGCCCGGCAGTCCCGCAACCAGCTATTCAGGGCCCGATTAACGGCAAGGGGGTGGCTACCCCCGCAAATTACCGCGACCGAAGGGAACGAGCCCATTCTGCCACGAAGGCCGCGTTCCTCCTTGAGCGACGTATCGACGGAGATCGTAAGTCCGCTGTTCGATCTTACAGGGTGTCCGTCGTCAGATACAACTCGCCAAGCGTAGCTCTCTGTTTCAAGCACTTCGTTGGCGAGCCGTAGGGCCTCTACTGCAGACGAAAAAGCCTGTAGTGAAAATCCAGGCCACAGATAGAGACTGAACAGTCGTTTTGCCACCTTCATCTTTAGAATCTCAACGCCTCTCGGAGGGCCTGGAGCCCGTCCGACTTTGGTTCTGAGGCCCTTTGGGTCGAAAAGGCCTCGCATCAGATGCAACTCTTGCGACAGACGCTCACCTATCGAAACCCAGCGCTGACCCTTGTGAGATCATCCCAAAGGCTTTCCGCGAAGCTCCTGAGCACAATTAGTTCGAAGGAGTCGCTGCCGATGCGGGTGATGTGCGCGGCGATGTGGCCGATCAGGGTTGTTGCTGATTGGCCGACGCGAAAAGACTCGGCAGAAAGGTCGATGGCCGTACCCGTTGATAGGATGCGCTCGGATTGTCTGCCGTCGATGCGGATACGGACGCGGCCGCCGCTCTGGTCGACGCCTGTCGCGCGCGGTTCGAGCATCTCGAACAAGGCCTTCATAGAGGAATACGTCATCGGCTCGTCGCCAACGATAAACCACTGCCCTGGCGAAACGGCATGGACGTGGCCTTTGCCAAGTCCGACCAGGAAGGATGCCAGGTCCTGTTCTCGGGGCGCGGCAAGCACATGGACGATCGCGCCTTCGGGTAGCGCCTTCATGGCGAAGGCGTCTGAGCCCTGCAGTGGTTCGGTGCTGATCGCAGGGCGGTGGATGAGATCGAATTCAGACATGGAGCTTCTCGTTTGCTGGATCGAAGAAGACCGGATTGCACAGGCGTGCAGCGGTGAATTCCTTGCTCAGGCCATTCCACACCATCACCTCTTCGCCATGTCTGGCATGGCCGCTCTTCACTAGCGCCAAACCGATGGTAGAGCCGACATGCGGTGAGAAGCCACTCGACGAGACGTAGCCCTGGTCGTTCTCAAGGGTCGGCGCGGCGTCCTTGGCGAGAATGTGCGAGCCGGTGCGGAATGTGGTCGCGGGGTCGAGCGGCACGACGCCGACAAGGCTCGGACGATCCTGGGCCAACAGGCCCTCGCGACCGAGCATTGCCTTGCCGATGAAATCCGGCTTGGCCGTCGACACCATCTTGGCGAAGCCGAGATCCGACGGGATTACCGTGCCGTTGATCTCGTTATGCGTCACATGGCCCTTCTCGATGCGCAGCACGCTGAGGGCCTCGACGCCATAGGGCTGGATGCCATGTTCCTTGCCTGCCTTGAGAACGGCGTCGGCGACGCTCTCGCCATAGCCGGCCGGCACGGCAAGTTCGTAAGCCAGTTCGCCCGAGAACGAGATACGAAACAGGCGGCCATGCAGCCGGCCGCCGAACAGCGAAACTTCCCTTGCCGCAAGAAAGGGGAAGGCAGTGTTGGAAATATCATCATCGACGATTGCCTGCAGCGTCGCGCGCGCCTTTGGCCCGACCACCGACATCTGTGCCCATTGGTCCGTGACCGAGGCGAGCCGCACGTCGAGCTCCGGCCACAGCACCTGGGCGCAGAATTCGAGATGCGTCATGACGCCGGCGGCATAGGCGGTGGTCGTCGTCATGAAGAAGCGATCGTCAGCCAGGCGGCTCGTCGTGCCATCATCATAAATGAAGCCGTCCTCGCGCAACATCAGGCCATAGCGCGCCTTGCCGACCGGCAGTTTCAGGAAGACGTTCGAATAGACCCGATTGAGGAACTCCGCCGCATCCTTGCCGCAGACCTCGATCTTGCCGAGCATGGAGACGTCGCAGATGCCTACATTCTTTCGAACGTTCACGACCTCGCGGTCGACGCTCTGTCGCCAGTTAGTTTCACCCGCGCGCGGGAACCAAGACGAGCGGTACCAGAGGCCGGTCTCGACGAAGACCGCGCCGTGCTTCTTGGCCCAGTCATTTAGAGGCGACTTGCGCACCGGCTGGAAATGATGGCCGTGATGCGGACCGGTCAACGCGCCGAAGCTGATTGGGGTGTAGAAGGGCCGGAAGGTCGTCGTACCGACTTCGGCCGGAGAGACGCCACGCGCTTCTGCCAGCAGGCCTATTGCGTTGACATTGGAGAGCTTGCCCTGGTCGGTGGCCATACCGGACGTGGTGTAGCGCTTGGCAAGTTCGACATCGCCATAGCCTTCCTGAACTGCAAGGCCGAGATCCTTGCGGCCGACATCGTTCTGGAAGTCGACGAAGGCCTTGCCCTTCACGCCCCGGATATTCCAGAGTGGGCGGGCCGGTGGAGCAACGACGTCGCCATCGACAGGACCGGCCTCGAATGGCTGGGCGGCGAACCCAAGCTCTTGGGCGATGGCAGCGCCTCGCGCCGCACCCTCTGCGAAGCTTGCCGACAATCCGGTCGTGCCCGTGACAGCGCCTGCGAGCGCGAGGCCCCTTCCCTCCGGCGGCGCCAAGAAGGCGCCATGCGCATCCGACCACTGCGGCTTGCCGCCGCGATGGCAGGCAAGGTGGATAATCGGGCTGAAGCCGCCGGACATGGCGAGCGCATCCACTGCTATGGTTTCGGTGGCACCGTTTGCGGCCGTGAAATTGACGCTGGAGAGTGCCTTGCCACCCCTGGCGTCAGACACGACAGCGCCCTTGATAACGCGAGCCTTGCCGGTATAGGCGAACTGGGCGTCGGCGCGGCTATCGATGATTGCGGTAAGCTCGACACCCGCGGCCTCAAGATCGCTTGCGAGTGCATAGCCGCTGTCATTGGTGGTGAAGATGGCGGTGCGCTGACCTGGGGCCACGGCAAAACGGTTGAGATAGCTGCGCATTGCACTCGCCATCATTACGCCGGGAATATCGTTGCCGCCGAATACGAGCGGCCGCTCCTCGGCACCGGTGGCGAGCAGCGCCTTCTTTGCGCTAATGCGCCACATGCGCTCGACGGGCTTGTTTGGATCGGGGTTGCGCACATGCTTCTGGGCGCGCTCCGCAGCCCCGAAGACATTGCCGTCATACCAGCCAAAAGCGGTGGTGCGGGTCAGGACGCGCACATTCGGCAGCGTTTCAAGCTCGCCGGCCAGCCGCTTGGCAAATGCCGGCGCGCTTTCTCCGCCGACGGTCGCGGTCTCCGACAGCAACGATCCGCCCGCAAGGCTGTGTTCGTCGAGGATGATAACACGTGCCCCTGCACGGCCGACGATCAGCGCGGCGGCCAGCCCGGCTGGGCCGGCACCGATCACCAGGAGGTCGCAATGCGCCCAGCTCTTCTCGTACCGGTCCGGATCGGCCTCGTAGGTCGCCTTGCCGAGACCGGCGGCGCGTCGGATGAAGGGCTCGTAGAGACCTTCCCAAAACTTCGCCGGCCACATGAAGGTCTTGTAGTAGAAGCCAGCGGCGAGGAAGGGCGAGAGCAGGCCGTTCAGCGAACCGATATCGAAATTGAGCGAGGGCCAGCGGTTCTGGCTGCGGGCTTCGAGACCATCGTAAAGGTCCTGCATCGTAGCGCGGGTATTGGGCTCGGTGCGCCCTCCGCTGCCGATGGTCATCAATGCATTCGGTTCGGCGGCGCCCGCGGTCAGGATGCCGCGCGGACGATGGTATTTGAAGCTGCGGCCTACCAATTGGCGGCCATTGGCGAGCAGAGCGGAAGCCAACGTATCGCCGGCATGACCCGTGAGTGACTGGCCATCGAAGCTGAAGCCGAGGCGTGAGTGACGATCGATCAGGCCACCGCTGGGCAGTCGATAAGAGGTCATCAGAGCGCCTCCGCCGTCAGGTCGAGCACCGCGTCGCCGGAGCCCGAGATTTCATGCGTCGCCGTATTGCGGCTGACCACCAGCCAGCGCCGGCAGCCCGACGTATGATGCCAATATTCCTCATAGGCGCCGCGCGGATTGTCGCGCAGATAGACATAGTCGATCCACAAATCCGTGTCGGCATCGGGTGCCGGTCGGGCAACTGCCGCGCCCTTCACGGTGAATTCCTCTTTGGGTCGAGAGCCGCAATGAGGGCATGGGATAAGGCTTGCCATGTTCAGGTATCCTGGAAATCAGTGAAGGTTGGGCTGGGCGCCCTGGCCCTTTTCGTCGAGGATATGGCCACGCGCGAAGCGGTCGAGCCGGAAGGCGCGAGCGGTTTCGTGCGGCGTGCCCCGTGCGATCAGGTGCGCAAAGCAGAGGCCGGATGCGGGCGTGGCCTTGAAGCCGCCATAGCACCAGCCGGCATTGAGGTAGAGATTGTCGATGTGGGTGCGGTCGATGATCGGCGAGCCGTCCATCGACATGTCCATGACGCCGCCCCAGGAACGCAGCACACGTACACGGGAAATGCCTGGGATCATCGCCTTGCCCGCCTCGGCGACATGCTCGACGGTGGCGAGATTGCCGCGCTGGGCATAGGAATTATAGCCGTCGATGTCGCCGCCGAAGACCAGCCCTCCCTTGTCCGACTGCGAGACATAGAAATGCCCCGCGCCGAAGGTGACGACGCAATCGATGAAGGGTTTTAGGCCCTCGGAGACGAAGGCCTGCAGCACATGGCTTTCAAGCGGCAGCTTGATATCGGCCATTTCGGCAACACGGGAGGAATTGCCGGCAGCCGCGAGTGCCAGCTTGCCGCAGCCGATGAAGCCGCGCGTGGTCTCGACGCCAACGACCTTGCCGTTTTCCCGGCGGATGCCGGTCACCTCGCAATGTTGGATGATGTCGACGCCGCGGCTGTCGGCGCCCCGCGCATAGCCCCAGGCCACAGCATCATGCCGCACCGTGCCGCCACGCCGCTGCAGAAGGCCGCCCTGGATGGGAAAGCGGGCATTGTCGAAATCAAGGAAGGGCAGTTTGGCGCGCACCTCCTCGCGGTTGAGCAGTTCGGCATCGACGCCGTGCAGCAGCATGGCATTTCCGCGCCGCGTATAGGCGTCGCGCTGCGCATCGGAATGGTAGAGATTGAGCACGCCGCGCTGGGAAATCATGGCGTTGAAATTGAAGTCCTGCTCCAGGCCTTCCCAGAGCTTCAAAGACAGTTCGTAGAAGGGATTATTGCCCGGCAGCAAGTAATTCGAACGGATGATCGTCGTGTTGCGGCCGACGTTTCCGCCGCCGATATAGCCTTTTTCCAGTACTGCGACGTTGGTGATGCCGAATTCCTTGCCGAGATAATAGGCGGTCGCAAGGCCGTGGCCCCCGCCGCCGACGATGATGACATCGTAATGGGACTTCGGTTCCGGCGCGCGCCAGGCGGGGCCCCAGCCGGTGTTGCCGCGAAGGCCGTTGAGCAAGATCGAGAGAGCCGAGTATCGCATAGCTGGCCATATCCAAGCTGGGACTTGGGTCAACCTATGCCCGTCGACCAGATTTCAGTTCCACCTATGGGACGGTTTATTATATAGATCGGACATGACGCCTGAATTGGACAGACAAACTCAGCAGTTCGGTTTTCTGCTGCTACCGAATTTCGCCCTCATGTCCTACGCATCGGCGACCGAACCCTTACGCGCCGCCAACCTCCTCGCGGGCCGCAGCCTCTATGTCATCAGGCAGCTTTCGCAAGGTGGCCGTCCCGTGCAGAGCTCCGGCGGTATCGACATCGCCTGCGATGATATTTCGTCAGTGGGTGCGGAATTCCATACAGTGTTCGTCTGCGCGGGCGGCGATCCCGGCAACTGGGCGGAAGCGGACAGGCTGTTCAAAACGTTGCGGCGGTTGTCGCGCCTCGGCGTCCGTCTTGGCGCAATCTCGAGCGGCGCCTATCTCTTGGCTGCCGCCGGTCTGCTCGACAACAGAGATTTCACCATTCACTGGGAGCATGCCCCGATCCTGCGTGAGGCCTATCCGGCTTTAGCGCTCCGGCAAGCCCGTTATGTGATCGACGGCGATCGCATAACCTGCGGCGGAGGCGTGGCTCCGCTCGACATGATGCATGCGCTGATCGCCGAACGCATGGGAGCGCATTTCGCGAACCGCGTCAGCGACTGGTACCTTCACACAGCGATTGCCGACCCCTCAGACCCGCAACGCGGTTCTGCGGCCGAGCGATTTGGCACCCACAATCCGATCCTGCTGGCCGCGCTTGAGAAGATGGAAGCGACGATTGAAAATCCGCTCGATCGCGAAGCAATGGCGCATTTCCTCTCGATCAGCGCCCGTCATCTGGATCGCCTATTTACCCAGCATCTGAACGCCGGCTTCCTGCAAAGCTACCGCCGGATTCGGCTTGATCACGCGCGGCGGCTGATCGAACAGAGCCCGCTTGCGATCGCTGAAATTGCCTTCGCCACCGGCTTCTCCAGCACCGGACACTTTTCCCAAGCGTTCAAGGCCCAATACGGCAGGCCCCCTAGCTCTTTGCGATCCAATCGTCCCAAGGGGACAGGTCCCTTTGCGTGATAGAACGCTCACATCTATCGGGGAATTGCCGAAACACGCAGTCAAAAAGCTGCAGCGCGCGGGGTTCGGCCGCCGTTCCGAGCAGCCGGGTCCTGTTCAACTGGCGCTCGGACTGGAGAACCTCGGAAGCGACCCTTGCCCTAGAAGAGGGAAGAGGGAAGCCCTCCGCGTATTGAGAAGCAGCAGACCGAACGACCATCCCGGCGCAAGCCCCCGCCCGATCGTATGGTGCGTGAGGATGTCTACAACCGGTGCGGCGGCGCGCTACGTCTCATCGGCGAGAGCGTGAGCGAGATACTGGATTTGAGGCGCTCGATCTCACTATCTCACCCACCTTGGCGGTGTTGGGCGGCGGGGCAAAGCCCAGGATGTCTCAGTGCGACATGGCGCAAGCGATAAGACCATGATCGCGGGCCGTCTCGAGATGCGGGGACCAGACTTCAGCAACGGACCGAGACGCAAACACCTCTTGCTTTGCTTCAGCGGGCCTCTCGCCGGTTTTTCTTGGAATATGCGCGCGGAGATTGACCGGTCCACGTCTTGAATGCGCGCGACATGGTGGCCGTGTCTGCATAGCCAAGATTTCCCGCAACAACACCCAAGGCAATCCGTTCGTCTTTCAAGAGCACCGTGGCTGTGCCATGACGTTGTTGCTGAACGATCTCTCGGAATGTCCGACCCGTTGCAGCTAGCCGTCTTTGGAGCGTTCGTGGACCAATTCCAAGCCGCGACGCAACGAGTTCCAGCGTAACCTCTCCCCGTTTCATGCAACGCATGATTGCTTGCAGAACAGCGTCCTCAAAGGCTGGAACGACGCCATCTCCAATCAAATCGTTCAGGTGCTGCTCAATGATGGCAATTGCCGCTGGATTTGCGGACGCAAAGGGAAGATCAAGATCCTCAGTTCGGATCAGCATCCGATTTATCGGCTGATCAAATCGAATGACCGCTCCGAAGAAGTGGGCCATGTCGCGACCATTTGTCGGGGCAGAATGCTCAAAATGAATCTCCTCCGGCGCCCAACCGCGCCCCAAACGGCTACGCGTGAGCGCGCAGATAAGGGCTAGGGTAAACTCGGTGTCCTGACGCCTTGGCCAGATTGTCTGGTCCTCAATCTGATATTCAAGCCAAGTTGCGTCACCTCTCACCGAAAGGCCAAGCTTCGTGCTTCCTTGCAATGCTGGAAAGAAATGGCTGAACCGGACGATTGCAGAACGGAGAGTCTGCATCATTGTGTAGAGTACGCCAACAGGTCCCAAATCCTCGGCCTTGATCGCGTTCCCCAACCGTATCCCCAACATTGGCTGGCTGCTCATTCTTGCGGCGTCCTCGAAGAACGCCACATAATTCTTGAGAGACACCGGGTTATAAGGATCGTCCAAAGTCAGTCTGGACAGCCCATGCTGGGCCAGCAAATGGTCGGTTGAAACCCCCGTTGCCTCGAGCGCACCGACCACCACGCTTAGAACAGAGGAGCGGATACTGGCTATCGGCTGGGAGCTTGCCTCATAGGATTTGGTAAGACGAGGGACCATATCTCTCACCTGACGGTTCGGTGAAACCCGTAAATTGCCCCATTTTGCATCGGTATCGTCACGTTTTACAAATTTCGTGAGTAGCTACGCAGATTGCAAAATTGCGCAACAATTGCGCTGAAAATGGGGTCGCAATGACTCGAGCCTTCAAGCTGATTAAGATCGTGGTCCTCAGCTGATGACCGAGGCGGACACCTCGACGCGCAATGGCCGGCCGGGAAGGCCTGATAAGGTTCCAACCTCATGGGCAACCTGTGATTCAGGATAAGAAGAAATCCTGCCATGAGGCACAGAAGTCCGCCGATACCGAAGGCCAGAGGATTGAACGCGGGGTCGGCTGCACCGACCACGAATGTAGTGGCCGCTGCCGCTCCGTGATGGACCACCACCAGGATGGACATGCACGGTCCAATACGACGCGCACCAAAATGCTGCGACGCGATGCGCATAAGAGCAGGCATCGTTGCCGCCCAGTCCAAGCGTATGCGCAGCCCACACCCCATTGATTTCGCTTGTTTCTGAACATTGAGGTTTCTGCCAGAAGGTTTTCGGCAGGAGCTGGAGATTTGGCATGGCGGATGGCGAGGGATTTGTTGGGCGATGCGAAGTTGTCGAGCCTCGTCGTGGAAACCGACGATGGCCTAATGATCTGAAGGCGCGGATTGTCGCGGAGAGCCTTCAACGCGGTGCGCGGGTTGTTGATGTTGCGCGTCGTCATGATCTCATTGCGCATCAGCTTTCGGACTGGCGACGGCAGGCGCGTCAGGGTCTTTTGGCGCTGCCTGCGGAACTGATGCCGGTGCCTTGCGAGAATAGCGGCCCATTCGAGCCTGCCTTCGTGCCCCTGGCGATTACGACGGAGCCGAAGGAGGCTGCCGATGCTTTGCCGGTTCCGGAGCCGGTCGAGATCACTTTGGGGATCATGACCGTGGAAATAGGCGCAGACCTCGTGGTGAGGGTTCCCGGCGATGAGCCGGTTGACCGGGTTGCGGCCTTGGTGCGTGCGATGCGCGGGACGGCATGATCGTCGCGGGCCAACGATTGCCGATCCTGATCGCGACGCGGCCGGTGGACTTCCGCTGTGGCCATCAGGCGCTGGCATTGATGGTGCAGACCGAGTTGAAGCTTGATCCGCATTCCGGGGTCACCGTGATCTTCCGGTCGAAGCGCGGGAATCGTGTAAAAATCCTGGTGTGGGATGGCACCGGAATGGTGCTGACCTACAAAATCCTGGAACAGGGCAGCTTTGCCTGGCCCAAAGTGCAGGATGGGACGATGCGGCTGTCGCGGGGGCAGTATGAAGCTTTGTTCGAAGGTCTCGACTGGCGACGCGTGGTAGCGCGGCGGGTAGCGCCGCCCGCTGCGGCAGGGTGACTCACCCGTTCGGTTTTGGCGTTGTTTTATTGGGCTTTTTTGCTTCGATTTGCTACGAAGGCGCATGTCTGCGCCCATTGATCTCAGCCAGTTCCCGGACCTGCCTGCAGAGGTGGTGAACGCCTTTGCGGCCGTACAGTTCGAGCTGTCGGTCGAGCGTGCGGCCCGTCAGCATGAGCAGGCGGTGGTGGCTGAAAAGGACGCCTTCATCACCGAGTTGAAGGAACTGATCGAGAAGCTGGAGAGCCAGGTTCAGGACTACCGCCGCACGAAGTTCGGGCCGAAATCGGAAAAGCTCGATCCGACGCAGATGGAACTGGCGCTGGAGGACCTGGAGACGGCAATTGCCGAAACACAGGCCCAGATCGCCTTCGTCGAGGAAAAGATCGCGGCCAGCACAGCCAATTGCGAAAAGACTGCTTCACGCAGGCAACGCAAGGCGCGTGCTCTGCCCCAGAGCCTGCCGCGCGTCGAACAGGTGATCGAGCCTGATAGCATTGCCTGCCCCTGTGGTTGCGGCAACATGGTCCGGATTGGCGAAGACCGGACGGAGCGGCTCGATCATATCCCGGCGCGCTATCAGGTGATCGTCGCGATCCGCCCGAAATATGCTTGCCCCAAGGGGCGCACGGGAGTGGTTCAGGCCAGGGCGCCGGCGCATTTGCTGGAAGGTAGCTGGCCGACCGAAGCCCTCTTGGCGCAGATCGCCGTGTCCAAGCATTCCGAACACATGCCGCTGAACCGGCAGGCCGCGGTCATGGCCCGACACGGAGTGCCGATCGACCGCACGGTCCTGGCCGACTGGCTGGGTCGGACGGGCGCCGTGATCGCGCCGGTGGTAGACCACATGGCCATGATCCTGAAACAGGGTAGCTCACGACTATATGTCGACGAGACCACGGCTCCGGTGTTGGATCCCGGGCGCGGCAAGACGAAAACTGGCTATCTCTGGGCTATTCTGCGCGACGACCGCGGCTGGAACGGATCTGCGCCGCCGGGCGTGGTGTTCCATTATCGGCCTGGGCGTAAAGGTGAATATGCCGCAGGTATCCTCGACGGCTTCAACGGCACGATCCAGGTCGATGCCTATGGCGGCTACTCCCACCTCGCAACGCCAAAACGCACGGGCGGCGATCCGTTGAGGCTGGCCTTCTGCTGGGCGCATGGCCGCAGAAAACTGATCAAGTCCCAGCCGAAGAAGGGTTCGCCCATCGTCGACGAGGCGTTGTTGCGCATCGCCGCCCTCTACAAGATCGAGGACAGCATCCGAGGTTGTGACCCCGATCATCGCCGGGCTGTCCGCCAGCACCTGTCCCGCCCCCTGGTGGACGAGTTCTTCACCTGGCTGACAGTTCAGGGCGCGCGCGTATCGCGCAAGTCCGACCTCGGCGAGGCCATGGCCTATATGCTGAAACGCCAGGTCGGCTTCCGGCTGTTCCTGAACGACGGCCGCGTCGACATCGACTCCAATCTCGTCGAAAACGCGATCAGAAGTCCGGCCATGAACCGCCGCAACGCTCTCTTTGCCGGCCATGATGAAGGCGGCCGTAATTGGGCCCGTTTCGCCAGCCTGATCGGCACATGCAAGATGAACCGCGTTGAACCATACGCCTACCTGCGCGATCTCTTCATCAGCCTCGCAAATGGCCACCTCGCCAAAGACATCGACGCCCTCATGCCCTGGGCCTATGCGCAACGGATCAGCGCATCACAATGAGCACGTCCGGGATTCCCCAACGTGCTCATAGGACCAGCTGCAAGCGCTCCACCTGACCGTTGCAACAAGAAAATCAATGGGGCGGAGACGTCGCATACGTCCAAGCCAAAGAGCACCGCGAACTGGGAAAGCGTTTCAAAGCTCAAAGAGCTCTGCGGCAACCAGAACAGAAGAAGCGCGCGTGCGATGTAGTAGGCCGCGAGAAGCCGGATGCCGGTGAAGCGATCAGCGGCTACGCCGAATGCCAGCCCGCCAAACGCTGCGATGATTCCAGTCAGCGCGACAGCCTCGACACCCGCCGTTGCAGGCAGGCCAGCCGCCCGACAGATGCTGATGAGATGGTTACCAACCAATCCCGACGACGTCACGCCGCAAACGCATGTCAGGAACGCCAGCATCCAGAACAGCCTGTCCCCAGCCACGGCTCCAAGGGGCTCGAACGAGGGACCAAGACCGCCTCCGTCCTGAGAGCGCGAAGAGGTCTTCGGGATCACGAGGTCGACGCCGAAAATGGTGGCGGCAATCGCACCTGCCGCGACAGAAATGGCGGTAAACCATCCAAAGCCTGCGATCAGCAACGAGAAGAGGGGAAGAGCGAGCATGGGTGCCGCGGCGGAGCAGGATAGAAACAAACTCGACGCCGTCGCGCAGTGCTGCGGACACTGATCGATCCGACGACGATTGGGTTGAGACAGCCACCTGCTGCCGCAGCGACTACCCAGATAAGAGCCAGCTCGCTCGCCGAGCCTGCCAGACCAGACAGGATCAGCGTCACGAGCAGGATGGACAAAACGCATATGGTCGTCTGTCGGAGCCCAAATCGCGCGATCAAAAGCGCCCCCAGCGGCGCGGTAAGTGCGGAAATGACCATGCAAATCGAAAGGCCTGCGTATAGTGTGGCTTGCGACCACCGAAGTTCGCGCACAAGGACATCGGTGAAGACGATCGGCAGCGCATTGACGGCAGCGCTGACTGCGGCCGCACCCGCACTGGCTATGATGATGGCGTGCGAAGCCATTGCCCCAAAATGAAGGCCTTGGGCATTCCTCATGGCATTATCCTCGGGAACACGGGGAAGCGGGTCTCGCTTCCCCGCTGGCGCAGCCGACTTTAGCGGTCGGCGCTCGCGTGGCAGCTGGCAGCGTTGGTCTCGCCCACCAGATCGATGCCAGGGTTCTGATCGAAGAAGCCGCTCGGCATCAGCTTGAAGCCGGTGAAGATGCAAGGCTGGACAGGAAAGTCCTCTGGCCGAACCTGGTGATGCACTCCGAAGGTGTGCCAGAGGACAAGATCCTCATCGACCAACGGCCTGTCATTCTTCACGAAGTCCGCGACACCGCCGGAGCCGTCAGAATGGTTCATGTATTCACCAGCTGGATAGCGTTCCTCGGGATCAAAAGCCGTCACCCACAAATGATTGCTGGTAAAGGTTGAACGACGGCCCGACGGTGAGTGTGCCGCAACGTATGGCGTTACGGGATGAGTGGCCTCTAGCTTATAAGCAGTAGGCTCGCCAACATGGTTCTTCCGGTCGGCGCTTGCGATTTTCCATGCCCGATGAGTTTCAAGGTTTGCCCGCCGGCAGGCCTGGAGTTCGGAAGGCAGCACGGTCTCTTCTTCGTAAAAGGCATTGCCGTGTGGATTGTCCGGACCCTCAGGCGCGGCATAGGTGTTTAGCTCGACAACGCTATTGCGATCGCCGTCGACGCTCATGTCCAGCCGGGCGCAGAAGATATGCTGGTGGATATGTCCGAGAACGCCAGGCGAGACCTCTTTGCCATAGCGCCCAGGCTTTCCTGGCTGGCAAGCCGTCGTGTTGATGATGCCGGTTGCCTTCAGCTCAAATTCGATCGCGCCATCCGTGTGGAGGTACCAGAAAATGCCATATTCATAGTTTGCCACTGTGCAAATACACGAGACAACGAACTTGCGAGCCCGACGAGATTCAACGTGGTTGGATCGGAAGTCCCAGTGCTTCCAGAGAAGACCGGCATCCTCTTCATGAATGCAGATGGCATTCTCGATCGTCACGACATCGCCGGTCATCGTTGCAAGATTTGCATCGAGGTACTGGATCGCTCCAAGGCAGTCGCAACCAAGCTTCAAAGAGTTCGCCAGCTTGCCAATGCCGTATTCCCCGATGTCGAAAACATTCTTGCGGAAATGGCCACGATCAGGCGTGCCGTAGGGGACGACCATCTCGACAAGCGATGCGCGATAAACGACCGGCCGCCCATCGTAGCTGATGTCGTGAAGCGTCAAGCCTTCCCTGGCATTGAAGCCAACACGAAACGCCCACTTGTCCCAGCTTAGCTGATGGCCGTCCAGGTTGAATGAAACACCCTCGGGTTGCGCGATATTGAGGGGCTTGTAAGGCTGACGCGGTTCCTTAATGAACTCGGCTTCGTAGTTGGCCTCCTTCATCGGAATTGGAATAATCTCGTGATCGTCGACACGCAGAACACGGTTGGTCCTGATATCGACGATTGCGTTCAGTCCCCCGATGGGATGCGCATAGAAATTTTCGTTCTCCCGCAGGCGCAACCAGGCGAAGACGTGGGCGATATACCGGCCCTCCTCATCCGGAACGCCGAAATTTCCAGCCGACCACGGATCAATGCAGACCTGGCTCATATCGTTGATACCCCGCCGACTGCAGGCGGCGATAAAATCGGGAGCGTCCCTGACTGCATCTTCGATGGCAGTGAACTGTTCGAGCTGGATCATCGGCTTTGCCGATGCAAGGTACTCCGACTTCTCGACCTTGTTTTCGTCGAGCGATACAACTAGGCGCCAGACACCATCGCGATCGATCCGGAACAGATTCACGCGCGCTTTCCTGGAGATCGGATTGCCTCTCCGAAAGGATCGAACACTCCCCTTAGCCGGCTCTAGTAGTTCCACAGTCTCAAAGTAAAAATCCTTGCCGAAGGCAGCATCGTCACGAACGATCTCGAAGACACTCAGCAGTTCGGCCTTTGAAAGCGGATCAAGCGGATGCGCTGACGCCGTTGCATCGGCGGGTTTCGAACATCCGCATACCGCTTTCGTCGGCACAGTCATCTTCGTATTCATTTTGAAATGTTTCCTCTCTTTAGCTAGCCGACAATACGTCCGCGATCTATCCGATCAAAGCCATATCCTTGACAATGTATCAGATTTATAAGACCAGACATCCCGGCATGAACCATAAGATCCAACCCATGGGCCAAAAAACGACAGATAAATGCAAGAATTGTATGCCGCTAGCGGCGTTTTTATTAGGATATGCGTTTTATATTAGCAGAGTGGATCTTTAAAAATATTGCAAAATGCGACAAAATGGATGCAAAATGTGCCGGCGTGCATTCGTTAATTTGCATAAGATAACGGCAATTGGCCGTGAACAGGTCCTTTGACGCTCTGATCCAACCGTGGTCGGCCCTTTACAACAGGAACGGTCTGAGCACAGATCGGTTTTCGATTTGAGCGCCCGCTCAATTGGCGAGTCCGAAAGCCACTTGTCTCCTTCGCCAGCCAGACCGCGATGATGTGATTGTCGTCGACGCCGTCAGCGAACTCGAGCAGGGTCACGACAGTCGCTGCCAAGAGCGAAGAACCCCGAGATCAGTGATTTCCAAGTCAAACACGCCCGGGCTTATTCAGTCGAGCTGCACTCCTTCAACAGCTTCGGGTCATCCTTGCCCTATGCTCAACGACCACGACCATATTCTTTGACGCCAGCCAGCCACGCTATCCATGGGCTAACAGACGCCCATATGAGGTTCAGAAAAGTACCTCCGAAGATTAGGCCGCAGATCCGCGTTACAGAAGAAGGAGGAGGGCGCCCTGCTACATAGGTTGCAAAGTTCCGCAACACTTCGGTCGAATAAGGAGTTGCGGTGACCAGGGCCTTCAACTGATTGACGTCGTGCCCCTCTGCTGAGAGCCGAGGGTCAAGAAGATCCAGATACTCCGTAACGATGGTTTTCGAAATCTCAGGGTGAAACTGCACACCCCACGCACAAGGTCCAACTCGAAAAGCCTGATGTGGCTCTGAGAGGGAATGTGCCAGGACGACCGCCTCAGGTGGTAGTCGTACCGCAGACTCCCAGTGGATGAGTTGCGCGGCAAATGTCGGCGGGATTGAATCAAAAAGGGGGTCCTTACCCCCTTCCTTAGTTACTGTAATCGGGATGCTCCCGATTTCGGCGCCGCTAGTTCTTGCCGTTACCACGCCGCCCAAACATTGGGCCAATAGCTGATGGCCGAAGCAAATTCCCAATATCGGCACTTGATGAATGAGTGCCTGTTGGAGCCAGCGAGATAGTTGGCGAATCCATGGAACATCCTCCCTGACCGTAGCGTGCGATCCCGTGATCACAATTCCGGAGACGAAGGAAAATTTTGGAAGTTTTCCGCCAGAACGGGGATCCACTACTACGATGGATAACTCGCAGCCGCGCGACAACAATATATTGCTGATCCAGTCCTCGAAATCACCATGCCTCTCGCCGATCTGGTCGTACGTATCGCCGGTCTTGATTATCACCATGGGGTGAATCGAGTTACGATTATCGCGCATTTTTGACAATCCGACTGATGTTATTTTTAGAGCTGGGCAAGCGGCACGCTTCTTCACAAGGCGAGTGGCTATTGCGCGCACGTGAGAAGGTCATGGGTGATGAACATATAAGCCAAAATCGAACTCACTCTGCAGCCGGTGGCGCGGGTGATCACTGGGCTCCGTATTCTCGCGGTCAGCGCGTTGCCGCTTAATCCAAGATACATCTGCGCGGGCCGACCGATAAGCTCATCGAGTCGCAGCTTTGGGTTAAAGTGCGGTGTCCTTTCACCCACCACCGCGACGAAATCTATCCCGTTGTCCACAGGCTCAATCACTGTCTTAGGCTCCTTCATTGTTGACTGACCGCTTACGCATTAGGTTCAAAAGAGGCCCCAACGAGGGACGACGTTACATCCACAGAACAATGCCAGACCCGATTTTGTGCGGCGTCCTTGCCTTTCGGCGATTTGTCAAGCGACTGCTGTTGCGGAAATATCCGCAACCTCTTCGGATGCGGTCGGGGAAAGGGAGGCGATGAGGGATGCCAGGCCGAGTTTCTCGAATTCAAGCGTCGCAGAAATAATTCGCAACTGCCAGTCTGCATCCAAGATCTTCGTGATGTTCTTGAACTTCTGAACGATCTGATCCTTGGAGAGGGGGTTCGCTACGTCGCCGAGAGGGTGAAGCACCACGGTTTCTTCCGGGCCTTTGCCTTGGTCGATTACCACCCGGGCTGGGGTTCCAATGGGGAACGATTTGGAAAATTCGGCGGCCGGTGCCAGTTCAACGCGGCGGGCCAGTTCAAGCACCCGTTCATCTTTCAGCCACTTTGGATCGATTGGCTGCAGCGCGTCAGCGCCAAATAGCGCCGCCAATGCGCAACTGAAATAGAAGCTGTACTGCGCGCCTTCGAGGTTGGCAGGTTGCCGTTCGTTGGCGAGCTTCATAGCCTGCGGGAATGTGTCGATCCGAAGCGACTTTATCGCTTGACCGGGGCGACGCATCGCGGAGATCGCATCAATTGCTGCGTGTATGTAGCGGCAACAGGCATATGGTTTTAAATAGCAGTTCTCCAGCTCCCAAGAAGTTCCGAGATCTCTCAAAAGGATATCTTGATCGAAACGGGTTTCGTCATCGAACAAATCGAGAGGCCCGGTCGCACCTTCACGCGCACGATAAGCCGCTGTAATCCCAGCGACGACAGCTGGCGGAATTCCTTCCTTTATGGTGCTGCCTTCAAATTTAGGAGATGGCATCGTGAAGACGATCGGACCCTCGCCACCGGCAATTCCGAGCGCATGAGCAGTCTGGTTGGTGTCAAGTTTGAGGAGACGTGCTGCCACCGCCGCCGCTCCGTAGTTGACCCAGCGACCGCTTGCATATGTATCGACGCTCGCCGCGGGCCGGCAAGCTGCCACGCGAAGCGCGACGTCATATCCAAGCGCGGTCGCGATAAGAACTTCAGAGTTGGAAGCGCCGACGGCTTCGGCTACTGCCAGAACTGCTGGGATAACACCCGCACCGGCATGTCCAGCTGCACCGCGATGGCCGTCATCAATGTCAAGTGCGCTGGCCGCCGCACTATTGGCCATTGCGGCTCCCACAATGCTCGAAGTCTGCCCCGTAAGCCAAACGCAGATGTTTCCTCTCCCATAAGCATTGAGCGCAGACGATCTGGCTGCGGTTGCCAAGGGAGAATGAAAGCCTGCTGCCGTTGCGCCAATCAGGTCGAGCATCAACCGGGAGATCATCTCTCGAGTCGACGGTGGCAACTCGTCCGCCGGAAAGGCTGCGACAAACTCGGCGAGTTGGGTAAGGGGCTGCACGCAATGCTCCGATATTTCTCATAGCGGTCCAAACCGCCCTGGCCCGACTCGGCCTGAACCCGGCTCTATTGAAATAGAAAGTGGCCCGCTCTTACGTGGTGCTGCGCTCGCAAACTTCAGCCAATAAAGACAAGCTTCAGAATGAAATGCTGCTCCGCGAAAAAGTCATGACCGCATCGACAACTGCCAGGGCGGTTGATGTTCGCTCACCTTGTCGCGCAAGCCTTCGTAAAGTTCTCCAACAAGGAGAGGCAGGCAGGTTGAGTGTCGACCATCCATTCGGGATGCCACTGAACGCCGACAACAAAGGGGCGGTCGGTAGCCTCGATCGCTTCAACTACGCCGTCATCAGCACGCGCCGACACCACGAAGCCCGGCGCCAACCGGCTGATCGCCTGATGATGCATGCTATTCACTTCGAACGCGGCAGCATGCTCCCCACACAAGCGCGACAATTTTGTATTGGGCTCGATATGTACTTTATGCACCATTTCAGAGAGTGGGGTGCCGTCGCGGTGGTCCCTCGCGTCAGGCAATTCATCGAGGGTATGAGGATAAATCGCTCCGCCGCTCACGACGTTTAAGAGTTGCATGCCCCTGCATATGCCCAAAATTGGCATGGACTTCTCCAAGGCTGACCGAGCGAGGGCGAATTCGAACGTGTCTCGCGCCGGGATCATCGCCTGCAGAGTTGAGTGCGGATTTGCACCATATAGTTCAGCGGGAAAGTCGCCTCCGCCGCTCAATACGACGCCCGACAGTAATTCCAACACAGAACTGACGCTTTCAGCGTTGGTGTACGGCAGAATGACTGGAAGCGCTCCAGCTTTCTCAATCGCCCGAACGTAATTCGCAAGGCAGACGTAGCCGTCTTTTTCCACGTCGAGGTCACTGACAATTCCGATAACTGGTTTCATGGTGTTCACTCCCATTCATTTGCGCGCGAAGAGCTTACGTTCCATTGTTGTGAGTCGCTCCGGACCGTTATCCGTGATCAATACGGTTTCGCTGAAGCCAATGCCCTGTGCCATCATCAGGACATGGAAAACCATTCCTGCCTCAAAGGTCCATTCAGCCCCGGGAACTAGTTCTCGTTCGAATTCACCCGCTGACGGCTTGTTATTAAGGCCTAGAGAATAGGCGGTTCGGTTCGTATAACTCTCTCTCGCACCGGTCGCGAGCAAGCCGTGTCGCATAAATCTATCTACATCGCCAGCAACTGCGCCAACTTTCATTCTGGCTATACCCGCATCCTGTACTAATATAATCGATTCCGCGACCCGCCTTTGAGCATCAGTCGGCGTACCGTTAATGACGGCGCGCATGCATCGCGCCAGATACCAGTCTACGCTGCCAGTTAGCTCGAAATAGACCTGATCACCTGCCTGAACGCGCCGGTCCGTATGAGAGCCATGCAATTCAAAAGTCCGCTCTCCAGAAGTTATGACGCAGTCAACGCCCACCTCACCGCCACCAAAGACAAGTCCCGAATAGACAGCCGCAGCCAACTTTCGCTCGCTAACTCCGGTTTCCACGGCATCAACAGCACTCTGCATTGCCGACATGGCCGCCTGAGCTGCCCGACGAACTACCTCGATCTCCGGCGCCGACTTCACTAACCGGAGATGATCAACTATCTTCGGCTCTTTAATGAACGTTGTATGCGGTGCCTGTCTCCTTAACTCCTCAAGTCGCTCAGGCGTTAAAAACCAGGAGTGGTAATCGACCCCGATTTTCCCACCGGCGAGACCTGCTTGATCAATTGCGCGGACCGCCGCTGCGATCTGCGGTGGGAGAGGTTCCTTTGCGTCAGAATATGTTGTCCATTCTTTGACCCAAGCCGTTTTCTTCGCAGCATTTTCTTCCTGATCGCGAATGACCAAAATGGGGTTACCGCGTGCTGGCACGAGTAACGCATGGTACGTAAAGTAACCCATGGTATGGAAACCACTCACGTACCGAATATTCTCCGGTTGGTGCAAGAGTATCGCCGGAAGATCGTTTAACTCGAGCTGCCTCTGAATCTCAGCCAAGCGCCGGCTGTACTCCTCTGCGACAAAGTCCATGCTACCGCTCTCCTAAAGGTTATGATGCTGTCCAGTTGGTACGAACGAAGTGCAACACGCTCTGATCGCAGATAACGTTCGATACACAACCAATTTCACTTTGATTTACGCTTGTTTCTTAGGCGAACGACTTCAATCGTTCCATATAGAATAACTGTGAAGCCAATCAGAAGGCTAGATACCGCTGCGATGGTTGGCGTTATGTCTTCACGAACTCCAGACCACATCTTGATCGGCAAAGTCATCGTATTCGGCCCGCTGACAAAAAGCGACAAGACCACTTCATCAAACGAATGAAGGAACGCGAAGAACCCCGCCACGAAGAGCGTGGGTCGAATGAGCGGCAGGACCACCTTCCGAATAGTGACGATCCTAGAAGCGCCCAGGCTCGCAGCTGCGTGCTCGAGGCGAATGTTCTGAGATTGGAGGCTCGCCGCAACGATGAGGACCACCAAGGGGGTTGCACCGATGCTATGTGCAAGCACCAACCCCATCGTGGTGTCGACCAACCCCAATTTTGAAAACAAGAAGTAGACCGCCACAGCGCTGACGATAGAAGGCACGATCATAGGCGCGAGTAGCAGTTGATACCCAATCCGGCGCATGCGGGCGCTCCCGCGAACCAGAGCCAAAGCCGCAGCTGTTCCGACTGTGAGACTAACAAATGCCGTCGCGAAACCAACAATGAGGCTCTGCCGGGTAGACGACAACCATAAGCCGTTGGTGAAGTATGCTTCATACCACTGTAGCGAGAGGCCTGGAGGGGGAAAATCGAGGAAGCGCGAGGAACTGAACGATATCGGTATAATAATAAAAATCGGGCATACAAGAAATGCAACGACTGCTAGCCCGACGCAGTAAAATATGATTCTTCCTATCGCCGCCCTCTCCCAAACACTCGAAAAGGATGACGGGATGAAGTACGAAATCACTCTCACAGCCGAACTAAGCGTATCGACAAACTTTACATATCCACTTGTCGATCGGCCGATGGTCGACGGCTTTGAAGAGGCCACAAGATGCCCGGAACCAAGAAGTCTTTCTGTACCCACGAAGCGGTTTGAGACCGTATAAAGGAAGAGCGTAATGAGAAGCAGGACCGTTGCGACAGCGGCCGCAAGCGGCCAGTTCAAGGTGCCGTTGACATAGGTATCGATCAGCATGGGCAACGTGACGTTGCGCGGACCACCTAGCAATGCCGGTGTTATATAAAAACCAAGCGCAAATACGAAAACGATCAGAGACGATGCCACAACACCGGGCATGCTAAGGGGGAAAAATATTCGCCAGAAATTCTGGCCTGGCGCTGCACCAAGCGATGATGCCGCTCTTGTGAGACTCGGCGAGATCCCTCTCATCACACTTGAAAGCACCATCACCGTAAAGGGCAACAGCATATAGACCATTGCAACGTCTACGCTGAATTGATTGTAGATCAGGTCCAACGGGCGCTCGGTAAAGCCAACTTTCATCAAAAACTGATTGATGATGCCAAATCGACCGAGCAGAACCATCCAAGCGTAACTTCTGACCAGATAGCTTGTAAAAAAAGGCAGGACTACTGCAAATACAAGCAGGCCTGAGACCCAGGCGCGGGCCGAAACGATCCAGTAGGCGAGCGGATAGCCAAGCAATAAGCAGATACTGGTAACGCTCAGTGCAAGAGAAAATGTCCGTCCGAGTATTACCCAACTTGTCCAGCTTCCAAGAAATTCCTTGTAGTGCATCAGCGTTGGTTCAGGACTAAGGAAGCTGAGCGCGACAAGGCCGGCCAGTGGGATGAAGAAACACACGCCTAGAATGACAGTTGCCGGAGCGAGGAGCACGAAGGCCTCTCGGCTTGTGTTCGGCGCTAGTTTCGCGCCGCGAAGTGCCAGATTAAATTTGGCCATAGTCATGAAACCACCCGCTCAATCCCCTGACCGATGAGCAGTTCGGGTTCTGGCGCATTTCCAGCTTGACGTTCGCTTTCATCGACGAGAAGGCGGGAATCTCGAGCATCCCAGCCAACTCGAATTGTTTCGTTTAGTTGAAACTTAGGCGAGGATGAATGATAGGGGAGCGCTACGGTCAGAGAGACAGACTTCGCTTCACGGAGGTGAACGCGATATTTGATGATATTTCCCCAGTAGATTGCCTCTTGGACTACTCCCTCAAACTCATTGTCCGCTTTGCCGGACGAGCCCAGGGGGATTATCTTTTCTGGCCGCACCATCAGAGTGCCAGCAGAGCCTTTAGGTCGCTTCCCTTGGGCCCATGTGGCGCGTACGCGTAGCCCATGTACATCCAGTAAGGGCCCATTTTTAGACGCCTCAATGATCGTTGCTTGAAGGAAGTTTGATTCCCCTATGAAGCTAGCTACGAAGCGACTGCTGGGAGCCTCGTAGATCTCTTCCGGCGTCCCAACCTGAGCTATTCGACCTTCGTTCATTACAACAATGCGATCTGACATTGTCAAAGCTTCGCTCTGGTCATGAGTAACAAATATTACAGTTGTACCCAAAGAGCGCTGAAGACGCTTGAGTTCAACCTGCATGTGCTCGCGAAGTTGTTTGTCTAGAGCGCCGAGGGGTTCGTCCATGAGAATTACTCCAGGACGAAATACTAGCGAGCGCGCCAGCGCCACCCGCTGCTGCTGTCCTCCCGAAAGTTCGTGTGGCATTCGGGTTTCATAGCCAGAGAGCTGCACGAGGTTTAGCGCCTCCGCAACGCCTCGGCTGATCTCGTCGCGCGCGACGGCCCTCATCTTCAGGGCAAATGCAACGTTCTCGAAAACCGACAAATGCGGGAACAGTGCGTAGTTCTGAAAAACGACGCCGATATTGCGCCTATGCACCGGGAGGCTGGTGATTGCTCGGTCGCCAACAATTATTTCGCCTGAAGTTGGCGTTTCGAAACCAGCAATCATCATCAGCGTCGTCGTCTTGCCGGAGCCGCTCGGCCCCAAGAACGACACGAACTCTCCAGCCTCGATTTGAACCGAAACGTCTTTGATCGCGTGGTAGTCGCCATATTGCTTACAGACGCGCCGCAATTGCAGCGATTCACCCTTAATCATCCCAGTCTCCGAAAAACACCGTTGCGAATAACGCAACGGTGTTGCTACAATCGCATTGTAGGGCTCAAATGTCAAGGCAGATCCGAAATTGAAGGTCGCTGAGGCGAGCAAGCGGGAGATGCCGACAACAACAGGGAGTCGGGACACAACCGTACGTCGAGCGTCTTGCAATCGTTGCGGAGCGCTGTTGCCAGGTCGCACGGTACACCCGAGATGAGCTTCTAGGTCGAGCCCACGCAGGACCCGGCAAGGCCCGGTCGTGTCTGGCTCGAGCAAGCTGGAGCCGAGATCGGTGCGTTCGATGTAAAGAAAGATCCGGAACAGCAGCGCCTCAATATCAATCAAGGCGCTTCGCCTGATGTGAGCGGCCACGCTATGGCCGCCCACAAGGCGTATTACAAAGTGGTGCTAACTAGCCACCCACTCGGCCCAGCGATCGACCAGGATGTCGGTATTACTCTTGCCGGAAGAGGACTGGGTCTGCCAGTATTCCAGATTGGCAAAATATTGTTTGTTTAGATTGTCGGGCGCCGTGGGCAGTTGCGCGGCAACCTTAGGTTCGATGTATTTGAAAGCGGCGCGATTGAGCGGTCCATAAAAAATGAGATTGTTGAGGCGAGCCTGCGCTTGGGCCGAGGCTTGGTAGGCTGCAAACTTCATGGCCGCGGCCCGGTTTTTCGCGCCCTTGGGCACAACCCAGTGGGTCGGGCTAAGCTGCGCTTCGTTCCACTGGTAATCAATGCTAGCGCCCTGATCCTTGAGCGCTTGCATACGGCCGTTCCAGGCCGAGCCCATGGCGACCTGACGATCGGACAGCATTTGGCCCGGTTCGGCTCCCACACTCCAGAATTTCGCAATCTGCGGTTTGATGCGATCGAGGGACGCGAATGCCTTGTCGAGGTCAATTGGGTACAGCTTGTCCTTCGGCACACCAGCGGCCAGCAACGCGAATTCTACCGTGGCAGTGCTACCATCGGCACATGTTTCAAGCGTGCGCGGCCCAGGAAACTTGCTAATATCCCAAAACTCGGCCCAGGAGGTCGGGCGAGGCTTGTCAACCGGGTATTCGACCGTGGAGAACGCCATCACCGTGCTATAGACGAACGAGCCTACCCCATATTTCGTCTTTGCTTCAGGAACGAGGTTGTCCAACGTTTCCTTGTCGAACGCCGCATAGTCGATTTCCTCGAGATACTTATTCGCATCGGGTCGAAAAGCGGGATTGGATAGCTCCATCACATCCCACTGTACGTTGTTGCTATCGACCTGCGCCTTGAGTTTCGCCTCGCTGGCCGGAGTCACATAAGTCACACTGATACCGGTCTCTTTTTGGAAGGGCTCAATAATCGCTTTGCGGATCGCGTCCTCGTACGATCCGCCACCGGAGACTACAACGAGAGGGGATTCCTGCGCCCTCAAGATGCCGGGAGCGCCAATTGCGAGCGCTGCACCACCGGCCGCGACACCCATTCCCGTAAGCATTTGACGCCGGGTAGGTCTGCTTGAGTTGATAAAATATTTCATGAGTTCTCTCCCTTGCTTGTTAATATTACTCGATCGCGATTCGGGCTGAATATGTGGCGGCGCGTAAAGGAGCCGACCCGATTATGTCGATTAGGCTCGATCATCTGGTTGAGTATTACGCGTCGGTCGAAATGAACGATCCGGCTACGTAGTCACTCACAACAACTCATCACTTTCTCCAAACTTCGAGCCGGAGAGGCTGCATTGCGCGGCTACTGCTATCGTAGGATCACGAACGGGAGCAGGCGGACGGACTGGGCGATCAAAGACGTTTCCGTCGATCCGTCGCCATGCTGCCGTTCCCTTGGCCGAAAAAAAGATGATGCAATCGCGATTGCTCGCGTCCGCTTGAATTCTGCGGATCGTCTAAGCACTCGCACCAACTGGCGCCCCTGACCTCTAAACATAACGACCCTCGGCATGGCGTTGCAACTAGCGCAATGGCGTTGCGCAATGTGGCAGGTGCGTCTACGCTTGTCAAGTGGACGGGGACTGGTCGAGGCTTCTGAGAGAGTTTGCCTAACTGGGATGAGCGGCGCCGTTTGCGTCCGAACATGGCCAGCGACTAAATGGCGATGCGGCTCAATGAGTTCGCGCATGACATTAGAGGAGCAGGAACGAGGCGGATTCGGCTAAGTTGCGTTCCGGCCAACGCAGGTGTGAACTCCAACTCGGTCATTGCCACCCCCGAGAGAGCAAGCCATACCCGGGCCCCAGGTTCACCAAACGCGCCCTCTAAGGGCGAGCACCCGCGATGGAATGTCAAATTGCAAATAATGCAGCGGTGTTGCAAACTTCACGAAAATAGATGCGCAATTGGACTAAGGAGCCTTCCGTGAGTTCTGTCAAACATTCCCCAAATGACCAGGACCGAGCTCCCGGTGAGGTTTCGACGGTACAGAGAGCATTGAACTTGCTGAAACTGCTCGGCACAACTGAAAAGCCGATAGGTGTGAATGAGATCGCGCGCCGGCTAGGGAAGCATGTAAGTGCAGTCTCAAGGACGCTGGCCACGCTGGAGCACAATGGCTTCGTCGAGCGTGACGAGGAGACTGGGCGGTTTGTGCTCGGAGTTGAGCTTATCGCGCTTGCGAGCAGACTCCTTGCTGAACACGACGTGGTTCGTGTGGCGCGACCCTACCTCGAGGAACTTGCCGAGAGCACGAGGGAAACGACCTCCCTCAGTCTTTGGAATAAGACACACGCTATCAACGTTGAGCATGTGCTTGGCCCCGGGTCGATCAAGCACATCGCTGCACCGGGGCGCCGTAACCCGGCACACTGCACGGCTACTGGAAAAGCCATGTTGTCACACATGCCAGACTCCACACTGAGAGAAGTATTAGCGCTCGGACTAGAACGTTACACAGATCGTACGACTACTGAGGTGAGCGCTCTTGAAAGTGAGTTGGACCATATTCGCAAGCAAGGATACGCGTTGAATGTTGGGGAGTTCATTCCTGAGATTGCCGCCGTCGCGGCCGTTATCCATGACCGGAGGGGACGAGTTGCCGCTGCAATTGCCGTTACAATGCCGGTTTTTCATTTTACTCAGCAAATTGAACAACAGCTGGCGCCACTTGTCATAAATGCGGCGGCGGCTATCTCTAAGCGTTTAGGATATCACAGTGCCCAGCCAATTTAGCTTGCAAATGACGATACCCCGTGGCCCTACCATGCGGGTACCCAGTCTTCGCTTCCGCCATATCGTTGTTCGCTATGGCGGCCAGGTCAATGCCGTCCCAGATTGACTGTGGCCGCTTGACGAGCCCACGCGTCTATTTGATCTCGTCGACAAAGGGTCGCTGCTGCTTCATAGTGCTCTCGGCAGTTTTTGGGGGAGTTGCGGATGTCGTCTAGCCCGATTGCACGCTGTCGTCCACCCGTTCCCAAATATTCTCCAACGGTTTTCGACGACGTTGCTGTCGTCGAAGCCACGACTGGAGCGGCTCACCGCCGACGCCTTGGTCCGCCCTCCTGATCTCTTGTCCTTTAGTCAGCATGACCGCCGAGACGATCATATCGCCCACGCACTCGCGCTTGTTGGGCCCATCGCCAAGCCGCAGAATATGCAGAATGCAATGAAGATGGTCGCCGCCCTCGTCCATGCTCCCATATTCCCGAGGATGTCAGACCCGTCCAACGCATTTTTGGAATCGGTCACGAGCGACCGATTCATGCTGCTGATGGATCTCCAACTCAGCATGCCGGATGTCATGGGGTGCGTTTTGTCACCATCGGTCCAACTGGCTGCAAGCGCTTACCCTAGCGTGTCGCTCCCGGTCTTGCGGTCTTTCGCATTTGCTGCGTTATGCTATGAACCGGCCCGGCATGATCGCCGAACCAAACGTGTGGCAATTTTACAAGGAATACGCATATGGCGATTGGAACCGTGAAATGGTTCAACAGCACGAAGGGATTTGGATTCATCCAGCCCGACAATGGCGGTCAGGATGTTTTCGTCCACATTTCCGCTGTCGAACGCGCGGGCCTCTCCACCCTCACGGACGGCCAGAAGATCAATTATGAGGTCGAACAGGACCGCCGCACTGGCAAGTCTTCCGCCGGCAACCTCAGCAAAGCTGGCTGAATTTTCTCCTGCGGCCAGGCAATAGTCGCGTGGGACGCGGCACATTGTTGTGACGGCGGCCGCTCGAGAAGAGTGGGCGAGAACACGGCTCGTCCGCAGGCTGGGGGCAACAGATTGCTGCGCGGCCGCGAATTTCTTGGGAAACAAGGGATTTGCAACTGAAGGCGGGTTGGTCCCCGCCTTCTCATATTCTGTGCAGATGCTGCGGCGGCTGCGCGCTCCGGAACGAAGCTTGGGCGATAGTGTCAGGCAGCGGCCTTCTTGCGGGTCCGCGCTTCCGGCTCTTTCGGTTTGCGGCCGAGCCCCATGGTCTTGGCCAACGCCGAGCGCGCCGCGGCGTAGTTCGGCGCGACCATGGGATAATCCGCCGGCAGATGCCACTTGGCGCGATATTCGTCCGGCGTCAGCCCATGGTGGGTCGACAGATGGCGCTTTAGCGATTTGAATTTCTTCCCGTCATCCAGGCAGATGATGTAGTCCGGCGTGACCGACTTCCTGATCGGCACAGCAGGCTCAAGAGCCTCCGGCTTTGCTGCGGAAACGAAGCCGGCCGTGCCTTTCAGTGCTGCATGCACCTGGCCAATCAGGGCAGGGAGATCACCCACCGGGACCGGATTATTCGAGACATAGGCTGAGACGACATCGGCGGTGAGCTCGATGAGGGTGTCGATGTTTTTGTCTGCTTCTTCTGTCATGCAACTCTCCAGGCGGCT
Source organism: Mesorhizobium japonicum MAFF 303099 (assembly GCF_000009625.1). NCBI lineage: Bacteria > Pseudomonadati > Pseudomonadota > Alphaproteobacteria > Hyphomicrobiales > Phyllobacteriaceae > Mesorhizobium > Mesorhizobium japonicum. The sequence continues at coordinate 5,081,140 of NC_002678.2, forward strand.
TAAAACACAGTGGGAAGTGGTGGTTCTAGTGTCGGCTGCCCCTGGACGCAATGAATGTTTCGGCAGCTTTCTTGTACAGGAGTTGAGCGGCTCGCTGTTGGCAGACACGTGACCGGCTCAGAGTTGGCTTCGGCGATCTGAGGACAAATGTTAAGTTTCGAGCTGCCATTTTCAATGGCGATTTAGGCGGATCGGGTTACCGCCATCAGGGATACCTGTCTGCTGCTCAATCTCGACATAGCGTCCGATCGACCGCAGATACGCAATTATCTCATCCATGAGATGATCGCGTTCGCCGTAGGTTTCGGCAATCCAACGCAGCTGTGGCACGATGGCCCTCTGTTTCGCGGGTGTCAAATCGCCATCACCAAAGACGTATCCCAAGTGGTCAATCGCGTGTATGTCGCAGCCAATTTCGACAACTGCTTGCACGAATGCTGAAATGACCTTTTCTTGCATGATCTTCATGTCGACTTTCTCGTTCAAGGGCGTGTTACCGTCTTTCCATGCCGTTGGCTTCGTCTAGAACGGCGCAAGCGATTAGCATGATTGCTCCAACCCAACCTCGTCCCATGCGGCTCTTATTATCGCAGCCACCAGCCTTCAATGGCACTGACGTCACTCTTACCGCTACCGCGTCCGGTTTGATCTTGGCCGAGGCATCATGAAGTTTGGCCGGTACTCCCGACACGGGAGGACCTGAAAGCCAAGAGGTTAAGGTGATTTTTGTCCAATATCGCAAATCTCCCTCGTATCGGGAGCGGCGATCTGCCTCGACTCCAGGCCAGGAGCGAGAAGACAGCGCAATTGACTTTCTTTTCGACGCCACTGCCTAGAACGAGCCTTATCCAGGGCAACACTGGCATTTCGCCGTCCGCCACATCCTTTGGGTCCAACGCGGCCAACTGGGCAAACATCCTCATAGGTCAGATCTGCCATTGGCTGATTAGGTATCGCATGCGTCAGCCCTGGCTACCTACCGATTGTGGTAGGCCATTTTAGGTTCGCTGGCTCATAATGGACGCAGCATCGGCAAGCTTCTTTTCGGTAGCTTTCCATCGCGAGGGGGCCGGATCTCGGCCACTACTCAGCGCCAGCTCCTCCATGACAGCGAGCCCGTTGGGAGTGAGTCGGAGGTGCTTGTCGTGATGATGAACGCCTTCTTCCAGCCGATCGCGCGCCGAACTGCCGTCCTTCTTCGGCACGGAGATCAGCCGCGACCGGATCGGCAATTTGCGCTCCTTCGGCTTGATCGCCTCCGGCCCGCGCAGCCCGACGCCAGGCGCCCCCTATACCTATGTGACGACGAAACATTTCCTTCTGGAGTTCGGGCTTGAAACCTTGCGCGATCTTCCCGACTTCGAGGCGCTCGAGGATGCGGGGCTGCTGTCGAAGGAAAAGCTGCTTGCTGGCTACATCATGCCGGGGTTTTCGGGCCCCGGCGAGATTGGTGCCGACGCCAACGAATAGAGGGCCTGGGCCGCAGACGACCAACCATCGTTACCGCAGCTTCTCGAGCGATCGGACAGCAAGATCGATTTTCCCTACGAGTTCCCTCAACGGCGCACAATCCGGATAGTGCTGCATCAGCACCGACTGTGCGAGGCGCAGGTTCTCGATGTGCTGTTCGCCAGCTTTTGACGTTCCTCCCGCGGAATGCTCTCCGTAATAGAGGTCGAAAAACACGGCATCGGACATAGCCTGCCGATCGTGTTCGCATTGAACCCAGTCATCAAGCTCGCTTCGGACTGCATCAACGCGCTTGTACACGCCGGCGCGCGCTCGCGTGTCGGTAAGCACACCCTTCAGCAGGGTGCCTATCCTGACATGCGCGTCCACAGGCATCGCCGCCTTCGGACGCCGGCGCCGCTTGCCGCTGAGCGGCAGCCGGTACTCGACAGTGGTTTTGGGACCACGTGGCGAGGGCGCCTTTCGTTGGACGTCTCTCGCGAGCTTCGCCTCGGCCTCCGCCTTCTCTCCCGGAGTCACAAAAGGAGCGTGATCATCGGTGGCGACCCTGGCACAATTCTCGGGCACGATAGGTGAAGGGGCTTTGGCAAGCACCTTGAGGAGCCCATCCAGCGAATATCCCTTCGATGCGTCGGCATACAGATAGAGTTCACTGCTGCCTTCCGGATAGTACATCCCCGCCCATTCCGGTTTTGCAAGCGACCAGTTGTGTTGCCGCGCCCAGGTATTGCGCTCGGCAATTTTCGACGCGACACTCGCTGCGTAAGGTTCGTCGGCTCCGACGTGATGTTTTGCGACTGGATCGTACCAGACACTTCCATGATCATGTCCAGTCAGGCGGGCCGAATACCCCCCTCGGGGTTCGACGCGCGCTTTGGATGGCCGCAGTCCGGTGATATCCATGAACTGCAATACCCTTGCAGCCCCGCATGTACGCGCCAGCGCCGCGTTCGCCGAGTCTGGCCTGTATTCATCGATCACATGGTCCGAGGCATGGCGCCGGAAACGACCGAGCTTATGAGCATATCGATACTGAGATGGCTTGATCAGCTCATCGAGTGGCATTGTTAAGAATACCCGGATCGTCTCACGGCCGGAGGTTCGTGTTTGGCCATCGCGCCAGAAAGTGGAAATGTAGACGGCATGGCGCGCCGGAGCGGATTCCGCTGAATACGCGGTCAACGATCGGCGTGCATGCTGAAAATTGCCGAAGCCCGATGCCTGCGACGCGGTGTCGAGGGCTTTGTTATGCGAGATTGAATCTCGCTTTGAGATCGCCTTGGCAAGGCGCTTGATGCCCTCAATCGAGGACGGCTGAACATCTGTCTTGGACATGCCAGTTCTCCTGGCTCGTAGGGAAGTGTCGCCCGTCAACCACCTCGCGAGCCCGAACATGACATGAACGGGAGGGTCAGCATCGGCAGTGCTGTCAACAGCTTCGCAACGACGGGCGGCGCGCTCCTGCCAGAGCACCGAATCGTAGAATACAACTGATTTCTTTTCGGGAGAAGGGTTTGAACCACTGCCTCGATTGAGCAACATGTCGAGGCTCAGACGGACCTGCCGCGGCTCCGTGCTGGTCGCCATCCGGAGCCAAAGAGCCGGCAGACCAGGCAACGCCCGTCGGGCTATAGTGGTCTGCTCGGCTACATCTGGCGAGCGGGTAACATTCTTGGTGAGGCAGCCGGGAACAAAGTCGTGTGAGGCAACACGACATCTCTACCCGGACGTGATTGATGGAGAATAAAAAGGCATTGTTGAAACCGAAACGCTCCGGCCTCTTCCAGGCGAAGGCGACGCTCAACAGCAAGAGCAGACCTCATCCCGCCGATCAGCATGTAGGCCGGCAGATCGCCACTGTTCGCCTCCAATCGGACGTTTCGCAAGCTCAGCTTGCCCGAGCGATAGGCGTCAGCTTTCAACAACTCCAGAAATATGAGAACGCAAGAAACCGCGTCAGTGCATCAATGCTTTACGAAATCGCGAGGTCGCTGGACGTTCCTGTCAGCCGCTTCTTCGAAGGCCTGCTGGGAAACGAGATCAGCGGTGAAACTTCGCCTCTGCCGATCGATGAACGCATAGAGTTTATTGCGAGCGCGGAAGGCCGGCGCCTGATTGAGGGGCTGATGCGCCTTCATCCTCGGGTGCGGTCGCGTGTCGGCTCTGATCTCTGCATTGGGCGAAGAATTGGCTTCATTCGACCTGAAGAAAGACAACGACACGGCCGGCTGAGTCGCCTAGGAAGCCCCAGCGCCATCAATACACGAAGGGGCTGGCCCGCAACGGGCGCAGCGTTCGCTGAAGCTTTCGGCCGACCGCGCAGTGCATTTCGGGCGTGGTTGCTTGCCTTTGGATTGCATCTGCCGAAATCCCGCGTATCCTGATTGTGCGCATGTGAGCATAAGGTGGCGCCTGGCGCCTTGATTGGCCACCACACTGAGAACCACCGTCGGATGGCGACCGATAGGCTGATGTCACAAACGCCACTCAAAGGAATATCCTCTCATGGATTCCAATGTCATTATCGCGTCCCTGCCAGTGACGGGGGCTGATCGTTCTGTTCTGATCGAAGTCGCGGACGCCGCGTTCGAGGCCGTCATTGAGCGGATCGAACCAAACAATGAGGAGCTGACGCGTAGACTTTGGGACGCCGGCGACTATATCGACAATTGCGTGTTCCCCGACCTAATCAGCCCTGACAAGTTGCCGATGCCACGCGACGAGGTTGCGTACCTCATCGATGTGTTCCTTGTGCATCATGTCCTTGATTTGGCGGTTGCGGCTGACAGAGAGGCCGCGGAGCCGCGGTATTGACCAACAAAGCAGCAACGGGGTTAGGCCTTGCCGGCCGCGGCCGTGGCAACCTGCTGCGGAGTTTGTGGGGACAGTGCCATCAATACGGTGACTTTTACCGCCACCTCCTCGAGGGTGGCGGTAAGGCGGTTTATCTGCGAGGCGGTCGCCGCCAGTTCCGGGCCGTAGCGGGTGACGAGATATTCCCGATTCTGGCTGAGGGACTGAAGATGCTTGGCGGTTTTCGCGCGAAGGCGCAGCCCCGCTTCCAGGGCCTGCTCTGTCCGCTTCGACAGGTCATGCTGCATTTTGCGGATTTGATTGGGGTTGTGCCCCCGGTGGAGCAAAAGCGCGGTCAGATAGAGCTCGATTGCGTGGATTGCCGATAATCTGAATGGTGCTCGAGTAAGCGGCTTGCCAGGTCGGCCGAGCTGCAGGAGCAGGCTTGCGGCCTTGCGGTATTCTTCCGCCAACTCGTGGACTTGTCGCGGGGAGGCCAGCTCTCCCGGATATTTGCGTTCTTCGTTCGTCATCTATGCAAAGTAAAATGCTAACAGGCAGATTTCGTAAAGGGGCAAAACCATGGTATTCGCAGGCTTCGGACGGCACGTTCTACCATAACCATATTCACTACGAGACAGCTTCTGCAAAAAACGATGCCAGGAGACAAATGCGCCCTGTCCCAAAAGCAATTTCTGAATTCGAACGGGCCGGGCTCTCGGCTACAGGGGGCCTATCTTCTGATGTCGTCCCAGGATGAAATGGGGCAGGCGCAAAACAATCGAACTGACACATGAGAACATTCTGAACCCGGCTGAGCATATGCGCGCTTCGCGTGGGTGATCGATCGGCTTGCTCAGGGATCATCGAGCGTAATTTTCCTACAGGTTTCCGCTTTCTGGACCCGATCTGATAGGACGCGAGGCGCTGGATCCGGCGCCGTCAACTGGCCCTCACTTGCCTTTACGATCAGACATCGGTACCTACTAGCGTTCTGTAGCGCCAGTGAAGAGCGGCCGGGGGCGGCCGATCTTCTGGTGCGGATCCTCGATTATTTCCTTCCACTGCGCGATCCAGCCGACGGTGCGGGCGACCGCGAAAAGCACGATGAACATGGTGGTGGGGAAGCCCAGGGCTTCAGCGTCTGGTCGAGGCACGCCGAGGTCGGCTCGATGGCCTTCATGATACGGCGATGGTGGTGGCCGTGGGTGACGACCCACCAGGACGAAATGGCATCCAGGACACGCGCACTGTCGGCCTTGTGGAGGGTAGGCGACTTCCCTCCGGACGATCTCGGGGATTGCCGGCTCGAGTACGTGCTTGCGTGAACGGATGCCACAGACGAGACTGCGACATCATTGGCGTCCGGCAATCAGGTCTAGGTCGAAGCTGGCAATCATCGCTTGCCTCAGCGTTTTGGGCGTCAGTGGATCGAGGTGCGGCAGCCTGCCGAGTTGTGGCACATTGCCCAACTCAGCGATCGTCCTTTGGCTGTCGGCCACCTCGTCGCCGATGAAAGCAACGCCCATGATTGGGATGGAGCGAGCCTTGAGCGCCTCGATCGATAGCACAGTGTGATTGATGGTGCTGAGCGCGGTGCGTGCGCAAAGGATGACGGGTAGTTGCCATTCCCGGAAAATATCGATGAACGTTGTCTGTCGGTTGAGCGGCGCCATGAGCCCGCCGGCGCCTTCGATGACGAGCGGTGTCGGCAGGACCGGAAATGAAAGATCGGCAGTCTCGATCGAGATGCCGTCGATTTCGGCCGGACGGTGCGGCGAAAGCGGGCTCTGCAAGCGGTAGGCTTCCGGCAGCACGCGGCCTGGCGGCAGGCCGGCAAGCCGTGCAACGACCTCGCTGTCGGTCTCGGCGTCGAGATCCGATTGCACCGGCTTCCAGTAGAAACCGTCGAGCAGGCCGGCGAGCCCTGCCGAAAACACGGTCTTGCCAATTCCGGTGTCTGTCCCGGTGATGACGATACGCTTGGTCATGCCTTGCCCAACACCTCGAAGAGCGCGTCGATCATGGCGGAAATGTCGGGTTCGTCGACATGCAGCCGCGACCCGGTGGCGCCGGCCGGCGTGCCCAGCTCTATGTTCGTCGTGCGAGTCATGCGGGTTTGCTCGCAGGTGATAACGACGCTCGAAAATCAAGTCCGATATCGAGGATCGGCGCGCTATGAGTCAGCCAGCCAATGGAAATCAGATCGACGCGGGTGGCGGCGATGGCTGGCGCCGTTGCGGCGGTGATCCTGCCCGACGCCTCGGTGATGGCTCGACCGGCAACCATCGCCACCGCCTGGCGCAAGTCGTCGACTGACATGTTGTCGAGCAGCACAGCGTCAGGAGTAAGCGTCAGGGCCTCTTCCAACTGGGTCAGCGTGTCGACCTCGACTTCGATTTTGACGAGATGGCCGGCACTTGCTCGCGCGCGCTTGATGGCCGCACGGATCCCGCCGGCGATGGCGATGTGGTTGTCCTTGATCAAGATCGCGTCGTCGAGGCCGAAGCGGTGATTGGCGCCACCACCGGCGCGCACGGCGTATTTTTCGACCGCCCGCAAGCCGGGTGTCGTCTTGCGGGTGCAGGTGATCTTCACAGGGTGGTCGCGGATGGCATTGACGATCGATGCCGTCGCCGTGGCGATGCCGCTCAGATGGCACAGGAAATTGAGTGCGGTGCGTTCGGCGGTGAGAATGGCCCGGGCCGGGCCAACCACCGATGCGATGACCTCTCCTTCCACGACACTGCAACCGTCTGGCCGCTCCACCAAGATTTCAACGTCGGGACTGATCAGGCGGAAGGCGAGCATGGCCAGATCGAGCCCCGCGACAATCCCGCGCTGGCGCGCCGCCAGCACGGTCCTTGCATAGTGGAAGGGTGTTACAATGGCTTCCGTGGTTACGTCGCCGGCCCTGCCGAGATCTTCGAGGAGGGCTGCCCGCACCAGCGGTTCGAGCATGATAACGGGAAGCGGGCTGAGGTTCATCGGGTGGCCCTTTCCACCGCTGAGGAGTGCGCCAGCTCCCGCGCTGCGCCCAAGGCGGCTTCGAGGGTGATTTCGGACCGTCTGGCGTCGGGTGCAGGATGGGGAAAATCCGTCCGGTAGTGGGCGCCACGACTTTCCTTGCGCCGCATGGCGGCAATCGCCATCATCAGCCCGACAGCAGCCGGGTCTGCTGCCGCGTCGTTGCTTTCGGCGATCGGCAACAAGGCAATTGAGAATTTGCATTTGATTTGAGATTCGCGCTTGGCCCGCTGCAGTAATTGTGAGATTCTGACGGCCTAACGTTAGCTTGAATTGTTCGCAGGCGGCATGGGCGACGACACCAATGATGATTACGGAGACCGAGCGCGTTGGAACGAGGCGTGCCGGCGCGAAGAGGCAATCCGCAAGCTCGTGGAGCGCTATCCAAAAGGTCTGAGCGGGCAGGCTGTAGCGGATCTGGCGTGGGAACTGGACCTCAGCCGGGCCACCCTCTACAGGATGATCAGGCTGTTTCGAGCGGGTGGCACTGTAAGTTCACTGATGGACCGAAAGCGCGGTCGGCGCCAGGGACATCGCGCCCTCAACAAAGATCGAGAAGCCCTCGTGCGACGAACGATTGAAGGCTTTTATCTCAAGCCGACACGCCCGTCCTTCGCGCAGCTGGTTCGCCAGGTCCAAATCGCCTGCGCAGCGGCCGGCCTTACTCCACCAAACTGGCGCACTATCAAATCCCGGGTTGAAGAGGTCGATCTACGGGTGAGGGGGCGTAAGCGCGGCGAGAGCGAGGTCGTCAAAGCTACAACGGCCACGCCAGGTGCCCTTTCGGCGTCGCGGCCGCTTGAGCTTGTTCAAATCGATCATACCAAAGTTGACGTATTCGTTGTCGACGAAGACACGCGTCAGCCGCTCGGACGGCCCTGGCTGACACTAGCGTTGGACATCTTTTCTCGGATGGTGACGGGCCTCTATCTGACCATGGAGGCGCCCTCGCGATTATCGACAAGCCTATGCATACTGCACTCCGTGTTCGACAAGACCCCATGGTTGCAGGAGAGGGGTATCCATGAAGCGTGGCCAGTGGCCGGTTTGCCGGGAACGATACATGTCGACAACGGCGCGGATTTTCGTAGTCATGCATTCGAACGTGCTTGCCGGGACAACGGCATACAGATCGATTGGCGTCCGCCGGGGACGCCCCATTTCGGCGGCCACATCGAACGGTTGATTGGCACGCAGATGGGCGCGGTTCACCTGCTGCCAGGATCGACCTCGAGCAACATCGAGGAACGGCGCGAGTACGATGCCAAACGCCATGCGACACTGACGCTTCGAGAGCTTGAGCGCTACATCGCACTCGAGATCGTTGGGCAATACCATCATGCTATCCATGGCGCACTCCGTCGGCCACCGATTGCGGTCTGGCGGCAGCACGAGAGCGAGTTGGTGTTGCGCCTGCCGAACGATCGTATGCAATTCTGGATCTCCTTCCTGCCGGAGGCAGAGAGAACGTTGCGCCCGACCGGCATCCATCTTTTCAACATCCGCTACTGGTCTCCCGCCTTCGCCGCCGATATCGGACGGGCCAAGGCCCGCCTGATTGTGAAATACGACCCCCGCGATTTGTCGCGCGTTTTTGTTAGGCGTCACTCCGGCAGCTTTGTTGAGGCTCGCTATGCCGATGTGACACTCGCGCCCATTACGCTGTGGGAGGCGCAGGCTGCCCGGCGCAAACTCAACGCCCAGGGCAAACGCGAAATTGACATGCACGTCCTTGTCCGTACTGCGCTTTCGCAGCGCGAACTGATCGAGGAGGCGAAACACAAGACACAAGGGCGTCTGCGGCTTGCGAAAACGAATGTGGATGACGATGAAGTGGGATCGCTTCGAGGCGTCGATTCAAGCAAACCTGTTCCCTCCGTTGAAGATCTGGATTGAGCCCCTTTGAGCACGGATAACGTCCATCTGACGCAGGCGGCCAAAGACCTCCTAGGCGAGCCTGATATTGTGCGAGTTCGCGCAATTCAGGCTCGGCGCTGGATTTTTTATCCGCGCGCCAAGCAGGCGCTCGATCGTCTCAACCTGCTGATCGACCATCCTCGCGGCACGCGCATGCCCTCGGTGGCCATCTACGGCGACAGTGGTATGGGCAAGACGATGATCCTGGAAAAATTCTGCGACAACAACCCCGCCCGTTTTGATCCGACGACCGGCGTACAGACTATACCGGTCCTGGCAATCGAGATGACCGGGAAGCCAGGTGAGCGCCGTTTATATGCCGGCATTCTGGCTGCACTTGGCGCGCCACAGGCACCCCGCGCCGACATCGTACAGATGGAGCAAGCGGCGTTGCGGCTTCTGAAAACGGTCGGCGTCCACGTTCTTGTGATCGATGAAGTACATAACATTCTCGCCGGCTCGTACCGCGAACAGCGGGTCGTGCTGAACACGCTGCGATTTCTCAGCAATCGGCTTCAGATCTCCCTCGTTTGCTTCGGCGTTATCGAAGCGCGCGAAGCGATAAGTGGCGACGTACAGCTTGCCCGCCGATTCGGCGAGCTGACCTTGAATAGGTGGGCGGCCAACGAACAGTTCGAAGCACTAGTTTCGTCCATTTTGCGGAATATGCCGCTTCGCCGACCGACGGTGCTGACGCCGAAATCTCTACGCCGAATTCTGCAGATCAGCGGCGGCATCACTGCAAATATTTTCCAGGCGATCACGAGCCTGTCCGCCGAGTCGATCGAGAGCGGCTTAGAGCATATCACCGATGAAGCTGTGGAAAGTTGGCGGCCGCCAGTTACCGAAACAGCATACGCATGATCCGAGAGCTCAACGGCACACGGCCACTTTCAGTCATTCTCAAACCCGTCCCAGATGAGCTCCTGTCGTCGTGGATCACGCGCCATGCCGATTTCTATGGTGTTCCACCGCTCACGATGCTTCGCCATGCCCTTCCTGAGGCAACATCTTTGCGGCAAACCGATACAAACTTGGGGCCAACCGCCGCCGTTCACATTGCGAGGCTGTTTCGATCCCAATCTTCGACAATCTTGGCAATGACCACGTCTGGGTTCCCACAATCGGCAGCGCGGCTCGTCGCGCCACGCGTCATTCAATGCTGCGTCGCCTGCTCCGAGCAAAACAGCTTGCGAGGTGCCTCAACTGCGGTACAGCGAAGCTGGATCGAGGGTTGGCGGATAACCTGTCCCGTTTGCAGGCAACGGCAGCAAGGAACGAGGGAGGGGGCATCTGCCCTCCCAAGCACGTCATCGCCGTTCGAGGATCTTTGGGTAAATGCCGTCCATGGGGAGGAGCTCATCGATAAGTCGCTGCGGGGAGCATCTGTCGGTGGGGTATCGCCAATCGATATCGCCCGGTTGCTGCTCATCAGACGATGCCCAAAGCGCTCCCGTCATCAGGCATCGACACGCCACTCCACCATCCTTGGCGCCGTCGTTCAAGGTTTCGATGAGCTTGTAGCCGAACAGGGTCTCCCAAGACCTACGATTGCAAGACCCATCTTGCCTATCGGACTTCGCATGGCGCTGCTCGCTGGTATCTCAATCGTCTATGAGGCAGGGCCCACGTTAGTCTCCGAACTCAAGCGCCAAACGCTTGGGCCCCATTACACGCGATTCGTTGCAATCGGCGCCGGCATGTCGGCTTCGAGAAACTCTCAGCCGCTGCAGGTGAATTGAGACTCAGGGGCATTGAATCTCATCATTAGGTACAGTGGTCGCGAGAGGTCGGCGCAATCTTACATTTAAGTGCAGTGCGACACCTGCCAGAACTTCTCATGGAGAGCGATACGCCATGAACGAGACTACCAATGTTTTGCGTCTTCGTCAGCCCGACGAAATTGATGATCCCCTGACGGATGTGCTCCGCACCGGGGGGCGCAAATTGCTGGCGCAGGCGATCGAGATCGAGGCCAAGACGTTTCTAGCCGAGATGCGGGCTTAAGCTCGGCGACGGCCGTGAGCGGATTGTGCGGCATGGTCACGGCCCGGAGCGGAGCATCCAGACGGGGATCGGGCCAGTGCCAGTCAGCCGGGTGAAGATCCGGGATCGCGGCGCGAATGGCGAGGTTGATCGGGTCCGGTTCTCCTCATCGATCCTGCCGAAATGCGCTGCTTCCCGTTCTCTACCTGCGCGGTGTTTCGACGGGCGATTTTCAGGAAGCGCTGAGCGCGCTTGTGGGCAAGGACGCGCCGAACCTGTCACCCTCGGTGATCACGCGGCTGACGGGAGAGTAGAACGCCGACTACGAGCGTTGGCAAAAGCGCGATCTTTCGGCGCGCCACTATGTCTATGTGTGGGCGGACGGGGTCTATCTGCAGGCGCGGATGGAAGACCAAGCCGAATGCATGCTGGTCCTGATCGGCGCCACGCCCGAGGGCAGGAAAGAACTCGTCGGTTTCCAGACCGGCGTTCGCGAGAGCGCACAGAGCTGGCGCGAGTTGCTGGTCGACGTGAAGCGGGGTGGCCTGAAGATCGCGCCCGATATTGCCGTCGGCGATGGTGCGCTCGGCTTCTGGAAGGCGCTCGACGAGGTCTTTCCCGGCACCAGGCACCAACGTTGCTGGGTGCACAAGACAGCCAACGTCCTCAACAAGGTGCCGCTCTCGGTGCAGGCCAACATGAAGACGGATTTGCGCGAGATTTACGGCGCGAAGTACGATAAGGCGCTCGACTGCCTGAAGAAGGATCGCGAGACGTTGCTTTCGTTCTACGACTTCCCCGCCGAACACTGGGATCATCTGCGTACGTCGAATCCGATCGAGAGCGTCTTGCCACCGTTCGCCACCGCACGGTGCGCACGAAGGGCTCCCTGTCATCGAAAACCGCCAGGCTGATGGTCTTCAAGCTCGTCATGGCTGTCGTGTTGCCTCACCTAATTTTGTTACCGGCTGCCTCACCAAGAATGTTACCCGCTCGCCAGACGTGCGGAATCTGAAGCGACATACGGCGCTAGGCTGCTGACCTCGCCGATGAGCCGCTGCACGGCTTGTTGTCGCCACGCCCTTACTCGCTTCTGCAACGTGTGAAGCTGGTGCAAGCTGTATCGTCCGGGATAACGGACCTGGAACTCGACGAGAAGTTCAAGTGCGGTCTGATCCGGACGCTCTTCAAGGCATCGTGCCATCTCTTCCCAATGGTCCTTAAAGATGTCGGGACGTCGGCCGCGCGGTTTGTCGTTGAGCCGACGATAAGTCTTTGGCCCAACGACAACACCGCGCGCGCGAGCCGCTTGGCGCCAGAGATTGACCCGTTGAACGAGTGTTTTGTACTGCTTGCGGGTAAATCGACCTGGAAACTGGACGCACAGCTCCTCGAAGAGCTGCGTGGCGTTGATGTTGGGGAATTCCTCCAATCGGCGACAAACGATCGGCCACACCATGCGGAGCGCCTGGACGCGGGCTTGGCCAGGCTCGGCGTAGACCGGCTTCGGCTTCTCCTGCATCGTCGCGGGAGGAGTGGGTGGGATCACCGGTTTGAGCGTCGGCGAGGGACTCGCAATAAGGGTTTGTGTCGAGACCTTTTGTAGACTTCGCAGGTAACGCGGTTTGGCTTCGATGGAGAAGGTCGGACGGATTTCGCCCGCATGCCAGGCGCTCGATAGGCTGGCTACGAACGCGGCCAGGTTGGGCGGTTCCGATGTCGCCGGTGGCGGTGTTTCGCCGTCAGCCAGCGCCGCCAGATAAGCCTGCACAGCTCGCATCTCCTCCAGCAGCTTCAGCGGATCGAGGTCGCCGGCGATCTCGCGCAGCTTGTTCTTGGCGGCCATCGGCATAGCCTCCGCCTGCAGGAGACGCTCGCAGGGAGTCTGCGGTGGATGATAGCGCTTGGCCACCTTCGCTCCGTCGCGCTGCTTGGCAGCCAGCTTGAACGAGGGCTGGAAGAAGTTCACAAACAGCCGGGATGCCCCGTAGAGGCGCGTGATCGCTCTGGCTGCCGCCAAGCCCTCGAAGCGTCGATAGCCCAGGAGCTTCCGAACAACCGCCCCATTTTTCTGCTCGATCCACGCTTGGTCGTTCTTACGGTAAGGTCGCGAGCGAGTGAGTTCGATGCCGTGACCAAGGCAATATTCGATCAGCCTGTTGTTGACGAACTCGCTGCCATTGTCCACATCCAGCGCTCTAAGGGCAAAGGGCAAGCCCATGCGGATGCGCTCGAGTGTCTCGACCACGAGGGTGCCTTCTCGGGCCACGATGGGCGCGGCCTCCGTCCATCCGCTCGCGATATCGGTCAGAACCAGGCTGTGAACGTAGCTACCGCGGTTGGCCTCTCCGCAATGAGCGACCAGGTCCATTTCCATGCTGCCGGGAAGCGGCTCGTTCCAGTCGGCAAAGGTGCGCATTTTGATGCGCCGCCGGGGCTCTGGCACAACCCTTGGCTTCTTTTTCGTACGTATGGTGCGCCTTGGCATGGAGCAAGCGGTCGATCGTCGCGGCGCTCATCGACAGGATCTTGTGGCGGATCTCCTCCTCGAGCTTTAGATGTCCATTGCGTTCCAGCGCCGGCAATAGAATGGGCAGTAGAGCCTTGAGCCGCTTGCCGCAAACTCGGTCGGAAGCTTCCCACAGCACAATCAACGCGGCCCGAGCGGCCTCATCATAGAGCGACGGGCGTTGGCGGGTCTGACGGTGCTTCCGCTCCGGGTGGCTGTTCAGGACACGGATTGCGGACTTTTCGTGATATCCCGTCGCCGCGATGAACTCCTCCAAGATCCGGCGCTTGTCCTTGGTCGTTGCGGCCGCATAGCGATCCCTGACCGCATTGGCCAGTTCCATGCGCATGGCATGGGTCATCTTCGTCTTCATGTTGCCTCCCTGGTGGTGAAGGCACCATGGCGACATGCGCCTTCACGGGTAACATTTTAGGTGAGGCAACGAGCCCGCGCGGTAACATTTTCCTTGAGGCAATGCGACAGTCATGGCCGCCGCCAAATCCTGGCGAAGATTGAAGGGACAAAATCAGTTGCCCAAACTGCTCGCGGGTGCCAGGTTCCAGGACGGCATCGAGGCCATCGAAATGAAGCCGCAAAGCGCCGCTTGATCAACCCAGCCACCCAAATTCCGTTATAGCTCTGCTTGACGGCTATCTGGTCCATAACCATGATCCGCCTACCAGCAACATGGTTGTGTGGCGCGGCATGACCGGCTTGCACGACATCGCCTTCGCCATCTCCATTGAATTAAGCCGATGATGTGGGCAATCGGAAGCCACCCCGGATGGCTACAGCGGAGGGCGAGAGCGCCGAACCATGCTCCGGCGGACAGGACATGCACGGCATCGTTGAGCGGATGAACGACGCCTCTCGATCGCTCTGCCATCGATCGCCATCTGCAAAGGTACATCACGACGGAATCTAAGAGTAGCCGACAAGCCGACAGCATCGGCAATTGTCGGCAACCCGACAACTGCTGTCGGGTTTATCAAAGTCGCGACTGGATAGGGCTAGACCCGACGTTCTGCCATACACCATTTAACCCATTGAATGCTTTGCGAACAATTTGTTCTGACGCAATCTTGGCGCAGTTGGCACGATTGTTGAAGCTCCGAAGTGTCGACGCTAGACGAAATGAGATTGGCCGCGCTAACGCGGCCTGCCGACTGCGACTCTTCACCGCGAAACGTCCCATGCAAACCTCTGGGCGGAAGACGGAAAACTGCAATGGACATGCCTACGATGCAGACTCTAATGCCTACCCTGTCCGGTCCGCGCCGGTCATTACGTTTTGGCGACGACAACATAGGCGATGTCATTGCCAAAACCCTGGATAAATTTGCGTCCAACACGGCTGTGCGGACGAACGAGAACGGCGACGTAAGCTATCAGGAATTGGGGATGTCCGCGTCCAGGCTTATGGGGCGCTTCGTGGCTATCGGCATCCGCCCTGGCGATGCGATTATACTTAAATTTCCCCGATCGGTGGATTTGGTCACAGCTATTCTCGCCACCCAAATGCTGGGCGTTGCCTTCGTGCCTGTTGATCCATCGGAGTCCGATCAGCGGTTGGACCACATAATCCGCAACACGAACGCCAAAGCGATCGCTAGTCCAGATCCTAGTGGTTCGATGCGCGTAGAGCCTATTCCGACACGCGATGATATCCACTCAGCGTTCTCAAACATTGCGTACATCATGCACACCTCTGGGAGCACCGGTATCCCGAAAGGGGTGCCGGTCTCCCAGGCAGCTCTCCTGAATTTGGTCGACTGGTATGTCGACATGATCGATTTCTCGGAAGGGATGAGCATCTCCCAACTCACCCGACCCTCATTTGATGTCTCGATCCCGGAGTTCTTCGTGCCATTTGCGACCGGTGGGACAATTGTCTTGCCGACTACGCAACTGCAAGCACAGGTCATTCAAACGGTCGAGTTCCTAGTTCAAAGCGGCACGAACGTCCTTCAGATGGTTCCAACCCTGTTGCGGCGCTTCCTGGGAGCACTTGAACGTCTTCCCTATGTAGCGGAGCGGTTCACGGATCTCAAATATGTTGTCTGCAATGGTGAATCCTTGCCAGACTCGCTTAGGCGACGATTTTACTCGGCTCTTCCTGACGCTACGCTGGTAAACAGCTACGGGCCAACCGAGTGTTGTGTTGCCGTTAGCTATCACTATTGCCGCCGTGGCGACGCAGAACTCCCAATGTTCATCGGTAAACCAGCATGCAACGTTGATTTCTATGTTCTTGACGAAGGCAACTCGGAGGTTGGTTTTGAAGTCGAGGGCGAGCTCTGGGTGGGAGGAGTGCAAACGTCCCAACGTTACGTGGCGGACGAAGCACAGTCGAAACTTCGCTTCGTGCCATTCTTGACGGCTAACGGTGAACAAATGCTGTACCGCACGGGTGACTATGTCGTGGCGTCGGAAGAAAACGGATTGCGGTTTCTCGGACGAAACGATGATCAGATCAAGTACCGAGGAACCCGGCTGGAGAAAGGAGAGATTACCAGCGCCCTCGATAAGACGGGCCTATGCACGGATTCAGCTGTGGTCGTGGTCGATAGAGACGACGACAAGAGCCAGGATCTGGTCTGCATGGTGACGCCCGCGGACGCTGACGTGGAAGAAGTTCATCGGCGACTTTCGGATATCCTGCCGAATGATCGCGTTCCGAGGCTCGTTGTGCCTCTTGTCGGGCTTCCTTTCACAGCTAATGGAAAACTCGACCAGATCGCCCTCCAGAGAATTGCCAAGGAGGCGATCAGGGCGAACATGAACCATGCCACATCTCGGAAGGAACATTCGGCGGGGTCACCGCTAGATCACTTGCTGGAGGCGGTACACGCCGCAAAGGGAAGATGGGCATTTCCCAGCTTAACAGCTCGGGAGTGCGACATAGATTCACTGAACTTCCTCGATATCCAACTCAAGTTGGCCGAAGCCGGCCTCATGTTTGGCGAGGACGTCTATCAAGAGCAAGACCTATCGCTCGAGGAGTGGGCAAGGAGAATTCAACCGGTGGGTCGCAACCAATCTCATGCGAGCACCACGGGCAAGAGCGGGAAGGGTGCCGAATTTAGGGACGAGTTGGAGCAACTTATTGAATACATTGAAAATAAAGCTCCAAGCACGGTTGTACTGCACTCATCGCTTGTAGCTTTAAGGAATATGACCCCCAAAGAGATAACAACCATTCTCCTTGAAGGGATCGAGCGCGTCTCCGCGTCGTCCACCGTTATTCTCCCGGCGTTCACGCCGAGCTACTGTACTACGCAGCGCTTTCATTGGACGGAGACCAGGTCCGAAGCCGGGGTTTTGGCGGATCTTGTGATGCGAGAGCTCCCTGCTGGGCGCACCAAACATCCAGCTTATTCCATGGTCGTGACTGGCCTGAGAGCGCAGGAATTATGCGAAGCCGATTGGTGGAAATGCAGTCCGTTCGGTGACGATTCGATTTTTGGATTGATCAGCCAGCTCGGGGGCTTTGTCATGCGCCTGGGCACACCGGTTGTTACTCATGTGCACCGCTGCGAATTGTTGGCGCAAGTGCCGTACATGAAGACGACCGATATCGAGGGAGTTGTTGATTTCGGGACCGGGCCGCTTGACGCCTCATCACCGGTCTATGTTCGCGATGTCATGGGAAGGCCCGAGTATAGGTTTCTGGCGCGTGATGTCGCTCGCGACGACTATGAGTTGAAGGACGTCATACGTGACTTCGCGCTGGGTGGAACCTACGCAAGGCTAGTCGACGTGAAAGACATGGAGTCCATTTTGGTTCGCGCCATGCGGAATGAGCCATATGGCTTCCTTAGGGAGGAGGGCAGGAACGAGGCACAACGCGCATATCCCCTTGGATAAGTCGCGCAGATAGCTGCCTGATTTTCGAAGTGAACTAATTCGGAGGCTAGACAATGACAACGCGGATATTGGGTGTGGTCCAGCTTGATCAAAGGCGACTGACAGACGATTTGGCTGTCTTAGCGAAGTCCAACTTCTCGAGCGAATATTCGGATTTCGCCTGCGGGCGGTGGGAATTCTGCATGCTCCGCAATCAGTCGGGGAAGCAGGAGGAGCAGAGAGTGGTCGTCCACGAGACCCCAGCGCTGGCGACACCTCTGGGCCAATCCTTACCCTATCTCAATGAATTGTTGGACAATCACTTTGATAGGGACTCTATACGCTACGCGCGGATCATCCGGATATCAGAAAACGCGTGTATAATACCTCACCGTGATTACTTGGAACTAGAAGGGAAATTTATCAGAGTGCACCTAGTTCTAGATACGAATGAAAAGTGTTCCAATACAGAAGAGAATAATATATTCCATATGGGACGAGGTGAGATCTGGTTTCTTGACGCAAGCCTGCCGCACAGCGCGGGATGTTTCTCACCAACTCCACGCTTACATCTAGTGGTCGACATCGAGGGGACTCGTTCCCTGGAAGAGGTTGCAATCAATGTCGAACAGCCGTCGGCAAGGAATGCCACGGTGGATACTCGCAAGGAGTGGACTGATGAAACGCTCGAATCCGTTCTGGGATTTTCGGAGATTATCAGCGAGGCCAATTATCGAGAGATCGTCGCGATTCTGGCGAAGCTCCACTTTTTCCACAAGGTCCACTGCGTGGATATGTATGGCTGGCTTAAGGAAATCTGCCGACGTCGTGGCGAGCCGGCGCTTATAGAAAAGGCCAACTCGCTTGAGCGATTTTATCTCATTGACCGTGCTGCTGGCGAGGTCATGACTTATTGATCGGTGTGACTGAGTTGTCCGTCGGGGGCGAGTAGTTGCTTTCCGCGCACCAAGCCGAGGATTCACGTAGGGCAGTGGTCAATGCCGGGGAAAATATGGCACTGTTTGCTCTGGCTTGCGGGTCGAACGTGTCGGCCGCTCAATCGAAAGTGTCATTTGAGGTGGGTGCTCTCCCGCATGCAAATCGCGAGCACGTTCGTCCAGTCCCTTGTCTGCTTCCGTGAGACGATGATTGAGGCGAAGGTAGTCCGTCCAGGTCGGGGTATGGAATGTCTCTGTCCACTGCATAGGCTTCTGAAGGTTACGCTGGAGCGTCCAGTGCCTCGCACCAACGCGGCTGTGGACATGTCGGCGCTCGCGCATGAGATCGAGGAAAGCCTCAATATTTTTCTCGAGGATCATATACTCGACTTTGACGACGATCGGACCGCTTCTCGGCCTGAGATCGAGTGCAACCGCCGGGGTGTCGAATTCCTCCAAAGGGTCGGGGTCGGAGTCGCGGCGGTCGCGAAGAGGAAACAGGACGCCAACTGCGGCGACGAGCAATAGGGCGCCAGCGGAGCATTCGAGCGCCAAGGTCAGGGAATGGTTCTGGGTCACCGTGCCCCATATCCAGCTGCCCGCCGCGATGCCGCCGTCTATCAAAGCATAGTAGATCGAGATGGTGCGCCCCACGACCCAGCGCGGACTTGCCAGTTGGACGCTCACGCCAAGCCCGGACCATGCGGTGACCCAGCCCGCACCGCCGAAGGCGAGCGCAATTGCTGCCACCGCAATCGAAGAGGTCAGTGCAAGGGAGAGGCAGCATGCCGCGCAAGCGACGCAGGCAAGCCTCATCAGCCGCTCTAGCTGCAAGCTCCGTCTGAGCATGCTGTTGGAGACCCCGGCCAGGACGGCGCCTGTCCCAAAGCCGCCCATCAGGGTGCCATAGGCGATGGGGCCTCCTCCCAGTTGATCCCGGACAACCAGCGGCAGAAGCGCGAGTATCGCGATGCTCGCCAGGCCAAAGAGGGTTCCGCGCGCGATCGACGCCTTGATTTCCGACGACATCGCCGTGAAGCGCAGACCGTCATGGAGCGCAGTCCGCAGCGGTTCGCGCGGGAGAGGCGAAGAGCGAACCTTCCATTTGCTGCGCCATATGGTGCACACAGGTACCAGGTAGCTGAGCGCGGTCACGGCGAACGCCGTCACAAGCCCGAACGAGGCAACGACGAGGCCGCCAAGCGCCGGGCCTACGGTCCGGACAGTGTTGAAGCCGACGGTGAGGAGGGTGACCGCGGCGGGAACGTCGCGTCGGTCGACGATATCGCCAACCGACGCTTGCCAAGCGGGATCGTTGACCGCGCTGCCGCACGCGATCAGGAAGCTGAAGCCGAGGATCATCCATGGGGCGACAAAGCCGAGCGCCACGGAAGTAGCCAGCATCGCAGATGCTATAGCCATAAGGCACCAACCGGCGAACATGACCCTGCGACGGCTGAAGTTGTCGGCGATGGCCCCGACGAAGACAGACAATATGAACGCAGGTAGAGTCGCTGACGCCTGCACCAGCGCAACCATCACATCGGACGTCGAGATCGTTGCCATCAGCCAGCTGATGGCAACGGCCTGCATCAACCAGCCGAGGTTGGCAACCTGTATGGCGAGCCAGATCGAACGAAAGGTCGAATTCCTGAGCGGCGCAAACGCCGCGGGCGAAGTTGCTTCCTGATTTGTGCACGCCACCTTACTCAACTCCCCTCAGTGTTTCTAACGCCAGCTTGGCTCGCATGCACGGGGCCGACACATCCTTCTTCAGTGAATATACATGGCAAGGTTCCAGCCAACAGGACCCGCGCGGCTTCCACAAGGGCGACAGCGCAGAGAAAAGCCGGCGGATTAAAGACGTTTCCTATTCTAAGAAAAGCGGGCCACAGAAAAAGGCTCCACATTCAGGCATGGCTTTCGTTCGAAGAGGAGGTCCCCGACGATTTTGCCGGTTGTTGGCCCCTGTGTCAGTCCAAGATGACCATGACCGAACGCATAGATGATACGCGGGCTCGGGCCAGACCGGCCTATGACTGGGAGGCTATCTGGCGTGGCAGGCCGATGACCGCTCCACTCCACGCCTCCCTCTTCCTTGATGCCCGGAAGATAGAGCTTGGCAAGCGTCACGAGGGCTTTCGAGCGGTTGAAGTTCGGCGCAGCCTTCAATCCGCCAAACTCGGCCGCTCCGCCAATCCGCAAGCCGATCGAGAGCGGCGTCGCCACAAATTTCCGATCTGCGAATATCACTTCCCGTTCCAGGACAACCCCCGGCGAGGCGATCGTGGTGTTGTATCCGCGCTCGCTCTCGAGAAGCACGCGATCCCCCAATTGCTTGGCGAGTTGTGCCGACCAAACGCCCGCTGCGATGACGATCTTTGCTGCCCTCAGTGTCTTGCCGCCGTTTAGCGTAAGCGCCGCACCGTCGGTTCTAGGCTCTACACGGTCAACCTGGTCTTGCAAGATTTCCGCGCCGTTATCGGCAAGCCAGCAGCGCAAAACGTCCACGATCCTCTTCGGATCCGAAACATGCGACCACTGAGGCGTGAACACCCCATTTTTCACTATCGGACCGAGCGCTGGTTCCATGTCCCTGACCTGCGAAGCCGATAACTCTTGGCTCTCAACGCCGAGTGCACGCTTTGCATCCCACTCCGGCCGGTCGCGTCTCAGACCGCTCTCGCTCTCGTAGACGGTCAGCGCCCCCTTGCGAAACAGATCGTTCGCAAGGCCGACCTTGTTGAAGAGCGGCACGAGATCGTCATAAACGCGGCTGTTGATCTCCGCGAGCGCGCCAGAAATCCGTCGCACTTCGGATGCTGAGCCCACTTTTGCGAACCGCCAAAGCCATGGGAATAAATGAGGCGTATGCCTGATCCGGACCGCTAGTGGGCCGAGCGGATCCAGAGCCCAGAAGGGCACTTTCTTCCACAATCCCGGGACAGATAAGGGTATCACTTCGGTTACGGCGATGCCGCCGGCGTTGCCGAATGATGCTTTGTCGCCCTCAGGGTCTCGGTCGATGATAGTGACCGCCGCTCCGCTTAGTAGCGCCTCGTAGGCGACACTCAGTCCGACAATGCCGGCGCCGACGACAATCACACTCATCCCAGCCATCTAATTTCTCTCTTCCAGCCACCAGATATGCATATTGGCAACTGTATCCAATCTACAACGCCTTGACAATTCTGGATCCAAGTGGTTTGTATTCAGATGCTCATTGGCCGGCTAGCGAACTTTCTGGGAGGAATGGCTTGGACGCCGAAAGAATTCACCGCGATGCGGTCATTATCGATGCCGTCGCCCCGCTTCTTGAGAAGAAGAGATATGTAGAGTCCTACAAAGCCGGCGGCGTTACCTGCGTGGCTCCGACTGTCAACGCCGGCGAAGGTTCTCCTGCCGCAGCGCTAAAGGAGATCGGCAGTTGGCTCCACTTTATACGGTCTAGGAAAGACCTGAGGCTGGTGCAAAAAGCATCTGACATCGACGCAGCCAAGCGCGATGGTCATGTCGGTATCCTATTCCATTTTCAGGGCACGGGACCGTTCGAGACAGATCTTAACCTCGTCGAAGCCTTCCAGGCGCTTGGCGTGCGGATGGTGCAGCTGACCTACAACAGGAAGGATTACGTCGGAGACGGATGCGAAGAAGAAATCGACGGCGGGCTTAGCAGGTTTGGCAAGGCTCTTGTACGCAGGCTGAATGAGAACAGGGTTATCGTCGATTGCACCCATACCGGCTACAAGACGACAATGGATGCCTTGTCGCTGACGACGAGACCTGCAGTCTTCTCTCATTCCAATTCTGCCGCGGTCTTTCCCAGCAAGAGAAACATCCAGGACGATCAAGCGAAGGCAGCAGCGGGAACGGGGGGGCTTGTCGCCGTGACCGCTGTCCCGCAATTCGTTGTGCCCACCGAAGGCGATGCGGCGCGTCCGTCGCTTGATGATCTAATTGCGCATATCGATCATTTCGTCGCGCTCATCGGCATCGATCACGTCGGCCTGGGGCTCGATTACTGGTGGGGAACTCTCCCGTTCTCCGACCTCGACACAGTGATCAGCCAGTGGGAGCAGGCTATCAGCGGGGGGTCTTGGAACCCGGAGGCCTACCCACGCCCACCCCACTACAACCCGCCTGAAATTGAAACGCCCGAAATGTTCCTAGGAATGACCGAGGGGCTTATTCGCCGTGGGTACAAGGAGGACGATGTCCGCAAGATACTGGGATTGAACTGGTTGCGTGTCTTCCGAGACGTCTGGGGAGAGTGATGGAAGACCTCCGGACGCCTGTACCTAAACTTCTCGCGGTGACTAAACAGCAGATGAGTCCTCCCATCCTTTCAGTTTCTCATTTGGTCACCTCCTTCCGTGTGGGAGGGCGCTGGAATCCCGTTGTGAATGACGTATCGTTCGAGATCGGCGCGGAGGAGACTGTCGCTGTCGTCGGCGAATCCGGATCCGGCAAGAGCGTGACTGCGCTCTCGATCATGCGGCTCAACCCCGAGCGCTTGAGCGAGATCAAAGGGTCAATCAAGCTCGAGGGTAAGGAACTGCTCACCCTGCCGGATGCCGAGATGCGCCGTATCCGCGGTAACGAAATCGCCATGATCTTCCAGGAACCAATGACTTCACTGAACCCGGTGCTGACCATTGGCTTTCAGATCGCCGAGGCACTGATTCTGCATCGTGGGCTATCACGGTCCGAAGCTGAGACAGAGAGCATTCGACTCTTGGATAAGGTGCGCATTCCCGCCGCGAAGGCGCGCTTGCACGAATATCCAGATCGCTTCTCGGGCGGCATGCGTCAACGCGTGATGATCGCGATGGCACTAGCCTGTCAGCCGAAGCTGCTGATCGCTGACGAGCCGACGACTGCGCTTGATGTGACGATTCAGGCGCAAATCCTGGAACTGATCAAGGAGCTGCAGGAGGAGGAGGGCATGTCCGTCCTCTTCATCACGCACGATATGGGCGTCGTCGCCGAGATCGCCGACCGCACGGTGGTTATGTACAACGGCCAGGTGGTCGAGGCCGCGCCGACCGAGAACATCTTCAATAGCCCCGACCACCCTTATACGCGATCGCTGCTTTCGGCCGTTCCAAAACTCGGCTCGATGAAGGGTCGAAGGCGGCCGATGCGCTTCCCGGTCGTCGACCGCGCGACTGGCCAGTCCGACGTGCCGGCCGAGGTGCCGGACACCACCAAGGAGGCCGAGCGCCCCGTGCTGGAAGTCGCCGGCTTGACCAAACGCTTCGAAATCCGTTCCGGTCTGTTTTCTTCGGTAAAGGGACGGGTCCATGCGGTTGAGAATGTGTCGTTCAGCGTCAAGAGCGGCGAAACCTTGGCACTGGTAGGCGAGTCAGGCTGTGGTAAGTCGACGACCGGCCGCGCGGTGATGCGATTGACCGAGCCCCTTTCGGGCTCAATTTTGCTCGACGGCGTCGACTTTCTTAATCTTAGCCAACACGAATTGCGCAAGCAGCGTAGTCGCATGCAGATGATCTTCCAGGATCCGTTCGCATCGCTCAATCCGCGCATGAATGTCGGCACTGCGATCGTCGAGCCGCTGCTAATCAATAATCTCGCCAGCCGTTCAGAAGCACGCGACAAGGTCGCCGACCTCCTGCAGCGAGTTGGTCTTTCGCCCGACATGGTCAACCGCTTTCCGCACGAGTTCTCCGGTGGCCAGCGCCAGCGCATCTGCATTGCGCGTGCGCTGGCGCTCGAGCCGCGGCTCATAGTGGCAGACGAAGCCGTCTCAGCGCTCGATGTTTCGGTGAAGGCGCAAGTCGTCAACCTGATGCTGGATCTGCAGGCCCGCATGGGGCTCGCCTATCTCTTCATCTCGCATGACATGGCGGTGGTCGAGCGCGTCAGCCACCGCGTCGCCGTCATGTATCTCGGAGAGATCGTTGAGATCGGCCCGCGCGAAGCGATCTTCCAGAATCCGCAGCATCCTTATACCAAACGACTGCTCGCGGCAGTGCCGATTGCCGATCCGGGGCGGCGCCTGCAGAAGCGTCTGCTCACCAATGACGAGATTAAGAGCCCAATACGGCCTGCGAACTACGTCCCGCCGGTGCGCCAGTATCGCGAGGTCTCTCCCGGCCACACCGTCATGATCTGGGACCCAGAATGGGACAAGAAGGAAGCGCCGGCCGTCGCTGCCTGACGTCGTTGTGAACGGCCAGAAAAAGGGGAACTAAAAAATGAAGATGAGCGCGAATAGCCGCAAAAGCGTGGCGAGGCGGATAATGCTTTCGTCGTTGTTTGCCGGGGGTTTTTTCACCAGCACGGCAATGGCCGATACGCTTCGCGTGATAGCTGACACAGATCTCAAAACCGTAGATCCTATAGTAACGACATCTGGCACGACCTTGGTTCACGCCTATCTGATCTACGACAAATTGTTCGAGTTCGACAAAGACGGCATCGCCCGTCCCGAGTTGGCTGACAAAGTCGATATTAGTGCCGACAAGAAAAGCTATACGATCACGCTTCGGAAAGGCCTGAAATTTTCCGATGGAGGCGCGATCACGACCGACGACGTTCTGCAATCCCTCAAGCGCTGGGCTTCCCGGGACCAAACCGGGCAGTTGTTGGCTGCCAGGCTCAAGGAAATGACGAAAGTCGATGATCTGACATTTCGCGTTGAGCTGAGCCAGCCGTTCGACGTGCCCGCTGCGCTTGCCGGTATCACGGGCAACCCTGCTTTTATCATGCCCAAGCGGGTTGCGTCGTTGCCGCCAACGGACCAGTTAACGGACACGACAGGCTCCGGACCCTATCAATTTGACTATACGTCTTGGAAACCAGGGCAGACACGCATCTATATCAAAAATCCCAATTACGTTCCGCGGAATGACCCGCCGAGCTTCTTCGCCGGCAAGAAAGAGGCGACTTTCGACAAGATCGAAATGTCTTACGTGCCGGATGCAAACACCGCAATGGCGCAGATGCTGACGGGGCAACAGGACATCTGGCCAGGTCCTCCAATGGATAATGCTCTGGCCTTGAAAGCTAATCCGGACCTCGTGGTAGCGAAGGGATTCTTCACGCAAGGCCTTTACGTCATAAACCACGTTGTGCGTCCGTTCGATAACGTCAAGGCGCGTGAAGCCCTCACCTATCTGATTGACCAGGCTGAGATCAATCGCGCCGCAGTGGGAGACCAGGAATTTTGGCACACGTGCTATGCCTATCTGACCTGTGAGGGGACGTACGGCGACGAGTCCGCCTATACCGGCCATCGGGGGGCAGCCGATTTTGACAAGGCGAAAAAGCTCCTTGAAGAGGCCGGTTACGACGGAAAGCCGATAGTGGTACTCGACCCCACAGATTGGTCTGAAGCCCATGCAAGGGCTCTGTACATGGCGCAGCAACTGAGAAAGGCCGGTGCTCAGGTTGACCTGCAAGCGATGGATTGGTCGACTCTGACGTCGCGCCGTACGTCTAAGGCGCCGGCTTCCGAAGGCGGCTGGAACCTGTTCCCTAATATCATGGAGGGCCAGCCAGCCTCGTCTCCGCTTACACATCTCATGCTTGCCGCTAACTGTGACAAGGCTTGGTTCGGATGGCCCTGCGACAAGGGTATCGAGGACTTGCGGGCGGCATTCATCAGCGCCGGGGACCTTAGTGAGAAGAAAAAGATCGCCAGTGAAATCCAGGCCCGCGCATCTACCTATCTGCCCTTCATCATGACGGGAGAGAACACCGCGGCCGTTGTCTACCGAGCCGACATCGAAGGGTTTAACCCCGAAACGCCTGAAGTGTACTTCTGGAATATCCGGCGCAAGAGCAAGTAGCGCGCCCAATCCGCGGCCGAGAGGTTATTGTGATCAGGTATCTCATCACCAGAATGCTTTCCATCATACCGGTGATGGGGGTCGTAACCGCCGTTGTTTTCGGGCTGACTTATTTGAGCCCGGGAGATGCGGCGGTCGTACTGGCGGGCGACTATGCGTCGCCCGCCCAGATCGCTGCTATTCGAGAGCGGCTTCACCTGGATGCTCCAATTGTACCCCAGTACTTTCATTGGCTGGGGAGCGTCCTGCGGGGCGATCTCGGAAATTCGATCTTTTCTGAACAGCCGGTATTGGCTCTCATCCTCTCGCGAGTCGAACCGACAATCATTCTGGCAATCGCCGCAACTCTTGTCTCTGTCATCATCGCTGTGCCGTTGGGGCTGCTTGCTGCGCGGAAAAGGGGCGGCATTGCCGATCAACTGGTATCGTTCTTCGGTATTGCTGGAACGGCAATACCCGCCTTCCTGATTGGCTATTTGCTGATATTTACGTTCGGGGTGTACTTTGGATCAATGCCCATCTCGGGGTTCCCTGGGCTCGATAGCGGAGCATGGGAAGTTTTGAGACATGTGCTTCTGCCTGCAACCATGTTGGGATTTGCGCAGACCGCGCTGATCACTCGGATCACGAGAGCGAGTGCGATCGAGGTCCTTAACCAGGACTTCATTCGGGTCGCGCGGGCAAAAGGCCTCGATGAGTTCACAATTATCATGCGGCACTGCCTTAGGCTCATCGCCGTGCCTCTCGTTACGATAGTTGGAATGTCGTTTGCCTATATGCTTGGCGGCGTGGTGATCACCGAGACAGTGTTTGCCATCCCCGGGGTTGGACGTCTCTTGGTCGATGCCATCCAACACAAGGATGTCCCAGTGATTCAGGGTGTCTTGCTAATAAGCTCGTTTGTATATGTTCTCATAAATCTGATGGTCGACCTGTCATATCTGTTTTTCGACCCACGAATTAAATACACTTAAGGAGGTAGGCGATGACGATTTCTATGTCGTGGCGACAAGACAGGCGCCTACCGACTCCTTTGCTGGTGGCCTCAATTTTTGTGCTCGTTGTTGCATTGGTGTCGTTTTCGGCGCCGATCCTCACCAGCGTTGATCCCTTGTCCATGACGCCGGATGCAAGGCTCAAGCCACCTAGCCATAGTCATTTGCTGGGAACCGATATGTTCGGGCGCGACATTCTCGCGCGTGTGCTTTACGGGGGGCAGATTTCGCTCGTGATCGGATTGGCTACAGCGGCTCTAGCGACAACAATCGGAACGATACTGGGCCTTGTCGCCGGAGCCGGGCAACTCTCAGACAAGATCTTGATGAGGATCATGGACGGCATGATGGCTATACCCGGGATCCTGCTTGCGATTGCTTTGGCGACGATCTTTGGTGGTGGGGTCTTGACCGTGATCGTAGCTTTGGCCATCCCGGAAGTGCCGGGTGTCGCGCGCCTGGCTCGGAGCTTGACGCTGACACTCCGTGAGCAAGTTTTCGTCGAGGCAGCTCGGTCCTACGGCGCTGGGCCTCTGCGTATTCTGTTCAGATACATCCTGCCGAACGCGTTGGCGCCAATCGCTGTGCAGGCCACGTATATCTGCGGCGTGGCGATCCTTTATGAGGCTTACCTCAGCTTTGTGGGTGTTGGGGTTCCACCCGAGCACCCGAGTTGGGGCAACATTGTTGCCGAGGGGCGGTCCTTTGCCCTGATCGCCCCACATATGATCCTCTATCCGAGCGTGCTCATTGCGGTTGTCGTGCTCGCAATCAATCTGATCGGCGATGGAGCACGGGACATGCTCGATCCGCGATTCGCCTTGCCTGATTGATCGTCTCGGGAGGGACAAATCATCCTTCGACGTATCATCTATGCGAACAAGCAAAACGCCTGTGATGCACAGATGCAATCAGGCGCTTCTTTGACCGTGAGGTGCGATTATACAGCGGGGTCGTTCACTCGGCGCTTATTGAGTGCTTCCAAAAGGTTATGGCCAGCCCTGATTATGTGCCCTCGCATAAACTCCACGACTTGACGGTCGCGTTCCTTGCACATGCTCAGAATTTGGCGATGTTCGCGCTCTGCTTCTTCGAAGCCGGAAGTCAAAAGTAGCTGAATCCTGATATATCGATCAATCTGGACATTGATGCCTTGGAGAATGGCGAGTGTCTGAATGCGTCCCGCGGGCCGATAGAGACTGCGGTGAAACTCCCAGTTCAAAGCGCCTACTCGGGCAATGTCCCGCTTGTGATATGCCTCTTCGAGTCGCTTGAGAATCTGCGCGGAGTGAGCCAACTCTTCGTCCGAGAGATGCTCTAGCGAGCGGCTGAGAATATCGCACTCCAGCGTTGCCCGAAGTTCGAACAATTCCATGATCTGTTCGGATGGCAATGTCGAAACAATAGCACCCTTGTGAATCTTGGAAACGATCAATCCTGCTGCTTCCAACTGGCGAAATGCCTCGCGCACAGGCATTCGGCTGCATTCGTATTCGGCTGCGATCGCTTCTTGTATCAGGGGGTCGCCCTCTTTGAACTCGCCACTGAGAATGCGTTCCCGCAACGACTCCGATAGCGCCTCCGGTAGGCTCTGCCTCTGAAGGCGATATTTCGAGCGCGGCTTCTTCTGTTCCAACATGTTGTCCATCGTTTTTTGGATCCCAAAACCCAAAATTGAAAAGCCGCCTCTTTCGCTTGTGCTAATGATCGGCTCGTCGAGAGTATCCCAAAAAAGGGTGACATCAAAGGGTAGACATGTTGTTTGATGCCATGTAGATTGGATCCAGTTGGATCGCTTATGGATGGAGAACCATGGCAAAGTGGGCTGGTGTATTCCCCGCAGTGACGACGAAGCTGACGAGGGATGGCAAGGTTGACCTTCGGGCGACCAAGGACAGCCTTGACCGCCTCGTCAAGGCAGGTGTTTCCGGCGTCATTGTGCTTCCCATGCTAGGCGAGAACGCTTCGATGTCGCTGAAGGATCGTGAAGACATCATCGGAGGTGCTGTCGAAGTCGTAGCTGGTCGTGTTCCGGTTCTCTCCGGCCTCGCCGAAATCACACTCGACAATGCGAAGGCAAACGCCAAGCTCTACGAATCGTTCGGCGCCCAGGGGCTCATGGTATTCCCAAGCCTTGGCTACAAGACCGACGATCGCGAAACGGTCGAGTGGTACAAGGGGGTCGCCAGCGCTTCCTCGCTTCCGATCATGATCTACAACAACCCGATCGCCTACGGCGTCGACTGCACGGTCAATGTTCTCAAGCAACTTGTCGACACCCCGGAAATCGTCTGCGTTAAGGAAGAAACTGGCGACATTCGTCGCGTCACCGACATGTTTGTCGAGCTCGGCGACCGCTTCAGCATCTTCTGCGGCGTCGACGATCTGATTGTGGAAAGTTGCGCGCTGGGTGTTACCGGCTGGGTCTCGGGCATGACCAACGTTTGGCCGTCAGAATGCGTCGAGCTCTTCAACCTCTGCATCCAAAACAGGTACGAGGAGGCGCGCGCGCTTTACCACATCCTGACGCCGTCCTTCCATCTCGACACCCACGTGAAGCTGGTTCAGTACATCAAGCTCGCCGAGAGCCTGGTCTACGGCGCACCGGAATGGACCCGTGCCCCGCGCTTGCCACTCGTCGGCGAAGAGCGTGACTTTGTCACATCGACGATTCAGCTAGCAATCGAGACCTTGGCCAAGCGGGTGAAGAAGGCCGCCTGATTTGGATCGTAGGAAAATCGGGGCGTCGCAATGATCCGATCGCGACGTCCGCTCGAAGGGTGGCTCGTTCGGAAGACGGCAACTGAAGTTCAAAGGTCAAGATATGGTTCATTCAACGCCGACAACCTTCGCCGGCTCCAAATCGGCTCGCCCACGAGTAGCCATTGCTGGTTTTCAACACGAAACCAACACGTTCGCACCGTTCGGCGCACCATTTGATGATTTTGTTCGGGGCGGCGGCTGGCCCGCTATGACTACCGGTGCGGCCATTCTCGATGTCTTTCCTCCGATTGAAATTCCCATCGGAGGGTTCATCAGCGCTGCGAAGGATACGTATGAGTTGATACCTTTGGTCTGGGCTGCTGCGGAACCAACCAGCTTCGTCTCCGATGACGCCTTTGAGCGAATTGCAGGAATGATTTGTGATGGGATCGCCCGCGCAGGTCCTCTCGATGCGATCTATCTCGACCTGCATGGCGCGATGGTCGTTGAATCTTATCAGGACGGGGAAGGGGAACTGTTAAGGCGCGTGCGAGAAATCGTCGGCCGAGATATTCCCATCATGATCAGCTTGGACTTTCATGCCAATGTCACCGAGGCCATGGTCGAGCTCTCCGACGGTATTACAATTTTCCGCACTTACCCTCACATAGACCTGGCTGACACAGGCGGACGCGCCTTCAGTTTACTGGAGCAGCGCATTCGCCGCGGGAGGCCCTTCATCAAGGCGTTCAGGAAGACTCCATTTCTGATCCCGCTACCTGCCCAGTGTACTGATCTAGAGCCATGCATGTCTCTTTATGCTGGGCTGCAAGAACGAGTCAAAGGACCAGTTCTGAACGTGGACGTCGCGCTGGGCTTTCCGTTGGCAGATATTCGCGAATGCGGGCCGGCAGTTGTCGCTTATGGGATCGACGAGGTAGCGGTCACAGCGGCGGCAGATATGCAACTAAGCGACATGCTGGAGGCCGAAGGACGATTCCATATGTCGCTCCTTGATGTAAAGGAAGCTGTCGAACATGCTGCGCGCAACGGGCGCAAAGGCTCGCTCATAGTCCTTGCCGATGTGCAGGATAATCCCGGCTGTGGGGGTACGTCAGACACCATTGGGCTTCTCAAAGGTATGGTCGAGGGCGGCCTTCGAAATGGCGTACTTGGCCTGCTTTGGGATCCAGAAACGGCTGAAGCAGCCCACACCGCAGGTCTAGGCGCTGAACTCGATGTGCGGCTTGGTGGACGCTATGGTTACGATTCGGAACCATATCTTGCCAGGGTTCGTGTGGAAGCACTTTCCGACGGGGTGTTCAAGGCTAATGGGCCATGCCTAGGCGGTGTGCAAGTAGATCTTGGCCGCATGGCGCGCTTGCTTATCCTTAACCCTGGATCCAGCGTGCAGGTCGTCGTATCAAGTGTCCGCTTTCAGTGTCTCGATCAGGATCTGCTACGGGCGGTTGGGGTAGAGCCGAGAGACCAGTCGGTTGTGGCAGTCAAAAGCGCAGTTCACTTCCGGGCCGACTTTGCACCTATCGCCGAAGAGATACTTACGGTGGAATCCCCTGGAGCGCATTGGTGCCGGAATGATATCCTTGACTATAAGAACCTGCGCGATGGCGTACGCAGGATGCCGATCTCGCTAGCTACGCAGCCGAGTGAGGTCAAGATTGCCGAGAGGCGACACTAACAGCGCTTGGATCGGGGCTCGCCAAATCAGTCCCATTGGAGAAAATGGCCGACCGTACGGACGCTGTGTCAGCCTGAAGCGTTGGACTCGCCCCATGCGAGGCGCGTTTCGAGAAGCCCATCCAAACGTACACTGGGGCGCTTGTCGCCCCAGCGCTAACATCGGATCCCACCCGCGTACCCGCCTGAGGCTGCCCAAAGAGGGAAAGGTGCCAAGCCCGGTCAATCCACCGAGTGGCTGCACCTTTCACCCGCGCGGTCCGCTCGCGATTGAACATTGTCGCAGGGTCGCACCGAAGTTCCACCGTTCATGTCCCCTTAGGTTCTGTAGCCGCTTGCAAGCGCGCCGCTAGCAGCGAGTGAGCGGCGTAGCAGCCTACGCGCGTCGTCAGACTCGTCGTCTGCGACGCCGGGGAGCTATAGAGGCGGCCGCCACGAAGACGCTGTGCACACATACACAGCAGAGGGGCGGATCCGCTTCATAAGGAACGTACCGGCCCATGCCTGCAAGAGTGGCCGCAGGCTTTTCTCAGCCTTCATCGCCACCGCTTTCGCCTAGGATCCAGCACCGTATTAAACGCCGTTCACAATAAATTCACACAATCTTAGCGATCGCAAATCGCCGACGATGATAGCTTCACGACAAGGTCTGAGATTAGGCGCGTCCAAAAGGGCTGACGTCGATTTGCGCTTCGACTGACGCACAGCATGCAACTCGGGATCGAAAGCTGATGGCCAAAAGAGCGCTTATCCTGGTTGAAGGCTCGAGGACTGGTCTGCTGTACGTCCAAGCGGCCCAGCGGCTTGGCCTTTCTCCAATTACTCTGTCGGCTGATCCGACGCAGTACGACTACATTGCGGCGGAAGGGATTGAGGCAATTCATGTCGATACAGCCGATCTCGATGCTTTGATCGGCGAATGTTCCCGGCTGCGTGCGACCTATGAGATTGCCGGAATTACGTGCGCCAAGGAGTCGGTCTATGCGACGGTTGCCAAGCTTTGCCGGCATTTCGATCTACCGGGACCAAACCCTACATCGATTGAACGATGTTGCGACAAATTCACCCAACGTCAACTCCTCGCGGAGGCCGGCGTTCCAGTACCGTCGTATCGCTTGGCAGCGAATGCGGCGGACATAGAAAGCTATGCCGCTGAAATCGGGCTGCCGGTAATTCTTAAGCCAGCCGTGGGTGTCGGCAGCAGCGGTGTCCGATTATGCCGCAACGGCGATGAGTTGGCCGAACACACGACCTATCTGTTGGGCGGGAAGCACATATGGCGATCTTCGCCGCGGATACTGGTCGAAGAATTCGCACAAGGCCCATACTATAGCACCGAGATAATGGGAGATGAGGTCATCGGGATTTACGCCGGTGAGTTCGGCCCCGAACCGTATTTCGTGTTTCGTGAATTCACCCTGCCGGCCCTACTGACTGACGAAGAGCAAGAGCGTATCGTCGACGTTTCGCTGGGGTGTTTGCGCGCTCTCGGCCTTGGCTGGGGGCCAACCTGCATAGAATTCCGATGGACGAAGCGTGGCCCAGTCGTCATTGAAGTTAATCCACGTCTTGGTGGCGCGCCCGGTCCTCAACTGGTTCAGCTAACTTACGGGCTCGACCTTGTCACCGAGCACATCAAGCTTGTCATCGGCGAGAAATGGGATTTGCGCAGAAGGCACTCGCACACGGCCGCCGCGCGAATCCTAGTTCCTGATCGCGATGGCACCCTTGATTGGATCGACGGCGACAATCGGGCAACTGCTGTACCAGGCGTCGCCGAGGTCGAATTCTACATTGGACCCAATACGCCGATCGTCAGGAAAGGCGATCACCGGGACTGGATCGGCCATGTTATCGTCGCCTCACCCAGTCGTGCGCTAACCGAAGCGACACTTCACCGGGCCGTCGATCTGATCGATTGGTCGATCGCACCATTTCCGACTCTTGGCGAATAGAAATTATCAGCGGCCCTCACCTTTCCGACCAGGGCAAGGCGGCGCCAGATTGGAAGGTGATCGTCATCCGAAACGTTGATGCAATTGAGAGCACGAAAGAGAGAGGCAAGTCGACGAGATGCCAAACTTTGCACCTGACCGCTCGCGCAACTGAATGCTGTTGAATGCAAGAAAAGATTAGAGAGACATGTCTTGCAACGAAGACGGTCAAATTGCTTTCGGCTCGCCGACTGATCGTGAAGATTGGCTCCGCAGTGGTTGCCGATGCGGAGACCGGAGAGATACGCGGTCCTTGGCTTGAAACGTTGATAAAGGATGTCGTCCGATTTTTCGCGCGCGGCCAGCAGGTGATCATAGTCACCTCCGGTGCTGTCGCGGCTGGATCACGTCACTTCAAGCAGTTGGACAGATCTTTGCGAATTGAGGAGAAGCAAGCGGCCGCCGCGATTGGTCAGATCCGACTGATGATCGCTTATGAACAGAGCTTGAAACGCCATGGGTTTGGCCTGGGGCAGGTGCTATTGACCAGCGCAGATGTAGACAACCAGCGTTGCCGCCTCAATGCGCGGTCAGCCTTTCAACAACTCCTCAACGTTGGCGCTGTACCCGTTATCAACGAGAACGACGCGACCGCAACGCCCGAGGTCTGTCTTGGCGACAATGATCGGCTGGCGGCAAGGGTCGCGCAAATTGCAAAGGCCGACCTTCTCATTCTGCTTTCCGACGTAGATGGCCTCTTTACGGAAGATCCACACGACAACCCGTTGGCTCGTATGATCCCAGAGGTGCGGCGCATTACCCCGGAGATAGAAATCATGGCCAGCCTTTCCCCCGCGCGCCATGGTTCGGGCGGCATGGTGACAAAGTTGATGGCAGCAAGGATAGCGATGGAAGCGGGCTGCAACGTGGTCATTGCGAAAGGAAGCAAGTCTTATCCGCTCGCCGCCATCGAGAACGGTGCGCCATCAACATGGTTTATTCCGCCCGCCAGGGAGACGGCAACACGCGGGGGCCGTTGAAGAAATCCTCGGTTTGAATTGTTCGTGCAATCATCGCTTGAGGGAGCGCCTGCAGTGATAGGAGGCAGCTAGCTCAAGCAGAGACCATCGCCGTGGTGGCTTGAGGCCAGGCCGCCACTTATCCGCACTTCAAACAATGTGACAGCACCATTCGAACGAATGCATGCACGAAGAGGGACCAAGGGTTGGCAACTCCCATCGCGCCGAAAGCAAAATGTCCAATCAGACGACAAACTTTACCCGACATCCTCGTTGAGGCTTTGCGAGAGCGCATTCTTAGCGGCGAAATCCGGGACGGCGACTCCCTTGTGCAGGAAACTATCGCAAAAGAGTATGAGGTGAGCCGAGTGCCAGTTCGCGAGGCGCTCCGACAATTGGAGGCGCAAGGACTGGTCTCCCGCAGAACGCATAAAGGCGCCGTCGCCATTTCAACGAAGCGCGAGACAGTCATCGAACTGCTAGATCTCAGGATCCTTTTAGAATGCGATATTCTATCGCATGCACTTTCACGTTATCAGGAAACAGACCTATTGGCCGCCGAGGATATTCTCGATGAACTTGATAAAAATTATCATGACAAAGACATGCCTAAACGCGGGGAGATGAATTGGAAATTCCATAAATGCCTATACCTTCCGTCTGGCCGCTCAGAAACATTGTCGATTGTTGAGAAAATACACCAACGCACCAGTCACCTCGTTCTGGTACCGCTTGTAGAATCTGGTCGAATTAATGCTTCCGTTGATGGGCATCGAGAGCTTCTACGTCTATGCACTGAGCGCAATTCCACCGCAATAGACTGTCTTAGACGTCATATATATAGTTTTATCAAGTCGTTGCCAGAAGAAGGATTTTTATAGGTTCTGTTGCAAACTTTTTCGTTACGGGTTGTCTGGCAAGTGACCTCCGACATTTTTTTAGGAGGTTTGTGATGTTCAGAGGCCGGCATTTCGACCGATCGGTCATCCTGGTGTGCGTTCGCTGGTATCTGGCATATGGACTGAGCCTGCGCGATTTGAAGGAGATGATGGCCGAGCGTGGCATTAGCGTTGATCATTCGACGATCCATCGCTGGGTTGTTCACTTCTCGCCCTTGCTGCTGGAGCGCTTCAACCGGCGCAAGCGCGCAGCGACCGGCAAATGGCATGTTGATGAAACCTACATCAAGGTCCGAGGGCAGTGGATGTATCTCTACCGCGCTATCGACAGCGTCGGCGACACGGTCGAATTCTATTTCAGCGAACATCGGGGTTTGCCGGCGGCCAAGCGTTTCTTCAGGAAAGCGCTGGAGCGCCATGGGCGTCCCGATCGTGTCGTCATCGATGGTAGCCAGACCAACCAGGAGGCGATCGTTTCCTGCGATACGACACATCGATTGCAGGATCGCTGCAGGCGCCGACCGAAGCCGATCCGAATCCGCCAAAGCCAATACTTGAACAACCGGATCGAGCAGGACCATCGGCGGATCAAGCGCCGTGTTCGGCCGATGCTCGGCTTCAAATCTCCCGCAGCCGCAAGCATCATCCTCGACGGCATCGAAATGCTTCACATGATGCGCAAACGACAGGCGAGGTTCGCCTTCAACCCAAATCCGTCATTGGCCGAGCAGTTCGATATCCTCGCCGCCGCATAAGCACCGCCCGCCATCTCTTCTTGCTTCAGTTCAACAAAAATTTGCAACAGAACCCCTGCTGCTTCTCGATGATGATGTTCGGGAAAGCGCTCCAGCCTGTGGCCATGAGTGCCTTGGTCCACTTCTTCTCATTGGTGCGTAGCTTATCGACGTCTGCTTTGGCGGTTTCTGGCTGGGCCATCTCGGGCTTCCCTGTGGTGAACTGCATCCAGATATGGTGGTTTCCCGTGATGACGCAAGGGCATCGGGGACGATTCTGGATTCAGGGGGAGGGTGTTTCAAGGTTCATCCGGCCTATGTCCTTGGATTCAGGGGCCGGGGAACCGCGCTGCACCCAAAGAAGAGGACTTGATAATATGAGATATCGATTAGACGAACCGTGCTATATGCAAGCGATAAGATAGGGCCCCCCGACCAGAGGTTCACCCGGGGGTGTTGACAAAGAGAGCGTCAATACCCATACTTTGCAGGTGAGCATCGCTCCGGGGTTGGCGCCAGGCGCCAGCCGACCATTTCAAAACGAAGGCCCGGCTAGTCCGGGTCTTTGTTTTTTATCCGTTCAAAACAGCTGTATTTGATGCCGCAGGATGCCAGGTCCTCGGGCGGCAGGTGCGCGTCGATGAGACGCTTGTGGTCCATCAGGGCCCTGTAGGGCCGGTAGGACGGGTCATAGCCGCCCTTGGCCATCGGATAGAGGTAGAGATCGGCGATCTGCAACATCGGCGTGGCTTTGGTTCTGCCGCGCGGCTCCCCGCGCACGATGTCTTTGAACTCCTCAGCGGTTAATGACCCGTAGCTGGCGGAGTTGACGCCATCGAACGGCATCCCCTGCGTCTTCAGGATCCGCGTGTAGGCTATCAGGTCGCGGTCCTCGGCTTTGCCAGCCCTCTCGAAGAACACGCGCAGCTTGCGGTCCTGGCTGCGGGCATATTTGGCGGCGCGCTCGATCAGGATGCAGTAGGCGGTCTTGCACATGAACCAGAGCTGATCCTGATACCGGTCCCGGTAACGGGCAACGTAGCCCGGTCGGTCGATCACCGCGGCGATGCCGATCACGGGCAGCGCGAGAAGCATCCCCTGCAGATCGCCCAGGAATTCAAAAGCGGACTCCGGCTTCTTTAGCCAGCCGAAGTCGCCACGGCCGCCGCGGATGGCCCAGGAGTGGAGCGGGTAGGTGATGCCGTGCTTCTGGCAGAAGGCCTTGTGGCGGGCATAGAGCTCATCGACGTCTTCCTCGTTGATGAGGATGCCGCCGAGGGCGAAATAGTCCATTTCGTCCCGGCGCTTCTCTTTAGGCTCTCGGTCTGGCTCGCGGCTGCCGCTGTCATCGAGGTAGAGGTGGATTTCACGGTCTGTCACGGGCAGGCTTTCATTGTCCGTACAGCTTGGCGCAAAAACCGGAGGCTGCATAGCACACTGATGACCCGTCCGGGCCAGGGATCAGTGCGGCGGCTTCTTGGCGTTGCGATCCGCTTTCAAAGAGCAGCTTGCCCTCGTCTCACACCCGACCCCAGCCCAGATTCGCCTTTCTCAATCGGGGATGGACGCGGACGCTTCGATAGCCAACACCTCCAGGCCCGCGATCTCCTGCATCACCTTGCCCGCAATGCCCTGCAGATCGCCGTACATTCCGACGGTTGACTCGATGACACCCTGGATCTGAGCCTCCCGCTTGGCCCACAGGCGGATTGTGGTTTTCCGTTCCTTAGCAAGGTCGTCCTGCATATCGGAGAACTTCTCGACGATCGCCTCGACCCGGTGGCGAAACCTGGGGCCAGTCAGATAGCCGTAGACCTGCTCCATCTTGGTGGCTTGGCCGTCCTGGGCGATGCGGGAGTTGGCGAGCTCGACGAGGGACTGCCGGAGCATGATCGCGATCGGAATCGCGCACTTGGGATGGGCGATGTAGACGCCATCGACCAGATCGAACGTTTCGACCCCCGCAGGCAGCGCCTCGGAGATCATCAACGCAATGTCAGCCTTGGCGGCACGCTGGTCCGCCCGTAGCTTTCCGAGCCAGCCCGCGCTCCAGTTCCTGGTGCGTTTGGATTCCCATAGGATCGCGCCGCACGGCTGGCCGGCCGGTCCCACCACGCGTTGCAGCACGTCACCACCGAACTCACCCTTGGCGACCGGTTCGATGATGTCCATCGGGAAGCGGCTGGCGATCAGCGACTCCAACTCGAGCTCAAGGACTTCGCCCTGAAGCTGCTGAGATCCTTGCTCGGCGCGGCGCTTCAGCTCCTCGATCTGGCGCTGCATGCCGGCGATCTGTTCTTCTTTCTCGGCTACCTTCATCTTGAGGCCGTCTTCGGCGTCGGTCCTGGCCTTGATGCGGACGGCGTCCAACCCTTCCTAGATCCTCTTTTCGATGGTCAGCGCCATTTCCCGCTTTTCATCGTCGAGCGCCCGCTGCTGCTTCATAAATTCGGCCTGCTGCAACTGCGCCGCAGCGAGCTTTTCGTCCCGTGCCCTCAGCGTCGCCTCCAACTCGCCCAGCTTCCGGTCCTTGTCCTCCAGGTCGGTGGAGACCAGAATTTTTGCCTTGCGGGCCTCTTCAACGGCTATCCCGGCACGCTCGAGCTTGAGTTTTTCGGCGACCTGCCTGTCGATGTCCTCCCGGGCGGCGTCGATGGCCGCCTGCTTGCGTTGGAGCTCCTCCTCCCGGGCCGTCATGGCGGCGTTGCTCTGCGCCAGTCGCCGTTCGTATTCCTCGCGCGTAGCCGCAATCAGCGGCGCCGCGAGCGACTCGTTGAGCTTGATGTCGGTCTTGCAGCTCGGGCAACTGATTGTCGGCTCATTGAGAGTCCTGGGCTGGACAGTCATCAGGCAGATCCTCGCGAGGGAACGTGGTGCAAAAGAACGCCTCGAAGTATACAGGATTGGAAGGCGACCGGATAGAACAAAGAGTGAACTTACCAGTTATCCCCCGGAGAGGTCGCTTGCCGGTGCCGCATCGGCCATTGGCCGTGTTCGTTGCGATCGGGAGGATCTAGGAACCGGACAGGGAGCTAGCGATGAATCAATCTCCAAGCATTCTGCGGAAGACCAGAAAAGGCGAGTACATGGCTTTCGCTGACTTGGCAGCCGAGAAGACGCAGGGCGTTGACTACGATTTCCTGGTTCTGGATCGAGCTTCGGCCGTGGCAATTGTCGCGCCGCATGGCGGCTGGATTGAGCATGGCACGTCTGAATTGGCCACCGCCGTCGCGGGAGATGATTTCTCGCTCTACCTGTTTGAGGGGCTCAAGCCGAAACGACCGCATTCCGAACTGCATATACCGTCCGAGTATTTCGACGAAAATCGATGCGTCGACCTGGTCAGCAGGGCCCGGATTGTAATCGGCATGCATGGCCGTGCCGACGGCGACGACCCGGAAACGATCTGGCTCGGAGGCCTAGGCAAGGAGTTGCGCGACGCGATCGCGGCGGCACTGGAGGCAGCTGGCTTCAAAGCCATCACCTCGGGCCACCGGCTGCCTGGCGAACACAAGAACAACATTTGCAATCGCGGAATCAACCAGGCCGGTGTGCAGCTTGAGCCATGCCGTTGGTCAAATCGTTGTCTGTCGGCAACGGAGACACATTCTACATCCGCCACAACAGCGATAATTTCACGATTATCGATTGCTGCCTGAATGACGACCAGAAGGAGGCGATCGTCGAAGAACTCAAGGAAGCGTCTGCCGAAAAAGGCATCACGCGATTCATTTCGACCCACCCCGATCAGGACCACATCCTCGGCCTGGAGTACCTGGATGAGAAGCTCGGTATCGTCAACTTCTATTGCGTGGCCAACAGCGCTACCAAGGACAGTCCTACCACGTCTTTTGAGCACTACTGCAAGCTGAGAGACTCAAGCTCGGCCTACCATGTCTATAAAGGGTGCAAGCGCAAATGGATGAACCAGAGCAGTGATGAGCGCGGCGCGGCTGGGATCAGTATCCTGTGGCCGAATGTTTCTAATGAAGCTTACAAGGCTGCCCTGAAGGACGCGGCGGACGGGCTGGCCTTCAACAATATGTCGCTGGTCGCCCGTTATTCAATCGAAGATGGCGCCACATTCATGTGGATCGGAGATCTCCACACCAAGTTCATGCAGGAGATCTTCGACGATATTGAGCTCACGAAGACGACGGTCGTGTTTGCGCCCCACCACGGGCGCGACAGCGGCAAGATCCCGAATTCCTGGTTGGAGAGGCTGGACCCGCAGATCATCGTCATCGGCGAAGCGCCCTCCCGCCATCTAAACTACTATACCGGCTATAAAATCGTGACACAGAACGATGCCGGTGACATCACCATGGACTGTATTGGCGACAAGGTTCATTTCTACGTCTCAAACAAAAACTATAGTCGTGAGGACGTCCTCGATGACGAGGGAATGACGACCTATCCCAACTACGTCGGCTCGATAACCGTCGAGACCGAATACACCTTGGATGGTTAGGCACATCAAACGGAGGACACCCATGAAATCTTTGGTGCTGGGGATCTTGCTCACCGGCGCGGCTTGCAGCCAAGCATTTGCATGGGGTCCGGAAGGGCATTCGATCGTGGCAGAAATCGCCCAACGGCGTCTTTCCTCCACAGCGCTGATGGAAGTCAAGCGCATCCTGGGCGGAGAAGTGGCGATGGCATCTGTCGCGAGCTGGGCGGATGACGTCCGTTATGCAATCCATCCGGAAAGCTACAATTGGCACTTCGTCGACATTCCTCTGGCCGACAGCAAATACGACCCTGTGTCCCAATGCGCCGCGAATGTGCAAGGTGATTGCGCCATCGCTGAGATCGATCGCGCCGAGCATGAAATTACCTGCGCAACAGACCCTTTGCAGCGCAGGGATAGCCTGCGCTACCTCATTCACATCGTGGGAGATCTCCACCAACCGTTCCACACCGTGGCTGACAACACCGGCGAGAACGCGCTCGCAGTCACCGTGAAGTTCGGTGGGTTGATCAAAAGTCCGCCTAAGACCCCTGCCGACAACCTTCATGCGGTGTGGGACAGCACAATCATCAAACAAACCACCTATGCCTGGGGATCCTATGTGGATCGCCTAGAAACTGACTGGCTGCTCAAGCATCCCGAGGCCTCTGAGACGCTCGACCCGGTAGCCTGGGCGCTAGAAGCCCACACCTTGGCGCAAGAGATGGCCGCCGGCATCACTAACGGCGCAAATCTCGACAACGACTATTACGCAAAAGCTTTGCCCGTCGTGGATGAGCAGCTCGGCCGCGCGGGTTTAAGGCTTGCTGCGGTTCTGAACCGCTGGTTGGCCACAGCTCCCGCATGCTCCCTGCCTTAAAGCCGTTCTGGCGCCTACGCGCGCTCGTGATTTCGTGCCTCCCTGCCTGTCCGGTTCAATGAGGAACGTTCCATGAAAGCTCTGGCATTCTCCAATAACGACATTGCCCTCGTCGCGTGGACCTATGATCGC
Organism: Mesorhizobium japonicum MAFF 303099; assembly: GCF_000009625.1. Taxonomy (NCBI): domain Bacteria; kingdom Pseudomonadati; phylum Pseudomonadota; class Alphaproteobacteria; order Hyphomicrobiales; family Phyllobacteriaceae; genus Mesorhizobium; species Mesorhizobium japonicum. The sequence goes on from NC_002678.2 coordinate 5,122,881, forward strand.
CATCTCGACGGCTGCCTAGGGTTTGCGATATTCCGGCAGGACCTGACTGCTGGTACGGAACAAGCGCTACCGGCGATGGCACGCTTCGCCGGGTTCGAGGATCAGAAGGACGCGACAACCGAAGACGCCCCGATCCAGAAATTCTGGTGGAAAGACCTCTATGTCCGGCGAGGTTCTCAGGTGCGCTATCGAATAGTGCCGATGGGTGGAACACCTGGCCAATTGCAGCCGCTAAAAGACGCCGAACCGCTTTTGTCCAATTCGGTGGCCGTCACCGCGGATAGGGGCATTTTCGAAGCCTATTTCAACCGCGGGATTGTGGCGACGCAGGCCGTGACACGGGCCCTTGGTGACAAAGCGAACGGAAACCTTTTGCTCAAGCGCGTCGCCGATCCCCACGACTCGGTCAGAATCGCGCTCGAGGGAGAGTTGTTCAAGGGAGTCACGTCTCTGCTAGACCAGGCTGACCGGACGGCTGGCGCCGAAATCTTCAGCGCACTTTATGAACTCAACGATCCGCGGGGCCTCGAAGTTCGCCTCCAGGCCCATGACCATGGCGATCCTAAGATTCGAAATGTCGTGCTTGGAAACGAGCGTGGCAAAAAGAATGGCGTAGAGGTCGACGATGCGGATTCCGACAATCGTCACAACCTCCATGCCGCCGGCGTGAATGTGACGGACCGCATTTTGCCCGATGGCAGCATTCCTCACAACAAGTTCATGGTGTTGGAGGAAAACGGCAAACCAACGAAGGTGCTGACTGGCTCCACCAATTGGACGAGCACCGGGCTTGCCACGCAGACCAACAATACATTGATCATCAAATCGCCACTGGTCGCTGCCCGCTACAAAGAGTATTGGACCTCGGTTAAGCATTTCAGTGAACTGGGTGCTGATGCCCCAAAGAAGCTGCAGGATCCGGCGTTTCGGCAAGCCAACCGCGAGGCCAATGCCAAGGCGATCGCCAACCCCATGACTCTTGAAGACGGCAGCGCTCACATAGAGGTGCTGTTTTCTCCCAACACCGAGGATTTGCTGCAAACTCCTCCTAAAGAAATTCCCAATGACATGGCTCGGCTCTACGAGCTGGTCGGCGCGGCGAAACATGCCGTGCTCTTCTTGGCGTTCGATCCGGGGAACAACTCCATCCTCGATGCTGCCGGCAACGCGCTTCGGAACAACCCAAACCTGTTCGTGCGAGGCGCCCTGACAAGCACGGTGCGGGCCGCAAACTTCGCTGAGGCCTTGCATGCAGGCTCAGGTGACGAACAGCCTGGAAAAGCCGGTTTCAACGTCGGGGTGATTGGCGAGGACGGCGGCGTAAAGAAAGCCAAGGGCAAGGTGGGAGCTGCGCCTGATTACCGCGCGATCCCTGCTGATGCGATCGATGATGCCTTCGGCCGGTGGGAGAAGGAAATCTATAAGGTTGGGTTCGCCATCATTCACAACAAAGTCGTGGTCATTGACCCATTTAGCGACGAGTGCGTGGTTATCACCGGTTCGCACAATCTGGGCTATCGCGCCTCCCATAACAACGACGAGAACATGGTGATCGTGCATGGTCATCGTCCCTTGGCCGAGGCCTATGCCTGCCATGTGCTCGACCTCTACGACCACTATGCCTACCGCTATTGGCTGAAGAAATACCCGGACACGTTCGGCAAGCCCCTCAGCGAGAAAGACGACTGGCAGGAGCGCTACATCAAGGATTCTGAAGAAAAGTCGCCTGAGTTGAGGTTCTGGCTGGCCGCAACGGCGAGTGCCGGCTAGGCCGGACTTGCGCTCGAATTTTGTCGACCACGGTGCCCTCTTTCGAAGCCAGGCCTGCGTGACGGACGCACACACCCGCCATCCGCATTCTCGCCTTTGGGCCGATTGCACGACGGCGCCGCAGACGCTGTCCGCTCGATACAAAGAATCTACCGCCTTTTGGTCGACCCGTGATGAGCCTCAGCGTACGGCGTGGTCGTTTTCATCGGGTGCGATGGGGAGCCGGCTGATCCGGCGATCGTTCACGCCTTTTATGCCGATGTTCCAACCTCAGCCGATGCCGTTTGGGGGCAATGGCGAAGGTTGATGACGCGATCTGGAGACAACTGCCGCGGCGCATTGACGAGGTCGCGTTGTTCTCGGACGGTATCGAGAACCTGGTGTTGCACCAGGCTTGCCGCCTTGACATTGCGACGGCTTTGCACCGACACGTCGAGAACAAACCCGTCCTGATCAACGGCGCGCCAAAGCCAGTGTTTCTTTCCACCGATGGTGATGGCAACTTCATCGAGATGCCATGTGTCGCCGAGCTTGCCGGCCGATCACTTCCGGATATCATTTGGCAAAGTGTCTGCCAAATTTTTCAGCCCAAAGTCGCACGGTCTGGCGAGAGACGATGACGCCACGAGCTGCCGGCATATCCTCGACCATCCGCAGGCTGAGCGGAAACCGGAAATAGAGCCAAACGGCACGGGCAATCACCTGCGCCGGAAATCGGTGGCGACGATAATCACGGGAAAATCTGGTCATGCCGCCAGATCCCACATTTTGATCGATGCCCGGTTAACGTTACGGTGCCCGTCAGCTTGTCGTAAGCCAACCCGCCTAGCATGGGTCATCCAGATGACACTGAAGGTTAAGCGCCCGTCTCGCGTATCCCGTCCCTTGGCGATCAGAAACTCCACTACAGGTGAACGGCTATGGGAATTTGCATCTCCAAATCCTCCGGATCGACTCGACATGCCACATATGACACGGAAGAGTCGCAAGGCAGACAGGCGCCCTCCCGGAGCCGGCACCCTTGACGGAAGCAGAGGAGGGATTCTCCGCAGAATCTCGACTCGATGAGCCGCTGCGCGGATTGGCGCAGGACTTTGACGATACAGTTTGATGCGAGGCTAGTGTGGACCAGCGAAAAATTACATCCCGTGTAACAGCTTTGCCGCAGGTGCAGGACGCCGGCTTGGAAGAGGGGCAAGCGGTCCAGGCCCGGCAAGTGGGCTTTGAGCAGCACCTTGCCGAGGCCCGGAGGCTGTTCGATCAAGCTGACGAGTCGCCAACCAATCCAGAGGAGCTTCTGCGACTGGAACAGGGGTTCCGCGAAGTGCTTCAGCGACGGCAGGATGATCAAGTGGCCGAGGCGCTCCGGCCGCTGTTCGATGATCGAGCTGACGAGCCGCCAGCCAATCCAGAGGAGCTTCTGCGACTGGAACAGGGGTTCCGCGAAGTGCTTCAGCGACGGCAGGATGATCAAGCCGTCTCGTCTTTTTTCAGCGACCCAGGGATGCCCGCTGGACCGGGTGACCACAACAGCATCGTGACGGACGCTTTCGCAGCGGCCGGCTCTGGGCACGCCGGAGTTGAGGCCGCCGCCCCGCCAGTCTTGGCTGCCAGCCAACAGCAGATCCGGCCCTCGCCGGATGCGCTTGACCAGGGCAACCACCTGCCACCCCAGGGGGGCATCATCAACAATGAACATTCGACGGCGCCGTTGCGGCCAGCGAAGAGGCAGAGGGCCGTGGATAGGCCGCAAGCCGTCGCCATTCAGCAGCAGCTGAGCGAAATCGGCAATTCAGGCGGCCGCGTGCCGATACAGCCCCCCACGCAGCAGTTGGGTGAATTGCCATTGCAAGGGGTACCGGTTCAAGGGACAGGGTCCGAACACATCGGAAGGCTGCATGCGGGGGCCGCGCCCTCAGCAAGGTCCGAGGCGCCCCCGGCTGCGATCGAGGACTCCATAAACGTTTCGTTCGCCGTCCCCAAAGACTTTTCCCATGGGACTCAACGCGTCCCAGACGCGATGCTCCCTTTCTTGGACCGCCCTGGCCCCTTGCCGGATGCTGGCCAAGCGCGGCAAGCGGGCTTTGAGCAGCACGTGGCCGAGCCGCGCCGAGCCGACCCGGTTGCGAGTGGCGCCCGTGCTTCCCGCTATCACCATCTGTCCGACGAACACCGGGACCTTATTGATAGAGCGATCGCCCACTCCCAGGAAAAATATAGCGAGACCACGGCCCGAAAATACACGTTTGCACTTAGCCGGTTGGCGAATGATCTCAGCGCTCGTGGCCAAGCAATCGATCTAAGAAATCACAAATCCCTGGTCGATCACGTCGGTGCTTTCTTTCCGAAAGACGTTGATATGAAGAGCGCTTTGAAGGCCCTGCGTGCGTATCATGAGCCGGGCTATTCAGCGACTGCTGGCGGCCCTGCTGCCAGCTATCCCCATCTGTCCGCCGAACACCGGGACGTTATTGACAAGGCGATCGACCGCGCTGCGGCTCAGCAAAACCAGAGCGCGGACACGCTGCGAATATACTCGAATGCGCTTCGCCGATTGGCGAATGATCTCGGCGCTCGTGGCCAAGCGACTGATCTAAAAAATCACCAATCCCTGGTCGATCACCTCGATACTTTCTTTCCGAATGACCAGAACATTAAAACGGCGTTGAACGTCCTACGTGCGTATCATGATCCGGGCAATGCAGCGACTGGCTGGTGGCCAGCGGCGGTGCCGTCAAAGGCAGATGCGCGTATCCTGGAAAAATTAAGCAGTGACAGCGGGTTGGCCTTAAGCACCCGTGTCGTCTATGGTCGTCTTCTTCGCAGATTTTCTGAGGAGCTCGAGAGTCGGGGCCAGACGATCTCTGGGCTGGATCACAATTCGCGGACCGAACTCGCCGAGGCGTTGTTTCCAGGCAACAAGAAACTCCGCTTCGCGCTGCAGCGGGTTCACAATGCGGAGGTTCCCGAGGCCTTGCGGCCGCTGTTCGATAATCGAGCTGACAAGCCGCCAACCAATCCAGAGGAGCTTCTGCGACTGGAACAGGGGTTCCGCGAAGTGCTTCAGCAGCGGCAGGGTGATCAAGCCGCCTCGTCTTTGTTCGGCAACCCAGGGATGCCCGCTGGACCGGAGGATCCTAACAGAAGCGTGTCGGACGCTTTCGCAAGCTCTGGGCACGCCGGAGTTGAGGCCGCCGCCCCGCCAGTCTTGGCTGCCAGCCAACAGCAGATCCGGCCCTGGCCGGATGCGTTTGACCAAGGCAACCACCTGCCACCCGAGCGGGTGATCATCAACAATGAACATGACACAGCGCTGTTGCGGCCAGCGGAGAGGCAGAGGGCCCTGAATACGCCGCAAGCCGCCGCCATTCAGCAGCCGCTGAGCGAAATCGGCAATTCAGGCGGCCGCGTGCCGATGCAGCCCCCCACGCAGCAGTTGGGTGAATTGCCATTGGAAGGGGTACCGGTTCAACGGACAGGGTCCGAACACATCGGAAGGCTGCATGCGGAGGCCGCGCCCTCCGCAAGGGCTGAGGCACCCCCCGCTGCCATCGAGAACTCCATAAACGTCTCATTCGCCGTCCCCAAAGGCTTCTCCCATGGGACTCAACGCGTCCCAGACGCGATGCTCTCTTTCTTGGACCGCCCTGGCCCCTTGCCGGATGCTGGCCAAGCGCGGCAAGCGGGTTTTGAGCAGCACGTGGCCGAGCCGCGCCGAGCCGAACCTGTCGCGAGTGGCGCCCGTGCCACCGGCTATCGCCATTTGTCCGACGAACACCGCGACCTTATCGATAAGGCGATCGCCCACGCTGCGGCTCAGCAAAAATATAGCGAGAGCACGGTCCTAAAATACAGGTATGCACTTCGCCGATTGGCAAATGATCTCGGCGCTCGTGGCCAAGCGACTGATCTAAAAAATCACCAATCCCTGGTCGATCACCTCGATGCTTTCTTTCCGAAAAACGATGATATGAAGAGGGCGTTGAACGTCCTGCGTGCCTATCATGAGCCGGGCTATTCAGCGACTGTTGGTGCCCCGGCTAACCGCTATCCCCACTTGTCCGACGAACACCGGGACGTGATTGATAAGGCGATCGCCCATGCTGAGGCTCAGCAACACCATAGCGCGCCGACGCTCCGAATATACTCGAATGCGCTTCGCCGATTGGCGAATGATCTCGGTGCTCGTGGCCAAGCGACTGATCTAAAAAATCACCAATCCCTGGTCGATCACCTCAATACCTTCTTTCCGAAAGACACTGACATAAGGGATATAAGGCCGGCGTTGAACGTCCTGCGTGCGTATCATGAGCCGGGCTATTCAGCGACTGGCCGGTGGCCAGTGACGGTGCCTTCAAAGGCAGATGCGCATGTCTTGGAACAAGTGACCAGTGACAGCAGCTTGGCCCCAAGCACCCGTGTTGTCTATGGTCATAGTCTTCGCAGATTTTCTGAGGCGCTTGACAGGCGGGGCCGGACGATCTCTGGGCTGGATCATGATTCGCGGATCGAATTCGCCGAGGTGTTATTTCCAGGCAACGATTATCTCCGCTGGGCGCTTGAACGGGTTCGCGATGCGAAGCCTGCGTCAGACAGGATCGTGGCGGACGCTTTGGCAGCGGCCGGCTCTGGGCACGCCGGAGTTGAGGCCGCCGCCCCGCCAGTCTTGGCTGCCAGCCAACAGCAGATCCGGCCCTGGCCGGATGCGCTTGACCAGGGCAACCTCCTGCCACCCGAGCGGTTCATCATCAACAATGAACATTCGACGGCGCCGTTGCGGCCGGCGGAGAGGCAGAGGGCCCTGAATACGCCGCAAGCCGCCGCCATTCAGCAGCAGCCGAGCGAAATCGGCAATTCAGGCGGCCGCATGCCGATGCAGCCCCCCATGTGGCAATTGGGTGAATTGCCATTGCAAGGGGTACCGGTTCAAGGGACAGGGTCCGAACACATCGGAAGGCTGCATGCGGGGGCCGCGCCCTCAGCAAGGTCCGAGGCGCCCCCGGCTGCGATCGAGGACTCCATAAATGTTTCGTTCGCCGTGCCCAAAGGCTTCTCCCATGTGACTCAACGCGTCCCAGAGGCGATGCTCTCTTCCTTGTACCATTATGGCCTCTTGCCGGACGCGGACAAGCCGGAATGGAACTACGAGATTAAAGGCCACGGCTACACCGCCCGGAGGCCAGAGGAGGGCAACGACGTTTGGCTCCTCCATCGCGGAGCGATAAGGGAAGCTGGAGCGGCAGCAGTACCGGCAAGGGCTCCGGGACCCGCCTTGCCAGCGACCGCCAGGCTCTCAGACACCCATCTCGGGGTTCCGTTGGTCGATCTGACCACCTCCTCCGATGCACACATCGAAGCCCTTCCGTCAGGCTCGTCCAATCTCCCCCGGGGGGCGGTGCTCGGGGCCACCCAACTGCTGGGCGACGAACATATCCAGAGGGATTACGAATTCCTCGAGCAGCAGCTGCAGCAGGCCGATCCAGCGCTCGCCGCCCGGACGCGGCTGGTCGATCCGTCGGTCTCCCATCTGCTGCGCCACATGGAGCAGCAAGACGCGCGAGGCACATTGCAGTCGATTTATAATCGAAACGCCGGCCCATCCGACTTCCTGTTCGTGCCAGTGAACGATGGGGTGGGTATTGACCGCGGCACCCATTGGTCGCTGCTCCTCGTAGATCGCCGCGATCCGGAAAGAGCGGTCGCCTATCACTACGACTCCATCCAGCAAAATGAACAGCGATACAACGACGCGCCTGCACGAAAGCTCGCTACAAGACTGGACGCGACCCTGGTAACACCCGACATGGCGCAGCAGAAAAACGCTGTTGACTGCGGCGTCTTCGTGGTGGACGGCACGCGCGAGCTGGTTCGTCGATTGGCGAACGAAGAGCGGCCAGACCAGCAGCTGCCGCTGCACCTCAACTACCTCGTCGCCGATCGGCAGGCGCTGCAAAACCGACTGAGAGAGGGGCGCTTGCCGCACGAGCTTGCCGCAAGCCCTGCCGAAGCTTTGGCAGCACCCGGGTCGCAGGTGCAACACGCCGCCTTGCAAGAGCAGCAAGCCAGACAGGTCGCGCCAGCGCCGTTGGAACGGCACTTGGGCAAGACGCGCGAGGCCGAGGACAAGCTGACGAGTACACTGGACAGGAGCAACCGCGTGAACAGCGGGGGCGTCGTCATCAACACTGAACGTTACACAGCGCCGTTGAGACCGGCGAAAAGGCAGAGGACTGACAATTCGCAAAGCCTCGCCATCGGGCGGCAGCCGAGCGAAGCAAACACAACGTCCATCGGCCAAGCCTCCGATCAAGCCCGAGCGGACCTAATGGCTTCCTCCAGAAGCAGAGAGCGCTCCGACGCGGGACGTTGAGCTCGATGGCTGGGATGAACCAGAACAGCTCTTTGCCGACGGAGAGGCTGATGCGATCTCCGGCCCGGTAGCTCTCGCCGTAATTGATCAGGCTGGCACTGTTGGAAGGCGATGTAGGCCTGGAACTCGCCGATTGGGGGTCAGGAACTTGCGCATGTTCGGCTAGCCTGTGTCGAGACTTTCCGCGTCGAGCTGCAGCTCGGCGATTTCGTCACAGATGCCATTTGATCCTGCGCAAGGTTGCAAGCAGGTCCTGTCCGGTCTGCTCGTCGTGGTTGTCGAGCCCTTGCACGAACTGGCGAAAAACCGTGATGCGCATGGTGATATGGAACCAGTCGAGGACATGCTCGCGCCGGTGCGATCATTTCCGCGAGCGAGCGGACTTCTTCCCCCCGTCGGTGATTAAGGTAATATCCTGATTGGCCCGGACGCCCTGCTTCTTGAGATGGTCGAGAATGCGCCGTTGCAGCTCGCGATCATAGCCGTGGACGAAACCGATGTAGCGCGGAGCGCCGTCTTCAGGCAGCGAGCGGCCTACGATCAGCTCGAATTTTCTTCCGGTCGTCACGGTGGCGGATGTACTCGGGAACCGGGCAGGTTCATCCAGTCGCGCGGGCTGCCGTACATTGCGCGCTTGAGGGTCTTGAGGCGGTTGATCTGACCTTCGGCCTGTCCGTTGCTCCAGGGCAGCTCGATGGCGTTGTTGTCGGAATGATGTCGGAGTCGATTGCATCGTCGATCTAGGGGGCCAGTGTTTCCGACCTCCTGCTCCGAAGGATACCGTTGAAGCGCATTGCCAAGGCGTCGCATCTCGGCGAATGCGTCAGATCCCTGCTTCAGGGCATCGACTTTCCTTGCTTGTCGAGGCGTCAGCAGGCCTCTTGGCTTTATGTACAGCGCCGCGGCAACAACTGGCGAAATCGCGTGGCCGGTATCCGGATCTCGAACGGGTCCCGAGCTGATCGCCATCGAAGGAACATCATCGGCGCGCACTCTTTCGGCCCGCCGCCAAGCTCCCAGCAGTCGCTCCAGATTGGAGAAGCTGCCGGTGTAGCCGCGCTGCTTGACATCATGAAAAAGATGCCGTCCGCAGCGGTTCCCTTACTTCCAGCATTGGGCAAGGAACGTTTCAAAGCACCATGGTGATGTGGGGTTCAATGCTGCTCGCCGCCTATCTGGTAGGATAGACCCTCCTGGCGTAAGGACTATGCGCGAGACGGGCACGCCGGCGATGTGTCGCAGCGTCGACAATAGCGTCCTCGGACAGGATGGGTCTTCCTGAAGCACGTCCACTAAGGCTCATCTGTTCCTCGATTGCCGTACGAAGATTCTGGACCAGATGAAACCAGTCGGCCACCTGGTGAGCCTGCGGTGCGCCTTCACGGACGGCCTGCGCATACAGGCGGCAGCGGTCTCGGCTGACGACCTCGACGGAGGGATGATTCCGCAGCCACCTGGCTGCGCTATCGACACTCCGATCATGGCCTAATCGGCCCCAAGCTGCGATTTTGGCCAAGTTGTGGAACGTTGCCGGAACAGATTGACCGGTATGGCGTCGGCGCTTGAGAATTCACTCTTGGAAGAGGGAGTGGATGTATGGGTTTGCGCGTTTCGCTCGAGGTGTTGACCGGGGCGTGGAGCCTCTCTTTTGCCGACATCGACTTTTTGAAGGTCAAGGCGGCCGGGTCGAGGCTTGGACTGGCGGTTCAACTGAAGTTCTTCGCCGCGAACGGATATTTCACCACCGCGGCGGCTGAGGCCCCCGATGACGCGGTTTCGTATCTGGCCGAGCAGCTTGGCGTCAGCAAGGCAGATCTCTGCCGGTATGATTTTTCGGGGCGTTCAGGGCGGCGCCATTGCGCCGAGATTTAGCGCCATCTTGGTTTCCGCCGGATGAAGCGGGCGGATCGAGCCGCACTTGCGAGCCGGATAGCGACGGAGCTTTGCCCTGGGGGAGCATCGGTCGCAGCGATGATGGAGGCTGTTTTTCTGTTGTGCCGGGATCGCAAGATTTTCGGTCCGTCGCGAAAGGAGATGGAGCGGATAGTGCGCTCCGAGCGGCAACGCTTTCTGGAATCCTTTCTTGGCGGTGTTGCGGATCGGCTTCGCCCGGAAACGGTCGCGCTGATGCAAACATCGCTGGCCGATCCAGATAGCCCGACCGGGTTCCATACAATCAAAGGAGATGCGGGTGCAGCCACGCTGGACAACATGCTTGCCCTGGCTGATCGGCTTGCCTTCATCAAGAAGCTGGATTTACCGCGGGATCTTCTATCCGCTGCCGGCAAGACCTGGATCGATCAGATCGTTCGGCGGGTCGGCGCCGAAAAAGCGTCGGAGATGCGCCGCCACGCCCCGAGGCGGCAACTGGGGCCTCCATACCGTTTTCCTGATGATGCGGGAAGCACAGATCATCGACGGCATGATCGACCTGCTGGTGGAGACCATCCACAAGATCGGGGTGCGTTCGAAGCGCAAGGTGGTGGGCGGCATCGCGCGTGACATCGAGAAGGTTTACGGCATGGAGCGGCTGCTGGTCGATATCGCGGGTGCCGCGATCGAGGCGCCGGGTGGCCGGGTCTGCGATGTGATCTTTCCGGTAGCGGGCAAGGAGAAGCTTGCGGCGATCGTCAAGGAGCATCGGGCGAAGGGCACGCTCGAACGGCGCATCTACCAGGTTATGCGTGGATCCTATGCCGGTCACTATCGAAGAATCCTGCCGAAGCTTCTTTCGGTTCTGGAGTTTCGTTCGAACAATGCCGTGCATCGGCCCGTGCTTGGGGCGTTGGACTGGATCAGGCGGGCCTTCGAAACCGGTTGCCGCGTGGTGCCGCGGAACGGGGTGCCGATCGAAGGCGTCATTCCGCCGAAATGCCGCGGCGCGATCATCGGCAAGGACGGACGCATCAACCGGATCAGCTATGAACTGTGCGTGCTCAGTCAGTTGCGCGACCGCATCCGGGCCAAGGAAATCTGGGTGGTCGGGGCGGACCACTATCGCAATCCGGACGACGATCTGCCCAAGGATTTCGAGAGCCGACGGGCGGCCTACTACAACGCGCTCAACCTGACGTCGGATGCGCGAGCTTTCACGCGCAAAATCCAGGCCGAGCTTGAGCGGGAATTGCGGCTGCTGAATGCCGAACTCCCCCGCAACGACAAGGCACGCATTCTCTGGCGCGGCGAGAACCGCATCTCGATCACGCCGTTCCAGCCGCTGCCGGAACCGCAAGGCCTACGATCGGTCAAGGCCGAGATCGGCCGGCGTTGGCCGATGACGGAACTGCTGGATGTGTTGAAGGAGACGGCGCTCGACACCGGCTTTCTGGACGCCTTTGAAACGTCGGCTTCTCGTGTGGCGCTTTCGCGCGGTGCGCTCGACCGGCGTCTGATCCTGTGTCTTTACGGGCTGGGCACGAATGCCGGCCTGAAGCGCGTGGCGGCCGGATGCCCGGATGTCAGCTACGAGGAACTGCTTCATGTTGGCCGGCGCTTCATCCATCGGGATGCGCTGGAGGCGGCCTGCGGACGTGTTGCCAATGCGACGCTGGCAATCCGCAACACCGCCATCTGGGGCGAAGCCGGCACGGCTTGTGCCTCGGATTCCAAGAAATTCGGCGCCTGGGACGGCAACCTTATGACCGAATGGCATGTCCGCTATGGCGGTCGCGGCGTGATGATCTACTGGCACGTCGAAAAGGGTTCAACCTGCGTCTTCTCGCAACTCAAGCGGTGCTCGTCCTCGGAAGTTGCTTCGATGATCAAGGGCGTGCTTCGGCATTGCACCGACATGGAGATCCAGCGGCAGTATGTCGACAGCCACGGCCAGAGCTCGATCGGCTTTGCCTTCTGCCATCTGCTCGGGTTTGAACTGGCGCCACGCCTTAAGGCGATCGCCCGGCAGACGCTGGCGCTGCCGCATCCAGGCCTGCGCGCTTGCCCAATCTGCTTCCCATTCTTTCCAGCGTCATCAACTGGGAGGAGATCGAGCAGAATGCACAGCGGGTTAGCCGATCCCGAAGCGATCCTGCGCCGCTTCGCCCGCGCCGAGGTGATGCACCCGACCTATAAGGCACTCGCCGAACTCGGCCGGGCGATCAAGACGATCTTCCTTTGCCGGTATTTGCGCCACGAGAAATTCCGCCGCGAAATCCACGAAGGCCTGAATGTGATCGAGAACTGGAACAGCGCCAACAGCTTCGTCTTCTTCGGCAAGGGTGGCGAGATCGCCTCGAACCGGCTCGATGAGCAGGAGATCTCGGTGCTGGCCCTGCATCTGCTGCAGGCGTCGCTTGTCTATGTGAACACGCGCATGATGCAGTCGGTGTTGAGCGAGCCGAAATGGTCGGCGCGGCTAACGCCGGAGGATTATCGCGGCCTGACGCCGCTGATACGGTCACGTCAATCCTTATGGCCGCTTCAACCTCGACCTGAACAGCAGGATCGATTTTGAGCAGAAACAAGCGGCGTGAAGCATCGAAGGGAATGGTAGAAATGCCTGTATCGAAGAAGCCCCGAAAGAAGGCAGTGGCGAAATCCAAGAAGCCGGAAAATGACAATGCTCTGCCTCCGATGCCGGACCGGCGCGGCATGGAGGGGTTCATGGCAGGTCTTTTCGGCGGAGGGCGTGGGAGCGACCCGACGGACGCTGCGCAAGACATCATGTATGAGGCTTGGGAAGCAACCAGTCGCAGCAAGCGTATTACGCTGGCCCGGAAAGCGCTTAAAGTCTCGCCGTTGTGCGCCGACGCCTATGTGCTGTTGGCCGAAGAAGAGGCGGGGTCTGTCGAGGAAGTGCTGGACTATTACCAGAAGGGCGTCGCGGCGGGTGAATAGGCGCTGGGCCCTGACGGGTTTGAGGGATATGCCGGTCGCTTCTGGGGTTTTCTCGAGACGCGCCCCTACATGCGGGCGCGGGCAGGTCTTGCCGCGGTACTCTGGCGGCTTGGTCAGCACCAGGAGGCCATCGACCATTATCAGTCAATGCTCAAGCTCAATCCGAATGACAATCAGGGCATCCGCTACGTGCTGGCCGGGCATTTGCTGGCGCGCGACGATATCAAGGCCCTGAGGAAGCTTCTCAAACAGCACGAAGACGATGGCGCTGCTGCATGGCTCTACACGCGGGCACTTCTTGCCTTTCGTGAAAACGATCCGGGCGCCGGCAAGCTTGCCGAGGAGGCCTGGCTCGCGCACAGCCATGTGCCTGGCGTCCTTTCCGGCAAGCAGCCTTTGGTTGCTTCCATCGACGGCTATATCACTTTGGGGGGGAGGATGAGGCAGCTGACTACGTCGACGAAAACGGCCAGGCCTGGCAGGCCACGCCCGGTGCAGTCGCGTGGCTGGCGGAGGTTACAGAAAGCTGAAACCACGACGACGGCGTAACTGACCACCGGAACCGATGGGCGTGTTCTAATTTGGGTATACCCGGCCTGAACACCCCCCATGAACACGTCGCAACCGGAAAGCCTGTATATTTTGGGCTCAATCTTCGTTAATGAACAGAGCATCGCGCCGGCACACCCAAAATGAACAGTTGCATGACCCGCATCGGATACGCCCGCACCTCCACCACTGACCAGAACCTCGCCGCGCAGATCGTCGCGCTCAAGGCCGCCGGCTGCGAGGTCATTCGCGAGGAGCAGAAGAGCGGCTCTACCCTGGAAGGCCGTCCGCAACTCAACACCATTCTCGACTTCATTCATGCTGGCGAGACGCTTGTCGTCACCCGGATTGACCGCCTGGCCAGATCGCTGCGCGACCTGCAGATGATCGTGGACAAGCTCAAGACGAAGGGCGCGCATCTCTCCGCGACAGAACAACCTGTCGATACGTCGACCGCCCCCGGTAAGGCCTTCTTTGACATGCTTGGTGTCTTTGCCGAGTTCGAGACCAATCTGCGGCGCGAGCGCCAGGCGGAGGGAATCGCTGCCGCCAAGAAGCGCGGCACATACAAGGGCCGGCCGCCGAAAATCGACCGCGACACGATCCAGCAAAGGCTTAGACAGGGTCAGGGCCCACACAAATCGCCCGCGATCTCGGCGTCTCACGCGGTACTGTCTATCAGGTGAGGAAGGGCAAATGACGAAGGGCAGGCTCATAACCCGTCTGACGCCAGCGACATGCGAAGAGATCCAGACCCGCATGCTCGAAGTCTGCCAGAAGATCGCTGAGGACCACGGCCTGGTCATCGAGGGCGCCGGATGGCGCGGCACGGATACCGGCTTCTTCTTCGAGCCCGTGTTCCGCGTCAGCATTCCCGCTTCCGACGGCACCGCATTCAATCTCGAAAAAGACAGGTTCGAGTTCTTGGCAGAGCACTTCGGATTGGCCCCTTCGGACTTCGGACGCGAGTTCCGCACCGGAAGCGAGCGATTCCGGATCACCGGCATCGATCCAAAGCGGCCACGCTACCCGATCTCCGCTGAGCGAATTCCCGACCGCAGAGGGTTCAAATTTGCCGCCGAAAACGTCGAGCAGATGCAAGCTCCCACCCCGTCGTTGTCCGCGCCGCAGCGCGGCGCACAGCCCAGCTCGTCGCAGGAGCTTCCCGCAACCCCAGCTACGCCGAGCTCGGGAGCTTGGGATGGGGACAGGCTTAGGGAGCAGACACAACAACCCGAGTCATCATCGTCAGCCGACGCTGCGGCGTCAAACATGTACGACCGCCTTGACCCAGTGCTTGATCCGAATGCGCTCACAGTGGCTAAGTTGAGCAGCGATGCGCAATCTGTGCTGGCGCCTGGCGTTGCTAGACCGCCTTCGTTCGTTGGGCCAGCAGGCCCCCCCGACCTACAGGACATCGGACCTATCGTCGGCAAGGGCTGGCGCCACGGCTCCCAACCGGCCTCGAAGATCCTGATCGAGGAACTGGGTAAGATCAATCTGCTGCCGAACCAGTTCGGCCCAGCCCAGTTCGCGATCAACAGAGAGCACTACTCCGCCACGTTGGGTCGGGAGGGCGCAGGGACGTTCGCCTCATCCATCATGCTCGCTCCGGGCAGATAAATGAAGCTGGTCCGTCACGTCAGCCGCGCGTCTGGAGGCCGGAGCACAGGTACCTGCCGGCTGGAGCACCGCGAGTGTTGGCTATCCGGTGCCATCCACCCCGAAGCTGCATGCTCATTATGCGCCCGCGCTTCCGAGCACATTCTCCGCTGATCAGATCGGGGCGTTGAAAGTCTCGTCCTCCGACCCGAGCGGGCGGACGCTCGGCGCCAGGGAATTCCTGGGCGATCAGCACATCCAAAGGGATTACGAGCTCCTGGGAGAGCAGTTGCAGGCGCGCGATCCAAATCTCGCTGCTCGGACGCGGCTTGTCGATCCCCTCATAGCCCATTATCATCTGCGCCTGGGCGAAGTGAGCGAGGCGCAGCGCGCATTTCGGCGCATCGTCCAAGATCCCAATCGTAATGACACCGCCACTTCCTGTTTCTGCCAGTGAGTGATGCTAGCCGTGCCGATCGTATGGCCCGCGGCACCCATTGGTCGCTGCTGCTCGTTGATCGCCGCAACCGGCAAAGCCCGGTTGCCTATCACTACGACTCCTACGAGGGAGGCAACGACCGCCAAGCTGCGATGCTCGCAACGCGGTTGGGCGCCAACCTGCAACAAGCGAGCATACGTCAGCAGGAGAACAAATTTGATTGTGGCGTTTTCGTCGTGGACGGCACCCGGGCCCTTATTGAACGATTGGTGAAGACGGACGGGCAACACATAGCAGATCTCAACGACCTCGTCCCCGATCGCCGGGATTTGCAAGGCCGACTCAGAAATTTTCCTGGCCGCGGTTGACGGCGACCAGAGCAGCTCTCGCGATCAGCGCTTGTCGCGGCGAGGCGGTCGCACGCAAGCAGGGCCAGCCATCTGGCTCGAAGCTCGACCCGCACGAACGCTTCATTCTTGGCCTGATTGAGGAGACGCCGGACATCACGCTTGCCGAGATCGCCGAGAGACTGGCACGGCGTGCGGGTTGTTCCTTCAACGGTGTGGATGTTCCTCGACAAGCGCGGCGTCACGTTCAAGACGTATGCCCGCCCGTCGGCAAGAGGTTTATTTCTGATGGCGGCTGGTCTGCATCAACGTATACGGCGTGTCGGCTGAGGGCCTGGGCCGGTAGCGCGACGCCGTTGCTGCGGAAGAATATTCTACACCGGCGCCCTTCCGAGCGAGAATAGCTTCGCCATCACGAGAAGTCCCGGCGGTACCGCCAGCGGCAAGTTCACGCGCCACTGGCGGGCAATCGCAGCAAAAGCCTTAGCATCTGTCGCCTCACTCTTCAAAGCCAAGCGGCACGGCTCTGCCAACCTTCGTCTTTTCATCGTCACGCATCATCAGCGTGGCTTCGCCGAAGCTTGTCCACAGCGATCTCGCTCACCGCCGCAGCTGGCCCGAGATAGGGGCAGCTCCCGGACGTCTGGCGGAATAGGTGAACGCAATGCGACTCCAGATAGACCCAGGTCAGAGTCACGTCAGGTGAAGGGGATATGTTCGATCCCAGAGCGCGCAGGTTGGGCAGATCCGCGCTTTGCGGGTTGTGGAGGGCGCCGTGTGCGCCACGCATTGTAATCGGCGCGCATTTCTCGCCTGGAGACGGATTATGACGGGAGTTGACCGGCGTTTGAATGCGCCTAGCGGATCAGGCACGCACCGGGCTGAATCGGATCATGGCGGTGGTCAAAAAGGCTCGACCTTCAGTTCTGTCGTTCAGGGCTTGCGCTCTGAAGATCGAGAGTTAGGGGCATCCTCAGCTGAAAGGCCACCTTCGGCCAGCGATGTCCGGCGCCGCACGTCCGGCGATCCCTCCGTCAATAGGTGTGACGGCCAGCCCGTTTTTCGCGACTTGCCGCATCTGGGAGCGACAAATCGGCAAGAAAGTTCGTCGCGTTCCGGTGCAGAAGTCCGCAATGCCGATCAGTCCAGGAGTTCACAACAAAGTGGTCCTTCCTCGCGCAGGCAGCCCGTGTCGGGCCTGGATCGCAGACCAAAAAGGCGGCGCCTGGACGATGTCGCCGCGCAGAGCGTGCAAAGTGCAATCTCAGAAGAACAATCTAACAACGCACTACACGCCATTTGTTTTGCCCGTGACATTGAGGGGTTCTCGCGTGCAGTGGTGGAGCATGACAGACGGCTGCAAGGGGCGGGCGACGAGGTCCATGCAGCCTTCCTGCAAAAGGCCGCCGCCCAGTTCAAAGCTCAATTTGTCACATGCTTCGAGGACAATATCCGCCGCGGGCAATCATGGGGCTACGCCACCGCATGCAATACGGTGAGTCGTGAGGCTGGAGGTCAGGAAGGTGTGGAAGCTTGCAAGGCGATGGCAGCTCGGGTGTCGCAGCTTCCTAGTGCGTTAATGTGCGAAGTAGACCCCAAAGCCTTTTCGCTCTTTTCGGCATCGTTTGGTCGGCATCCGCAGTCGAGAACATGCCGAAATGGAACGATCAGAATCGCCGAATTTTGCCGCGATGAGGGCAGGACACTTGGCGTACTGCAAAGTCAAAGTCTGTCGTTGCTGGTGAACGGTTTCAGCAAGTGGCCGCAGCGGTCGGAAACTCGTGACGGTACGGAAGCCGTCGCCAGTGAGGTCCGTCGTCGCGAGGACCGCCGTTTCGGGCTCTCTGATTTTAGGGAGCAGCACCTGGCTAATCTGGTGAACGGTTTCAGCAAGTGGCCGGAAAAGGAGTGGTCCCGCCAAGCCACCGGAACGATTGCCGGTGAAGTCCTTCGCCGCCGTAACCTCGGGCTCTCAACTTTTAATCACCAGGACTTGGCCAACCTAGTGAACGGTTTCGGAAAGTGTGCCCAAGAGGAGGTCTGTTGCCAAGCCACAGTTGCAATCGCGGGCGAGGTCCTGCGCCGCGACCGCCGTGCCCGGCTCTCCGAATTCACCCACCAGGAACTGGCGAACCTGGTGCAAGGTTTCAGCAAATGGCCGGAAGAGCAGGCGTCCCGCGAAGCCGCCAGTGCGATGGCCGGTGAGGTCCTTGGTCGTAACCGGCGTGCCGGCGTCGCTGATCTTAATCCCCAGCACATGGCGACCCTTGTGAACGGTTTCAGTAAGTGGCCGATAGAGGAGCGGTGTCGCCAAGTCACCGGAGCGATTGCCGATGAGGTAGGTCGCCGCGCCGCCCGCGGCAGGTTCGGGCTCTCTGATTTTAATCATCAGGACTTAGCGAACCTCGTGAACGGTTTTAGGAAATGGCCGGAAGGGGCGGTCTACCGCCAAGCCACAGCCAATATCGCCACAGAAGTCTCTCGCCGCGCCGGCGAGCAAGGGCTGTCTCATTTTACTCCGCAGGAGCTGGCTAACCTAGTGAACGGGTTCGGCAAATGCCCGGACGATGCCGACTATCATCACGCCACAGTCGCGATCGCCAGTGAGGTCATCCGCCGCCGCGCCCAACTCTCTGCTTTCAGTCATCAGCACTTGGCAAACTTGGTGAACGGTTTCAGTAAGTGGCCACAACAGGCGGACTGTCGCGATGCAACACTGGCGATCGCCAGCGAGGTCTTTCAACGCGACGACCAGTTCTCTCATCTTACTCAGCAGGCACTTGCGACATTGGCGAACGGTTTTAGCAAGTGGCCGGAAGAGGCGGCGTCTCGCCAGGCAACAGTCGCCATCGCCGGGGAGGTCACCCGCCGCGCCGGGCGCGGCGAGTTCGGGCTCTCTGATTTCAATGACCAGGACCTGGCGAACCTGGTGAACGGATTCGGCAAGTGGCCGGAAGCGGCGTCGACTCAGCAAGCCACAATCGCTATAGCCAGCGAGGTCCTTCGCCGAGGCACCCGACTCCGTGACTTTACTCACCAGCACCTAGCTAATCTGGTGAACGGTTTCAGCAAGTGGCCGGACGGGGCGGACTGTCGCGACGCCGCGATCGCCATCGCCGGTGAGGTCATTCGCCGCGGCGCCCGACTCTGTGAGTTTAGTCACCAGCACCTATCTAATCTGGTGAACGGTTTCAGCAAGTGGCCGGTCGGGGAGGACTGTCGCAGAGCCGCGATCGCAATCGCCGGGGAAGCCCGTCAGCGCCAGCTCTCCGATTTCGCTCCGCAGGGAGTGGCGACCTTGATGAACGGCTTCACCAAGTGGCCGGAAGAGTCGGCGTGCCAGCAGTCCACGATGGACATCGCGCGCAGATTGGGTGCTCGAGAGCTACGATTCGGTGTGTTCACGACAGCTCAGCTAAGTATTCTCGCCAATGCTTTGTCGCGAATGATCATGAAGGCAGAAGACACTGGGGATATTACGGACGCGGCTCTGCCGAAGGATCGCTTGCACAAGCTCGCTCATTACCTGCACTATGATGATGATCGCCTGGCGCAGGCTGACGTTCTAGACATCACAACCGTTTTCAAGGCACTTGGTAAGGCTCGGCTGTCTGATGATCTCGGTTTGCTCGCACCGACAGGCTTGAACCGCCTCTCGGAATTGCGTCAAGCCCCTGATTTTACGACCCACAACGATCTGGAAACCATGGCTAATCTGTGTGCATCTCTGCTGCCGCTGGCTCGCAGCCCACAGAGGCCGCTGCGCTCGCACCGCACGCAGGCCCTCAATCTGCTCAACGACCTCCAATCCGTGCTCGAGCAGAAGATCGAGGCGCATCTGAACGCAAGCGATGCCGAGCGGACCCGTGGACCGCTTGCCAGCCGCCGCCCCGCTTTATCGATCTATCAGACGCTTAAGGCCCGTGCGGTCCTGGAGAGACTATTCAGGTCACCGTATGTCGAGGGCAAGAGGTCCGACTTGCGGGTGAGGCAGCAAGCGCTGGAGCGCAAGACGAAGGAGATCCTGGACAGCACGCGCGGCCTCATTGAAAGCGACCTTTCCAGCATGAGCTGGAACCTGATCGCGCAGATCGAGGCGGAGAATCCAGTGGATGCGCTGGACTTTTTCATAGAGCAGGATGCGGCGACGATCCAGGGGCAACATCCAGCATCGGTCTTCGACGTGTATCAGGTCCTGCGAACCATGGATCACGAGCCAAGACCGCCGCAGGGTGACGCAGGACTGATGCAGTTGCCGGTAGTTGACATGCAGGGACGGCCGGTGGCCACCGAGCCGGAGAGACGGTATTCGATATTTCAGCGCCTGACTGCCGGGGCTTTGCCAGTCGTTGCGGTCCAGATGCCAGGAACGCCGAGCGCCTTCATGCTGGCGCGTACGGTGAACGTCAACGGTGTGCCATACCGCATGGACCTGTTCGGAGGCAGCAAGTTAAAGCCGCCGCGATTGACCGTGTCTCAGATTGCGGCCCGTGCTCCAGGCGAGCTAGCTAAGCTTTCCGGGGGAAAGCTGCTGGCGATTCCGTATGTCGATACCGCACCGGGCACCGCCTTCGAGCAGCTGTCTCGGACTTGGGCCCCTTTCAAGGAGGCCTATTATTATACCCAGCGCAGGGGTTTTGCGGCGCCACCGGCGATCAAGGGCCTGGGAGTTCACGACTACGCGCTGGAAGGCGCCTTCAAACTGTCGCTGCTGCCGGACCGTCCCGCCAACCAGGAGCATCCCTTCAAGCTGAGGGGGCCGGACGGTCCCATTGCATTGCGACCGCATGACGGCTGCGGTTTCATCAGGGCCTCGCTAGCCAACCTTATGCCAGCTGTATGTCGCGCCGGCGAGCAGGGTCCTGATCAGATGTCTGCCTTTGGTGAGGGAAGGAAATCATCCCTGCCAGTCTCGGCGCTGCAACACTATCCGCGCTGCGACCAAGTGGCGGATGAGGTCCGTGAAAAGGCCACGGCCTGGCTCGAGAGCCAACAAGAGCCAACGTTGACCACCGAAGAGCTGTTTAGAACGGTGACGGCCGGACACATCGATGGTCCCGGCGCGGTTGCCGTACCCTCCAACGATGAGTGTCTCCATGTGCCGACGCTGAAGAGCGAAACATTGACGGGGACGAGCGGCGTGCTGGTCGGGCGCTCGCCCTACGATAAGCCGAACCTGCGCCCGTTTGCCGCCGAGCGGGTCAAGTTGGCCGTCGACGGCGATCCGACCGCTGTATTTCTCGATAACTGCACGGCCATTCAATACAGCTTCAATGTCGCCCAGAAGTCGGGGAGGGAACTGGCCGCCGACGATCCGACTTTCTTTGCCAAAGGCATCCTGATCGTTGTACCGGATAAGATGTGGCCGGCCGCCTACGCCGACCGTGCGCTAATCATGTCTGCCGAGGACGTCAAATGCCATGCGAGCTGGACCACGAGCAAGGACCGCGTCAAGGTGGACACGACGGTCGACTGCCTCGGCATCCTGCAGGCGACCGAGGTGTTTGCCCCGGGCTCGTTGGTTGCCGTCCCAACTGGTGAACAGAAGAAACTTGACGGCGACTTCGACGGAGACAGCCTCGTCATCGTCGGCGACCGGCCACAGCTTTACGAGCATGTCAGGCAATTCGATCAAGAGGAGCAAGCTCGCGGATTGCGCTCGCTCAAGCCGCCAAAGTCGCACACGCCGGCGATTGAGGATGGTCGCTACAAGTTCGGGCGCGCCAGCCAGATCCTCGCCGCCACGCGCAATGTTCTGGAAATCTATACTTGTCTGCAGCGAGACTTTCTCGCTCAATCCCATGAAGCCCGACAGTGGTTTGCCGAGCGTGCCATCTTCGGCACGTACGAAGGCATTCACCAAGAGCTCAAGCGAGACATCCGAGGCGTGTTGGAGCAGGAACAGGTCAGTGCTCAGAACGTCCAGGAGACGCTTGAAAAGGCGCGGCACGACATCCAACTGGCAGACCATCCGGTCGCGCGCGAGATTGCTGAGTTGCTCCACGCTGAGCTCGAGACGTGGGCCGCGAGGCTGGATGAGCAAGCTCTGCCCGAACAACTCCTGCCCGAAACAGTCGTCAGCCTGAGCGAGGCACCACTCGCGATGAGCCAACCGCTTTGCGAGCTGTTCCCGGAGCTGGCGGAGATCTATTCGGCAACGGCTCAGCCACGCGACCGCGTCCAGCTTCTTGTCGACCGTTACCCTACGCGCATTGCCCCGCGACCGGATGGATACAATCCACACGACCTCGTGCGGAGTGCAAAGAATCTCCTGAGCCTCGGTATCAAAGTCGGAACTGACGCATATAAATCGGACACTGGGGCCCACATCTTTATGTTCAAGAGCAGGCAACTTCGGCGCCTGCTGCAACAAACACCAGGCTCGAAATCGGTGCCCTACACCAAGAGCATTGCGGCTACCCTCAACCAGGGTCGGTTTGATGTCGATGCCACATTGCAGGATCTTCAGGACAATCCGACGCTGGCGGCTTCAGTTATGCAAGCTTCGATCAAACTTGCTGCCGAGCGAGGCTTTCTGCCTCAACCCTCGGCTCGAGGGGCTT
Source organism: Mesorhizobium japonicum MAFF 303099 (assembly GCF_000009625.1). Lineage (NCBI taxonomy): Bacteria > Pseudomonadati > Pseudomonadota > Alphaproteobacteria > Hyphomicrobiales > Phyllobacteriaceae > Mesorhizobium > Mesorhizobium japonicum. The sequence goes on from NC_002678.2 coordinate 5,145,357, forward strand.
CTGCCGATGATTCAGCCACGACGATGACCTTGACTCCCGAGCTGGCCGTACAGCGAGCTCAAATGGAGGCTTGCCGCGCCCGAGCCGAAGAGAAGGACATCACCCCGATGGTAATCTCGGTTGCCGAAGCCCTCAGGAGAGCCGATATCAACGTGAAGATGCCCCATCTCGCTGAGCGTTTGAGATCGGAAAGCTCGATGACAGGCCAGCTCACCGGGATACAGGCCCCGTTTGAAGCCGGCGCCCAGCTGATCAACAACGCTGTACGCCACTGCTTCCAACTCCCTGATAGAGATTTTACCCGTGCCTTCAAGAAAGCCATTATAGCCTTCGACGAGAGCGGGTATTCTGAGGTCAGCACGACCAACTGGTTCAGGACGCGATCGCCGACCTTCGTCGGCATCAAGACCGTGCTCGCCACGCCGGGGGGCTACCGCTTCGAGGTGGAGTTCCACACTGCAGACAGCTACAAGACCAAGATTTACAATCACGACACCTACAAGGAGCTGCAGAAGCTGCAGGAGCTGCAGCGAGAGAGCCAAGATCCACTGGATCAGTCTATAGCCGAGCAACTCTTGGAGCGCGTGCGACAGGCCTGCAACAAGGTCATCATCCCTCACGAGGCCATAGAGATCCCCCACTGGGAAGCCCACGCCGATAGCACAGTTGGTGCCAGCCTACGTCGTCGGTTGCAAGTCGCCCCGCCGAGACGAACGGAGCGCTCCCCGATCGCAACAGAGATTCTTGGCGCGTTGGGCGCGCGATCGATCGTGCTCGTCGGCGTGAAAGGCGCAGGGAAATCCAGTTTGGGCCGTGCACTCGCCAAACGACTAGGAATGAGGTTCGTCGATTCCGATAGAAAAATCGAGGCGAAGACCGGCAAGTCCGTAGCTAAGATCGTCGCTGAGGATGGGGAGGCCTATTTCAGAGATCTTGAGGTGAATGAGATCAGGCAGTCACTCGAACTGGGGTCGGCGGTGCTCGCAACCGGCGGTGAAGCGTTCATGATCGAGGAGATCCGGCATTATGTCGGGGAGAAAGCCGTCTCGATCTGGCTCAATACCAGCGAGGACGTGATCAGGCGGAACCTGAGAGATAACATCAGAGGCCCAAAGGTGCAGACCGCCGACCAAGCCCAGACCATCACAGACCTGATGCATGTGCGGAATCCAATCTATACACTTGCCGATCTCACGATTGCCCCGCAGCATGAGCGGGATCTCAAGAACGCGAATGCTTGCCTGACCGCGCTGCACGCCTATGTTTGCGGTGGGGGCAGGGCGGTACCCAAGCTCGTGACCTCATCCGGGGTCGTACCATGACGGCCCCGTTCAACTCGGCCGCGTGCGGAAACGGGAAAGACGCTGATCCAGCAGACCCCTTGGTGATCTCCAGCGCCTCCGCTCACTGAAATCGGCACCGTGGAGCATATGATAGCTGAACGTCCCGGCAAAGATCAGAGGAACCTACCTCAGACACCCGCCCGAAATCGGCGAGCAGATTGTCTGTCAACCCATGGACATCGCGAAAGTCTTGACCAGCTGACTGGTCGGCATGAGCAGCAAACGCCACGTCCGGCCACAAAATCAACGGCGGCCGTCAGAAGGTCGCCGAGTGGATGTGGCACGAACTCGGCGTCATCGACCTGCGCGAATGACCGCTATCGCATTTGTCCCAAGCCCGACCACGGCCGAGATGAAGCCGCGCCACAGGGTTGATGCTAGACGGGCGCCGATCAGTGCCGCAATTCAGCCGGGCAAGCCTGGGCAACGTTTAGGTGCGGCGAGATAATGTCGGATGGGAGCCGTTTGGTTTCCAGCGCATCTTGCGGCCATCCAGTAGGCGAGCGTCTCTCAGCGAGATTATGTGGCGGAGCCGCCCTGGAGCGCGAGGTGTTCTGCGGAGAGGAGAATGGAACCGATACTGATCGGAAACTTTTGGCAACGAGTCTGCACCAATCCGAAATGCCGGCGCGACGCTCCCTTATTTGCCGCACCCGAGTTGGTGCGCGACGAGGCGGTGCGCGGACGGCATCATTCCCCAGCATCTATCATCCCGAGCGGTGATAATCGGCTGCAATTTCGTGGTCAAGAATCGAGGCCAGTGTCAGCAACTCGGCCGTCACCTCCTGATGGCCAAGAAGGGAGATGCTCTCGGCCGCCCACCCAACCGCCGCTATAGGCTTGGCCCTGTCGACCGCCGCAATATCCACAACGTTCTGGATGGGCGTGCAATACGCCGGTGCCTACTCGGTATCGTGCAGCTTTACAACAGGCCGAGTCGAGAACCTGACCAAAAACCGTGTCAGCTTGCTCTTGAGGCCGTTGCACCTGATTGCCAGGGAAAACCGACGGTTGGTTCGATCCGACACTGACCTGTGTGATTGGGGGCTTGGGTTACGAGCCGGTGCCGGACTGAACCGTCTCCGAGGACGACGGTTATCTCGTGGCACATTGGGGCACGTGGCGGCGTTGCCAATCGCCCCAGGTGTCGCAGAAGCGGTCAACGATTGCACTTCATGGTCAGGCGGACCTGATTTGAGGCTGAAACCAGGGAGGCGTCGGTACCAAGCATCAGCCTCACAGTGCGATCTGGGGGGTGAATATGCGGACAATCCAGGATGTGGATTGCTTACATCCGAACAATCGATTTGCTCAAGTCGCTTGTCGAAAGCTAACCCCTACGGGTCATGGAATTATGGGCTCTGGAGGGCAATGTCGCTTGGCGAATGCAGGGGCCGCCACATCGGCAGGATGCGCAGACGAATTGAAGGCGGAGTGGCATCTTGGCCTGCCCAAACGACGCTTCAGCCCATCACAGGTTCTACCTCGCCTACTACAGGCGTACGGCTCGCATGATCCTGCGACTAGCCGTCCCAAAGAGGATTACGAACACTGCGACGCGTTGCGCGACTTCTGCTTTCGCCGTCTCAACAGTCTCGGTGACCTGTCCTACCATTAATAGGAGATGAAATGCGAACGCTATTCGTTGACCACCATGCGGATCTTACGCGAGCGGTGGGAGTTGCACTCGGCGATAGCGGTTTCGCCGTTGATGTTGTTCCCACACTGGAACAAGCATCGAGTGCATTTTCTTGCGCCAGCTACGAAATTCTCCTGCTGGAGCTGGTTCTGCCGGATGGCGATGGCTTGGATTGGCTGAAGCAGCTAAGGGGTGAGGGACATTCAGTTCCTGCTCTCATTTTGAGTGACGTCGACGATCTTGAGAAGCGAATTGCGATTTTCAACGGTGGTGCGGACGATTTTCTGCTCAAGCCAGTGTATACTAATGAGCTCATTGCCAGAATGAGAGCCGTTCTGCGGCGGTCGACTCAGATGACTGCCCCGATCATTGTATTTGGCAATCTCCACTTCGATCCGATCGGCCGACAGGTTTCCGTTGCTGGTTATCCACTGACGGTCGCACGCCGTGAATTATGTATTTTAGAGCATCTGCTCAACCGTGCAGGCCGCATCGTGCCGCGTTCGCAGTTGGAAGATCACCTCTATTCGTTCAACGATGAAGTATCGGCCAACGCGCTTGAAGTCGGAATCTATCGCTTACGTCGATATCTGAGCAGTTCAAACGCAACGCCACGGATAAAAACGGTGCGTGGCATTGGTTACATTCTTGAATGTGACTAGCGCGACATTCGTATAGTTGGCCGAATTTGAAAGAAAAGACCGCCTTGAAAATCATTACAACTCATTCTGACACCGATCGGCGGCCCCCGCACATCGTTTGCCCGAGACCTGCTACTGTTTCTCCTTACTTGGGCCGCCTTCTCTGTGCGCTCATTCTGGCATATCCAGTTTCTGCCCCGGCCGAAAACATGCAGGATCAAGGGGCGCCGCGTGCCGCTTCCAATAGCATCGACGGCACGCTGAACCTTTCCTCTTCGCTCGGCAAGACGGTTCATTTGCCCGCGCCTGCCACGACCATCTTTGTTGCTGACCCGACGATCGCTGATTATCAGGCAGCCTCAAATACAACGATCTTCGTCTTCGGGAAGAAATCCGGGCGGACCAGCCTGTTCGCCTTGGACGATAAGGGCGAGGCTCTCGCCGCGCTGCGAATTGTCGTTACGCAACCGATCGAGGAATTGCGCGCCATGTTGATGGATCAGGTTGGCGACTCTTCAATCCAGGTGAGCTATACGCCGCGCGGCGCAATCCTTAGCGGTACAGCGCCCAATGCGGAGGTCGCCGACACCGCAAAAAGGGTCACTGAGCAGTATCTCGGGGACGGTGCGCAAGTCGTCAACAACATTAAGGTCGCTGGGTCCTTACAAGTTAATCTCAGTGTGCGCGTAGCGGAGGTCTCCCGTAGCGCCATGAAGGCACTCGGCGTTAACCTGTCCGCCTTTGGTCAAATCGACAATTTCAGAGTGGGCTTGTTAAGCGGCGGAGGCACTGGCTCTGGTGCAGCGCAGGGTGGTGGCACAGCAGGAATCGGATTCAACAACGGTGCCGTCAACATCGGCGCGGTTCTAGACGCGCTCGCCAAGGAGCACATAGCTTCCGTGTTGGCTGAGCCGAATCTCACCGCGATGTCCGGTGAAACTGCCAGCTTTCTCGCAGGTGGCGAATTTCCCATTCCTGTCCTGCAGGAAAACAAGCAAGTGTCGGTTGAATTCCGTCACTTCGGCGTCAGCCTGGAGTTCGTGCCGACCGTTCTCAACAACAACCGGATCAACATTCACGTAAAGCCGGAGGTCAGTGAACTATCGTCCCAAGGTGCCGTTCAAATCAATGGTATTTCCGTGCCGGCAGTTTCCACGCGCCGAGCCGACACAGTCGTCGAACTCGCCAGTGGGCAGAGCTTTGCAATTGGCGGTCTGATCAGGCGCAACGTGAACAATAATGTCAGTGCGTTTCCCTGGCTCGGCGAAATGCCGATTCTTGGCGCTCTGTTTCGTTCCTCCTCGTTTCAAAAAGAAGAATCAGAACTTATAATTCTGGTTACGCCTTACATCGTAAAACCAGGCTCCAGCCCCAACCAGATGAGCGCACCCACGGACCGGATGGCGCCGGCTTTGGACGATCCGCCGGCAGATCCGCCGCGAGGCCGCGCTGCTGCCCGCACCGGCGCGCCCGGGGCCAAGCGCGGTCGCGGCTTCATAATTCAATAGGTGATCGAATGACTTTGCGGATCAAAGTTCTCCTGGTCGCCCTGACAGCCAGCGCAAGTGGCTGCACAAGCACTGTGCCGATCTATGTCGAGCCCCCTGCGCCAATCCTTATCCGGCCGGAGACCACCGTGCTGATATTAAAGAGCCTCCGCGCTTCCGAACGGCAGCGTTTGCGTGTTTTCCTTGACAGGACCAGTAGCGGCCGCCGCGATGCCCTTCACCTCCTTATCTGGGGCTCGTCCCGGCTCAGCGCAGAGGTGGTGCATCAGGCCAGGCAGATGGGTATAGACACTTACAACATCCATTTGCTCGACCAACACGATGGCGGCGCAGTCCAAGTAGAAGCAATTGTGTATCATGCCCGCCCACCTGCCTGTCCGTCGTATTCTTTACTCAGTGACAAATCCTTCGAAAAGCCCCTTGGCTGTTCGACACGACGTAACCTAGCTGCAATGGTCAACGATCCGCGCGATTTGCTCGACAACCAGGCTGTCGAGCCGAGCGATGGCGAGCGTGCGGCCATACCAGTTGCCACATACAGGACGTTCGGGGCGGGCAAAGGTCAATGACATGGGTCGTATGTTTTAGCTTGGTAGAGCACGGCGCCGCCTCCAGTCTGTAACATTGCCGTTGCTTCGGATCTGGTGGTGAGCGCGGCCGTCACAATACACGACCGTGACCTGAACAAGATAGGGGTGTCCCTCACCTCTCCGGGGTGCCCGGTGGCGCTGCGCTCATGACGTTGCCTCGCTGAGCGGCGTTCTTCATCTGCGAGGTTAAAGGCGCACGTCACGCGACGGCGGCGTGGCTCAAGTGGCCAAGCGAGCTTGATCTTGGCGGTCGTGTCGACAAAGCTGGCGGCTGTGTCGCTGCGCTCCACCGGCCCATGTTGCGGCCCGGTGGTCCCTATGACCACCGGAGAAGCAGTGGGGGACGGGCGCTGCGCCAACTGGCCAGCACGACCGCTCTGGGTTGATACTGTTGAAAAAGTCCGGCGCACCGCAAAGTCCCCACCGATATTAGAATCCAGTTCCAACCCGGCGCATTGCATGGAATCAGGATTCAATTTTGGGGTCTCCGCGGAACGCCATCCTACGAAAGCGCCACGGGCGACCGCGACGCGGACTTTTTCAACAATATCGGTTTTTTCTAGCCGTTCTCAGTTCTCACCTTCTCCTCTCAGGCTAAGTGTGAAAACGACCTCAAGGCCGAAGGATGAGCGGATTAAGCCCGGGCCTGCTGCGACCTAACCACGATCCTCAAGGCACGCCTGCCAAATCGCCTTGCGGAAAGGCAAAGGTTCCCCACAAGGTGATTGATAGGCTAGTGAAGCGTGCGAAGGAAGTCGCACATTTGTTGTCAGGCCACTTTCTGGAGTATTGGCACCATCGGGCTGAGGAGGCCGGCCGCTTGCATAGTGTCGGCCGGAAGGCATGCTTGCAGGTTGGACAAATAGTCTTCTGCATAGCTTTTCGCCATGGAAATCGGCAGATCGATCCCGGCCGCGGCGGCCTCTTCCAACGCCGTCTTCACCAGCCCGTTGCGAATCGCAAGCTTGACCTCGGGACCCGCGACAAGGCTGAGCGCCTGCGCTCCGATATTGATGCCAGCGTCTAGCAGCGCCTGCTTCATATTGCCTCCGGTAATGGCTGTGCGGACAAGATTTGCCGCTTGCGCCTCGAACGCGAGCGTCATCGACACGGCATCGGCCACTTGGCCCACGACCGGAATGAAGCTCAACAGACCCACCGCCGTCGCAGCCCAATCAGCCACTGTCGAGTACACCTTGAGCACGTCGTCGACTGTGTGGATGAAGGCCCCGCCGTTCTTTTTGGCCGACTTGGTATCAGGCTGGTCCGCCCGGCCCGTCATCATGTCCGAGACGGCGTCCTGTTCCGCAGCAGTTTCGGGCGCATGGGTCTTTGGCTGCTGAACGGCTCGGTTTGCAGACGACATGCCGTTGTAGAAGTGGCCAAAATCTTTGTTGCTGATATTGCCGGAATCAACCGTGTGTCCGCCGCCGAAATCGAAGAACGAATTGTGGGTCTTGTAGCCCGTAATCGAATTGTTTAGAAGACCGAAGAGCAGATGATCCGATAACAGCTGCGATGCCGCCTGCTTTACTCTCGGATCTAGGCTCTTGTCTTGCGCCATGCCTGCGAGCTTGTCACGAGTCAGGACACCGCTCCCAAAGAATTTTTGCTGGTTGCTGTTGATCGTCTTAAGGGTATTCAGCTCGGTTTGCGTGAGGCTCATCGAAGATGAAGCGACTTGGAGAAAATCCTCTTTATGGACTTTGTCTATCGAGCCACCGTACAACCGCTTCCATTCATTCGGGTGACTGACAAAGTACTGAGCCGCCGCAATGACCTGTGGCGGACATTTGCCAGTTTTCGCGTCGCCGTCGACGATCTGCTTGAAATAAGTCAGACTCAGGTTCTTGGGCAGGTTTTCGGAGTACCGGTAAAGCTCGCGCATCGCATCGTTCAAGGTCATAACCGACGGCTGCGCACTTCCAGTACTATCGGATGGGATGTAGTTCTGCGCGTAGCTTTGCGCCTGCTGGCCCTGAAATGCGGCAACTTGTGAGTGATGGCGAGAGAACTCGGACAAATCCTTGGCCGTGATCTTACCGCCACAGCGGCCATCGCCCTGCGAGCCGATCGCATAAAAAAGCTCTGGATCCTGCTGCAATCCCTCAATCGCCGCTTTCAGATCCGGTGGCGTAGAGGGATCATTGGCTTTATCCGTCAGCGATTGCCAACTAAGCGGGCATAGGTCCTTGTGACGGTTCAGCACTGCGACAATCTGCAACTCGGCTTGGGACAGTGAGCCGCCGTTCCACGTAATTCTCTCGCTTTTTATAGGCGCTTGCGCAATGGGAGGGAGGGCGACCGCAGGCTGCGGGCCTTGATCAACTGATTCGTGCGCAATGGGAGGGAGGGCGACCGCAGGCTGCGGGCCTTGATCCGTTGCTTCGATGGCTGCCCTCATGCTTGGCGGCAGCAGATCCAATGGGTTCTTGCGCAATTCTTCCAACGAGGATGCGACATCGGGCAACAGCGACTCCGATGTGTTCCGGCACAATTCCTTCATCGACGGGAAGGGGCTGGCGTCGTCTTCGTGCAGGTGAAGGGAGAGCATCGCCTCGAATGACGATGCGTTTTGCTGCGCCTTTTCCAACGAAGATGTCAGATTCAGGCTGCTGTACTGGAGAATATCCTGGCTACTGAAAACGTTGCTTGTATTATTATTGACGGACATTGTGTCTCCTCAAAAATGAAATTGCAATCCCCCACGCCAGATCCATGTGCAATACCAGCACAATGACCGGAGATATCGCTGAAGCTGGCGGTTGCCACCATGAGCGGTTTAGCTTTCGGTAAACTGACGAGTTCAGAGGAATTCACAATTTGGGGTGGCCGCGGTGTTGTTTTGTCCCGAAGCTGCGACCGCAGATATCATTTTTGGCGTGGCTCTGGCTTCCCGCCAACGCCATCCTGCTGCGGCACGTCGGACGAATAAGCGGCTTCAGGCAATCCGTTGCGGACGACCATGGTGGAGGAACCCCGAAACAATGTCAGGACCGATTCGCTTGTCGGCGTTTCATGGACGCGCGGCTGCCCCTGTGCCTCTGCGACAAGACCATTGAAAGTCTGCTCCACGAGCGCGGTGAAGCGCGGCGGACCGGAAACCAAAACGAGGCCATCTCCCGGCGCGGGTCTCACGACGTAGCGGTCATCGGAGATCTCAAGCTTGTCTAGGGCACCCTTAAACGTATCGAAGCGGATCGAAGTCAGCACAAGCATGCGGGTTTGTGATTCTTTTGCGGCTGACACGTAGAGGACAAGCCCATCATAATACCATTGGAGACCGTACATATTGGCCAAACGGTCGAGGAACTCGCGCGGTGGCAAATCCGGCATACTCCCGCGGATCCGCCCCTTCACCTCGGCGCTAATGTTGACTCGGATATTAAGGTTGTTGCCGAATTGCTGCAGCGCCTCAGAAATATCCTGATCGAGAACCGTATATCTGTACGGCGTCTTGGAGAGGGATAAGGGGACGCCGAGAGTTCCGTTGGTTCCGGCGGAGAGAAAAAAACCGGCACACAGAAGTCTCAAAACGTGTGGGCGGACGGATCGGATGAGCGCTCTCAACATTGCGCACTGATACACTAGAGTCTGAAATTTGCACAAGTGACTTAGTCGCCAGCATATCCTCTAGATACTAACCAGGCTCCGTCAGTCAGCTTGTCGTCAGCTCGGCCACCTAGACGTTGACCTGATAACGAATGACGAAGGGCCGAGTTCGCTCCGGTCAAAGAGGAAGCTATCGGGTCTTTCATGATGATCCCTATCACGTCGATCACTGCCACTTTAACGGACTGTCTGGCCAGGGCCGGGTCACCGTCGTTCAGCGAGCAAGCCCAGTTTGAGCGCGCTTTGGCGCACGCGGCCGACTCGCTGAAAAACGATGCCGCATCGGCGCCATCGAGGGTGCCAGTTCCTCCGGCGATGGCTCTTCAACGCGCGGCTACGCAGATGAGTCCCTTGGGGGACCGCGTGTTGCAGACGATTTCTGCGATGTACCCAGACCGTGCTGTTAATTCGGCTGCGCTCGACCAGCAGGTAGGCCTTTTCAAGGGCGCTCTACCTAGGCCGCAGAAGCTTCCTGCCGAAGGTGATGCGGGAACCGGAACGTCAGGCGTTCCGCAAGGACGGCATGATTTCGAAACAATGATTGCTGGTCTGCGGGATATGTACAATGGCGTCACTCAGGTTGCGCTTGTTTCCAAAGGTGTCAGCGGCATCACCTCATCTGTAAATAAACTTCTAAAGGAAGGCTGAACCGCGCACATGATTGGCTTAGCCCAGGAAATCATGCCTGGCACGTGCGGTCGGAGGTCACTTCGCCTTATCGTGCTGCCACTCCTCGTGGCCCTCGGCGGTTGCAAGGTGGATCTCTACACGCAACTGCAGGAGCGCGAGGCGAATGAAATGCTCGCCCTTCTGATGGACAACGGAGTTCATGCGGTTCGGGTCGCTGCCAAGGATGGGACTAGCACGGTCCAGGTTGACGAAAAGCTGCTCGCTTACTCAATCGACCTCCTGAATGGCAAGGGATTGCCGCGCCAGTCATTCAAGAACCTCGGAGAGATTTTCCAAGGATCAGGCCTCATTGCCTCGCCGACCGAGGAACGTGCCCGTTATGTTTATGCGCTCAGCGAAGAGTTGTCCCGCACGATCAGCGATATCGATGGCGTATTCTCTGTACGTGTCCACGTAGTTCTGCCGCATAACGACCTTTTGCGAGCAGGCGCCACGCCATCCTCGGCTTCGGTCTTTATCAGGCACGACGCCAAAGCAGATCTCTCGGTTCTGCTGCCGAAGATAAAGATGCTCGTGGCCGACAGCATCGAAGGGTTGTCCTACGACAAGGTCGAAGTGGTTTTGGTGTCGGTGGAGCGTTCCGCGCCTGAGCAACGGTCCGTGCCGGCGACTGTTTTGGCCCAAGCGTCCAGGCCCGTTCCAGCGCCACTTTTGGCCAGCTTAACCGGTATTGCCGCAGCTGTGTTCGCAGTGGCGTGCTATCTCTTAGTCACCGGTCTTAGCCGCCGGCGCAAGCAGTCAGCGGGCGAAGTTCCCAAGCTCGAGCGGCGGTCGGGTGTTTCCGCACTCGATGCCATTCGCAAAAAGACACCGGCGATAGCGCCTCAGTGACATGTCAATGCCAATGCCGATACTGACCGCCCAACCTGATGGTTCGTTCCAATTGCCTTCCTTGGGTCGGAGCGAGCTTGCTGCTTCGGCCCATCCTACCCGTCTTGGCGCGCGTCTTGATCCGGCGTTATCGGCTGCTACGTTGGCTCAGTTGCAGAAGTGTCCCAGACTGCAGCGAAGACTAACAGAATTGTTACTCGACAATGATTCGAAGTCGAATGATGTTGAGCGGGGGCTGGACCTTCTGCGCGGTAATGATCCGCTTCGGGCTGCCCTCCTTGCAGGTAGTGCATGGCATGCCCGATCGCTGCTTAAGCTTGTCTCTCAGCCTGACCTCACAGTGCTCATTCAACGTATCGGCGCTGATGCCCATGCGTTTGGAATCCGACATCTGGCGCATGCCATTGCGGACAGATTGATCGCGGATCCGGGAAAACTCGCGCACCAAATTGAACACGATGGACACGCCTGTCTTGGTGCCTGGCTCCATCACAGTCCAGTGATGGAGCGCAACCGCGTGCTCCTACGCTTGCCTGTAGGAACCGCCGCCGACAATCCAGAGCCTAAGCACGGGAACGCCGCAGGCCAGTTGTTGTCGCTTGTGGTACGCCATTTTGAGGCGGAGAACCCGCCGATATGACAGCCGATATTTCCGTGGCGCCGGCAGCGCCGCAGATGCGCCCTTTGGGGCCACTGATACCGGCGAGCGAGCTCGAAATCTGGGATAATGCCGCAAAAGCGTGTGCCGCCGCAGAACGGCATCAGCAGCACGTACGCAGTTGGGCACGCGCGGCGTATCAGCGTGAGTTGGCGCGCGGCCATACCGAGGGCCTGAATGCAGGCGCGGAGGAAATGGCGGCGCTGATTTCGCAGGCGGTTGCCGAAGTCGCACGACGAAAGGCGGTTCTGGAGCAGCAATTGCCGCAGCTCGTGCTTGAGATACTAAGCGAGCTTCTAGGAGCGTTCGATCCGGGCGAACTGTTGGTCATGGCTGTTCGCCACGCCATTGAGCGCCAATACAGCGGCGCGGAAGTCTGCCTCCATGTGTATCCGACGCAAGTGGACATGCTTGCGCGAGAGTTTGCGGGATGGGACGGCCAGGATGGTCGGCCAAGGGTTCGGATCAAACCGGATCCGACGTTATCGCCGCGACGCTGCGTGCTGTGGAGCGAGTACGGCAATGTCGATCTGGGGCTTGATGCGCAGATGCGCGCGTTGCGTCTCGGCTTCGGGTCGCTTTCTGAAAAAGGCGAACTGTGACAACGCAGGTATCAGAACATAATCACGACGATGCGATCTGCCCTGTCGATCCGGCGATCTCGTCTTTGAGAGCTACGGCAAAGGGGATCGACACGCGCGTCGTGCGCGGCAGGATCACGCGGGCTGTCGGCACACTGGTCCATGCCGTCCTGCCAGACACTCGTATTGGAGAACTTTGCCTCCTACAGGACCCACGAACCGGACTGTCGCTGGAAGCTGAGGTGATCGGCCTGTTGGATGATGGCGTATTGCTGACGCCGATCGGCGACCTGGTCGGCCTCTCCAGCCGCGCGGAAGTCGTGGCCACTGGACGAATGCGTGAAGTACCCGTCGGCAACGATTTACTTGGCCGGGTGATTGACAGTCGCTGCCGTCCATTGGACGGCAAAGGCCAAATCGAGACCACAGAAACTCGGCCGCTGCACGGCAGAGCTCCAAATCCAATGACAAGGCGCATGATTGAACGGCCCTTGCCCCTTGGGGTGCGTGTTCTGGATGGTCTCCTGACGTGCGGCGAGGGCCAGCGGATCGGAATTTACGGCGAGCCAGGTGGTGGCAAGTCGACCTTATTGTCACAGATCGTAAAAGGTGCCGCCGCTGACGTTGTCATAGTCGCATTGATAGGCGAACGAGGACGTGAAGTTCGTGAATTCATCGAGAGGCATCTCGGGGAAGAGGGCCTTCGCCGTGCCGTCGTTGTTGTTGAAACGTCCGACCGCTCGGCTGTTCAGCGGGCGCAATGTGCTCCGATGGCGACAGCGCTCGCGGAATATTTTCGCGAACAAGGGCTACGCGTTGCTCTCATGCTGGACTCGCTGACACGCTTCTGCCGCGCCATGCGTGAAATAGGCCTTGCTGCGGGCGAGCCGCCGACGCGACGGGGCTTCCCTCCTTCCGTTTTCAGCATGCTGCCAGGCCTGCTTGAGCGCGCCGGCATGAGTGAGCGTGGCTCAATCACGGCGTTCTATACCGTGCTTGTAGAAGGCGATGGCACAGGGGATCCAATCGCTGAAGAGTCGCGCGGCATTCTCGATGGCCATGTCGTGCTCTCGCGCGCTATTGCGGCGCGATCGCATTTCCCCGCTATCGATGTACTACAGAGTCGCAGCCGCGTGATGGATGCGGTCGTTTCGCGGACACATCGCAAGGCGGCATCCTTCTTTCGTGAACTCCTTTCCCGGCATGCCGAGACCGAGTTCTTGATCAACGTCGGAGAATACAAGCAAGGCGGCGATCCCCTGACGGACCGGGCTGTCGAGTCAATAGACGAACTGAGGGAGTTTTTGCGCCAGAGCGAAGACGAGATCTCAGGGTTTGAGGAAACGGTCGCATGGATGTCGCGTCTGACCGCGTAAATCATGTTCAGGCTTCCAGGTTACGGGTCTTGAAGGAAATGCAAGAGCGTCGTGCCCTTAGTGAGCTGTCCAAGAAGGAAGCCGAGCGCCGTATGGCCACCTTAGCCGCACAGAATGCCTCCCGAGAGCTTGCCATGGCACAACAACATTGCGCAACGGCGGAAGCAGCGCTCTACCAGGAGCTGATGACTCTCGAAAACTTGTCTAACGCCGCGCTTGACCGGCACCACCTGCATGTTGAGCGGCTTGCAACTGAAATCACACGCCGACGGCAGATGCTTGGTAATGCGCGAATCGCCCAGGAAAAGGCGGAGACAGCGGCGTCCGAGACGAGGGACCTATGGGTCGCATGTTCGGCGGCTACGCACAAATGGCGCCAGATCGAGGACGACGTCGGGCGCGCCGTCGAGATCCATTCGGAGGCCGCAGGCGAGATCGAGGCCGACGATGAGATACTGCTTCGATTTGGCAGGGGACCGCTTTCCCAGGTCGCGAAACGGATTCGATAACCTGCAGGTCCTCCGAATGACAGAACGGTGCAGTTTTTGGCAGCCGCTTTGGTGAGCCCCCCTCTATTGGAACCAGCGCTGACACTGTCCCACGAGGTCGCCTCGTGGCTCAATGACACTGCGGCTTCGCGCGGACCGTTTCAGACCCGGATCAACGACGTGCCACTGTCGGTGCGTGTGGCAGGGCTTGTCTGGCAGGAGAATTTTGCCGCCATTCCAATGCTCGACTGCATTTGTAGGGTCGGAGCTGAGACGGTCGTGCTGTCGATATCGCGGTCGCTCGTAGAGGGGCTCATCGCAACAGTGCAGAATGGGCTGACTTTCCCTTCCGAGCCAACGGCTTCACTCATTGTTGAACTTGCACTTGAGCCACTTATTGCTCGACTGGAGTATAGGACTCAGCTGAACGTGCAGCTCGTGCGCGTGTTTGAAGCCGCGACACTGGCTCCTTATCTCGAACTGGATATCGACTTCGGCCCGGTCAGTGGCAAGGGTCGTCTGTTCCTGTTCTCGCCTCTCGATGGCTTGGTGCCGTCTGCGTTTCGTGCTCTGGGCGAACTGTTTGGCCAGTTACCGCGACAGCCGCGCGGATTACTTTCAGACCTCCCGATCGTGGTTGCAGGAGAGATCGGCACGCTGCACGTTCCTGCGGCGATTCTTCGAAAAGCATGTGCCGGTGATGCTCTGTTGCCGGACCTGGCGCCGTTCGGCCGGGGCGAGATCGCCCTATCTTTGGGCCAGTTGTGGGCCAGCGCCGATCTTGAGGGCGACCAGCTAGTCCTGCACGGGCCTTTCCGCCCGCGTTCCTATTCTTTGGAGAATGCGCATATGACACAACTTGGATCGCAACTAGGGCCGACGGAGGATCTCGACGATGTCGAGATCATGCTTGTCTTTGAATGCGGTCGCTGGCCTATTCCTCTAGGGGAATTAAGAAGTGCCGGCGAAGGGCATATTTTCGAACTTGGACGGCCGATTCAGGATCCGGTCGATATACTTGCCAACGGTCAGTGTATCGGGCGTGGCGACATCGTGCGCATTGGAGATACGCTGGGCATCAGGCTCCGTGGCCGGTTGGGATGCAATGACTGAGCTCCAGCCGCCAATCCTGGCGCTTCTCGCAGTTACCGCCGGACTGGGTCTGCTGGTTTTGGTGGTCGTCACGACCACGGCCTTTGTAAAGGTATCGGTTGTTCTTTTCCTCGTGCGCAATGCGCTCGGGACTCAGACGATACCACCTAACATAGCGCTGTACGCTGTCGCATTGATCCTCACCATGTTTCTTAGCGCGCCCGTTGTTGAACAGACCTATGATCGGATGACCGATCCGAAGCTACATTATCAGACGTTCGACGACTGGGTAAGCGCCGCCAAATCCGGGAGCGAGCCCCTGCGTGATCATCTTAAGAAGTTCACAAATGAGGAGCAGCGACAGTTTTTCCTCTCGTCTACCGAAAAAGTCTGGCCAGCGGAAATGCGTGCCAAAGCCACGGTTGATGATTTGTCCATTCTGGTTCCATCTTTTCTAATTTCAGAGCTAAAGCGCGCGTTTGAGATCGGATTTCTTCTTTATCTTCCTTTCATCGTTATTGATCTTATTGTGACGACAATTTTGATGGCGATGGGCATGTCTATGGTATCCCCGACGCTTATATCTGTCCCTTTCAAACTCTTCGTGTTCGTCGCTATTGATGGCTGGTCGAAATTGATGCACGGGCTTGTGTTGAGTTACACGATACCGGGAGGTTGATTATAGCTGAATCCAGTATTGTCACTCTTATGAGCCAATCGTTGGTGGTATTCATGATCTGGATTCTGCCGCCGCTCATTGCATCGGTGGTCGTTGGCTTGGTCATTGGCATCATCCAGGCGGCAACACAGATCCAGGATGAAAGTTTGCCACTAACCGTCAAGCTTCTGGTTGTTGTCGCGGTTATTGGTTTGTTTGCTCCTGTGCTGAGCGCCCCGCTGATAGAGCTAACCGACCAGATCTTTACCGAGTTTCCCGCCATGACACTTAGCTACTAGTCTCCGCCATGTATGCGTCACCGGCCGAGATTCAGATCCTCATGCATACGGCTATCGAACTCGTCGTAGCAGCCGGTCTTGGCGCAGCGCGCGCGATAGGCATTATGATGATCCTACCGGTATTTACACGTTCTCAGACCGATGGCCTGATCCGCGGCTGCCTGGCTGTCGGCTTCGGATTACCATGTCTGGCACATGTCAGCGACGCGTTGCAGGCGCTGGATCCTGAAACACGTCTGATTGAGGTAGCTCTGCTCGGATTGAAGGAAGTTCTTGTCGGCGCACTACTTGGCACCTTCCTTGGCATTCCCTTATGGGGACTTCAGGCGGCCGGTGAGTTTATCGACAACCAACGCGGCGTCACCAACCCGTCCGCCCCGACCGACCCCGCGACGAATAGTCAGGCTTCCGCCATGGGAGTCTTTCTCGGGATCACTGCGATTGCCATCTTCGTCGCATCAGGGGGGCTGGAAACGTTGATCGGCGCCCTTTATGGCAGCTATTTGATCTGGCCCGTGTATAAGTTTTATCCTACATTGAGCACGCAAGGAGCAATGGAGGTGTTAGGGCTCCTCGACCAGATTATGCGCACGGCGTTATTGGTGTCAGGGCCCGTCGTGTTCTTTATGACGCTGATTGATGTATCCTTTATGCTACTGCGTCGCTTTGCGCCGCAATTCAAATTGACCCAACTGTCCCCGGCGATCAAGAATCTTGTCTTTCCGATTCTCATGGTTACATACGCTGGCTATCTCGTAGAGGGTATGAAACTGGAGATCACACAAGCGAATGGCGCGCTCGAGTGGTTCGATAGATTGCTGAAATGAGCGACTCGAGCGAAGAGAAGACACACGCCGCCACCCCCAAAAAGCTAAACGATGCACGCAAAAAAGGGCAGCTGCCACATAGCTCCGATTTCGTTCGCGCGGTCGGCACTTGCGCTGGTCTCGGATACCTTTGGCTAAGAGGCAGCGCGATCGAAGACAAATGCCGCGAAGCGCTACTATTTGTCGACAAGCTGCAGAACCTGCCATTTGACTTCGCGGTCCGGCAGGCGCTGGTTGTGCTTGCCGAACTCACCTTGGCAACTGTTGGCCCGCTGCTTGGAACGCTTGTCGCGGCGGTGCTTTTGGCAAGCATATTAGCCAATGGTGGATTTGTTTTCTCTCTCGAGCCAATGACGCCCAACTTCGATAAAATTAATCCTTTTCAAGGGCTGAAGCGCTTGGCGTCTGCGCGTTCGATGGTCGAACTCGGGAAGACGCTGTTTAAAGTATTCGTTCTCGGCGCAACCTTTTCCTTTTGCCTTCTCGGCATGTGGAAGACGATGGTCTATCTGCCGTTCTGCGGCATGGGCTGTTTGGGCCTTGTCGTTACGGGGGCAAAACTGCTGATCGGAATTGGCGCCGGCGCACTTCTGGCCGCTGGCCTGATCGATCTCCTGGTGCAGCGTGCGTTGTTTCTGCGCGAAATGAGGATGACCAAGACTGAAGTCACGCGCGAGCTGAAGGATCAGCAAGGGGCGCCAGAGTTGAAGAGTGAACGACGTCGCATTCGTGACGAGTCAGCTGACGAACCTCCCCTCGGTGTGCATCACGCCACGCTGATCTTCAAAGGAACGGCGATACTGATCGGTCTGCGTTACGTCCGCGGTGAAACCGGGGTGCCCGTCCTGGTTTGCCGCGCCGATGGCGAGCGGGCTTCACACCTGCTTAGCGAGGCGCGAGCGCTACGTCTTGAAATTGTCGACAACGATGTCCTAGCGCATCAGCTCATCGGCAAAACGCAACTGGGCAGACCCATTCCCATGCAATATTTCGAGCCCGTGGCGAGAGCACTCTTCGCCGCAGGATTGGCCTAGCCCTGGGGCCTCTGTGGCCGCCCCGTAACACAAGAGGGCTAGTGCCATTTTGGACGTGATCGGAGTGCGGTCTTCCGTGAGGCCTTTATGTGTAACATTCCTAGCCTGAAAAATTCGTGGGAGTCGGCGGGTTTCATGCAAGACGTTGAACGCATGATTTGGTTGCTCACGCCGATCCGCGCCATTTCACGGAGACCACTTAAGCTGCCGCTGAGCGGTTTGTCATTTGTGGTCGGCAAGCGCGGCGGCGCATGTGGCATGCAGAGCTTT
This sequence comes from Mesorhizobium japonicum MAFF 303099, assembly GCF_000009625.1. NCBI lineage: Bacteria > Pseudomonadati > Pseudomonadota > Alphaproteobacteria > Hyphomicrobiales > Phyllobacteriaceae > Mesorhizobium > Mesorhizobium japonicum. The sequence continues at coordinate 5,163,494 of NC_002678.2, forward strand.
GGAGCGGACAGACGCCGGCCGTGCTGACCCGAGCTGCCTCTGCGGTTTTCCGAGCGCTGATCGGCTGAATTAACGCACAATCCGCCGGGGAGCCACGCCCTTGGATCTCGCTGGATTCGGCGGCGAGCCTGAGCTCCCTCGGTGCAAAAAGGAGGAGCAGCAGCTGGACGCGGGAGCGCATCACCGCACCCAGGTCACACGACCAAGTTCGCACTTTTCCGGCCCGCGATGAATGGGAACGACCTTTCTCCTCAATTTGACAGCACGGCGGGCGTCATCAGCAGCGTTTGCCGGATGTTAGTGAGATCGCCGGGAAGTGCAATTGCGCCGTCGAGGCTGCCGCTCGCTTTGGCGCAGGTCGGTAGCAGAAGACGGTCCGGGCAAGGCGGGGCTCGGGAGTTCGCCTCCCGCGCCCTCAGCCCGCCACCGTGGGAAAGTTGGGAAATGATGATGTCGCAGCAACGAAGCCTCGGAATTTACCGCTACGTTCGAAGAATGTCAGGCCTCCTGTCAGGCGCTATTCCTTTGGCAGAAGCGCAGTACCCACTTTTCACCACTTTGCAGGAGGCCGAACCCTGCTCGATCATTATTTTCCGGTAGCCCGCTTTTTGTCCAGACTCGTCAGGTTCTCGAAAGCTCCTGCTCGTAGCCTGATGAGATTATCTTTAGGCGTCGGCGCCAATGGAACGCATGCAGGAGTACTTGATGGCCGCAGCAATTGGGAGTGGATTTGGCAACATTTCCTTAGCTCGCAGGGGGCATGGAGATCCGAAAAGCCAACCAGAGCAACCTGACAAGCCGGGTAGCGGGAATGATGACCCTAACAAACCGGGTAGCGGGAACAATGACCCAAACAAGCCGGTTGGCGGGAAAGATCCTGTGGACGGTCAGACTATCTCTGGGGATGATCAGCAAGCTCTAGCCGAAGCGTTCGACACGGTTCTCCACTCCGTTGCGCTAACTATTTTGAACGATGCCATGGCTGATGCCGACGAGGCTATTGCAGAAACTGAAGAGGATGCCTGACGTGGATGGTCTGCGTCAGGATGTGTGTGCCGTGCTGACGGGCGCGGTTTGAACAGAAGGAAAACGTTATGAGTAAAGCAGGTACTGGCACCAGTGCGGCTGGCACTGGGACTTCGGTGGCTACAGACGTAGGTACCAGAGTCGCGGGGAAAGCCGCTTTCGAGGCGCAAATCGCGGATCTAACGGCGGCTAGCTTGGAGGCTACGGCTAGGAGTATACAGCTGCGCACCGTTACGACCAACCTCAACACAATCAAGAAAGCGGCCGACGAGCGCGTTCAGTAGGTTCGGAAGCAGGGGTTCCCGATCGCGTCGCCAGGTGGCGCGATGTAGAACCGAAATGAGCCGCACGGCAATTGCCGTGCGGCTTCTCTCTTGTTCGGGAGAACATCCTTGAATGACGCCGTTTCTCTTGATTTCGAAGTTCTGTCGGGGCTCTATTGCGGGCTGACGGGTAAGACTGCTCTCGAAACGAGCTTAATCGGCTGCGGCTTAGACGCCGATATGATCTTCGTCGAGCAAGGATTGGCACCGCATCATTTTCGTATAACGCTCCTTGGCAACTCGATCGAGGTCGAGGCGCTTGCGGCCGGACTCAGCATCAAGGGTAAGCGGAATATCGCCGCGGGCGAGTGCGTTGTGGTGCCACTTCCTGTCGTCGTTCTCGCAGGCGAGATGTCCATTCTCTGGTCCGTGCAGGATGAAGTGACAAGTGGTCCGATAGGCATACCACGCCTCTCGATGCGTGTTCTGGCCACGGTGATAGTCAGCTCTCTAGCGGTCGGTATGCTCTCAGCCTTTTTTTCCTATAATGGGGACGGTGGTGCATCGAGACCCAATTCACCCAGTGCCGATCATGAGTCGAAGCGGACCAACCACCGCGCCGACGACCAGATTGCGGAGGCAGCGGCTAAAGAGCTGCAGGAGGAAGTCGATAGAGCGGGCCTACTCAATGTTAAGGTCGGCTCGGCAAAGGACACTGTGACGGCGGAGGGTACCGTCACGTCTGAATCGGTCATCAGTTGGCGGAAGCTCCAGCAGTGGTTCGATCATCGCACCAAGGGCGCCCTGACACTGGTCAATGGAGTGCTCATAAAAGACGAAAAGGCGCCATCCGCAATCGCAGTTGAAGCCGTTTGGCGTGGCCCGCAACCGTATCTTGTCATAGGTGGTGAGAAGTATTTTGTTGGCGCCGTTCTGGATGATGGATGGACGGTCGACAGGATCGAGGACGGTCGTGTGCTGCTGAGCCGTAATGGCCGCCTTGCTGCTCTCCCGTATTAGTCCGCAGGCCCTATCAAGCAGAATTGCGTGGTCAGCTACCATTCTGCCGCGCCCAGTACCACAACAAACCTGGACAGAGTGAAAACTTGCTGACCACCCAGCTTCGCGCATTCGGGCTCTCATGCCACAGCCTGCTGCTCGCGGGCTGCCCAATGAGGGACTTGGCCCTCGGACTTCGAATGCTACGCTTCACTGCGTAGCAGCAGAATAATTCTCAAGCGATCGTAAAGGGTCCTAGATGGCCAACGTCCTGCGTAAGTTCATCAACCGTTCGCCGGCCAACCCGGACCTGATGGTCGCGTTGATGCTGCTTCTGGCTATCGCTATGATGGTCATGCCTATCCCGATCGTGGTGGTCGACGCGCTGATAGGATTCAATATGGGACTGGCCATCCTGCTGATGATGGTTGCCCTGTATGTCAGTACTCCACTTGATCTTTCCTCTTTGCCCGGCATCATTTTGCTTTCCACGGTGTTCCGCCTGGCGCTCACCGTCGCAACGACGCGCCTGATCCTGGCCGAGGGGGAGGCAGGCGCCATCATCCATACGTTCGGCGATTTCGTGATCTCGGGCAATATCGTGGTCGGTTTCGTCATATTTCTGGTCGTCACCATGGTACAATTCATGGTCCTCGCGAAGGGCGCCGAACGCGTGGCCGAAGTGGCGGCGCGCTTCACGCTCGACGCTCTGCCGGGTAAGCAAATGGCGGTCGACGCAGAGCTACGCAACGGCCACATCGATGCCAACGAATCTCGCAGGCGACGCGCCGCATTGGAGAAGGAAAGCCAACTTTACGGCGCGATGGATGGCGCGATGAAGTTTGTGAAGGGCGATTCCATCGCCGGACTGGTGGTTATCTTCATCAACATGCTGGGTGGGATATCGATCGGCCTGCTCTCGAAGGGCATGTCCTTCGGCGATGTGCTGCATCACTATACTCTGCTAACGATAGGCGATGCATTGATATCGCAGATTCCGGCCCTGCTGCTATCAATTACAGCGGCGACCGTCGTCACTCGTGTCACGGGGGCGGCGAGGGTCAACCTTGGTACCGAAATAGTGAATCAGATCACTGCCAGCAAGCGACCAGTGCGGGTCGCAGCTTGCGTCCTGGTTTTGATGGGGTTCGTTCCTGGCTTCCCCCTGCCCGTCTTTTTGGTGTTGGCCGCAATCTTCGCCGCGATAAGCTTTGTGAAGGGCGATGTTGTCGATACCACAAGTGCAGGGGACACTCAAAAACAAACCGCGCCCGCGCAGGAATGTCCGATCGCTTTCTTCCTTGCGCCAGACCTGATGCATGCGATTGAACAAGTCGAATTGCAGCAGGAGATTGCACGCGTTTCGCAACTACTTTCAGCCGATCTTGGCATTGTCGTTCCCCCCATCCCTGTCACTGTCGACCAGCAGTTGCTGGAGTCTCAGTTTCGAATAGATATCGAGGGGGTGCCAGTTGAACAGGGTGTGTTTGATCCGAGCCAGCTGATGCTCAAAGACGATGTGGCGAACATCGAATCGAGCGGTATCCCGTATCGGCGTGATCCAAAAACGGACAGACTCGTGGCCGACCAAAGCCATGCACCGGCTCTCAAGAGTGCCGGCATCACACATTACGGTCCTGGCGAATTCCTCGCCTTGCGCCTCCATACAGCGTTGACCCGTTTCGCACCCCGATTGATCGGTATTCAAGAGACCCGACAATTGATAGGCCGAATGGAGAAGGACTATTCTGATCTGGTCAAGGAGGTGCTGCGCACGACGCCAATACCTCGGATTGCGGATGTGCTGCGCCGGCTCCTGGATGAAGGAATCCCGATCCGCCACACCCGCCTTCTCTTAGAAGGATTGGCGGAATGGAGCGAACGTGAGCCAAACGTTGCCCTGCTCACGGAATATATTCGTTCTGGTTTGAAGCGTCAGATCTGTCACCGCTATGCCAACACAGAGGGCATCGTGCCCGCCTTGGTCGTCGAACGCCAGAGTGAGGATGTGATGCGCAATGCAGTTCGAGATTCGGCTGCAGGACCCCACCTCGTACTAGAGGACCGGCAAAGCGAAGCGCTGCTGTCACAGGTACGTCAGATCCTTTCGAACACAGCACCGGGTCAGACCCGCCCTGTCGTTTTAACCTCAACGGACATCCGACGCTTCGTCCGCGGCTTTTTCACCAGAAACGGGATCGATGTTGCCGTGCTGTCTTATCAAGATATCGCCTCCGACTTTACAGTTAAACCCGCCGGGTCCGTCAAATTCCCGCATGGATTGATCAGTGGGCTGTCAGAGTAAACCCAATCCGTTTGCCATCGAATGAACGTGATAGCACTCTATGATAATTGGAAACCAAGCATGAATTCACACCAGAATACAGACGGCCGAGCATTTAGGAACTCACTTTTCTTCTCTGTACTCGCCATGCTGCCTCTCGGCGGTTGCGCCAGCTTGGACAAGCCTGCTCTTTCAGTGAGGGAGACGTCATCCCCAGAGCTGCTCAACGCCAACCAAATCGACCCGGCTATGCGAGAACGCATTTTGAGCGCGGTCGGCCAGGATGCACAAGAGCGGGCTCTGCGGGATGAGTTGACGCAGCACCCAGACAATGTCGATGCGGCGATCCGTCTTACGAATGCTTTGGTCGCGCAGAAGCGTCCGCATGAGGCGCTTCAGGTACTGGACAGGCTCTTGGTTGCAGCCCCAGGAAATTTGCGCGCATTGAACGCGAAGGGAGTGATCTTGGACCTTGAGGGGCGGCATGACGCGGCACAGGTGCTGTATCGGCAAGCTCTCGAGACAGAGCCTGGGAATCAGATGGTGCAGCACAATCTCGACCTGTCGCTTGCGTTTTAAAGGAAGTCCGGACCTGAGTGCGTTGGCGCGGTCGCGCTAGCTGTGCACATGCACCGCCCGACACACCTTGGTCAGCGACCGGTTATTTCCAGCACCTCGGCGTCAGCGCCGGCCAGCTCCTGCACACGACCGGCGATGGTGGTTCGCGACCGCGTGCCCAGTTGATACAGGCCTCCCGCAGGATCGTCCGGACCATATTCTCGATGCTGCGCATTTCGTTCAGCACCGGGTGGCGGTGAACGAGGAGAGAACGCCAGAGCCGGCATTGCCAGCTCTTGACATGCACCGGCTGGCCTTCGGCGCGCAATCCGTCGTGAGGCCAGGCCGTCAGCGAGCACGCTTCCAGGTTGACGCGCTCCAGCGGGAGCCCGACTTTGGGCAGCGCGATGCGGGCAAGAAGATCAAAGGCAAGAAGCGGCATATTCTCGTCAATACGAAGGTCTCCTGATGCACGCCCTCGTTCATGCCGCCGACATCCAGGACTGCGATGGCGGCGTGATGGTGATGGCGAAGCTGTTCGGACTCGATCCCTTCCTGTTCAAGCTCTACGCCGGTGGCGGCCATTCCAGGGGCCGGAGTTCCAAAAGGGGCTGAGGAAGACAAATTCAATTTCGAATCGCACCAGGGCGCTCGCCTTCCTCAAGCTGGCCTCCATTCGCCTCATGGTCGGAAGGCTTCGGGCACTGTAAAGTTATCAGCGGATTGATGCAGCGATAGCTGGCCGGGACGGCTGTCACGCTGCGGCGAGACACGCGATTTTGTTCCAGATTTGCATGGCGGCGTTACGCAGGTCTCGATGTTGAGCCGATGACAGCGTATTGCGGGGAAAGTGGAACAGGTTGGCAATCGGATCATGGATGGAAACGAACCGCTGAAGCTGGCGTGCCGACTTGAAGCGTTTCATGGTCCTTTCGCGTCGTCGGGTCGGCTGGTGCGAATTTTCCGCTCGATTATTGAGGCCTTTGTGCGACCGGTGTTCGACACCGGGCATGAGGTCGCGCCTGGCGGCATCATAGGACCGGAGCTTGTCGGTGATCATGACTCGTGGTGTCCGCCCTTGAGCCTTCAGCAACTTGCGCATCAGACGCTTTGCCGCCTTGGCATTTCGGCGGCTTTGCACCAGCACTTCGAGGACCAAGCCGTCCTGATCGACGGCACGCCAGAGCCACTGCTTCTTGCCATTGATGGCCACCACACATTCGTCGAGATGCCATTTGTCGCCCAGGCAGCCGGCTGACCGTCGCTTGATCTCCCGGGCGAAATGCCGCCCGAATTTCTCCGCCCAGCTTCGAATGGTCTGATGCGTGACGATGATGCCGCGGGCCGCCAACATGTCCTCAACCATGCGCAGGCTGAGCGGAAAGCGAAAGTAGAGCCATACCGCGTGCGCAATGATCTCGGCGGGAAAGCGGTGGCAACGATAAAGCGGATCACGAGCAACTTCTGACATGGCCCATGTTCGCACATCTTCATCAGCCGTCGGTTAACTTTACGGTGCCCGGCTACCTCATCAAGATGCCAGACATCGTCTTTCGATGGCGCCTTGCGGCGCAGGCGACGTGCATAATCGGGACTGTGCTTCTTTCCCCAGCGGCGGATGGTCTCGTAGGAGACGACGATCCCCCGCTCCAGCAGCATTTCTTCAACATCGCGCAGGCTCAGCCCGAACCGGTAATAAAGCCAGACGGCATGAGCAACGATTTCGATCGGGAAGCGATGGTTCTTGTAGGTGGCGCATGCTTCGACCATGCCAACCTGACTTATCGTCAAACCGTTAAGCCAAAATCAATGTGACAGCACCCCTGCTTGAGTTCCTGATAGTCCCGCTCGATCCGCCATCGCATCTTGGCCTGATCGACGAGGTCGGCAAGCCTGGTCTTTCCGGGCAAGGTCGAGAGCCAGTACTTAGTTGGCTCGACTTCACCGTCCGGCCATTCGATCAGGAACCATTCCTCAGCGTGGGGGATGGAGCGCCAGTAGTCGCGATGGGCCGGCCGAACCCGCACGGTGGCAAAGCGTGAGGCAAGCGACGCCTTGGAGCCCTCGCGCCAAGTAACCATGTGCCAGGCGTCCTCGGGCAGCGCTTGCGCCAGTTCCTTGGCTGAGACCGGCGCATGTTCAGCCTGCCGCCGAACGCGCGAGGGCGGGGTCCGCGTCCGCTCCACGGCTTCGGCGGCAATGGTTGCGTGCCGGGCGACCACAGGCGGATCGAGGACTGGACCCCGACGACATAGGTCAAGCCCACCTTTGTCAGCCCGGTGCGGAAGGCGGTGTCGTTGCCGTAACCGGCATCGGCCAGCACCACGCCCCGTGAGACGCCGGCCTCCAGCGCCGCCCGAATCTGCGCGAGGGCGATTTCGGGCTTGGTGCGGAAGACCACATTCTCCGGCACGCCTGTCTTGGCCCGCCGGTCAGGGTCGTTCGCCCAGCTTTCCGGCAGATAGAGCTGATAGGCAATCGGCAGGCTCGCCTGCTCGGTGGCAACCGACAGAGAGACCGCGACCTGGCAGTTGTCCTGCTTGCCGAGCTGCCCGCAATACTGCCGTGCAACCCCAACCGAATGCTTGCCTTTCTTGGGAAAGCCGGTGTCGTCGACGATCCAAGCACGGATCTGCCCCTGACGCTCAAGCGCTGGCAGCACCTGTTCCCGCACGCGGCTCAGCACGGCATCATCCGACCAATCCGCCTTCGCTACGAAATGATGCAGCGACTGGTGCGCCGCCTGGACACGCCCAGGCTCCACCCGTGCCGCCATCGGCTCGACGCTTTTGCGCTCGCGCGGCAAAAGCAGCCCGGTGCAATAGGCCTTCAGCGGCGCCACCCGGTCAGCGTGACCCAATACCGAGGCCAGCGTCTCGACATAGGCCGCAAAACGCGATTCACTCGTTTCGATTCCGTCCTGGAGATCCATCGCTCCCTCCATATGAAGCACGAATCGCCATTCTCGCAATCAGTCGTTAACGAAACTTACGACACAGTAAGACTAGGGGCCAGTTTGTAGAGTGCCGGATCGGCGTCTCTTAAAGAGAACACGGTTGTGCCCCTGACCGCAGGCTCTTGCGTGATTAGGGGAATCACATCGTCGACCGCCTCTGGAAACGCGTCTCCCGTGGCCCGTAGCATCTGAACCAACTTGAAGTTGGCCCTCGGCGTTTGGAGTTCGGCGTCAAGTGGCCAGGTGCCGCGAAACACCGGCCCAACAACTTCGCGCCAGGTCTTGAGCTTCTCTGCGGGCGCCTCCGACTTCCATCTCAATGGCGAAGCGGTGCCCGACCTGCCAGAGGGCATTGGACCCTATGCGGCGCAGTGCTGCTCTGGCCTCTACAGGTGCCCCTTCCGCGTGGGGCCGACCAGGCATGGATCAGCGCCGGGGCCTCGCCGGCCTTCACCGTCCGAGACTACAGGGAGCGATCAGCGTTCGGCCGGGCGGAGTTGGTCAGGTTACGCAGCCCGGGCGAGCGCGGATCGCGCTTGGCCGCTGATCGGTGATGACGCGCGGTTCTTGTCTCGATTTGGAAACCCGCCACGAGAAACGCTTGGCCGGCCAGTAGGTCGATGGTTGCGCCCGCCATCATCATCGTGCGCAACAGTCGACAGGGCGGCATTCCCGACAGCACGCCCGCATCATCCGAAAGTTAATTCCGATCCGTGATGCGCTGCGCGAGTGCCGAAGGCGAGGGAATTCGACGGCCCCCGAGAGAAAAAGCGAACGCAGTATGTGCATCGCCCCGCCGGAACTAGCTTACGGCGCGTCAGCTCACCGTCAGCTCGTTCGAGTAGCTCTCTTCGAGAGAGACCTAACAACTCAAAATCATATTAAAGACTTCCGCCAAAAAGGGAACGAATGCCATGTACGGTCGGAAAAGTGGCTCATCCGAAAGCTCCAACCAAGCTAACGACCCGGTACGGTCAAAGGGCAGCGACGGCTTTGGCAAGCACTTGCGCACATGGCGCCGCCTGGTCTCAATGCGAGTTCGTCTCCAGCGCCGGCACGCCCGTACTCGCTAGTTTCGCGGCCTCCTATCGTGGAGATCGACAGGTCTTCGTGTGTTTTGCATTGGGTTCAGGCTGGACCGGCGCGGCAGGGTCGATCCGGGCTGGCCATGACGACTGACGAAAACATGCCGCTGGTTCTCAGACGTCATGCCACCTGTCATCTGGGCGATTGCACTTACCCGCCAGAGCCCTGATGCACTATGGCTGACACATCAGCCCCAATCCACAGACAGCGCGTTCTCGTCTATATCGGAGATGAAAAAATGACGGGCATTGGCCGATCTGGAAAATCGCGCATTGGAGATGCTGGAGCCGGATCGAGCAGTTCGCGCTCGCAATCAGGTCTTGCCTCCGGGGAAGGCAGCCAAGGGTTCGGTTCCGTCCTGGAGCGGATGCGCTCTGAGGGAGGTAAAGGTTCACCCTCGGCTGGCGCTGCGCGAGGTGCCCATGATGACCTTGGCGGCAAATCTTCAGGCCCTTCCGTTCCCCCACATCGAATCCCGGCGGCTGCGCCACGTGCAGCCGCCGGGCCACGTGCGGCCGGTTCGCGGAGGCGCAGTGTTTCCTCAACGTCGGATGGTGAAGCCCTGGCGCCGGTCGCCAGCCAGCCGTCAACTTCGGGTGTGACAGTCCCCAGTTCCTCGTCAGGCGAAGTCATCAACGAGACAAAGCGACGAATGTGCTCGCTGATTGACGAAATCCAAGTTCTCGAAGAGAAGAGCCTGCATAGCGGAAAACCGATGGAGGGCTTCCGAGACGAGCTTGATCAGCTCGCTAATGCGGGCGCAGAACTTCTGGAATGCTACGCGAGCCTGCCCAAGGATGAGGCGCGCAGCACTCTGTCCGACGATGATGTGCGTCACTACCGCGCCGACGTGATTCATCGGGCGGACAGTGCCAACGAGCTGGCCCATACGATCTTCAAGAAGGAGGAACAGAACCGGAAGCGGATGGAGGACATTCTCCACAACTTGGTCAAATCCAATGCCACCCTCGACCAGCTGAGCCGATCGGCTCCCAGTATGGCGAAGTATCCCGTGGCCTGCGTGGAGCGTTGGGACAAGAAAGTACAGCGCCACGAATTGATGCGGGCCGTCTGCGTCGCGACAGCCGACTTACCAAGCTCAACAGCCGAGATGCGGCGGGAAGAAGAGGCCGCGCTGCGGCTGCACTCGGGCTGGGTTGTCAATTCAAAGATAATGCAGCTGCAATCGCGGATCAATCTCGCGCAGGTCAACATGGCCCCGCAGGCGATCATGCTCGAAGCACCCATCAGGGAACTCCTCATCGGTGACAACGGGCAAACGCGTCTGCTGGGTAACTTCATCGGCGAGGTTTTTCCGGCATTCGTCTCGACGGCCGAAGCTGTACTGAGGAAGGAAGGGCGCCCGCTCGACGCGGAACACTGCGCCGTTCTGGAAGGAGTTGTGGAGCGGCTTGCGGATTTTGCGTCGGCCTCGCACTCCGTGGTTGACAGGCTAAGGGATCACCAAGCAGGTGCTGGCCTCCCATTGGAACTGTTGACCCGGATCGTGGACGACGCCTGGATCGCTTCGGACGAGGTTACGGACCTCCTCGCACTGCAGCCGAAGCCGCCAGCCCCTGACCTGACGGCCGACGCTGCCGCTGCGATGCCGACTGGAACTGCCGGCAAGACTATGGTGGCCGAAAGCACTACAGCGCCCAGAAAAAAAGGAAAAGACAAGAGCAAGCAGGCCGCTGGCGCCGGGAGTTCGGCGGCCGGGCGGCCGGAGCCGCAAGTCGCTGCGGCCGTCAGCGACCCTGCGCCAGCAGCCAAGGTGCTCGTACGCACGGATTTAGGTACGAAGAAGCTCGTGAGTGCAGAGGAGGCGCAGAACAGTGCGTCGTCCGCGGCAGCACGCTTGGCGATCTTGCAAAATCCAACGACGGGGGAAAACACGAAGTCACTAGTCGCACGGTCGACCGAACTTTTGAAGTTCGATTTGCCTGCTCAGCAAAGTTTGATCTCCCGAGCGCGCTCCGGGAAGCCCGAGGACGTCGAACACGCCGTCGGCCTCGTGGTCCAGCGCCTGCAAACGCAGGCTGTCGAGATGGAGCCCTGCCTCCCAGCGTTGGAGGCGTCTCGTCTCTCCAAGGAGGGAAAGATGGACGACGTGCACCGACTAACGGTTCAGTTCAGGGACATGTTGGCCAATGTGCGGGGATTGGCTAAAGCTTGGGACGAACAAAAGCCTGATATGATCATGGATTGCATGAAGAGGTACCCATTTCCCTCGCAAAACCACCTTGAGCAGTTGCGGTCGGCCCGGGAGTTGACGCCTGCAGATCCCCCGTGCGCGTTGAACCCAGAGCCGAGCAATCTGTTCGAGATTAGGCTGCAGCCCAAGGCGCTGAGCAACCGTACACTACCGAGTCCAATGTGGGTGCACATCCACACGACACGAAAGATATATGCGCAGCAGTTGGCAACGCTGGACAGCGCCGAGTTCGCCGCTTGCCACGTCAAGTCCAATGAACAGCGCGGCCATAATCGGCAGTGGCAGACCTCCCGGGCTAAGAAGGGTTACGACAACGCAATCCACCGCGGCAAGCTCACCCCGGCGTTCTGTAAGTCCTTGTTGAGCGACCGGGCCGATATGCGAAATGGGCCGGCGTAACATCGGCATTTTGTGGATTCCAACCAGCTTAGTAGACAGAGGCGCAATCTGGGAAACCCCTGGCAGAGCGGCAGTGGCCTGGATCGCAGGTGTGGCTGATTCTCGCGATGGCCGGCATCGAGCATGCTGCTCTAGGGTTTTGGGTACTGCCCGACAACCTGACGACCCGACAGCACGCCTGCATCACCCGAAAGTTTTTCCAAATCCGCGATGTGGTGCACTAGACGTTATGACCGTGGTCTGAGGAGCGGCCCGCCCTTAGACTTTGCAGCTGTTAAGCAAACGGGGGTTGCTTCGGCACTGTAAAGTTATCAGCGGATTGATGCAGCGATAGCTGGCCGGGACGGCTGTCACGCTGCGGCGAGACACGCGATTTTGTTCCAGATTTGCATGGCGGCGTTACGCAGGTCTCGATGTTGAGCCGATGACAGCGTATTGCGGGGAAAGTGGAACAGGTTGGCAATCGGATCATGGATGGAAACGAACCGCTGAAGCTGGCGTGCCGACTTGAAGCGTTTCATGGTCCTTTCGCGTCGTCGGGTCGGCTGGTGCGAATTTTCCGCTCGATTATTGAGGCCTTTGTGCGACCGGTGTTCGACACCGGGCATGAGGTCGCGCCTGGCGGCATCATAGGACCGGAGCTTGTCGGTGATCATGACTCGTGGTGTCCGCCCTTGAGCCTTCAGCAACTTGCGCATCAGACACTTTGCCGCCTTGGCATTTCGGCGGCTTTGCACCAGCACTTCGAGGACCAAGCCGTCCTGATCGACGGCACGCCAGAGCCACTGCTTCTTGCCATTGATGGCCACCACACATTCGTCGAGATGCCATTTGTCGCCCAGGCAGCCGGCTGACCGTCGCTTGATCTCCCGGGCGAAATGCCGCCCGAATTTCTCCGCCCAGCTTCGAATGGTCTGATGCGTGACGATGATGCCGCGGGCCGCCAACATGTCCTCAACCATGCGCAGGCTGAGCGGAAAGCGAAAGTAGAGCCATACCGCGTGCGCAATGATCTCGGCGGGAAAGCGGTGGCAACGATAAAGCGGATCACGAGCAACTTCTGACATGGCCCATGTTCGCACATCTTCATCAGCCGTCGGTTAACTTTACGGTGCCATACTACGCCATGCTGCAAGAACCAGCCATAGCCGCGTGACTCAAACCAAATGGCCTTCGCCAAACCCGGGACGGTTCTGAAACTCTCCGTCAGCTAATCGTCAGCCAAGCGATCTATCTAGACCTGCCGTGCCTAACCGGCCCGACGCTAACGGAAAGATAGTAGTGCAAATCCTAGTATAGCGAATTGGTGGCCCGTCCGATGCACACTACACGCGCATTGGCGAAGCTGACGAGGCGTGATTTCACTCATCAAAGCCTTCATACGCTAGGGCTCAGCGACATCAGCCCCAACAGCATAGGCAACACATCCTCGCCTATATCGGAGACGGAATATGACGGGCGTGAACCGATCTGGGAGATCGCGGACTGAAAAGAGAGTCGGCAGGACGGGGGAGGCGAGCAGTTCGCGCTCGCAATCAAGTCTTGCGCCTGGGGCAGGCAGCCAGTCGTTCGATACCGTCGTGGAGCAGATGCGCTCTGTGGAGATAAATAGAAGGACGCCCGCCGTGCCAATGGAGCGCGGTGCCGATGACGCCCTGCACGACAGGCCGTCCGGCCCCTCCGTTGGTATACACGGAACCCTGGACGCTGCGCGGCATGCCGCCGCCGCGCCACGTGCAGCCGGTCCGCGGCGGCGCAGTGTTCCGTCAATGTTGGAGGGTGAAACCCTGGCCCCGGTCGCCAGCCAGCCGCCAACTTCGGGTGTGGCAGCGCCCATTTGCTTGTCAGGCGACGAAATCAAGGAAAAGCGACGAATGGACAGTCTGCTTACGCTAGTGGGCATGCGCTTTAACGCGGCCAGGCAAGACCCGGGCGATGAAAAGCTGCTCGATCAGGTCATCAATGCAGGCTCAGCAGCTCTGCACCACTACAAGAGCCTATCCCCGGCTTTGGCGCGGACCATTGTGGACGACAACCAGTTGATTACCTGCCGCTACCTCGTGTGGGATGCGGTGCAAGAATATAGCCGCCTTGCCGAACCGACTATCCACAAATTGCAAAAAAAAAAAGCTGAGGAAGAAGCGATCGGGCTGACTCAATCCACGGCTACCCCGGAGAGTGTGGTGGAGGCGCATGCGGCCTGCGTGAAATGGTGGGAAAAGAAGGTAGGGCACTGCGAACGGGGGCGAGCCGCCTGGCGCGCCACTGCCAGCTTGCCAAGTGCAACAGCCAAGATGCGGCAGGAAGAAGAGGCCACGCTGCGGCTGGCAACCGGCTCGGTAATGCATAGCAAGCTCGTGTATCTGCAATCTCGGATCGATCTCGCGCGGGCGAAGATTGAGCCGCAGGCGAGCACGTTCGACGCACCCGTCAGGGAAATCCTCATGGTTGAGAATGGGCGAGTGCGTCTGCTGGAAGCCTTCAGCGGGGACGTTTTACCGGCATTCCTTTCGACACAGAACGCTGTTCTGAGCAGCGGTGGGCACCCACTCGACGCAGATCACTGCGCCGTTTTGGAAGGAGTCATCGAGCGGCTTTCGGAGTTTGCGTCCGAGTTGCAAGTCATCCGGACCAACCTAAACGATCACCAAACAAGTGCCGACCTCCCATTGGAACTGTTGAGCCAGATCGTGGAAGGCGCGTGGATCGTCGGGCACGAGGTCATGCACTTGCTGGAACTGCAGCCGAAGCCGCCAGCCGTTGCACTGCCGCCCGACGCTGGCGCTGCGATACCAGCCGAAACTGCCGGCAAGTCTCGAGTGGCCAAAGGCACTCTGGCACTGCAGCCGAAGGCGCCAGCGCTCATTGCCTCGCCGGCCGACGCTGGCGCTACGATACAGATCGACACTGTCGGCAAGTCTCCAGTGGCCAAAGGCACTCTGGCACTGCAGCCGAACTGGCCAGCGAACATAGCACCACCAGCCGATATGGGCGCTGGAATACCGGCCGACACTGCCGGCAAGGCTGCGGTGGCAGGCGCCGCAGCGCGTAGGAAGCGGAAAGGCAAGGGCAAGCCGGCCGTTGGCGCCGGGAGTTCAGCCCCCGGGCGGGCGTCGCAAGTCGCTGCCGTCGACAGCGACACGGCGCCAGCAGACAAGGTTCTAGTGCTCTCGGATATGGGTACGAAGCTTGTGAGCGCGGAGGAGGCGCGTGCGAGTGCGTCGGCGGGCGCACAGTCGGCAAAGCAGGCGCCGCCGTCCATGGAAGCACTGACGCAAGAGCGCCAGGTGAAACCCGAGGACGCCCGCTACGTCGCGGAAACCGTGGTCGAGCGCCTGCAGACGCAGCCCGCCGAGATGCGGGCCTGTCCGGCCGCGTTGGATGAGCCTCGTCGACCAGGCCTGCTTGCGCCTGCACAGGTGCCCGAAGTGCAAGACAAAACAGTCCGGCTCAAAGGAATGTTGAACCAGGCGCAGGAACTGGCCAAAGCTCTGAACTCGCAATCAAGTCATGCCCCTGGGCAATCCAGCCAATCGTCCGATGCCGGCGTGGAGCGGACGCACTCTGGGCCCCAAGATAGAATGTCCTATGCTCGCGTCGTGCGAGGGGCCGACGAAGCCCTTGGCGACAAATCTGCCGATTACTCCATAGCTCCCCGCGGAGCCCTTGCAGGTTCGCGAGGCGCAACCAGTGGGCCGCGGCATGGTTCTCCCCAAGGTCGGCACGGCGAAGCGATGGGTAGGCAAGAAAGCTCTTTGCGTTTAGAGAGGTCCTGGCTCGGCGATCAAGAACCGAGTAGGTCGCAACCGGACACGCTCGCACGCCATGACCAAAGCCAGTCCAGGCCGGTTGCAGGACCGGAACGGCGGCGTTTCGACCATGTAGCTGCACAGAGCTTCGACGATGCACTACTTAATGACGCTTTGCACAAAATTTTCTTCGCACACGACATCAATGAATTCTCATACGCTGTGGTGGAGAACGACAAGAGGCTGCAGAGTCAGGCGCATCGGGCAACATTCCTACGAAAGGCCGCTTCCGAGTTCACCCGTCACTTTGTTCCAAGATGGGAGGACGATGTCCGCGCCGGCAATACCTGGGGGTTCGCCACCTCATGCAACGCGACGAGCCGGGAGCCTGGAGGTCAGGCAGGCATGGAAGCTTGCAGGGCCATGGCAGCTCAGGTGTCGAGGCTCGGCAGGGCGCTGAACGATGTCGAAAGCAAAACGCTTTCGCTGTTCGTATTGTCGTTCAGTCGACATCCCCGATTGGCGGAATGTCGCAATGGAATGATCACAATCGCCAAGCTGTTTCATGAGCAACCCGGAGCGCTGTCGGAGCTCAACGGTCAAAGTCTCGCTCTGCTGGTCAACGGATTCAGCAAGTGGCCGGAACAGGAGAACGCTCGTAAGGCCACGGTAGCAGTTGCCGCCGAGATTCGCCGCCGCCCTGCCGGGCTCTCTGATTTTGATCCGCAGAACCTGGGTAACGTTGTGAACGGGTTGAGCAAGTGGCCGCTAGAGGAGGAGTGTTGCGGCGTTATCGATGCAATCGCCGGGAAGGTCTGTGGCCGCGCCGGTGAAAAAGCCGGCCTGTCTGGGTTTAATTCGCAGGCATTCGCAAACCTGGTGAACGGGTTCAGCAAGGCGCGGGAACCGGGGAACTCACATCAGGCGACCATTGTCATAGCCGATGCGGTCTGTCGCCTCGCCGATGAAATTGTCATAGCCGATTCGATCGGTCGCCTCGCCGATGAAAAAGCCGGCCGGACTGGGTGGTATCCGCAGGCGTTGGCGAATTTGGTGAACGGCTTCAGCAAGTGGCCTTTGGACTGCCGCGGCGCTATAGTTGCGATCGCGCGTCAGGTCGCTGGCGGGGCCGGCAAGCTGCCTGTGTTTGATGCGCAGGCATTGGCGAACCTGGTGAACGGGTTCAGCAAGTGGCCAGAGGACTGCCGCGGCGCTACAATTGCAATCGCCGCTGAAGTCTGTCGCCTCGCGGACCTCCCAAAGGCCGGGCTTTCTGGTTTCGATCCGCAGCACCTGGCGAACCTGGTGAACGGCTTCAGCAAATTGCAAGCGGCGGAGTGCTCACGCGCCACCGTTGCAATCGCCGGTGAAGTCTGTCACCGCGCCGGCCGCCGCAAGGGGCTTTCTGATTTTGATGTGCAGCACCTGGCGAACCTGGTGAAGGGCTTCAGCAAGTGGCCGCAAGAGGTGAATTTGGGTTACGCCACCAATGTGGTCGCCGGCGAGGTGCTTCGCTGCGCCGAGCCACTCTCTGAATTTCTTCCGCTGCACCTGGCGAGCCTAGTGAACGGCTTCAGCAAGTGGCCGCGATGGGAAAACTCACATCAAGCCACAGTTGCGATCGCCGGTGAGGTCCGTCACCGCGCCGACCAGCTGTCTGGGTTCGAACCGCAGGAGCTGGCAAACCTGGTGAACGGTTTCAGCAAATGGCCCGAGGACTGCCGTGGCGCCATCGTTGCGATCGCCCGGGCGGTGCCTCGCCGCGCCGGCCGGCTGTCGGGATTTAATGGGCAGGATCTGGCGAACCTGGTGAACGGTTTCAGCAAGTGGCCTTTGGACTGCCGCGAGGCCATGGTTGCGATCGCCCGGGCGGTGCCTCGCCGCGCCGGCCGGCTGTCGGGATTCAATGGGCAGGATCTGGCGAACCTGGTAAACGGCTTCAGTAAATGGCCGCAAGAGGAGAACTCACGTCAGGCCACCGTTGCGATCGCTGGTGAGGTGCTTCGCAGCACAAACCCGCCCCCTGACTTTAGCTCGCAGTACCTCGCGAACCTGGTGAACGGCTTCAGCAAATGGCCGGAAGAGGAGGCCTTACGTCAAGCCGCCGCGGCGATTGCTGGTGAGGTGATTCGCAGCGCTAACCGGCTCCCTGATTTTACCTCGCAGCACCTGGCGAACCTGGTGAACGGCTTTAGCAAGTGGCCGCAGGAGGAGAAATCACGTCAGGCCACCGCGGCGATCGCCGGTGAGGTGCTTCGCGGTGCCGAGCGACTCTCCGGGGTTAATCCGCAGCAACTGGCAAATCTGCTCAACGGCTTCGACAGGTTTGCGGAAGAAGAGGCGTGCAGCCAGGCGATTTTGGAGATCGCGCGCAGACTCGGCCAGGCGGGTCAACCATTCCGTCATTTTGCCGCGCCCGGGCTCTCCAGTATCGCCAACAGTTTGGCGCGGGGGATCCTCAGGAGCGAGGACGCCGGAGAGATTGCAGAGGCCGCTCTGCTGAAAGATCGGCTGCACAAACTGGCTCATTATCTTCATTATGCCAGTGATCGTCTGGAGGAGGCCGACGCGGTGGGCGTCACGAGCATCTTGAAGGCGTTGGCCAAGGCTCAATTGTATGATGATCTCGGTTCGCTCGCAGGAGCAGGTTTAAATCGGCTCGCGGAATTGCATCGTGCCCCTGGCTTTGCCCATGAGAATAACCTCGAAACCATGGGCAATCTGTGCGCCGCTCTGCTGCCGCTGGCTCGCAGTCCGCGCAAGCAGCTGCTTTGGCACCGGCGGCCGGCTCTGAACTTGCTGAACGATATTCAACCGATCGTGGAGCACAAGATCGAAGCCCATCTCAGGGCAAGCGATGCCGAGCGGGCCCGCGGGCCGTACTCGACCCGTTGTCTGGCCCTGTCGATTTATCAAGTGCTCAAGGCCCGTGCGAGCCTGGCAGGGTTGCTGCGGCGGCCCTATGTCGAGGGCAACAAGCCCGATTTGCGTGCGAGGCGCGACGAGCTGCAGTCCAAGACCAAGGAAATCCTGGACAGCACGCGCGAGCTCGTCGAACGCGACCTTTCCAACATGAGCTGGAACCTGATCGCGCAGATCGAAGCGGAGGGTCCGACCGATGCGCTGGACACGTTCATGGCGCAGAACGCCGCGACGGTGCAGGCCCAAAATCGAGCGTCCGTCTTCGACGTCCATCAGACTTTGCGAGCCATGGACCACGAGCCCAGACCGCCCCAGGGCGAGGCGGGGCTGATGCGATTGCCGGTGGTCGACATGCAGGGCCGGCAACTGGCCACGGAGGCCGAGACACGCTATTCGATCTTTCATCGCCTGACCTCGGGGGCGGTGAAGATGGTCGCGGTGCAACTGCCCGGAAAGCCGAGCCCGTTCATGCTGGCGCGCACGTTGACCGTCGAGGGCGTGCCATACCGCATGGACCTGTTCGGCGGCAGCAAGTTAAAGCCGCCGCCGAAGACGCTTTCGCAGGTCGCCGCCCGCATTCCAGGTCGGGTGGAGGCAGCATCTTCCGGCGGAAAGCTGCTGGCCATTCCCTATGCCGAAACCGCACCGGGCACTGCGTTCGAGCAGCTATCGCGCTCTTGGGCGCCTTTCAAAGAGGCATATTACTACACTCAGCGCAGGGGGTTTGCAGCGCCACCGAATTTACAAGGTCTGGGGCCTCGCGACTACGCGTTGGAAGGCGCCTTCAAATTGTCGCTGCTGCCGGACCGCCCTGCCAACCAGGAACGTCCCTTCAAGCTGATTGGGCCGGAAGGCCCGATCGCCTTGCGACCGTATGACGGCTGCGGTTTCATCAAGGCCTCGCTGGCCACGCGTATGCCAGCTGTTCGCCGGACCGGTCGGCAGGAAGGACCTGATCGGGTTCCTGCTTTTGGTGAGGGAAGGAGATCGTCCTTGCCTGCCTCGGCGCTGCAACATTATCCGCGCAGCGAGCAAGTGGCCGATGAGGCGCACGAGAAGGCCAAGACCTGGCTCGAGAGCAGAGAGGGGAAAGAGCTGACGGCCGAGGAGCTGTTTCGAACGGTGACTGTCGGACATATCGACGGTCCTGGCGCAGTCGCGGTACCGTCCGCTGATAAGTGTCTCCATGTGCCGACGCTCAAGAGCGAGACGTTGACGGGCAAAAGCGGTGTGCTGATCGGGCGGTCGCCCTACGACAAGCCCAACCTGCGCCCATTTTCCGCCGACCTGGTCAAGTCAGCAGTTGATGGGGACCCGACGGCAGCGTTCCTCGACACCTGCGTTGCTATCCAATACAGCTTTAATGTCGCCCAGAAGTCGGGGGAGGAACTCGCGGCCGACGATCCGACTTTCTTTGCCAAAGGCATCCTGATCGTCGTGCCGGACGAGATGTGGCCGGCCGCCCACGCCGACCGAGGGCTGGTTTTGTCTGCCGAGGACGTCAAGTCCCATTCGCACTGGACGACAGGCAAGGACCGCGTCAAGGAGGACACGCCGCTCGACTGCCTCGGCATCCTGCAGGCCACCGAGGTGTTCGC
This sequence comes from Mesorhizobium japonicum MAFF 303099, assembly GCF_000009625.1. Classification (NCBI taxonomy): domain Bacteria; kingdom Pseudomonadati; phylum Pseudomonadota; class Alphaproteobacteria; order Hyphomicrobiales; family Phyllobacteriaceae; genus Mesorhizobium; species Mesorhizobium japonicum. The sequence goes on from NC_002678.2 coordinate 5,183,549, forward strand.
TCCGGGCTCCTTGGTTGCCGTCCCGACCGGTGAACAGAAAAAGCTTGACGGCGACTTCGATGGCGACACCGTCATCATCATCGGCGACCGGCCGCAGCTTTATGAGCATGTGCGCGAGTTCGATGAAAAGGAGCAAGCTCTCGGACTTCCATCGCTGAAGCCGCCAAAGTCGCATACTCCGGCGCTTGACGGCGACAAGTACCAGTTTGGTCGCGCCAGCCAGATTCTCGCCGCCACCCAGGATGTCCTGGAAACCTATAGCGGTCTGCAGCGAAACTTCCTGGCTCAATCCCATGAAGCGCGAGGCTGGTTTGCCGAGCGTGCCATCTTTGGCACCTACGAAGGCGTTCACCACGAGCTTCGGCGAGACATCGGTCAGTTGTTGGGCCGCGAAGAGGAGGTGAGTGGCCAGGATATCGAGACCGTGTTTGCGAGAGCGCGGCGCGAGATCGAGGTCGCCCGGCATCCGGTTGCTCGCGAAATGGCCGCGCTGCTGGTCGCCGACCTTGAGGCGTGGGCACAGAAGCCGGAACGCCTGCCCGAAACAGTCGGGCCCGTGAACGATGCAAAAAGCACGACGCTGAGCGCAGCAGTCTCAGAGTTGTTGCCGGATCTGGCGGATGCCTATCCGGTAACAAATCAGCCACGAGACCGCATCCGGGCTTTGATCGACAACTATCCTGCGCGGATCGATCCTCGCCCGGACGGTTACAACCCGGATGACCTCGTGCAAAGCGCAAACAATCTCCTGAGCCTCGGCATCAAGGTCGGCACCGATGCCTACAAATCCAACACTGGCGCTCGGCTTTTTTCCAGGAAAAGCCAAGATCTTCAGCGGCTGCTGCATACGACGCCTGGCTTGAGGTCCGTGCCCTACGTCAAGGGCCTGGCAGCGTCTCTCAACCATGGAAGGTTTGATGTCGATGCAGCCTTGAAGGACCTGGAGGACAACCCCACGCTGACGGCTTCAGTCATGGAAACATCGATCAATCTCGCTGCGGAGCACGGCATTTTGCGCAGACCCTCCGGCCTTCGGCCCACCGCCGAAGCTGCCGAGATGATCCCGCTGACCCCCGAGGAGGCCTCAGAGCGCGCCCGAATTGAGGTTGCGCGCGCTACAAAAGAGGAGGGGAAAATCACCGCAGCGGCACTCAGCGTCGCCGCAAGCCTCAGGAAAATGGAGATCCAGGTGAAAATGCCTCATCTGGAGCGCCGGTTGAGATCGGAACGCTCCATAAGAGAGCAGCTCACCGGCACGAGCATCTCGTCCGGCAGCACTCCACAGCTGATCAGCAGCGCCGTACGCCACGTCTTCGAAATTCCTGACAACGATTTTACACGTGCCTTCAAGGCAGCCATTCTGGCCTTCGAGGAGCAGCACTACACCGAAATCGAGGTGACCAACTGGTTCAAATTCGAGCGTCCGAGTTATCTCGGCATACACACTGTGCTCGCCACCACAGAAGGCTACCGTTTCCAGGTGGAATTCCATACGCCAGCCAGCTACAGCGCCAAAGTTGACAATCACGACGCCTATAAAGAGATGCAGGAGCTGAAGCGCCGTGATGCTTTGCAGAAGGCAGAGAAACTCGAGCAGAAGGTAAGAGAAGGCAATAAGGCAGTTGACAGACCCGATAACGTGCTCAGCATAGCACACTGGAGGGATGGTAAGGATAGTGCTGCTGCAGCACCTGGATTGCGAGCTGTCGGACGATCAACAGAGTCGGAGATCGCCAAGTCACCGGAGGCAAAGGAGACTGTCGCTGCCCTCGGCCATCGGCCGGTCGTGCTTGTCGGTATGCCGAGCGCCGGGAAAACCACGATTGGCGCGCCACTCGCCAAGCGACTGGGGCTGCGCTTCATCGATACCGACCAAGAAATTCAGAAGCAGACCGGGAAATCGATAACGCAGATATTCAATACAAATGGCGAGGGCTATTTTAGGAAGCTTGAGGCGGAGGCAATCGCGCGTGTGCTCGAGCAAGGGCCCGCGGTCATCGCGACCGGTGGCGGCTCGTTGAACGATGAGCAGACCCGGCGACTCATCGCCGACAAAGCGGTCTCGATCTGGATAAATACCGACCCGCGGGTGCTACGACGCCGCCTCAGGAACGATACCACCCGCCCGCTGCTGCGGGGCTCCGACCGGGATCAGACGGTTCCCCAACTCATGGACGAGCGCAAGCCGTTCTATGAACAAGCTAACGTCAGGTTTGTCCCACCCCGCAAAAACGATAAACAGAACGCGGGCCCATGTCTGAAGGCCCTGCACGCATACCTGTGCCCCACGGGGGCCGACGCTCAGTCGCTTTCTAATATATCCCACGGCACTGTAAAGTTATCAGCGGATTGATGCAGCGATAGCTGGCCGGGACGGCTGTCACGCTGCGGCGAGACACGCGATTTTGTTCCAGATTTGCATGGCGGCGTTACGCAGGTCTCGATGTTGAGCCGATGACAGCGTATTGCGGGGAAAGTGGAACAGGTTGGCAATCGGATCATGGATGGAAACGAACCGCTGAAGCTGGCGTGCCGACTTGAAGCGTTTCATGGTCCTTTCGCGTCGTCGGGTCGGCTGGTGCGAATTTTCCGCTCGATTATTGAGGCCTTTGTGCGACCGGTGTTCGACACCGGGCATGAGGTCGCGCCTGGCGGCATCATAGGACCGGAGCTTGTCGGTGATCATGACTCGTGGTGTCCGCCCTTGAGCCTTCAGCAACTTGCGCATCAGACGCTTTGCCGCCTTGGCATTTCGGCGGCTTTGCACCAGCACTTCGAGGACCAAGCCGTCCTGATCGACGGCACGCCAGAGCCACTGCTTCTTGCCATTGATGGCCACCACACATTCGTCGAGATGCCATTTGTCGCCCAGGCAGCCGGCTGACCGTCGCTTGATCTCCCGGGCGAAATGCCGCCCGAATTTCTCCGCCCAGCTTCGAATGGTCTGATGCGTGACGATGATGCCGCGGGCCGCCAACATGTCCTCAACCATGCGCAGGCTGAGCGGAAAGCGAAAGTAGAGCCATACCGCGTGCGCAATGATCTCGGCGGGAAAGCGGTGGCAACGATAAAGCGGATCACGAGCAACTTCTGACATGGCCCATGTTCGCACATCTTCATCAGCCGTCGGTTAACTTTACGGTGCCGGCCGGACTATTCCGATGTCGTTCTGGCCGGCCCAGATTGACTGTGGCCATACTGCTGCTCGACCTCCTCCCAAGTGAGGACCTTGGAAAGAATGGGAAGCATTTGGCAATTCAGCGCGCAGGCCTGGCAGCGCCAGCTTCTGCCAGGCGATCGCCCTCAGGCGTGGCGGCAGGTTGAACCCGAGCAGGCGGCAAAAGGGACGCCGAGGGCGCTCTGGCCATGGCTGCCGACATATAAGCGCTGGATCTCCACGTTGGTGTAATGTCGCAGCAAGACCTTGGTCATCGCCGCGACCTCCGAAGACGAACAGCGCTTGAGCTGCGAGAAAATGCAGGTCGAGCCCTTTTCGACATGCCAGTAGATCATCACGCGCGACCGCCATAGCGGACATGCCATTCCGTCATCAGGTTGCCGTCCCAAGCGCCGAACTTCTTGGGCCGTGCCGGCTTCGCCCCAGATGGCGGTGTTGCGGATCGCCTGTGTTGCATTGGCAACGAGCCCGCAAGCCGCCTCGAGCGCGCCCGGAGCAAGCACGTGACCCCTGAGCCAACCAGGAGCCCTCCTATGGCTCAATACGGTCAGGTCGCCTGCCATCATTCCACGACAGGACAACTAATAAAGAAGGTGTCGCCGGTCTGGCGTCTGACCACCGTATACTATCCGACACTGTTTTGTCGCCTTTGTTGGGTCCGCGACACCGGGCTATTTCATCGAGCTCTTGTCTGCCTCAGGCTAATCCCCTGAAAAGCAATCACAATGTTTTTCTTCTGCTGGGTCGGCCAAATTGGCACGAGTTTTGAGACTCCTTCGTTGGGAGCCGGGAGCCGACGACCGATCTTCATTTCGTGGATGACACCGCGATCGATGGAACGAAGAAAGAAAAGCATAATGTCAAATCCGCATCAGATAGCATCCTATGGCAAGGGGGCCTTGGCGAAACCGCCCGTACCCAAACAGGCTGCCAACCTTGTCGACGCTTGCGCAGGAAATCTTGATGGCCGGCTGCGACTCAAGGGCCCACCACACTCGCCTTAATCCTGAACTCGAAGGCGCAGGATAAAGTTCTGCATCTCGCCGCGCGGTATGCCTAGACAGTTACACGTTGGCCGATCTTGACATCGAGTCGGGCTACCCCCCGGACGACGTCTACGTGCCGTCGTAATCATTCGCTGCCCGCAGCGCCTTCCGCCCTTCCATCGCTTAGAGAGTGAAGTGCCACCATGTCCGAACAACCCTTGCCGACGCTGCCGATGTGGCGCGTCGATCACATCGAGCCCTCGCCTGAGATGTTGGCGCTACGCGCCAACGGTCCGATCCACCACGTACGCTTCCCGTCCGGGCACGAAGGCTGGTGGGTGACAGGCTACGACGAGGCCAAGGCGGCGCTGTCCGACGCGGCGTTCCGGCCCGCGGGAATGCCGCCGGCGGCATTCACCCCGGATTCGGTGATTCTCGGTTCGCCGGGGTGGCTTGTCTCGCACGAGGGGGGCGAGCATGCCCGGTTACGCACGATCGTGGCGCCGGCCTTCAGCAACCGCAGGGTGAAGGTGCTCGCGCAGCAGGTCGAGGCGATCGCCGCGCAGTTGTTCGAGACGCTGGCGGCCCAGCCCCAGCCCGCCGACCTGAGGCGCCACCTCTCCTTTCCGCTGCCGGCCATGGTCATCAGCGCGCTGATGGGCGTGCTCTACGAGGATCACGCCTTTTTCGCCGGGCTGTCCGACGAAGTGATGACGCACCAGCATGAAAGCGGCCCGCGCAGCGCGTCGCGCCTGGCCTGGGAAGAACTGCGCGCCTACATTCGCGGCAAGATGTGGGACAAGCGCCAGGATCCGGGCGACAACCTGCTGACGGATCTGCTCGCGGCGGTCGAGCAGGGCAATGCGACCGAGGAAGAGGCGATCGGCCTGGCGGCGGGAATGCTGGTGGCGGGGCACGAGAGCACCGTCGCGCAGATCGAATTCGGCCTGCTGGCCATGTTCCGCCATCCGCAACAGCGCGAACGCCTAGTCGGCGATCCATCCCTGGTGGACAAGGCGGTGGAGGAAATCCTGCGCATGTACCCGCCGGGCGCGGGCTGGGACGGCATCATGCGCTATCCGAGGACCGACGTGACTATCGCGGGCGTGCATATTCCCGCGGAGAGCAAGGTGCTGGTCGGCCTGCCGGCGACGTCGTTCGATCCGCGCCATTTCGACGACCCGGAAATCTTCGACATCGGACGCGACGAAAATCCGCACCTGACGTTTTCGCACGGGCCGCACTACTGCATCGGCATGGCGCTGGCCAGGCTGGAACTCAAGGTGGTGGTCGGCTCGATCTTCCAGCGCTTTCCCGCGCTGCGCCTGGCCGTGGCGCCCGAAGAACTGAAGTTGCGCAAGGAGATCATCACTGGCGGGTTCGAGGAGTTCCCGGTGCTCTGGTGACGCGCGGACGCCGCCCGGAATCGCGATCTACTCCGCAATTTGCCGGCGCGCCCAGCGCGCGCCGGTCAGATCAGCCAGCCAACAGGTAACCAAGATGGACGTGCAAGAAACCACGGCAGCATGCCGGGACGCCTTCGCCGAACTTGCGTCGCCAGCGTGTATCCAAGACCCGTATACGTTCATGCGGTGGTTGCGCGAGCACGATCCGGTGCATCGTGCGGCGTCGGGCCTCTTTCTGTTGAGCCGCCACGCCGACATCTACTGGGCGCTCAAGGCCACGGGCGATGTGTTTCGGGGACCGGCGCCGGGCGAACTGGCGCGCTATTTCCCGCGTGCGGAGACCAGCCTGTCACTCAATCTCCTCGCGTCCACGCTAGCGATGAAGGAACCACCGACGCATACGCGTCTGCGCCGGCTGATCTCGCGCGATTTCACCATACGCCAGATCGACAACCTGCGGCCGAGCATCGCACGCATCGTCGCAGCGCGCCTGGACGGCATGGCGCCCGCGCTGGAGCGCGGGGAGGCGGTGGACCTGCATTGGGAATTCGCGCTGGCTGTGCCCATTCTGGTCTTCGCCGAACTGTTCGGCATGCCCCAGGATGACATGTTCGGGCTCGCCGCCGGCATCGGCGCCATTCTGGAAGGCCTGAGCCCACACGCCAGCGATCCCCAGCTCGCCGAGGCGGACGCGGCCAGCGCGAGGGTGCAGGCCTACTTCGGCGACCTCATACAGCGCAAGCGCACCGATCCCCGCAACGACATCGTGTCGATGGTGGTCGGCGCACACGACGACGATGCCGACACGCTGTCGGATGCGGAGTTGATCAGCATGCTGTGGGGCATGCTGCTGGGCGGCTTCGCCACCACTGCTGCGACCATCGACCATGCGGTCCTAGCGATGCTGGCGTATCCCGAACAGCGGCACTGGCTGCAGGGAGACGCCGTGGGGGTGAAGGCATTCGTCGAAGAAGTCCTGCGCTGCGACGCGCCTGCCATGTTCAGCTCCATCCCGCGTATCGCCCAGCGCGACATCGAACTGGGCGGCGTGGTGATCCCGAAGAACGCGGACGTGCGCGTGCTGATCGCGGCCGGCAATCGCGACCCGGACGCCTTCTCCGATCCCGACCGCTTCGATCCCGCGCGGTTCTACGGCACCACTCCTGGCATGTCGACCGACGGGAAGATCATGCTGAGCTTTGGCCACGGCATCCACTTCTGCCTCGGTGCGCAACTGGCCCGGGTGCAGTTGGCCGAGAGCCTGCCGCGGATCGAGGCGCGCTTCCCCACGCTGGCATTGGCCGAGCAGCCGACCCGGGAGCCATCCGCGTTCCTCAGGACGTTCCGCGCGCTGCCGGTGCGACTGCATGCTCAGGGGGGCTGAGATGCGCGTCGTGATCGATCAGGATCTATGCGGAACCACCGGGCAGTGTGTGCTGACGCTGCCGGGCACCTTTCGCCAGCGCGAACCGGACGGCGTGGCGGAAGTGTGCGTGGCGACGGTCCCGCAGGCGCTGCACGCCGCCGCGCGGCTCGCGGCCAGCCAGTGTCCGGTCGCCGCCATTCGGGTCATCGAAAGCGACGCTGGCGAGCGCGCCAGCGCCGACCCTGCGCCTTCTCCGGCGCAGGCTGAGCGGCATGCCGCGAAAGACCAACGCAACCCAGGAGGACGGTTTGAAGGCAAGGTGGCCGTGGTGACCGGCGCCGGCGCCGGCATCGGCAAGGCATGCGCCCTCGCCATCGCGCGCGAGGGCGGCAGAGTGGTGGTGGCCGACATTGATGGCTCGGCGGCCGTCGCCTGCACCGCGCAGATCGCGGCCGAAGCGGGCCACGCGCTGGCCCTGGCCATGGACATCGCCGATGCGCAGGCGGTGGCAGCGCTGTTCGAGACGGCGGAGCGGCACTTCGGTGGGGTCGACCTGCTGGTGAACAACGCGAGCGCCATGCATCTGACACCGCGCGACCGCACGATCCTCGACCTGGACCTGGCGGTCTGGGATCAGACCATGGCGACCAATCTGCGCGGCACGCTGCTCTGCTGCCGGCAGGCCATCCCACGAATGATCGCCCGCGGCGGTGGCGCGATCGTCAACATGTCGTCGTGCCAGGGGCTCAGCGGTGACACCGCGCAGACGTCCTACGCCGCGTCGAAGGCGGCGATGAACATGCTGTCGGCCTCGCTCGCCACCCAGTACGGTCATGCGCAGATCCGCTGCAACGCGGTTGCGCCGGGTCTCATCATGACCGAGCGTCTCCTCGCCAAGCTGGACGAGTGCATGCAACGGCATCTGAGCCGGCACCAACTCCTGCAGCGCGTCGGCCGCCCCGAGGACGTGGCCGCGCTGGTGGCGTTCCTGCTCTCCGACGATGCTGCGTTCATCACCGGCCAGGTCCTGTGCATCGACGGCGGCATGCTGGCGCATGTGCCGACGTACGCCGACGGTGGCAACAGCCGCGCCGCGCGGCCTGCCGGCGACACCGCCAAAGCGGCCGCGGGGCCGCGCTGCTGATGGACATGCTGCTCAACCCGCTGGACCGTCGGCACCGGCTGCGGGACGACATCCCGGTCGTGCCCGGCGCTTTCCCCCTGGTCGGACATCTTCCCGCCATCGTATGCGACCTGCCGCGCCTGCTGCGGCGCGCGGAACGGACGTTGGGCAGCCACTTCTGGCTGGATTTCGGCCCTGCCGGACACCTGATGACCTGCGTGGATCCGGATGCGTTTGCACTGCTCCGGCACAAGGACGTGTCCTCGGCGCTGATCGAAGAGATCGCGCCCGAATTGCTTGGCGGAACGTTGGTCGCCCAGGACGGCGGCGCGCACCGGCAGGCGCGCGACGCGATCAAGGCGGCGTTCCTGCCCAAGGGGCTGACCCAAGCCGGCATCGGCAACCTGTTCGCGCCCGTCATCCAGGCGCGGGTGCAGGCGTGGCGCGACCGCGGCGACGTAACCATCCTGCGCGAAACCGGCGACCTGATGCTCAAGCTCATCTTCAGCCTCATGGGAATCCCAGCGCAGGACCTGCCGGGATGGCATCGCAAATACCGGCAACTGCTGCAGTTGATCGTCGCGCCCCCGGTCGACCTGCCTGGACTGCCCTTGCGGCGCGGCCGCGCCGCCCGCGACTGGATCGACGCGCAGTTGCGCCAGTTCGTCCGCGACGCGCGCGCACATGCCGCGCGCACTGGGTTGATCAATGACATGGTGAGCTCCTTCGATCGCGGCGACGATGCGCTCTCCGACGACGTCCTGGTCGCCAATATCCGCCTGCTGCTGCTTGCCGGTCACGACACCACCGCCTCGACGATGGCCTGGATGGTGATCGAGCTGGCGCGGCAGCCTGGGCTATGGGACGCCCTGGTCGAGGAGGCGCAACGCGTGGGCGCGGTGCCGACCCGGCACGCGGACCTGGCGCAGTGTCCGGTCGCCGAGGCGCTGTTCCGCGAGACGCTGCGCGTGCATCCGGCGACCACGCTCCTGCCGCGTCGCGCGCTGCAGGAATTGCAACTCGGCCAACGGCGCATTCCTGCGGGCACCCCTCTGTGCATCCCGCTGCTGCATTTCTCGACCTCTGCGCTGCTGCACGAGGCGCCTGATCAGTTCCGCCTGGCACGGTGGCTGCAACGCACGGAGCCGATCCGGCCGGTGGACATGCTGCAGTTCGGTACCGGCCCACACGTCTGCATCGGTTACCACCTGGTATGGCTGGAAATGGTGCAGTTCTGCATCGCCTTGGCACTGACCATGCACAAGGCCGGGGTGCGGCCGCGGTTGCTGAGCGCCGTCGAAAAAGGTCGGCGCTATTTCCCGACCGCACATCCGTCCATGAAAATCCGCATCGGATTCTCATGAGCTGGCATCGCATGCCCCGTGTGGCGAGGCAGCTACTCGGCGCGCGCGCTCGGTGCGACCCCGCCAACACCGCGGCGGCTCGGACGCTCGCCGTGGCCGTGCCAGATACAAGGACATGAACGACATGCAGACCGATTCCACGCTACACGACGACGCGCAGGCGCGCGGCGCATCCGGCAGGCTGCCGTCGGAGATCTGGATGCAGGACGGCGTAAGGCGGGTCGAACAGGCGCTGGCGCGTCTTCTCTGCGCCGAAGACGACGGTGAGACCGAGCTGATGGCGGCGATGCGCTACGCCACCTTGCATGGCGGAAAGCGCACCCGCGCCTTGCTCTGTCTGGCTACCGGCGCACTGGCCGACACGCCGGCGCCCATGCTCGACGATGTCGGCGCCGCCATCGAGATGATGCACGCCTGTACCCTGGTCCACGACGACCTGCCCGCAATGGACGATGACGTGCTTCGCCGCGGCCTTCCGACCGTGCACGTCAAGTTCGGCGAAGCCACTGCGATCCTGGTCGGCGATGCGCTGCAGGCGCACGCCTTCCTGACCCTGGCGAGCCTGGATGCGCCGAGCGACAACCGTATCGCGCTCGTGCGCGAACTGGCGCAGGCGGTGTCCGCCGAGGGTGCCGCAGGCGGGCAGGCCATGGATCTGTCGCTGGTAGGAAAGCACGTCGAGCTGGACAGGATCGTGGCGATGCACCGGATGAAGAGCGGAGCACTAGTGCGCGCGTCCGTTCGCATGGGCGCGCTATGCGCCATCGCGGAGGATGCCGCCCACGCTGCGCTGTACTGTGCGCTCGATCGCTACTCCGCCTGTTTCGGCCTGGCGTTGCAGGTGGTCGACGACATTCTCGACGCGACAGCGGATACCGCGACGTTGGGCAAGACCCCCGGCAAGGACGCGGCGGCGCAGAAGCCGACCTGTGCGTCGATCATGGGGCTGCAGGCAGCGCGCCAGTTGGCGCTGGATCTGTTGCGCGACGCCGGGGAGGCCATCCCCCCGCTGGGAACGCGTGCGGAACGGTTGGCGCAGATGCTGCAACGGGCCAACGCGTATCTGTTCAAGCACGCGCCATGCGCATGAGCGCGCCCGTCCGCATGGAGTCGCCCCTGTGCCGCTGCGATCGATCGGCCGGCGTGAGCGGTGCATGCTGCACTGTGTCCAAGTCGGCGGCGGCGATCGCAGCGGTTGCCCAGCACAGCCGCGGCTCACGCGGCGCGCTGCGCGCAAGCCTATGCGGCGGACCGGCCCCAGCATGGGGCGCGTCGCCGCGCCGGAGCAGGGCGGCCGTCCGGCGCTGCCCGTGCGCCGGGCCGCGACGGGCCTGCGGCGACGTGCGCGGCGTCTGCCCGATCCAGGTTCCCGTCAACTGTCTGCAGAAGGAACATACCGCGTGAACGCGCTGTCCGAACAGATCCTTTCCGAATTGCGCCACCTGCTGATCGAGATGAGCGACGGCGGCAGCGTCGGTCCGTCCGTCTACGACACGGCGCGAGCTCTGCAGTTCCACGGCAACGTCACCGATCGGCAGGACGCATACGCGTGGCTCATCGCGCAACAACAGGCCGATGGCGGATGGGGAAGCGCGGACTTCCCGCTGTTCCGCCATGCGCCCACCTGGGCGACGTTGCTGACATTGCAGCGTGCCGATCCTCTTCCCGGCGCGGCCGACGCAGTCCAGGCTGCAACCCGGTTCCTCGAGCGCCAGCCCGATCCCTACGCGCATTCGGTGCCGGAGGACGCGCCGATCGGCGCGGAGCTGATCCTGCCGCAGTTGTGCGGCGAGGCCGCATCCTTGCTGGGCGGCGTGGGGTTTCCGCGCCACCCGGCGCTGTTGCCGTTGCGGCAGGCGTGCCTTGTCAAGTTGGGGGCGGTGGCGACGTTGCCGAGCGGCCATCCGTTGCTGCACTCCTGGGAAGCCTGGGGAACGTCGCCGACCACCGCATGCCCCGACGACGACGGCAGCATTGGCATCAGTCCGGCGGCCACCGCCGCGTGGCGTGCGCACGCCGTAACACATGGGAGCACGCCGCAGGTCGGGCGCACCGACGCGTATCTGCAGGCGGCATCGCGGGCGACGCGCAGCGGCATCGAAGGTGTCGTTCCCAACGTCTGGCCGATCAATGTGTTCGAGCCATGCTGGTCGCTGTACACCCTGCATCTGGCCGGGCTGTTCGCGCATCCCGCGTTCGCCGATGCCGTGCGCGTGATCGTCGCGCAGCTCGACGCCCGCATGGGCGTGCGCGGTCTGGGCCCGGCCTTGCACTTCGCAGCCGATGCCGACGACACCTCCGTTGCGTTGTGCGTCCTGCGCCTTGCAGGTCGCGACCCGCCGGTCGATGCGCTGCGCGATTTCGAAATCGGCGAGCTATTCGTCACCTTCCCCGGCGAGCGCAATGCCTCGGTGTCGACCAACATCCATGCCCTGCATGCGTTGCGACTGTTGGGAAAGCCCGCCGCCGGCACCAGCTACTACGTCGAGGCCAATCGCAACCCGCACGGTCTATGGGACAACGAAAAATGGCACGTTTCGTGGCTGTATCCCACCGCGCATGCGGTCGCTGCGCTGGCGCAAGGCAAGCCCCAGTGGCGCGACGAGCGCGCGCTGGCGGCGCTGCTGCAGGCGCAGCGCGATGACGGCGGCTGGGGCGCCGGTCGCGCGTCCTCATTTGAGGAAACCGCCTATGCGCTGTTCGCGTTGCACGTCATGGACGGGAGCGAAGAGCCGACAGGGCGCCGGCGCATCGCGCAGGCGGTGGCGCGTGCGCTGGAGTGGATGCTCGCTCGCCATGTGGCGCATGCATTGCCGCAGACGGCGCTGTGGATCGGCAAGGAACTGTATTGCCCCACCCGGGTCGTGCGGGTGGCCGAACTCGCCGGGTTGTGGCTGGCGCTTCGTTGGGGGCGGCGCGTCCTGGCCGAGGGAGCAGGAGCGGCGCCATGATCCAGACCGAACGCGCGCTGCAGCAGGTGCTGGAGTGGGGGCGTTCCCTGACAGGGTTCGCCGACGAGCATGCCGTGGAAGCGGTCAGGGGCGGCCAGTACATCCTGCAGCGCATCCACCCGAGCCTGCGCGACACCTGCGCCCGCACTGGCCGCGATCCGCAGGCCGAAACGCTGATCGTGGCGTTCTATCGCGAACTGGCGCTGCTGTTCTGGCTCGACGATTGCAACGACCTTGGCCTGATCGCGCCGGAGGAGCTCGCCGCGGTGGAGCAGGCGCTGGGGCAGGGCGTGCCGTGCGCGCTCCCCGGATTCGAGGGCTGCGCTGCTCTGCGCGCTTCGCTGGCCGCGCTTGCCTACGATCGTCGCGACTATGCTCGGCTGCTCGACGACACTCGGTGCTACTGCGCGGCGCTGCGCGCCGGACACGCGCAGGCGGTAGGGGCGGAACGCTGGTCCTACGCCGAGTACCTGCACAACGGCATCGATTCGATCGCCTACACGAACGTGTTCTGTTGCCTGTCGTTGCTGTGGGGGCTGGACATGGCGACCTTGCGCGCGCGTCCGGCGTTTCGCCAGGTCCTGCGGCTCATCTCCGCGATAGGGCGCCTGCAGAACGATCTGCATGGACGCGACAAGGACAGGTCGGCGGGCGAGGCCGACAACGCGGCGATCCTGCTGCGGCAGCGCTATCCGGCTATGCCTGTGGTGGAGTTCCTCAACGACGAGTTGGCCGGCCATACGCGCATGCTGCACCGGGTGATGGCGGAAGAACGCTTTCCCGCGCCGTGGGGAGCGTTGATCGAGGCCATGGCGGCCATCCGCGCGCAGTACTACCAGACCTCGACCAGCCGCTACCCCAGCGACGCTGCGGGGGGAGGCCAGCGTGCGCCCGCCTGAACGGCGGGATGCGGCTGCGTGCGCGCGCTGCCGTCGGTCCGATCCGATGCAACGCCGTCCCCCGATGCGACGGATGGAGCGAGCATGAGCGATAGCGACAACATCCCGAGCCGGCGCAAGGACGACCATCTGGACATCGTGCTGGATCGGCGAACGGCGCCGGCCACGGTCGCCGCCGGCTGGGAGTACATCCGTTTCGAACACTGCGCATTGCCCGAGTTGGACCTGACGCAGATCGACCTGCGCGCCTCGCTGCTGGGCAAGACCATGCGCGCGCCGCTGCTGATCAGCTCCATGACCGGCGGCGTGCTACGCGCCGAGGCCATCAACCGGCATCTGAGCGAGGCAGCACAAGCCTTGGGGATCGCCATGTGCGTCGGTTCGCAGCGCGTGAGCCTGCAATCCCGCAACTCCCAGGGGCTGACGCGCGCGCTGCGCCGCATGGCCCCAGACATTCCCTTGCTGGCTAATATCGGCGCCGCGCAACTGCGCGAGGCCGACGGCCTGGACCTGGCGTGCCGGGCGGTGGATGCGCTGGAGGCCGATGGACTCATCGTCCATCTCAATGCGCTGCAGGAAGCGGTACAGCCGGAGGGCGACCGCGACTGGCGCGGCGTCCTGGCGCAGATCGCTCGCGCCGCGCGCAGCGTGGACGTGCCGATTGTGGCCAAGGAAGTGGGGTCGGGCCTGTCCGCCTCGGTGGCCTGCGCGCTCGTCAAGGCGGGCGTGGCGGTCATCGATGTCGCCGGCGCCGGCGGCACCAGTTGGGCCGCGGTGGAGGGCGAGCGCGCCCGCGATGCCGCCGACCGTGCAGTGGCGATGGCGTTCGCCGACTGGGGGATTCCGACCCCGGCCAGCGTGCAGGCGGTACGTCGGGCGCTGCCAACTGTGAAGCTGATCGCGTCGGGCGGGATCCGCGACGGCGTCGACGTGGCCAAGGCCATCCGCCTGGGCGCGGACATCGCCGGGCAGGCGGCCGGCGTGCTGCGCGCGGCGACGGTGTCCACCGAGGCGGTTGTCGCGCATTTCGAGATCGTCATCCGCCAGTTGGCCGTTGCCTGCTTCTGCACCGGCTCGGCTGATCTGGCGGCGTTGCGTCAGGCGCGGTTGTTGCCCTCGGCGCATCTGCCCGCCGGTTGATGCCGGCGTCGCCCGCACGTGGCGGCGGGCGCCTAGCAGGCTGCTGAATACCTACGCCAAAGATGACTACTGATCCACCTTGGCGAGGCGGTTCAATGCGCGGGAGCTCGTGATCACCAGAAGGGAAGTCGATGCCCAGGACGTGGCTTGGTTGGAGACGCTAAGGAACGTCAAACTGACGATTCTTGTAACGTGGTCGGGGATCGAGAGCGACAGGATCGAACCGGTCTCGTCCCGCATAGCGGAACGATAGCTCCACCGGAAGCATTCGGTTCTGCCACAGCATCGGCCAGGCAAAAATAACTTGCGTTGCGCAGATAAAATGCCCTGATCCTGCCATTCCTCCATGGGCACGTGGGCGGGGAGAAATCTCATACAACTGGCAGCGAAGGGAGGCTCGGCCCAATGAGCGGGGTGGCGCGTGAAGAAGTTAATCCGGTGTCATCGGCAACGTTCCCGCCGCTCGAGAATTCAACTTTCCGTCCGATCTGGATTGCCACACAGGTATCCAGTCTAGGGTGGCTGATTCAAATGGTTGCCATCAGTTGGCTGATGGCGACCATTTCGACATCGGATGTGATGGTCGCCTTGGTGCAGGCTTCGACAACCTTGCCCACATTCCTCCTGTCAATTATCGCCGGCGCCCTAGCGGACAATTACAGCCGCCGCAATCTCATGTTCGCTGGCTGGTGCGTGATAGCATCGTCCTCGACGATGCTGACTGTTCTTGCAGGTCTCGGAATTTTCAATCCATGGATGGTTCTTGCATTCAGCTGTTTGGCCGGAGTAGGCGCCGCTTTCACCGACCCCGCCTGGCACGCGTCGGTTGGCGATATCCTGCGAAAGCGCGATGTTCCGGCCGCCGTCACGCTTATTTCGGTCGGATATAACGCCGTCCGAAGCATCGGTCCCGCTCTCGGTGGAGTCGTCGTTGCTTCCTTTGGCCCTTTGACGGCTTTCGCAGTGGCGACGCTTACATATCTGATGCTGCTGTGGACCATAGGGCGCTGCAAATGGCAAGTTCGCCCGTCACCGCTGCCGAGTGAACCATTGACCACGGCGATCCATGACGGAGCGCGCTTCACTGCCCTGTCATCCGAAATCAAGGCAGCAATTGCCCGCGGTGCCCTCTTTGGGCTGACGAGCATCTCTATACTAGCGCTCTTGCCTCTCGTCGCCCGCGATCAGCTGGGGGGAGGGCCAGTCGTTTACGGCATCCTGATGGCCGGCTTCGGGACCGGCGCCTTGTTCGCCGGCATCTGCAACAACATTCTGAGACGGAGGCTGTCCCAGGAACGTTTGACGACACTGTCGTGCATCGCCTGTGCGGCTTGTTGTCTATCGCTTGCTTTCACCCCCTCGGTGGCGGTGGCGGCTATCGCGCTGGCGCTCGGCGGCGCGGGCTGGGTCGTGACCTGGACCGGGCTGGACGTAAGCGTCCAGTTGGCGAGTCCAAGGTGGGTCGTTGGTCGCACGCTCTCGATCTATTACGCCCTTTCATCCGGCGGCATCGCGGCTGGCAGCTGGCTGTGGGGTACGGTGGTCGAGAGCTATTCGCTGAGCTCGGCTCTGGAGCTTTCAGGTGGCGCGCTGCTGCTGGTCGCTGGCACCGGCTTCCTGCTGCCCATCCGTCAATGGAAAGATTCCGATCAGGCTCCTCTTGGCTTCGAAACGCCTCAGGTTGCCCTGGATTTGAAGCCCCGAAGCGGGCCGATCGTCGCCAAGATCGAATATTCAATACCCGAAGCAAATGTCGAAGCGTTCCTGGAGCAGATGCGGGAACGGCGGCGAGTACAAAGCGGCGTTGGTGCGCGACACTGGAATCTCCAGCGCGACCTCCAGCAGCCTTCGCGTTGGACAGAAACCTTCCGCACCCCGACCTGGATGGACTACCTTCGCCTGAACCACCGCCTTACGGCAGCCGACAAGGAGTTGGACCAGCGTCTCCTCGCATTGCACCTGGGAGAGCTTCCTCCTCGAACCACGCTTGCGATCGAGCGGCCGACTGGAGCTGGCCGCAAGCGGGACCAATCGATGCGGTTCTTTTTCCGGCGTTGACATCCGTCCAGGCGTCCGCGCTGGTGAGACAGGATGGGTTGGAAACGAGCCACCGCTCTCACCATCCGTTTTGCAGATCGGCTTCGATCCATTCGAGTGGTTGCCGAGCCGGCATACTGGGCGGCTCAGACGTATCCTTGTCGGAGAGATTCCTCGGCACTCGAGCGTCTTGCAGCGCGTTGCGCTCAAGGTCACCGGCACCTGTTCGGTGCGTTCCCAAACAGAGCAATGGCTTTTCGCGCCGCAACCCCGAGGTGGGTAATTCTGGTTTTTGCTGGGTTTAACTCTACGAAATATGAACAGGATCGGCTTCACGGCCCGTCTGGTTCGCACTGGCCACAGAGGAATACACAGATATGGCGACCGGAACAGTGAAGTGGTTCAACAGCACCAAAGGTTTTGGCTTAATCCAGCCCGATGACGGCGGTCAGGACGTTTTCGCCCATACTCCAGCTGTAGAACGGGCTGGACTTTCAAACCTCGTTGATGGGCAGAAGATCAAGTACGAGATCGAGCAGGACCGCCGTAGCGGCAAGTCCTCCGCAGGTAGTCTCAGCAAGGGTAGGCTGATTTTCTCGTCGGACCCGCAGAGCGCGAAGGATAAGTCAAGCCGAAGGTACCATCGTCATTCGCGGGGCGTATCGCGACGGACTCTCTTTTACGAGACGATCCTGATGCGTCACGCAAACGGTGAATCACGAACGCTCTCGCCGCAAACCCCTTCCGCCCGGAAATCTGCCCCGGTTACGGCTCTCGGCGTATCCCAGAGTTGGGAGAAGCTTCTGCCAGACTACAACTGTAACCTCATATCGGTTTAGCAGGTCAAGCGTCGGTGGTACCCTGATTGGGTAACTTAACGACTTTGGAGGCCGAGCAATGGATCGCGATAACAAACGGGCACGCGCAGCTGCAAGTTCATCCCAAGACGTGGGGAATCGCAGTACCCTCCGTGACCTTCCATACGGACCATTGACCGATGTTGCAGAACGGCTGGTAAGCGCTAAACCCGCGCGATACAGCGCGAAATCTTGGGACCTTCAAAGAACTCGGGAGGCGAGAGCGCATAGCCGTTCGGGGCACTCGAACCGAGCCAGAAACTGACCTCGCGAAGTTTGAAACGCGGACCAATCAGCTTGGACGATCAGCCGTCGATCTGGGAGATAAATTGACTGCCGGGTTGGGACACACCTCGGATGAAGTAGCATTGGAGCAATTCAGAGCAGTCAGTAACGTGTCTCATTACCTTCGGCCAGAGACACAAGATAGTATTGTTAATCGCATTGGCAACATGGATCCACCTTCGCAAGCTATCGGAGCGCTTTACGCTGCGCAAAACTTCAGCAAGTTTAACGCTGAAAATAAAGCTCGCATTTTTGATCAGGCCGCTGAATTGGCTACCGATCCGGATGGCCACGTCAGGTCGACAGCATCCAATGCTATGTACGCGATGTATCACCAGTTAGATCCAAATCAACAGGGCCAAGCTCACTCAATTCCCGGCATGCAAGACATCTTGCCGCAGATGCCTCCTCCGCGGCATGCAGCAGAGGAACGCAGTGCGGATCTGGACGCCCACATAGCAGGTATTGGGGCTGCAGTCCGTGATACAGTTGGCCCGCAAACCTCCCACGAACAGCTGCAGCGGGGTGGTCAAGTCGGCCGGGACATAAGCCACTCCTACAATCACGCCCGAGAGGATCTAATGGAGGCTAGGAGAAGCAGAGATCGCACCGGCCGTTGAGGTCTCGGCCATGGCAGTAACGCTTCCTCTCCCGAATTCCGTTCACGGCCTTGCTGTTTCCAATTCCCTGGCCGTCGACGTAGCTGCTTAGTGAAACTTTCAAAATCCACGTCTGCCGGGTGGCGCGATGCAAGCATCGCACCACCCGCTGCGGCATCGATCTGTCGAGCGTCGGCATCGCGACCTCGGTTCGGTGTCTGAAGCAAGCGCAGCATCAGCACGGCTAATTCGGCCATGGAACAATGTCTTCTACAAAAACGACGTCCCCCAACATAGCCATTAGCATCGCGTGCTCACTCGCCTTGGGGTTCTGTGCGGCAAGTCTGTACGCAACCTTCCGCCACGGGGGTAGCGGCGAGGCTCTGATGGCGTTTGATGTCCGTGCCTTTTGGTTTGAGACGCCCTTCTATTTGGGTATTTGTTCAGCAGCGCCTGCACGCCGTCGGCGCTCAGCTTGCCGCCGTGCGTGTTCGGAAAGAGAGCCGTTGCGCCCCGCTTCCTGGGCTCGTTGAGCCAGCCCCGAAGGGCTTGCTGTGCAACCTTGGTGAGCGGCGTACTTCGCTCGTTGCGGCCCTTGCCAACGCATCGCACGTGGGCACCGTGCCCCAGCATCACCGAGTCCCGGTCGAGATCGATGATCTCCGAGACCCGCAACCCCGTTTGCGCGGCCAGCAACAGCAGAGTGTGATCACGCCGTCCCAGCCATGTGCTGCGATCCGGACAGGCCAGGATCGCTTCAATCTCGGGCCTGGTGAGAAACTGAAGCTGTCGCTTGTCGCATCGCTTGCTCGGGATCGCGAGCACGCGTTGAATCTGGGCGCTATGGGCCGGCTCCTCGAACGACGCATATCTGAAGAAAGACCGAATGGCCGTGAGGCGGAGGTTCCGGGTCCTCACTGAGGCGGATCGCAGTGTCTCAAGGTCCTCCAGGAATGCACCGATGAAAGGCGCGTCCAAATCCCGCAGTGTCAACTGCGACGGAGACCTGCCAAGGCGTGTCTGCGCGAATGCAAACAGGAGCCGGAAGGTGTCGCGATAGGAGGCGATGGTGTTGGAGCTTACGCCTCGATGTCGCATGAGCCGATCGGTGAACCACCGCTCGATCAGCACGGCCAGATCGTTCGAGGCACTCATGAGCGAACCTCCCACCGCTCATCCAGCAGTCGCGCGGCATGGGTCATTAGCTCCGGCGCGGCGGATAGATACCAGTAGGTGTCGCGAACATTGGCGTGGCCGAGAAAGGTCGAGAGGACCGGCAGTTCCCGCTCGACATCTTCGCCCGCACGCAGTTGCACTGGGCATGCCCTGTGCTCGGCTATTCGAGCTTCTCCAATGCCTGCCTAATGTCATCTCCGGCGTCCTCCGGCAACGGCAAAATAGGGCGCGGTGGCTGGACGTGCGCCAGACCGAGGTAGTCGGCGATGACGAACATAACGCGGAAGCTGCCGTAGTGTTTGAACAAGGTCCAGAGCGGCCCGAAAGCGCGGTTCAACCGAGTGGACTCCACCGCGTCGCCGGACTGCGCTGCACGCGTCAGCGCAAGCGCCGGGACCGGCAGCAGACCTGCCGCAACGCTGTACCAGGTGTCACATCCGGCAAGCAGGGCATCCGCCGCGCCCCAATCGCCGCTGTATCCGATTGTGAACGTGTCAGGCGTCATCGACCGCAAACGTGCCAGTTCCCCCGCGTAATCGTCATTCGCCGCCAGAGGCATTTTCACCGCGACGATGTTGGACACCTCTGACAGCCGGGCGATCAATGCGTCGCTGAATGTGAAGCGCGTGGTGCTTGGATTGTTATATATGCACAAAGGCAATTCCCCCGCCTCGGCCACCGCGACGAAGTGCTGGAAGACTTCGTCCTCGTTCAGGGGAACGTAGGACATCGGTGCCAGGAGCAGGCCGTCAGCGCCAGCGGATTTGGCATCGCGCGCCAGAGCCTGAGCTTCATTGGTACGCAATGCACCCACACCCACGACAAGAGGCGTTTTGCCGCCGATGCATTCCACGGCAGCCTGAACGGCACGCTTGCGTTCTTCCCTGGTGAGGTAAGCATAACCGCCCGTGCTCCCCAGAAGGCCGATGGAGTCCGCTCCGGCGCGTTGAATACGCTCGAGAAAACGAGCCAGACCCTCGGTGTCGACATGCCCTTCCGCATCGGTTGGCGTAAGGGGGAACGCCGACAGGCCGCGAAACAAAGTCATCATCCATTCCTTTCGAAACTACATACGGGAAAGCAGCATACGCAGCCCGGCGAACGCGAAGAACATCGCCAACAGACTTTCGATCCAGCGGCGGCAGCGGCGATATAGAGCCACCATAGGCGGTGTGGAGAAGACAATGGCGTAGCCGCAGAATATCGTGACACTTAGGATGGCGCAGCCACCCAATATCGCTGCGATGCTTTGCCACGATGAATTCGGACCGATCCCCAGCGTGACGAGCGCGATCCATGCCAGCACGGATTTTGGGTTCGCCAAATGCATCAAGAGGCCCTTCCTATAGAGCTCACCCCGCGAAAGAGCGACTTGGTCGGTCGATGCGCGCACCGCCAGCTTCTCGTTCGACGTAAGCGCCGACCGTCCCGCCCTGAAGGCGAGGAATAGCAGGTAAAGCCCCCCGAAAACCTGCAGAACGAGCAGTGCCTGGGCGTACCTGGCCAACAGGGCGGAGATGCCGGTGGAGGCCATAAAACCCCAAAAGATCGAGCCGCTGACGACGCCGGAGGCGAGCATGAGCGCAGCACCTCTGCCGCGCGCCATCGCAACCCCCATAATGCGCATGTTGCTCGGGCCGGGGCTCCCCGCGGCAATGACATATGCAGCAAAGACGATGAGCAACTGATGGAGATCGACATTCATTCTCTCAGCCCTTGATAATCTCGATCGGATCGATCGCGCCGGATGCCCCGGGCGGCCATGGATCCACTCGCTCGACCGGAAACCTCATCCGGCGATGGCAATTTCTTGGCTCGCGATTTTGCAGCCAGGCATCAAGGCATTCAGCCCTCCGACCATGGCATCCGTCGCCTCTGCCAATGCATCGTCCGGCATGGTCTCCAACGCCTCCAGTACGAACCACATCCGGCCTGTTAGGGTCTTCAGGCGGGTTCGAGTGCCCTGTCGCCAGTTCCAGCGTCGGCAGGTGACGCCAATGTCGTCGCGCCAGATGACCTCACCGGGCAAGGGAGGATCGTTGACCGCCTCTCCATTCACCATGGTGTCGAACGTCTCACTCCCGTCAGCGACCGTCAGGTGGGGTCTTCCGACATAGGCGTCAAAATTCTCTCCACCCACCGGGACTGCGTATTTCAGGCTGATGGCGTTGTAGAGATCGACGATCGGGTTGATCGTCGAAAGAGTGCCGTCTTTCAGAACCCGCTTTCTGAGGGCCTGGGCTGAGCACGGCGTACGGTTAGGCTTCGCGCCAAAGACGGCGTAGGCGTCGGACCAACTCGCCAGATGAGCTTCTGCCCAAGCCGGGCCATCCGCCAACGCGCAATCGCAGGCTTCACCAAGCAATCGGGGATCGAAACGTCCTTCTTCAGCTGAAGTGGCATCGACGTAGACGCTCACGGCTCTAAATCCCGATGCAATACTCTTAATTCGAGCGTCGATGATGGGACCCTCAAACATCCAGGCAACTCCATCAGTTCGAGCGCAAGCAATCCATGACCGGCGCGACCAGTCACGATCGCTTCCCTGACTGCAAGCCAATATTGCAGTTCACTGGTCCAAACTAAACTGCCACTTTTGGAGATTTTAATTGGTCCAGTATGAGGAGGGTTCTCGCAGCACGGGAGCGACGCGTCGAATTTATCAATCCCTGATCAAGCAGATCCAGGCCGGAGCGTACGGGTGTCGGTGACGCCACCCAGTTCTCCGCAAGCAAGCGGCCCACAAGTTCCCCATGATCCGGTCATGCTGTTGTGAACCCTAGAGCAGGATGATTTTAGGTTGAACAAATCCGGCGTTTTCGAAGTAGTTGTTGCATTCGGTTGCGGTGAGGCCATCGAGGATTTCGCCGATCGCGCTGCAGACAGTATCGACGGTTCGGCGCGCCGCCTTTCTGAGCCAGTGCTTGAGCTTGGCAAAGCTTGCTCGATCGGGTTCAGATCGGGCGAATATTTCGGCAGGAGCAGGAGTCTGGCACCGACGCCGCGAATGGCGCGGCGCATTGCCTTGCCCTTGTGCGAGCCGAGATTGTCCATGATCACGATGTCACCGGGTTTAAGGGTCGGAACCAGAACCTGCTCGACATAGAGCCGGAACCGCTCGCCGTTGATCGGTCCGTCGATCAGCCATGGCGCGTCCAGGCGATCATGGCGCAGTGCCGCCAGGAGTCATGGTCTGCCAGTGGCCGTGCGGGACCTCGGCATAGAGCCGCTCCCCGACCGGCGCCCAGCCGCGCAACGGCGCCGATGAACACCAGGCGTGAAGGATCGATCGCTGCGCGATACTTCAACCATTGCTGACGCCGGCGCGCGATGTCGGGACGCCTCTGTTCGGCCGCGACCAGCGTCTTTTTTTATAACTAAGCTTCTCCTCGCGAACGAAGGCCCAGACCGAGCGATAGTCCACCTTCAGGCCGCGTTCGGCCAGTTCCGCGACCAGCCCACGCAAGGTGAAGGCCTCATTGCGGCAGCGCTCAACCAACCAGTCGCGGTGGGCGCCGCGGATCTTCTTGGGCTTGTGTCCACCGATCTGGCCGGGGCTGACGCTGCCTGTTTCTCGAAAGCGCCCCACCCATCTGATTACCGAGCTGATGCCGACATCATAACGCGCCGCTGCTTGCCGGCGCGAAAGCCCCTCCTGCTCAACCGAAGCGACAACCCGGTCCCGAAGATCGTTTGAATATGGCTTGCCCATCCATGCCGGCCTCCTTCTCCCAGCCAGCATCTTGAATCTGATTTGCAGACCCTTGGGAATCCCCTTCGATTCAATCCAAATTCATCCCGCTCTAGGGCATTATGGTCGATGCCAGCGCCACCAGGGTGCCGTCGTACTGTTCGAAACCCCCCGATTGTTACCGCGGTTTTGCTTGACGCGCGCGATGACCTTAGCTGAGGCCTAGGATGAAGCGCCGATTGGAGGGACGGATCGACCGCGCGTTAGATGCGTAAAGCGTCGTAAACCGCTTGATGTCTGCGGTGTCGACCTCGACCGGTTCCATTGCAACCATCCACTCCACGTTTTCGGTGCAGGGCGGAGTCGTTAATGATCCCTCATAGGTCCAATAGCCGAGCGAGGCCGGCAAAAGCCCGTTGGGATCGAACTCGTCAACTGCCATCTCCTCGCCGGGCCGGGCCGGAAAGACCTTGGCGAGACCGGCAAAGCTGTTATTTGTCGCGCCAGGCATAAGAAGGGCGCTCAGCACACCCAGAGTATCGCTCTTTGTGTCTTTATGGACAAAATGCGCTTCCATCGGGAAGCTCATGCCCGCCACGTGATGCTCGCTCGGCGCGTGGAAATGCAACTGTGCCAGTTGGTAGACGCGATCCCCGCGGGTCAAGGTGCTGCCTTCCGGCATGTTGATTTGAATGGTGTGGCCGTTGTTCACCATCCTGCCGCCGCCCTTGAGCCAACTGATGTCGATGCGCGGTATATCCGCCTTTACTGTGCCGGCGATGTCGATGGGTGACTGCTGCCTGCCCGCCGAACAGGCGAAATTTCTCGTGTCCAGATCGGCCCAATGCTCCGGCCCGACCGAGCCGCCATATCCCCAATGGGCGCTGGCCGCACGCGCGGTCTGGGCGCAGATCGGGCACACGCCCAGCGCGATGAATGCTCTAATCAGGTTACGACGATGCATATTGCCTCGCTCCTTGATGCGAACCTTATGTCCTTGCTTCCAATTGGTGCAGTCAAGGCACAGCCGCAAGGGCGGGCGTAGGTTGAGCCGCGCCACCAGCGTACACGCCAGCCAGTCCTCGTCGAACTGGTAAACTGGAAGAAGCGTCGCCGCCGGCGATCGTTGGAGGCTACGCTCGCCGGTCCGTGGAAATGGCTGGCGACGTGGCTCAGATTCACCGTGCCGCCGCTGATCAGGCCAACAACCAGCACAGCCGGCGTCGCCGGTCCGGCTGTTACTCGGCGGTATGTGGCGCGTAACGTTGAAGCGGGAGTGTCGGGCAGGCAGTGCATTGCAAAGGATCCCCTCTTTGGCGAGACGAATTCCTCCATTCCAACTGATTCCCGACCTCTCCGCCACCCACTGTGTAGCCTGCCCGCCACGCTCCCAAGACCATAAAGGCATGGATAAAACTCGCGAATACGCCTTGGAAAGCAGGTCTCAAAGGGCAAGGGGACCTTCCATCTGGAAAATGCCAAGCAAAGCTCGCGTTCGGACGATCCATGCGGTTGCCAGGCTGGCTGCCTCCGGTCAGGCGAGATCCGGATCCTTCCGCGAGGATAGCTGTAAACGTCCACAGGCTGCATCGCTGTGCGCTTTGCCCTTCGATGGCGGGAACACAACCCGCACGGAGGCGACGAATGATTCAGCTGATCACACCTGGCCTCTACAGCGAATTCGCAGGCGAGCTCAAAGAGATGCACGGGCTCAGATATCGGGTTTTCAAGGAGAGGCTCGATTGGGAAGTTCAGACCGGAGGCGAAATGGAAACAGACACCTTTGACGACTTGAAGCCTGTCTATCTGCTGCTCAAGGGATCCGATTGGCGAATTCGTGGCTGCGTGCGCCTCTTGCCAACCACTGGGCCGACCATGTTGCGCGACACATTCCCGGCGCTGCTGGGTGAAGCTGTGGCGCCCGCGAGTCCCGACATATGGGAAAGCAGCCGTTTCGCGCTCGATTTGCCCCCATCAACGCCCAAGGCGGCAGGCGGCCTTGCCCAAGCAACCTACGAGCTCTTCGCCGGCATGATCGAATTCGGCTTGGCCAACAATCTCACCCGGATCGTGACGGTGACCGATACGCGTATGGAACGGATCCTTCGCCTCGCAACGTGGCCATTGTCGCGCATCGGAAAGCCGCAGCCCGTCGGCAAAACGGAGGCGGTGGCCGGGTTTCTCGAGATCTCTCACGCCAGCCTGTTGCGCATCCGCTGGAGGGGACGTCTGAATGGGCCGGTACTGTGGCGACCGATTCTCGGCCTGCCGCACGGCCCATGCGGTAGCTAAGACGTGGTGCGTGGCCCCAGGGATCGGAAGAGAGGGTTTGCTTCTCGTCGCCGAAAGGAGTCATTGCGTCCGGCCTGGAGAAGCAAACCGAGGAATGATGCATGAAGCAGCGTCCGCACAATTGAACGGCGAGATCAAAGAGTGCGCTGGGGCTACCCATTCGCACTCGGCCCAAGTATTCCCCGTCTCCTCCGGCCGGCTTGCATGCTATTAACGCAGGTGAGGGCGCCGGCCATGATATGCGCAGCCCGTTGAAGGCGGAAGCGTACGCCCCGGTTCACATCACCCGCATTGGACTGAGATTTAGTTCATCCATGGCGTGGATGATGGCTATCCCAACAATCAATTTTACCGAACTGACTGGATTCCATTAGAAGACTCTAACTGAGCGCATGCCGGGCGGCGTCCCTCGTCTGCGTCGGCTAAGGCTGCCGGGAAGACTTCGGAGAAGAACATGTGCGGAATTGTTGGCATCGTTGGGCAACAGCCGGTGTCGGAACGCCTGGTCGACGCATTGAAGCGTCTGGAATACCGCGGCTATGATTCGGCCGGCATTGCGACGATCACCGATGGCACCTTGCACCGCCGGCGCGCGGAGGGCAAGCTCGTCAATCTCGAGAGGAGACTCAAGGAAGAGCCGCTGGGTGGTACCATCGGCATCGCCCACACCCGCTGGGCAACCCATGGGCCACCGACGGAACGCAATGCACACCCGCACTTCACGGATGGTGTGGCCGTCGTCCATAACGGCATCATCGAGAATTTCGCCGAACTGAAGGACGAATTGGCGGCGACGGGAGCCGAGTTCCAGACCGACACCGACACTGAGGTCCTTGCGCATCTCTTGGCAAGGCACCGCCGGGAGGGCATGAGGCGTGGTGAGGCGGTGCATGCCATGCTGAAAAGCGTCAGGGGTGCCTACGCGCTTGCCATCCTCTTTGAGGATGATCCGTCGACCATCATCGCGGCGCGCAATGGACCACCGCTGGCGATCGGTCACGGCGACGGCGAGATGTTCCTGGGCTCCGACGCGATCGCGCTTGCTCCATTCACGAATGAAATCACCTATCTCATCGACGGTGACTGGGCCGTTGTCGGCAGGACGGGCGCTGATATATTTGATTACGACGGCCACCCCGTCGCGCGTCCGCGCCAGACCTCCGTGGCCGTGGCCACTCTGGCCAACAAGGGCAGCCATCGCCACTTCATGGAGAAGGAAATCCTCGAGCAGCCCGAGGTCATCGCCGATGCGCTCGGTCATTATATCAATTTCATCGAAAATGGTGCCGATGCGGTTTCTGGCATCGACTTCGCCAAGATCCCGAGCTTGGCGATCTCTGCCTGCGGCACCGCATATCTCGCCGGGCTGATCGGAAAATACTGGTTCGAGCGCTATGCGCGCCTGCCGGTCGAAATAGATGTTGCATCCGAATTCCGCTATCGCGAGATTCCATTGTCGCCGCAGTCTGCGGCTCTGTTCATTTCACAGTCGGGCGAAACCGCCGATACGCTGGCATCGCTGAGGTACTGCAAGCAGCTTGGGCTGAAAATTGGCGCTGTCGTCAATGCGCGCGAATCGACCATCGCTCGGGAGGCCGATGTGGTCTTCCCGATCCTTGCCGGCCCAGAGATCGGCGTCGCCTCCACCAAGGCCTTCACCTGCCAGCTAGCCGCTCTTGCCGCACTCGCCATCCACGCAGCCAAGGCCCGCGGAACCGTGACCGAAGATGAGGTGCAGGCGCTCGTCGAGAGCCTCGCCGAAATGCCGCGCCTCATGAGGCAGGTACTGGACAGCATCCAGCCGGAGATTGAGCTTCTGTCGCGCGAACTGTCAAAGTGTCATCATGTCCTTTATCTCGGCCGTGGCACAAATTTCCCGCTGGCGATGGAGGGGGCGCTGAAGCTCAAGGAGATTTCCTACATCCACGCCGAAGGCTATGCGGCGGGTGAATTGAAGCACGGTCCTATCGCATTGATAGACGAGAACATGCCAGTGATCGTCATCGCGCCACATGATCGCTTTTTCGACAAGACCCTCTCCAACATGCAGGAAGTGGCCGCCCGCGGAGGGCGCATTATCCTCATCACCGATGGAAAAGGGGCAGCCGCATCGAAACTCGATACGATGCACACGATCGTGCTGCCGGCCACCGACGAGATTATCGCGCCGATGATCTTCTCGCTGCCGATACAGCTTCTTGCGTACCACACGGCGCTCTTCATGGGCACAGATCTCGACCAGCCACGCAACCTGGCAAAATCAGTCACCGTCGAATGATGTGACGCCTTCATTAGTCGCAACGCTCGCCCATTCGGAAAAAACTCCAAGCACTTCAACCGGGGCTCAAGCGCGCCGCTACCGCCTTGCCGTTATTTGCTGGAGCATGCCGTTTAGCGACGATTGGTTATCCCTTTGGCCTCCCCTCACGCTGCTTGGCTGTGCCTACTGGCAAACCCGGTCGAGAAAAGCATCGAATACGCAGCAATAGCGCTAACCACAAAGCGATCCTCCTGCCGCATGCGGATAAAACCCTTCGCTGTCCCTATTTCGTCCTCGCTCGATGATTGCGGCTCGCCGCGGTCTTCGTCGGTGAGACGGTTGCCCTTTGACTTTGCCAGGCGGCCAGCTGCGATGTGCGGGCTGTAGGAATCCCGTGTAACCTCGTTCTGGATCTAACGCTCACCGATAGGCCCGGCCAGTCGCAAGAGGACCGGGCGATGATCGGACACTTCCAGGAACCGCTCGATGGTTCGGTCGAGCGCGAGGATCATGAAATCGTGGCCGCACGGCAGGAGATTGGGCGAGATAAAGACATGGTCGATCAGCGACTTGAAGGGCGCCTTGACGCAGGTGATTTGCTTGTCCGAAGCATCCTGCGCGGCGAGCGCGGTCAGGCCGGCGGCGGTCAGCGCGGTCTCCGGAAGCCAAGGTTGCATTGAGTCGCCGCCGATTCAGTCGTTATCGAAGCTGGGACACTAGGCGAGTTCGGCGATTGCTTCGGCGATCACGCGCCCACCCATCTGCCGGCGGCCTCCACCGTGTCGCCGGACTGCGCCGCACGCGTCAGCGCAAGTGCCGGGACCGCCAGCAAACCTGCCGCAACGCTTTGCCAGCTGTCACATCCCGGCAGGCGGGGCATCGGCCGCGCCCTAATCGCAGCTGTATCCGATTGCAAACGTGCCAGCGCTTATCTGCCGCAGGCGTGGCAGGTCCCCCGCATAATCGTCATTCGCCGCCTGAGGCACCGAGATGAAGCTCTTCCTCCCGTTAGAATGAACGTTCGAAACGGAGGATGCCGCCGACACTGCTCTTTTTGTTGGCATTCGCCCAGCTAATGGAAGGGTCGACCTTGCCGACGGCGAAGTCGCCGTAGCGGTCATAGTCGAGTTCGGCTGTAATTGTGAAATCTGCAAGAAACGTATAGGCGACGTTTGCAGCGACACCATAGTTCCTGAGCTGATCACCCGAGAGCTGAAGATTCAACGAAGTTGTCTCATTGAGCTTGTAAGTGGCGCCGGCCCAGAAAGCCCAGTTACCGCCCCAACTTTTGTAGAACCCGCGACCATGAGCGTCGATTGCGTTAGTGACGTCATCGTTGAGCTTGCCGCTGGAGCCGTAGCCGAACATTCCGAATAGCGAGAGTTGGTCGGTAACATCGACGTCGATGCGGACCTTGCCCGCGACCGATTCGTAGTTGCTATCATAAGCGACAACGCCGGTGATCGCGCCCCAGTGTTGTGTGTATTTCACTCCGCCGACTAGGTGCGGAACGTAGCTGTCGATGGTGCCGACCAGGCCCGAGCCTTCTTCGAGTGAAACCACAGCCGAAAAGCCGTTACCGGCGTCAAAGTAGTACTGAACCACATTAGTATCGAAGGCGCCGTACGGGATAAGCATCTGATTGAGCACGTCGCCCGCGTAGCCAATAAACATGTCGAAGGCGGACCAGTCCTTGCCAACTCGGAGGCCACCAAGCTGAACCCAGGCGAAAGTCAACGTGATGCCTTGGCTGAAGGCATGGTATCGAGGACTGTCCGAACCGGAATAGGCGGTGTGCTTGCCGTAGTTCATGCGGGTCTCGATGTAGGTCTGCAATGTACCGAGTTCGGTCTCTTGCCCGGTCCAAGTTTTGAATGTGAAGCGCGTGTGGTTTTGCCATATGCCCTGGGCCTCGCCAGTCTTCACATCCGTGGTTCTAGCTTGGTCATACGACACGACATCGCCGAGGCCGATGTCGTAACGGACATAGCCGCCGATGCGCAGGCAGGTCTCGGTGCCGGGGATGTAGTAGTAACCAGCGCCGTAAACGCCGCAGATCTTGACGTATTCAACGGGCTCAGGCTCGGCCAGGACGATGGCGTCGGCGGCTCGGGCACAGGAAACGGCGATCAGGGCCGCAGCTGAGCCGAGCAGGAGGCTCGTGATGTTCATTCTTGATCTCCGTTCAAATATTAAAGAAGGGGACGTCAACGAACGAGCCAGCCCCTTCCTGTCCCCACAATCGAAAACGATGCACATCGCGCTGCGCCCATCGCAGTATGACGCACGGGTCATAATAATGATTCAACAACAGAGGCGATGAAGCTGAATCATACTTTAACACGATAAGATGTTGTTCTCATATCACCTGCTTGAAATGCCCGGGGGAGGAATCAAACACTTCTGGGTCGATCGCCATGATTATCTCCGATAGCTGCGGGCGTACCGGCTTCAGAAAATCACCCCGCAAGCGACGTGCCAACCTCACGACCAAGCTACGATTGACACTCAAGTTTGCCGTCGGACCTTGGCTTGCGTTTCCTTTTTTGCTCTGAGGGTCAAGCTGAGCACGAAAAGCAAATGTTTCGGACATGGTTCGTCTGTTCGCTTCGCGACAGTATCGTTCAATGGCGATAGCTTTTGTTTGTTTTGAGCCTCGACATTGTTGACATCATGCGAGTGCACCGCTCGGTACGTCAGCCGAGATGCCCCACTGATGCCGACATGCCTAGGCGTAAGCGTCCTCGTTAGGGCGAAGGGCCACACCTCGGCGGTGGCGAGGTGCACCAGCTTTCCAGCTAGTCCGGACAAAGTGGTTCCGAAAGGCGGGAAGGTCGAGACGAGCCGTTGTAAGCCCCTCTCTGAATCGGAAGCCGTGCACGGGCCATTTTTGTTTTTACGGAAGCACATGCGAATTCGCTCGATTGTCAGTTGCGAGCGATGCTTGAGTTGCGCTTCACTCCGGCGCTTTGCCGGGCCACAGGAGCGCGATTTGTCGGTGATCATGCGCCTGGCGTAGCGCATTGGTTCATCAAGCTTGCAGCCTTGGCAGGGGCGGACCTGGACGGTCTCCTCGAGCACAATTCCCGCTCTGACAGACGGTGCGCCACGGCCAAAGCCTCGTGCCGGCAATTAATACGACGAACTCATCGAGATGCCAGGTATCGCTACGTGACGCCGTCTTACGCACCAGCCGGCGAGCAAAAGTCTGGTCCCAACGCCGAATCGACTGGTCGGATGCGGCAAGCTGCGTTCCATCGGACGCGGAAGGGAGGGGATAGGATAGGATAGGATAGGATAGGATAGGATAGGATAGGATAGGATAGGATAGTAACACCAAACGGTGGGCGGGAAAGTCTCGACGGGAAACCCATGGCGCTTGTCCCTGACCAGCGCGTGCTCATACCATCGCTGTCCAGCCAAGGCTGAATGGGGCTATCGCTGCGAAATAATCGGGCCCAAAGCGGACCGGACTGATATAGCGCAAAGACACAGGAGAGCGCAGTGGTAAGGATGGAAGGCAACAACATGGGACGGTAACTGTTGCAGACCACAAAACATCGCGAAGCCCGCCTGCCTTGGTACACCATCTATCCGACTGTCGCGGAGTTCTCTGGGGCGGTCGGCGCCGACGCTTATGAGGAATGGCTCAGGAACCTACCGGCTAACGATCCGGCGTCACTCTACTTGCACGTTCCGTTCTGCCGATCAAAGTGCTGGTATTGCGGCTTCCCCACCACCATCACCCGCCATGATGCGCCGATCGTTAATTATCTGGCGGCGCTGCGTGACGAGATACGTTTGGTCTCGGAGCACGCGCCGCAGGCGCTGCCCGTGAGCGATGTGCATTTCGGCGGCGGAACGCCAACTCTCATGGGGCCAGTTGAATTCCTCGCCCTGACGGAATTCCTGCGCCGCCACTTTGCGCTTGCGGAAACAGCTACGATCGCCGTCGAGATCGATCCACGCACGTTCACGGCCGATATGGCCGAAGCCTTGCAAGCAGCCGGCGTGAACCGCGCGAGCCTCGGCGTGCAGAGCTTCGATCCCATTGTTCAAAAAGCGATTAACCGGGTCCAGAGTGAGGCGCAGACGGCGGCTGCCGTCGAAATGCTGCGTCGGCATGGAGTGACAAGCATCAACTTCGACCTCATCTTTGGTCTCCCGCATCAAACGGTGCAGTCTTGCGTCGAGACCACGAGGGCGGCGGTCGCCATGCGCCCCAACCGGCTTGCGGTGTTCGGCTACTCGCACATTCCGTCCTTTATTAAGAATCAGCGCCTCATCGAGGAGGCATCGCTTCCGGGCAGCGCTGCCCGCGCCGAACAGGATGCGGCCATTGCCGTGACGCTGATTGCCGCCGGCTACCGAGAGATCGGGCTCGACCATTTCGCCTTGCCGGACGACGATCTCGCGCTGGCACAGAAAACCGGTCGCCTGCGGCGCAACTCGCTGGGCTACTCGGCCGACACCTGCAAAACCCTGATCGGTTTCGGCGCGTCGGCTATCGGGCGTGTCGGCGAGGGCTACGTCCAGAACGAGGTTACACGGGATTCCTACTGCCGGCACATCGCAGCTGGCCGTCTGGCGACGTCAAAGGGCTACCGTCTCACCGACGAAGACCGCGCGCGAGCCGCAATCATCGAGCGACTAATGTGCGATCTCGAGGCCGATGTGCCGGCAATCTGTGCCGCCCACGGATCTGATCCGATCCATTTTCTCGATTCAGCTGAACGCTTGGCGATGCTTGCCAAGGACGGGATTGTGGACATCGAAAAGGGTTTTGTCCGCGTACGGCGGCAGCATCGCTTTGCGATGCGCGTTGTCGCTGCCGCATTCGACGCTTTTCTCGACCGGGTTGCCCGCTGAGTCAGCCAACCAAGTGTGAGGAGGCCAAGGCGACGCCGAAGCGAAATTTGACGCCCATGCGGTTTCCTTTCTTCGAGGTCAGGATTTCACAGCCTTCGCCGGCGTAGCAGGCCTCAAGCGGCTTCCCGCCCTCGAAGAAAGCCACGGTGTCGCCATCGATCGTGATCCGCTCGAATTGGTGCGATAGCCGATCTCGTAGTAGGCACGTACTCATCTGCGCTCTGGTCGCCGCTCTCCGCCTTATAAGCCATGACTGGATCGAGCGTTCCATCGTCATTCGACAGGGCGCGCTGCTTGATCTGGTCGTCCTCAAATGTAGATCGGCTGGACCGCGGGATCGTGGCTATATGCGTGATCTTTCTCAGCTGCTTGATCGTGGATATTGCCGCTCCCGCCGACGGCCACGATGTGGAAGGGCTTGCCCTCCACGGCGATCTCGCCGTTCCTGGTGAACGATCCCGCCGACACGATATAGGGCTTGAGGGTCGGTCACGACGATGTTGTCCCCTGCCGCGGCGATGCACGGCCGTGCCCGTCCATCGAATAGAGGTCGTGAGCTTGAGCGAGTTGGCGATCTTGCCAGCCACGAAGCTTGGCGTTCTGGTGACGCTCAACAAGGCGACCGCAGCAATGGAACGTGCTGCCAGAGAAGCCGAATCCGTTGAGGCGGGCGGCAAGCTGCGGCCGCGCGTGCAAATCTGTAGGGTCAGGGAACTATTGAAGGGCAGAAAGCCCACGCTTCCACCTGTCTATGACATTATCTCTGCCGCTGCCGCCCGGCAGGTGGCCGCCGCGGTTGCCAACGCGACAGGAAATACGGGACCCGCCGTCCTTCAAATATTCCATCGCCGGCAGCGGACAGAAAGCCACGAACGATCAGTCGCCGACACCTGTGAACAAGCCGTGTGCGACATTGCAATCATCCATTTATTGGCTCAACTGCCCACATGGCCGTGAATGAACTGGATTTGTTGGTTTTCCAGATGGCAGTGGAAAGCGTCCGCTCACTCTGCTTGAGCTTCAATGACAAAGCGGCGGAGATAGCCGCGAGGAGCCGCGGAAACCTGCTTTTCGATGTGCGGATCGATGATGACGCCGAGGTCCAACGGCTCGCAGCCATCCGATATCGAGGTGGGCAGATTGGTGTGGTGACGTTGGACAGACAAGGCCTTATTAGCCGCTACTGCGTCGTCGACGGTACCTTCTCCCGCTTCATTGCACCGTTGGAGAATTGGACCAACATGCCGGTGTCAATGCAGGCCAAAATCGATGTCACTCACCATGCCGGCCTCTTCCTAGGCGCGTTGCGAAATGCCGGTCATATGCTTCGCAACTAGGGCGGAACGCGTCTGTGGATCTTTGCACCCGCCTGGGCGTTTGAGCAGGCGGCTCATCGAGGTTCTGCAGCGCGCGGATGTGCCACGGCCGGGGTGATAGCCGCCTCTGCCCAACAGATCGCCGGCGAGGGCTTGTCGGACAATGAATGTCGTCAATTCACAGTCCGAGAAATGGTGTCTGGCTCACAAGAAGCACAGCGAATTGAGACTGAAACGCAGTCCAGCTGGGAAACCCAGCGCGAAGGCCGGAAGGTAACTTATCTGCGATAGAGGCAACGGGAAGGCGCCTTCCACTTATAAGGCAGCGCCCAATATGTCGGTACTCGCCTGAGGAATTCCCATGGCGGGCAGGGCTACCTCGCGATCCGATCTCGATAGGCTTGTTGTACCTCAGACCGGACTCGATGTTACGAATTTCCTCAGCGGCTTGCCCGCATGCCACCGCCAGCTCCCCGACCACGTGCTCACGATAGGCACGAACGATATGAGTCCCCTCCGACATAGCAGTCCACGGGAATGCGCGAATATTGATACACCTCGAAAGAGAGCAACGGCGCGCCAAACAGCCCCTCATCGCACCAAGTCGTACATAGGGCGCATTCCTGTTCCGGCCGTCCCGGGCGATGCTCGATCCATCTCTCCAGAACAGCGGAGCAAGCCAGTGACGCCCACGAAGCTTCTGATTGGGCAGATCGCCATTGTGTTCGCCATCGTTCTCCTCGGCGTGTGGGCTGCCACGCAATGGTGCGCTCATATGCTAGCCTTTCAGGAACAACTCGGCGCGCCATGGTTTGTCGCGGCTGGCTGGCCGATCTACGAGCCGTGGAAACTGTTGGAATGGTGGTTCCAATTCGATGCCTATGCGCCCGAGGTATTCGACAAGGCGGGCATGCTTGCGGGCACCAGTGGATTCATGGGCTGTGCCGCTGCGATCGCTGGTTCCCTCTGGCGCGCGCGCCAGCGCGGCTTGGTCACCACCTATGGCTCCTCTCGATGGGCGGCGACGCGGGAGATCGAGAAAGCAGGGCTGTTTCAGCCGGCAGGCGTCTTCCTCGGCAAACTGAAGGACCGGTATCTGCGTCATGACGGGCCTGAGCACGTCATGGCCTTTGCGCCGACACGTTCCGGCAAGGGCGTCGGACTGGTTGTCCCAACCCTTCTCTCCTGGTCCGGCTCGGCCGTCATTCACGACATCAAAGGCGAGAACTGGCAGCTGAGCTCCGGCTGGCGGTCGAGGTTCTCGCATTGCCTTTTATTCAATCCGACTGATCCGCGATCGGCCCGCTACAACCCGCTGCTGGAGGTACGCAAAGGTTCGGACGAGATTCGCGATGTCCAAAACATCGCCGACATTCTAGTCGATCCGGAAGGCGCGCTGGAGCGGCGGAATCATTGGGAGAAGACCAGTCATTCACTCCTGGTCGGCGCTATCTTACACGTCCTCTACGCCGAAGAGGAAAAGACTCTTGCCCGCGTCGCCACCTTTCTGTCGGACCCGCAACGCTCGTTTGCCGCGACTTTGCGGCGAATGATGACGACCAACCATCTCGGCGCGGCCAATAAGCCTCAGGTCCATCCCGTCGTGGCCTCGGCGGCACGAGAGGTGTTGAACAAATCGGAGAACGAACGTTCAGGCGTCCTCTCGACCGCCATGTCTTTTCTCGGCCTCTACCGTGATCCGACCGTGGCGGCGGTAACATCGGACTGCGACTGGCGCATTGCCGATCTGATGGATGCGGAGTGGCCGATGTCGCTCTATCTGGTCGTGCCGCCATCGGACATCTCGCGCACCAAGCCCTTGGTGCGACTGATCCTGAACCAGATCGGCAGGCGGCTGACGGAGCGCCTCGAGGGTGACCCAAAGAAGAGCCGCAAGCATCAACTGCTCATGATGCTGGATGAGTTTCCGGCGCTCGGTCGCCTCGACTTCTTTGAGACCGCGCTCGCGTTTATGGCCGGTTACGGAATTCGTGCCTACTTGATCGCGCAATCGTTGAACCAGATCTCCAAAGCGTATGGCGACAACAACGCCATTCTGGACAACTGCCATTTGCGAATTGCCTTTTCCTCCAATGATGAGCGCACGGCCAAGCGAATCTCGGACGCGCTTGGCACGGCCACGGAACTCAGATCCATGCGCAACTATGCGGGCCACCGGCTGGCACCTTGGCTCTCGCATGTCATGGTGAGCCGCCAGGAAACCGCCCGCCCGCTGCTGACACCGGGCGAGGTGATGCAATTGCCGCCCGCGGACGAACTGGTGCTGGTTTCGGGATTGCCCCCCATCCGGGCCAAAAAGCTGCGATACTATGAGGATCACAATTTCACCGAGCGGGTGCTACCTTCGCCGGTGTTGCGCGACGGACCCTACGCGGACTGCCCGATGTCGCGGCCGGACGATTGGACTGGGCAAGTACGCGGCGTCGACCGTCGTCTTGCGTCCGACGATGAAAGCGCTGGCGCCGCGCTTGCGGACGAGGGAGGTGTTCAGCAGCAGCGCCATCCTGGCCTACCCGAAGAACATACCGCCGTCACCCAGGAACCGGACCAGGACGATCTGTCCAGACCCGCAGACGATGATAGCGAGGCGATGGCGGACAAGCGCGTCATGGACCGGATCTCCACCGTCGCAGGTGCCTATGGCATCAACGAGGGAAGGGGCGATGATAAGGATATCGTCCCCGGCTTCTGAACGCTTTCCGCAGCTCGGGCGTATCTCAGCGTAGATAACGGCCGTAAGCAATTTTGGGCATCTCGATAATGCTTGTTCCGCCGCCGGCCCGCCAGCGCCGGCCAGTTGGAACAAGCGCATGAAGCCCCACCGCATTCGTCACCAGTTTCTGCTCGAACCGGAATTGAGCGAGAAGCTGGACAACCTCAGCCGCGATCCCTCGACCACAAAATCCGCGGTCGTCGCGAAGGCCGTAGAAGCTTTCATCGAGCGGCGTGGCGAGAATGAACTCGATCGGCGCTATGGCATGAGGCTGGACCGTCTTTCCCGCGAGCTCGGTCACGTCAGGCGCGATGTCGACATGACATTGGAAAGCTTGGCGCTCTTCATCCGCTTTTCGATCACGCTTCATGCCCACACGCCTGTTCCGGACAAGGCGACGCAGGCGATTGCCCAGGAGCGTTTCGACAAATTCGTCGAGCAGGTCGGTCGCCAGATCGCATCGGGGAAACGCTCGCTTGGCAAAGACAATGGCGGAGGAGGGGAAGGATGAGCGCTCATCCAGAGGCCGACCACCGACGCCGCGCCATGCTGCGCACCGCCATGGGTCCGACGATCACTGAGGCGCTGGCCGATCCATTGGTCATCGAGGTGATGGTCAATCCCGATGGTGCGCTGCGGCTCGACCGGCTGGGAGAAGGCCGAATCGATACGGCCGTGCATATGCATCCTTCCGAGGCGGAACGCATCATCCGCCTGGTCGCTTCCCACGTGCGTGCCGAGGCGCATGCGGACAATCCGATTGTCAGCGCCGAATTGCCATCGGGCGAACGCTTCGAGGGACTGCTGCCGCCTGTCGTGCTGGCGCCTTGCTTTGCCATCCGCAAACCAGCCGCAAAGCTCTACACGCTGGCCAACTATGTTGCGGATCGCATCATGTTGCCGCTGCAGGCCGATGCGTTGATAAAGGCAGTCCGAGAACGGCGCAACATCCTTGTCGCCGGAGGCACGTCGTCGGGTAAGACGACGCTTGCCAATGCGCTGCTGGCCGAAGTCGCCGAATGCGACGAGCGAGTGATCCTCATCGAGGACACCCGCGAACTGCAATGCGCAGCAAAGGACTGCGTTGCCCTGAGAACCAGGCGGGGCTCGGTCACACTCGCCGATCTCGTGCGCTCGACGCTCCGGCTCCGTCCCGACCGCATCATCGTCGGTGAAGTCAGGGGCGCGGAAGCGCTGGACATGCTCAAGGCATGGAACACCGGGCACCCCGGCGGCATCGCCACGGTTCATGCCAATTCGGCGCGCTCTGCCCTCTATCGCATCGAGCAGCTTGCACAGGAAGCTGTCGTCACCGTGCCGCGCCGCCTCATCGCCGATGCCATCGATCTCATCGTCTTCATCGCGGGGCGCGGCTCGTCGCGCCGCATCGATGCAATCGCTGAGGTCACAGGTCTCGACGGCAGCGGCGACTACGCCGTCTCCCCACTCACGCCTCCGCAACTCCAGCAACTCTGAAAGGCCCCCTTATGCGCAAGAAGCTCCGCTTTCTTTCGTTTGCCGCGCTCGCGTTTCTTCTCACAGTTCCGGCGCACGCTGCCGGCTCCGGCATGCCTTGGGAACAGCCGCTGCAGCAGATCCTGGAATCGGTGCAGGGACCGGTCGCCAAAATCGTCGCGGTGATCATCATCATCACCACCGGCCTGACCCTTGCCTTCGGCGATACTGCAGGCGGTTTCCGCCGGCTGATTCAGATCGTCTTCGGCCTGTCGATCGCCTTCGCCGCATCGAGCTTCTTCCTCTCGTTCTTCTCCTTCGGCGGCGGGGCGCTCGTCTGATGACCGCCGGAGTGCAACATATCGAGGGCTTCGAGGTTCCCGTTCACCGGGCATTGACTGAACCGATCCTGCTGGGCGGCGCGCCGCGGGCGGTGGCGATCCTCAACGGCACGGTGGCTGCTGCCATCGGACTAGGCTTGCAGCAATGGATTGCCGGGCTAGTGCTCTGGCTTGGCGGCCACACGCTCGCGGTCTTTGCCGCAAGGCGCGATCCCGACTTTGCCAGCGTGCTTGTCCGTCACCTTCGCCTGAGGGGATGGCTCGCATGCTGAACCTTTCGGAATATCGCGGCAAGGCCGACCGGCTTGCCGACCATCTGCCCTGGGCAGCACTGGTGGCGCCCGGCATCGTGCTCAACAAGGACGGCAGCGTTCAGCGGACTCTTCGATTTCGCGGGCCCGATCTGGAAAGCTCGACCGAAGCCGAACTCCTCGGCATCTGCGCCCGGGCCAACAATGCGCTTAGACGCCTTGGCTCCGGCTGGACATTGTTTTTCGAGGCCGAGCGCATCGAAGCGCTGGGCTATCCGTCCTCGCGTTTCCCGGACGCGGCGTCATGGCTGGTTGATGAAGAACGGCGTGCTGCCTTCGAAGGCAAGGTCGCGCATTTCGAGAGCCGCTGTCACCTGACCTTGCTGTCCATGCCGCCACCGGACGCCCAGGCGCGGGCGGAAAGCGCGCTCGTCGACTCGCATCATTCAGAAGGCGAAAGAGACTGGCGCCAGGAGATGGCGCGGTTCCGTGACGAGACCGACCGTGTGCTGGATCTTCTGTCGGGCTTCATGCCCGAAGTGCGTCCGCTCGATGACGCCGAGACGCTGACATACCTGCACGACACGATCTCGACCCGCCGCCATCCGGTCGCCGTGCCGGAAACGCCAATGTATCTGGACGGCATCCTGGTCGATGTGCCGCTTACCGGCGGCTTGGAGCCGATGCTCGGTGAGCAACATCTTCGCACCCTTACCATCCTCGGCTTTCCGAACCTCACCCGGCCCGGAATCCTCGATGCCCTCAATCATCAGGATTTCGCCTATCGCTGGATGACGCGCTTCATTCCGCTCGACAAGACCGAGGCCACCAAGACGCTGACCCGCTTGCGCCGGCAGTGGTTTGCCAAGCGCAAATCGATCGTCGCAATCCTGCGCGAGGTTGTAAGCAACGAACCCGTTCCGCTCGTCGACAGCGACGCCGACAATAAGGCGCTCGACGCCGATGAAGCACTTCAGGCGTTGGGCGGCGATCATGTCGGCTTCGGGTATCTCACTGCAACGGTGACGGTATGGGACGAGGATCGCCAAGCCGCCGCTGAGAAACTTCGCGCGGTCGAGCGCATCATCAATGGGCTCGGGTTCACCACCATCCGCGAAAGCGTCAATGCGGTCGAAGCCTGGCTCGGCTCGCTGCCGGGTCATGTCTATGCCAACGTTCGTCAGCCGCTCGTTCACACGCTGAACCTTGCCCATCTCATGCCGCTTTCCTCGGTGTGGGCCGGTCCTGCGGCGAACGAGCATCTGGCTGAAGTCACTGGACGAGAGGCCCCGCCGCTCCTCATCGCCGAAACCAGCGGGTCGACTCCGTTCCGGCTTTCTTCCCATGTCGAAGATGTCGGCCACATGCTGATCGTTGGACCGACCGGCGCCGGAAAATCGGTGCTGCTTGCCCTGATCGCCCTGCAGTTTCGTCGCTATGCCGGCGCGCAGGTCTATGTCTTCGACAAAGGCAATTCGGCGCGCGCGGCAACGCTCGCCATGGGTGGAGAGCATCATGTCTTGGGTTCGGACGGTGCGCTTGCCTTCCAGCCACTGCGCAATATCGGTGATCAGGGTAGGCGCAGCTGGGCAGCTGAATGGATCGCCGGCCTGATTGCCCATGAGAACGTCACCCTCACGCCGGAGGTGAAGGAGGCGATCTGGTCGGCGCTCAACAGCCTCGCCACCGCGCCGGCGCAGGAGCGCACGCTGACCGGTCTGTCGGTCCTGCTTCAGTCCAATGCACTGAAGTCCGCCTTAATGCCCTACACGCTCGACGGTCCCTTCGGCCGATTGCTCGATGCCGACGACGATCGGCTGGCCTTGTCGGATGTGCAGTGCTTCGAGACCGAGGAGCTGATGCATAGCCAAAGCGCTGTGCTGCCTGTGCTCACCTATCTCTTCCATCGCCTTGAGGAGCGGTTCGACGGGCGACCGACGCTGCTCATGCTCGATGAGGCCTGGGTCTATCTCGACAATCCGCTTTTTGCTGCCCGCATCCGCGAATGGCTGAAGGTGCTGCGAAAGAAGAACGTATCGGTGATCTTCGCCACGCAGTCGCTTGCCGACATCGCCGGCTCTGCAATAGCGCCGGCGATCATCGAGAGCTGCCCACAGCGCATTTTTCTCCCCAATGATCGTGCCGTGGAACCGCAGGCACGGACTGCCTACGAGCGCTTCGGTCTCAACGACCGGCAGATTGAACTGATCGCCCGGGCCACGCCGAAGCGGCACTACTATTTGCAGTCGCGCTGCGGCAACCGTCTCTTCGAGCTCGGGCTCGGCCCCATCGCGCTTGCACTTTGCGGCGCCTCGGGTCCAGCCGCGCAAAGCCTGATCGACAGGGTCCTGTCCAAGCACGGGCAGGACAGCTTTGTCTTTCGCTTCCTCGGCGCCCGCGGCCTGGATTGGGCGGCCGAGCTTCTCCAGCAATTCCCTCAACCAACCAAGGAGCAATCGCCATGATGCGGCGCCGCTTTCTCTCGGGCCTGATCACCCTTTCGTTGATCGCCAAGCCGATGGCCGACTACGTGCAGCCGGCCTACGCGCTCATCGTGTTCGATCCGTCGAACTACGCACAGAACGTGCTCACGGCGGCGCGCTCGCTGGAGCAGATCAACAACCAGATCCAGTCGCTCCAGAACCAGGCGACCGTGCTGCAGAACATGGCACGCAATCTTCAGGGTCTGGATTTTTCTTCCGTGGGTCAGCTTACCGGCTCGCTCCAACGGATCGACGGTCTGATGGACCAGGCGAGTGGCCTGAGCTTTGATCTCAACAAGCTTCAGGACCAGTGGCGTAATCAATATCCGGAAAGCTACGACGCCACGATCAAGGTCAGCGATGTGGCGAGCGCCGCACGTGACCGCTGGCAAAGCGCAATGCAGGCATTCCGTCAGACCATGGGTGTTCAGTCGCAGATCGTCGAGAATGTTCGCGGTGATGGTGACCTGCTTGCCGATCTCGTCAACCGCAGCCAAGGCGCGGCCGGTGCGCTTCAGGCAAGTCAGGCCACTAACCAGCTCCTTGCGCTTTCGACCAAGCAGCAGATGCAGATCCAGACGCTGCTCGCAACGCAGTTCCGCGCTGAGGCCGAGGATGCGGCGCGCAAGGCGCAGTCCGAGGAGGCCGCGCGCGAGACGACAAAGCGCTTCCTCGGCACAGGCAGGGCCTATCCCGGCAACTGATCACCAATCTCTTGACGACGAGGAAGGCGGCATGAACGACCTTGGGGTCATTGATCGCTTCATGGAGACCTTCATCCGCTACATCGATAGCGGGTTCGGTCTGCTCTCGGGCGATGTCGCCTTCCTTACCACGACCCTGATTGGCATCGACGTCACACTTGCCGGCCTCGCCTGGGCATTCGGCGGCGAACCCAACATATTCGGCCGGCTCATCCGCAAAGTGCTCTATGTCGGCGTCTTTGCCTTCATCTTGAATAACTTCAAGAACCTCGCCGACATCATCTATCGGTCTTTTGCCGGTCTCGGCATCAATGCGTCATCCGGCAACCTATCTGCCGACAATCTCCTGCATCCGGGCCGCATTGCCGCAACCGGTTTCGAGGGCGCCTGGCCGCTTCTCGATCAGGCAAGCCAGCTTCTCGGCTTCCCAGAATTCTTCGGCAACGCGCTCACCATCTTCGTGCTGCTCGTGGCCTGGTTCCTGGTCATCATCGCCTTCTTCATCCTCTCCATCCAACTCTTCATCACCATCCTCGAATTCAAACTCACCACTCTGGCCGGATTCATTCTTGTGCCCTTCGCGCTTTGGAACCGGTCAGCGTTTCTCGCCGAGCGCGTGCTCGGCAATGTCATCTCGTCGGGCATCAAGGTGATGGTGTTGGCCGTCATCATCGGCATCGGCTCCACGCTCTTTGGCGAGTTCGCTTCCGCGCTGCAAGGCAAGGAGCCGGATCTGGCCGCCGCCATGTCACAGGTCCTGGGCGCCTTGGCGCTCCTTGGTCTCGGCATTTTCGGACCTGGGATAGCCTC
This sequence comes from Mesorhizobium japonicum MAFF 303099, assembly GCF_000009625.1. Classification (NCBI taxonomy): domain Bacteria; kingdom Pseudomonadati; phylum Pseudomonadota; class Alphaproteobacteria; order Hyphomicrobiales; family Phyllobacteriaceae; genus Mesorhizobium; species Mesorhizobium japonicum. The sequence continues at coordinate 5,226,122 of NC_002678.2, forward strand.
CGGTCTTGTCTCGGGCGCGCCGCAGCTTGGCGCGGGCGCCGCACTTGGAACCACGGCAGCCGCAGCCGGTGCATCGCTCGTTGCCGCAGGCGCAGCATTTGCCGGCGCGCGCACGGCAACCGGCAGCGGTCTCACCGCACTCCGTGCCGGCACGACCATGGGGTCAGCGGCTTCTACGGCCTGGCAGATCGGGCGCGCAACATCGCCCGAGTCCGGCCTGTCCGGTGTAGCTGCTGGAATGCATGGTGTGACCAGCGCCGCCGCCGGCGCCGCAATGCGGGCGGCACGATCTGCCGCAGGAGGCTTCGGGCGCAGCGTTGATGCCGGGCGCGAAGCTGCCTGGACCGCGACCGGTGGTGCGCCGACCGCATCCATGACCGGAAGCCCTACTGGTCCGGTCGCCGATGCCGCGCCCGGCTGGGCCAGGCGCCTGCGTTCCGAACAGACAGCCCGTGCCCACCGTCACACCGCCATGCAGGCCGTCCGTGAAGGCGACAGGCCGGGAGGCAGCGCCAATCCCTCTCTCAACGACAAGGACGACTAAATGCTATTCAAGCGACCCATTCAACGTTACGGCAAGACGCCCGAGCCGGTCACGCCGTATCAGAAGGCCGCGCAGCTCTGGGACGAGCGCATAGGCTCATCTCGAGTGCAGGCCCGCAACTGGCGGTTCATGGCTCTTGGCTGTCTGACCTTGGCGGCCGGACTTTCCGGCGGACTCGTGTGGCAGTCGATGCAGAGCCGCGTCGTGCCTTACGTCGTCGAGGTCGACGGCTTCGGCGAGGCACGCGCCGTTGCGCCGGCAATCCGGGACTACGAGCCCTCCGATGCCCAGATCGCGTGGCATCTCGGCCGCTTCATTCAGAATGTCCGTTCCGTTTCCACCGATCCGGTGCTGGTGCGGCAGAACTGGCTTTCGGCCTATGACTTCGCCACCGACCGCGCGGCGCTCTTTCTCAACGAGTACGCCAAGGCGAACGATCCTTTCGGCCAGATCGGCACACGCAGCGTGTCGGTGCAAGTGACCAGCGTGGTCAGGGCTTCCGACAGCTCGTTCCAGGTCAAATGGGCCGAGCAGGTTTTTGAGCGCGGCAGCCTTGCCAGCACGACGCGCTGGACCGCGATCCTCACCATCGTGATCCGCCCGCCAAGTAATACTGACCAACTGCGCAACAACCCGCTCGGCGTCTTCATCAATGCGATCGACTGGTCGCGCGAGCTCGACAGTGCTGCGCCGACGTCCGTTTCCCCAAAAGGAGTCCACCAATGAAGAATAGAATGTCGTCGGTCCGTGCCGTGCTGATCCTGTCGGCCTCTACAGCAGTCCTCTCCGCCTGCGCGTCGAAGCCGGTACCGCCGCCTGAGATTTCCTATGATGCTGCCGATTTCAAACCAGCCGCAATCGAGAAGCCGCCGGAGAAGCCGGTCAAGATAGTCGAAGTGCCAAAGCCGCTGCCGTTGCCAGGTCAGCTACAGCCCGATCCGGGCAGGGTGGCCGATGACAAGCGCTCTCCTGAAGAACGGGTCTCCGATGCCAATAAAGCAGCGACGCAGCAACCCACCAGGTATGGGTACGTGAATGCGGTTCAGGTCTATCCATTCGCCGATGGCGCACTCTATCAGCTCTATGCCGCGCCGGAGCGCGTTACCGATATCGCACTCCAGCCGGGCGAGAAGCTAACAGCCGTGTCGGCCGGCGACACGGTGCGTTGGGTGATCGGCGATACCGTCAGCGGCACCGGTGACAATCAGCGCACCCATGTGCTGGTAAAACCCTTCGCGCCGGGACTTAACACAAATCTGGTGATCACCACGGAACGACGCACCTACCATTTGCAGCTTCAAAGCACCGAGAAGACCTCAATGGCGGCGATCTCCTGGACCTATAGCGAGGACCAGATCATCGCGCTACGCCAGCGCAACGCTCAGGCCGAGGCGGCCGCGCCAGTATCGTCGAATGTGACGCTGGAAAACATTCGCTTCCGCTACTCGATCAGCGGCGACACACCGCCCTGGAGGCCGACGCGCGCGTTCGACGATGGCAGCAAGGTCTATATCGAATTCCCCCGTCGCATTGATCAGGGCGAGGCGCCGCCCCTCTTCATCGTCGGTGCTGACGGGAACAACCAGCTCGTCAACTACCGCATGCGCGGCAACTACTACATCGTCGACCGTCTCTTTGCCGCCGCCGAACTGCGGCTCGGCACCAAGCAACAGCAGGTGGTGCGCATAACAAGGACCGACGGCCGGAAACCGACGCGGCGCATGGCACTCTTTCCACGTCTTGGCAGGTGAAGGGGAACTTCATGACCGATACGTCCCGCCCCAATACCCCTCCAAAACTCGATCCCGAGCAGCTGCAGTTGCGAGCCTCGCCCCGCCGCGCTGTCCGATTCAGGCGCGGTGTGATCATCGCCATCGCTGCAGTCGGATCCGGTGCCATTCTGGGCGTCACGATGATGGCGCTTCAAGGACCGGCATGGCGTATCAAGCACCAGGCAGAGGACCGCTATAACACCGAGCGCAAGCCACCCGCCGAGGGACTAGAAGCGCTTCCCAAGGACTATTCCGGGATCATGCCGAAGGCCCCTGTGCTCGGACCGCCACTGCCCGGCGACCTCGGTCGCCCCATCCTTGAACGCCAACGTCAGCTCGGCATCGCGCCAGGGCAGGATATCTCCGCCGAGGAGCAGCGCCTTGCCCAGCAAGCAATTGAGGCGCGCGAGTCGCAAGTCTTGTTCCGGATCGACAATCGACCCAGACAGACAGATGTCGCCGGAGGCGGGCCGAGTGCGCAGCAGCCGTCTGAGGCGCTTCCGCAATCCGGAGCGACGCGCACGTCAGCTTCCGTTGCCCCAGCCGAGGGTGACCAGAACAACCAACAGCGCAAGCTCGATTTTGTCAGTCAGCGAAACACAAGCGGGATCTACAATCCGCATGCGCTGCAGACGCCGGCCTCGCCCTACCAACTGATGGCCGGCAGCGTGATCGCGGCCAGTCTCGTCACCGGCATAAATTCCGACTTGCCTGGCCTTGTCGTCGCGCAGGTCACCGAGAATGTGCACGACACAGTCACCGGCAGCATTGTGCTCATTCCGCAAGGCTCACGCCTCATCGGCACTTATGACAGCGTCGTGGCTTTTGGGCAGAGGCGCGCATTGCTGGTCTGGCAGCGAATAATCCTGCCCGACGGTTCCTCGATCGAAATCGACAATCTGCCAGCGACGGATACTGCCGGCTATGCTGGGCTTGAAGACAAGGTCGATTTTCACACCTGGCAGCTGATCAAGGGAGTTGCTCTAGCGACGCTACTGGGCGTTGGTACCGAGTTGAGCTTTGGGGAAAACGAAAGCGACCTAGTTAAGGCGATCCGGGAATCCACTCAGCAAAACATCAGTCAAGCCGGCCAGCGCATCACCGAAAAGAACCTGAATATTCAACCCACCATTATCGTCCGCCCCGGTTGGCCCCTACGCGTGATTGTACACAAGGATCTTGTGCTGCGCCCATACCCGACTTGAACAGGAGTAATCATGGCAGATCTGAAACTTGGAAAGCTTCCGGACCGGACACCTTCGAAGATGACCATCACCGTTAGCGCGGACCTGAACCAAGCACTCAAGGACTATGCGGCGCTTTACCGCCAGACCTATGGCGAGTCTGAAACGGTAGCGGAACTCATACCTTTCATGCTGGCAGGGTTTCTGGAAGGTGACAGAGCGTTTGCCAAGGCCAGAAAGGAAAGCTTGCCCGCCGGCATGTCAGAGAAATCGCGACGCGTGTCAGGTTCAGATTCCGAGTAATCGAAGCATAAAGTTGGTCAATTGGCGCAGCCGCCCGGGTGCCTAATTTCCCGGCGGTCGCGGCCTACCGATCCGTCATGTAAGGCCTATGCGCGAACTTCGAGCAGCTGGAGGTCAAGTAAGTGCCTGGGCGGCCCGGAAACCGCGAACAGGCGCAGGGCGTGCTAGCCGCACTGATTCATGGTTTCAGACCCGTGGGAACGCCGTGCGGTTGTTACTCAGAATGAGCTCATCTCAAAGGGGCATTCAAGAGCCGCAGCGCTGAGTAGCGGAAGCCGCAATGGGGTGCGTCGCTGACATTCAGTGAAAGACTGGGCCGAACAATCCAACCTGCTTGGGCGGATACGAAGTGGAGCCCTGCCTGCAGGGTTCCGGCGGGTCCCAGCCCTCTGCCATGCGACCCCCTTTGGGAAATACCCGCGTCGTCACAGCATCGTAAAGTGGCGTCATATGCACTATCGAATTGTTAGCTGCTGGTTTCGGCGATTTTGAGGAGGTTCGCGATCGACTGAAGACGGTGACGTTCGTCTGTGGCACTCAGACTGCCACTGAGTGCCTGGCCGTTCCACTTTCGAAATATTTGTCGAACTTCGCTGCAATGCTCCTTACAAAGGGACGACTTTCCGCCGATACGACGTAACTGTCACCTTGGAGTTCAAGCGGTCGAGCAGGGTCGCCAATGGCGATGGAGCTTGCTTGGAAAAGAAGCTTTTGTCCGGCTTCCCCGAAGCGTTCCACCAGATCGGCTGCTGAAAAGCCGAAATCGCACATCAAGCGCTCGATGATCCAGCCGCGAACACGGTCATCTTCGGAAAACGCGATGCCGCGGACCGTGGCCAGATGTCCCCCCTCGACCATGCGTCCATATTCGGCTGTCGACGGCATGTTCTGCGAATAGCCCTGTCGAAACCGGCTGATCGATGACGGCCCGAGCCCGATCAGTGTTTCGCAGCGATCCTCGGTGTAGCCCTGGAAATTGCGGCGGATTGTTCCCGCGCGAGCCGAGACTGCAAGCGCATCATCCGGCTTGGCGAAATGGTCTATTCCAATCGCCTCGTATCCGGCGCCCATGATCAGACGGGCGGCAATTTGCCACTGAGCGAACCGTTCGGCCGGACCCGGCAACCATGACTCGTCGATCATAGTCTGATGCTTCTTGAACCAGGGCACATGCGCGTAGCCGAACAGCGCCATCCGGTCCGGCTCCAGAGTCAGCGCCTGCGCCACGGTGGAACAGACGCTCTCCCTGGTCTGATGCGGCAGGCCGTAAAGCAAATCGAGGTTCACGGACCCTACGCCGCGAGAGCGAATGCCGTCTACAACCGCCTTGGTCTGCAAAAAGCTCTGCTCGCGATTGATCGCCTTCTGCACCTTCGGATCGAAATCCTGAACGCCGAGGCTCGCCCGCGCCATGCCGATCTCGGCAAGTGTATCAAGGCGGGCTTCGTCCATGTCGTTGGGTTCGATTTCGACGCTGATCTTCGCATCGGCAAGAAAATCGAAGCTATCCCGCAGGACAGTTCCCAAGGCTACCATATCCTCGGGCTTCAGCATGGTCGGCGAGCCGCCGCCGAAATGCACGGCGCGGACATGGGCCTTGCCGCCGACAAGACCGGCGACAGTCGCGATCTCCGCGTGAAGCGAGCGGAGATACGAAGCCACCGGCTCGTAGCGGCGGGTCTGCTTTGTATGGCACGCACAGAACCAGCACAGCCGGTCGCAATAAGGGATGTGCAGGTAGAGCGAGACCTCGTCACCGCTTTCGAGCGCCTTCAACCAGCTTCGATAGACATCAGCGTCGACGCCAGGATGGAAATGCGGCGCGGTCGGGTAACTGGTATAACGCGGGACGTTCTCGCCAAGCTTGGCAGCTAATTCCGGTCTCATTTGGTGGTCCGCCGTTTTTGCCTCGCCGGAAGTCTGGACGCGTCGAAGAGCCAATGCCCTGATTTCGGTCAGCCTCCAGCACGGACAAACTGCCGCAAGGATTTCTCTGCCATCGCTTGCTATCCTGTCGAAACTTGGGATCGGTAGCGCGAGCGTAATGACAGTACGGCAAGACATTCACAGTTCCGGCATTCCCGTTCTTTGCCTGTCTTGCGCAGCACGACTTCGCGGCGTCTGCGCTGCGCTCGATCCAAACCATTTGGTTGGGCTCGCCAAAACTTCGTCGCGGCACAAGCTCGAGCCGGGGGTCGAACTGATCGCCGACGCCGAGGCCGTCGACAGCTATTCAAACTTGCTTTCAGGCGTTGTGAAGCTGACGAAGTGCCTTTCGGACGGCCGCCAGCAGATTGTCGGTCTTCGGTTCGCACCGGATTTTCTGGGACGGCCCTTCAAGGTGAAAAGCACGATCAATGTGGAAGCGGCAACCTCCGTCTCGCTGTGCTCGTTTCCGAAGGCGGCCGTTGAACGGATAATGAAGGAATCACCGGGACTCGAGCATCGCCTGCTCAAGCAGACGCTGGACGAACTCGACGAGGCACTTGAATGGATGGTGACTCTCGGGCGCAAGACCGCACCGGAGAAGGTGGCGAGCTTTCTCCTCATGATCGCCCGGAATATGGATTCCAGTATCGACCCGGCGGCTGGGTCGGCATGCTTCGATCTGCCGCTGACACGTGCCGACATCTCTGATTTCCTTGGACTGACGAACGAGACCGTGAGCCGCCAGCTTACGCGATTGCGGGCTGACGGCGTGATCCGGATCGAGAACAAACGCCATGTAACGGTCGACAGCATGAGCCGGCTGGAGCAGCGCTGCGGCGGCCGAGGCGCGCGGCAACCGGCCTTTGAATGAGACCTAAGCGTCGGGGCCTTCGTCGCTTATTACGATCCGCGGCAGGACATGCTCGCGTTCGAAAGCGATGTGTCGCCGCAAGCCTTCGAAGAAGCCGCGTAGCATGAATCCGACAGCTTCCGCGCTCTCTATCGGATCACCATGACCGATCGCTAGGAGCGTTTCGGCCACCTCGCCAGCGAAGCATTGATCCTCAAGGTGCTCGATGCGCAACCGGCTGGTAGAGGCAAGTTTGGCCTCGGCCGGGGTCAAGTGCGCCTCATACGCAGGGAAAATCACCCTCTCCTCAAACCCATGAATGTCACGGAGCAGCGGAACGATCTTCTTGGCCGTTCCAAGACATTTGAGGCGGTCGACGTTCGGCAGTGCATCGGCAATGCTTTCCAGCGAGAAGCAGAGCTCCAGCTTTTCCCGATGGGCAAGCTTCATGACCTCGCCCGGAATCGCCTCTGTGCCGGCCTGGCGCGAGAAAGCCGCACTTGTCCATGAGCGGGTTGGCCCGTGCTGCGTTTCCTTGTTCAAATCGCCACCTTCTGATTGCACCGAACTCGATGCTGCCCGAAGCAAAATCGTGCGGCTCTGACATGGATCAGGGCGAGCAGGCGGCAACTACGGAATTAATGCACCGCGGATTTGGCGTCCGCGCATTGGAATCCTGGTCGGGGACATGTCATGAAATTCGGCACGGAGATCGTCGTTCTAAGCCTGTTTGCTTTTGCGGCCCTGGTGGCTGCCGGCTTCGGCGTAGAAGGACCTTTTCGCCAGCATATGGGGGTTTTGTTCGTCGCCGTGGCTGGCTTTACCGCGATCCTGCTGCGCAACACAGATTTCAAGCCGGCGGCTCCGGTCGACACCTCCGCCTACATGGATGGCCCAATCCGCTACGGAGCCATTGCAACGGTATTCTGGGGCGTCGTCGGCATGCTCGTCGGTGTGATCATTGCCCTGCAGCTGGCATACCCTCACCTCAACATCCAACCCTGGTTCAATTTCGGCCGGCTGCGGCCGCTGCACACATCCGGCGTCGTCTTTGCTTTCGGCGGCAACGCTTTGCTTTGCACGTCTCTCTATGTCGTGCAGCGCACGTGCCGCGCCCGGCTGTTTGGCGGCAAACTGGCCTGGTTTGTGTTCTGGGGTTACCAGCTGTTCATCGTCATGGCCGCGACCGGCTACCTGCTCGGCATCACCGAGAGCCGCGAATACGCGGAACCCGAATGGTATGTGGACATCTGGCTTACCATCGTCTGGGTCGCCTATCTCATCCTGTTCCTCGGCACGATCCTGAAGCGCAAGGAGCCGCATATCTACGTCGCCAACTGGTTCTACCTGTCCTTCATCGTGACCATCGCGATGTTGCATGTGATCAACAACCTGTCGATGCCGGCCTCCTTCCTCGGCTCGAAGAGCTACTCCGCCTTCTCCGGCGTCCAGGACGCCTTGACGCAATGGTGGTATGGCCACAACGCCGTCGGTTTCTTCCTCACCGCCGGGTTCCTCGGCATGATGTATTATTTCGTGCCCAAGCAGGCGAACCGGCCGGTCTATTCCTACCGCCTGTCGATCGTCCACTTCTGGGCGATCATCTTTCTCTACATCTGGGCCGGCCCGCACCACCTGCACTACACCGCCTTACCCGACTGGGCGCAGACGCTCGGCATGGCGTTCTCGATCATGCTGTGGATGCCGTCATGGGGCGGTATGATCAATGGCCTGATGACGCTGTCTGGCGCCTGGGACAAGCTGCGCACCGATCCGATCATCCGCATGATGGTGATGGCAGTCGCCTTCTACGGCATGTCGACCTTCGAAGGTCCGATTATGTCGATCAAGACGGTCAATTCGCTGTCGCACTACACGGACTGGACCATCGGCCATGTCCATTCCGGCGCGCTCGGCTGGGTTGGCATGATCTCGTTCGGCGCAATCTACTACATGGTGCCGAAACTGTGGAATCGTGAACGTCTCTATTCGCTGCGGCTCGTCACCTGGCACTTCTGGCTGGCGACGCTCGGAATCGTCGTCTACGCCGCGGTGATGTGGGTTTCCGGCATCATGCAGGGCCTGATGTGGCGCGAATACAACGAGCAGGGTTTCCTCGTCTACTCCTTCGCCGAAACCGTCGCCGCCATGCATCCCTTCTACGTCATGCGCGCCATCGGCGGTGCGATGTACCTCACCGGCGCCCTGCTCATGGCCTGGAACGTGACCATGACCATTCTTGGCCACGAGCGCGAAGAGCAACCAATGCCAGGTTCCGAGCCCGCCCTCCGGCCTGCCGAATAGGGAGCCAGACAATGGGCTTGATGGACAAACACGCGATCATCGAGAAGAACGCCACGCTTCTTCTCGTTGGCTCTCTTCTTGTGGTGACCGTCGGCGGCATCGTCGAGATTGCGCCGCTCTTCTATCTCGACAACACGATCGAGAAAGTCGAAGGCATGCGGCCCTACTCGCCACTGGAACTCGCCGGACGCAACATCTATGTGCGCGAGGGCTGCTACCTCTGCCACAGCCAGATGATCAGGCCTTTCCGGGACGAGGTCGAGCGCTACGGCCACTACAGCCTGGCCGCCGAGTCGATGTACGATCATCCCTTCCAATGGGGATCGAAGCGCACCGGGCCCGATCTCGCCCGGGTCGGTGACCGCTATTCGAACGCATGGCACGTCGCACATCTTTCCGATCCACGTTCCGTGGTGCCGGAATCGATCATGCCGAGCTATGCGTTCCTGAAGGACGCTCCGATCGAGGTGAAGGACTTCTCGACGCATCTGGTTGCGAACGCGCGTGTTGGCGTCCCGTACTCCGATGACATGATCGCGCACGCCAATGCCGATCTGATGGCCCAGGCCGACCCGAATGCCGATGCCTCCGGCGTCGAGAAACGCTATCCGAAAGCCAAACTCGGTGATCTGGACGGCAATCCGCAGCAGGTGACCGAGATGGATGCCCTCGTCGCCTATCTGCAAATGCTGGGAACACTGGTCGATTTCAAGACCTATGACGATGCAGCCGGCTACCGCTGAGGGGGACGCAATGAGCTATAATTTGATGCGGGAATTCGCGGACAGCTGGGGTCTGCTTGCCATGGCGCTCTTCTACGTCGGCGGCATTGCCTTTGCCTTGCGTCCCGGCGGCAAAACACAGGCCGATCAAGCCGCCCAGATTCCACTCAAGGACGACTGATCATGAGCAGCGAGCATATCGATGAAGTCTCGGGCATCTCAACGACCGGTCATGAATGGGACGGGATAAGGGAACTCAACAACCCATTGCCCCGATGGTGGGTGATAACCTTCTACATCACCGTCGCTTGGGCGGTGGCTTATACAATTGCGTATCCGGCTTGGCCGATGCTGTCTTCCGCGACCAAGGGTGTGCTTGGCTATTCTAGCCGCAACGCTGTCAAGATTGAGCTGGCGGCTGCCGAAGCCGCCAAGGGCAAATATGTCGCGGCCATCCAGCAGAAGACCGTATCCGAGATCGCAGCCGACGACGCGCTGCGTGAATTCGCGGTAGCGGCCGGCGGAGCTACCTTCAAGGTCAATTGCGTGCAATGCCACGGCTCGGGCGCCCAAGGGTCGAAGGGCTTTCCAAACCTGAACGACGATGACTGGCTGTGGGGCGGCACGACCGAGCAGATCCAGCAAACGATCGCGCACGGCATCCGTTTCGCATCCGACCCGGATACTCGGCAGTCGGAAATGCCCCCCTTCGGTGACATCATCACGCCCGAACAGATCGCACAGGTCGGCGCCTATGTCGCCAGCCTCTCGGGCAAGGTCCAGGATGCAAGTCTTATCGAGCCCGGCGCCAAGGTATTCGGGGAAAACTGCGTCGCCTGTCATGGCGATAATGCGAAAGGCAACAAAGAGCTCGGCGCGCCCAATCTGACCGATGCGATCTGGCTCTACGCACCCGGCGAGACAGCCATCGCCGTCCAAGTCCGCGCGCCGAAGCACGGTGTCATGCCGGCCTGGATCGGGCGTCTCGGCGAGACCAAGGTTAAGGAACTTGCGGTTTATGTCCATTCGCTTGGCGGCGGAGAATAGGAACGGAAGCCTATTCTCGGCCCTCCCCGCCAAGCGACGGGGCCCGGCACGAGTCGGGCCCCGACACCATTCCGGCATGCGGCGATTGACCTGCAGCAAGGCGGCGCGGCCCACACGGCGAAGCGGGCTCACTGCAGACCGGACGTCTGTCGAAGCAGACAAGTCCGTCGCACAACGATGTCATAGGCCGCGCGCGAGTGGAGATGCACGTGCTGGATAAGACGCAGATGGAGCGGCTCGAGGCAAAAGCGGTCAACTCCGCCAAGACACGACAGCCGCTCTATGCTCCGCGCAAGAAAATCTTCCCTAAACGCGCCTCGGGCAGCTTTCGCCGCTTCAAATGGCTGGTGATGGCGATCACGCTGGGCATCTATTATCTGATGCCCTGGTTGCGCTGGGATCGAGGTCCGTTTGCTCCTGATCAGGCCGTGCTGATCGATCTTGCCAACCGCCGTTTCTACGTCTTCTTCATCGAGATATGGCCGCAGGAATTCTACTATGTCGCCGGCCTTCTGATGATGGCCGGCATCGGCCTCTTCCTGATCACGTCCACCGTCGGCCGCGCCTGGTGCGGCTATACCTGCCCGCAGACGGTATGGGTCGATCTTTTCCTAGTTGTGGAGCGGGCGATCGAAGGCGATCGCAACGCTCGCATGAAGCTCGACGCCGGCCGCTGGACCGCGCGCAAACTGGTGCTGCGTGTGTCGAAACACGCCATCTGGCTGGTCATAGCGGCAGCTACCGGCGGCGCCTGGATCCTCTATTTCGCCAATGCGCCGACGCTGATCGGCGACGTATTCAACGGCACCGCCGCTTCGGTCGCCTACGTCACCATCGCGGTGCTAACGGCGACCACCTACACGTTCGGCGGGCTGATGCGCGAGCAAGTCTGCACCTACATGTGCCCGTGGCCGCGCATCCAGGCTGCCATGCTCGACGAGAATTCGCTCACTGTGACCTACAATGACTGGCGTGGCGAACCTCGTTCGCGGCACGCCAAGAAGGTCCAGGCTGCGGGGCAGCCGGTCGGTGACTGCGTCGACTGCAATGCCTGTGTCGCAGTCTGCCCGATGGGGATCGACATTCGCGACGGCCAACAACTCGAATGCATCACTTGCGCGCTGTGCCTTGATGCCTGCGACGGCGTCATGAACAAGCTCGGCAAGGAGCGCGGGCTGATCTCCTATGCGACGCTGTCCGACTACAACGCCAACATGGCGGTGGCGACCGCAGGCGGCTCCGGTCCCGTGAACCCTTCACTCGTCAGAACGGCCGACAGCACATTCTCCGCCAGGTTGGCGCATTTCCATATTCGCAAGATCTTCCGGCTGAGGACCTTCTTCTACATGGGCGCGTGGACGGCGGTCGGGCTTGCCTTGATCTATTCGCTGCTGACGCGCGACCGACTCGAGATCAACGTCCTGCACGACCGCAATCCGCAATTCGTGACCCTGTCCGACGGCTCGATCCGCAACGGTTACACCGTCAAGCTGCTTAACATGATCCCCGAGCCAAGGACGATCGTCGTCACGATGCAGGGCTTGCAGGGAGCCGAAATGAGCGTCGTCGGCAGTGATCTGCCGGCAGCTCGCTTGTTCGCCATCGCGGTCGAACCCGACCGGCTGAACATGCTGAAGGTTTTCGTGCGCCAGCCAGCGGGTGAGGTTCGGCACGCTGCACAAACCTTCAAGTTCCGCGTCGAGGACAGAGCGAGCTTCGAATCGGACGAATACACCGCCACCTTCAACGCACCGGAGATCGCCAGATGAGCACCAATACGCAAAAGACGCGTGAGTTCACCGGCAGGCACATGCTGCTCACCATTCTCGGCTTTTTCGGCGTGATCATCGCGGTCAATCTCACGATGGCGACACTCGCCAGCACGAGCTGGACCGGCCTTGTCGTCGAGAACACCTATGTGGCCAGCCAGCAATTCAACCGAAAGGCCGAGGAAGGGCGCGCGCAGGCGGCACTCGGCTGGACCGGCAAACTGACGATCGCTCGGAGTGAGGTCCGCTACAGCTTGAGCGATACCACCGGCAAGCCGGTCCCGTTGCATGGCGTCAAGATACTGTTTCGTCATCCCGCCTACGAGGCTGGGGACAAGGCCGTCACTCTCGCCCTCGTCTCGGACCAGGAATTTGCCGCGCAGCACTTGCCAAGGGATGGCGTCTGGATCGTCGAAGTCGACGCCGATGCCGGTCTGACAGAGCCCTATCGCGACGTTCGCCGGATCATGATTTCGCAAGGAGCGCTGCAATGAGCTGTTGTGCACCCAGCGCGGAACTGGCGCTGGATCTGACCAGTACCACATCGGTCCTGCCGTCTAGCCAGGAGATCAGGTTGGCGAGCCGATCGCTTGGCGACAATCTTTGGCAGACCGACCTTTCAGTGCCGACGGTTCACTGCGCGGCGTGCATCCAGGCCATCGAGACGGCTCTCGGAAGGCTCGATCGCGTCGAAGGCGCTCGTGTCAACCTGTCGACGAAACGGGTCGCGATCCGGTGGCGTGGGGACTCTGTGCCTCCGTTTGTCGCCGCGCTGGGACGGCTGGGCTTTCAGGCGCACCTGTTCGAAGCCGACCCTGATAAGAAGGACAAGACGCTTGCCGAGCTGATCCGCGCGGTCGCGGTCGCCGGGTTCGCCGCCGGCAACATCATGCTTCTTTCGGTCTCGGTCTGGTCCGGCGCCGAAGGTGCTACCCGCGACCTGTTTCACTGGGTCTCTGCATTGATCGCCATCCCGGCGCTCACCTTTGCCGGCGGCATCTTCTTCCGCTCGGCCTGGAATGCACTGCGCCACGGCCGCATGAACATGGACGTGCCGATCGCGGTTGGGGTGTCGCTCGCTTATGCCATGAGCCTCTACGAGACGATCAATCATGGCGATCACGCCTATTTCGACGCGTCCGTATCCCTGCTGTTTTTCCTGTTGATCGGCCGCACCCTGGATCACGTCATGCGCGAACGGGCACGGACCGCCGTGAAAGGCCTGTCCCAGTTGGCCGCACGTGGCGCCATGGTGCTGCGCGGCGATGGCGCGCGCGACTACCTGCCGGTTGGCGAGATCGAACCGGGCATGCAACTGCTGGTCGCCGCCGGCGAAAGGGTGCCTGTCGACAGCAGGGTCATTCGCGGCGCGTCGGATCTCGACTGCTCGCTGGTTTCCGGCGAGAGCACACCGAAAACCGTGGCGTCCGGGGAACAGGTTCAGGCCGGCACGCTCAATCTTACCGGCCCGCTGACCATCGAAGCGACCGCTGCCGCAAAGGACTCCTTCCTGGCGGAAATGGTTCGGCTGATGGAAGCCCCCGAAGGTGGTCGTGCGCACTATCGGCGGATCGCCGACCGTGTCTCGGCGCTCTACGCGCCGGTGGTCCATCTCACCGCCTTCGTGACGTTCCTTGGCTGGATGGCGGTAACCGGCGACTGGCACCGGGCAGTGACGATCGCGATCGCCGTTCTCATCATCACATGCCCGTGCGCGCTCGGTCTGGCCGTGCCGATCGTGCAAGTGGTCGCGGCGCGCCGCTTGTTCGAAGCCGGCGTGATGGTCAAGGACGGATCGGCCATTGAGCGCCTGGCAGCGATAGACGTGGCGGTATTCGACAAGACCGGCACGCTAACGCTCGGTCAGCCCAGGCTGGTCAACGCGTCGACCATCGATCCGGCGATGCTGGCGATCGCAGCCGACATGGCGGCGCACTCCCGTCACCCGTTCTCGAAGGCCATCGCCGCATTCGCGGGTTTTGCCGGCCAGCCGAAGCTGGAAGCCGTCAGCGAGCACCCGGGTCTCGGCATCGAAGCGACGACCGCGGACAGCACCTGGCGTCTTGGCCGGCGCGGCTGGGCCGGATGGAAAGCCCGGACCGGTGGCGAAGGCAAGTATGGCGGCTATGGCGGGACGGTGCTTTCGAAGAATGGGAGGATCGTCGCCTCCTTCACGTTCGAGGACGCTACGCGCGCCGACGCCAAGGCGGCGGTCGGGCAATTGAAGGATGCCGGCGTGTCGGTCGAAATGCTGTCCGGGGATATAGTCCATGCCTGCGGCGAGGTTGCCGGGACGTTGGATATCGAGAGTTTCGTTCCGGCGCTGCTTCCCTCCGGCAAGGTTGAGCGGATCGAGGTGCTGGCCAGGGCGGGCCACAAGGTTCTGATGGTGGGCGACGGGCTCAACGACACGCCGGCCCTCGCTGCCGCGCATGTCTCGATCGCGCCGGCAACCGCCGCCGATATTGGCCGCAACGCGGCCGATTTCGTGTTCCTGCGCGAAAGCCTGCTGGCGGTGCCCCTGGCGCTGGATGTCTCGCGGCAAGCGGGAAGGCTGATCCGGCAGAATATCGCCATTGCGATCGTCTACAACGCTGTCGCCGTGCCGATTGCCATTCTCGGGCACGTCACGCCGTTGATCGCGGCGATCGCGATGTCGGCCTCATCGCTGCTGGTCATCGGAAACGGGCTGCGGCTGCAGGGCTTTAGGCTCGCCGAGCTGACGAGGGCTTCTTCGGCAACGCATTCCGGCATTCACCCATCAGCGCGGTCATCATGACGATACTCGTCTACCTCATGCCAGTCGCCCTATTTCTTGGCGCACTGGGGCTGACTGGCTTTCTGTGGGCGTTGAAGAGTGGCCAATATGAGGATCTTGACGGAGCCGCTGAGCGCATCCTCCGGGACGACAAGCCGGAACGCTGAGCCAGACCGCTGTTCCTGACGCTGTGCTGACGCCTCCCGTCAGCCGACTCGGAATAACGATTGAAGCTCCACAACCAGTTAAGTCGCTTAACGTAGATTTGTGAAAAGCCCCTGTCCCTCGAAGGACTGCGTCGCCGGTCCCGCCCCAACATAGACGCGGCCAATGTCATAACGTACGCAAAGCTGATGTTCATGTTCACGATAGGTGCGGACACGGGGTTGCAGTTACACTTGTTTGGGTTCAACTGCAGGTTTCGTGCACCCAATTTCGTCCAGATAATCGGCCCACCACTGCACCATACTGACGCGCTTTTCCCAGTGCTCTGCCCTGGCGTAAGTGCGCCGAACGTCGTTCTTTTCAATATGGGTCAGCTGTCTCTCTTGCGTCTGGATGCCACTTGCCGCATTCATTCAACAGAGTTGATGCCGTTGCTCGGAAACCGTGAGCCGCTGCTTTTTCTTGCTGTAACCCATGCGACGCAGGGCGGCGTTAAGTGTATTGTCGGAAATCGGACGAGAACCCGATCGCACACTTGGAAACAGCAGCGCCTCGCCGCCGGAAATGTCTCTGAGATCGGTCAGGATTTTGATGGCCTGCCTCGAAAGTGCAACGCGGTGCGGCCGCCGCATTTTCATGCGTGCTTCCGGGATGGTCCACACCGAACCTTTGAAGTCGAACTCTTCTTATCCGGCGGCTCGCAACTCGCCGGGGCGGGGAAACAGTAGGCGCAGTTATGCGACGCTAAGTTTCCGGAAATAGCTTAGGAAACAGTTCGTCCAACGTGTCGACCGGGAAGCGTAGCGATACCGGTCCTTTCGGGGTATCGGACGCAAGCAGGCCAAGCTCGAGCACCTCGGTAAACACGCGGCGGGCCGTACGTTCCGGCAAGCCAGCGATACGTGAGGCCTCACCGCGATCGAACTCGCCGCGCAGAAGCGCCTCCTCGAGCAGCCGGAAAGCTTCGGGCTTCAGGTCGTAGCGTTGAACGAACCGCTGCAGGCGCCGGGCTAGTTGGTTCAAATCGAACAGGCTCGACATGAAACTGACCTGGTCGATGCATACGCGTAGAAACCATAAGGTAAAATCCGCCAGCGCCCGCATAGAAAGATTGCCGCGGCCGTCGCGATCGCCTTGGCGTGGCATGTCGGCGTGATCCATCATGCGTTTATAGTCGCCGCGGCTTTCCAGACCCCGCGCCAGGCCTCGGGAAATCGACCACAGCCCATGCGCGGCGATTCCTGCCTCATGGGCCATGGCGTGACTCATCAAGCGGCTGACGCGTCCATTGCCGTCTGGGAAGGGATGAATGTAATTGAACCGATGATGCGCGGCCGGAATCGCCAATATCCTAGCCGCTTTGCCCGTACGTTGGAAGCGGTACCGGCTAGCGAAATGCTCCATGAACGCTTCGACGCGATCGCTTGACGGCGGCTGGTGGCGGCCGACAGTGACATCATGTTCAGGCTGTGATCGCCACCGACCCGGAACCATCAAGAATTCTCTGTCTGGGCCGCGAATGCGCAACATCGCCTCATCGGCGTCACGGTAGAATTCCGCATGCAGCCAGCGCAAAAAATCAAGCGAAGCCGGTTCTGGGAGCTGACCCTCCGCTGCCAGGCGATCGATTTCCCCCTGCAGTCGAACATGGGCCGCGGCTTCCACCTGCAGGTTGCGTCGTTCCTGGTCTTTGTCGAATTCGCCGGCGAGGGCGCGTTCGATGTCGCGGGGGCGCGTGTTGTGGCCCTCGATCAGGTTGCTGTAATAGGTGTTCATGATGCGCACGAGATCCGCCAGGTTCGCGGCCGTGCGCGGATGCAGCTTGGCGCCGAGAACCGCCGAGCTTGCTGACAGCTCAGCCAGCGCGTCGGAGATAGGCTCCGCGACGTCTTCCAGGCGCGCCGGCTCGATGCGCTGTACGGTCTCTTCCATGATTGGCCGATGTTAGATCGCGCTAAGTACGCATATGTCAACAGAAATTTTAGCTGAGCGCCCATAACTGGCCGATCATTTGGCCGATGTTAGCCGCTACCTCAGCTTCATCGAGACGGTTGATCGACGACGCCAATGCCGATGCCGATGATGGCCGATATTCGCTATGCTTAGCGCATTGATAGTATGTACAAATTTGCGATCGGTAGGTCGATTTGGCCGATCGCTTGGCCGAACTTCGCCGGTCGCGCTGACTAGGGATATACGACCAGGAAAATACAGGCGACTCCAAATGATTCTCCAGAGACTGCGGAAGCACGCGACGCTGCGACCAGGCTGCGCGAGGACTCGAACGAGGCAGCCCAATATCTGCTGAGCTCTGCGAGAGCGTGTGGAAGCCCGATGCGGGGGGCAGGTTCTCACGTTTGCGTTCGAGTGCGATCCATTCGCTCTCAAATCGCGACTGGCGTCTTTGACGCTGGATTTGAATCCACAATAGATACGTGCCGACAATACACCTGTAAGCAACGTCTGCCAGTCATAGAGCGCGCCTTAGCAATGCCAAGAAGATTCTGTGGTCGCGTTCAGAATCAGATCAGATATTGTCTGATGCGGCAATGCCTAAACTTGAGAGAGAGCTGAAAGCCAGCGGGACTCTTAAGGTGGGAACAGCGAACGAGCGCGGTTCGCCACCCGCTAAGACTGCGGCATTTACTTGCTAGGGAGACCTCGACGAAATTTGGATACCGCCGACGGCGAGGAAGCGTTCGCCAGGAAATCCGATCGACCGCATGTATTCTCCGCCCGCAATACCCAGCATGTTTGCAGAGAGGTCGAGCCATTCGGCCACGAGACCTATTGTGGCCGCCAGGGCTCCGGAATCGCGCCACACCAAGCTCTCCGGATTGTTGTACGCCGCTGAGACCTTGTCCATGTCGGCCACAAACCGAAGCGTGCAGCCTGCGGCCCCCGGAAGCAGTTGGACCACCTCCGCCCGATTTAATGCCGCCGAGCCAGCGCGGTGGTTGAGCTCAGCGAACCCATGCCTGGGCAGGTACAGCCTCGGCTGCCCATCGTTTGCGCACATCTGGCAGACTATATGGATGCAGTGAAGCCCGCCCGCCGCTGGCGCTGGCCGCCGGTCAATCTCGATCCCGGCGCGTCCGACACCGTCGTTCGTGACCGTTCTGGCCGAATGCCAGAGCACCGCCTCGATGTCCGACCAAGCAATATCGCCCCCGACGCTTGATCGGCGGGCCTGCAGCATTTCCTTGAAGGCGTGCTCATGCGTTGGCTGCGGCGGGTCCAGCACCGATAGGGTGCAGTCGGGAGGCAGCCACGCAACCCATTTCCCTGCTGGCGTTCGAGGGTGGGGTTCGTCAGTGAGGAGTCCAGCCAAGGGCCTGCCATGTGTTGAAGTGCTTGGTGCAGCCGCGGCACCTGCCGCAAGCGTAGTTGCCGGTATGACAGGAATGCGCCCAGGCAAGCGTGCCCTGATCGATTCCCGATCGACGCACCAGCTCGACCGCATCGAGTTCGATGGCGGGCGCCTCGACGACTATCCCGCCCTCCTGCATGGCCATGAGCTGCGATGCCCGCTCCACGAACTCGGGCCGACCGTCGGCGTGGGCGCCATCGGTGGCCAGAGCGCCTATCAGCAGCCGCGACACGCCATGGCGCACCGCCGCCATTCCGGCCAGCGTGACGAGCAGTTGGTTCCGGAAGGGCCACCATTCCGACACCGGCGCCGCGGCGTCGGGCGCGGTACCGGCCATATCGCCAGAACCCAGGGACGAGCAGTCGACCCGGATCACCTCGTGCGAGATGCCGAGTAGTTGGGCCACGTGGCCGGCGGCGTCGATCTCGGCTTCGGCCGGCTTCTGGCCGTAGTCGATCGTCAACGCGACGTCGGGCCGAAGCCACCATGCGATGCTGACAGAGTCCATGCCGCCCGACAGGAGCAAGGCGGTAGTCATCGCGGCAGTCTCCAGACAGCCTGGTAGATGGCCGTCGCGAAGTCGCTGGTCACCGTCGCCCCGGAGCCTACGAACATCTTGAGATCCTCCTCCCGCGAATTCTCGGCCAGCGCGACGACCGGTATGCCCTTGCGGATGGCGTAGCCCGCCTCAAAGACGGTCCCGGGGTCCATCCCGTTGACGATCGCCAGCAGTACGTCGCAGTCCTCGATGCCGGCGAGATCCGCCGGAGCGACGACCTCGGCGGCGCCCGGTCCGACCTCGTGGATGGGCGAGAACACCTGGGCACCTGCTTGCAGCAGGGCGCGCCTGCTTTCCTCCACCAGCCAGCGCTGCCCGAGGTCGAAGAACGGCGCCGCCAAGTATATGCGGCCCGTACCCGGGCGCACCTGCTCGAACGGCATCGTGGCAAGCGTGGCGGCGTCCGGGGTGGGAAGGGCGCGATGGCCGCAGTACCACGCGGTCGCCCGCGACGCGATGTCCGCCGCGTCATCGGGCGCCATGTCCTCCAGGGCCCACATTGCAGCGAACGTTGCGGAGAAGACGTCGCCGGATCCCAATTTCCAAACGCGCTCCGATCGATAGAGGGGGATTTCCCACGCCCCGACCGGCGTGATTACCCGTGCGCCCAAGGCCCCCATCTTCAGCACGACCACCTCGGCACCGTCGTTCCGGAACAGCCAGTCGGCACCGGCGCGAGGATCTTCCTCGCCGGTGATCGAGCGCAACTCGAGCCTGTTGAGCACCACTGCAAGCCTCTTGGCCGACGAGCCGTTGGCAGTGAACGCGGCAGCGCCGAAAGCGGATTGTGGATCGTAAACCGCGATGTTGGCGGCGACGACGGCATCGCCCTCGAGCATGCCGTAGCGGAGCACGACGTCGTCTTTGACGGCGAGCGGCAGTCGCTGGCCCATCAAGCCGATCGGCGGCGATATGACAGGGTCGCCAAGCGTATGTGCGTAGTCAAACAACACCAGGAAAGGCAGGTCCGTGGGTACCAACTCGAAGTCGGCGAGTTCGGCGAGGAGTTCGACTTCGCTCCGCGCCCGATCGCTCATGTAAGCGTGCAACCGCTTCCGCGAAGCCTTGACGGTGCCGAGTGCCTGGGCGGCACGACCGGCGGATCCGAGGACGGCATCCCAGGTCGGTTGCAGGCAGCGCTCGCGGTAGATCCCGCCTACCACCGAAAGGCTGCGCATCAGACGGGTACCACCTCGACGGTGTAGACGCCGCCCGCTATGGCCAGCACCGTCGCCGTGTAGGCCACGCCACGTTGGACGATGCAGTTGATGACCTGCCTATAGCCCAGGAAAGTCAGGGAGCCGCCGATTCGTCCCATCGCGTCACGGACGACAAGGGTGCTGGTAGTGCCTGTGGGAACGACGTCGACGGTGAGAACGGTCCCGATGGACACGGGCCCCAGCACGGAAGGCTTAGGGCTGTTGATGGGGGCGTTGTAGGTCTGGCCGCAGGTGTCCGGCCCCCCTCCGATTCCCGGACTCAGATCGTCCCTGCTCGAGCCACCTCCTCCGGACATGCTGTCTTCCCCTTGCTGCGTCCTCCAGTTGAACTCGGATTCGACGCTGGCCGCAAGCCCGCGAATGACGGGCCGATCGATCGCATGGTTCGCCACATCAGTGCATCGAGCAAGGAAGCGCGTAGGCCGGCAGCGCGGCAGAACCCGATGAAACGGGATTCGAGGCTCACGTAGTCACTCGCAGGCGTCGCACCGCCGCCGAATATTCCCATATGGACGCACGCCCGCACGATGTGGATATCGAGTATCGCGACCTCGTCGCTCGCCCTGCGGTTCCGGACAACCCAAGATGCCGTTTTGGGGCCGATCCCCGGCAGCCGCGTCAGTGCGTCCCTGAGCGAGATGTCGTCCAGCGCGGCCTCGTCGATATCGGCGATCCTCGCGAGGCACTCGCCCAGTTGTCGCGACCTTTGCCTGGCGAAGCGATACCGGACCAACCTATCGCCAACATTCAGAGGCATCGTCAGCATGGCCTCGATCGCACCGACGTCAACGACGGCAGTGCTGCGCATCGCTTGCCGCACCCTCCCATATGCCGCGAGACCGACTTCAGCGGGCGCACCGTACCCACCGAGCAGGCAGGCGGCCACTTCCTCCGCCAGGGTGTCGCCAAGGCCGAACGCCTCACCGCCCGCCAATTCCTGCATCCAGGCCTGTGCGGCCCAGAATGCAGGGGTCAACGCTTCTTCAAACCGGCCCCAAGCCACTCCCGGGACCACGGACTCCGCAGGATCGGGCAGGAAGAGGCTCACGGGTGTGCCGTTGTGGAGGGAGATGACGTGTTGCATAAATTGTTCCGAGGAAGTATGCATTACATTCATTTCGTGAAACACAGGTCAATGCAATCGACGGATATCATCGATACCGTGAACGCCGTCCTAAGGAGCACTCGCACTCGCCAGCGCGAGTTGGCTGAGTTCTGCCGCGTCACCCAAGGGCATGTGAGCAAGGTTCTTTCGCGCAAGGTGCCGCCTTCCGCCGGGCTCGAGGCCGACCTCGCCGACTGGCTCGTGAAGGCGGACAGCACCGCAACTGCGTCCGGCTCGGAGTTGGAGGAGGCCATGAGCCGCCTGCGCAACGCGCCGGAGGAGCATCGAATGCATATTCTGCATATTCTTAATAACCTTTCGGCTCTCATATGATAGAGAGGTCGCGAAAGGGATTCGGCAGCGAGAATCGTTGGGCACCCCATCCGTGGCCCGGTGCCTCAAGTCGCCAGGCTGTCGCAGTACCATCTTTTGCAGGTGCAAAAAGCTGCGGTCGATTTGTCTCTTGCCAACGGAGTGTTTACCGTCCCAAGTGTAAAACCAATGAGCAGCGAGACCTGATGACCATGTTGGATCCCAAGCGCCGATGATCCATTCCGGAAACCTGTCTCACCTCGCCCCGCCTGACTTCCGCAAGGACGCCACGCTGGACCGACTGGCCGAGAGGTTCAACGTCGCCCAGTTCGTGAGCTTCTCGCCGTCGCCCTCGGGACCCCGGCAGGAATACTGCCGGCTGGCCGGATTGCCGGCCAACCACCAATTCGCCACCGCCTCGGAAGCCGTGCAGGCGCTGTTCGAACGGAGCGGGGAAGGAACGGTCAACATTCGCACCTTCAGCGAAGCGTCTTCGCAGAGCCGCGAGTTCCTCTATGCGCTGCAGGACTCTGAGGCCGTTCTGACCGCCCTGGCCCGTTTCGCGGCGGAGGGAAGCTTCGCCATAGTTAATGAGACCATTGACGTGTCCGATGGCGGCGTCTCCGGCGTGATCCTCGATGATGTCGTGGAGTTCCGTCCCGACGCGACGCCCCGTGGCGTCGAGAGGGAAGGTTTTGCCTCCCTCCCCGCCCCGTGGGCCAACGCCGCCTTCCAAACCGTCTTTGGATTCGGGCCCGAGCTCGCCCATGGCGAGGCGGCCCGCCTCGAGTTCAGCCTCCACCCCGCACCGCGGGGTTACCGGCAGTCGCACGTTCTCTATTGGGAGTTTGGTCCCCACGAAACCCTGCCCGGCAATCGGGTGGACGTTCGGTGGCCCAACGATTTCTCCCGGATGATGGGCGACAAAGCGTTCGGCCTGCTCGTCGCGCACCTGGCTGGTTTTCCGGTTCCACGGAGCACGGTAATTGGCCGGCGCTTGGCCCCATTTGCTTTCGGCACGCGGACCGGGTCCAAGGAGATTTGGACCAGGACGTGTCCGGTGGAACAGGTACCGGGCAAGTTCACCACCTCGCGAGGATGGTTGGACCCCTTCTCCCTACTGTTGAGGGAAGATCCCGACGGCACCGCGATCGTATCCGTGCTGGCCCAGGAGGCCGTGCCGGCCGTATGGTCGGGCGCAGCGGTGCAGGGTGCGGACCGCATCCTCTATGTTGAAGGCGCCTGCGGCACCGGCGAGGACTTCATGCAAGGCACTACGCCGCCGATGGCCCTTCCGGATGTAGTGGTGGCGACCGTCCACGCCACGCACGCCCGCCTCGTCGCCGCGCTGGGCGACGTACGCTTCGAGTGGGCGTTCGACGGCGAGCAGGTCTGGGTGATGCAACTTCACCGCGGCGCTAGCCGTTCGGCCGGCTCGATCATCGTTCCGGGCGAGGCGGACGGATGGGTAGTATTCGACGTATCGGAGGGTCTCGAATCGTTGCGGCTGCGGGTACAGTCGCTTCCGACGGGGCACGGGCTCCTGCTGCGGGGGGAGGTCGGCCTGACGAGCCACATAGCCGACGTCGCACGAAAGGCCGAGGTACCTACGCGCATGATTCGGGCGGACGATGCATAGCCAAGGTCGCCGAAATAGAACATAATGAGAACATCCAGGGTCCAACCTTGGGTCGACAAACAAGCAGGAGAAATAGAATGGCAAACTTCCAGGCTGTCGTGCACGCAAGGCAGGAGGCGAAGCGGGAACTGAGCACTCTGCGGGAGACGGTACGGATCCTGGCCGAGCAGCGTGCGCAGGAGAAGAAGGCGCAGGATGATGCCAAAGATGGACAGCAACACGGCCACGTTAATCAGCCGGCCTAGACCATGTACACCGATGCGGACCGCAGCCGAGAAGTAGTCCCCGAGAAGGACGGCCACGACAAAAAGTGGCGCGACGAGTTCGGCCGAGATTACGGGCGGATAATCCATTCCGCAAGCTTCCGCCGGCAACAGGGCAAGACCCAGGTCTTCCCAAGCAGGGAGTCGGACTTCTTCCGCAACCGGCTCACCCACTCTCTGGAAGTGGCGCAGATCGCTCAGGGCATCGCCGAGCGCATCAACTACGACTACGACAAGGATCTCGGCGGCAAGATCGACCCAAGGCTTTGCGCGACCGCCGGGCTCGTGCACGACATCGGTCACCCGCCGTTCGGCCACAACGGCGAGAGCGCGCTCGATAAGGCAATGCAACGCTACGGCGGCTTCGAGGGGAACGCGCAGACCCTGCGAATCCTGACGCGCCTTGAGAAGAAGTTGCGTTACGCCGAACCTTTGGCGGGGGACGATAGGGCAGGGCTCAATCTCTGCCATCGGACCATCGCGGCCACTCTGAAGTACGACAACGAGATACCCGCCATCCGGAAGGCGGCGGACGGCTTTGTCAAAGGCTACTACGGCTCGGAGAAAATTATCGTCGACCGGGTCAAGGCATCGGTGCTCAACGGCTACGTCCTCGGTGCTGAGGAGAAGTTCTGCACGATCGAATGCAGCATCATGGATCTGGCGGACGACATCGCCTACTCGGTCTACGACCTCGAGGACTGCTTCAAAGTCGGGTTCCTGTCCCCTGCGGAGATGCTGGCGTCGGACGACGCCTTGCTCAGCGCGGTAGCGAAGCGGGCCTCGAAGCCGATGAAGCGGACGGTGACCATCAATGAGATACAGGCTGTCTTCATGGAGATATTCTCCGAGATAATAGAGCAGCCGGCGGAGGATGCGGATTCGCCGCTCGACGGCATCGTGATAGAAGACGACATCGCCCAACAAGCGAAACGCGACGAGAGCCTGCTGACATTCGCCGAGGCGTACCGCACCTCCAAGGTCATGAGCGAGGACGGCTACAAGAGGACAGAGTTCTCATCGGAGCTCGTACACCAGTTCATCTCGGGGGTCGAACTCAAAGCCCACAAAGAGTGCCCATCGCTCAGCCAGATATACCTTCCGGAGAAGCTCATGCTCCGCAAGGAGGTGTTGAAGCAGTACACATTTGTGGCTGCGATCTATGCGCCGCGCGTGAAGCTTGGTGAATACCGGGGCTACGACCTCGTCACCGACATCTTCAAGGCTCTGATGGGAGACCGGGGTGACTTGTTGATGCCCGCCGACGTCCGGGGCCGCATTCGGAAAGCGCCTAATGTAAGCGTCAAAGCACGTGAGGTCTGCGACTTCGTCGCCGGCATGACGGACAGGTACGCGATGGAGTTCTGGGCGCGCCTTAACTCCGATGCAGCTGAGAGCATGTTTAAACCGATATAACTTGTGCTCCCTCGGTCTGCGCTGAGCCTGGTTCCCGCCTCAGAGTCAGCGCCGGTCCGAAGCGGTAAAAGAGGTCCGCACCTCCGACAGCTATTCGATCCTCGACACCCAGAAGCAGTCGGTCGGGTATCGTGAAGAGTTTCGGGCGCCGGCAGGCGTACGAAAGTCCCCGAGGAAGGAACCCGCGGGCCACAGGCGATGGCTATGGGGATTTCGGATTTCGGCAGATGTCGGCGATGGCGCGACCGCCGTCGGGAAGCTCTGGGGTGAATGCGGACAGACCGCTTCGTTGCGCCTCCGCGCGGTATTGTCGGGACGGTGGGCGGCTCGGCGCGGTTCTGTCGGAGTCGATAATCACCATAGACGTGCGTTGCTCCGTTGCCGGAGGCTGAGTGCCTGCAGCTGAAGGCTGAACCATTCCATGCCGGGTCATGGCGTGCTGGTCCCGGTCGACGGGGAACCGTGTGGCGGCCCACGCGGCTGCCTCCATCGTTCGAACACCTCGATCACGATCATGCGGCCGCCACAGCAGGGGCATGGCGGGCGGAAGTCGTCCGGCTCGTTCGTGGTGTCGTCATCCGACGGCACGGCGACGTTCAGGAGTTCACGAGCAAGCGCGAGGCTGGCCTTGCGAGCGGAGCCGGCGAGCAGGCCGCAATGCCGGATGCGGTGGAATCCCTTTGGCAAGACATGGAGCAGGAAGCGGCGGATGAACTCGTCGGGGCCAAGCGTCATGAGCTGCTGCCGGTCGGCGCCGTCGCGACGATAGTCCTTGTAGCGGAAGGTGACGCCGCTTTCGTCGAGGCGAATGAGGCGGCTGTTCGAGATCGCGACCCGGTGCGTGTAGCGCGACAGATAGGCGAGCACCGCCTCCGGGCCGGCGAAGGGCGCCTTGGCGTAGACCACCCAGCGCTTCCTCCTGACGGGAGCGAGGTGGCGCAGGAAGGCCCGCCGGTCGGTGAGGTGCGCCATCGATCCGAAGAAGCTGACCCGGCCGGCGTCGTGCAGCGCGACCAGACGGGTGAGGAATAGGCGGCGGAACAGCTTGCCGAGCACGCGCACTGGCAGCAGGAAGGCCGGACGCGACGATATCCACCGGCTTCCGTCCGGCGAGATGCCGCCACCCGGCACGATCATGTGCACGTGGGGATGGTGCGTCATCGCCGAGCCCCAGGTGTGAAGGACGGCGGTGATGCCGATGCGCGCGCCGAGATGCTTCGGATCCGCCGCGATCGTCAGCATCGTCTCCGATGCCGCCTTGAACAGCAGGTCGTAGACGAGCGCCTTGTTATGGAAGGCGATGTCGGCGACTTCGGCCGGCAGCGTGAACACGACATGGAAGTAGCCGACCGGCAGCAGGTCGGCTTCCCGCTCGGCGAGCCATGTCCGTGCAGCCGCGCCCTGGCACTTGGGGCAGTGCCGGTTGCGGCAGGAATTGTAGGCGATGCGCCACCGGCCGCAGTCCTCGCAGGCCTCCACGTGCCCGCCAAGGGCTGCAGTGCGGCAGTGCTCGATCGCCGACATGACCTTGAGCTCGGCGAGGCTCAGATGCCCGGCATGAGCGGCCCGGTAGGCGGGCCCTGCTGCGCGGAAGATGTCGGCAACCTCGATCGAGGCGCGCACGCTCAGCCGTCGGGTGAGAGCTCTTCCGGCTTGAAGAGGCCAAGCTTGTCGAGCGGGCTCGTGACGGTGCGCACCGTGCGGGTTGCAACCTTGGTGTAGAAGGCGGTGCTGTTGAGCTTGGCGTGCCCGAGCAGGACCTGGATGATCCGGATGTCGGTGCCGTCCTCCAGCAGGTGGGTGGCGAAGCTGTGGCGCAGCGTGTGCGGCCCGACCCGCTTGGCGATGTCGGCGGCCTGCGCTGCCTCGACGACCACGCGATAGAGCTGGCGGGTGCTGATGGGCTTCATCGCATGCTGCCCCGGAAACAGCCAGCCGTCGCGATGCATCACCCCCTGCTGGCGTCCGACCTTCCACCACTGACGCAGCAACAAGAGCAGGTCTTGCGACAGCATGGCGTTGCGATACCGGCCGCCCTTGCCGCGCTCCACCCGGATCAGCATGCGCTCGCTGTCGATGTCGGCGACCTTCAGCGCCGAGACCTCGGCGACGCGCAAGCCCGCGCCATAGGCAACCGACAGTGCGGCCTGGTGCTTGAGGCAGGTGGTGGCGTTGAGGAGACGGGCAACCTCGTCGCGGCTGAGCACCACCGGCAGCTTGCGCGGGTGCGCCAGACGAACGAGCTTGCGCGCCAGATCGGGACGATCGACCGTATGCGTGAAGAAGAAGCGCAGCGCCGACACGATGCTGTTCATCGTCGGAACCGGCACGCCGTCGTCCTGCTGCTCGATCTGGAACCGGCGCAGGTCGTCGGTTGTCGCTGTGTGCGGCGACCGGCCGAGGAACGTCGCCAGGCGTCCGATGTCGCGCAGATAGTTGCGCTGCGTCTCCTGGCTGAAACGTCGCATGTTCATGTCGTCGATCAGCCGCTGACGCAGTGGACTGATAGGTGCATCAAGAACAGGATAGGGCATGGTCAGGCTCCTTGTTGAAGAAGCCCGTGATGCTCTGCTGCTGCCGAACCACCCTCAATGCGAGCGCCACGTTCGGCTCGTGATCTCTACCTCACCCCACGCGCCCATCCCGCGCAGCGGGTTCGTTCTGCGGCCCCAAACCAGCCACGTTCGTCACGGGTTAATCGACCCTTCTTGTGGACGACGGGACACCGCGGAGGGAATACTAGTCCTCCTCCTGGTCCGTAGGTTCGCCAGACCCTACGAGAGAATACGAAGGAAATGTGTGGCCAACATAACGTATTGATTTCCTGTGGAAAACGATGACCCTCCGGGCCTGCAACATTGGTCGCCCAGTTTCGGTGTTTTCGACGGGGTTCAGTGTGATTTTCGGAGGTTGGAGGTTCGACTCGTCGTTTGGCGAACCGTCGCTGTTGGCTTCCAAACTAGACCCTCGCGAGGATGTATGGACAGCAGGCTTGCCTCGCGTCCCCCGATTGAGACCACCCGCGAGTTTTTGCTCTCGAGTTCATCCAGATAATCGGCCCACCATTGCATCATCCTGACGCGCTCTTCCCAGTGCTCTGCCCGGGCATAGGCGCGCCGAACGTCGTTGTTCTCAATGTGGGCCAGCTGCCGCTCTACGGCGTCCGGGTGCCACTTGCCGCATTCGTTTAGCAGAGTTGATGCCGTTGCTCGAAAGCCGTGCGCGGTAGCTTCTTCTTTGCCATAGCCCATACGGCGAAGGGCGGCGTTAAGCGTGTTGTCGGAAATCGGACGCGAACCCGATCGAACACTAGGAAACAACAGCGATCCACCACCAGAGATTTCTCTAAGTGAGGTCAGGACGCTGACGGCCTGCGTGGAAAGAGGTACGCGGTGCGGCCGTCGCATCTTCATGCGTCCTTCAGGGATGCTCCACACCGAGCTTTCGAAATCGAACTCGTCCCATCCGGCCGCGCGCAGCTCGCCGGGGCGGGGAAATAGCAGGGCCATCAGCTTCAGAGCGGCTCGGGTTGTAGGCTGTCCGTCAAATGCATTAATCGCCCTCAGCAAGCCTCCCAAGGCCTTAGGATCGGTAACCGCGGCACGGGGCGTGACCGTCGGACCGACGAGTGCGCCCCTCAGGGCGATCGTCGGATCTACATCGGCGCGTGCGGTTGCGATTGCATATCGAAACACGCTGCCGATGGTGGAGCGCATTCGCCTGGCCGACTCGTATCGACCACGAACCTCCACGCTGCGGAGAGCGGCAAGAATTGTAGCCGGATCGATCTCCCGAACGCTTTTGTCCCCAAACGTTGGATAGGCAAAGTCGAGCAGCCATTTGACCTTGGTGATGGTCCGGTCGGCACGTCCCTCCTTCTTCAGCTTGTCGACATAGTCCTCCGCGATTGAGCGAAAGGTGTCCTCCGCCGAAGCCTTTTGCGACTTACGCTCCTGTGCGGGGTCGATGCCACGTAGGAGGAGACGTTTGGCGGTATCGCGCGCCTCGCGTGCCTCAGCGAGGGAGATGAGGGGATAGCTGCCCAACGCCAGAAGCTTCTGCTTGCCGCCAAAACGATAGGCGAGGCGCCATAGGCGAGATCCGGTAGGCTGCACCCAAAGCTGGAGCCCGCCACCGTCAGACAATTTCACGAGCTTGGAAGCGGGTCGGGCATTACGGCATTTTACGTCGGAAAGAGCCATTTTCGGGGCCTCCATTTGGCTGCATCGATACCATCAGGATCTCCAATACCAGCGAAAATACCAGCCCCCCGCCTCGTTGGACCAACTGCGCCGAAATTCCACGAACCCCGACCATCCGCGCTTTGCACGCCGAAATCAGTAAGGATTTCAGCTAGTTGCCGAGACAGAAGCGTAGAGGCTTCGGCGAAAGGGACTGTCGGGAGAAGAGGGGATGGTGCCCAGAGGCGGATTCGAACCACCGACACGCGGATTTTCAGTCCGCTGCTCTACCAACTGAGCTATCTGGGCCTGTTCCGGCAAACGAAACGCGTGAACCGGATTTCATGAAGGCGCCTTGGGGCGCCCCTTGAAAGCGCGTGGGTTATAGCACGGGAATTTTGCCTGTCCAGCGCCTAGGTGGCGATTTCCGGCAGGAAAAGACAGGCTGTGGAAAGGCCGGCTGTCTCAGGTGCTTTCATCGCCACAATGGCCTGCGGGCTGGCCTCCTTTGGCCCTTGGCTCGGTCCCGGCGCCGCCAAACCGCGCTGCGACCGCCGGGGTCCGTCCTTAGCCGACGATCGGGATGCCGCTGTGCATTCGCCTCAACGAGCAACCGACCGTCGCTTCTACCTGGCGCTGGCCACGCTCCTGCGAAAATCGGAGGGCGTCATGCCGGCCAGCTTGCGGAAGGACTTGTTGAAGGCACTGAGCGAGCCGAAACCGGAGTCCATGGCGACGCGCAGCACATTGGCGTCCTGATGCATCAAGAGCGCCTGCGCGTAGCTCAGCCGCAGAAGATTGACATATTCGTTGAGCGTCATACCGGTCGATTTCTTGAACAGGCTCATGGCGTATTTGGGATGGATGTCGGCGGCGGCCGCTATGTTCATACAATCGATGTCGTAGAGAAAATTCTCGGCGATGAAATCGCACATGCGCCCGACATTGCGCGAGGACTGCTGGTCGAAGGCACTGCCGGCTTCCTGCCCGGCCGCCGTCTCTGGCACCAGCCGGTAGGGTTCGAACCGCACCCGCTCCAACCGCAGCAACAATTCGTTGACGGCATGCTCGGCCTTGGCCGGATCGCCCGAGCGGGCATAGCGGTTCCAGCGGGCGAAATTGTCGTTGTCGGATTGATCGGTGGCGCTGGTCACCAGCGTCGCGCCCGTCATCAGCCGGTGGCGCACGTCCGCCGGCAGATGCAGCCGGAAGAAATGCACCAGTGGCAGATGCGCGCCGGCATAGATGGCGTCGTCGCTGAGATCGTCCATCTGGTGCGGCAGGCCACCCCAGAAGAAGCACATCTCGCCGGCCGACAGGGAGATTTCGTGCTCGTTCATGCGGTAGTGCACGCTGCCGCGGACGATGAAATTCACCTCGACCTGGGCATGCCAGTGCGGCTTGAGCATCACCAGCGGAGCGGTGTGAAACATCTGCAAGAGCAGCGGCAGGCCCTCCACGCTGCTGGCGCCCGGCTGGTAAAACGGCCGTTCCGGCATCTTACTTTCCGCCAATTCCGTATTCCCTTTGTCGGCGACAAGCCTTCCGCGCCGAATAGTGTAGCCACGCTCGCAGAGAGAGCAAATGAAATGGGAGGATTTCAATGCGCATCACACTGTCTTGCGCCGCGCTCGCGCTTGTCCTGGGCTCAGCCCCGGCCTTTGCGCAATCCGGCGAAATCACCATCTGGAGCTGGAATGTCGCCGCTTCGTCGCTGAAGGCGACGGTTGCCGGCTTCAACAAGCTGCATCCCGACATCAAGGTCACGGTCCAGGATCTCGGCAACCAGCCGACCTATGACAAGTCGATCGCCGGCTGTGCCGCCGGTGGCGTCGGCCTGC
This sequence comes from Mesorhizobium japonicum MAFF 303099, assembly GCF_000009625.1. NCBI lineage: Bacteria > Pseudomonadati > Pseudomonadota > Alphaproteobacteria > Hyphomicrobiales > Phyllobacteriaceae > Mesorhizobium > Mesorhizobium japonicum. Next base: position 5,257,375 of record NC_002678.2, read on the forward strand.
CTGACATCGTTACCATCGAGAATGGCGAGGCCGAGAATTACTGGAGCCAGTTCCCCGATTGCTTCGTCGACCTGCATACGCTGGGTTATACGTCGGAAGACCAGAAGAAATTCCCCGATTTCAAGCGCACCGAACTCGAGGTCGGCGACAAGGCCTATGCCATGCCGTGGGATTCCGGCCCGGTCGCCGCTTTCTATCGCCGCGACTTCTACGAGAAGGCCGGGGTAGATCCGGCTTCGATCAAGACCTGGGACGATTTCATCGCCGCCGGCAAGAAGATCCAGGCCGCCAATCCGGGCGTCTCGATGACCAACGCCGATTTCAACGGCGACACCGAATTCTTCCGCATGATCTCCAACGAGCAGGGCTGCGCCTACTTCGCCGAGGATGGCCAGTCGATCACGGTCAGCGAACCCAAATGCGTCGACGCCCTGACCAAGGTCAAGGAGATGAAGGACGCCGGCATCGTCTCGTCCGCCGACTGGGGCACCAAGATCACCAACAACACGGCAGGCACCGTCGCCACCCAGGTCTATGGCGGTTGGTATGAAGGCACCATCCGCACCGAATCGGCCGGCGAAAACGGCAAATGGGGCGTTTATCTGATGCCGAGCCTAACCGCCGACGGTCCCCGCGCCGCCAATCTCGGCGGCTCGTCGCTGGCCATCACCTCGGCTTCGAAGAACAAGGAAGCGGCATACGAATACCTGAAATACACGCTCGGAACCAATGAAGGCCAGATCACCATGCTGAAGGAGTTCGGCCTCGTCCCCTCGCTGGTCTCGGCGCTGAATGACCCCTATGTCAGCCAAGGCCTGCCCTACTGGGGTGGCCAGGCGGTGTGGAAGGATATTCTGGGCACCTTGCCCAAGGTCGTCCCCAGCCGCGGCACGCAGTTCCAGAGCGATGCCGAAATCATCGTCCGTGCGGTGCAGACCAAATATCTGGCCGGCGGCTATCCCGATGCTAAGGCCGCACTCGACGACGCCGCAAAACAGATCGCCGCGGCGACCGGACTGCCGGTCAAATCATAAACTCCCAAGGACGGGGTCCGGGACGGCTCTTGCCGCCCGGACCTCCCGCCTGCGAGCTTGTCTGAAACACCGGATATGAGGGAGGAGCAGGATGCGCAACCGCAATGCCACGGCCTATCGTTTCCTGGCGCCCTATCTGCTGATCTTCTCCGTCTTCTGGGTGTGGCCGATCATCTCGTCGTTCATGATCTCCTTCCAGGCGACACGCACCGTGCCCTGGCGTTTCGCACCGGGCTTCAACTGGGGCCGGCTGATTGGCGATCCGGCCTTCTTCAACGCGCTGAAGAACACGCTGCTCATCCTCGTCATCCAGGTGCCGGTGATGATCGCGCTGGCCATGGTGATGGCCGTGCTTTTGAATTCGCCGCTCCTGAAGGCGAGAGGCCTCTACCGCTTCGCCTTCTTTGCTCCCGTCGTCGTCGGCGAGGTCGCTTATTCGGCGGTATTCCGGCTGATGTTCAGCCTCGATTTCGGTATCGTCAACAAGCTCCTGAACAGCGTCGGGCTGCCCAAGATCGACTGGTTCTCCAATGTCACGCCGGCCATGGCGCTGATCATGATCGCGGTCACCTGGCGCTGGGCCGGCTACAACGCCATCATCCTTCTGGCCGGCATGCAATCCATCCCCGAGGATGTCTATGAGGCGGCGACGCTCGACCGCGTCAGCAAGCTCAAGCAGTTCTTCTACATCACCTTGCCGCTCTTGAAGCCGGTCATCGTGTTCTGCCTGGTTCTCTCGATCATCGGCACCATGCAATTGTTCACCGAGCCCTTCCTGATCACCGAGCGCGGCGGGCCGGGTGGCGGCACCGAGACACTCGGCCTGCTGCTCTACCGCCAGGGGTTCCGGTCGCTCAATTTCGGCTATGCCTCGGCCGTTGCCTACACCATGGCGGCGCTGGCGATCGCGATCACGCTGGTGCAGCTGTGGCTGACGAGGGAAAAGCAATGAGTTCGCTCTCCTCCGCCCGCCTGAGGCGCAGCATCGCGCTGCATCTTTTCCTCACCCCGCTGGCGCTGATCTGGCTGTTCCCGCTGTGGATGATGGTGGTGTTTTCGACCATGCCCGACAACGGCATATTCAGCCCCGGAATCGAGCTTTTGCCGCACGGCAATTTCGTCGACAATTTCAACAATCTGCAGCGTGACACCAATTTCGTCGGCGCCATCGGCATCTCCGTCTCGGTGGCGGTGACCTACACCTTCCTGTCGGTGATGTTGACGTCGATGGCCGGCTGGGCGCTGGCGCGCTACCAGTTCTTCGGCAAGGGCGTGGTGGTCGGCATCATCTTCGGCACCATCACGCTGCCCTATGCGGTGGTGCTGATCCCGCAATTCATCATGGTGGCGCGCGACTTCCAGCTCGCCAACACCTGGGTGGCGTTGATCGTGCCGCCGCTGTTCAATTCGCTGGGCGTGCTCTTCATGCGCCAGAGCTTCTCCATGATGCCGGACGACCTCTTCGACGCCGCCCGCGTCGAAGGCGTGAAGGAATGGCGCATTTTCCTCTTCGTCGCGCTGCCGCTGGCGCGGCCGATGCTCGCCGCACTCGCCATCATCCTGTTCCTCGCCTCCTGGAACAATTATCTCTGGCCGCTTTTGATCAACAGCCAGCCCGGTTCGATGACGGCGCCGGTGGCGCTCGGCACCCTGATCGGCCTCACCAAAGTGTCGTGGGGCGGTATCATGGCAGGGGCCGTGATGCTCACCGTGCCGATGCTGATCGTCTTCGTGCTCCTGCAGCGCCATTTCATCGCCGGCATCGCCGCCGGCGCAGTCAAGTAAGAGGCAGCATGGCAACCGTTACGCTGAGCAATGTGGTCAAGCGCTTCGGCGTCTTCGAAGTCGTCCATGGCGCCAACATCGACATCAAGCACGGCGAGTTCGTCGTCTTCGTCGGCCCGTCCGGCTGCGGCAAGTCGACCCTGCTCAGAATGATCGCCGGGCTCGAGGACATCAGCGGCGGCGAGATTGCCATCGGCGGCAAACTGGTCAACGATGTCGAGCCGGCCGATCGCGGCATCGCCATGGTCTTCCAGTCCTATGCGCTCTATCCGCATATGAGCGTCGAGCAGAACCTCTCCTTCGGGCTGCGCATGACCGGCAACCCCAAGGCCGACACCGACCGGCGGGTGAAGCGCGCGGCCGAGATTCTGCGCATCAGTGAATTGATGGACCGGCGCCCGAAGAAACTCTCCGGCGGCCAGCGCCAGCGCGTCGCCATCGGCCGCGCCATCGTGCGCGAGCCGCAAGTGTTCCTGTTCGACGAGCCGCTCTCCAATCTCGACGCCGAGCTGCGCGTCCAGATGCGCGTCGAGATCTCGCGCCTGCACAAGGAACTCGGCGCCACGATGATCTACGTCACGCACGACCAGACCGAGGCGATGACGCTCGCCGATCGGATCGTCGTGTTGCGCGCCGGCCATATCGAGCAGATCGGCCGGCCGCTCGATCTCTATGACGATCCCGACAATCTGTTCGTGGCCGGTTTTGTCGGCTCGCCGAAGATGAATTTCATCAAGGCGCAAATTGCCGGGCACGATGCGCGTGGGGTCGTGGTCGAGCTGGCGGGCCAGGAGAAAACCCGTATCATCCAGCCACTGGCCGGCGCCGCGCCCGAAGTGGGCAGCAAGGTCATCGTCGGCGTGCGGCCCGAACATTTCGGCGGTGCCGGGGAAGGCGACACCGACGTTGTCGTCGCCATCGACGTGGTCGAGCATCTCGGCGGCACGAGCTTCCTCTACGCCCGAACGGCCCATGGCGAAGACGTGGTGATCCAGCGCGATGCGGCAAAGGTTCCCACAACCTCCGAGGTCACCGTTTCCATCCGCAAATCCTACCTGTTCGACGAAAAAGGGCTGCGGCTGCGCTGACCGGCCGCCCCCTCCCAGCCTTCAAGGAGAATGACAATGACCGCAACCACGCCCATTCGCTGGGGCATTCTCGGCCCGGGCAGCATCGCTCAGGCCTTCGCCGGCGGCGTGGCCGCTTCGCGCACCGGAAAACTGGTCGCCATCGGCGCGCGCAATCCCGGCAAGCCAGGCCTCGCCGAAGCCTTTCCCGGCGCTCGCATCGTCGACGGCTATGAAGCGCTGCTTGCCGATCCCGACATCGATGCCGTCTACATCGCGATCCCGCATCCTGGCCACGCACAATGGGCGATCAGGGCGGCGGAAGCGGGCAAGCACGTGCTGTGCGAAAAGCCGCTGGCGCTGACCGCCTTCGAGGCCGACGCCATGTTCCATGCCGCGCGCAAGGCCGGCACTTTTCTGGGCGAAGCCTTCATGTACCGGCTGCATCCGCAGACGCTGAAGCTGGTGGAACTGATCCGGTCCGGCGTCATCGGCGAGGTCAGGATGATCAAGTCGAGCTTCGGCTTCGCCATGCCGGGCTTCATGCCGCAGCATAGGCTCTATGCCAATGATTCCGCCGGCGGCGGCATACTGGACGTCGGCGGCTATACCGTCTCGATGGCGCGGCTGATTGCCGGGGCGGCGGCGGGCCTCCCCTTTGCCGAGCCCGACAAGGTGGTTGGTACCGCCCATCTTGGCCAGTCCGGCGTCGACGAATGGGCCTCGGCGCTGCTGCATTTTCCCGACGGCATCGTCGCCGAGGTTTCCTGCAGCATCTCGCTGAACCAGGACAATGTGCTGCGCATTCTCGGCACCAAGGGTCGCATCGAAGTGCCGGACTTCTGGTTCGCCGGGGGAAATCGCGATGTCGGCCTCGGCCGGATCGACGTGATCGGTGCCGATGGCTCGCGCGAGACGATCAGCGTCGATGAAAAGCGCCATGTCTATTCCTTCGAGGTCGACGGCGCCGGCGAGGCCATCCTTGCCGGGCGGCAGGAGTTCGCTTGGCCGGGCATGGATTGGGCCGACAGTCTCGGCACCTTGCGCGTGCTCGACAGATGGCGCGCTGCCGTCGGACTGGAGTACGAGATCGAGAAGGCCCAGCTGCGCACCAACACCATCTCCGGCCGGCCTCTGCGGTCCAGCGGCACGGCGATCGGCAAGCGCGCCATTCCGGGCCTGGCGAAGTCGGCGTCGGTGGTGGCGCTCGGCTTTGAGGATTTCCGCACCTTCTCCTCGGGCTCGATCCTGCTGGATGCCTTCTTCGAGGCCGGCGGCAATCTGTTCGACACCGGTTTCGTCTACGGTGGCGGCTACACCGAGACGCTGCTTGGCCAGTGGTTGCGGAACCGCGGCGTGCGCGAGCAGTCGGTGATCATCGCCAAGGGCGCGCATTCGCCGCTCTGCTATCCCGACGTGATCGGCAAGCAGCTTGCCCAATCGCTCGACCGCCTGCAGACCGACCATGTCGACATCTATTTCATGCACCGCGACAATCCGGATGTGCCGGTCGGCGAGTTCGTCGATGCCATGGACCTTGAGGTGAAGGCCGGTCGCATCCGTGGCCCGTTCGGCGGTTCCAACTGGACGATGCAGCGCATGGACGAGGCGATTGCCTATGCCGAGCGCACCGGCAAGCAGAAGCCCGGCGCGCTTTCCAACAATTTCTCGCTGGCCGAAATGCTGGAGCCGATCTGGGCGGGTTGTGTGGCTTCGTCCACCGACGACTGGAAGGCCTGGCTGACATCCAGGCAGATGCCGAATTTCGCCTGGTCGAGCCAGGGCCGTGGCTTCTTCACCGAGCGCGCCGGGCGCGACAGGCGCGACAGCGAGGAACTGGTGCGGGTCTGGTATTCGGAGCGCAATTTCGGCCGCCGCGACCGCGCCATCGAGCTCGCCGCGCGACTGCGCAAGAGCCCGATCCACGTTGCGCTGGCCTATGTGCTCAACCAGCCTTTCCCGTCGGTCCCATTGATCGGGCCGCGCACGCTGGGCGAGTTGGAAGACAGTCTGCGGGCGCTGGACATCGCGCTTTCGCCTGCCGATCTCGAGTGGCTGGACGGCGGCAGCCTGCACGCGGCCTGATGGAACTCAAAGCGGCGTCAGGTCTCGTCGTCCGACACCCTGACGCCGCGCCTGGCCGGCGTTCGCAGATTGGCATACATGCCGGTGGTGCGGAATTGGCTGGGCGTGGTGCCGTAGAGACGGCGGAAGACCTTCGAAAAATAGTTCGCATCCTCGAAGCCGCACAGGATGGCGACTTCCTTCACCGGCAGAAAATCCGCCTTGGTCAACAGCTTCGCCGCCCGCTGCAGGCGCTGCTGCAACACGAATTCGGCGGGCGGCAGGCCTTCGCTCTCGGCGAAGCAGCGCGAGAAATGGGCGCGGCTGAGGCCACTGATCTGGACGAGGTCCGCCACCGGCAGCGGCCTGTCGAGATTGGCGTTGATATGGTCGATGACCGGCTGCATGGCGCTCAGTTTCTCGGCAAAGGCATGCGAGCCGAAGACATCGTCATAGAGCGCCATCGCCGCCTCGTAGGCGATAGCGGACGCGGCACCCGCCGAGGCCGCCCCGTTGATGAGGCGCAGGCTGCAATCAGCAAGGTGATCGATCGTCGCTGGCTTAAGCCGGAACACCGGACCGGAGATGCTGAGGATCGACTTGTGGATGCGCAGCGCCTCCTCGCCGTTCATCGAGATCCAGAAATATTCCCAGCGCTCGTCGCTGGCCAGCCAGTAGCGGTGGTTGTGCGGCACCAGCACCAGCAGCGTGTCGTTCTCTTGCAGGCGGTAGTTGCGGTTCTCGTAGCGTAGCCGGCCGGTGCCGCTGATCGTGTGCTGGAGCACGGTGAACGGCGTCTGGCCGCGTTTACGCCCGTCCCAGTCATAGATCTCGTCCTCGCGCACTTCATAGCCGGTGCTTGTCGGCATGGCATGCAGGCGCTGCCGGCCGCGCGGCAGCGAGATCGTGCGCATCGACTGTCCGTTGGCGATCAAATCTCGTAGCACAAAATTACCCTTGAAAGCATAATCCTTCTCTGGTCGCGCTCGTGAATAAGGGCATAATCCCCCTCGAAAAGCGAGAGAGATCCGCAGGTGAGGAGCGGACAGGGAGGTTGGCGGGCCGGAAACCGGCTTGTCCCGCACACATGCCATGGCATGCGGCTGCGACCTACCGCTGTCATTCCCGGCCTGCCATTGGAATAGGATGAGGTACGGCTGATGAGTTTCAAAATCGCTATCATCGGTGCCGGCAGCGTCGGATTCACCAAGAAACTGTTCACCGACATCCTGTGCGTGCCCGAATTCAGGGATATCGAATTCGCACTGACCGACCTCAGCGAACACAATCTCGGGATGATCAAGGCGATTCTCGACAAGGTCGTCGAGGCGAACGGGTTGCCAACCAGGGTGACGGCGACAACCGATCGCCGCAAGGCGCTCGAAGGCGCGCGCTATATCATCAGTTGTGTGCGGGTCGGCGGCCTCGAGGCCTATGCCGACGACATTCGCATTCCGCTGAAATATGGCATCGACCAGTGCGTCGGCGACACCATCTGCGCAGGCGGCATCCTCTATGGCCAGCGCAACATTCCCGTGATCCTCGACTTCTGCAAGGACATACGCGAGGTCGCCGCGACGGGCGCCAAATTCCTCAACTATGCCAACCCGATGGCCATGAACACTTGGGCGGCGATCGAATACGGCAAGGTAGACACGGTCGGCCTCTGCCACGGCGTCCAGCATGGCGCCGAGCAGATCGCCGAGGTGCTGGGAGCGAAGTCCAGGCACGAGCTCGACTATGTCTGTTCCGGCATCAATCACCAGACCTGGTTCATCGATTTGCGGCTGAATGGCCGCAAGATCGCCAAGGACGAACTGGTCGAAGCGTTCGAGGCGCATCCGATCTATTCGCAGCAGGAAAAGCTGCGCATCGATGTCTTGAAGCGCTTCGGTGTCTATTCGACCGAGAGCAACGGCCATCTCTCCGAATATCTGCCCTGGTACCGCAAGCGGCCCGACGAGATCACCCGCTGGATCGATATGTCGGACTGGATCCATGGCGAGACCGGCGGCTATCTCCGCTACTCCACCGAAACCCGCAACTGGTTCGAGACGGAGTATCCGCAATTCCTCGAAGCGGCGTCGAAGCCGATCGATCCGGCCAAGCGCTCCAACGAACACGCCAGCCACATATTGGAGGCGCTGGAGACCAATCGGGTCTATCGTGGCCACTTCAACGTCAGGAATGATGGCCTGATCACCAATCTGCCGCAGGATGCCATCGTCGAGTCGCCCGGCTTCGTCGACCGTTTCGGCATCAACATGGCCGCCGGCATCACATTGCCGGAAGCCTGTGCGGCCACCTGCATGTCTTCGATCAACGTCCAGCGCATGTCGGTGCATGCCGCGATATCAGGCGACATCGATCTCCTGAAGCTCGCCGTGCTGCACGACCCGCTGGTCGGCGCGGTGTCGACGCCGGAGGAAGTCTGGCAGATGGTGGACGAAATGGTCGTCGCCCAGGCTCAATGGCTGCCGCAATATGCGCATGCGGTTCCGGCCGCCAAGGAGCGGCTGTCGAAATCCGCGGTCAAGACCCGCGAATGGGCGGGTGCTGCGCGGCGAAACGTGCGCTCGATCGAGGAATTGCGCGCCGAAAAGGCCGCGCTCAAACAGGCCGGCTGAAACCCCGGGCGCAGCGACGGACCTTGGGAGGCAGGTCCATCGCATTGAGCCGTCCAGGCAGAGACGAGCAGCAGAAAACGTCTGAACATGAGGGAGGAGACTATGAGAAACCTACGCAGCATTGGCATTGCCGCCGGACTGGCGCTGAGCGTCTCGGTTCCGGCACTCAACGCTTTCGCATCAGAGCCGACAGTCCCGCCGGTGCCGGCGACCTTTCCGGCCGAGGGCAAGATCAAATACGTGGCGCGCGACTCCATCCTGGAGTTCAAGGCCCTGCCGGAATATCACGAGCCGGATTGGGTGACCGAAAAATACGTCAAGACCGGCAAGCTGCCGCCGGTGAAAGACAGGCTGCCGAAAGAACCGCTGGTCTTCAAGACGGGCAACATGCAAGACGGCATCGGCGTCTATGGCGATACGATGCGCCATGTCATCGGCGGCCGGCCGGAAGGCTGGAATTATGGCGCCGGCCAGACACAGGGCTGGGGCGGCATCGATATCGGCCTTTCCGAATGCCTGACGCGCACCGCGCCGCTGTTCCAGGTCGAGGCCAAGGACACCGAGCCGCTGCCGAACCTGGCCAGGAGCTGGGACTGGTCGAAGGACGGCCACAAGCTGACCATGCATCTTGTCGAAGGCGCAAAATGGTCGGATGGCGTTGCCTTCAACGCCGACGACGTCATGTTCTACTGGGACGACGAGGTCGTTGATCCCAACGTCTCGCCATTGAACGGCGCGACGCCGGAAACCTTCGGTGTCGGCACGACGCTGAAGAAGATCGACGACTACACCGTCGAATGGACCTTCAAGGAAGCCTTTCCGAAGCAGTACCTCTATGCGATGGCCTACGGCACCTTCTGTCCCGGCCCCGCGCACATCCTGAAGCCGCAGCATCCGAAATATTCGAAGAACACCTACGACCAGTTCAAGAATGCCTTCCCGCCGGAATTCATGAACATGCCGGTGATGGGCGCCTGGGTGCCGGTCGAATACCGGCCGGACGACATCATCGTCATGCGCCGCAACCCCTACTACTGGAAGGTCGACGAGAAGGGCAACCAGCTGCCCTACCTCAACGAACTGCACTACAAGCTGTCGACCTGGGCCGACCGCGACGTCCAGGCGGTCGCCGGCGCGGCCGACTTCTCCAATCTGGAGCAGCCGGAAAACTTTGTCGCCTCGCTGAAGCGCGCCGCTGAAGCCAACGCGCCGGCACGGCTCGCCTTCGGTCCACGCCTCATCGGCTACAATCTGCGCATGAACTATTCCGCCAATGGCTGGGGCAATCCTGACGAACGCAGCCAGGCGGTTCGCGAGCTGAACCGCAATGAGGACTTCCGCAAGGCTGTCACCATGGCGCTCGACCGCAAGGCGCTGGGCGACTCCCTGGTCAAGGGGCCGTTCACCGCCATCTATCCCGGCGGCTTCTCTTCGGGCACCAGCTTCTATGATCGCAAGTCCACCGTCTACTATCCGTTCGACCTCGCTGGCGCCAAGGCCGAACTCGCCAAGGCCGGCCTCAAGGATACCGACGGCGACGGTTTCGTGAACTTCCCGGCCGGCACCGCCGGCGGCAAGAACGTCGAGATCGTGATGCTGGTCAACAACGACTACGGCACAGACAAAAGCCTTGCCGAAGGTGTCGTCGCCCAGATGGAAAAGCTGGGCTTGAGGGTCGTTCTCAACGGCCTCAACGGCACCCAGCGCGATGCCTCGCAATACTCCGGCCGCTTCGACTGGCTGATCCGGCGCAACGACCAGGAACTGACCTCGGTCGTGCAGAACACCGAGCAGCTCGCGCCTGTCGGTCCGAAGACCAGTTGGAACCACCGCGCGCCGGAAAGTGGCGAGGTCGACCTGATGCCTTTCGAAAAAGACCTGGTCGATATCGTCAACAAGTTTGTCGCGTCGGAAGACAACGACAAGCGCGCCAGCCTGATGAAAGAGTTCCAGAAGATCTCGACCGAACATGTCTACAATGTCGGCCTGACGGAATATCCCGGCGCGCTGATCGTCAACAAGCGCTTCTCGAACATTCCGCAGGGCACGCCGATCTTCATGTTCAACTGGGCCGAGGATTCGATCGTCCGCGAACGCGTCTTCGTCGCGGCCGACAAGCAGGCGAAATACGAATTGTTCCCTCAGGAGCTCCCGGGCAAGCCCGGAGACAAGGGTCCGATGTAAGTTTACCTCCCCTGACCAAAAGAGACCCGGCCGCGCCGCTGGCGCGGCCGGGGCAAACCAACCCTCCGAACGACCCTCAATGGGAGCGTCCGGCGAAATGAGGAAGCCGACCGTCCATGCTGCGATTCCTGCTTATGCGCATAGCGTCGGCAATACCGGTCCTCGCAATCCTGAGCCTCGTCACCTTCGCCATCATCCAGGCGCCACCTGGTGACTATGCCGACTACATCCGTTCGCAGCTGATCAACCAGGGCGGTGCCTCCTTCGCCGAGGCCGATGCGCAGGCCCAGGCCTACCGCGTCGAACACGGCCTCGATAAGCCGCTGCCCGTCCAGTACCTCAACTGGATCGGCGGAATCATTACTCGCGGCGATTTCGGCTACAGCCTCTACTACAACAAGCCGGTCGCCGATGTGGTGGGCGAGCGCCTGCCGCGCACGCTGCTTCTGGCGCTGGTCTGCCATCTGCTCGCCTCGGTGCTGGGCATCACCTTCGGCATATGGGCGGCGACAAGGCAATATACCTGGATCGACTCGACGCTCTCGGCCATCGCCTTCCTCGGCATGACCGTGCCACGCTTCCTGATGGCGCTGATCATCGTCTACCTGCTGGTCTTCCAGTTCAACGTGTCGGAGATCGGCTCGTTCTTCTCGCCACAATTTGGCGGTGCGCCATGGTCGTGGGCGAAGTTCGTCGACCTGGTCAAGCATGTCTGGCCGGTGGTCGCGATCGCCACTTTCGGCGGCCTTGCCTACAATATGCGTGTCATGCGCGGCAATCTGCTCGATACGCTCAACGCACAATATGTCGAGACGGCGAGAGCAAAGGGCCTGACCGGCAGCGCCGTCGTCATGCGCCACGCGGTGCCCAATGCGCTGCATCCGCTCGTCATGTACCAGGGCGTGGTGCTGCCCTATATGCTCACCGGCGAGATCGAGACGGCAATCATCTTCGCTCTGCCGACCGTCGGCCCGGCGGTTGTCGGCTCGATGGCCGTCGGCGATGTCTATGTCACCGCCACTTTCATGATGGTGCTGGCGGCGACGCTGATCGTCGGCAACATCATCGCCGACATGCTGCTCGTCCTGCTCGACCCGCGCATCCGCCAATACGGAGAGAGCTAGATGCTGGCCCGCGATCCATCACCGCCGCCGCTGCCCGCCGAAGGGCCCATCGTCGCCAAGCCGGCCCGCGGCAATGAAAGCTACATCGCGCTCGTCTGGCGCCGGCTGAAGCGCTCCTGGACCGGCATGGCCGGGCTCTGGCTCGTCGTGCTGCTGCTGGTGATGGCCGTGTTCGCCGAATTCCTGGCGCCGATGGACCCGAAGGCGACCGATGTCGGCTTCGCGCCGCCGCAACTGCCCTCCTTCCACGATAGGGACGGCAATTTCGTCGCGAGGCCGCGGGTCTATGCGCTGGCCGATTCGGCCGACCTCGATCCTGTCACCTTCCAGCCCATTGTCGGCCCCGACTACGACCATCCAAGGCTGCTCGGCTTCTTTACCGAGGGCGCGCCCTACAAGCTCTTCGGGCTGATCCCGGCGAACCGGCATTTCTTCGCCTCGATGGACGGCCAGCCGGTGCATTTCCTAGGCACCGACAAATTCGGCCGTGATGTGCTGTCGCGCGCCATACATGGCTCACGGGTCTCGCTGATGATCGCGCTGACGGTCGTCTTCATCATCACCGTCATCGGCACCACCGTCGGCATGGTTTCCGGCTATTTCGGCGGCCGGTTCGATATCTGGACGCAGCGCTTCGTCGAACTGGTGCTCGCTTTTCCGCAGCTGCCGCTCTATCTGGCGCTGACGACGCTGATCCCCGTCACCGCGCCGACCAATGTCTTTCTCGCCTTCGTCATCATCGTCATGTCGGCGCTGGGCTGGGCGCAGATGTCGCGCGAGGTGCGCGGCAAGACGTTGGCGCTGGCGCGCATCGAATATGTGCGCGCCGCCATGGCGGTCGGCGCCACCGACCGGCGCATCATCCTGCAGCACATCTTGCCCAATGTGATGAGCCACGTGATCGTTGCCGTCACCTTGGCGATCCCGACGGTGGTGCTGCTCGAATGCTTCCTCGGGTTCCTCGGCTTCGCGGTCAAGCCGCCGCTGATCTCCTGGGGTCTGATGCTGCAGGACACCGCGACCTATTCCGTCATCGGCACCTATCCCTGGATACTGTCGCCAGTCGGTTTCGTGCTCGCCACCGTCTTTGCCTTCAACGCGCTGGGCGACGGCCTGCGCGATGCCGTCGATCCGTATTGAGGTGGCTGGGATGACCGTCGTACTCGCCGAGTCCTTCGCGCCCATCGTTCGTCATGACCATGACGGGCGCCAGGACCAGCCCATCATCGACGCCCGCAACATCGAGGTCGCCTTCAAGGTCGAGCACGGCGTTGTCGAAGCGGTCAAGGACATCTCGTTCCAGCTCTATCGCGGCGAGACGATCGCCATCGTCGGCGAATCCGGTTCCGGCAAGTCGGTGACGGCGCGCGCCGTCATGGGGCTGCTGTCGCGCCGGGCCACCGTGTCGCCGAAATCGAGCATCTGTTACGACGGCCAGAACATCCTGAAATTCCCCGAGAGCGAGCGGCGCAAGCTGCGCGGCAACCGCATCTCGATGATCTTCCAGGAGCCGATGAGCTCGCTCAACCCGATCTATACGGTCGGCAGCCAGATCGTCGAGGCAATCCGGGTGCATCGCAAGGTGAGCCGCAGGCAAGCCTGGGCGCGGGCGCTCGAGCTGCTGCGGCATGTCCAGATCCCCGAGCCGGAGGCGCGGCTCAAGCAGTATCCGCACCAGCTCTCGGGCGGTCAGCGGCAGCGCGTGATGATTGCCATGGCACTGGCCAATGATCCCGACGTGTTGATCGCCGATGAGCCGACCACCGCGCTCGACGTCACCGTCCAGGCGCAGATCCTGAACCTGATCCGCAATCTGCAGAAAGAGCTGCGGATGGCGGTGATCCTGATCACCCACGATCTCACCGTGGTGCGCAAATTCTCCGACTATGTCTATGTCATGCAGCATGGCGCGATGTGCGAGCACAACGTCACCGAACGGCTGTTTGCGGACCCACAGCACCCCTACACGCAGCGGCTGCTCGCCGCGGAGCCGCGCGGGCGTCCGCAGCCGCTTCCTGAGGGCAGCGGCGCCATCCTCGAGGCGAATGATGTGCGCGTCTGCTTCATGCTGCGCCATGGCGGTTTCCTGAAGCCCGACTGGCGCGAGCTGGTCGCCGTCGACGATCTCGGCCTCAGGCTTTGCCGCCACGAGACGCTGGGGCTGGTTGGCGAATCCGGTTCCGGCAAGACCACCTTCGGCCAGGCGCTGTTGAGATTGATCGACGCCAGGCGCGGCGAGATCCGTTTCGACGGTCAACCGATCCAAGGCCTGTCGCGCAACGAGATGCGGCCGCTGCGCTCGCGCATGCAGATCGTTTTCCAGGATCCGTTCTCCTCGCTCAACCCGCGCATGACGATCGGCCAGATCATCGAGGAGGGGCTGATCGTCAACAGCCTCGGCGCGACGCGGGCGGAGCGGGTGGACCGGGTGCGTGAGGCGCTGGTCAGCGCCGGCATGCCGGGTGATATCCTGTCGCGGTTCCCGCATGAATTCTCCGGTGGTCAGCGGCAGCGCATCGCGATCGCCCGCGCCATCGCGCTCGAGCCCGAACTCATCTTGCTCGACGAGCCGACATCGGCGCTCGACCTCTCCGTCCAGGCGCAGATCATCGACCTCTTGCGCAAGCTGCAGGACGAGCGCGGCCTCAGCTACCTCTTCATTTCGCACGACCTCAAGGTGGTGCGCGCGCTGTGCCATCGCGTCATCGTCATGCAGCATGGCAAGATCGTCGAGCAGGGACCCGTCGACGAGATCCTCACAAATCCCAAGACCGCCTACACCGAACGGCTCGTCCGAGCCGCTTTCGACGTGGCTTGAACATATGCCGGAGGTTAGCATGGCAAGACATCCCAGGATCACTTTCATCGGCGCCGGCTCGACCGTGTTCATGAAGAACATTGTCGGCGACGTGCTGCAGCGGCCGGCCCTCTCGGGCGCGACGATCGCGCTGATGGACATCAATCCGCAGCGGCTGGAAGAGAGCGCCATCGTCGTCAACAAGCTGATCGCGACGCTCGGCGTGAAGGCGAAGGCCGAGACCTATTCCGACCAGCGCAAGGCCCTTGCCGGGGCCGATTTCGTCGTCGTCGCCTTCCAGATCGGCGGCTACGAGCCCTGCACCATCACCGACTTCGAAGTGCCGAAGAAATACGGCCTGCGCCAGACGATCGCCGACACGCTCGGCGTCGGCGGCATCATGCGCGGCCTCAGAACCGTGCCGCATCTGTGGAAGATCTGCGAGGACATGCTCGCCGTCTGCCCCGAAGCGATCATGCTGCAATATGTCAACCCGATGGCGATCAACACCTGGGCGATCTCGGAGAAATACCCCACCATCAAGCAGGTCGGGCTCTGTCACTCGGTGCAGGGCACGGCGATGGAACTCGCTCACGACCTCTCGCTGCCGTATGACGAGATCCGCTATCGGTCGGCCGGCATCAACCACATGGCCTTCTACCTGAAATTCGAGCACCGCCAGCCCGACGGCTCCTACCGCGACCTCTATCCGGATCTCGTGCGCGCCTATCGCGAAGGCCGCGCGCCCAAGCCGGGCTGGAATCCACGCTGCCCCAACAAGGTACGCTACGAGATGCTGACCAGGCTCGGCTATTTCGTCACCGAAAGCTCGGAGCATTTCGCCGAGTACACGCCCTATTTCATCAAGGAGGGTCGCCCCGATCTGATCGAGAAATACGGCATTCCGCTCGACGAATACCCCAAGCGCTGCATCGAGCAGATCGAGCGCTGGAAAGACCAGGCGCAGGCCTACCGCTCGGCCCAGCGCATCGAGGTCGAGGAGTCCAGGGAGTATGCCTCCTCGATCATGAACTCGGTCTGGACCGGCGAACCGTCGGTGATCTACGGCAATGTCCGCAACAATGGCTGCATCACCTCGCTGCCCCGCGACTGCGCCGCCGAAGTGCCCTGCCTTGTCGATGCCTCCGGCATTCAGCCGACCTATATAGGCGATCTGCCGCCGCAGCTGACGGCGCTGATCCGCACCAACATCAATGTCCAGGAACTGACGGTGCGGGCTCTGATGAGCGAGAACCGCGAGCACATTTACCATGCGGCGATGATGGATCCGCACACGGCGGCCGAACTCGACCTCGACCAGATCTGCTCACTGGTCGATGATCTCCTGGCCGCTCACGGCGACTGGCTACCGGCCTGGGCGCGCGTGAGCCGCAAGACCGAGGCCGCCTGACGGGCGATCTCGGTCTTACTTGGGCTCGTCGGCGTCGGGTTCTTCCTCGTCGTCGCGGGCCTTGATGACATAGGCGCCCTTCAGCCAGCGGTTGAGGTCGATGTCCTTGCAGCGGGCCGAGCAGAACGGAAAGGTGTCGCGCGCCGACGGCTTGCCGCATTCGGGGCAGGGGCGCTTTGGCCGCAGCGGCGTGATTTTGGAGTCGGAATTCATGGCCGTGCGGTCAGCCAGCTCTGATGGATCTTGAAGCCTTCGCCCGATAGCAACGCCACCGTCTCGTAGAGCGGCAGGCCGACGATGTTGGTGTAGGAGCCGACCAGCTTGACGACGAACGAGCCGGCGAGACCCTGGACGGCATAGCCGCCTGCCTTGCCGCGCCATTCGCCCGAGGCGACATAGGCTTCGATCTCCTCGCGCGGCAGTCGCTTGAAACGCACCCGCGTCTCGACCAGTCGCTGGCGCAGCTTGCCGCCCGGCGTGATCAGGCAGATGCCGGAATAGACCCGGTGCGAGCGGCCGGACAACAGCCCGAGGCAGTTGGCGGCATCGTCCAGCGTTTCGGCCTTGGGCAGGATGCGCCGCCCGACCGCGACCACAGTATCGGCGGCCAGCACGAAGCTTGGCGCATAACCCGTCTCGGTCTTCAGCGACGCGAACGCCTTCTCGGCCTTTTCCGTCGATAGCCGCTTGGCCAGCGAGCGCGGATGCTCGGCACGCAGCGGCGTTTCGTCGATATCGGCTGGCAGGATACGGTCCGGCTCGATGCCGGCCTGCTGCAACAGTTCGATGCGGCGCGGCGAACCCGAGGCAAGCACCAGCTTCTGCAAAATGCTCATCGCGTTCCGGCCAAGCCTTGATCTTACTTGAAGCGGTAGGTGATGCGGCCCTTGGTCAGGTCGTATGGCGTCATCTCGACCAGAACCTTGTCGCCGGTCAGCACGCGGATGCGGTTCTTGCGCATGCGGCCGGCCGTATGGGCGATGATCTCATGTTCGTTTTCGAGCTTCACCCGGAACATCGCGTTCGGCAACAATTCCGTCACGACACCCGGAAACTCGAGGACTTCTTCCTTCGGCATTCGATACCTTTGCTTGGATTGCAGTTCCAGCGCTTAGAGCATGACGCCGAAAAGTGTGAAGCGGTTTTCGGACGACATCATGCTCTACTTCTTGGTTTAGAGTCGGATGATTTCAGGTCGAACAGACCTGAAATCATCCGACTCTAGCCGGAATTTCGGCGGAACCTATATGATAATCGTGCGCTTGTGAACACGCTTAATCCTTCGCGTTTTTTGCGTCTGAAGCCAAGAAACGTCGGCTTATGCGCAACTTCAGCCGCTCGCGCACGTCGCGGTAGGCCGCCATGATCTGTTCGCGCGTGCCGCTGGCGTTGGTCGGGTCCTGTGTCGGCCAGTATTCGACCTCGACGGCGAGCGAGCGGGTGAGTTCCAGCGCGGCATGGTGCGCCTCCGGTGCCAGCGTCACGATCAGGTCGAAATAGTCATCCTCGAGATCGTCCAGCGTCTTGGGATGACGCTCGCCCAGCGACAGGCCCTCCTCCGCCAGCACGGCGTCGACGAACGGGTCGCGCTCGCCGGCGCGCACGCCGGCCGAGGCAACGAAAATGGTGGCGGGCAGCATCCGGCGCGCCAATTGCTCGGCCATTGGCGAGCGCACGGCATTCATGCCGCACAGGAACAGGATCGAGCGGGGCGGGGCGCCGGGTACCAGGGCTAGCCCCGCCAGTGCAGCACGCAAACCAGCGTGAACAGCCGGCGCGCCGTGTCGAAATCGATGTCGATCTTGCCGGACAGCCGATCCATCAGCGTCTGCGAACCTTCGTTGTGCAAGCCGCGCCGGCCCATGTCGATCGCCTCGATATGGCTCGGCGTCGAGGAGCGGATGGCGTCGTAATAGCTCTCGCAGATCATGTAGTAATCCTTGACGATGCGCCTGAGCGGCGTCAGCGACAGGATGTGGGTGACCACCGCGGTGCCATCCTCGCGCGCCACGGCGAAGACCAGGCGCTGCTCGGCCAGCGACAGTTTCAGCCGGTAGGGGCCGGCGCCGCTGTCGTTGACGGGCTGAAAACTGTTCTCCTCGATCAGGTCGAAGATCGCCACCGCTCGCTCATGCTCGACATCGGGCGTCGAACGGCCGATCGATTCATCGAGTTCGATATCGATCAGCTTTGCGCGGGTTTGATCGGAGCCCGTCATCTCAGCCTACATGTTCAGCCGGATAGCGACGGAGCGGCCATGCGCGTCGAGCCCTTCCGCCTTGGCGAGCGCGATCGCCGCCGGCGCCAGCACGCGCAATTGCTCCGGCCCGAGCTTCAAGATCGAAGTCCGCTTGACGAAATCGAGCACGGACAGGCCTGACGAGAAGCGCGCCGAGCGTGCCGTAGGCAGCACATGGTTGGAGCCGCCGACATAGTCGCCGATGGCTTCCGGCGTGTGGCGCCCGAGAAAGACCGCGCCCGCATTGCGCATCCGCGACAGGAAACCTTCGGCATCGTCGATGGCCAGTTCGACATGTTCGGCGGCGATGCGGTCGACCAGCGGCAGCGCCGCCTCGATGGTCGCGACCTCGATCACCGCGCCGAAATCGCGCCAGCTCGCCGCTGCCGTTTCACCGCGTGGCAGGGTCTGCAATTGCCGTTCGACAGCCTGTTCGACCGCCTTGCCAAAGGCCGGATCATCGGTGATCAGGATCGATTGCGCCGACACATCGTGTTCGGCCTGGGCGAGCAGATCGGCGGCGATCCAGTCCGCATTGTTGCTGCCGTCGGCCACCACGAGCACTTCCGAGGGGCCGGCGATCATGTCGATGCCGACCGTGCCGAACACCTGGCGTTTGGCCGCCGCGACATAGGCGTTGCCCGGCCCGACAATCTTGGCAACCGGCTTTATGGTCTCTGTGCCATAGGCAAGGGCAGCGATCGCGTGTGCGCCGCCGACGCGGTAGATTTCGGTCACGCCTGATATGTCGGCCGCCACCAGCACCAGCGGATTGATGATGCCACCCGGGGCCGGCACAACCATGACGACGCGCTCGACGCCGGCCACCCGGGCCGGCACGGCGTTCATCAGCACCGAGCTTGGATAGCTCGCCGTGCCGCCCGGCACATAGAGCCCGACCGCCTCGATGGCTGTCCAGCGCCAGCCGAGCTCGACGCCGGTGGCATCTGTGTAGCGATCGTCCTTCGGTCGCTGCCGCTCGTGGTGGGAGCGGATGCGATCGCGCGCGAATTCGAGCGCTTCGATCGCCTTTGGATCGGCCGTCTCGTAAGCGGCCGCAATGTCTTGCTTCGACACGGCAATGCCGAGGCTTTTCAAATCGGCCCGATCGAATCGTTGCGTATAGTCGATCAGTGCCGCGTCACCTTCGGCGCGCACGCGTGCGATGATCTGGCGAACCCCTGCGTCGACGTCCTCGGACACTTCCCTCTTGGTCGTCAGGAAAGCGGCGAAGCGCTGCTCGAAATCGGCATCGGACTGGCGAAGCGTGATGGCCATGGGGCGCTCAAGCCTTGTGAATGGGGCGCGACGTGGCTTCCCACGCGCCGCCAATGTCGGCAAGGCGGGCCTCGATGCATTCGACATCGAGCATGATGGTGCCGCCGCCCGAAAAGATGAGTTCGACGATGCCGGCTGGCTTGCTGATCTCGATGAAGCTGATCGCCAGCAGGGACAGCACCTCGGCCGGCTTGTCGCGGGCAATGCCATTGGTTTTGGCGCCCAGCACCCGGTCGAAATGCAGCACGGCCTGCCGCCGCTCATTGTGCTGGCGGAACAGGCCCGACTTCGCCTCCCAGACGAAACGGTTCATGGTCAGCACGAAACGCTTGGCCGCAGGCAGGAATTCGAGGTCCGACACCTTCATCACGGCGTCCTGGACATGGGCCGAGACGATGCTCAGATCCTGGTCGTCGAGCGCGATAAGCTTGAGGGCCATGCGGAATTTGTACCTAAGGTTGGTTTCAGCCCTCTGTTAGGCGGTCTTTCCGGCCGGTGCAACCGCGACACGACTCCCGCCCGAGGCAATTGCCTCGGCTTTGCGGTGCTGGCAGGTGGATGAAGGCCGCACGGGCAGCCTCCGTTCGAAGCTGCCGCCGTTCGATCGTCAGGCGGAAATGCGCTCGATCACCGCGCCGCAGTTGGACAGTTTTTCCTCCAGCCGCTCGAAGCCGCGGTCGAGATGGTAGACGCGGTTGACCGTGGTCTCGCCTTCGGCAGCGAGGCCGGCGATGACCAGCGAGACGGAAGCGCGAAGGTCGGTGGCCATGACCGGCGCGCCTTTCAACTTCGCCACGCCGTCGACGATCGCCGTCTGGCCCGAAAGCGTGATGTGGGCGCCGAGCCGGGCCAGTTCCTGGACGTGCATGAAGCGGTTCTCGAAGATCGTCTCGGTGATGCGCGACTTACCCTTGGCCATGGTCATCAGGCCCATGAACTGCGCCTGCAGATCGGTCGGGAAGGCCGGGAAGGGCGCCGTGGTCACATCGACGGGCGAAATGCCGGCGCCGTTGCGCTTCACGCGAATACCGGAATTGGTCTGGGTGATCTCGGCACCCGTCTGCGAAATCACGTCCAGCGCGGTCTGCAGCAGCTCCGGCCGCGCGCCTTCGAGCACGACGTCGCCGCCCGTCATGGCGACCGCCATGGCATAGGTGCCGGTCTCGATGCGGTCGGGAATGACGCGCACGCGCGCGCCCGACAGCGATTCGACGCCATCGATGGTGATGGTCGGTGTACCGGCGCCGGAAATCCTGGCGCCCATGGCGTTGAGGCATTCGGCGAGGTTGACGATTTCAGGCTCGCAGGCGGCGTTTTCCAGCACTGTCTCGCCCTTGGCCAGCGAAGCCGCCATCATAAGCACATGGGTGGCGCCGACCGAGACCTTGGGGAAGACATAGCGGTTGCCGACCAGGCGACCATTCTTGGTCTTGGCGATGACATAGCCGGTGTCAACATCGAGATCGGCGCCAAGCGCCTGCAGGCCTTCGAGGAACAGGTCAACCGGGCGCGTGCCGATGGCGCAGCCGCCGGGCAGCGACACCTTGGCCTCGCCCATGCGGGCCAGCAGCGG
This sequence comes from Mesorhizobium japonicum MAFF 303099, assembly GCF_000009625.1. Taxonomy (NCBI): domain Bacteria; kingdom Pseudomonadati; phylum Pseudomonadota; class Alphaproteobacteria; order Hyphomicrobiales; family Phyllobacteriaceae; genus Mesorhizobium; species Mesorhizobium japonicum. Next base: position 5,278,558 of record NC_002678.2, read on the forward strand.
GCCGATCACCCAGAACGACGCCCGCATCTTCGACACCAGCTCGTAAGGCGCCGTCGTGTCGACGATGTTGCGGGCGGAGAAGTTGATGGTGCGCGAATAGCCTTCATTCTGCTTCTCGCGGCGGCCATTGACCGAGTAATCGACGCCGTGATTGCCGAGGATGCGGATCAGCTGCTCGACATCGGCCAGATGCGGCACGTTTTCCAGCGTCAGCGTGTCGTCGGTCAAAAGCGAGGCGATCATCAGCGGCAAAGCGGCGTTTTTCGCGCCCGAGATCGGAATGCTTCCGGCAAGCTTGTTGCCGCCGACAATTCTGATGCGATCCATTGGAGAATATCCCTCTCGGCCAAAAAGGCCGGTTCAATCGTTTGAGTATCGGCCCGTCTAGACCATTGGCCGGTGTGGTTCAAGAAATAGGATTTCCACGCATCCGGGCCAAGAGTGGCTGATTTGAGTTAATCTTTCCGTATTTCCTTGGCCGAACCAAGTCCGTCCGGCCTTTGGTCGGCTTCACCTGTGCGGCGCGAGCGCGACTGCGCCTTGCGCTTCTGCAGATTGGCGCGCAACTGCTCGGCGAGCCGGTCCTTGCGGTCCGTGCCGCCCTTTTTTGCTGGAATTGTCTTGTCGCTCATCGTTCCGTCCCGGCCGGCGACCCGGCCAAACCTGCCGTTCAGGGATAGCCAACATTGTGGCGCTGCCATGTCATTAGAAAGCTATCCGGCAAAGGCTTTCACAGAAGCGTTGTTCTTGGCCTTGCGCTTACCGGTTCGATATGGCAGAAGCCCCGCCATCAGCGGCTGCGGTAGCTCAGTGGTAGAGCACTCCCTTGGTAAGGGAGAGGTCGAGAGTTCAATCCTCTCTCGCAGCACCAGTCTATCCCATCGAACTGCTCAAGACCTTGACGGAGGCCCTAAGTTCCGGTTCCTAGGCGGTGCGAAATGGCGTTGGCACGCAATGGTGTCTATTCGCGCATGATGCGATAGACGGTTGCGTCACCCTGCACACCCCGAAGAGGCGCGTCAAAAGCAACGACACGATGGCCGGCAAGCATTTCGCGAACCCCGGGCGCGGAATAGAGCGCCTCGGAAATGCAGATCTGTCCGGCTTCCGCCAAGGACTGCACGCGCGCGGCGACATTCACGGTCTGGCCGAAATAATCGAGGTTGTCGTTGAGGGTCACGGCGATCGACGGTCCACAGTGGGCGCCGATCTTGAGGATGATCCCCGGCCCGTCATGGTCGCCATTGAAGCGATCGATTTCTTCAAAGACGTGGAGTGCGGCCGAAATCGCATCCGACGGCTGCGAGAATACAGCCATCACCGCATCCCCAATCGTCTTGACCACCGCTCCGGAATGTTGCTGAACCGCCGCGTTGACCAGTGCGAAATGCTCGCGGACCAAAGCATAGGCGTTGAGGTCACCCAAGCGCTCATACATGGCGGTCGAACCCTTGAGGTCCGTGAACAGGAAGGTGATCTGCCGGATGCCGAGCCCCTCCTTCTCGTCGACACGTTCGGACCGGAAGAGCTGGCGGAAGGTTTGCCGTGCAAGCAGCGCTCCGCCGGAAACATAAGGGTCGAAATCGAGCGTCGGCTTGGTGGTCAGCGCAACAAGCTCGGGCGGCCAGTTGATGACAAGCAACGAACCCCGCACTGGCCCTCTATTCGCTACCTCGATGACAATCGGGCCAGGTGGCACAGCGGGCATCGCCGGCAAGAAGCGTTTGCCGTCATAATCGATCTTCAGAAGTGTCGGCGCCAACCCCCGATCGCCTGATATTGGCACAGCGAATGCGGCCTGGGTCTGGACGTTGACGCCAGAAAGGGCGCCCGGTCCCAGGTCGGCGCGGAGCACTGTGGTGGTGCCGGGCGGCAGAAACGTCATGCCCCGAACGAAGCCGCGCAGAACGTCTAGAAAGCGAACGTCTTGCCCCGGTAGCCGCCCGTCATGTCCGAAGTGGAGCTTCCAGTGAAAATCCTCAACAGGGAGTGTCTCGGGATCGTGGTAAGGCAGGCGCCGTAATTTCGGCGATACCGAGAAGGTGACCTCGATGAAGTCGTCGAGGTCGGTGTCGCCCGATACGTCGCACAGGCCACAGACGTAGTGGGTCTTCAGCGTGCGCAGGGCGCCGAAACTGTCGAGCACCATCCCGGACTGGGGACACAGCACATCCCAGCTCATGTCGAACAAGCCACAGCGGGCGGCATGAAGGAAGAGGTCGATTGCTTCAGCCTCGGCGATTGCGCGGTCGCGAGCAAAGGCCAGCGGATTAACGCGATAGAGTGAGTGGTCGTCGGCGCTCTTGATCAGCGTCTCGAATTTCGAGATCACGCGTGGGCTCCAGGCTCGCGCCTGCTCCACCTTGGTCATCTTGCTTTCGAGAAGACGATCGTCGACTAGCGTCACGCCGGATCCTCAAACCTTGCCTTGCGACAGCCTACTAAAAAACGGGCGCGATGCGAATGGATTGCCGTCGAAGGAGTCTGCCGTCACAGCAGAGATGCTTATGCTCCTGCTCGTCTAGCCGCCCATCCAAGGCATATCGATCGCCCCCAGCGATACAATGATCCCGAGGACCACTAAAGCGATGCCCAAAGCACCTTCGAAGCGTCGGCCACGCTGCATCAGCTTCTCGACGAAGACGATCAGTGTCAAAAGCAGCATCCAGGCGAGGCTCATGACGCCCGCTGCGACCAGCACGGCGAACAGCGCCCAGCAGCAACCGAAGCAATACAGCCCGTGGCGCAGCCCCATCTCGAGCGCGCCAACCCGCCCGTCGCGCCAGTGCTGGGCCACGAAAGCGAGCGGCGAACGGCAATGGCTGAGGCAAATGTGCTTGAGGGTAGTGAATTGGTAGAGTCCGGCGACGCCTAGCGTGACACCGAGCGCGAGCGGCGCCCATTTCGAACGCTGAGGCGGATCGAGGCTCGTCGCAAACTCGCTGCCGAACTGGACCAGGACATACACGAGAAGGCCCGCCGCCGCCCAGACGAGCATGTAGCCGGCGACGAAGATCCACGTCGGGACGGCCACCTGCTGTCCGCGCCTAGCCTGCGCCGCCGCGAACATAAAGATCATGGGTGCCGCGGCCGGCAGCATCATAGCCGCCATCATCACAGTCCATACAGCGAGAAAGGCGGCGATGCCGGCGAGTGACCAGCCGTCGGCCGCAATTCCGGCCATCGCCATGCCGGCCATGCCTTCCATTCCCTCCATTCCGCCGCGCACCGCAATGCCCATGGGCAAGTCCATGCTGAAGGTCTGGTAGAGGGTGAGCGCCCACGCCGCCGCTGTCAGCACGACGAGCGATGCGAGAAGGCCGAGCGGCATGCCGCGCAAATTCCGAAGCCGCCACGTTTTCCTGGGGAACGCGTCGGGCATCGGCACGCTCTAGCTCGGGCCGGTCCAGTCAAATGGAATGTGCTTGCTCGAGCGGGCCGTGCCGATCCAGTCTAGCCCGAAGCCCTTGGTGCTCACCTCGACAGAACGCCCCCAGGTGGCAACCTGGCCCGGGCCGACCTCCGAGCCCGGCGGATTGATTGTCTGCACCCGCTTGCCGGGCGGTGTTGTAGGACCGGAAAGCGCTTCCACGCGGCCGACGACGAGGCCAGGAATTTCGACCCGCCAGGTGGCGAGGTCGCCCGCCACCTCGAAAGTGATTGGCACGAACTCCATGCCACGCATCTCGCCGACATTGGCGGCAAAGCCCGCCGGCCAGCCGCCGGCGTGGCCGCCGAAGATCGCCTGCAGGGCTTCGCGCTGCGACTCATTCGCCTTCTCGTCGAGGTACATGCCCATCACGGCCTTTGCCTCGCCGGCCCATAGATTGCCTTCGAACTCGCCGAGCGCCACCAGCGTCAGGCCGTCGAGCTTCACGTCGCCATACTGGCCCTCGCGCACATGCCAGGCGAGCACGCCCTGGCAGTGATTGCCGGTCGGCCGCTGGGCGAACTCACAAGGGCAAGGGATGTCGCAGCTGCAGATGTCGAACCAGTCGCCTGCGAGCCGCCATTGAGGCACTGCATTCATGGCCCTTTCTCCCCGAAACCTAGGCCCGTTTATACGTCGAAGGCTCAGCGCACTCCAGTAATTCGTGCGTCGCTCGCTGATTTTGATGGACCGGTCCCCACATAAGTGGCCGCCCCAGCTGTCGTCAGCTGTGGAGATGCGTCAGTTCGAATCCGGCGTCATCCTGCGCGTCGGAGAGGTGTTGTTCGGCGGACCGGAACATGTCCGAGAACTCCATTTCGTTCTCCAGCCGACCTTGATGGCAAGGACATCCTCGGTGCCCTTTGGTGCGAAGCAGACTTGTGCGATACGCGTGCGGATCCGCTCGCCGATCTCCTTGGCCGCCGCTTCTCGCGCGACAGCGCCAGGGCCGGCGCGGCGTAAGTCGCCGATATCAAGGGTCGCCTTGCGACGGTCGCGCCCGGCGAGGGCCTGCAGCCGTAGCGTTTCCAAGACAGGGCGAAGCGCCCGGTTCGGGCTCCCTTCGTTCTGAAGCATGTCGCGTCGAAAGGTCACTTTTGGGCGCCATGCATTAGCCGCCGAAAACGAAGGCCATCAGCAACTCCGGCTCGAGCACCGGCGCCCGCACCGCGGTCAATTGCCCCCGGTAGCGGCGGTCGCCCGCGCCGATGACGAAACCGGTGGCGACCGGTGTTTCGCCGTTGGCGTCGAGCCGCGCGAATATGTCAGCGACATTGAGATCCAGGGCAAGCTTCAGGTCGTGGCGCGCATCTTCGCTTGGCGCCACCGGCAATTGCCGCCTGACCAGTTGCTGGAACGGCGCGTTGAAGGTCAGGATCCTCTTCGACGACGAGAGCGCAAAAGCCGGTGATGGGCAGGCGACCAGAATGGCGTTGATGGTCTTGATCGATGCAAGCCTTCGCAAGGTCTGGTTTTCGTCGGCCAATCCGCGCATGCAGGCCACCCGGATTGCCGATGTCAGGTTTCCTGAGTTGGCGTGGCTTTCGGCGATCTCGTCGATCAGCATGCCGATCGTGCATTTGCGGTTTTCGGCCATCTGCTTCAGCGAGGTCCAGAATGCCCGCTCCAGACGAATGCCGCGTCGCATGCCGCCGCGCGCCACAACCCGGAATTCCAGCCCGAAATCTTCTGTTTCTATGGGTGGAAGCAGCCGGTCGCTGTCGGCAAGAGGGGAGGTGGCGCTATCGTTCACTCATTGCCTCCTCACGTGCCTTGTTGATCGGGTTCGGTAGATAGGTGGGTCTGGTTGCGCGACCGGTGTTGATGTCGACCGAACAGATCATGCCGAATAGGTCTTGCCATTCCGGATCAGCGTCGATCTCTCGGTTGTGACCCCCATGGTCGCAGACCTCGAGATTCTTGGTGAGGCGATCGAGATTGGCGCTGGCTTCGTCCAGTTTCTTGGGCGAAGGTGCACTCGCGCTCCCGCAGGTCAACATCGTAGCCGCCATCAGGAGATCAAGGCGCCTGCCCACAGTCGTATTCATTCAATCCGCCCCAACCTTTCCCCCGCTGTCTCTTCGAGCGCGACACCAGGCCTGAGCTGGCCCGGATTATCCAACAGGTTCACGAAGATATGTGGGAGAATACTAAATTAGAAACATCTAAATGATGGATTTTGGCCACAAGATTGGGAAATGTAGCGAAAATGGTACAAAAACCTGAGCGCAGGGGGTGCGCGCAACTGCCGCCGAGTGCGGAAAAGCCGAAAGGCTCAATGCCAGCAGAATCGTATGAAACCGGCATGAGCCGAAAGACAGCGTGGAAAATTCATGACGTTGCGGCCAAGATCATTGCAGCCCGAAGGACCATGCCGAATTGCGGGCCGCCCGGATGAACTGCCAAGCACGGCCATAGTGGCGCCCTTGCGTTAAGCCTCGCGCAATCTCTGCAATCTATGCTGATGCCAGATTGTCGAGGTTAAAATGAAGCGCAGGCCACTACTACTCTTCGCTTTTCCGGCTTTCATCCTGGTGGTTTTGGCCTGCGAGCGAATGGCGACCATGCTGCTCGGGAGCTATCCCGCCAGCCCCGCAGTGTGGAGAATCTGGTTTGAACTGCGCCCCTTGTCGGCGATGTTCTGGCAACAGATCGACCCATATCTCTACGGTTCGATGGCCCTGGATGCCGTCATCCTGGTTGCGGCGGCATGGGTGTTCTGGAGCGCTTGCCGTGTGAGACCGGCGGCCGCCTTCTTCCTGGCCAACCACGTCGCCCTGCTCTTTGCCGGACTGATGATCGCTTCCAGCAGTCATTCGGAGACAGCGAGCACGGTCGCGGCTTTTCCGATGTCCAACGGTCTCCAATTCGCCCTGAAGATCGATTTTACTTGGCAGAACAGCCTGGTGCTCGTTCTGGGCTTCGCGGCCTGCGCGTACTGTCATGTCGCGTTCCTTCGCGAGACGCGACTGCGCACAGAGTCTCTGGCCCTGCGCCTCACGACTTTGGGACGGGATCTTTAGTCGGGCGCACCGGGCTTCACCGGAACGCGACATGCCTCAATTGATCTTGCGATAATAGACCTTGCCGTCCGGCGTCTCCGTTCGCTGGTAGGCCGGGTTCGGCCCAGGGGGCGCGGCACTCCTGCGCTTGATTGGCCGTGGCGTCTCTGCAGCCGCGGGTTCGGCCGCGACATCGCTGTTGCCGGAAGACGCGTCCGCCACGGTGCTGGTGACGACGACGGGTTCCGCCGCGCTGATGCCGCTGTCGTCGCGTGCCGAGGGGTTTTGCTCTAACCGGGCTATGCTGCCGTTGATTTCGTTGAACCTGCCCTGCAGTTGGCTGTCCAGCTTTTCAAACCGGCTTTGAAAACCGTTGTTGACGGTGTCGAGCCGGGCAACGATCCGCTGCTCGAACGCACCGAGTTCCTCAAGACGTCCCTCCACGGTGCGCAGGTCGTTGATGCCTCGATAAAGGTAGATGGCGGCGGTGGCGTTCAGCACCGCAAACAGCGTCAGCCCGACGCCGACGAAGACGGCCAGCCGCGACCGGCTCGCATCCCTGCCGAGCAGTTGCGGTTCAATCGGCTCGGCCGAGACAGTCGGTACATGCGGGTCGCTGATCGTCGTCATTGAACCACCACCTTGGTGCCAACTGGCACGCGCTTGAAAAGATCGATCACATCCGTGTTGGTAAGGCGAAAGCAGCCCGATGTGCCATCGAATCCCACGCCCGAGGGATCGTTGGTGCCATGGATACGGTAGAGCGTGTCGCGGCCGTCGCGCAGCAGATACAGCGCCCGTGCGCCGAGCGGATTATAAGGACCCGAGGGCACCAGTTCCGGCAGTTCCGGCTGGCGCGCGCGCATTTCCCGGGGCGGGCGCCACTGCGGCCATTCCGTCTTGGCGCCGACCTTCACCACCCCGGTCCAGCCAAATCCGTCACGCCCGACGCTGATCTGGTAGCGCAATGCCTGGCCCTGGCGGGTCACCAGGTAAAGCGCCTTCTCGCTCTTGCGGATGATGATCGTTCCCGGCTGTTCGGTGGTCGCGAAGGAAACCGCCTTGCGCAGGCTGGGTCCCATCGCCGGCAGAGGCGGCCGATCCGAAAGCCCCGACCGCGCCTCGGCGAAGCCCTGGGCGGACATCGCCAGCAGCAGGCCGAGCACGCAGGTGCCGGCCAGCCTGGGGACGAGGCCGTCTCTACCGGGCAGCGTCATCGAGCCGCTCTTTGAACATCTTCTTCAAATCCTTGTTGAAGCGCGCCCGGCCATCCACTTCGGAGGGCAGGATCGCCCGGTTCAAGGCATCGGTCAGAAGGGCGTTGTCCAGCGCCACCGATTTGATGTGCGGCGCCTTGAATATCTTCTCGAGCTCACTGCGCGAAAAATGGTTCCCGAACCATTTGCGCTTGTGCTTGTTGGCGACCAGCGTGATGCTGACCGCATTGCCGCGCAGCTCGCGGATCTTCTTGTAGAGCCGCTTGCCTTGCCGCAGCGAAGCGACGTTGAGTTCGAAGACGATGAAGATCTCGTCGCTGGTCGACAGCACCGAATTGTGCCAGGGCGTTTCGATATTGGGCAGGTCGATGACGATGTCGTCGAAGCGGTAGGCGACAAGGTCCAGAAGCCGGAAGACGAAGTCGCTGCCGTGCGGCTCGAAGGGCAGTTGCGGCCGCTCGAATGCGTAGAGGGTGAGGCCGGAAGGACGCGTAAGCTTGATGACATCCATCAGCTCGACATCCAGCCTTTCCGGCTGGCTGATGATGCCCGCGAGATCGAACTGGTTGAACAGATTGAGATAGGCGCCGCAATTGGCGCTCTGGAAGTCGAGGTCGACCAGACAGGTCGAAGCCGCGCGCTCAGTCGATTTCGAGGCGAGGAATTCGGCCGCCGACAGCGCCAGCGTCGTGGCGCCGGCGCCGCCGCTGGCGCTGATGAAGGTGATGATGCGGCTCTTGGCGCCCTGGTTGCCGGTATCGTGGAAGGTCACAGCATTGAGCAGTTCCTTGCCGTCGAGCGGCTTATGCAGCCAGTCCGAGGCGTTCATGCGCACCAGCACGCGCGTCTGTTCCGACGTCAGCTCATCGGAAACCGCGATCAGCGGCACCGTCGCCCACAGCGCGCGTGCCTCGACAATACCGGGCTTGCCCAGCAGGTCGCCACCGCCGAGATCGAGAATGACGATGCCCGGGCGCGTATCGGCGGGCGGCCCTTTGAGGAAGTCGTCCGTCTCCGAAACCCTGACGTCATAGATCGCCAGCGCATCGAGCCGCGTCGCCACATCGCGCTTGAAATTCGGATCCGACGAAAACAGCGCCACCTGCTTTCGCTTGGTCGGAGTAACCTTGGTGTTGATGGCGTTCATGGCCAGGTGCTCTTGATGTCTTCGCCCGTGACCGTGCTCAGCATGGAGGGCATGTTGATGTTGGCGAAACCCATCAGTCCCTGAAGGAAGAAGAACTGGAAGGTTCTGTTCTGCAGGCTGACCGTGATTGTCGGCACCGGACCGCTTAGCCGGGTCTGATAGCCAAGGCCGGTGGCCGAGTAAGTGACGACGACGTTGCTGCGCAGCAAGCCCGGGAAGAAGTGACACATGCCGGGCCGCTGGTTGGTGGCCAGATTGGGACAGGCGTCATCATTGGTGTTTGCGGTGTCGCCACGAAAGATGCGACTGAAATTGGCGGCGCTGAAGCCGCCGCCGTTGCTGCAGCCGCCCGTGCCGGCGGTGTAGGTGCAGACGAAGGGACCATAGGCGCCGGCGACAATCGGGGCGCCGGGAGACGAGATCGGACCCGCGGTCGCGAGGTTGGTTGCCACCGCATCCGATATCGCCGCCAGCCGGGCGCCGACCTGCACCGCCTTGGTGGCCGCGTTCCATTGGTAGAACGCATAGCCGAAATCGACGAAGCCCAGGACAAGCGAGAACAGCAGCGTCGATACGATGGTCATTTCCACCATCGCCGCGCCATCTTCTGATTTTGCGAAACGCTGGATCATGGTCAGAACCGGATCAACCGCTCGTCGTGGGAGCCCTGAAGCGTGATCGGCCCGATGCCGATGAACGACAGCATCCCGACGCCGGTGTATGGGTAGGTACCGGACGCGCGTACGGTGCAGACTTGTGCCGTGGTAGAGCGATATTGGGTAACGCCGCCCACCACGGTATCCTGGCAGGAGTTGTTGGTGGTCACGGTGACATTCGATGTCTGCCAGCCGCTGACGCGCGGAGTATCGGTTACTGCGCCGTTGACAACGGTTACAGATGGCTTGCCGTAGACGGCGATGTTCGCGGCAGTGGTGGTACAGTTGATCGCCGCCAGCCCGGAGTCGGTATACAACTGACTGTTGCAGCGCGCGGCATAGCGAGCGGCGTCTGTAAGCCCGGCCTCCATCAGCAGCTTGTCATGGATCAGATTGCCGAACTCGAACACCCCGGCAGACAAGACCAGCATCAGCGGGGTGATCAGTGTCATCTCGACCATCACCGCGCCGCGCTGGTCGTGTCGAAATCGACCGAGATATCGGGACAGCATCTTGAACATCGCGGTCACCGGTAGAGCTGCGCTTCGTCGCGCAGGTAGTTGTCGAGCGTCCCGTTGCCGCCTTTGCCGGTGATGTCGACCAGTTCGACGTAGATGTTCTTCCCGTCCTTGATAGGCTCGGTGATGAAGAAGCTACCGAACCTCCTGACCGGAATCCCCGTCTGGCGGCCGTTGAAATTCGTGCCCGAAGCCTGAAGCGCATTGCAGTCCAGGATTGCGCCGTAAAGCAACCGGCGGTCTGGGATCGAGATCGGAGTGCCTGCCGCAGCGGGTGGGATACCCGTTTCGCCACCGACCGCAGGATCCTGATAGATATTGTTGTCGATCTCGTAGCGATAGACTTCATAACGTGTCGGGAGATTGGTGCCGGTTCCTGATAGCGCCGCTGGCACGGCACGTGTGGGATGATTGGCGGCCCAGTAGCGCGCGAAATTCCAGTCACCGGCGCCCATGCGGCCGCCCATCAAGGTGCAGTTGCCGGCGATCTGGCACGAATCGCGCTCAAGCCCGACACCTTTCGTCGGGTCTGTTTCATAGTTGACCTTGTTGCTCTTGACGAACTGGCTGCCGTTTTTGGCGCCCTTGCGCACATTGACCGCGGGTCCATCCGAGTAGTTTGACGAATCGATGCCAAAGCGCGAGTTGATACCGTTCTCTACAGGCCCGGCATTCTGGCCCGGCTCGGTGTCGACGCCGTCACGCGAATAGCAATTCTGTGGCTTGGAGTCGGCGAGCATTTGTTCGAGTTTATTGGCGCCGTTGCCGAACGGAGAAGACAGGAAAGCGAAGTTGCCGGGAAAATAGGATCCGTCGCCGCGCAGCACGATCTGCCGGCGGCGGTATTGCCTGGTTTGTGCCGCCTGCTCCAGCGTGACGCCGCCGGTGATGCTTGTGTCCTCATACGGGTTGCACATGAAAACGGGTGTGTAATCGCAGACGCCCGATGTGAACCCGGCAGTCGCCTTGGCAGCGACGTTGAAGCTGTTACTGGCCGCATTGCCCGTCAGGAACGACGCCGGGAATATCGCGGCGAAACCGGTCGGCGCCACCGTCACTTCGACGAATACGGTTTCATCTTCGCCGATGGATTGCGTAGCATTGGCATAGTTTGCACTGCTGACCGGAGTTGCGTCCGACGCAGGTATGGTCTTCAGGAAGCACCACGAAATGTTGCCGGCGCTGTTGCAGCGTGCGGTGCCGCCTGGTTGCCCTGATGTCAAGGTGAACCGGCCATTGGTGCCAACGGTCGAGAATGCGGCCTGGTTGGTAACTAGTGTCGCCATGGCGCGTTCGGCTCTGGCCCATGAACCGGGCAAGCCATCGAGCTCGGCGGCTCCAGCCAATGCAAAGGCGTCCGCCGCCTTCTGCAAATCATTGTGCAAATTGTTGACCCGGCTCATGTCGATGGCCAACAGGGAAAAGCCGATAAGCGCCGGCAGCGTGACGCTGACGAGGATCAGCGCTATTCCCCTTTGATCGTGCCAGAACGCGCGAATGGTCCGCAGCATGGCCTTACTCTTTGCTCCCCTGACGCCAGGTTCCCTCGTTTGGCCTGGCGCACTGAAACCGCATCCTTCTGTTCAGTTTACGGCGTTGTGTTCGTCGTCACACCCGACCCCGCCCCGCCGACATTGACCGTGATGGCAGGCGGTGGCGGCGGCGGTGGTGGAAATCTGTAGTTGTTGGCAACAGCGGCTGCGCGCGCACCATCGCCTCCTATGTGTGTATTCCTGGAGGCCGGGTTGAACGGATCGACTGTCTGCAGAAGCGAATTGTGCCTCTGCGAGTCGCCCGCGGCCAAGGTCACTGAATCGTAGTGATTCAGATAGTCCGCGGCGCAGCCCGCCAGCAGGCCGGAGCAAAGAATGAGGATCAAGGCGCTATTTCTTGACATAGAGCATCTTGTCCTTCGATTTAAAGTTCAACATGTGGCCATAGGGGCCGGTGACGCCGTCGCCCGTTTCATATCTCCGGATCATGTCCTTGTTCACCTCGAGCTGACCGAGCACGAAGAATTCCGGGTCATTGGCGGGCCGTGTCTTGTCGAAGGGTGTCGCCAGCTGCTCGCCAGGCTTCACCGGCCGCACGATGTGCGGCGTGACGATGACGACCAGTTCCGTCTCTTCCTTCTGGTTGCTCGAATTGCGGAACAGCGTCCCGATCACCGGCACCTGGCCGAGCCATGGCACCTGGTTCTGCAACTTGGTGGTCCTGCTGGACAGGAGCCCGCCGACCGCGAAGCTCTGGCCGTCGCGCAATTCGACGACGGTGGACAGTTTGCGGTTGGTGAAAATCGGGTCGCCGGCGGTGGTGAAGCCGTTCAGGTCGCTGACTTCCGGCGCCAGGTTCATATGGATCTTGCCGTCGTCGAGTACGACCGGCGTGAACAGAAGATTGACGCCGAATTGCTTGTAGACAATGCTGATCTCGCCGTTCTTGTCGAGAGTTCGGATAGGAACTTCACCACCGGCGTTGAAGCTTGCCTGCTCGCCGGAGAGCGTGGTGAGATTGGGATTGGCAAGCGTGCGCACCGCGCCCTTGGCCTCGAGCGCCTCGATGTACAGATCGACCTTGATATTGTTGTCTATGACGCGGGTGAGCAGCGCGCCGAAGGGAGTCGAGGTGGACAGGAGGTCGCTGAGAAAACCGCCGGTGCCGAGCACCACGTTGTCCTTGTCGACGGCGGCAATCCCGGTTCCGACGATGGTCGTGCTCCTGCTGTTGTTGCTCCTGATCGACACGCCGAGATCGCGGCCAGCGTTGCGCTTGGCTTCGAGAATGCGGACTTCGAGATTGACTTGCTGGCTGTCGTCGATCGTGACGGAATTGATGATGTCGTCGGGACCGTATTGCTTGGCCACTTCCAGGATGGCCGCCATCGTGACGCCGTCCTTGACATGACCGCCAAGCCTGACCCTGCCATTGACCGAGGCGACTTCGATGCGCGACCTTGGCGCCACCTGGCGGATCGCCTGCGCCATGTCGCTGACGTCGACGCCGACCTCAATCTGGATGACGCCGAGCGAGCGCTTTTCAGGTGAGAACAGATTGACCGTGGTGGTGCCGGCACCCTTGCCGATGACATAGAGCGTGCGGTCGGTCATCGGCTGCGCGTCGGCGATTTTTTCGTCACCGACGACGATATCGCCAAGGGTGGCGTTCACCGCGATCGTCACCGACTGCGACATCGGCAGGAAAACGCGATGAACGCTGGGGTTCGACACATCGATGAAGCGGTCTGCGGCATCGGCCACGAGACTCCACGTTGGTAGCGTCGCGAAACAGGACAGCGCGACCGCAGCCATCCTCACCCAAAACCCCTGCATCCCCGTCTCCCCGATTGCAGCCTCATTTTTTTAGCTGCGCCTTTATATCATGGCTGTCGCGGCACGTCATATGTCTCGAGCTTCACCCCTCGAAAAACGCCCACGGTGGCACGCGACGGCGGCTCGGGTGTGACATATTTGACGACTTCCCGCACTTCCGGCGCGGAGGCCACCGCCGGAGCCGGCTTGACCTTGCCCAACTCGTCGAGCTTGCTACCCACTCGCTCCACGGCCTGTGCCAATCCTGCGATCTTCTCGTCGGCGCGCTTCTGCGCATCTTCCGCGCGCTGACGATCGGCCGCGGCAGCAGCATCGGCCGCAGCCTGCTTGGCGAGTTCGGCTTGCTTTTTGGCGACGTCGGCCGGCATTTCGCCGGTCAGGTCGGAAAGCGTCACCCGCTCCGTCGTTTCGCCCTTGCTGGCGGCGGCCTGGCGAAGCGCCAGCGACAATTGGCCGGCGCCTGCCGCCAGGGTCAGCTTCTGCGCGTCCTTGGTGCTGGCCTCGAGCGTCACCGATTTGACGACGGTCGGGCTGTCCTTGCTTTCGTCGGCCACCTGGTCGACCGCGAGCACCCTCATGCCTTGCAGCAGCACGTCGACAAAACTTTGATCCGCGCCATCGTCGCTTCGCACGGTCCGCGTCAGCAGCACGTCCACCCGGTCTCCCGGGAAGACGAAGCCGGCGACGCCAAGCACGTCGTTGACGCGGATGGACACGGCCTTCATGCCTTCGCCGAGCACCGCCGAAAGCGTGGCGCGCTGGCCCGGGCCGGTGATCTTGGTGGCGAGTACCGGTTCATTGACGCCGATCGCCTGCAATGCCTGCTTGGGGGCTGCGCCAGGGAGGACGTCTTTCGTCAGGAGTTCTTCCGTTGTCTTGAAGGCACCGGCCGGAACCGCGCCCGCCGGCCATGCGACTTCGCGCAACTTGTCGGCGGACAGCGTGTCGCCGAACTTCAGCGCCACCGCGGCCACCACGACCGTATCGCGCTGGATATCATTCGTCTGCGCAATCGCGCTGCGCTGATTGGCCAGCCAGATGTTGGCGAGCACCACTGCAAGCACGCCGAACACGCCGGCGAGGACGATCATGATGACGGTATTTGCGCGCATAACCCCAACCCACTCAATCGACTACGTGCCCCCCCAAGGGTCGCCTGTCTCCGGTTGAAAAGAGGCAGGCCCAAGCATTTTGCGCCAAGGCCTGCCGAGTGTCACTAAGCGGCAGTAGCGGTAGTAAGTGTCGAGTTAAGTGTCGTCCACTGCCCGCTCACCCATGTGCCGACCAAAATAACGGTCGCTATTACGGCTACCGTGATGATGCCGAGCAAGACTGTATATTCGACCATGGCAGCGCCGTTCTCATCATCGCGGAACTGCCTGGCCATAGTCATGAACTTACTCATGCCAATCACTCCCTTTGGAGATTTAAACCCGACGAGACGAGCCGAGGATGACGTCCATACTCAAGCATCCCCCCGCAACCCTCAAGTCGACAGGCAGCACGCCAACCACTATTTCAGTATTTGCGCGTATGCTGACTGCCAACTGCCAACCAACTGATATGCACGCAGACGGCGTCTACCTTCTGGTGAGAGCGGCGGGCCCAAGCCTTTTCAGTTCAGGCCCGCCAGAGAACTACGCCGTAGCAGTCGTAAGGGCGGAATTCAGCGCCGTCCATCTGCCGCTGACCCAGGTGCCGACCAGCACCACCGTGGCGATGACCGCAACCGTGATGATGCCTAGCAGCACCGTATATTCGACCATGGCAGCGCCGTTTTCGTCATCGCGGAACTGCCGGGTCATCGTCATGAGCTTCTTCATGTCAATTTCTCCCTTTGGAGGTTGAACCCGACGAGACAGAGCCAAGGATGTACCCCATACCCAAGCATCCCCCGTCATCTCGATCCTAGGTCCCGAGAAATTGCGGAGTCAAACGGGATTAATGGTTCCTTAACTTTCCAATACATGAACTCTCGAGTTCGGCGCGACGTTAAATTCCATCAAGAGCTTGATTCTTCTAATTTTTCAAGCGCCCTTAACCATTCGTTCATATTTATGGCGTCGGCCTAATAAAGGCATAGCTACTTTAGCAGCATTGCATATTCCTTTATATCTAAGGGGTTATAGCCAATTATGGAATGGATTCCCGTGTCGGAGCACGCAAGGGCCATAGGGCACTGCAAAGCTTAGTGCGCCACTCGCGTTTGGCGCCACGAAGGTCGGAAATAAAAACGATATTTTTTGGCGCCGCTTCTTAACTATGTTGAAAGTATTGCCTTGGCGTGAGGCGTCCCGGCGCTTGTGCGGCGCTTGGTTAACGTTTAGTTTCCGCTAATATGCGCTGGAGGGGTATAAGGGATTATGCTGGGGCGGTTCATCAAGGGTGGCGAGACGCGGATCGAGCCAAGAGTGGAGTCGATAGCGGTTGTCCCCGTTGCCAATGGGGCCTCGCCTGTCGCCGATCTCGAACCGCATGGCGACGAGTTCCTGGCGCTGAAAGTCGATCTGCATCGACATCTCATTGATCGCTTCAACCTCGCGTCGCTCGAAACTGCGTCGAAGGACGAGATCCTGAACGAAATCCGTCCGATCGTGCGCGAATTCGTGCGCGGTCGCAACGTTCCGCTGAACGCGCGCGAACTCGATCAGCTGACCAGCGACACGGCAGACGAAATGCTAGGCCTGGGGCCGATCGAGCCATTGCTGAAGGACGATTCGATTGCAGACATTCTGATCAATACCCACAAGCGTGTCTTCATCGAGCGATATGGCGTGATCGAGGAAACCGCGATCCGCTTCCGCGACGAGGCCCATCTCCTGCGCGTCATCAACAAGATCGTCTCGGCGATAGGCCGGCGTGTCGACGAATCGGTACCGATGGTCGATGCCCGGCTAGCAGACGGCTCACGCGTTAACATCGCGGTGCGGCCGATCTCAGTGGACGGTCCGCTGGTCTCCATCCGTAAATTTTCCAAGAACCCTTATTCTCTCGAACGTCTGATGGCGTTCAACTCGATCCGACAGCCGATGGTCGATCTGCTTCGCATCGCGGTACAGTCGCGCAAGTCGATCCTGGTTTCCGGCGGCACCGGCAGCGGCAAGACGACCTTGCTCAACGCGTTGTCCAGCTACATCCCGTCGAGGGAACGCCTGATCACCATCGAGGATGCGGCGGAACTGCAACTGCAGCAACCGCATGTCGGACGGCTGGAGACGCGCCCGCCCAATGTCGAGGGCAAAGGCGAGGTTCGCCAGCGCGAACTGCTCAAGAACGCACTGCGCATGCGACCGGACCGCATCATCGTCGGCGAGGTGCGCGGCGAGGAGGCCTTCGATATGCTGCAGGCCATGAACACCGGCCATGAAGGCTCGATGACAACCATCCACGCCAACACGCCCCGCGATGCGATCTCGCGGCTCGAGCAGATGGTCGGCATGGCCGGCATGCCGATGACCAACGATTCCATTCGCGCGCAGATCGCCTCGGCCATCGATATCATCGTACAGACACAACGGCTCTCGGACGGCGGCAGGCGCGTCACTTCCATATCGG
This sequence comes from Mesorhizobium japonicum MAFF 303099, assembly GCF_000009625.1. Taxonomy (NCBI): domain Bacteria; kingdom Pseudomonadati; phylum Pseudomonadota; class Alphaproteobacteria; order Hyphomicrobiales; family Phyllobacteriaceae; genus Mesorhizobium; species Mesorhizobium japonicum. The sequence continues at coordinate 5,295,412 of NC_002678.2, forward strand.
AACTGACCGGCATGGAAGGCAACGTTGTCCAGCTTCAGGAAATCTATCACTTCGTTCGCCGCGATGTCCGCGCCGATGGCACGATTGTCGGCGAATTTCGCGCCACCGGTGTACGGCCGCGTTTTGCCACTGAAGCCGCGGCAATGGGGTATCATTTCGCAAAAGATGCGTTCAATCCGCAGGTTCCACTTTGATGCCGACCGGTCAGACCCTCCTCTACTTCATCTATGTGCTGGCGGCGGCATCCGTTATTCTCGCCGCCGAATCCTTCTTTCTCTCAATCGCCGGACGGCGAGCGCGGGCAGGCATCATAAATCGACGCTTGCAGCGCCTGGGAGAAGAGAAGCCGGCCGAGCAGAGTCTGCAGGGACTGCTGCAGGAACGCGGATTGACGGCATCGGGGGACTTCATTTTCGGCGCAATCACCCTCAACCGGCTCTATACGCAATCCGGCATCACCGGCAATCCACTGGCGTTCCTTGCTGTATTCCTGCTCGCCGGCCTCGTTTTGGCGCTCCTTTTGCCGTTGCTTCTGCACTTTTCCATCATTGTCGCCGTCATTGTCTTCCTGATTGTGGGATTTGTTCTACCGATTCTCGTTTTACGAAGCGCCCGGGACAAACGAATCAAGAAATTTGCGGTCCAGCTTCCCGATGCACTCGATATGATCGTGCGCTCTCTGCGCGCCGGTCACCCAACGACCGTCGCGATCGCGCTGGTTGCTCGTGAAATGCCCGATCCGCTCGGCACTGAATTCGGCATCGTTTCCGACGAAATAAGTTTCGGCCTCAGTCTGGAGCAGGCTGTTCGAAAATTGTCCGAGCGGGTCGGCTTCGAGGGTCTGCATCTGCTGTCGGTTTCGCTCTCCATCCAGGCCAAGACCGGCGGTAATCTCACCGAGATACTGTCGAACCTGTCGTCGGTGTTGCGTGAACGCCGGAAATTGCGGATGAAGATCAGGGCGCTGTCGGCCGAGGGTCGCATGTCGGCCTGGATAATCTCGCTGTTTCCACTTCTGATGCTTGGCGTTCTGTCGATCGCCGCTCCAAGCTTTTACGGTGACGTCTGGGGTAACCCTATCGTTGTACCGGTGTTTGTGATCTTTGGATCTTGGGCACTGTTGGGCGACTTCATAATGTACCGAATGGTCAACTTCGATTTCTAGTGGCGGACAGGGACGTGTTTACCAATCTAGGGAATTCAGCCACGCTGTTGTCGCTCGCTATCTTCCTAGCGGCAGTGGCGCTTTTTTTGCTGGCCGCCTTTGTCCTCATCCCGGTTTTCCAGACAAGGAAGCTGGTCACACAAACCCTTTTGGCCGAGGGGATCACCAATCGCCGCTCGCTCCATGCCCAGCAGGAGCTCAACAGGATTTCCGCGCAGCGGCCGGTCGATGCCTATTTCCGCGGCCTGGAAAAGGAACGCGGCGAGCCTAATGCCCTGGAAGCGAAACTGTTCCGGGCGGGGTTCTATCAAACAAGCGCACCGGTAATTTACACGCTCTCTCGCCTCGGCGCCGTCTGTATCGGCTTCCTGGCCTGTTACGCGGTTCTATCGCGGGTGTTGCCGCCGCAATTGCCGGGGTTCGTGGCGTTTGCAGGCTCAGCCTTGATCGGGCTTGGTTGCCTTGTCATTCCCAGCATTGCTCTGGACCGCTTCGAGAGCCGGCAAAAGCAGGTCTATCGGCGTGGCTTTCCCGATTTTATGGACATGATGATCACCTGTGCTGACGCAGGGATGAGCCTCGAGGCGGCCGTGGAGCGCGTCGGCGCCGAATTGGCCGGCACCCACAAATGGCTGGGCATTCAGCTGTCGATCGTGACCCTGCAGTTGCGTGCAGGCAAACCGTTGCGCGAGGCACTGCGCGAGCTTGCCGACCGGATCGGGCTTGACGAGGCGCGCGCCCTGGCCGTTCTGTTTCGCCAATCGGAAGAGCTGGGCACCAGTCTTACAGACGCCCTGCGCATTTACAGCGACGAAATGCGCACCCAGAGAATCATGAACGCCGAGGAACGTGCCAACGCGCTGCCGGTCAAGATGATGATCCCGCTGGGACTCTGCATCTTTCCGGTCGTGATGATGGTCGTCATGCTGCCTGTGCTCATCCGCATGAAGGGCATTTTCTTCTAAATGTTTATATGCTTTGGTTCTAAAACGGAGTCGGGGACTCTTGGGAGACAAAATGACAAGGCCAATGCGCCTCGCAGCCGTAGCCGCAGCCTGTCTGACGATGGCGCTTGCCGGTTGCCAAACGAATGGTGCGGGTAGCACCGATGGTGTCGTGCGCACAAACGAGCCGTCGAAAGGCGACGTCACGTCGTTTGGCGATGCCTTCGATGGACTGAAAACGGTCAGCGACGTTGAGTATTACGCCTCGGACCAGGCCGTGGCCGAAGCCACGAACCAGTTCCGCGCCGAAAATTACGGCAATGCCGGTGCCTTGTTCTTCAAGGCGACGCAGCTGGCCCCCAATGACGGTGGCGCCTGGATGGGGCTGGCCGCCTCGTGCGATCGCATCCGCCGCTTCGACCTCGCCGACCGGGCCTATGGCAAGGCTTTCAAGCTGGTTGGCGCATCAGCCGAATACTACAACAATGTCGGTTATTCCTACCTGCTGCGCGGCAAGCTGCAGGACGCCCGCACGAGTTTCCTGAAGGCCTATGAGCTGGCGCCCAACGATCCGACGGTAGCCAACAATCTGAAGCTGCTGTCGTCGAGCGTGCAGAACATCGAGCGCTAGCATGTTGCTCGTCGAAGTGCTGCTGCTGAAGGCGCTCGCCATACCCCTGCTCGCAAGGATTGCGTGGCTGGACTTCACGACCCAGAAGATAGCCAATCGCGACGCTCTGCTGCTGCTCTGCCTGGGGGCGGGATCGCTGCTGCTTTTGTCGCTTCAGTCCGGATCGTGGTGGGACATGGGGCTGAGCGCCATCGCCGCCCTTGTGTTGTTCGTGGGGCTCTTTCCGTTCTGGGTTCTGCGAAAGGTCGGCGCAGGCGATGTCAAGCTGATGGCAGTCGTGCCGTTTCTGGTCGGCGGAAATGATCTGGTCGGGTTTTCCATCTTGCTGCTGCTGTTCGCCCTGGCAACGGCCGTGGTTGTGAAGAATCCATTCTTGCTTCCACAAGGCGCCTTCCGCGTCTACGTGCAACACCTTGATCGCAAAGGTGTCGTCCCGTTTGGCGTGCCTATCTCTGTGGCGTCGATTTGCATGATCGCCTTGCAGGTCGGATACGGCTTTATGGTTCCCGGCTCTCTATCGATATCGATGTGAACAATTGACGGGCGCTGGGCTACCTGCGCGCTACTTCTTCGGGCGTCGGCTTGACGACGGCATCCCCTGTATTCCGGCCCTGTTGAGTGCCGCGCACGAACGGGTAGCCGTGCTGGCCGATATAATCCGTCGGGATCGGCTCATCGACTCCATATTTCTCGGGCATTCTGGAGCCTGGAATATGAAACGTCCCGAACAGCGCGTCGATGACGGCCAAGTGACTGGCGAAGTTCTTGTCATAGGCGTCGCGTTGATCGGCGTGATGCCAATGGTGGAATTGAGGGCTTGCGATCACCCATTTGAGCGGCCCGAAGTTCACCCTGACGTTGGAGTGCAGAAACAGCGCATGCCCGGTAGCGATGATGAAGTATACCGTTATGGCCTCTGACGAAAAACCCAGAAAGAATACAGGCAGAAGCGAGACAGCCTTGGTGATGATCTGGTCCACCGGATGCGCCCGGAAAGAAACCATCCAGTCCAATTCCTCGATGCCATGATGGATGGCGTGGAATCTCCAGAGCGCCGGGATTGCATGGAACGCCCGGTGGGAGGCATAGACGCCGAGATCGGCCACGATGATGATCTCTACGACCTGGAGCCAAGTCGCCTGACCGCTCACTGTCATCGTTACCTTCTCAGGTACCAAAGACGCCGAGACACCCATAGCCGCTGCCGCCATCAGGATAATGCAAATCTTGAGGAACGCACCATTGACGACGGCGTAGATCACATCGGTGCCGATGCCCTTGCGGAATATCTTTTGTTGCGTCCGCAGGGCGAGCATGTGCTCCAGCGGTACGAAGATCAGGGCGCAAATGAGCAGCGATTTCAGACCAAAGAGGTCCATCGGCTCCATCTCTCAATGTCATTTACCGGACGAGTGAACCACTTCATGGCCCCTCACACAAGGCAATGGTTTCCAAACAGTTAACCGGTCCGCTCTGACCTTCTGGCCGGGAGGCTTTGATGACCTGATAACACATCTCGATTGGTGGCCAGTTTGGCCGTTAACGCTTTGGAAAGCATTTACTTGTCGGCGCACGCAAGGAATGCTTCAGTGCCGCTTTGCGGGGAGTGGCAAAAATGTTGAATGAAGACTTTCTCGGCCGTATCGCGATCGTCTGCATCATGACGGTTCTGGCGGTTCTCAGCGCGATTCCTCTGTTCGCCTATTTCCATCAGAACGCATCGGTAAGTTCGCTGGCCGTCGTCAACCAGGTCTTGGCGACCGTTATATCCGCCCTGCAGGTTTTCCTGACGGTCGGCCGTCTCCCGCCAAAAGGAACCGCGCAGGGAATCGAACCAAGGGTCACTTCTGTCGCCGGAACTTTCCTGATCATCGTTGCAATGTTTGTGACCCCAGCACTGGAAAGCGAGGCAGCGCAAATGGTGGCGCTGTGCTTGATTTTCATCGGCATGGCGGGCTCCGTGTTTTGCCTGTACTGGCTCGGCCGCTCTTTCTCCATCATGGCTACGGCCCGGCAGTTGGTTACCTCTGGCCCATATTCCATTGTTCGCCATCCGCTTTACATCTGCGAGGCGACATTCGTTCTCGGAATGATCCTTTCGCACTTGTCGGTGTTGATGGTGGTGTTAGGCGCGGTCCAATTTCTCGTACAGTATCGACGTGCACGGAACGAGGAAGGCATCCTTCGACAGACATTCCCTGAATATGAAGGATACGCTCGGCGCGTCCCAATGCTTCTGCCGCGGTTCTTTCGTGCAGGGGCAGCGGTTTCCAGACGGTCATAGATCAACGACCTGATGCACTCGTCATGGTGGTCTTCTCGGTGGCAGCCGGAGCGATCAGCTTCTGGCCGCCATTCTCTGAGCCAAGTCTTGTTGATTTGCGCTAGCGAAGAAGGTGACGCCGACGATGGCTGTGACCGCCACGACACCTCCACCGATGACATCGACTAGGTAGTGGCCGCCTTCCGGCACCGTCGACACAATCATAACCGCATTAACCACGGCAATCGGGATCAGCAAGGGCGTCCTTCGCATGGCATAGGTGATGATGATCCCGAGAGTAGTGTGGAATGAGGGAAAGCACGTGATCCCAACCGTCTTGGAGATCAGGAAGTCGAAAGGCGCCCCGGAACGCAGCGCATCGACTGTCGCAGCATGGGACAGGCCGGCATTCGTGAAGTGGTCGAATAGGGAAGGCGCCGGGCGGAAATAGAGGTAGGGGCCGTCGACCGGGACGGCGGCCATGATGATCGCGGTCAACACCGACGATGCAAACAGGATCGCGACGAACTCAAGCAGCCGGAGCCGCTGATTTGTGACAGCATGCCAGAGCACCACCACCGGCAACTGATAGGTGAGTGCCTCGTAGCAGAACACCAGAACTGCTGCGATCTTCGGGTGGGAATTGGCGTAGCCGAGCGCCGAGGGCCAGTCGAAGCCAAGTGTCTTGTCTCCGGCGACGAGCAGCCAGTCGAGCCGAGGTCTGGTTGTCGATGCGGCAAGATACATGAACAGGCAGCTGGCAATCGACATCGGGATGAATACCGCCATGAAGATGGCGATGTTTTCGAAGGTAGCCCCGGCACCCTTCCATACTCGGGAAGGTCGAGACTGGCTTCGGGTTGCCATCAGGGCAGCAAATTTTCCGGCAACCCAATAAGCGCCGGCGATTGAACAAGCGATGATCAGTTCGACACCGTTGTAGGCATCGATCGTGACGTTGCTGACTGATAGGCAGAGAAAATCGGCCAGAACAAACGCGCAGATCGACAGGCCGATAATTTGGGCATATCGGCGTACCGCCAGAGCTTCGTAAGCCAGCATCCACTACCCCCTTGGGCAGACAATATTCGAAATTTCAGAGAACTGCAAAACCTGCTAACAAGCATAATTAGTTCTTAAGCAAATACGTCCTGCCGCTGGTCGGATGCAATCGACGGCCTATCTACCCGCGACGACGTTCTGATCACAGGGGGAGAAGGCACCATGGCACTTCACCTTTCGGCAGATACCCCGGCCTCAGTCGCGGCCGCTCCGCAAAAATATCTCTTTGGCCCGTTCATCGACTTCTTCATGCTTGGCGGAAGCGCGCTTCTCATCCTGCCGGTCCTGTATTTTCTGCCGCTCCGGTACGAAGCCACCGTGACGCTGACGATGTTCTTGCTCTCGCACCTCATAAACCAGCCGCATTTCGGTCATTCGTACCAGATCTTCTACCGCAATTTCGCGCGCAAGATGCGTGGCGACGGCTACAGCCGGAGCCTTCAGATCCGCTATATTCTCGCCGGCATTGTCGTCCCGCTGGCCATGTTTGCCTTCTTTGCCTATGGCTCGCTGACGAGCAACGCCCGGTTGCTCGGCAATGCGACCAACGCCATGGGCTTTTTCGTCGGCTGGCACTATGTCAAGCAGGGCTACGGCATGCTGATGGTGGATGCCGTGCTGAAGCGCAAATTCTTCAGCGATCAGGACAAGAAGGTGTTGTTGTTCAACGGCTACGCCGTCTGGCTGTTCGCCTGGCTCCAGACGAATGTGGTGATCACCCAAAGGCAGTTCTGGGGCCTGGACTATTACACCTTCGCGGTGCCGCCATGGCTCATCACCATCGCCATGGCGATAGCTGCCGCCTCGTCGGCGGCGACCGCCGTGATGTTCATCAACCGCTGGCGCAAACATGGTGGCGCGCTGCCCTATAACGGCGTCGTCGCCTACGTCGTGTCCCTCTATGCCTGGATCCTGTTCGTGACGCTGAACCCGCTCTGGCTGCTCGTGGTGCCGGCGATGCATTCGTTGCAGTACCTGGCCGTGGTCTGGCGCTACCAGACCAATGTCGAGCGCGACCGTGCGGATGCCGTCGAGAGGCCGGCATTGAAGGCCCTGTCCGTTCTTGGACCGCTATACAGGCTGCGCGTGCTGGCGTTCGTGGTCTTCGGCGGAATTCTTGGAGCGCTCGGTTTCTGGCTGGTGCCGATGGCGTTGACCGACCTGGTTCCCTACGACAAGGCGGAGTTCGGCTCGTCGCTTTTCCTCTTCATCGCCTGGATCTTCATCAACGTGCACCACTACTTCCTGGACAATGTGATGTGGCGGCGCGGCAATCCGGAAGTCTCGAAATATCTGTTCCGCTGAAGCGATCGGCTGAATTCACTCCAGGCAACCCGCCGCTGTCGGGGACGCCCATTCCGGCGCGAACACGATTCGTTAACCAAGATGCTGTTCATCGACGGGTCGCAGGACGGATGCCCGCCTGCCTGGTGAAACCTGCGTGTCCAGGGTTCGAAAAGAAGGCTCCGCTTCCGGCGACGACGTCAAATCGTCCGAAACAAGAACAATGTGCAAGGCATGACCGTGATTGAAAGCGAACAGAACGCGCCCGGCGCCTCCCATCGTTGGACATGGTTGCCGGCCATTGTCGTCGCGTTCCTTTGCCTGTGCGTCACCAGCGCGTTCGCCGAGACGCGTGCCTTGAAGATCCAGCATCTGCATACGGGCGAGAAGGCGGAGATCGTCTTCAAGCGCAACGGACGCTATGATCAGGCGGGATTGAAGAAGATCGATTTCATGCTGCGCGACTGGCGCCGCAACGAGCCGACCAGGATGGATCCGCGCCTGCTCGATCTCGTCTGGCAGGCCTATCGCGCCAGCGGCTCGAGCGCCTATATCCATGTCGTCAGCGCCTATCGCTCGCCGGCGACCAACGCCATGCTGCGCAGCCGCTCGAAGGGCGTGGCGCGGGAAAGCCAGCACATGGTCGGCCGGGCCATGGACTTCTTCCTGCCGGACGTGCCGCTGAAGAAGCTGCGCGACATCGGCCTCAAGATGCAGGGCGGTGGTGTTGGTTATTATCCGACCTCCGGCTCGCCTTTCATTCACATGGACGTCGGCAATGTGCGGCATTGGCCGGGCATCAGCCGCCAGGAACTCGCCAGGGTCTTCCCGAACGGCAACACGCTGCATGTGCCGAGCGACGGCAGGCCGCTGCCCGGCTATGACCAGGCGCTTGCCGCCTACAAATCGCGCAAGGCTGCCGGCACGCCCAACATCGAGCTGGCTAGCGCCGACGGTGGTCAGCGCAAGTCGCGCGGCCTGCTGGCGACGCTTCTGGGCGGGCGCGGCGCCAACGAGTCCGAGGACGTCGCGGAAGCAGCGCCCGCGCCACGCAAACCGGCCAAGTCCGTTGAACCCAAGAACGCCGGGCAGGGCATCGCCATCGTGCCGCCGGAGGCAGCCCAACGGGCGGAGATGGCTTCCGCCGGTGCCGCCGAAGAACCGCTCGCTGAGCAAAGCAGCAAGACGCCCGAAGCGGCCGTCATGGCCATGGCGCCCAGTGCGGTGCCATTGCCCGCCTTCGCCCCGCGCGCCGAGCGGACCGCCAGCATACCGACGCCGCAAACCGCACCGGTCGCGATGGCCAGCGCGTTCACGGCGCAGGCCGAACTCTCCGCGGCCAAGCCGGTTGTGGTCAATGCCGAAAGGCCCTTGGGCAAGACGGATGCCGCTGGCGCCAGCGTCGCGCCGGACGTGGTGGCGCTCAACATCCCGTTGCCGACATGGCGGCCGCAAAGCCAGACGAGCCCGGCGCGTCCGTCGGAAGCAGCCAAATCCGCCGATGCCGTCGCTGCCTTGCTGGCCATGCATCACCCCGATACCGTCCTTGATGGATCGACCGCTCAGCAGCTTGCCGTGCCGGCACCAAAACCCGAGGATCGCGTCAGGACCAGCCCCAAGGCCGATCGTGTCCAGCCACGTCTCGATCCCGAAGCCACCGCCGTAATTGTGCCCGTGGGGACAGGTCGCGGCATTGTTGGCGGAGCCGGCACGGCAGCGGCGCCCGTCATTGCGGCCAATTTCATCCGCACGGCGCCGGAGCAGGTCTATCTCGACGGATTCGAGCCACGAGGACAGACGTCCGATCACCGCCGCTTCACCGGCTCCGCAGTGAAATTCCTGCCCATCGCCAGCTTCAAATAAGGGGGCGAGCACTCCCGAGCGAATGCCATCCCGTCGCCATGGCATTGGCGGGACGCGGTGTGCCAATATCGGCATTTGCACTGGCGGCTCGCCTGTGATCCAAGGCGACGACAAATCCCAGGCTTTGCAGTTGGAGCGCTGAATGACCGGATGGACACGCCGTGGGCTCTTGAAAACGGCCGCCGTCGCTGGCGCAACCGGAGTAGGGCTTTCGGCCATCGGCAGGCTTGGCGGCCTCGCCGCCACCAGCCCCGAGCCGATGGTGCTGCAGACGGCCAAGATCCAGGCCAGGCTGATGGATATCGGCCCGACCAACAATGTGCTGACCTATGGCAATGCCGGAATGCCGCCAGTGCTGAGGATGAAGAAGGGCGAACCCTTCGCGGCGCGCCTGGTCAACGCCATCGATGATCCCACGACCATCCATTGGCACGGCATTCGCCTGCCCAACAAGATGGATGGCGTGCCCTTCCTGGTGCAGCCCTATGTCAACACCGGCGACCATTTCGACTACGCCTTCACGCCGCCCGACGCCGGCACCTTCTGGTACCACCCGCATTGCAACACGCTGGAGCAGATGGGCCACGGCCTGACCGGCGTGATCGTTGTCGAAAACCCGAATGATCCGAAATTCGACGCCGAATTCGTCCTCAATCTGCGCGACTGGCGTCTTGGCGACGACGGCCAGTTCATCGACCAATTCCGGCCGCGCGATGCCGCGAAAACCGGCACTTACGGCACGGTGCGCACCGCCAACTGGCTCGACCAGCCGCAATACGACGCGCCGGCCGGAGGTCTGGTGCGGCTGCGCGTCGCCATCACCGATGTCACCCGCATCTATGCCTTTCGCGTCGACGGTGCCGAGGCGATCGTGATGGCGCTTGACGGCAATCCGGTGCCTGAGCGCTTTTCACCCGATGCCTTGCTGCTTGGGCCGGGGCAGCGCATGGAACTTGCCATCCGCATGCCAGACCGGGAAGGCGCGGTGGTGAGCCTGCGGGATGTCAGGGGCACCAAGCCCAAGATCCTGGCGACCGTGCGGGCGACGGGCAGCTCGCTCAAACGGGATGTTCGCGATGTTGCGCCGCTGGAGGTCAATCCGGTGGCGGAAGTGGACCTCAGCGCCGCCCAGCACATTTCGCTGGCTCTCAGCGCTACGGCGGAAAACGTACCGAGCGATGGCATCTGCGGTTCGCTAGGCTACAGTTTCTGGGCCATCAACAAGGTGCCGTGGCCAGGCGATACATCCGATCCGACCGCGCCGCTGGCCGAATTGAAGCTCGGCAAGAGCTATGTCATCGACATGGAGAACCTGACGCCGCAATCGCATCCGATGCATCTGCACGGTATGGGCTTCAAGGTGCTGTCGTCCTCGACACGTCCGGTGCAGCCGCTGATTTCCGACACCTATCTTATCCAGCCCAACGAAAAGGTTCAGCTCGGCTTCGTCGCCGACAATCCCGGTGACTGGCTGCTGCACTGCCACATCATCGAGCACCAGAAATCGGGCATGACGAGCTACGTCCGGGTGGTTTGAGCCAGGTTTGAACGGTTTCGTTGGCAAAAGCGGGTGGTTCCCTGCTATTGCCGCATCCAAAACCAAGAACCATGGACATCTCACGCATGACCAATGTCGCCTTGACCGGGCTTGCCCGCGATCTCGCCAGCCGAGCCGCTGAGGGTCGTCCGGTGCGCATCGGTGTTATCGGTTCGGGCGAGATGGGCACAGACCTCGTCACGCAAGGCATGCTGATGCCGGGTATTTCCGTCTGCGCCGTCTCTACCCGCCGCCCACACACCGCGCGTGACGCCATCCGCATCGCCTATGGCGACGAGGCGATGGCGGTCGAGGCGGACGCGGCATCGAAAGTCACCGCGGCCATCGAGGCGGGAAAGATCGCCGTCACTTCGAATGAGATGCTGGTCACCAATCCGCTGATCGACGTCGTCATCGACGCCACGGGAAAACCGGGCGTCGCCGCCGATTTCGACCTGATGGCGATGGAGCATGGCAAGCATCTGGTGATGATGAATGTCGAGGCCGACGTCACCATCGGCTGCTATCTCAAGCAGCAGGCCGACCGGCTTGGCGTCGTCTATTCAGTCGGCGCCGGCGACGAGCCGTCGAGTTGCATGGAACTGATCGAATTCGCGTCCGCGCTCGGCCTGACCATCGTCTCGGCCGGCAAGGGCAAGAACAACCCGCTCAACCACGACGCCATGCCCGACGACTATCGCGAGGAAGCGATCCGCCGCAACATGAACCCGCGCATGCTGGTCGAGTTCGTCGACGGTTCGAAAACCATGGTCGAGATGTGCGCCATCGCCAACGCCACCGGGCTGGTGCCCGATGTGCCCGGCATGCATGGCCCGAAGGCCGACCGCGACGATCTCGTCAAGGTGCTGATCCCACGCGAGGATGGCGGGCTGTTGTTGAAAAAAGGCGTCGTCGACTACACCATCGGCAAGGGTGTGGCGCCCGGTGTCTTCGTCATCGTCGAGGCCACGCATCCGCGCATCATCGAGCGCATGGACGATCTGCATATCGGCCACGGTCCCTATTACAGCCTGTTCCGGCCCTATCATCTGACCTCGCTGGAAGTGCCGCTCACCGCTGCCCGCATCGTGCTTTTCGGCAAGCCCGACATGGTGCCGCTGCCAAGGCCCGTCGCCGAGGTCTGCGCGGTCGCCAAGCGGGACCTGGCTGCCGGCGAGACCTTCGATGCGATCGGTGAGACCTGCTATCGCTCCTGGACGATGACCGTCGGCGAAGCCCGCGCCCAGCACGCCGTGCCGGTCGGCCTGCTCGAGGGCGGCAAGGTGCTGAAACCGGTCCGGAAGGGCGAATTGCTCACCGCCGACAATGCCGCGCCCGACCAGACGACGAGACTGTTCGCCTTGCGCCGGCTGCAGGACGAGATGCTGTACGGGGCGAACTGAGTTTTACTTTCCCAACTCGATCGACCGCAGCCGAGCCGCCTCGACTGCCTGCGTCAGCAAATTGGTCAACCGGTCTTCGCCCATCAGCACGGCAAGCGCCGCAGCCGTCGTGCCGTTGGGGCTGGTCACCTGCTGGCGCAGCACGCCGGGTTCCTCCTGGCTTTCGGCAGCGAGCGAGGCAGCGCCATAGACGGTCTGCATCGCGAGCAGCCTGGCGGTTGCGCTAGGCAGCCCCGCCTTCTCGGCGGCCACGGTCAGCGCTTCGATGAAGTGGAAGATATAGGCCGGCCCGGATCCCGACACGGCGGTCACCGCATCCATCAGGCCTTCGTCGTCAATGGTGGCCACTTCGCCGCTGGCCGACAGCAGGTCGGCGACAAAGCGCTTGGTATCATCCGAGACCAGCGGGTTGGAAAACACCACCATCATGCCTTTGCCGATGGAGGCGGGCGTGTTGGGCATGCAGCGCACAACAGGCGCGCGGTTGCCGAGGATGTCTTCGAAGGTGGCGACCGGCGTGCCGGCGGCGATGCTGACGAAGGTGGTGCGGCCATCGCCGAAACGCTTGTAGGCGGCGGTGACGTCGCGGATCACCTGGGGTTTTACCGCGATGACGACGAGATCGGGCACCGCATCGGCTGGAATCTCACCGGCGTCCGCTGATGTGGCGCAGCCAAGCGTTGCAGCGCGCTGGCGCAGCTCCGCATTGGGCTCGATAACGAAAACCGCCGAGGGCGCGAGCTTGCCGGATTTCAGCCAGCCCGAAAGCATGGCGTAGCCCATATTGCCGCAGCCGGCGAGAACAAGCCTGTTCGTCATCGAAAGCCCTCCGAAGGAAGGCTTTGACATAGACGCTCACGCTTCAGGGGGGAAGCCCCGTCAGGCGGGACGCGAGCCACGCACCGCGATCGGCCGCAGCGACACTTGCCTCAGGCCAAGCACGCCGAGCACGAAGAACAGCCAGACCGGGTCGCCGCGATGGAAGAAGAAGCTTTCTAGGAAAGCGTTGAGCGCGGTGAACAGCACCACCATCATGAAGAAGTCGCCGAGATAGATGTTTTCCCTGCGCAGCGGAATGCGCATGTAGTCGCGCAGCGGCGCGAACAGGAAAGTGTAGACCGCCACGCAAAGGGCGGGGATGCCCATCAGCACGGCGATGTCGAGATAGCCGTCATGGCCATGCACGATGGTCCGGATGTCCCACGGCCTATCGAAAGGCTGGTCCTGGTTGAGCAGCAGCGGCGTGCCCCAGAAGCTTTCATAGCCGTAGCCGGTCCATGGCTTCTTCGCCAGCATCGAGCCGGCGAACTCCCACAGCGTGGTGCGGCCGGTATAGGTCATGTCGGGAAAATAGATCGCCGCCAGATGTTTCACCGGCGGCAGGAAGACGATGCCCAGCGTGCCGACCGCCGTGGCGATGATCGCCAGCGCGAACAGGATCGGCGTGCCGAGCCGCATGCCCATCAGGCTCGGCAGCACGACAATCAGGATCGAGAACGGTACCAGGCCGGCGGTGGTCTTGGAGCCGGTGTGCAGCATGAAGATCATCGCCGCGCAGAATATGCCTGCGCCCCACCAGCGTTGACCGCGCCGGTAGAGGTAAAGGCCGGCAAAACTGAAGCAGGCCATGATCGGACCGGCGATGTTCTTGTGGGTGAACACGCCGCGCCATAGGCCGGCGTGTTCGGGCTCCTGGGAGTCGGCTGTGTGCAGCGCCTCATGCGGAAAGACGATCAGGCCGACATAGGAAAGGCCCATCACCACCACGGCGGTGAAGATGATGATTTTCGAGAAGGATTCGGCATCGCGCGGCAGCGCCAGGATCGTTGCCATGGTCAGGATGCCGATCATGGTGAAGGAGGCGGCGCGCATCGCCGCGGGCGGGTCGGTCGCCAGCACCACCGACAGGAAGAAGAAGCCCAGCATCAGCACCCAGGACGGGCTGAGCAGCGAGCGCACGATGCGAGGATCGGCGAAGGCCATCAGCGAAAAGATCGAAATGGCGCCGAGCGAACCGAAGCCGAGCTGATTGACGATGTCGCCGCCGTCGCCGGTGAGTTCGGCGCCGGCCGGCTGGAACGGGCGAAAGGACACCATGATGACGCTGAACAGCAGTGCGGCGATGGCGGTCGCCACGCCGTCGCGCGTGAACGCGTCGCTGAGCGGTACGCGCTCAGTTTTTCTCGGGCTGGCGATACTGCTCATTGGCATATCCGAATTCGGCCAGCACGCGGCCGAGCGCCACATGGACGGGGTAGATGGCAATCGCCGGCGATCCTGTGCGCGCCAGCCGGATCAGGCCGCGAAACGGTGCGGCAGCCAGCAGCGCCAGGCTCTTCGCTAGCACCTCGGCGCCGGCCAGCGGCGTGCCGGCGCGCTTCTTCTTCTCGACCAGAGTCGAGATCACGCCGTTGCGCAAGCTGCGGGCCCGGATCCAGTCGGGCTCGACACGCCGCGCCGGGACGGTCTCGCGAACCTTGGCCTCGGCGCACCAGCCGAGCACAAAGCCATTCTGCACCGCCCGGCTGAGAAAGTCAGAATCGCCGCCGCCCATGAAGTTGAATTTCAGGTCGAGGAAGGGCGGCTCCATGGCGACCAGCACGTTGCGCCCGACCAGAAGATTGCCGGACGAATAGAGCGCCGGCACGCGCCCGGTTTCCCGGTAGGGCGGCGCGAACACCGGATGCTCGGCCCATCTCGCATGTGCAGCGTCTGCGAAGACAGGCACTTGCGGGCCGCCGACGATGTCGGCGCCGAGCGTCTCGGCAGCCATGCACATGCGTTCCAGCCAATGCGGATCGGCGATCTCGTCATCGTCGATGACCAGCAGATGCCTGAAGTTCGGAAAGTGCAGCATCGCCGTCTGCCAGCCCGCATTGTAGGCGCTGCAATTGCCGCGCTCCTGCGCGACGATGACCATGCCTGGCATCTCGCCGCGCTCGAACAGCGGCAGCACCGCCTTGGCGCCTTCCCGCACCTCGGCTTCGTTCTCCATGACGATGACGGCAAAGCGCCTGCCGGTCCGCTGTGCGCGCAGCGAAGCCAGCGTGTCGAGCACCTGTTCGGGGCGCTTGAAGGTCGGCAAGGTGACGACCGCTTCGACAGCCTCCACGTTAAGCCGGGGAGACCGTCCAGCGATCGATACCGAACCATCCGATGGCAAAGGGATCATCCGTGTCCAGCCACATGGTGAGTCGCGTTCTGGTAGCACCACGGTGATAAGGTTTCGTTAATCACCTTGCACGGAGAGGCCCGTCGGGCAGGGGCTTTCGGCCGTTGATTGTGCTCGCTTAATCAAGGGTTCACCGCGCTTTGCTACCGGCTACACCACAGGATAGGTGAGATGCATCTGCTGTTCGTCACATCGATCGTGCCCGACGGCGCTCTCGCCTCGGGCTACGAGATCGCCAATGCTGCGATCATCGCTGCGTTACGGCGGGCTGGTGCGCGCGTCACGGTCATCGGTTTCACCTGGCCCGGGAAGGTCACGGCCGACCCGGAAAACACCGTGGTGCTGGGTGAGATCGACGTGCGCACCGAAAGCGCCTCTGCGCTACGAAAGCTCGCCTGGGTCCGCAAGGCGATGCTGTCTGGCCTTACCTTCGCGTCGGTCAAGCTGCGTGCGGTGTCCGAGCACGAAGTGGAGGCCGCTCTCGAACAGGCCGGGCCGTTCGATGGCTATGTGCTGAATTCCGTGCAGTTCGCCGGCGCCTTCGAAAAGCTCTTCGAAGACAAGCCTTCGATCTTCGTCGCCCACAATGTCGAGCATCTCTCGGCGCGGGAAAACGAGGCTGCCGCCGGCGGCGTCTTCCAGCGCTTGCTGTTCCGCCGCGAGGCTAGGCTGCTCAAGGTCGTGGAAGAGCGCCTCTGCCGCCGCGCGCGCTTTGTCTTCACGCTGGCCGAGGAAGACCGCGCTGCTCTCGGCGTCGCCTCCAACGACCGCTCGGCGGTGCTGCCGCTGGTGACCGGCGCCAGGGCGCCAGTCCGGAACGGCCCGCGCCGGATCGACTGCGACGCCGCGTTGATCGGCACCTGGACCTGGCAGCCGAACCGCATCGGCCTCGACTGGTTCCTGGGCAAGGTGGTGCCGCATCTGCGGCCCGGTTTCCGCATCCGCATCGCCGGCCACATGCCTTCCGGCGTCACCTCGGCACATCCGGGCGTCGAGTTTGTCGGCCGTGTCGCGGATGCCAGGGCATTCGTATGCGGCGCGGCCGTCATCCCGCTGATCAGCACCGCGGGCAGCGGCGTGCAGCTGAAGACCATCGAGACCTTCGAGCTCGGCCTGCCTTCCGTCGCCACCAGCCGTTCGCTCCGCGGCATCGGCCATCGCCCCGACAACTGCGTCGTCACCGACGATCCGGCCGGTTTCGCCAGGGCCCTGGAGGCGGCGGCGGCCGACATCCGGGACGTCGATGGCGGCGCGTTCTATCGCCAGCAGGTCAAGGCGCTCGATGCCGCCATCCGGTATGGCCTCTCAAAACTCGGCGCGGTCAGGCAGGAGGTGTTGGCATGAATATGCACACCGCCCGCGCTGCCTTCGGGCTTGACAGCCTGAAGACGATCCTCGGCATCTCGGTGCTCGCCATCCGCTGGGACGATGCCGTCGCCCTGCTGAACCGCCTGATTGCCGAGCGGCGCTTCACCAAGGTCAGTTTCCTCAACGCCCACAACGCCAACATCGCCTGTTCAGACCCGGACTTCGCCGAGGCGCTCGACGATTTCCTCATCCTGCCGGACGGCATCGGCGTCGATCTCGCCGCAGCACTTCTCTACGGCGCGCCCTTTCCGGACAATCTCAACGGCACCGATTTCGTGCCGGCCTTCCTGCAGGCCTCGACGCGGTCGCTGACCGTCGGCCTGCTCGGCGCGACGCGTGTCAATGCCGAGGCGGCGTCGGTCAAGCTGGCCGCCCTTGCCGTGCACCACAACTTCGTGGTCATTCATGACGGCTACTTCTCCGCCGCGCAGGAACCGGAGATCATCAGCAGGATCGCGGCGCTGCGGCCGGATATGCTGCTGGTCGCCATGGGCGTGCCGCGCCAGGAACTGTGGATTGCGCGCCACATCGACGAACGCCACTGCACCATGCCGGTGGCGGTTGGCGCGCTGCTTGATTTCCTGAGCGGCTCGGTGCCGCGCGCGCCGCTCTGGATGCGCCGCCTGCGCCTGGAATGGCTGTTCCGGCTGGCGGTCGAGCCGGGCCGGCTCTGGCGCCGCTACGTCGTCGGCAACCCGGTGTTCCTGTGGCGGGTCGTCAAGCAGAGATGGTCGCGCGGCGCCGAAACGGCCGGAGAGCGCCGTTGAACAAAAGGTTTGTTCCAGATGCCCTGGCCGGCCCGGGCCTGTTGCCGAAGACGCCGACGGCGGCGGTGGTGACGGCGAGCTACGCGCCGGATCTCGAGCGCTGCCGCCTGTTGTGCGAGACGCTTGACCGCCATGTTTCCGGCGCCGCGCACCACTACATCCTGGTCGAGCACCGCGACGTCGCTCTTTTCCGCCAGCTGGAGACCAGCCGGCGCACAGTTGTCGACGAGCGTGACCTGCTGCCGCGCTGGCTGCGCGCTTTCGACGATCCGCTCAGCCTGTTTCGCCGGCGTGTCTGGCTCAGCCTGAAGACGCAGCCGCTGCGCGGCTGGCACGTGCAGCAGCTACGCCGCATCGCCATTGCGGCGCATGCCAGAGAAGATGTTCTAGTCTTCTGCGATTCCGACGTCGCTTTCCTGAAAGCGTTCGACTGCGCCACCTTCTGGCGTGATGGCAAGGCACGGCTGTTCCGCCGCGACGGCGTGCTTGCGGATGACGGTCATGACGAGCATCGCATTTGGTCGAGCAACGCGGGTTCCGCACTCGGCATCGACCCGTCGCGCGTGTCGACCCACGACTACATTTCGACGCTGATTGCCTGGCGCCGCGACACCGTGCTTGCCATGTGCGGCCAGATCGAGAAGTTGCATGGCCTCGACTGGGTCGAAGTCGTCGGCTCGGCGCGCAGATTCTCCGAATGCATGATCTATGGCCGCTATGTCGACGATCTGCTGGACGGAGCCGGCCACTTCCACGGTTCGGAGGAATTCTGCCGCGTCCACTGGACGGGCGAAGCACTGTCGGACGATGAGTTCCGCCGCTTCGTTGCCGGCATGGCGCCGGAGCAGGTGGCGATCGGCATGCAATCCTTCATCGGCACCGATATCGGACGCATCCGCCGCCTGATCGGGCTGGGTTAGCCTGAGCAGGAATTCAGGTCAGGACGAGCCGAAAACAGTGGCTTCCGAGAACCGGAGCGGAGCGTACTACGGTACGTGAGCACCGGAAGCGCAGGGAGCCGCTGTTTGCAGGCCGGCGTCACCTGAATTCAGATTGCTTTCGCCGGCCTGCGCAGCGCCGAATAAGTCAGCAGCATCGAGGCGAGATAGAGCAGCAGGAAGACGATGTTGAGCGACAGCACCAGCTCCGAGGTGTCGGAGATGGTGGTCAGCACATAGGTCAAAAGCAGCGCCTTCAGGGCGGCGAGCAGGCCGAGATTGAGCGCCCGTACCGCCGTCTGGCCGCGGGCGAACAGAAGCTCGGCCTGGTATTCGACCAGATTGCGCAATCCCGGAACGCAGATTGCCAGCGCCACCAGCGGCGCGGCCTCGGAGACGTTTCTGCCGAGAGCGTTGGGGAAGAAGTGCAGCACGATGCCGAGCGCCAGCAGCGCCAGCGTCGAAACGGCGAACACGCCGCCCTCGATGCCGCTCTTGACCGCCAGCCGCGACAACAGGTCCGGCGCGCGCATCATGCGTTGCACCAGCATCATCGAGAAGGTGCGGATCGGGATCGCGGTCAGGTCGACCAGCCGCATGATGATGGCGTAGATGCCGGCCAGATGCGGGCCGCCGATCGCCAGCACCAGCAGCTTGTCGAATTCCGATTGCAGGTAGAACAACACTTCCGCGCCGGCGACGTAAATGGAATCGGCCAGCCGCCTGAGATAGAGCTCGATGCGCAGCCGCAGTCTTTGGCGTGGATAGAACCAGCCAAAAGCCAGAACCAGCGAGGCAGCGTTGGCGCCGATATAGAACCAAGACCACACCCAGATGCTGTGCTGCGCCGAAACCATGAACAGCACCGCGCCAAGCGCCCGCAGTGCCGTCGCCAGGATCGCCAGGATCGCGGCGCGCCCGAATTTGCCCAGCCCGTTATTGACGATCAGCGCCACCTCGACCGGGCGCCACAAAAGCGCTTCGGCAAATACGATCGCCGAAAACACCGACAGCGGCACGGTGCCGGCAAAGAAGATCAGGTAGACCCCGAACGAGGCCAACGCCAGGAGCGGCAGCGAAACGATGCCGAGCAGCAGGAAGCCGGCTGTGAAGGTGCCGATCAGATTGGGGCGGATGGTGGCGGTGCGGTAGAGCGCCGAGATGAAACCGAAGGCCAGGATCCGCGACAGCATCACACCGGCCGCCGAGGCGGTGGCGAACATGCCGAATTCGGAGATCGACAAAGTGTTGGCGAGGGCGATGAAATAGGCCAGCGAAAACACCAGCCGCCCGCCGGCGCCGCTGATCGCCGAAAAATAGTCGCGCACCAGCCCCCGTCGCTCGGCCACGAAAGTGCCGATCCGGGCGAAACTACGCCTTTGCGGTATGCCGCGAGCTTCGGTCATGTGCCGGGAAGCCATAGGCGGGAAAGCTTAACGTGCCGTTCTGAGGCCCGGATGCGCTGAAGTTCCGGCACTTGAGGTTATGGAAGGCTTACACGCCGGCCTGCCGAAATTAACCTTTTGTTTCCTATGCTTGTTTAGCGTGGCTTAACGAATAGCCGACCGCCGCTGCCCAGCGGCCAAAGAGTGAAGCTCCAAGACAATGGTCGACAGGGAAAACCGTGAAGACTGGAGGCGCGAGCGTTCATTGCTGGCGCTCGGCCAGCCCATGCGCGGTGAGGATGACGCATCCCTGGTCTCTATAGGCGATCGCGCAGATTCTGGCTGGCGCGAGGATGCCGCCACGCGCCATCGCCTTGCCCGTTCACGGCGCGAGGCGCGGACGAACCCAACGCCGTCTGCCGCCGCCGGAACAGAGCGCCTCCGGCCGGATGAGCAGCCGGAAGCGGCGGCTCGGGACGACGCCTGGCGCTCGCAAGAGGACGCCGACGATCTGCCGCCGGCCATGCCGTATTCAAGGCAGTCCGCTGAAGAACCTTCCGGCAGCGCTCGCTCGCATGACAGGTCCGGATCCAGCCAGGCAGGCGAAGCCAATGCATCCTTTGACGATCGCAGGGACGATCAACAGTGGAAGCCGCTGATCGATCCGATGCAGGTGGTGCGCGGCATTGCCAGGTCGAAACTGCTGATCATCACCACCACCCTGATCGGTGCCGGGCTCGGCATCGCGATCGCGCTGTCGACGCCGAAGAAGTATGAAGCCACCGCTGAACTGATCGTTGACCCGCGCGACCTCAAGCTCACCGACCGGGACCTTACCCAGAATGTGGTCGCTTCCGACGCCACGCTCGCCATCGTTGAAAACCAGGTCCGGGTGCTGACCTCGGGCACGGTCTTGAACAAGGTCGTCGACAAGCTCAACCTGGCCAACGATCCGGAGTTCAATGGCCAGGGTGCCGGCGGCCTCGGCATCAGGTCTCTCATTCGCTCGATTCTTCCGCACCAGGACGGCCCGAGCGGCGCGGACGAGGTTCGCCGGCGTGCGCTCGCCGTTGGCAATCTGGCCGAAAGCCTGTCTGTCGAGCGTGGCGGCAAGACCTTCGTCATCACCGTCAGCGCGATCACGCAGAACGGCGAGAAATCGGCGCTCATCGCCAACACGATGACGGATGTGTTCCTGCAGACCTTCGGTCAGATCCAGTCCGCTACGGCCGGCCGTGCGACCGACGAACTGACGGCAAGGCTCGATGAACTACGCAAGGGCGTCGAGGCAGCCGAACGCAAGGTCGAGGAGTTCAGAGCTTCGCATGACCTCGTCGACGCACAGGGTCATCTGATCAGCGACGATGAGATGCTGAAGCTCAACGAGCAGCTCTCGGTCGCCCGCGCCCGCACACTGGAGCTCAATGCAAGGGCGGCTTCGGCGCGCTCGATCGACGTCAATTCGGTTCTGGCCGGCACCTTACCGGAAGAGATCAATTCCAACACGATGAGCGATCTGCGTTCGCAATATGCAACGCTCAAGCAGGAGGCGGACCGTGCTGCCATCCGGCTGGGCCCGCGCCATCCTGAACTCCAGGCGCTGAACGCACAGATTGCCGGTGCGCGCGACCGCATCGCCGGCGAGTTGCGCCGCATCGCTTCCTCGCTGCAGGTCGATCTGAAACGCGCCGTCCAGCTGGAACAGGATCTCTCCTCCCGCCTTGCCCAGCTCAAAGTGCGCAGCGGCGACGTCAACAACGATTTGGTGTCGATGCGCGAACTGGAGCGCGAGGCCGCCGCCAAGCGCTCCGTCTACGAACAATATCTGCTGCGCGCCAAGGAGACCGGCGAGCAGAAGGACATCAACACCGCCAACATGAATGTGATCTCCAAGGCCTTCGCACCGCTCGAGGCCAAAGGTCCGTCGCGGGCCGTGATGGCCCTTGCCGGTCTGCTCCTGGGGTTTGCCACTGGAATTGGTCTCGGTGCCATGCGCGGCGCCTATGAAAGCCTGCGCGAGACCGCCACATCGCGCTCGCGCCGCGACCGCAAGGCGCCTGTCGAAGACCAGGCATTCCGGGCGGCGCCGCCACCCCCGCCGCCAATGCCGGCACCGCCCGTGCCGCCGGTGCCACCCCCGCCGCCAGCACCGCCACCGCCCTTGGCACAGGCCGAAGCCGCTCCCGCCGAACGGCCCGGGCGTGTCGCCGCGCTCATGGCGAAATTGCGCAACGTCATATCCCGCAAGCCATCCGCCGAAGTGGACGATAACAGCGAATTCGCCGCCTTTGGCGCGCGGCCGGCGGATGCTGCCATGCCCTCCGGTTTCCCGAACCCGGATCCCGCCTTCATGCCGCGGTCGTCGGACTATTCGCGGCCGCCTTTCCCGCCAGGCTTCGATGCCACTTATTCGCAGCCGATGGGGCCGCCGTCGCGGTCGCCTCTGATGCCGCCACTGCCGATCTATCCGGCTCCGCCGCCCTATACCCCTGCATCACAGGCCGGCTCGATGCAGTCCTGGCCGGCGCCGTCGCCTGCAGGTTACCCCTATACCCAGGCCATGGCGCCGGATGCCGGGAACATGCCGTATCCGCCGCAGCCTGCGCCACCGCGGCCACCGGCCTACCCACCCCAGGAGCCGTCGCCGGTTGAGGAAGGCGCCGAACAGGCGCCGATCGAGGAAATTCGTGCCAGCCTGCGCGAATTCCGCGAGGCGGTCCGCGAACTCACCGAGAGCCGCGCCCGCCGCCGCTACTTCTGAGCCACAAGATACGTTGCCGAGGCCGAACAAAACCATCCCGGTTTTCGCGTAAACGGCATGGGACGGCGCTTTGACGGGATTGCGTGCCGGAATTTTCGTGACAATGCCGCGCTGCATGTTGCCGGCGCCGGGACATTGCGTCTCGAAAGCGGCGTTGCGCGAAACAGGGTTGAGGATGGTTCATGGCCGAAGTGATTGACGGAAAGAGCGTTGCCGAGGATGTGGTGCGAACGGTCAAGGCGTTGACCGCCGAGCTGGTCGCCAAGGGCAAAGCCAAGCCTGGTCTGGCCGTGGTCATCGTCGGCGAGGATCCGGCGAGCCAGGTCTATGTCGCTTCCAAGTCGCGCACCGCCAAGGAATGCGGCTTTCATTCGCTCCAGCACACTCTGCCGGCCGAGACCTCCGAGGAGGCGCTGCTCAAGATCATCGCCGATCTCAACGCCGATCCGGCCGTCAACGGCATCCTGGTGCAGCTGCCGCTGCCCGCCCACATCGACGCCGGCAAGATCATCCAGGCGATCGCGCCTCAGAAGGATGTCGACGGCTTCCATTTCATCAATGTCGGCAAGCTCGGCACAGGCGAGCTGGATACGGCCTTTGTTCCTTGCACGCCGGCCGGCTCGATGCTTCTGATCCAGCGCGTGCGCGGCAAAGACCTGTCCGGCCTCAACGCCGTCGTTGTCGGCCGCTCCAACATCGTCGGCAAGCCGATGGCCAATCTGCTGCTTGCCGCCAACTGCACCGTCACCATTGCCCACAGCCGCACCAAGGATCTGCCGGCGCTCGCCCGCACGGCCGACATCCTGGTCGCCGCCGTCGGCCGGCCGGAAATGATCAAGGGGGATTGGGTTAAGCCGGGCGCCACCGTCATCGATGTCGGCATCAACCGCATTCCCGCACCCGAGAAGGGCGAGGGCAAGTCGCGCCTCGTCGGCGATGTCGCCTATGCCGAGGCGGCCAGGCAGGCCGGCGCCATCACGCCGGTGCCCGGTGGTGTCGGGCCGATGACCATTGCCATGCTGATGGCCAATACGTTAGCTTCTGCCTACCTTGCGGCCGGATTGAAGCGGCCCACCTTCTGAGCCCGGGTTGACCCTGAAAGCGCCAGTTTTGCCGAACCCCACCATTTCCCCGGAACGGCCGGTCACGACTGATCCCGTTCAAGGTGGCCGGCAGTTCGCCTTCCTGCTGGTCGACAAGTTTTCCATGTTCTCGCTGGCCGCGGCGATCGACACGTTCCGGTCGGCGAACCGTCTGCTCGGCCGGGATTTCTATGGCTGGACCACGGTGTCGGCCGATGGCGATCCGGTGATGGCGTCCAACGGCCTGCCGCTCAAGATCGACTATGCCGTCGCCGACCTGCCGCCGGTTGACATCCTCTTCGTCTCGGTCGGCCTGACGACGGAATTTCCCGGCAAGAGCAAGGTCCTGGCCGCGTTGCGCAGCTGGGGCCGGCGCGGCAACGCGCTTGGCGCGCTGTCGGTCGGGTCCTACCTGCTGGCCGAGGCCGGCCAGCTCGACGGTTACCGCTGCACCATCCATTGGGAAAACCGCGCCGGCTTCATGGAGCGTTTCCCCGACATCAACTGCACCGGCAATGTCTTCGAGATCGACCGCAAGCGCTACACCTGCGCCGGCGGCACCACCTCGATCGACCTGATGCTGGAGATCGTGCGCGGCGATTTCGGCTCGAACCTCGCCAATGGCGTCGCCAACCAGTTCCAGCACGAGCGCATCCGCTCGGCCGGGGACCGCCAGCGCGTCGGGCCGGAACGCGATCTGACCGGCAAGTCGGAGAAGCTCAGGCGCATCGTCGAACTGATGGCCGACCATCTCGACGAACCGCTGTCGGCGGTGCAACTCGCAAAATCGGCCGGTCTTTCCGTGCGTCAGGTGGAGCGTCTGTTCCTGCGCCACCTCAACGTGACGCCCGGCCGCTACTACATGCGGCTGCGGCTGGAGCGGGCGCGCGAATTGCTGCGCCAGACCAACATGCCGATCCTCGACGTGGCGATCGCGACCGGCTTCACCTCGCATTCCTATTTCGCCCAGAGCTACCGGCTGCAGTTCGGCAGGCCACCCTCGGAAGAGCGTCGCACCACTTACTGAGCCGGGGCTTCGGTCTGCCCCAGGACGCCTGCCGCTGGGGCGATCCTGCTGCACGAACGCTTTTTTCCCCGCCCAGAGGCCCGAGCGAGACGGCCGCGCCGGGCTTGTGTCCTGACGCCGCCTCAAATAGCTTCCCTGTGCGGATTAGGGGGCTAACTCAGGAGATTTCGATGGCGGTATTTGCGCGGAGCGTCGCTGCGGCGATCCTCCTTTTGTCGATGACGACGTTCGGCTTTGCCGCAAACAAGGTCATCATCATTCTCGACGCTTCCGGCTCGATGTGGGCACAGATCGACGGCAAGCCCAAGCTCGAAATCGCCAGGGAATCTCTAAGGACCGTGCTTCAATCGGTTCCCGCCGACGATGAGATCGGCTTCATGGCCTATGGCCATCGCGAAAAAGGCAGCTGCGACGACATCCAGCTGATCGTGCCGCCTCAGCCAGGCTCGGCAAGCGCCATCACGGATGCCGCCGACAGTCTGAAGTTCCTTGGCAAGACGCCGTTGACGGCAGCCGTCAAGCAGGCGGCCGAAGCGCTGAAATACACCGAGGACAAGGCAACCGTCGTCCTCATTACCGACGGGCTTGAGACCTGCGGCGGCGATCCCTGTGCGTTGGGTAAGGAACTCAAGGCATCCGGCGTCGATTTCACGGCCGACGTCGTCGGCTTCGGATTGACGGCCGACGAGGGCAAGCAGATCGCCTGCCTGGCCGAAAACACCGGCGGCAAGTACATCCAGGCCTCCGATGAGAAGGCGCTGCAGGAAGCCCTGGTCGAGACCGTCGCTGCCCCGGCGCCGGCACCCGCGCCTGAACCGGCTCCCGCACCGGCGCCTGCGCCGAAAGCAGCCGAGGTCGACTACAACTTCATCCCGCAAGCGTTCTTGAAAGAGGGCGGCGAGGTGCCGAAGATCGATGTCTACTATGAAATCTTCAAGGATGATGCCAAGGGGGCCAGCGGCGAGCACGTCGATTCCGGCTATAACGTCGTCAAGTTCCATCTTGCTGCCGGCAACTACATCGTCGTCGCTACCAGCGGTGCCGCCAGGGCCGAGCAGAAGGTTTCGTTGACGGCGGACAAGGCAACGGACCTAGCGCTCAATCTGAACGCCGCGGAGCTCTCGATTCACGCGCGGCCGGCGCCGGGAGCCGATGTCGACCGCAATGCGCAGATCAGCATCGCCTATTCCGGCGGCACGTCGGACAGCAATTACGGCGAGGTCAAATACGTCGTTCCGGCCGGCGAGACCAAGGTCACCGTGAAGCTGGGAGCCGGTGAGGCGAGCGAGACCATGCAACTTGCCGCCGGCCAGGTCGTCGACAAGGACATCATCGTCGGCGTCGGCAAGGCCAAGGCCAACGCCTTCTACACCCAGGGCGGCGAGAAGGCCGAAACCGATGTGGGTTGGAAGGTGTACAAGGCGGCCAAGAAGCTTGATGGCAGCCGCGATCAGGTGACTTACGCCTACGGCCCCGACAGCCAGTTTGATCTGCCTCCGGGCGACTATGTGATCGGCGTCGACGTGCAGGCCGTGTCCACGGAACAGCCTTTCAGCGTCACGGTCGGTCAGGTGACCGATGTCAACGTGACGCTGAATGCGGGCGTCCTGGCTGTCGACGCACCAGGCGCGGATGGCTTCAAGATCTTTGAGGCCAAGAAGAACATCCAGGGCGAGCGCAAGCAGGTGACCTACGCCTATGGCGAAAAGATGCAGACCACGCTGGCGGCGGGCGACTACGTGCTGGTGACCAACTTCACCACCGACAAGGCCGACAAGGAGACGCCCTTCACGGTCAAGGCCGGCGAGCGGAGCGAGCTCAAAGTCGAGTAGCATCCGGCAGGACAAACAAAGAAGGGCGGCTCAAGGCCGCCCTTTTCGTTTGAAAGTCAGGAATATCAGGCCGTTCCGAATGCGCTGGCGCCATGGTCGGCACGGCCCACCAACTGCCGGAAGCCGGCGAAAAGCTCGCGGCCGAAGCCGAACTCGTTGCCGATGAGATCGGCTTCGGCGGTGCGGCGCAGCGCGAATTCGGTTCCCGGCACCAGCACCTCCAGCGTTCCGGCATCGGCGTCGAGGCGGATGATGTCGCCGTCGTGAAGCCGGGCGATCGGCCCGTCCTCGACCGCTTCCGGTGTCACGTGGATCGCCGCCGGCACCTTGCCGGAAGCGCCAGACATGCGCCCATCGGTGACCAGCGCGACGCGTTGGCCGCGATCCTGCAGGATGCCGAGCACGGTGGTCAGCTTGTGCAGTTCCGGCATGCCGTTGGCCTTCGGGCCCTGGAAGCGGATGACGGCGATGAAATCGCCGGTGAGCGTGCCCGCCTTGAACGCATCGTTCAGGCCCTGCTGGCTGTCGAACACCTTGGCCGGCGCCTCTATGATGCGCCGTTCCGGCTTGACGGCGGAGGTCTTGATGACGGCGTGGCCGAGATTGCCCGCCAGCACCTTCAGGCCGCCCGTCGGCTGGAACGCCTTGTGGAACGGCGCCAGCACCTTTTCGTCGCCGCTGGCCTGCGGCGAGGCCTCGCGCACGACGGAGCCATCGGCGCCGAGTTTTGCCTCGACAGCGTAGGGTCGCAGGCCTTCGCCCCACACCGTCTGCACATCCTCGTGCAGCACGCCTTCGTCGAGCAGTTCGCGGATCAGGAAGCCGAGCCCGCCGGCGGCATGGAAATGGTTCACGTCGGCAAGGCCATTCGGATAGACGCGAGCCAGAAGCGGCACCGCTTCCGAAAGGTCGGAAATATCCTGCCAGGTCAGTGCGATGCCGGCCGCTGCCGCCATGGCAATGAGGTGGATGGTATGATTGGTCGAGCCGCCGGTGGCATGCAGGCCGACGACGCCGTTGACGATCGACCGCTCGTCGATCATCCGCCCGACCGGCGTATAGGCATTGCCGAGCGCGGTGATCGCCAGCGCCCGCTTCGTCGCCTCGCGGGTCAGCGCTTCACGCAACGGCGTGCCGGGATTGACGAAGGAGGCGCCGGGCGTATGCAGGCCCATGATCTCCATCAACATCTGGTTGGAGTTCGCCGTGCCGTAGAAGGTGCAGGTGCCCGGCCCGTGGTAGGATTTGGATTCGGCTTCCAGCAGTTCGGCGCGCCCCGCCTTGCCCTCGGCATAGAGCTGGCGGACCTTGGCCTTCTCGTCGTTGGGCAACCCGGTCGTCATCGGTCCGGCCGGAATGAACACCGCCGGCAGATGGCCGAAAGTCAGCGCCGCGATCACCAGTCCCGGTACGATCTTGTCGCAGACCCCGAGAAAGACGGCGGCGTCGAACATGTTGTGCGACAGGCCGACCGCCGCCGACATGGCGATTACGTCGCGCGAAAACAGCGACAATTCCATGCCGGGCTGGCCCTGCGTGACGCCATCGCACATCGCCGGCACGCCGCCGGCCACCTGGGCGATGCCGCCGGCCTCGCGCGCCGCGTCCTTGATCAGGGCCGGATAGGTCTCGAAGGGCTGATGCGCCGACAGCATGTCGTTGTAGGAGGTGATGATGCCGAGATTGGGCACCTTGTCGGCACCGAGCGCCAGCTTTTCCGAGGGGCTGCACACCGCAAAGCCGTGAGCGAGGTTGCCGCAGGACAATACCGACCGGTTGGCGGTCTGGTTCGACGCTTCGGCGATACGGCCGAGATAGCGCTCGCGGCCCGCCTTCGAACGTTGGCGAATGCGCTCGGTGATGGCTTCGATATCGCGTCTTGCGGTCATGGCGGTCGGTCCTTTCAGGCGAGGTCCCGGAAACATCCTCCCGCCGTTGCCGGGACCACTAAATCCAAAATCAGGGCGCCCAGAAAACCTCTACGGGTCTGGGTGCGGCGTCGAGCACGGCGCGGATAGGCTTTCGCGGCCCGGGCGCGACCGCGCCGTCGAAGGCGGTGCGCTTGTCCTCGCCCTCTATGTGCAGCGCGATGAAGCCGGCATCGATGATGCGCGCCAGCGTCAGGGTCAGCCGCGGCTCGCCCGCGCTGGCCGCATGAACCGGCAGGATGATCCGGTCCGAGGCCGGGTCGAGCAGCTCTGCCAGATCGTCGGCGTCGGGAAAGAAGGAGGCGGTGTGGCCGTCCGGCCCCATGCCGAGCACCACGACATCGAGCGGCCAGGGCAGGGAGCGCAGTGCTGCATCGTCGGATGCCGCTGCATCCTCGATGCCCGATGCCTCATGGTAGAGCGGTACGAAGCGCGCGGCTTTGGCGGCGTTCTGCAAGAGATTGGCGGCCACCAGCCCGGCGTTGGAGCGCGGCGAGGAGGCGGGCACGAAACGCTCGTCGACCAGCGTCACGATCACCTTGTCCCAGGCGATCGGCATCGCCGAGAGGGCGGCGAAGAATTTTGTCGGCGTCGTGCCGCCGGAGACGGCCAGCACTGCCGTACCGCGCTCCGCAATCGCCCTGGTCAGCCGATCGGCCACGCGGCCGGCCAGCGCCACGGCCAGTTGCGGCCGGTCGGGGAAAGCGTTCCAGTTGTAGCTGGCGCCGTTCAATTGCTCTCGTGCCATGTCCGCCCGTCACGTTCGATCAGCGCTATCGAGGCAGATGGCCCCCATGTGCCTGCCGTATAGCCCTGCGCTTCCTGCTTGGCGCCTTCCCAGGCATTCTGGATCGGGTCGATCCATTTCCACGCCGCCTCGACCTCGTCACGGCGCATGAACAGCGTCTGGTTGCCACGGATGACGTCCATGATCAGCCGTTCATAGGCATCGGGCGCGCGGCCGTCGAAGGATTGCGCGAAGCTCATGTCGAGCGAGATCTGGCGCAGCCGCATGCCGCCCGGGCCCGGATCCTTGATCATGATGAACTGCTTGACGCCCTCGTCCGGCTGCAGCCGGATGACCAGCTGGTTGGCGAAGATCGGCCCGGCGCTGTCGCCGAAGATCGAATGCGGGATCGGCTTGAACTCGATGACGATTTCCGAAACCCGGGTCGCCAAGCGCTTGCCGGTCCTGAGGTAGAACGGAACGCCGGCCCAGCGCCAGGTGCCGATCTCGGCCTTGATGGCGACGAAGGTCTCGGTGTTGCTGTCCTTGCCGAGCTCCTCGACATAGCCCTTCACCGGCCCGCCGGCCGATGCACCGGCGCGATACTGGCCGCGCACCGTGTGCTTCGGCGCCTCGTTGCCGTTGATGCGCTTCAGCGCCCGCAGCACCTTGAGCTTCTCGTCGCGCACGGCGTCGGCGTCCATCGACGACGGCGCCTCCATGGCCACGAGGCAGAGCAACTGCAGCATGTGGTTCTGCACCATGTCGCGCAGCGCGCCGGCCTTGTCGTAGTAGGTGACGCGGTCTTCCAAGCCGACGGTCTCGGCCACCGTGATCTGTACGTGGTCGATATGGGCGGAGTTCCACAGCGGCTCATAGAGCGCGTTGGCAAAGCGCAGCGCCATCAGGTTCTGCACCGTCTCCTTGCCGAGATAGTGGTCGATGCGGAAAATCTGGCTTTCGTGGAAGTCGTCGCCGACCAAATCGTTGAGTGCCCGCGCCGAGGCAAGGTCGCGGCCGATCGGCTTCTCCAGCACGATGCGCGAGTTCGGCGTGATCAGCTTGTTCTCTTTCAGCTTGTGCGAGATATCGCCGAACAGCGCCGGCGCCACCGCCAGATAGAAGGCGCGGATGCTCTCGCTCTCGCCGATCGCCTTCTTAAGCTTGTCGAAGCCAGCGCCGCTCGTCGCATCGGCCGAGATATAGGAGAGCCGCGCCAGGAAGGTCTTCAATTCCTTGGCGTCGATATCGGCCGGCTTGACGTGATCGGAGATCGCCTGGCTGGCGAAGGCCCGGAATTCCTCGTCGCTCATTTTCGAGCGCGATGTGCCGATGATGCGCGTCGGCTCGGAGAATTGATGGTCGCGCTGGCGATAATAGAGCGACGGCAGAAGCTTGCGTTCCGACAGGTCGCCGGTGCCGCCGAAAATGATGAAGTCGAAAGGATCGACGGGAATGATCTGGCTGGTCATGGTCTGTCCGCTTTGACGCCGGTCGCGAGTACGCGGCTGATATATTCTAATCGATTTAAATTTTCCAGTGCCATGGTGTCACATCGAGGACCAATCGCTGGACATTGATTGGATCCACATGTGCGCTTGACACTGGCGCTTGCCGGAGGCTTGTCGGTGAACGAAGACTCCGGAAGCTTTCGCAGTTGCAGCATAGAACGTGAATGTGACGAAAGCTAAGGGAGAAATGGCGCCTTGTCTGTCGCGGCATGGGCCGCGCCGGTCAACCGCCTTATTGGTTCCGGGAAGACATCGATGAGCGGACAAGGCATGCGTCTGGAAAACAAGGTCGCCATCATCACCGGCGCGGCATCAGGCTTCGGCGAAGGCATGGCCAAGCGCTTCGCGCAGGAGGGGGCCAGGGTCGTTGTCGCCGATCTCAACGCCAAGGGGGCGGAGCGCGTCGCCAGCGAGATCGGCGAGGCGGCGATCTGGACGCAGACCGATGTTTCGCTGCGCTCCGAGTTCGACGAGATGGTCTATGCCGCCAAAAGCGCCTTCGGCCGCATCGACATCATGGTCAACAATGCCGGTTACACCCACCGCAACGGCGACATGCTGAAGGTCGACGAAGAAACCTTCGACCTGATCACCGCTGTCAACATGAAGGCGATCTATCACGCGGCCCTTGCCGTGGTGCCGATCATGGAGCGGCAAGGTGGCGGCGTCATCCTGACCACGGCCTCCACCGCTGGCCTCAGGCCACGGCCCGGCCTCACCTGGTACAATGCCTCGAAAGGTTGGGCGATCACCGCCACCAAATCGATGGCGGTGGAACTCGCGCCGAAGAACATCCGCGTCAACTGCCTCTGCCCGGTGGCCGGCGAGACCGGCATGCTGGAGAAATTCATGGGCGCCGACACGCCGCAGATTCGCGAGACTTTCCGCGCCTCGATCCCACTCGGCCGGCTTTCGACGCCCCTCGATATCGCCAATGCCGCACTCTGGCTGGCATCGGATGAAGCCGCCTTCATCACCGGCGTGGCGCTGGAGGTCGATGGCGGACGCTGCATCTGAAGCGCATCGTCATTGTGGCGCAGGTCGGTTTCGACCGAGCCTGTGACTTCGATTTTGACTTGTACCGGCAACGGGCGGCGGCGAGCCCGGCCTCAGCCGCAAATGCGCCGGTACATCAGCCGCCGGTCTTGATGTAGCTCTTGTAGACCCAGCCGGTCTTGCCGTTGTAGACGATCTGGCACCATTGCTTGCAGATCATCACCTGCACCGAGGTTCTTGCCGGTACAGTGCCGATGGCGGCTGCGTTCTTCTTCGGGCCGCTGCGCATGGTCACCGGCCTTAGGATACGCCCGTTGCCGGCCGCCGCCACTTTGGGTGGCTTGGCCCTGGCCTTGCTGCCATCATCACTCGCCGTCGGCTGCTGTTCGGGCGCTTGTGGCTGCACTTCAGGGATGGCGGCGGTCTTCGCTCCATCCGGATTGCTGCCTGCCGCAGGTGCTGGGGCGGCAACCTTGGCAAGTTCGCTGGCGGCATCGGTATCGGTCGCCGATGGCGCGAATGCCGCCGTGACAGCCGGCTTGTTCGGCGCCGGCTCAGCCTGATTGGCCGCCTGGCTGGGGGCAGCCGCTTGATCGGGTGCCGCCGAAGCGGTTTTCGGCTGTGCCTCGGTCCAGCGGGGATCATTGGCCGCTAGCGCTTGTATGTTTGCTTTCGCCACCGCCACCGTCGGTGAGACCTGGTCGGACTTGCGGGCCGGCTGCGGCACCGTCGCCGCGGCCACCGTGGTTCCGGCCGGAACGATCTTCATCGTTTTCACCGGAATGCTCGGAATGCTCTGCTCCTGGCTGGCGGCAGCTTGCCGCTCGCTCGTCGGCAATGCCAGCCAGAGCGCCACCGCGGCCACGCCGAGCAGCGCGGCGGTGCCGACCGCGGCAATCACCAGATGCGAGTTCGAACGGACTTCCTGCCAGAAGGACGGCCGCATGTCGTATCCAAACTGCATGGCAAAGCGCCGACGTTCCGGAACACCGAAACTGAAGGGCTCTCTCACTCTCGCCACCTCCATACGCGGGCCGATGTTCTTTCGATCGTTGCCGGAAGTCCGGCGTCTGATCGGCATCGGTCCCAAAAATCAACACGGGCAAGCCCGCAGCAATCCCCGAATAGTCGCCCAGAAGCGCGAACCTTTCGCCCCCGATTGTGGCATCAGTACGCCATTATAGCGGATTCTGCGCCTTTGCCGGCATTTCCGCAACGTGTCGCAAGGGCAATGAATATTACAATATTACATGAGGTCGTGATGGCGATCGGATCCAGCACGAGGCGCGTCACCTCGAAACGGGTCCATGCGACGCACTTCAGGCCTATGTCGCTTCCCCTGACCGAAGGTCACTTTTGGACGACATGCACTAGATCCTATCGCGCAGCGCGAACCAGTTGAGCGCCAGGAAAAGCAGCGGCGTACGGAAACGGCGGCCGCCGGGAAATGGCGGAATTTTCAAATCCTCGATCAGTTTCAGCCGGTCGCGATTGCCGGCAACGGTCTCGGCATAGAGCTTGCCGAAGAAGTTCGACAGCATGACGCCGTGGCCGGAATAGCCGCCCGCCGCGATCACATTCGGCATCACTTCGCGCACGAACGGTTTCCTCGGCACGGTGATGCCGACATAGCCGCCCCAGCCATGGGTGATCTCGATACCTTTCAGCGCCGGATAGAGCTCCGCGATCTGGCGGCGAATGTGGATGTGGATGTCTTTCGGGTCGTTGACGCCATAGACCTCTCGTCCGCCGAACAACAGCCGGCCATCCCTCGATTTGCGGAAATAGCGCACCACGAAGCGGGAATCATCGACGGACTCGCCGCCGGGCAGCACTTTCGAATCCGCCCCCAAAGGCACGGTCGCACCGATGAAGGAGCCGATCGGCATGATGTGTGCGGCACTCACCGGTTCGAGCGTGCCGCCATAGGCGTTGACCGCGATCAGGCATTTCTGTGCCGTCACGGTACCTCTTGGCGTGGAAACCCTGACCTTGCCGCCAGCGGCAACGATGCCGGTCGATGGCGTTTTTTCAAACAGCTGCGCACCGGCCTGCGCCGCCACACGCGCCGTGCCGATCACCAGCTTCATCGGATGGATATGGCCGGTGCCGGTGTCGCGCGTGCCGCCGAAATAGGCGGTCGAGCCGAGCCGCTCCGCCGTCTCCTTCGCATCCATGAAGGAGATGTGCGGATAGGAGAAACGGCTGCCCATGATCTCGGCATGCGCCTTGTAGTCGTCGACATAGCGCGGCTTGTGCGCGACCGAGAGCTGGCCCGGCATGTAGTCGATATCGATCTGGTTGGAGGCGGCGAATTCGATGAGATGCGTCTTCGCCTCCTCGGCGAGATCGAACAGTGCCTTGGCGCGGGACAGCCCGTATTCGGCCTCCAGATCTTCTGCCCAGGCGCGCTGGCCGGTGCCAAGCTGGCCGCCATTGCGGCCCGATGCGCCGTCACCGAAACGGTAGGCTTCGACCAGGACGACATCGGTCCCCGCCTTGGCTAGATGGGCGGCCGCCGACAGCCCAGTAAAGCCGCCGCCGATGATGACGACATCGCAACTCCGGTCGCCGTCGAGTGCCGGATACTCTGGTCTAGGTCCCGCCGTGTCTTCATACCAAGAGCGGCCGGGAGAAATCGGAGATTGATAGGGCATGGGAACGCCAATGAATGGTGAATGGTGTGGATGGTGAATGGCCGCGAGAAAGCGCGCCGTCTGCGCTCATCCATCCAGTATGAAGCTACTCACCATTCAATGTTCACCATTCACGCGCCGAAGCCGCCGCTCACACGTTGAGCAGAAGGTACTCCCGCTCCCACGGGCTGATCACTTCCATGAAGGTCTCGAATTCCGCCCGCTTGATCGCCGCATAGGTGGCGGCGAAGGATTTGCCCAGCAGCGCGCAGAGTTCCTCGTCGCCTTCGAACAGGTCGACGGCTTCGAGCAGGCTGCGCGGCAGGTCGATCTCGTCCGCATTGGCGGTCGTCAGGACCGGCGGTTCGGCCTTGATCTTCCTGGTGATGCCGATCAGCCCGCAGGCAAGCGAAGCCGCCAGCGCCAGGTAGGGATTGGCATCGGAGGACGGGATGCGGTTTTCGACACGCCGCGCCGCCGGATCCGAACGCGGCACACGGAACGCCGTGGTGCGGTTGTCATAGCCCCATTTGTTGTTGACCGGAGCCGAGGCCGCCTGCGTCAGCCGCCGGTAGGAATTGACATAGGGCGCGAACATCACCAGCGCGTTAGGCACGTGTTTCTGCATGCCGCCGATGAAATGGAAGAACGCCTCGGTCTCCGAGCCGTCCTCGGCCGAGAAGATATTCTTGCCGGTCTTCTTGTCGATGATCGACTGGTGGATATGCATGGCCGAACCCGGCTGGCCCTGGATCGGCTTGGCCATGAAGGTGGCGTAGATTTCGTGCTTGAGCGCGGCTTCACGGATGGTGCGCTTGAACATGAACACCTGGTCGGCGAGCTCGATCGGGTCGCCGTGGCGCAGATTGATCTCGAGCTGGCCGGCGCCCTCTTCATGGATGAGCGTGTCGATTTCCAGGCCCTGGCTTTCGGAGAAGTGGTAGATGTCGTCGATCAGTTCGTCGAACTCGTTGACGCCGGCGATCGAATAGCCGGCGCCGCCGCCGATCGCACGGCCCGAGCGACCGACGGGCGGGGTGAGCGGATAGTCCGGGTCCGGATTCTTGCGCACCAGGTAGAACTCGATCTCGGGCGCCACCACCGGCCTCAGCCCGAGCTTGTCATAGGCGGCAAGCACGCGCTTCAACACATTGCGCGGCGTGAATTCTACCGAGCGGCCGTCCTGGTGGACGAGGTCGCAGATGACGGCGGCCGTCGGGTCTTCTTCCCAGGGCACCACTGTCAGCGTCGACAGGTCCGGCATCAGCTTGAGGTCGCCGTCGTCCTCGGGATAGTGGAAGCCGTTGCCGTCTTCGGGATAGCCGCCGGAAATCGTCGTCATGAAAACGGCCGAAGGCAGCGCCAGCGAGGTGTTGGAGGTGAATTTTTTCGACGGCATCATCTTGCCGCGGGCCACGCCCGCCTGATCAGGCGTGATGCATTCGATGTCCTCGATGCCGCGCCATTCCAGCCACTCGCTGACTTCCTTCCAGTTCTTCACACCACGCAGGTTCTTCACGAAGGCAGGCGTACGCGCCCGTCCTCCGCGGCTCGACGGACGGACTTCCTTTTTTGCAGGCGGCATCATTCACCAGATTGGGTTGCGGATTTC
Organism: Mesorhizobium japonicum MAFF 303099; assembly: GCF_000009625.1. NCBI lineage: Bacteria > Pseudomonadati > Pseudomonadota > Alphaproteobacteria > Hyphomicrobiales > Phyllobacteriaceae > Mesorhizobium > Mesorhizobium japonicum. The sequence goes on from NC_002678.2 coordinate 5,331,306, forward strand.
GGAGTATAGCCGTGCGCCACTGTGTAAGGGAAGGGAGGTGCTGCCGGCATTCCTCGTTCCGGTTGAAAATCACGTCGGCCGGCTTAGGTTCGTGTGGCTCGCAACCCGGAAGGCATCGATGCGAAACAACAGCGAACTGACGACCATCGGCTTCGACGCCGACGACACGCTTTGGCAGAACGAGCAGTTCTTCCGCATGACGGAGAAGCGTTTCGCCGCCATGCTTGCCGACCATGGCGAGGAGAACCAGATTTCGGCGCGATTGCTCGAGGCCGAGCGGCGCAACCTTGCCGTCTATGGCTTCGGCATCAAGGGGTTCACCCTGTCGATGATCGAAACGGCGATCGAGGTCACCGACGGGCGCGTACCGGCTTCGGTCATAGCGCAGATCCTCGAGGCCGGCCGAGAGATGCTGAGCCACCCGATCGAGGTCTTGCCGCATGTGCGCGAGACGGTGGGGAAACTTGCCGGCGCCTACCGCCTCGTGCTGATCACCAAGGGCGACCTCTTCGACCAGGAGCGCAAGCTGGCCGGGTCCGGCCTCGGCGACCTGTTCGACGCGGTCGAGATCGTCAGCGACAAGAATGCCGCGACCTATTCCCGCCTTTTCAGCCGCCACGGCGACGGTCCGGCAAAGAGCATGATGGTCGGCAATTCGCTGAAGTCGGACGTGGTGCCGGCCATCAAGGCCGGCGGCTGGGGTGTCCATGTGCCGCACGAACTCACCTGGGTGCTCGAGCATGTCCAGGCGCCGCTCGCCGAGCCGCGGTTTCGCCAGATATCGGACCTCGGGCAATTGCCCGAACTGGTGCAAACCATCACGAGGAGAAATTGATCGCGCTTTAGCGGCTTATCAGGCGATCGATTACCGGTTGCAGCCGCTCGGGCGTGATTGGCTTGGCGACGACGGCGTCAATCACGTTCGACAGGCCCAGGCTCTCCGGCGTACCGGTCTTGGTTGAAAGCAGGATCACGGGAGGAAAGGATTTTCCCGAAGCCCGTCGCAACGTTTCGATGCCGGACATCAGGGTGTCGCAGTCCTTGTTGTCCGTGCCGCCATCCAGCACGATCACGCCTGGCACCAGTGTTCGCAACGTCTTCGCCGCCATGTCGGGCGATTCCGAGATTGGCTTGAGCCCGGATCGCTCGACGATCTTCGACACCACCACACGATTGATCGGCGATTTCCCGACAACAAGCACTTGTGAGGGACTGCGCATCGTCTCGGTGCTTGAATCCTGGGTCACCAGATTCGGATATTTTGCGGTCTCGCCCTTGTTACTCACTGGGCACCCAAGTCGGCCAAGAAGCTCGCCCCTATTTCAATGCAGAGTTGAATCTGGCCGACAATTGGCGTGAGATCGCACCCCATGTCAAGTTGAAATAAAAGGCTTCCGAAAACGCCTCCCGCGATAGTGGAGTCAAGCAACAGTACTGTACTGCCCTGTCCACGGATTGGTTGCGTAAAAATAAAATTCACCTGCGCATACACTGCGCAGGTGAAGGGCCGGTTGCAACGATTTCCAGTCAGCCATGGCTCTGCTGTGTGACGATCACCGGGATCAGCAGATCGCCCCAATTGCCGTCGCCGCCATGGTGCCTCGCCGAGCGCACCAGCTCCACCGAGACGCCGGCCTCGACCGCCTTCATCACCGACTGGTTGAGCCTGTGCAGATCGTTGGCCAGCATGCGGATCGTCGCCTGCTGGTCGACGCTCATCGTGGTCGATTGTTCTTCTGCCCGTTCCTTGACGCGGCTTATCGATGCCATTGGTCTTCTCCTGTGTCTGAAGGCCCTGTTGGGCGTTTCCTCGGTGTTTCTGAACCGCTATTCCGCGGCTGGTCTGAACTGTGCGTGCTCGGTCGATTCATGCATGGCGGTGGTCGACGACTTGCCGCCGGTGATTGCCATCGACACGGCGTCGAAATAGCCGGTGCCGACCTCGCGCTGGTGCTTGGTCGCGGTGTAGCCATTGGCCTCCGCCGCGAATTCGGCTTCCTGCAACTCGGAATAGGCGGCCATCTGCCGTTCCTTGTAGCCACGCGCCAGTTCGAACATGCCGTAGTTGAGCTGGTGGAAGCCGGCGAGCGTGATGAACTGGAACTTGTAGCCCATGGCGCCGAGTTCCCTCTGGAATTTGGCGATCGTCGCGTCGTCGAGATTCTTCTTCCAGTTGAACGAGGGCGAGCAATTATAGGCGAGCAGCTTGCCCGGATGGTGCCTGCGCACGCCCTCGGCGAATTTTTTGGCCTGTGCCAGGTCCGGCTTCGAGGTCTCGCACCAGATCAGGTCCGCGTGAGGTGCATAGGCGACGGCCCGCGCGATGCAGGGCTCGATGCCGTTCCTGACCTGGTAGAAGCCTTCCACCGTGCGCCCGGCATCGTAGTCGACGAAGGGCTGGTCGCGCTCGTCGATGTCGGATGTCAGAAGCTTCGCGGCTTCGGCGTCGGTGCGTGCCACGACCAGCGTCGGCGTGCCCATCACATCCGCTGCCAGGCGCGCGGCGTTGAGGTTGCGGATATGCGCGGCGGTCGGGATCAGCACCTTGCCGCCGAGATGGCCGCACTTCTTTTCCGACGCCAGCTGATCCTCGTAGTGAACGCCGGCGGCGCCCGCTTCGATGAACGCCTTCATGATCTCGAAGGCGTTGAGCGGCCCGCCGAAGCCGGCTTCGGCATCGGCAACGATTGGCGCGAACCAGGTCTCGACCGAAAGCCCATTGCCCTCGGAGGTCTCGATCTGGTCGGCACGCTGCAGCGTCCGGTTGATGCGCTTGACCAGCTCCGGCGCGGCATTGGCCGGATAAAGCGACTGGTCGGGATACATCGCCGAGGCAGTGTTGGCGTCGGCGGCGACCTGCCAGCCCGACAAATAGATCGCCTTCAGTCCGGCGCGCACCTGCTGCATCGCCTGGTTGCCGGACATGGCGCCGAGCGCGTTGACGAAATCCTCCTCGTGGATGAGCTTCCACAGCCGGTTGGCACCCATTTCGGCGAGACTCTGGCGGATCTGCACCGAGCCGCGCAGCCGTTTCACATCCTCTGGCGAATAGGGACGTTCGATACCGTCGAAGCGACCTTCCGGCGCCGAGGGAACGAGATTGTAAAAATCAGTCATGAGTCACTCCGAAGGATTGATGGACTTTGTCTGCGCGCCAATCTTCTGGCACATCGGGATGTGACTGAATTTACATTACGGCGCGAAATCAGCCAGAAAAATCAGGCTATGTGGCCGAGGATAAGGGAAAACCTGTGTTGTGTTTGACAGAGGGTTGCTGTAAATCTGTCACAACTGTAAAAATCACCGGTAGTGGGATCTGCCGCGAATGTCGTGTAAATTCCTGTCAAGAAAAGTCGATGGCTGAGCAGAAGATTTTCGCCGGGCCGCGCATCCGCCGCATCCGCAACGCCAAGGGCCTGACGCAGACGGCGATGGCCGAGGGGCTCGGCATTTCGCCATCCTATCTCAATCTGATCGAGCGCAACCAGCGGCCGCTGACGGTGCAGCTGATCCTCAAACTGGCGTCGGTCTACAAGGTCGACCCGCATGAGCTGCAGGGCGAGGCGAGAGGGTCGGTCGCCGCCTTGAAGGAAGTGTTCACCGATCCGCTGCTGGTCGGCGAATTGCCGGGAGACCAGGAGTTGATCGAACTTGCCGAGGCGGCGCCCAATGCGTCCGCGGCGGTGATAAAACTGTTTCGCGCCTACCGCGAGCAGGCCGAGCGACTGTCCGACCTCAACGAGCTCCTGGCGCGCGAGGGGCGGGCGACCGCACTGTCTGGCGCCCGCCTGCCGATCGACGAGGTGCATGAGACCTTCGAACGGCGGCCAAACCATTTTACGGCACTTGAGGAGGAGGCCGAGGCGTTCACCGCGGTGCTCGATCCCGGCGACGATCTGTTCGGTGCTTTGAAGGCCTGGCTGAAGCGTGAATACGGCATCGCGGTCAAGGTGCTGCCGGTCGCCACCATGCCGAACTGGCGCCGCCGCTATGACCGCCATTCGCAGCGCCTGTTCCTGTCCGAGCGCCTGTCGCCGTTCGACCAGCTGCGCGAGGTGGCGATGGAGGCTTGCCTGATCCGCATGACGGTCACGGTCGCCGGCGAGATCCAGGCGCTCAAGCTGACCACGGACGAGGCTCGCCGCCTCGCCCGCTTCGAGCTCGGCCGCTATGCCGCGCATGCGCTGATGATGCCCTACCAGGCCTTTCACGCCGCCGCCGTCCGCGCCCGCTACGACATCGACGTGCTACGCTCACGCTTCGGCGTCTCCTTCGAGCAGGCGGCGAACCGGCTGACCATGCTGCAGCGGCAGGGCGCACTCGGCGTGCCCTTCTTCATGCTGGAGGTCGACAATGCTGGAAACCGCTTTCGCAGGGCCGGCAGCCAGGGCTTTCCGCACAGCCGCTTTGGCGGCGGCTGTCCCAAGCTGCCCGTGCATGCCGCCTTCACCCAGCCGGGTCAGGTTTTCGTCGAAGCGGTGGAAATGCCTGACGGCGCCGAGTTCCTGTGCATCGCCCGCACGCTGGAAGGGCCGCAGGGCGCGTTCGCGGAGCGCCCGCGCCGCACGGCGCTGCTGCTTGGTTGCGACATCGGCTTTCGCGACGACATCGTCTATGGCGCGGCGCTGCCCGGCGCCGTGGTCGGCGCAAGGGCTGGACAAGGCGCCGTCGCGGCGACGCCGGTCGGACCCGCCTGCCGGCTTTGCGAGCGCGTCGGCTGCCTGGCGCGCGCCGAACCGCCGGTGACGCGTCCGCTTGGCCTCGACGAGATGGTGACCGGCCTGAGCGCTTTCGACTTCCAGTAATGCGAGAGCAAAGGTGCCACAATCGTCGCCGGTGTCTGGATCACCCGCGGCGTAACTCTTTGCGTTACGCGAACAGAGCAGTTTTTTGTCGTCCCTTACGCATCGTCCCGTCCACAAAAGCTCGACAGTCGCGCCCATGACAGACGCAGCATCATCGCCGGGCCTTGTTGCATCGACTTTCTCGCCGCGCGAGGAACGTGTCGGCATGCTTCTGGTCTTCCTGTCGGCGCTGATGTGGAGTTTCGGCGGCACCATCGCCCGCTTCATCACCGTCGGTGACAGCTGGACGATCATCTTCTGGCGCTCCGTCTGGGCCGCCGCATTCCTGGTCTTATTCATGACCTGGCGTGACGGCTGGCGCGGCATGCTGAGATCATTTCGCGACATGGGCTTGCCTGGCCTTGGTGTGGGGTTCTGTTTCGCCATCGCGTCGACCGCCTTCGTCGTGGCGCTCGCCTACACCACCGTCGCCAACATCCTCTTGATGCAGGCCGGCGTGCCGCTTCTGGCGGCGCTGTTGGCCTGGGCCTTGTTTCGCGAACGGGTAGGTGTCGTGACCTGGGTGGCGATCGCCGCCGTCATTGCCGGCGTTGCCATCATGGTATCGGAATCGCTCGATGGCGCCGTCTCGCCCATAGGCGATGGGCTGGCGCTGCTGATCGCGTTCATGTTCTCGATTGCCACCGTCATCACAAGGCGGTTCGCCAGCGTGCGGATGACGCCGGCGACCTGTCTCGGCACGCTCCTGGCCGCGGGCTTTGCCGCCTCGCAGGCAGCGGCCTTCACGGTGTCGGCCGCCGATATGGGCTTTCTCTTTGCCTTCGGCGTGGTCAATCTCGGCATTGGTCTTGCGTTCTTCGCTACCGGCGCGCGGCTGATCCCGGCGGCCATCGCGGCACTGCTCGGCACCTTCGAGCCGATCCTTGGGCCGATATGGGTCTGGCTCATCCATTCCGAGGTGCCTTCCGGGCGCACCATCGTCGGCGGCGCGGTGGTGGTCACCGCGCTGCTCGTCCATATCGGGTTCGAGTTCAAGCGCCAGGCACGGCCGCGGCGAGCAGGGATCACCGGAGTGCCGTCGCCGAATTGATGCGGGCCGCTGAAGCTTTGCCATTGACAATGTTGCTGCCGCCCGGGCAGGCTGGGTCCACGGCAACAACAAGACAGGCGTATCTTGCCAAGTCTCCCCGGCGGCCCGATCGAGACCGCTCCATATTTCTGTATTTCTGTCCGCGCGGCGGCGAAAGCTTCTGACGGCGCCGCGATTCCTTCCAGCCTCGGACGATTGCGCGGCCGCGACCGGCGTGCCAATCGGCGCTTGTTGTCCCCTGGTAAGCTCAATAGTCTGAAACAAATGCCCGGTCGCGCGTATGTCGCGACGAGCCGGCGATGGAACACTGACCAAAGGAGAATAGCATGATCCGCAAAGCGCTCTGGCTTTCGGCTACCTCGGTATTTCTGACATTGTTCACACCTGCCGGCCACGCCGAGGACCGTGTTGTCAACGTCTTCAACTGGTCGGATTACATCGACAGCTCCGTCATCGAGGGCTTCACCAAGCAGACCGGCATCAAGGTCGTCTACGACACCTTCGATTCCAACGAGATCCTGGAAACGAAGCTGCTTGCCGGTGGTAGCGGCTACGACGTCGTCGTACCCAGCGGCAATTTCCTTGCCCGCCAGATCCAGGCCGGCGTCTTCCAGAAGCTCGACAAGTCGAAGCTACCGAACATTTCCAACATGTGGGACGTCATTTCGGAACGCACCGCCAAGTACGATCCCGGTAACGAATATTCGGTCAACTACATGTGGGGCACCGTCGGCATCGGCTATAACGTCAAGAAGGTGAAAGCGGCGCTCGGCACCGACAAGATCGACAGTTGGGATGTGTTCTTCAACCCCGAAAGTCTCGCCAAGCTGAAGGATTGCGGCGTCTATGTGCTGGATTCGCCGGCCGACATCATTCCGGCGGCGCTGAAATATGTCGGCCTCGACCCGAACAGCACCTCGCCTGACGATATCGCCAAGGCCGAGGAAGCCCTGATGAAGGTCCGCCCCTTTATCAGGAAATTCCACTCGTCCGAATATATCAACGCCTTGGCCAACGGTGACATCTGCCTGGCTATCGGCTTCTCCGGGGACGTCTTCCAGGCCCGCAACCGCGCCCAGGAGGCCAAGCAGGGTGTCGAGATCGGCTATTCCGTGCCGAAGGAAGGCGCCCAGATATGGTTCGACCAGATGGCGATCCCCGCTGATGCGCCGCATGTCGCCGAGGCGCATGAATTCATCAACTACATGATGAAGCCGGAAGTCATCGCTAAGTCTTCAAACTTCGTGCTCTACGCCAACGGCAACAAGGCTTCGCAGCAGTTCGTCGACAAGGCGATCTTGGACGATCCGTCAATCTATCCGGACGAAGCGACGGTGCAGAAGCTCTATACGGTCCAGCCGTACGATCCCAAGGCCCAGCGCGTCATCACGCGCACCTGGACCAAGATCGTCACCGGTCAATAAGCATCTGAAGCGACCTCGGCGGACAGCTGCCGGGGTCGCGTTTTTGGGGCACAAAGCAAGAAACAGCACGGAGTGGGGATATGAAATCGCTTGGCAGCATCCGTAGGGATTTCGCGCCATGGAACGACCCGAACGCCAAGCCATACATCCAGTTCGACAACGTCACCAAGAAGTTCGGTGACTTCACCGCCGTCAACAATCTGTCGCTGACCATCTTCGAGCGCGAGTTCTTCGCCTTGCTCGGCGCCTCGGGTTGCGGCAAGTCGACGCTGCTGCGGATGCTTGCCGGCTTCGAGGAACCGACGGCCGGCCGTATCCTGCTCGATGGCCAGGATCTGCGTGGCATCCCGCCCTATCGCCGGCCGGTCAACATGATGTTCCAGTCCTATGCGCTGTTCCCGCATATGACGGTGGAGAACAACATCGCCTTCGGCCTCAAGCAGGAAGGCATGCCTAAGCCCGATATCGAAAAGCGCGTCGCCGAGATGCTGAAGCTGGTCAAGTTGGAGCAGTTCGCCAAGCGCAAGCCGCACCAGCTCTCCGGTGGCCAGCGCCAGCGCGTCGCTCTCGCCCGCTCGGTCGCCAAGCGGCCGAAAGTGCTGCTGCTCGACGAGCCGCTCGGCGCGCTCGACAAAAAGCTGCGCGAGGAAACCCAGTTCGAACTGATGGATTTGCAGCAGGAGCTCGGTCTCACCTTCGTCGTCGTCACCCACGACCAGGAAGAAGCGATGACCATGGCCGATCGCATCGCCATCATGGACAAGGGCGAGGTCATGCAGGTGGCGACGCCGGCGGAAGTCTATGAAGCCCCGGCCTCGCGCTTCGTCGCCCATTTCGTCGGCAATGTGAACATGTTCGAGGGCAAGGTCTCCGAGCGGTCGGCCAACACCACCCGCATCACCGGAGCGAGCGGAGCCCAGATCGTGGTCGAGAATGGTGGTGCCGCGGCCGCGGCCAATGCCGATATCGTCTTCGCCATCAGGCCGGAGAAGATCAAGGTGTCGTCGAAGAAGCCGGCAGATGCCGTCAACGCGCTGGAAGGCGAGGTCTATGACGTCGCCTATCTCGGCGACATGACCGTCTACCACATCAGGCTCGACGATGGGCAGATCGTGCGGGCAAGCGCCTTGAACGCGGCGCGCGTGACCGAGGATCCACTGACCTGGAACGACCGCGCCTGGGTGTCCTTCCGGCCTGATGCCGGCGTCGTGCTGGCGCGGTAGGGGGCTGATATGTCCAACATCGCCGTCGCCGATGCCGCCGCGCCACCGACCGCCGCCAAGCCGTTGCTGACGCGGCTGGGTGCCGGCTTCGTCAACCGGCTCGTCATCATCGTCCCCTACCTCTGGCTGCTGTTCTTCTTCCTCATCCCCTTCGTCATCGTCTTCAAGATTTCATTGTCGCAGACGGCGATCGCCATGCCGCCCTACACGCCGGTGCTCGACTTCAGCGACGGCATCTCCGGTTTCTTCGCCGGGTTCCGCGACCTCAACTTCGACAATTATGTCTGGCTGACGCAGGACGCGCTCTATTTCAAGGCCTATGTGACGAGCGTCATCATTGCCGCGATCTCGACCGTGCTGACGCTGATCGTCGGCTACCCCATCGCCTATGGCATGTCACGCGCGCCGGCTACTATCCGCCCGACCTTGCTGATGCTGGTCATTCTGCCGTTCTGGACGTCGTTCCTGATCCGCGTCTATGCCTGGATCGGCATTCTGAAGCCCGAGGGCCTGCTCAACCAGCTGCTCTTGTCGCTGCATATCATCAACCAGCCGCTGGTCATCCTCAACACCTATACGGCGATCTTCATCGGCATCGTCTATTCCTACCTGCCGTTCATGGTGCTGCCGCTCTATTCGTCACTGGAAAAGATGGATTACTCGCTGATCGAGGCGGCCAAGGATCTGGGCTGCCCGCCGACCGCGGCTTTCTGGAAAATCACCTTCCCGCTGTCGCTGCCGGGCGTCATTGCCGGCTGCCTGCTGGTGTTCATCCCGGCCGTCGGCGAGTTCGTCATTCCCGACCTGCTCGGCGGCTCGCAGACGCTGATGATCGGCAAGACGCTGTGGAACGAGTTCTTCGCCAACCGCGACTGGCCGGTCTCGTCGGCCGTCGCCGTCATCCTGCTTTTGCTGCTCACCGTGCCGATCATGCTTTTCCAGCAGGCACAGGCGCGTGCCCAGGAGCAGGGCAAATGAACACCACCTGGAGCCGCTTCAACGTCACCTCGATCGTGCTTGGCTTTGCCTTCCTGTACCTGCCGATCGTGCTGCTCATCGTCTTCTCCTTCAACGAATCCAAGCTCGTCACCGTCTGGGGCGGCTTCTCGACCAAATGGTACGTTTCGCTGTTCCACAACCAGGGCCTGATGGACGCCACCTGGGTCACGGCGCGTGTCGGCGTCATTTCGGCCACCGTGGCGACCGTGCTGGGCACGCTGGCGGCGCTCACCCTGACGCGCTACACGCGGTTCCGGGGCAGGGTGCTGTTTTCCGGCATGGTCTTCGCGCCGCTCGTCATGCCGGAAGTCATTACCGGCCTGTCGCTGCTGCTGCTCTTCGTTGCCATCGGTCTCGACCGCGGCTTCTTCACGGTGACGCTCGCCCACATCACGCTGACAATGTGCTTCGTGGCTGTTGTCGTGCAGTCGCGCCTGGTCTCCTTCGACCGGTCGCTGGAGGAGGCGGCGATGGATCTCGGCGCAACGCCGGCCAAGACCTTCTTCCAGATCACGCTGCCGGTGATCCTGCCGGCGATCGTGTCCGGCTGGATGCTGGCCTTCACGCTGTCGCTCGACGATCTGGTCATCGCCAGCTTCACCTCGGGACCGGGCGCCACGACGCTGCCGATGAAGATCTACAGCCAGGTCCGTCTCGGCGTGACGCCGGAGATCAATGCCGCCTGCACCATCCTGATCGCCGTCGTCGCGGTCGGCGTCATCATCGCTTCGATCGCCAACAAGCGGCGTGAGGTGCAGCGCCAGCTCGACGAACAGGCCGCGCAACGCGGTTGAGCATGATCGTGCTCAAAGGAACGAAAGCGCCCCTCTACTCGCCCGAGACGCCGCGGCTTATCGGCGAAATGAACGGCGTGCTCCAGGTTCCGCCGACGAAGAAGGACGACTGGTTGGGGCCTTGCTGGCCGGTCTTCTGCGCCGCCGCCTGGTCCGGCTGGATGACGCCGCCGGACAGCGCCAGCCCACGCCCGGCATAGGAGGCGATGCCGGAAAGCCAGATCTTGTACTTCGCCGAATTGGCTTCGGCCTTGTCCAACCTCGCCACGCCTCGCGAAATGGTCGCCTTCACTTCGGCGCCGTCGATCGGCAGAGTGCCGTCCGAGACGTCGTCGAGCGCGAAGAAGCCGCCTTGTTCGGTATGCTTGAGAAAGGCCGGCAGGTTGAACTTGCTCAGCGCGCCGGGGCCGAAGGTTGCCGAAACCGAGCCGTCGGCGTTTTCAAAGATCGAATCCCAGGTCCTGCCCGGTCCCTTGAGGATGACCGAAACGGTGCCCGTGCCGACCGGCACCAGCCGGGTCATGCCCGCCGCCGTGCCGAACGCGCCGCCATCGATATCGGAAGCAAGCAGCCGGATCTCGACCTGGGTGCCCTCGGGCTTGCGGTCGAAACGAAGGCTGGTCTGGATGTTGCCGCCAAAGGCCGAGGCGTCGGAGATATCGAAGACGGAAAGACCGTCCTTGACCTGGGCGGTGGCGGCGACATCCGCAAGCTGGATTGTGCCGGCCGTGGCATGCGCCGCGGACAGCCTGAGATCGAGATTGAACCGGTCGGCGAAACTGGCCTCAACGTCACCCGGCGCGGTCCCGCTTGCCGGCCCCAGCGGCGTAAAGGCGGACAGAAACGATCTGAGGTCGAGCGTGTCGAAGGCGAGTGTGCCTGAGATCACGGGTTGGGCGTCGCCAAGCGACAGGTCGAGCGCGCCCATGCCCGGATTGTTGTCCAGCGCCAGCGCGGTGTTTTCGAATTTGATGCGTCCGGCCGACGCCGTGACCTTGCTCGAAATGCTGACCGAGCCGATCGCAGCGCTCGGCGCGATGCCGGCCTGCGACCATTCCAGCACGCGGCGTAATGAGGGTGCCGCGAATTTCACCTGGCCGTCGAAATAGGCGTTGTCGGACATGCTGGCCGTGCCGTCGAAGGAGAAGGTGCCGGGTGCTGCCTTGAAAGACAGAGTGAGCGGCGCCATGCCGCCGGCAAACAGCACCAGAGGTTTCTGCGAGGCGGCGTCGACGGTCACGCTTTCGCCGCGCCAGATCCCGGTTGCCGACAGTGTCGCATTGCTGTTCATCGCCGCCCAGGTCGCCTGGCCGCTGAGGCTGCTCAGGATTTCCACGTCTTTGCCGTTGACGGAAGCCACCATGCGGCCGTCCCTGAACTCAACCGTGCCGAAGGCATCTGTCGGCAGCTTGTCGAGGTTGGGCTTGGCGGGATCGGCACTGACCACGCCGCGCGCCGTGTCGATGGAACGTGCGATGCGCCCGCCGGTCGGCGCGGTGGGCAGGAACAGGCCGTCCGCAGTACGCTGGACCCGGATCGTCGGCCGCACCAGCCGCGCCGTGGAAAACACGACATCGCCCTGCAACGCCGCCATGGCCGATAGGTCGATTTCGACGCGTTCGGCTTCGACGACCGGCGGCGCATCGGTATCCGTCCATTTCGACAGCGTCACATCGGTCAGGATCGCCCGGAATTTCGGCCAGACCTCTATGCGCGGCGAGCCTTCGATGGCGACCCGGAAGCCGCTCCAGGCGCTCATTTCCCAGGCGATGCGGTCGCGCACGATGCGCGTCGAGGCGATCAGCGGCAGCGTGGCGACCACCAGAGCGATGACGATCACGGCAGCGCCGATCGCCCATACTCCGCGGCGGATCAAGGATGATGGCATCTCGCCCTATATGCTCGCGTTCCGATTAATCGCCCAGGGTGTAACCCCAGTCGTCACTACGACTTAGGACTGAGGCATTTCAAGTCTTTATGGCCCGGCGATGGCATTTGCGCACACCTGGCCGCTTCGGCCCAACAAAATCTTGCTCTGCTGCGCTGCGATATGCATAAGCGATGACGACCGTGGGAGGATCGATAATGGCTGCCGAAGTACCGCTCTGGACCCCGACGCAAGACCGGATCGACGCTTCGCCATTGACGGCTTTCCTGAAGGCCGCGGAGGCGAAAGCCGGCGCCACATTCGCCTCTTATGCCGATCTTCACCGCTGGTCGGTCGAGGATCGCGAGGGGTTCTGGAGCCTGGTCTGGGATTTCTGCGGCATCGCCGGCGAAAAGGGCGAGCGCCTGCTCGCCGATGGCGACAAGATGCCGGGTGCCTCCTTCTTTCCCGACGCGACGTTGAATTTCGCCGAGAACCTGTTGAAGAAGACCGGCGCGGGCGAGGCGATCGTCTTCCGCGGCGAGGACAAGGTCGAGCGGCGGCTGTCCTGGAACCAACTGCATGGCCTGGTTTCGCGCCTGCAGCAGCTTTTCCTGTCGCTCAAGGTCAAGAAGGGCGACCGCATTGCCGCGATGATGCCCAACATGCCCGAGACAGTCGCTGCCATGCTGGCCGCCGCCTCCATCGGCGCGGTGTGGTCATCCTGCTCGCCCGACTTCGGCGAGCAGGGCGTGCTCGACCGGTTCGGCCAGATCGAGCCCGTCATCTTCATCGGGCCTGACGGCTATTGGTACAATGGCAAGGCGATCGAGGTCGCTGACAAGGTCGCCGCGGTCGCGGCCAAGCTCGGCAGTGTCCGCAAGGTGCTGCTTGTCGATTATCTCGGTACTTCGGCCGATGTGGCGGCAACCATCGACAAGGCGGTGGCGATGGAAGAGGCGCTGTCGCCCTTCGCCGCCAAGCCAGTCAGCTTCGAGCCTCTGCCGTTTTCGCATCCGCTCTACATCCTGTTTTCATCAGGAACCACCGGCATCCCCAAATGCATCGTCCATTCGGCCGGCGGGACGCTGATCCAGCATGTCAAGGAACACCGGCTGCATGCCGGCCTCGTCGACGGCGACCGCTTCTTCTACTTCACCACGTGCGGCTGGATGATGTGGAACTGGCTGGTGTCGGGCCTGGCTTCCGGGGCGACGCTGCTGCTCTACGACGGCTCGCCCTTCTACCCCGACGGCAATGTGCTGTTCGACTTCGTCGATGCCGAGAAGATGACCTTCTTCGGCACCTCGGCCAAGTTCATCGATTCCGTGCGCAAGGCCGGCCTCAAGCCGATCCGCAGCCATGACCTGTCGACCGTGCGGGCGATCTCCTCCACCGGTTCGCCCCTGTCGCCCGAGGATTTCCGCTTCGTCTACGAAGGCATCAAGAAGGATGTGCATCTCGCCTCGGTTTCCGGCGGCACCGACATCGTCTCCTGCTTCGTGCTCGGCGTGCCCAACCAGCCGGTGTGGACCGGCGAGATCCAGGGACCAGGCCTCGGCCTGGCCGTCGATGTCTGGGACGATGACGGCAAGCCGATCCGGCAGGAAAAGGGCGAACTGGTCTGCACCAAGGCGTTTCCGTCGATGCCGATCGGCTTCTGGAACGATCCCGAAGGCAAGAAATACCAGGCGGCCTATTTCGAGCGTTTCGACAATGTCTGGTGCCATGGCGATTTCGCTGAGTGGACGGCGCATGGCGGCATGATCATCCATGGCCGCTCGGACGCCACCCTCAATCCGGGCGGGGTGCGCATCGGCACGGCGGAGATCTACAACCAGGTCGAACAGATGCCGGAAATCCTGGAGGCGCTGTGCATCGGCCAGGATTTCGACAATGACGTGCGTGTCGTGCTGTTCGTGCGGCTGGCCGCGGGCGTCGAACTGGACGAGGATCTGGAAAAACGCATCCGCGCCAAGATCCGCAGCGGTGCCAGCCCCCGCCATGTCCCGGCCAGGATCGTCGCGGTCACGGATATTCCGCGCACCAAGTCGGGCAAGATCACCGAACTCGCCGTGCGCGACGTCGTGCATGGCCGCGCCATCAAGAACAAGGAAGCGCTCGCCAACCCGGAAGCGCTGGAGCTGTTCAGGAACCTGCCGCAGCTTGCCGAATGACCCCGATCGGCATGGTTAACGAACTATGTTGCGGGAATTTACCTAGATTTCACGAGTGGTACACATTCGTAAATTTTTCGGCGGTCCGGTAAGGACTTGTTAAGGCCCGGCCCCGATAGTCGCATGTAACTTGAGGGAGAAATCCCGTTCCTCAGCCCCCCGAGGATCTGAATTCGCTCAAGCCCCGTTGTGACAGCAATCCCATCTCTTAAGGCGTCCTCCAGGGCGCCTTTTCTTTTGGACCTGCTATTCGGCCAGCACCCGGGTCGAGGGGAAGGCAACTTCCACCAGCGTACCTTCGCCCGGCGTCGAATTGATGGTGAAGCGGGCGCGGTTTGCTTCCACCATCGCCTTGGTCAGCGGCAGGCCAAGACCGGTGCCGTCGCCACGACCGCGCTTCAGCGCGTTGATCTGCTTGAACGGCTTCAGCGCCTGTTCGATCTCGGCCTGGCTCATGCCGATGCCGGTGTCGCGCACCCGCATGACGACGTCGCCCGAAGTCTCATAGGCGGTTGAAACGATCACCTGGCCACCGGCCTGGGTGTAGCGAATGGCATTGGACAGGATGTTGAGCGCGATCTGGCGCACGCTGCGCAGGTCGGCCACCACTTCCGGCAGCCGCGAGGCGAAGCTGGAGCGGATGATGACGCGTTCGCGGTTGGCCTGCGGCTGCATCATCGCCACGGTCTCGGCCAGCGTGTCGTTGAGCGAGACGGCCTCATAGGCCATTTCCTGCTGGCCGGCCTCGATCTTCGAGATGTCGAGCAAGTCGTTGACCAGGTCGAGAACATGGTTGCCCGAGCGGTTGATGTCGCGCAGATAGTCGCGGTAGCGGTCATTGGCGACCGGTCCGAATTTCTCGTCGACCATCAATTCGGAAAAGCCGATGATGGCGTTGAGCGGCGTGCGGATCTCGTGGCTGATGCGGGCCAGGAAATCGGTCTTCAGTGAGGACGCCCGTTCGGCCACCGCGCGCGCCTGGGTGAGATCTTCCTCGGCTCGCTTCCACTGCGTGATGTCGCGCACGACAGCACAGAAGCCGCTGTCATTGGGCAGCCGGCCGATGGTCATGAACAGCGGGATGAAGCGCCCCTGCGCCTCGCGCCCGATCACCTCGCGGCCGTCATTCATAACGCTTGCCACGCCGGGTTCGGAAAGGCCGGTGAGATAGTCGCGCGCCGCGCGCTGGCTTTCGATGGCAAACAGCGAGGCGAAGGGCTTGCCGGTCACCTCGTCGCTGTCGAAACCGAACAGCGCTTCGGCCGGGCGGCTGATCGAGCGGATGGTGCCGTCGCTGCCGATCAGCACGACGCCGTCGGTGGCGGTGTCGATGATGGTGCGCATCTCGGCAATGCGCGCCTTGAGCTCGGAAATGTCGGGCTGTGTCGGCTCTTCGCCGACCGCGTGCAGGGCCACGGGCGCGTCATCATCGCCGGAACGGCGCACGACCAGCATCAGCGCCTTGCCGTCGCGCCAGGGAACGGAGCGCAGGATGGCGTCGATCGGGAATTCCTGGCCATCGCGGGTCTTCAGCCGCAACGCCCGGTCGCTGCCGTCGGAGGTGCCGTCATCGGCATAGGGATCGGCAAACAGTGCACCGAGGCCGCCGGCGTCCTCGAGGTCCTCGAGCGTGTCGTAACCGGTCAGGTCGAGGAATTCGTCATTGGCATAG
The DNA here is from genome assembly GCF_000009625.1 of Mesorhizobium japonicum MAFF 303099. NCBI lineage: Bacteria > Pseudomonadati > Pseudomonadota > Alphaproteobacteria > Hyphomicrobiales > Phyllobacteriaceae > Mesorhizobium > Mesorhizobium japonicum. Next base: position 5,347,357 of record NC_002678.2, read on the forward strand.
TGCAACTGGTCGCCCGAATGGATGAGCAGCGGCACCGGCAGCTTGCCGAGCAGCGAGGTGTCCGGAGCCTTGCTTTCGTTGCCGACGGAAAAGGCCGACGGCACGATCCCTTCGGTCCTCAGCGGCGGCACTTTCAGGCGTGGCTGTCCAGCCGGGCTCTCGACGACGTCGCTTGCACCGGCGCCAAATGTCGCGGCCTGCTCGTCAGCGGCTGCCGCCTTCTCGCCGTCGCCCCAGTCCTCATTGTCCTCGGCATCGCGAAAATCGGCCGATGTCATGCTGTCGTCATCGTCGACGGCATCATGCGTGGCGTCTTTGGCATCGCCTCCGTCACCGGTCGCGACGGGTTCCGTAACCTCCGGTTCCGCCGCTACGGCTTCTGAAACCGGGGGCTCGTCATTGTCGGCGACAGGGCCGGGTTCATCATTGCGGTCGGCGTAGTTGAGCAACGATCCGCCCGCGCCAGGCAAGGTGTCGGCGGGTTCGGCATCAGCCACGTCGTCCGGGTGACCGCCATCAAGCCGTGCGAGATCCGCCTCGTCCTCGGCATCGGTCTCGGATGGTTCGGCCAGCGCCGCGTCGCTCTCAGATTCCGCTGTGATTTCGCCGGCCTCTGATGGCTTTTGATCCGGCACGGTATCAGGCGTCGCCACAACCTCGTCGGCGGGCAAGATCGGAGTTTCCGTCTTCGCGACTGGGGCCTCGGCCGCTGTTTCAGCCGTGGGCTCAGCCGGTGTGTTGATCACCGGTTCTGGCGGGCGTTCGGTGCCGGGCTTGTCGGCTTCCGGCGGCTCGGCCGGCGCACTGTCCTTCTTCAGCCGCTCGCCGATCTCACGGAAGGCGCTGCGTTCCAGGGTCGACAGTCCCTTGTCGTTGGCCGGCTGCCGGTGTTCGGCTAGGCGGATGACCTTGTCAGCAAAGCGCCGCTCCTGTTTCGGCACGATGGTCAGCGCCGGCACCTCGCCCTTGAACGGGTCCGCTGCATTTGGTTCCTTGGCCTTCGGCTCTTCCGTCTTCGGTTCTTCAGCGGGATGCTCGACGGCTTGCGGTACGGACACCGCCGGCGCCTTGCCATTGGGCACCAGCGCCATGCCGATCGCTTCCGGGTCGACGGTCGCGTCACTGGCGCGGGCCACACCGAAGCCGCGAAAACCTTCGAAGGCGCGGCTGCGGCCATAAACAGGCAAAGCCGCGAGATCAACGGGGATCTTCAGGTCGGTGCCGACGACAGGCCACAGCACAGAGCGGCCGGACCAGGTATCGCGCCGCTCCAGAAGGCCGGCGATCTCGCCGGACGCGTCAAGGCCGAAGGCCGCCGCGACATCCCTGAAGCGCCGGCCGATCACGTCGGCCGCCGGCTTGCCGACAATGTCGGCGAATTCCGGCGACAGCGCGCTGAACTTGCCTTCGGCGTCGGTGCGCCAGACGAAGCGTAGCGGCGCTGCCGAGCGGTCTATTGTCCGGGCTGGGGGCGTCTGGGCTGCCGGGGAGGCGGGCTTGCTCTCCTTCGCGCTGTCCACCGAAGCCTCGGCGCCGGTCGCTTGGGCCACGTTTTTCGCTTCCGGCGTAGCAGGCGCGGGTGGCGCGCCGTCCTCGCCGGCATGGAAGTACCAATGATCGTGCTGTGCCGGCGTGCTGCCCGCAGCCGGCTGATCGTTGTCGGCGGCAACCGGTGTCGGCTCGGTCGGCCCCGCAATCTCTTGCGTTGCCCGTTCCGGCCTATCTTCAGCCACGGGCTGGCCAGCGGCGGGCTCCGGCTCGATCTCTGCGGTGCCAGGCGACCGTTCGACGGCCTGCGTCAGCGGAACATCCGCCGTCGGCTGATTGTCCTGATGAGGATCGGATTGCGCGGCAGCGCCTTCCGCCGCTGTTGCTCGGCCAATCTCGGTGGCGGGGCTTTCCGTTGCTGCCGAGGGGCCGTCTGCCGAAGCCCCTGCAACTGCAGCAGCGGCGTTGTCCTCGAGCTGATCCTCATCGATCACAACCAGGAGATGCCGCTCCGGCGTCAGCCGCGCGAGCCCGGCCGGGTAGGAAGTGTTGCCGCCCGGAACGAGACGCTTGACGATGCGCTCACCCTCGGCGGCCACATCGGCGACCAGGGCGGCCAGAGTCGCGGGCTGGATGCCGAGCTTCGAAAACCCGTCCGACGCGGCCTCGACATTGCCCCCGGCATCGATGAAGGCGATGAAATGGCCGTCTTCGGTGAAGCCGCTGATCGCCCGGCTGGCGACTTCGGCGGCACCGCGCGAGCCTGTCTGCGCCGCCGGCACCGCCAGCATGATCGCCTTCTCGGCGTCGGGCATCGTCACGGCACTTGCCTGGAAGCCGATGGTGCGGCTGGTCATGCCGGTTGCCAGCCTGACGGTGATGCCGCGATCGCTGCCGATCTCGGGGAAGCCGCTGGTCGCCATGATCTGGCGGCGGGCGATCAGCGGCAACTGTGCCGATGCGCCGATGATCGCTTCGATGTCGGGATAGCCGAACACGGCGGCGCCCGGCCCATTGGCCCAGATCACCTGTTCCAGGTCCACCGACAGGATCGCGATCGCGTCGCCGGCGGCAAAGCGCTGGCGCACAGCGTCGAGCACGGCGACGTCGAGGAAGGAATATTCGGACGGCATGCGCTTGGCGAACCCTCACGGAGCGGCGAAATTTGCAGTTAACGCTTTGTTAATAAAAGCCGGCGGCGCGAAGGTCCACAAGCCAGAACGTGCAAAGGCTGGTTTCTGGGCTTTTGGTTAACGGCCCGAAAGAAATTTATGGTGCACTGCAACAAAGATATTGCAATGCACAAAATTTGCCTTTATATTGCCATCATAACTGAACGAGACGGCTTTCCGTCAAAGCCGCTGCCGCTGAAAAGGATGGAAAATGTCCAAGACCAAGACCGCCGACACGATCGAAAACGTTGAATTCCCGAGCTTCGACGCTTCCAAGGCCACTGACCAGATTCGCGCTTTCGCCGAAAAGGGCGTTGAGCAGTCGAAAGAGGCCTATGCCAAGCTCAAGACCGGCGCCGAGGAGACCCAGAAGGCTCTGGAGTCGACCTACGAGACCGCCAAGACTGTTTCCAGCGACCTGTCGCTCAAGACCATCGCGGCGCTGCGCGCCAATGCCGAAGCCGGCTTCTCGCATCTCGAAGCCCTGATCGGCGCCAAGTCGCTGTCGGAAGTCGTCGAGCTGCAGACCGCTTTCCTGCGCAAGCGCGTCGAGTTGACCGTCGAGCAGGCCAAGGACTTCCAGGCTGTTGCCTCCAAGGCGGCTGAAGAAGTCTCCAAGCCGATCAAGACCGCCTTCGAGAAGGCGATCAAGGACATCAAGGCTGCCTAACATTTGCGCATGATCTGAGGATGCAACAAAAGGTCGCATTTTCTTAAAAACCGTCAGGCGTATGATGGCAGCCATCAAGGAATACCCGGCGAGTGGAACCTCCTCCCTCTGCTCCCCGGGGTGACCAGCCAGCTCCTCCTCCCGCTGGCTCGTAACAGGAAAAGGCCGGCACCTCCTCCCGCCGGCCTTTTTCTTTGCCCGATGGATCCCGCTCGATGCGGCGAGATGTGGGGAACTGGCCTTTGCTTCGCAAAAGCCTTGAATTAAAATCCATAAGCCCGTATGGACGCATCGCCGAACGACAGAGCGGATCAAGTGGAACGAATTTCCACGCCGATCCCGCTCAGGCAAATGTGCCGTTGTAGCTCAGCTGGTTAGAGCGCCGGATTGTGGATCCGGAGGTCGCTGGTTCGATCCCAGCCAACGGTACCATTAAAAATTCTATGTAACCTACTGAATTTGCTGAAGAATTTCAGAAATTCGATTGTCGGTTTAGCCTAGTTTCGCTCATTTGTGTTACCTATTGTGCTACTTATCGGGCAAGTCCAAGGAGCTTTGACCGTAATGTTTGGGTCTGTTGTCAATTTCTCCGCGCATTGATGGCACCGTCAGACGTACCTCAAGCCTCCCGGTTTCGAAATACCTTCAGTGACGAGTGCGGTAATTGGCGGCAACGACGTGCAATTAGGCGGGTTCTAATTTCGGCCGCAGCGCATATGCGGGTCATCGATGCGCATCTCTAATAACCAAACGGCCCTTTGCGGTCGCAAGCAGTCCGACAGCTTTGAGGTCAAAACGTCAGAATCTGCTTCAACACACCCGACTTGCTCGGCCGTTGCGAAGAGGCCAGCACTTTCTACGTCAATGGGCGACGGATTGGCCGTTGAATCAGGCACAGCCGTAGACTTGCCTGACTTGTCGGGGCCACGAACTTTCTCCAGCACCGAACTGATTTGGCCCCACCAGCGGACATTTCCGAGCTTCAGCCTTGTGCGCCCTCGGGTTTAGTCGGCACGAGGTGGCCGGCTCACCGTCTTGGCAAGCCGCTACAGATCACGGTCATCAGGATGAGGACTGGGAATTGTAGTCCTGAGCTTTGCGAGCTTCGGACACGAGAGCGCGCAAAGTATTAACCCTTTCTTATGACTTTATCGTCCTTTAGTTTCGGCGGTCCGTTGTACCCCATTTCTGAGCAATAGTTCAGGTTGGTGCGCCCGTTGGCGTGTCAGAATTAGCCCTGAGTCTTCAATGCCTTCGTCCGTTTCGCGGCTAACAAAGCCCCTTAATGTGTCCGGACCTAAGCGCAGTTCGAGTACTGGAGTGATGGGGTAATTGCTCGCCTTCTGTTGCTGGAGGGGGAAAGTTTATGTACATTAGAAGTTCTTAATGCCTACTGCCGTTCAGACGTAAGTCCATTCCGGGCTGCCTCGCAGGTGTTGATCACTGCATAAGGGAGCCGTGGGGGTTTTATGCGGCTTGTTGTTGTTACTCCGATCCGTTTGTTTGGGGACGCGTTGACCGCGTGCTTTCTTCCTCGAACCGAAGTCTCGCTGCAAGCAACCGTTTCCGACCTGACACATCTGCGTATCCTCCTTCGTGATGTGCATGCCGAAATTGTGCTGATCGATGTGACGCAGGGCATAGCGCTTGACGAAGTTCGCTCGATTGCATCGCAGTTCCCGGGGATTGCACTAGTCGCGCTCGGCCTCCAAGAGCAGCGACAGGACGTCATTCGTTGCGGGCGGGCCGGGTTCAGTGGCTATGTCGGCCGAGACGCGTCCGTGGAGGATTTGTGCTGCGCGCTTGCGAACGCGCGCTGCGGGAAGCTCTCGTGCAGCGCCGAGATTTCCGGCGGACTGTTGCGCGCACTGTTTGAAATGGAGCGGAACACGCGGCCGGCGGAATCGACCAAGGCGCTTACGCAACGCGAGGGAGAGGTGCTGCAATTGATCGGCAATGGTCTATCCAACAAGGAGATTGCGCTCGACCTCAGCGTCAGCGTCGCCACTGTCAAGCACCATGTCCATAACATTCTCCAGAAGCTAAAGCTGCCTCGGCGCACGCAAGCGATGCGCCGCGTGCGCGAGGCGCCATGGATAGCTGCTTCGCCGCCGCTGGATCGGTACGACGAAGCCGACTGACTCGCCCCCTGCTCCTCCTTTTCGCACGCATGCGCATGTTTAGCCGGTCGACGTCCGGCCGCATGTCCTCGTCCGTGAAGGATGGATCCTTGGATTGATAGCCGTCATCGCGGCACCCTGGATCCTTCGAGCTAATCTGGCTGATGGCCCATCCATCCATCTTTTGTGAGCCGACAAGCTGAATAGGACTGGCGGCTGGGTTCTGCGACAACGCACGATCCGAACTGTCGAGGGTCATCGCCGTGTCGCGGATCAACGTTCTCGTTGCAGCGACTTCACCGGACATCCAGGCCGAAGGCATAGCCGGGGCGGTCAGAGAACGTTCGGACATGAACCTGGTTGAGCGTCGCGTCGTTGAACCCGAGGAGGTGGCTATCCTGCTCGACGCGATGCCGCCGACGGCGCGTTGCGCGGTCGTATTGGTCGGTCATCAAAAGGATACCGACGAGATCGCTTCGCGCTGGCTGACCAGTCGCAGACGATTGGTTGTGCAATGCGTGGCGATCAACGAGAATCTGGTGCGTATCGCGGTACGCGATGCCGGCCTCGACTCGCTGCTGGCAGCGCTACGCCAATTGGTCGACCGCGGTGGTTCTTCCCCCGATGAACGGCTATCCCAATTCCAGCTGCGACTCCTGCCTTCCGACAATGCGCTCAAGTCGCGTCGCCTTGGCAATGAAGATCAGCAATATCCGGTAATGAATGCAGCGACAGGATGGGTGCATGCGATACTACGGGCGGCAGTAGCCAGGCTGGTCGATACTGGTTCCGGCTCGGCCGGCGCTTCGCTCACCAGCGCGCCCGTCGCCGACTATCTCGATGATCGGCCCGCACTGACAGCATTGCCGCCCAGCGCAGAGGTCGAGGCAGCCAGCGATACGCTCGCCGAGGCCCTTGCTGAGGCCGCGACCAGCAATGAGCCACTGGCAGTTTCTGCCCGATCGCTTGCGCTGACAACGCTTGAGTTTCGCGTGATGGTGCTCGCGCTGGGACCGGAGCTTGACCCCCGCCACCAGCGTTGGATCTCGCTGCTAATGGAGGAAGTGGGCCGGCGCGTAGGCAGCCTCGGCCTTTACGCCGAACTGCTCGGCGAGCCATCGCATGTCAGTCGCGAGCTTGCGCAGACGGGCAACCTCGCGCGCTGGCGGCTGTTCGAGGATCATGCAAAAGGCACGCCGGCCGCGGACGCGCCATTGCGTCTCGATCCACCGTTCCGTGACTGGTTGGTCGGTGCTGACGACCTGATGGAGCATGATCCGATGCTGCGCCGCATCGTTCGTGCCACGCAATGGCCGGGCGGCGGCCTGATCGACAGCGAACGCGCCACACGTCTCATCAGACAACTGCAGGATCGCGCCGGCCGCCACTGGATCGTGGTCGACACCGACAATCCCAGAACACTCGCTGCATTGGTCGAGGCTGGCGCCGACGATCGTGACCTTGAGATCATCCGCATCGAAGTAACCAGCCTACATAACCTCGATTGCAACGAGAGTCGCGACTGTGGCGTTCGCGTAGCTAGGCTCTCCCGCCTGCACGGTAAGCCGATCGTCATCGACGCCAGTGGCCTCGACAATGTGCGCGAACATATCGAAGCCACGCGAACGTTCCTGCTGGCGATCGGAAGCGTGGGATGCCAAGGCACAATCATTACCGCCGGCCCGGCCCATATAGTCGAATTGCTTGGATCTGCCGCCTATGTCGTCGACGAGCAGACCATACCTCCGGCCATGCGCGTCTCGGCTCTTCATACTGCCGCTGCAGGTGCGGATACTTCGTTCAGTGACGAAGCCGCGGAGGCGATCGCCAATCTATACCCACTGCGCATCGACGGGTTCGAGCACGCTATGCGGCTCGCCCGGTCACAGTCTCTTCAGCTCACCACCGAGGAGGCGCGCCGCAATCGTTTCATCGCTGCGTGCAAGGCCATCGCAGCTGCTGGCGCCTCTGGCCTCGCCCAGCGCATAGAGCCGGTGTTCCAACTCGACGAAGTGGTGCTGCCGGCGGATAGAAAGAGCCAGCTCGAAGAGATCGTGGACAACGTGCGCTTCGCATCCAGGGTGCTGGACGCGTGGAAGTTTGGTGACCAGTTGCCCTACGGCCGCGGCGTCACCGCGCTCTTCCACGGACCAAGTGGGACCGGCAAGACCATGGCTGCCTTGGCAGTCGCACGGCAGCTGAACATCCAGATCCTGAAGATCGATCTCTCCCGTATCGTCAGCAAATACATCGGCGATACCGAGAAGAACATCGACCGCGTTTTCATGGAGGCCCAGCTATCAGGAGCCGCAGTTCTGGTTGACGAGGCCGAAGGCCTGATGGCGAGGCGCAGTGAGATCAACGACGCGCATGATCGCTACGCCAACATCGAGGTCGCCTATCTCTTGCAACGCATGGAGGCGCATGAAGGATTGGTGATCCTAACCACCAATATGCGACAAAACCTCGACACCGCATTCCTCCGTCGACTACGCTTCGTAATCGACTTTCCGAGGCCCGACGCCACCGCACGCGAGGCGATCTGGCGCTATTGCCTGCCGGATGGCTCGCATATGCTCGATGATGCGACTTTCCGCATCCTCGCCCGCAAGATCGAGCTGACCGGCGGCAATGTGCGTCAGATCACGCTGCGCGCGGCCTTCCTCGCAGCGGCCGCTGGCGTGCTGATCGGGCCTGAGCAGGTACTCCATGCCTCGAAAGCCGAGCTCGCGAAACTCGGCCTGCCGACCATCGAGATCGATCTCGCGGAACGGCGGAGGGCGGCATGAGCGCCGATTCCGTTTACAACGTGACCCAGGCCGTGCGCGACAGACTGGTGGCGGCGCTCGCAACCATCGGCGAAATGGGTAACGTGTTTGTCGGCCCACTCGACGACCCGGACGCCCGCGGCGCGACACTCATACTTTTCCTCTACCGCATGGCCCCGAACGCCAGCCTGCGCAATCGCGAGCATCGCGTCATTTCCAGAAATCCGCCGCAGGCCGTCGACGTCTATACCAACTCGCTGCCACTCGAACTGCACTACTTGATCACCGTTGGTACGCGGGATGCGACGGTCGATGATCCACTGCTCAAGTATCTTGGGGCGGCGATCCAGGCATTGAACAACGAGCCTGAGCTGAACGGACAGCGGGTCGGCCATGAGCCTGTGCACCTCTCTTTCGAGCCGCTGTCGACCGAGGAGATGAGCCGCATCTGGACGCTGTTCCCGACGGCCAACTATCGGACCTCGGTCGGGTATATGGCGACACCGGTCTGGATTGACCCGCCCAGGCCCGAGCCCGAGAGCGCGCGTGTGGTTGAAGACGAGTTGGTTGCAGGTCACCAAGCACGGGAGGTCGAGGATGCCTAGTGCCTTCTCTGTGAACCTGCCACGCGAGACGGCGTTCACCCGCCGCGTACTGTTCGCTGCCGAGATCATCGACGCGGTGACGCTCGAACCGGTTACGAAAGACATCAAGGTGAGGGCCACCGGTCTGCGAAACAAGCCGGTGATCAATGCGAGTGGAATTTTTGTCTGGCTAGAGGAGGGTGCCGCTCGGCCGCTCGACGTCGTCGTCGACGCATCGGCAACGCAATACATTGGCGCGACGGTGGCTGCGCCGGTGCCGCCCAAGAAAAGCGTGCGCATCGAACTCGCGCCCAGATACGGCTACCCATTCCAGACCGGTGTGTCGGCCCTGCGTGGAAGTTTGCGCGAAAGTCGTTTCGGCACGCCAGAACGGGTGCAGGACGCCGAAGTGTGGCTACAGTGGTCGGACGACGCCGGCTGGATGGATGCGCCGACCCGCTCGACAACCGCGGCCAATGGCGACTTTGCCGTACTGCTGCGGCTCGCGCCCGACCAAGACCCCAACCCTCATCCGAGCGGTGGGTGGAATGTCCGGCTGAAGGTGCGCCGCGACGGCATGACCAGAACGTCCGCAGATATCCCGTTCCAGCAGGGCCGAATCAACAGTGCGAAAGAGCCCTTCGCCTGGGACGAACTCACGCCTTAGCTGCCAACGAAGGAGGCCGCGCGATGACTGAAGATGCAAACCAGGATCATTGCTCACCCAAGGACCAGGGCAATCCTGGAAAGCCGGGGAAGAAGTGCGAGCCGCTGGATCCGGGGCCCAAGGCGCCATCGTTACCTGAACTGCCCAAATGGCCGGAAGCCTGCTGCTGCCCGAGCAAACCGCCGGCGACCGGCACCTGCCTCGATGATCTGATCGATGAACAGGCGAAGCTGGTTAGCGAGGCCGAACAGGCCAAGGCGTTCAAGGCTGAACTCGAAGACCTGTTGAAGAAGGCGAAGGCGGCGAAGCTCGAATATACCAATGAGAAGTTCAAGGACTTCAGCGAGCGGTGGGAGAAGGAAGACGCGCTGATCGTCGACCTCATCCACAAGCTGGTTTGCGCCGTGCCGTGCTGGTGGTGCCTTATCGAGTGTGAGGTCTGCCCGCTGCTCTATGCCATCCGCGACACCGAACTAAGGCTCGATGGCGACGGGGCGCTGACCGATAAGGTCTATTCGCTGCGCGACCTGCGCTACTGGCAGGAACGCAACCGCGATGCCAAGGCTGCGGTGTTCGATCGCATCAAGAAAGTGCTTGCCGCTTGGGAAAAACCGGCGACGACTATCGACAAGAATCTCGCCGACAATTGGAAGCAGATCGAGGAAGTGCGCAAGATCATCGCCACGGAATCGGCGCGCGCGGTTTTGCTGGTCTTCCTGAAGCTGGTGCCGATGCATCTTGCGATCGCGCCGCGTGGAGCCACATCCAAGATCGAGTCCGAATATCTGAGCTTCTGCGGCTGCGACAAAGGCACCCCTGACGACTGCTGTGGGCCGGATGTCGGCGTGCTCAGCATGCGTGACCGGCTGATCGGACCGCAACCCTATATCGTCCCCCCTGACAAGTTTTTCGACATCATCTGCTGCCTGGCCACCGAACGCTATCTACCTGCCAAGAACCAGCTGGCTGCAGCGACGTCCGATCTCGCTGCCACAGAAGCGGCGATCAAGCGGGCAACCACTGATCTCGAGCAGAAGAAGAGCTCGGTGGAGGCCGACTACAAGGCCAATGTCTCCAACCCTGTCGACTGCGACAAATACAAGCGCAGGGACGGCGGCGACTGCGGCTGCGGTCCCAAAACCTCAAGCAGCCAGTCGTCGTCCGGCGACTTGGCCGTCCGCTGACCTGATTCCGGAGAATTGCCATGCCCGAATATCTGCATCCCGGCGTATATATCGAAGAGATCGAACGCGGTCCTCGTCCCATTGAGGGGGTACCCACCAGCACTGCGGCGTTCCTTGGAGAGACGGAGCGCGGCCCGATTAAGCCGCGCCTTGTGACCAGCTACAAGGAGTATCAGCGCTGGTTCGGCGGCGTCTTCGGGCAAGACAAGTACCTGCCATATGCCATCAACGGCTTCTTTGAGAACGGCGGCAAGCGCGTCTTCGTCTCGCGCCTGGTCGGCGAGGCGGCGACCACCGCGCAGCTGCAGATCGGAAGCTACGCTATCCGCGCCTCCGCTCCCGGAAGCTGGGGCAAGCGCGTATGGGTCAAGATCACTCCAAGTTCGACGAAAGACCAACACGGCTCCCCAATCGGTTTCCGTATCCAACTGGCGTATTGGACGGGCAACCCGCCAGCGCTGTTCGACCCGTTCACCGCAGAGGGCCGGCGCACGATCCCGCAGCCTTCGCTCACCGAGGATTTCAACGACCTCGTGCTCGACGAAAACTCGCCTGACTATGTCGGCAAGCGGTTCCCCTTTATCGACCTCGGCAAGGGAGTGACCAACCAGGGCCCGGACAGTTCGGCGCTCGGGCTTCTGGTACGCAATGTCGGCACCGATCCGTTCGAACTGCCGCAGACGTCGACGAGCGCCGCACTGGCTGAGGGTGGCGACGACGACCCCGCCGCGTTGGGTACGCCGGACTATGTCGGCCTGCCGGGCGGAAGTCGCGTCGACCTCCAAGGCCTGAGCGCACTCGAGCTTGACCCGTATCGGGACGTCGCGCTCGTCTACGCGCCCGCGGTATCGACCGATATCGCGAACCAGATCATCATCCATTGTGAGAACATGCGGTTTCGCTTCGCGGTGATCGACAGCGACAAGGGAATGAACGATCCCTCGGCTCTCAACCCCCGGAATATCCTGAATACCGATACCAACTACGCCGGCTACTACTATCCATGGATATGGATATCCGATCCGGCCACCGGCGCCCGCAAGCTGGTGCCACCGGGCGGCCACAGCCTCGGCGTTTTCGCCCGAACCGACTCCGAGAGAGGCGTGTTCAAGGCGCCCGCTAACGAACTGCTGCGCGGCGCGCTCGATCTCGAAATCGACATCAATGACCAAACACAGGACGTGCTCAATCCTCAGAGCGTCAACGTCATCCGCCAATTCCCGGGCCGCGGCATCCGCATCTGGGGCGCGCGCACCATCACCTCGAACGCCCTCTGGAAATATGTCAGCGTGCGGCGCCTCTTCATTTTCCTGGAGCGATCGATTTACGAAGGAACTCAATGGGTTGTCTTTGAACCGAACGATCCGCGCCTGTGGGCGCGCGTCACCGACACCATCCGCCTGTTCCTGCGTACGCAATGGCGGCTGGGCGCGCTCTACGGGCGCACCGAGGAACAGGCCTTCTTCATCACCTGCAACGAGACTGTGATGTCCCAGGACGACATCCTGAACGGACGACTGATCTGCGAGATCGGCATCGCGCCGGTCCGCCCGGCCGAGTTCGTCATCTTCCGCATCTTCCAGAACACCGCTGAAGCACAGCGTTAGGAGAGCAGGTCATGGCACCGCGCATCGATCCAATCCGAAATTTCCGCTTCCTGTTGGAGATCGACAATGTCACCAGGGCGGGGTTCAGCGAAGTCGCGATCGCCGAAACGACGATTGAGGCTGTGGACTATCGCGAGGGCACCGATCCGCCGCATATGCGCAAGCTTTCCGGGCTGACCAAGTACGGAAGCATCACGCTCAAGGCCGGAATGACGACGGATGCCAATTCGCTCGAACTGTTCAAATGGCACAATGACGTTTCGGTCGGCCTTATCAGCGAACGCCGTCGCAACATCGCAATCAGCGTGCGCGACGAGAGCGGCAAGACGGAGCAGGCGCGCTTCGTGATCTCCGAAGCCTGGCCGATCAAATACGACCCAAGTGACCTCAGCGGCAAGGGCAACGAGGTGATGATCGAACTGCTCGAACTCGCCAACGAAGGCATCGAGCGGGTGAAGTAGGAGGGTTTCGTGAACGCACATCCAGGCTTCCAGACCGAGATCGAGTTCGAACTGCCGAAGGGCTATGTGGACGGCGCCGGCACACTGCATCGCCAAGGTGTCATGCGGCTGGCAACGGCGGCGGATGAAATCCTGCCGCTGCGCGATCCACGTGTGCAGGAGAATGAGGCTTACCTGTCCGTCATCGTGTTGGCGCGGGTCATTGTCCGTCTCGGTTCGCTGAAAGACGTGCACCCGGGAGTGATCGAAGGTCTCTACGCCTCCGACCTCGCCTATTTGCAGCGGCTCTACGAGACGTTCAACTCTGCCGACGAGCCGTTGGACAAAGCGGTCATCAACGGCGGCAGCAATGGAGTGAGGAGCATGGTCTCCCTGGGGGAAGCATGAAGGCCTATCCCGTGAAGTCGCTGTACGAGGAAATGGCCTTTATTGCGCATCACTTTCATTGGTCCCACAGCGATCTGATGCAACTTGAGCACGGCGAACGAAGGCGGTGGTGTCGAGAAATCTCGGCCATCAACCGTCGCCTCGACGGAACGCCCGCCAACCCATTCGACGTCTGAGGTTCACGTATGAAGCGGCAAGATCCCCTTCGCGGTTTCCGGTTCCTGGTGGAGATCGAAGGCCTGACCAGCGCCGGATTCCTGCGGATCAAGGGCTTGCAGCGTGAGATCAAGCACGAGTCTTACCGCGAGGGCGGCGTCAATGAGTATGAGCACAAGCTGTTCTCGCAGGTATCCTACCCGTCGGTCGTGCTCGAGCGCGGCCTTGCGCACGAGGATCTCTGGCGGTGGGCGCTCGCGGCCTCGGAGGGCAACATCCAGCGCAAGACGGTGCGCATTCGGCTGCAGAGCGAAGCCGGCGAACCATCCTGGGCATGGCAGCTCGACTGGGCGATCCCGGTCAAGTGGGCTGCCTCGGACCTCGATGCAAACTCTTCGCAGATAGTGGTGGAGAGTCTCGAACTCGCGCATCACGGATTGAGGAGAGCAGCATGAAGCTGGCCAACCAGCCCCTCTTGCGACTGCGCTCCCGTGTTGCTCGGCCCGCCACGAGGCAGAGGCGGCGATGGACGGCAATCACGCTGCGCTGGCGGTCGGCCGGGAGGCGACTGCCAAGGCCAAGCACGCGTCCGCCATCACCAAGCATATCGCACTACTGGGTGACGCAGTTCAATCTGCATTTCGGCGGTGCGCATCCGACAGTTGATCATCTACGCCCGGTGTCAGCCGCACCTATGCAAATGACCCGGTTGTATTGGTGTCGCACCACCGAGCGCACGCCAGGAACGACAACAACGGTCCGCCAAATTATCGATCGCGAAAGACGCCGGTTCACGGGTACTTCCGAGACGAATGTGGTGCTGCGCTTCAGTGCCATTCGTGGGAAACAGGTAGCTAGGACCTTCCCGGAGGTGAGCCGGGTGGTACCACGAACCCGGCTGCCGAAAACGCCGGGCGCCGGCATGTTGCAGGCGACGATTGAGTTAGCACACGAGCGCCGCCGTTTTAGGCTCAGCGAGCGCGGCGCGCTGTCTGCGGCGAGGCGTCTAGCGAGCCGGGCGGCTGCCGCGACAGTGCAGGTCCGGTGGGCTGGCGAGACGCCGCGCGGGTTAGCCAGCATAAGGCCAAGGCGCCAAGCGCCGCCGCAGGCACCGGCATTGCACGCCGGGCGGGACCTGGTCTGGCGGATACAGGAACGGGATCGCGTGCTGGAGCCGGACAAATTCGCCCCAGCACGCGCCGCGGCGACCCCAGCGAATGTTCAGACCATGGGCACCGCAATGGCCGCTGCCTTGCCAGCGCAGGCAGCCGCCTTGCAGCGTCAGCAGGCACTTGATCCGGCAATCGTCGAAAGGCTCACCGACGACGTAATCAATCGCGTGGAGCGGCGCCTTCGCATCGAACGCGAGCGAAGGGGATTGTGAGGCGCAATGTCCAAGTCACAACTTGAGAAGGCTATCATCACCGTCCTCGACGGTGCCGACAAGGGCAAGGTCATAACCGTCCTTTTCAATCCAGCTGAATACAGTTTCGACCGGACCAACTCCTACAAGGCAACGGCCATACCTGGCCTCGGCTCACCAATCCTCCAGTTCGTCAATGGCGAATGCGACCAGCTCAGCATGGAGCTGTTTCTCGATGATTTCACCGATCCTGAGGGACCTACGTCGCTCAGGCAGAAGGAGCGCGACCCGGTCGCCAAGCGGTTGAAGGACATTTCCAAGCTACTCGAGATCGACCGTGATTTGCACGCTCCAGCGCCAGTGCGATTCAATTGGGGACCGATGGAGTTCTCCGCGGTCATCGAGAAGCTCGGCAGGAAGGTGACGAAGTTCCATTCCGACGGCGCCCCCGCGCGCGCCGCTCTCAATGTGACCTTCAAGGAATATCGGACGCTGCGCCAGCAGTTGGAGGCCCCGCGGCGGGAATCCTCTGACAAGACCAAGCGCCGCGTCGTGGTCGGCCGCGAGAGTCTCTGGTCGATCGCCGCCAAGGAATACGACGATCCCAACGAGTGGGTTCGCATCGCCGATGCCAACGACATCGACGACCCCCGCGAGATCAGGCCGGGAGACTGGCTGAGGCTGCCACCAATCGAGAATCCCGATGGAACTCGCGACGCTTTCTAGCAAATATGGCAACTTCTTCGCGCCAGCCTTCTCGATACGGCTGGGACGGGACGACCTGACTCGCGACCTGTTGGTCGCGGTCAGCCAGGTGGAAGTCGACCTGGTGCTTGGAGCGTCGGCACGGTTCACATTCACGCTGGTCAACTGTTACAGCGCCAAGGCGCACGCTTTTCTGACCGGACGCGACGCGCAAGTTCTTGAACTGCTCAAGTTCGGCGCGGAGGTCAGCATCGGGATGGGTTATGGCGACGCCAAAACGGTACCGGTGATCGCCACCGGGGTCGTCACCGAGATCACCACAAACTTTCCGGAGTCAGGCTCGCCGGAACTGACGATCTCCGGCTACGATCACGCCTTCCCGCTCACCATCGGCAAGAACGCTCGCACCTGGACAAAGGCGCTCGACAGCGACGCAGCGCGTGAGATTGCGAGTTTTCATAATCTCAGCGCCAATATCGAGGCGACCAAGGAACGGCACCCGCAGATCGAGCAGAATCAGGAAAGCGATTTCGAGTTCCTAAAAAAGCTGGCCGACCGCAATCATTTCGAGTTGTTCGTCGACGAGAAGCGCAGGCTCCACTTCCGCAAACCCAACGACTCCGCTTCCGCTGTGGTCAGGCTGGTCTGGGGCGAAGGACTGATTTCCTTCAAGCCGGAGGCGAACCTTGCGGGCCAGATTGCCAAGGTCGAGGTCTATGGCTGGGATCCGAAGAAGAAGGAAAAGATTGTCGGCGTTGCCCGGGCCGGCGAGGAGTCTGGCAAGGACTCCAAGGGAAGGAGCGCCGGCGAACGGTTGAAGGCCTTTATCAAGGATCCCGACAAGCAGCCGGTGCTGCGTCTGCGTCAGCCTGTCTTTACGCAGGCCGAGGCCGAAAAACGCGCCAGTGCCGCGCTCAACGAACGGGCCAAGGAATTCCTGAAGGGCGAGGCAGAGGCCATTGGACTCCCTGACATCCGCCCCGACCAGAACGTCCAGTTTGACAATCTCGGCGCGCCCTTCTCGAAGACCTACTACATCCAGCAGGCGACCCACAAAATCGACAGCAACGGCTACCGCACGCGCTTCAAGGTGAAGGAGACGGCGCTATGAACATGATGGCTGTCGCGCCTTCGCGCGAGACCGAGCTCGAGTCCGGCGGCGTCGTGAAGGGCGTCGCGATCGCACTGGTGACGCACAACAACGATCCCGAAAATCTCTGCCGCGTAAAGGTCCGCTATCCGTGGCATGAAAAGCCGACCGAAAGCTACTGGGCGCGGCTCGCTATGCCGATGGCCGGTGATCAGCGCGGCCTTGTACTGATCCCGGAAGTCGGCGACGAGGTCGTTGTCGGTTTTGAGCGCGAGGACTTGCGTTTCCCATACGTGCTGGGCGCGCTGTGGAACGGCAAGGACAAGCCACCGCACGCCAACAGCGACGGCAAGAACGACAAGCGGACTCTGCAATCGCGCAAGAAACACTATCTCCTGTTCGACGACGGCTCACGCGGCGTCGTCGAACTGGCCCACGAGAAGGGCCGCAAGGTGGTGTTCGACGACGACGGCATCGCCCTGCAGGACGAAAATGGCAACTCGATCAGGATCGATAGCCGCAGCGGCGCAGTGTCGATCGAAGCCAAGGGCAATCTCAGCATCAAGGCAGCCGCCATCACCATCGAGTCGAACGGCACGCTCGACCTGAAGGCGGTCGCCACATTGAGCGTGCGTGGCGCGCTCGTGAACATCAACTGAGGCGAAGCATGAGATGGGACAGCCAGCAGCACGGCTAGGCGATCCGACCAGCCACGGCACACCGCTGGGGCCGGGTCCCGGCTGCCCAACCGTGCTGATCGCCGGCATGCCGGCCTGGCGCGCCGGATCCGACACGCATGCCTGCCCTCTGGTCGACGTGCTGAAGCCGCATGTCGGTGGCGTGGTTGCGGTAGGCAGCATGACAGTCAAGATCGGCGGCCTGGCGGCGGCGCGACAGGGCGACATGATTGTCGAGGCGGGTGCGCCGAACCCGATCGCTGTCGGGGCCCCGACGGTGATGATTGGGTAGGGGAGTGGCGATGGAGGAGCGCAAGGATTTCCTTGGCAGGGGCTGGGCGATGCCGGTGGACATCGATCCGCGTACCGGACTGGTGGCGGCGGCAGCCTTTGAAGAGGATATCAGGCAGTCGATCCGGATCATCCTCGAGACGGCACCGGGCGAGCGGGTGATGCGGCCGAATTTCGGCTGCGGCATCCACGAACTTGTGTTCACAGCGGTCGACAGCACGGCGCTGCAGCGGATCCGCTCCGAGGTGGAGGCCGCGCTGCGCCGCTACGAGGCGCGCGTCGAGGTCCTGGAGGTTACTGCCGACGAGGATGCCACAACTGAAGGCAAGCTGTTGGTCGAGGTCGAATACCGGGTCCGTCGCACCAATCAGATCGGCAATCTGGTCTTTCCATTTTATTTCCGCGAGGGCGGCCGGCCATGAGATTTCCTTCCGCGCCCAAGCTGGAGCCCAGACGAGCCGCGGATTTCGAGGACGAACTGCTGCGCCGCGCACGGAGTTGGATCCCCAACTGGAATCCGCAGGAGGGCGACAACGACTTTGGCATGGCGCTTCTGAAGATCGCCGCACGTTTCAGCTCAGAGGTCGCCGAGCGGCTCGACGGCGCGGGCGACAAGATGGCGCGCGGCTTTTTCGACTGGCTTGGCCGGCGCGGCGAGGCGGCGCGGCCGGCGCGCATGCCGGTGGTGTTCAAGCTTGCCGAGACGGCGCGCGAGGAGGTCATGGCCCTCCATCCCGTCCGCATGCAAGTCGACGTCGAGGATGCCACGGTGACATTCGAGACGGAGACCGATCTACGGGTGGCGCCGGGGACGCTCGAGGCGGTGGTCGGCGTCGATCCGGTCAATGATGAGTTCTTCTTGCCACCGCCAGGGCTGACCAGCCTGGAGCCCCTGGAGCCGTCGCCGACCCGGTGGCTGATCAAGAATTTCGCGGCACCGAGGACCTCTGAGCTGCAGTTCGATCCAGGTCTTGGTTTGGACGAGGATATGCTGGTCGAGATCGCTGGCTCCCAGTATCGTATTTCCAACCCGCGTGGCGACCTGGCGACGATCCAGCCCGCGGTGCCTCCTGGCGACGGGTTTGCGAGCGGCACGCCGGTCGGGAAGGTGGAGGCGTTCCGACCCTTTGACGGAGCCCGCAACCAGCAGGATCATATCCTTTATCTCGGGCATGCCGAACTGCTGAACGTTGAGGCCGAGGCGAACATTGAGGTCAGCGGGCTCGCGGCCTTGGAAGACGGCGTCGCCTGGGAATACTGGGGCAAAGACGCGCGAGCGGACCCTACCGACGCCGATCCCCGCTGGCGACCGCTGGAGCCCCCATCCGCCGCCGGCGATAAGCTAGTCCTGACCAAACAAAAGGGCGCTGTTGAGCCGACGAAGGTCGGCACTGCCGAGGCACGCTGGATCAGAGCGCGGCTGACGCTCAGCGACGGCATGCTGACCAGCGACCGCGTCGCGCTGAGCATCAATCCGCTCCATGGAAAGGACTATCCGGGCGCGTTCGATCAGCCTGCGCCCACGGGGTTGCCGCCGGTAGAGGTGATGGTCAACTCGACGCCGTCGCCACCCCGCAACTTCTATCCGCTCGGCCGCGAGCCGCATATGTTCGACACGCTCTATCTCGGGTGCGCGGAAGCGTTCTCGAAGCCTGGGGCTAAGGCTTGGGTGAAGTTCGACCTGTCCGACGGTGTATTCAGCGCGATGTCTGCGATCGACGCCTTGGGCATCGGCCGTGTCGTCGCCGGGGTCGACAAGAGTGGCACGTTGCATCTCCTGAGCATGGCCACCGACGGCACGGTGACCCGGCTTGCGGGGCACGAGCCTATGACACCGGCCGAAGGCGTCAGCCTGATCACCACCGTTCCGCCGGTTATGTGGATGGAGGGAAGCGTCCTCAATGTCGCGGTGGCAACGGCAGACAAAGTGTTTGTCTGGAAGGAAGTGGCTGCGGCCCCCACGACAAGCGCTTGGGCAGACCATGGGTCACCGCCAGGCACCATCCTCGCTCAGGCAGGACCGATCGCCGGGTTGGTTCTCGTGGACGATGGCGGCACGCTGTCGCTGATCGCCCTGCGCGACGGGAAGATCGCGAAGCAGGCCGTCACCGGCAACAGTTGGACTGAGATCGACGCCGAATATCCCGCCGGCACGGAATGCCATTTCGAGCGCATCTTTCAGATCGCCAGCGATGGTGTGCCGGCGCCAAAGGGGTTGCTGGCGATGGTCGAGAAGGCACCTGGCGATCTGATTCCGTACAACGTGACCGCGCAAGCCTTCATCGCCGCACAGCTCATCGCCGGTGTCGACAAGGATGTGCGTCCTTTTGGTATGGAGTCTGGAACCAATCTGGAAGTTGTCGCGGCCAAGATGGCGCGCATGAGCCTACTCGCGAGGAGCACCGGTGCAGCGACCATCGAGGTGCCGCTCGGACAAACTCTCGAACTCCTCCCGAATGCTGCAATAGGCGGGCGGCTGGAGGACGCTCACGTCACTGCCTACGCCATCGCGGCGCCGAACGGTCAGGGCTATGATCAGGAATTGATTGCCTGGCGTCCATTTGCGGCAGCGTCTGTCAGAAGGATTTTGTTCCGGAATCCGATCGGATCGAGTATTGGCGTCTTGCGCGGAAGCGTTACGATCTTCGAGGCGCCGGGCATGGTTGCACCGGCAGCACTACTGCCTGGCAACAACAAGGGCGAGATTTTTGCCGCATGGCTCGGAGGGAACCGGGCCTCGGAACAGCTTAATGCCGCGGACCTCAGAAGCGCGATTTCGGTGCCACCGTCACCACCTGTCGTGGAGGTTGGCGATACAGTGGCGGCCGGAAATGGTGGCCAACCCGATATCGCAATCGTTGTCGGGGGCAATGTGCCTGGTCAGGGCAGCCATGTGGGGCGGCAATTCTTCTGGTTGGACACCTATCTGGACCGCTCGACGGACGAGACTGTAATCCAGGTCTACAAGACATCCACCGCAGCTCCCGCACAGCTAACCGTCTCCACCAACGCCGCACCCTATCAACTGACGTTCGCAGGTCCCGTCGCGACCCTGCCAGACTGGATATTGATCGATGACGGCGCCGGCACCCCCAGCCTGGTCGGCGTGACGAATTTCGTGCCCGGTACCAATGTCGTGACCGTCGATCGGCTAGTGGCGCCGCTGAACTCGGTGCTCGACTTCTGGCTACCCACGCCGGTGCAGGCCCGGTTGTTTCCCGGAGCGATCTTGAATGCCACGAACAACGTCAACTGGACAGTGGCTGCGCTCGAAATAGGGGCCATCTATTTCCCGGATCTCAATCCTGTGAGGCAGAAGGTCGTCGCCTACACCCAGTCGGCCGGACATGCCGGATACATCGCATTCGCCAGCCAATGGAACCCGGCACCGCCGCCGCCGGGAGTCATCAAGTTCACCGTCGACGGCGTGGTAACCGGATGGGCAGCGCTGTTCGGCGATTCCACGGCGAACCCGGCTTTGTCATGGGAATACTGGAACGGAACTGGGTGGTGGCTCCTGCCTGTAGATGAGGACGGGACAGGCCGCCTGCGCAACAGCGGCTGGGTGAAATTCGTCGTCCCGACCGACCTGAAACCGGTCGACTGGGCCGGCAAGACCAACCACTGGATTCGAGCGCGCCTCATAGGCGGCGATTACGGTCGCGAGAAGGTTGTTGTGATCACTCGGCCGATACCAGGCACCAACCAGACCGAACAGACCGTCAACCGCACCACCGAGGGCATCCAGCCGCCCTTCGCCCTGGAGGTCCGGATTGCCTATGCCGTCGACCAGGAGGTAGCGCCGACCTTCCTGCTGACGCTCGACAGCGGCACGTTACGCGACCAGAGCGATGCCAATCGCATGTCCGGGACCAACATCGAGGTGTTCGCGCCGCTGGGCTGTACGCTGGGTCGCTTTGAGGCCGGCGACCGGGCGCAGGGCTTGAGAGCTGAAACGGCTGCGAAGGACCGCGGCTGTGACGATTTCGCTGCACCTTGCACCTGCTGCGCAGCAACGCCGGCCGGGCAAGCCGACCTCACAGGGCGAGCGGTCGCGGTGGGACAGGGCGGTGGCAGGGCGCTCTATCTCGGCTTCACATCGAAGCTCTCGGATGAGCCTGTCAACTTGCTTTTCGTGGTTGAACAGGAGCGCCCGCACGATGCGTCAGCGCCGATGGAGGTTCATGCGCTGATCGGCGACCGATTGGTTCCGGTCCTCGCCTCCGACGAGACGCGCGCCCTTTCCGAGAGCGGCCTGGTGAAGATGTCTTTCAGCGTCGAGCCCATGCAGGCGGAGCTGTTTGGGCGCAACCTGTTCTGGCTCAGGCTGACGCCACGTGGCAGCAGTGATTGGCTGCCGGCGTTGAAGGGGGTATATCTCAATGCCGTCTGGGCACGCGCCGCCGAGACGATGACGCGCGAACTGGTCGGCTCCTCGGCAGGAGAGCCCGGGCTGACACTCGCGCTGGCGCGGCCACCGCTGCTGCAAGACAGCCTGGAACTCAGGGTCAGGGAGCCCCTCGGCGGCGAAGAGCGCGATCGGCTGCTGGCGGAGTACCCCGACAGCGTCGTCAGCGACGCCGTCGACCTGCCGGGCGACTGGGTTTTGTGGAGGCAGGTGATCGATCCGGCCGATTGTGCGGCCGCTGACCGGGTATACGCCCTGGATGAGGCGACGGGCACGATCCGGTTCGGCGACGGTCGGCATGGCGCCATTCCGTCATCCGGCCCCGACACGATCGTCGCCTTCAGATATGAACGCACCGAACCCGGCGTGGGTGAGGCAGTACCGGCAAACCAGGTGGTAGCGCGCACGCCGCTTAACCTCGTGACACCCGTCGATAACGTGGAGGCGGTGTACGCAGGCGATCAGCCGGCTGGCGGCCTTGCGCCGCAATCCGACGCGCGCGTCCTGCAATTCAGTCCGGCGCGGCTGCGGCACCGCGGCCGTGCGCTCTCGGCCCGTGATATCGAGGATCTCGCGCTTGAGTGGTCGGCCGACGCGGTTCAGGCACGTTGTTTCCCGCAAGCTGGCCGCGTCACGCTGGTGCTCGTGATGCGAGGGCGCGACCCTCAGCCCAGTCGGGCAGAGAAGCGGGAATTGACGCGTGCGTTGCTCGCCGCGGCGCCGCCGACGCTCGCGGTGCCGGGCAGGCTCATCATCGAGGGGCCAACGGTGCGCCGCATCCGCATCAAGCTCAGGCTTGTGGTTCCCGCAATCGACCTGGCCGGCGCTGTCGGCATCAAGGTGAAGTCGCGGCTCCGGACCTATTTCGACACCGATCCGGCGGCTGCCGGCGGCTGGCAGTTAGGAGCCACACCTGGCGAGGACGACATCGCCGAAGCGTTGCTCGACGTGGCGAATCTCGAGAGCATCGCAGCGGTGGCGATCAGCGAGGTGGACGACAGTGGGGTTCGACCCTGGTCAGCGAAAGTCGGCGCCCGCGCACTGGCGCTGCTCGATGATGACGGAGTACAGATCGAATTCGACGTGACGGAGGCGGTCGCATGAGCCAGCTTGCTCCCGTCCTGTTCACGCGTCGCTATTCCGATCTGGTCGAGATCGGACTTTCGCGCCTGCCAAGCCTATCGCCCGACTGGACGGATCACAACGCGCACGATCCCGGCATCTCGCTGATAGAACTGCTTGCCTGGGTCGCGGAGGCCGAGATCTATGCGTTGGCACGCAGCCGCCGCGACGAACGCCTTGCCTATGCTGCGCTGATGGGCTTCGTGCCCAATGGCGCACGTCCAGCCCAAGGACTGATCTGGCCGGACCATGACTCCCCCGATGCGCCGGAAGCGATGTTTACCAGCGCAATCGTCATCGAGCGCGACCAGGTCATCCACACTGTTCGCGCGGACCAGCCAAGCTTCCGGCCGTTGCAAAGGATCTTGTGGCTGGCAGCGCGCGTCGTGGCGCTGACAACGCGGCTGCCGGACGGAAGCATGGTCGACCATAGCGGCGCCAACCGACGCGGCAGCCCGGCTTTTCAGCCGTTCGGCGCGGCCGACGGGCGCGGCGTGGTGCTTGCGATGACCCTTGAGGCGACTGGCGCCGCCCCCCTGTTCTGGCGGGAGCCGGCCGACGATGCGCGGCTTGTCATCGGCGTGCGCGCCGCCGGAGGGCAAAGCAAAGCAGCGCCGGCTGCTGCCAACTCCGCCGGATCGCCGCTAGAGGTCACTCTGGTCACCCCAAGCCAGCGTGTCCCGCTCCGGATCGTCGAAGACACGACGGGCGGCTTTCTGCGCACGGGATTCTGCAGTCTCGACGTGTCGGCAATACGCGACCCGTCAACGTCGGCGATCCTGGAGTTTCGGCTGCCGCGCGGTTTTGACCGGGCACCCGGCATCCTGCGCATCGAGCCCAACGTCATCCCAATCACGCAGAGCGAGGCGGCCAGCGAGATCCATGTGCTGAGTGGCGCGCCCAATCAGGGATTCGATCTGGAATACCCAGGGCTGGAATTCGAACCGGGCGCCGAATCCGTAAAGATAGAGGTCGAGGCGGTCGGCGGCTTCGAGGAGTGGAAGCGTTGCGACCGGCTTTCGGACCAAGGCCCGCAGGATCGTGTCTTCCAACTTGATCCGGTCGCGGCCCGGATCAGTTTCGGCAACGGTATCAATGGGACCATACCTCCGTCGGCGGCCCAGATCAGGGCTTCCTACAGCGTAAGTCAGGGGATGGCCGGCAATACGGCCGCCAACCGCAAATGGCTCGTCTTTCACTCGATGCCGGCGTCTGGCGTCAATCCCGACCCCATTGCGGGTGGCGAGGATCCTTCGGGCTGGCTCGAACAGCGCCGTCAGGCGCGCCAGTCCATCGCGCAGGTCCATCCACTGGTAAGCGTGGCAGACATCGAAGCGGCTGCGCTCGCCCTTCCAGATCTTGAGGTCGGAAGGGCGTGGCTGGTTCCGGCGCGCATCGGCGACGTTTCGACCGAGACGATCCGGCTCGTCGCCATGCAGTCGCGTCTGGCCGGCGCCGAGCCTCGGTCCGTGCCCGAGACGGCGCGCTGGCTGGAAGCAGTCCGGCGCGCACTCGTGCCACGGATGTCGCTTGGCGCGCGACTTGCTGTCGTCGCGCCGCGCTATGTCGACTTCACCATTCGCGCCCGCATCGTGCCCGAGCCGAGACTAGACGTCGGGCAGGTTAAGCGTAGCGTCGTGCGGGAACTGACGAGACGGCTTGCATTGGTCGGCTCCGCAGCTGGCCAGCCCCTGCGCGCTTTCGGCCTGGCGGTCACGCGACGCGATCTCGTGGCCTGGCTGCAGGCGCTACCCGATGTGCGGCACGTAGCCGACCTGCAGGTGATGCTTGCCGGCGGCAAGGCGGTGGAGACGGTGAAGGTGCCGCGCACCGGGCTGCCACACATCGATCTCGGATCGAGCGAGATCGATATCGCCCTTCCGGCGGAAGGAGCCACGCGATGAGCAAGAACCTGCCTCTCGCCTATCGTTTTGCGACGGAGGCGCAGTGGCAGTGCTGCCTATTCGTGGGCGTCGACCGTACGACGGCGCCGCGGATCGGGCTGCGTCCCTATTCCCCCTACCAACCATCCATTCTGTTCAGTTCACCCGGCGCGCATGCGCCGGCGATCACCCATGCCGGCGAAGTCGTCTGGCGCGACAACGAAGGCCGCCTGCAGCGACTGGCCTATGGCGATAGCAGACCGAGGGAGGTAGCCGCGCCTGCTGAGATCGCCCATGCCGGGCGTCTTGTCCCGACTTCCACGGCATTGTGGGCCGCCGGCGACGGGCTCGCTGCCTTCGACATCGACAGTCTGACGCGACTCTTCGTCGTTGATCTCGGCAGCCGACCGATCATCGACATTGCAGGCGACGGCCGTGAAGGTATCTTCGTGCTGGTCACAGGCGATTGTCCGCGCGAGATCCTGCATATCGACTGTACCGGCCGCTTGACTGGCCAATTCCAGCTTGGCGGCGCTGGCGATGCGACAGCCTTCACCTACCTTGCGCGATCGGAACGCTTTGTCGTGCTCGCCTCCGACAATGCGAAACTGTTCTGGTTCGACGTTGGCGAGTCTGCCGCGGTGTTCTCTCTTCCAATCGCCGCTGCGCGGCCATGCTTGCGCGTGAGGGCACTCGGAAGCGATGGGAGATCGCGTCTTTTCCTTGCCGGGACGGATGGATCGGCGTTTGGCGGGCACCACAACCTGATCATGCTGGATGGCGACGGCAATCTCTCCGGCAGCGTGGAGATCGCGCAAAGTCCGACCGGCGTGACCGCTGCCGCGGCACAGGTCTATGTTGCGACCGATGGTGGGATGATGCGGCTCGACCAGGCTGTTACGATCCCCCGCAGTTCGGTCGAGGTGAGATCGGCAACCATGACGCCGATGCTCACATTGCCTGCAACAAGTGCCGAACAGCCCTGGACGCGCATCGAGACATCCGTCGCCCTGCCGGAAGGTTGCACGCTCGAAATCTCATATGTCTCCGCTAAAGATCCCACGATTGCCAACGAGGCACAGCGCCAGCCCATCGACGACTCGCTGCCTCAGAGCCGGCGCATCGAACGCATGCGCGAGCTTCTCGGTCCGTGGCGCAAATTCGCCTTCCACGGTGCTGGCGCTGGCACCGTCACGCTCACGGCGCCGTTAATCGACGTCCGCGATCCGTTCTTGTGGGTGCAGCTTGAACTGATCATGTCCCCGGGCGCGGGCATTCCCGCGCTTTCGGAATTCAGCGTGTTCTATTCCGGGCAGACGCTTATCGATAACCTGCCCGCCATCTACCGCCGATCGGAGGAAGGGTCCGGCGATTTCCTGCGCTCGTTCGTGGGCGTGTTGGAGGCGACGACGCAGACGCTCGACTCCAGCATCTTCGCACTCGGCAGCAGGATCCACCCCGATACGTCGCCCGGCGAATGGCTCGACTTCGTTGCGCGCTGGCTGGGCATCCCTTGGGACGATGCGCTGTCTCCGGAGCAGAAGCAACGCATCGTCAAGCGTGCGGCCGACATCATCGCCGGCTATGGCACGAGGGCGGGGCTGGAGGTGCTGCTCGAATGCCTATTGCCGGAAAAGCCGCGGCGGTTCCGTGTCACCGATATGACCGTCGACTTTGGCGTGGCCATGCTCGGAGGCGACAGCTGCGCGGGAAGCAGGCTTCCGGCGATCCTCGCCGGGCTGCCACGGACCGCGACGGAGCTCGGTAACAAGGCGATCCTCGGATGCGCGCGTCTACCCTGTCCCGACGTGCCCAACGGTGCGATGCACCACATTGGGCGCATCCGCATCGACATCGGCGCCACCGCTGAGGAATCCGCGGCATGGCAGCCTTGGTTCGGAGAACTCATCAACAGCATGTTGCCGGTGGCGACGCGCGCGCATCTGCGCTGGGTCAGCCCTCTTGCATTCAGCCGGACGTTTACACTCGACGGCGAGTACACACTCGATGCCGAGCCACTGGCGCATCTCGGCACAGACGCCGTTGCCGGTGCTACACGGCTGGCGGGCAGGCGCAGCGGAATGCTGTCGCGGCATGGCGCAAATCAGACAATACGGTGATCAACGCGTTAGGCGTGAGGGTGCAAGCATGGACAAAGATACGATGAAGCAGACATCCCCGAAGGCGCCGCCCGCCCACCAATACTGCTGCGACGACGCGGATCAGTGCTGCGGCCGCAACAACTATTTCGTCGGCAAGAAACTGACGTCGGATAGCTTTCGGCTCGAACAGCGATACATGAACGAACGCCGGCGGCTGCTCAACAGGGCGGTGACTGGCTGGGGCGTAGTATATGGTTTTCCCATCCAGACGGTCGGCAAGGATGTCTGCGCGTCCGAGGTCGAGCTCGGGCATCTGAAGATCGGCGAGGGGCTCGGCCTCGACAAATTTGGGCGCGAACTTTTCCAGTCGAAGTCGACCACGCTGGCGCTCGACAACCTGCTGGTGCTCGACGGCGGAAAACTTGTCCGCGCCGATGGAAACGATCTGAACGCGCGCATCCTCAAACTGGCACCGAGTGTGGACGCGTGCTGGCTGCTCAGCATCCACTACGCCGAACAGCGGCTCGGCCCCGTGACGTTGCGGGATTCCTGCAGTTGTGAACGGACTGAGTGGGATCGCATCTGCGAAACCGTTGTCTATTCGCTGCGGCGCGTCGCTTGCGAGGAGTGTTGTGTCCATCAGGAATGTGCGCTGGACTGCGGCTGCTCCACGAACTGGCCCTGTTGCAACGACCGCGATGCACCATCCAAGGAGTTCGTTGCCAAGCGGGACGCGCTTGACGCCGACCGTAACCGCCTTAAGCAGCAGGTCGGCGATGACGGCGGGGAACTCCAGAAGGTGGAGTTCGAATATGACCGCCGGATGAAGGAACTCGTCGAGGAGGAGTTGCGGAAGGCGGGCAACGAACACACACGAGGCGGATGCCGCTGCCTGTGCGAGCATTTGACTGACCTGGCGATCGCCGGAGAATGCCCAAAGTTGTGCGAGGTCGATGATTGCACCAAGGCAGACCTATTTCACGGTCTCGGCCTTGCCTGTCTGAAGCTGGAGCAGGACAATTGTGGCAAGTGGCGGATCGCGTCGATTTACGATGCGTGTGGTCCGAGACGCCTAGTCAAGCGCAACGACCTGCTGTTCGACCTCATAAACGGTTGCGATCTGACGCGTATCAGCAGGGTCGGGTGGTGGCCCTGGCATCGGCGCCCAAAGGCCATTGACTTCGACAGTTTCGCGCTGGCGTTCGGCTATGACGGCACGGGCGAAATCGGGGACGAGTGCGTAACCCGTGATTTCTGGGTGGAGTTCTCGCGTCCAGTCCGCGCCGAGACGCTAGCCGCCGACTGTTTCGTCATGACGGTGATCACCGGTGAAACCGAGGGAGGCTGGTGGGAAACGTTCCGGGTGCCGATCGTCGGCATCGATACCCAACTGGTACCGCCTGCGCCGGACGATCCGCCCGGCTATGTCCGTAGCGCCCGAATTGTGGTCGCCGGCGGCTGGCTCGATGACGCCGTCTACGGTCGGCACAGCATGTTCGTTGCCGGCCAGACCCGAGTCGAGATCGAGGTGCGCGGCGATTTCATCGAGGACTGCAACGCGCAGACCGTTGATGCAAACGCGCGGGGACGCTCGCCGTTCCCGACGGGCAATGGTGTTCCCGGTGATTCCTACCTTTCGACCTTTCTGGTCGAGCAACGAACGCTGCCTGCGCCCGCACCGCGGGTGAGAGCTTCCGCAAGAGCTGCTGAAGGAGCAACCAGATGAGCGCGAACGCTAAGCTAGTAGATCCCATCACGGGCAATTCGACGCTTGTGCGTCCCATATACAGCCCCGGCCTCCTGCTGCGCGACGACGACCTCAAGCAAGGCGTCGACTATACGCGCGACCTTAGCCGGCTGCTCTTTCGGTCGCTGTTCGGCTGCGGCGTGGTCTGCGGACTAGAAGTGACGCCGGCGTTCTCATGCGGGAAGCTGGTGATCAATGTCGGCAGCGGCGTCGCACTCGACTGCCACGGCGATCCGATCGAAGTGCCAGGTCCGCAGTCGATCTGCATCGACCCGACCTGCAAGAAGGAGGTACCCTCGAAGCTGTGGCTGGTCCTGCGCCGGACCGAAAAGCATTGCGCGCCTCGGTCGGCCGAATGTTCGTGCGACGACGAGGATTCGTCGACTGTCTGCACGCGCGAGCGGGAGGGATTCGAAATACGTGTCCTCAATGACTTGCCCGACTGCGCCTGTGGCTGCACCCAGGCGAAACCGCCGACCGAGACCGACACACCCAAGGCGGCGGAAACGGCCGACGAGCAAAGCAAGCGAAAGAAGCAGGCAGCGGCGGCGCAAGGCAGTGGGGCGCCGTCGAAGGCCGGCGAGACGCCGTCACAGGATTGCCGATGCGCCGACCCGACTCTGGAGTGCTACCAGGATCACTATTGCGGCAAGTGTGGCTGCGAATCCTGTGACTGCGAATGGGTGGTGCTGGCGGTGGTCATGAACGCCAAGCCGGGCGAAAACAGCACCTGGAGGGCGGACCATAGCGTGCGCCGGTTTGTCCGTCCGGTGCTGATGCGAGATCCAGTGGCTTGGCGAGAAACGCATCCTGACGACGCGGCCTGCAAGCCGACCTAATCAGCGAGGGGAGCCGTCAGGTGCCGCAGGAGCGCGTCGCACTCACCAAGACGGCGGTAGCCGAACGACGACCTGCAGCGACGGCCGTCTACCTGAGCGCTGGCTCATCGCCTGCTGCCGCCCAGCGAGTGGCGAGCAGGTTGCCGCAATCGACAGTATCGCGCTCGGCGCAGACGAGCGTTGCGGTATCGATCGCGGCGCCGACCTCGGTGCGATTCGCACGCGTCTCCCAGCCAAGTGATCCAGCCGAGGTCGAGGCACGGGAAACGGCGCGCAAGGTCGTGCAGATGGGTACGCCTGCCGCCAAGCCCGCCATCAAGTCCGAGGAAGAAACCAAAAAGAACAAGGTGGTGCAACGGACGCCGGCATCGTCGAACGACGGTGCGACAACCACCGAGCCCATCGCACCAACCGGCGGCACGTCGCTTCCGAGTGCGGTGCGCAGCTTCATGGAACCGCGCTTCGGCGCCGACTTCGCCAATGTGCGCATCCATACCGGCGAGCAGGCGGCCCAGCAAAGCGCAAACCTCAATGCGCATGCCTTCACGGTGGGCGAGCACGTGAGCTTTGGGCGAAACCAGTACCAGCCCGAGAGTGCGGATGGACGCGAATTGATCGCACATGAACTGACGCATACCATCCAGCAGGGAGCCGTCATCCAGCGCAGCGCTGCCACCGCCGTATCGCGACACACAGCGCCGCGTGTCCAGCGCCTCGGCATTGGCGATGCACTGAACTTCATCGCCGACGCGGCCAATTTCATTCCCGGCTTCCGCTTGCTGACGATCGTGCTCGGGACGAACCCGATCAATCTCGCGCCCGTCGAGCGCAGCCCCGCCAACATTTTGCGGGCATTGCTTGAACTCATTCCCATCGCAGGCATGCTGCTTTCTCAGGCACTGGATGCCTATGGCATCTTCGCAAAGGTCGGCGGCTGGGCCGAGGCGCAGTTCCGCACGCTCGGCATGGCGGCAGGAACTCTCAAAGCCGCGCTGACCAGGTTCCTGGATTCGCTGAGTTGGAAGGACGTGTTCGACCTCGATGGCGTCTGGGAGCGCGGCAAACGGATATTCACCGAGCCGATCGATCGCCTGATCGCCTTCGGCAAATCGTTGGCGACGGGAATACTCGGCTTCATCCGCGAGGTGATCCTTCTGCCGCTGGCGAAGCTCGCCGAGGGAACGCGCGGCTACGATCTCCTGAAGGCCGTGCTGGGTCAGGACCCGGTCACCGGAGAGCCGGTTCCGCGCACGCCCGAAACGCTGATCGGCGGCTTTCTGAAGCTGATTGGCCAGGAAGACATCTGGGAGAACATGAAGAAGGCCAACGCCATTCCGCGCGCGTGGGCCTGGTTCCAGGCGGCTCTTGCTGGGCTGATGGGGTTCATACGCCAAATTCCTTCGCTGTTCATGAAGGCGCTCAACGCATTGGAGATCGTCGATCTTGTCCTCCCGCTGAAAGCCTTCACGAAGCTTGTCGGCGTGTTCGGCGACTTCGTCTTCCAATTCGTGACCTGGGGAGGGAACGCCGCCTGGAACCTTCTGGAGATCATCTTCGACGTCGTGAGCCCCGGGGCGCTCGTGTACGTTAAGAAGACCGGAGCGGCACTGAAGAGCATCCTCAAGAATCCGCTGCCGTTCGTCGGTAACCTGGTCAAAGCGGCCAAACTCGGCTTTGTGAATTTTGCCGACCATTTCCTCGGGCATCTCAAGGCCGGGCTCATCGACTGGCTCACCGGCTCGCTGCCCGGCATCTACATTCCCAAGGCCTTTTCGCTCGTTGAGATCGGCAAGTTCGTCTTCTCCGTGCTCGGGCTGAGCTGGGCCAACATCCGCCAGAAGCTGGTGAAGGCCACCAGCGAAACGGTCGTAAAGGCGCTGGAAACCGGTTTCGACATTGTCGTCACGCTGGTACGCGATGGGCCCGCCGCAGCGTGGGACAAAATCAAGGAGCAACTGACCAATCTGAAGGATATGGTAATCAGCGGCATCACCGATTTCGTGGTCGACATGGTCGTCAAGAGGGCGATCCCCAAGCTCATCGCCATGTTCATCCCCGGTGCCGGGTTCATCTCCGCCATCCTGTCGATCTACGACACGATCATGGTGTTCGTGAACAAGATCTCAAAGATCATCCAGGTCGTAACCGGGTTCATCGACTCGATCGTCGCCATTGCCAGCGGTGCTATCGGCGCGGCGGCGACGCGAGTCGAGAACGTGCTCGCTGGCCTGCTCTCGCTCGCCATCAACTTCCTCGCGGGCTTTGCAGGGCTCGGCAAGGTCGCCGACAAGGTCATGGCGGTGATCGAAAAGGTCCGTGCGCCGATCGACAAGGCGCTCGACTGGCTGGTCAACTGGATCGTGACCGCGGCGAAGAAGCTGTTTGCCAAGGTGTTTGGAAAAAAGGAGAAGCCCGACGAGCGGACACCGCAGGAGAAGGATGCGGATCTCAAGAAGGCTATGAGCGAGGCTCAAAGACTTCTCGATGATCCAAGTGCCTCGCGAGTGAAAGTTGCAAACAGCCTGACGTCGATCAAGAAGCAGTATCGGATGTCGTCTCTGGATCTCGTTGTCAACTCTAAGAGTGGCGCTAAGGAGACGGTTCATGTTCACGGAGTGATCAACCCGCAGTTAGATACCAAGCCAAAGGAATGGATGTCTGGCATGGAACTCGTGCAAATCGAGTTCAACATACGGCTTAAGAAATTCAATCCGATCGAGTTTAGGGGGCAGCTTAGCCAACAGGAGCGCGGGATCAACAAGATGAAGATGTCACAGTGGGCCGCGAATCGAGCCCAATTCCTGCAGACGAAGGAAGAGTCGGAGGATGGATCCGGACGCAGTGAAGCGAGTGCCGGAGATCAGAGGATTTTCCGAGACTATTTAAGAGGGAAGATCGTCGAGGTGCGTGTCAGGAGCTTGAAGGAGACCAAAGATCAAGCAGAGAAGTTCGCAGATAACTGGCTGGGCACTCGCGCGGCATTGCACGGGCCGGACCAGATTGCTGCCGGAGGTCGAATGGCCGGCGATGCCCAGGCTGTCGGAATCGACGAGTCGAGTGTGATAGAGTTCAAGAAACGAACTGGCCTAGTCGGCGTCGGTAGTGCGCGGATCAACTCTTCAATAGGCTCGCAATGGAAGAGTCGGATATCCAAAATCGATCAGGCTATCAGCGACGACAAAAAATACCCAAGCGACGTTAAAGATAAAGCGAACATGAACGTTCAACTGACCGGTGTGGAGCTCCAGTAATGGCAAGCGTCAGTGGGCACTCAGGACCCAAACAACCTCTGGAGGCCTTTAATGCTCGATTTGGTTCGCCAGCGCCTGTAGGGCTCGCTAGTTCCGAGATCCTTGAACCTCTGCCGCCGGGATTTCCGGATGCGCTCGGCGAGTACTGGGGCCAACGTGGCTTCGGGGCCTATGGAGACCAACTGATATGGACTCAACCTCCTGGCAGTTTTGATGACGTCATCGAAGAATGGATCGGGACAGGGGCCAAGGATTCAGTGCTGTTAGTTCGCTTCAGTTTCGGTGATTTCGTAGTCTGGGCTCGCGGACGGACTTTTTTCGTGAATGTGCACCGCGGATACGCCGAGGAGCTGCCTGCGGATGTGGGCTTCCTGTTTGATGAGATGTTATGTGACGACGCCTTCCTCGACAATTTCGTGCGGCGGCCGCTGCATGCGGAATGCCGCCGAAGACTCGGTGGGCTTTCGGCCGGCGACTGTTTTGCCTTCGTTCCTGCCTTGGCGCTCGGAGGCACGGAGAGCCCTGAGAGTGTGCAGAAGGTCCGGATGCGGGAACATCTCGCGTTCCTTGCTCAAGTGAATGGGCCAGTAAATATTCTTTAGCCTCGCATTTCATCAGGGCGCAAAAAGCCACATCGGTCCTTGGTTCGTTGATCGGACTTATGATGGGCTTTAGTCTGGGCGCTTAGGCACCGTCGGCTGCCACTCGCCAGCCACGACAATCGCTTCACCTTCGCCGGGCCACGGCGGCATGGTAACTCCAATCGCCGCCAGGGGCTCGAAACCGAATGATCTGAACTGGAAGTGGACGCCGAGAGGTACGGTCAAGCAAATGCCGGGATAGATGTCGACGATTTCGGTTCGGGACTCGTTTTTGCGCCACATCTGACCGCGGCCGGAGAGGAAGAACCAGACCTCCTCTACAGTCCGATGGGTGACAGCTGTAGAAACCTCGCTGGGCCCAAGTTCAAAGTGGGCCATGCCGCCACATTTGAGGCCGAGCAGAATCCGTACGTCGGATCCGTCCGGTGCGACGGCATCAGGCGCCATCGGCAAATGTGTAGTCTCGAAGTCGGACATGGGTCGTGCTCCTTTGCAGAACCTGTTCACCGCAACGATCGCGGCCGCGATCAATGTGTTTGCAATACGGCCCGGCCAGGATAAGCATAATACGATTTGTTCCGTCGCGGCGGATGTGAAATTGACCACTCCATAAGGGCGCCTCGCCTTGATTGCCTTGCGTCTGCGCGGCCAGGCGGGGTTCCTCGCCGAGGGCCGTCGGTGCCGCGTCCCGGCTCTGAAGGCCGGCGCAAGTGCTGACGCTCCTTCGGCTGCTTTGCTTTCCAGTCTCTCCTCGGGAGCTAGGAACGTCACCCCATTCCGGATGGGCTCCCCTGCAAAAGTAGAATGGCTACAGAGTCGACATTCGAAAAGGACGTCTCTATATACCGCCTGCCTTGGCATGGGCTGGGGCGGTTGTGCTACATTTTGTGACACCTATTGTGATACAAATGCGCCGCCGCAAAAGGAAAAATCAAGTAAAAACAATGGTATACATAGCGCAACGATCCCAGCCAACGGTACCATAAATGCAGTCGATAAATAATTGATTTTGCTGTATAATTTCAAGTTGCAGGCCAGCAATTTCGCTTCATTCCACTCATTTGTGTTACGTATTGTGCTACTTGGCGGACAAATTTGGGGGTTCTGAGCGAAACGGCTTTGGGCCTGTTCGTCAATGTTCTCCTTTCGCTAACGGCACTCGTCACACGTAGCTCAGCCCTCCCGGTTTCGAAAGGCCGTGCAACGACGCGTGCGGTAATCGGCGGCAAAGACGTGCAATTAGGCCGCTTCTATTTTCGGCAGCAGGCTCAAAATGCTTGAAGACGAGGTGCCGATCCAGCCGTCACATCCCGTCGACCCCAGGATGAACTGCGTCCGGTTTGTGCCCAGGCATTTTGTAGATCGCATTTGCGCTGAGTCAAAACTCGCCTCATCTGCTGCGACTACAAGATGTTGCAAAGGCGCGGCGGCTGGCCGTTCCACAACGGTGGCTAATCTAATGAAAATGATAGCATCCCTCTCCGTGGCGGCCTATCCAGACGCGAACTCCTCGAAAATTGCGGCAAACGCGGTTGCCATCGTCAAGCAAATCGACGAACGCCTTGCGCTGGGCCTGAGGACACGCGGTCTGATGGCCGAAGCCGCATCGGTTCAGGCAAGGGATCGGTCGATCGGAACAGCGCTTCAGGAGCATGATCTCAAGATTGGCGGCAACCTGCTCGTCATGGGCGGATATGGCCATTCCCGCGTCAGGGACTTCGTTCTTGGCGGTGCCACGGAAGACATTCTCACGGATCTGCGCCTGCCCGTCCTCCTGTCTCACTAGGTCGTCGAGATGAAAGGCGACACTGATCCTGTTCTGCGTTTCCACGGCGCAGCCCATGGCGTTACCGGCTCATGCCATGAGATCGAGACGCCGCATTCGCGCATTCTTATCGACTGCGGCCTGTTCCAGGGATCAAAGTCGGAACGGGAACTGAATTATGGCCAATTTCCGTTCCCGTCGGAGGCGATTGACGCTGTCATCCTGACGCATGCGCATATCGACCACAGCGGGCTGTTGGCGAAGCTGGTCAAGCAGGGCTTTTCCGGCCCCATCCATACGACCCGCGCCACCATCGATCTCTGCTCGGTGATGCTGCCCGACGCGGCGCATGTCCAGGAAATGGAAGTGGAGCAACTGAACCGCCGCAACGCACAGCGCGGCCGGCCGCCTGTCGAGCCGATCTACAGTCTTTCAGACGCGGCGGCCTGCATGACCTTGTTCCGGGCCGTGGAATACGGCGAATGGACAACCGTCGCCAAAGGCCTTCGAACCCGCTTCTGGAACGCCGGTCACCTGCTCGGCTCCGCCTCAGTCGAACTCGAGATCGATCTGGATCATCAGAAGAGACCGATGCGCATTCTGTTTTCAGGCGATATAGGGCCTGGACACAAGTTGCTGCAGACCGACCCGGAAGGTCCGGCCGGGGTCGACTACCTCATCTGCGAATCGACCTATGGCGACCGCGAGCGGCCAGACGTCTCGCCCGAACAGCGGCGATCCCAGCTCGGCGACATTGTGCGTCGCGCCGCCGAGGCCGGCGGCCCCCTCATCATTCCGTCCTTCGCAGTCGAAAGGACGCAAGAACTGCTGGTCGACCTGTATTTGCTCATGCAAGCGGGGGAGGTGCTGACAGCTCCGGTCTTCGTTGACTCGCCACTGGCGACGCGGGCCAGCGCTATTTTCGAGCGGCATGCCAACGACATCGAACAGGGAGACGTGCTGCGCCAGGCCCTCAACTCACGGGAGCTACGCTTCACCGAGACGGTTGAGCAAAGCAAGGCGATCAATCGCCTGAGCGGCTTCTTCGTGGTGATCGCCGCCAGCGGGATGTGCGACGCGGGCCGGATCCGCCATCACCTCAAGGCCAATCTCTGGCGCCGGAACGCCACGGTCATGATGGCCGGATATCAGGCCCAGGGCTCTCTCGGCAGGATCCTGCTCGACGGCGCGCAGCGCGTGCGCATCCAGGGCGAAGAGGTTGAGGTCAAGGCACGTATCAGCCTGTTCGACCTCTATTCTGGGCATGCAGACGCGGGCGAACTGGTCGCATGGGTCAAGGCCCGAACTCCGGTGAAGCAGCAGGTGTTCCTGACGCATGGAGAGGAGGCTGGACTCAGCGGCCTGCGTGGAAGGCTTGCAGGACTGATACCCGACGACAAGGTCATCATCCCGAGGCTAGACGATGCTTTCCAATTGACCCCCGGTCGTTGTTTGCCGGTCGAGGTCAACGAGCCCCGCCGTCTGAGGCCGGAAAAGATCGCCCGCCTCGACTGGCACAACGACCTTTCAAGACTTCTCATGGACGTAAACGAGGCGGTCAGCGCCGCAGCCGATGAACGAGGTCGCGCAGCGGTGATCAGGCGCATGCGCAGGGCACTTGAGGACAAGGATGCATAGAGGCCGCGAAGCGATGAACTGAAAGCGCGCGAGCGCGTTGGTGTCCATTCGCTGCAGATCGACGAACACAAGCCCATGCCGCAATCCAGGCGACAGGGCGCGCTAACAGGCGATGGGAGTCAGACATGAACGATCATACGACAATAGCAGCTTCCGGTGGCCGGCTGTCCGATCGCGAGTTGCACGATCTCGACGCCTATTGGCGCGCCGCCAACTACCTGACGATTGGCCAGATCTACCTGCTCGACAATCCGCTGTTGCGCGAGCCGTTGCGGCTGGAGCACGTCAAGCCGCGTCTCCTCGGCCACTGGGGAACGTCGCCCGGCTTAAGCTTCATCTATGCGCACCTCAATCGCGCGATCCGGCTCAGGGACGCGAATGTGATCTATATCTGCGGCCCGGGACACGGCGGTCCGGCGATGGTGGCAAACACCTATCTGGAGGGCACCTACAGCGAGCTCAATCCCGACATCGCGATGGACGAGCAGGGGATGCGCAAGCTGTTCCGGCAGTTTTCGTTTCCCGGCGGTATCCCGAGCCATGCGGCACCAGATGTGCCCGGCTCGATCCATGAGGGTGGTGAGTTGGGCTATTCGCTGTCGCACGCCTATGGCGCCGCCTTTGACAATCCGGATCTCGTCGTTGCCTGCGTCGTCGGCGACGGTGAAGCAGAAACCGGACCGCTGGCAGCCGCTTGGCATTCCAACAAATTCCTCAACCCGGCGCGCGACGGAGCCGTGCTGCCGATCCTGCACCTGAACGGCTATAAGATCGCAAATCCAACCATTCTGGCCCGCATTCCTGAAGACGAATTGCGCGCGCTGTTTGCCGGCTACGGCTATGAGCCGCTGTTTGTGGCAGGCCACGAGCCGGCCCTGATGCATCAGCGAATGGCGACTGTGCTCGATGATGCGTTCGATCGCATCTCGGCTATCAAGCATGCAGCGCGCAATGGATCTGGGGCGACTGGGTCACGACCAGAATGGCCGATGATCGTGTTGCGCAGCCCCAAGGGTTGGACCGGTCCGAAAGAGGTCGACGGGCTGAAGACCGAAGGCTTCTGGCGCTCGCACCAGGTTCCCTTGTCAGGCCTTGCTGAAAACCCCGCCCATCTCAAGCTGCTCGAGGAGTGGCTGAAAAGCTACCGACCGGAGGAACTGTTCGACGCCGCCGGTGCTCCTGTCGCTTCGATCCGCGCGACGGCACCCCAGGCAACGAAACGAATGAGTGCAAACCCGCACGCCAACGGCGGCCTGCTGCGCAGGTCCCTCGAACTGCCGGGCTTGCATGACCACGCCGTTTCACTCGAGCGCCCCGGTGCAGTCAAGGCCGAGTCGACACGGGTCATGGGCAGCTTCCTGCGTGATGTCATGCGGTTGAACGAGGTCGCAAAGAACTTCCGCATCGTCGGCCCGGACGAGACGGCCTCGAACCGTCTTCAGGACGTGTTTGAAGTGACCGAGCGTGGCTGGATGGAAAAGATTCTGCCCGAAGACGTTCACCTCGGGCGCGAGGGCCGGGTGCTCGAAATCCTCTCCGAGCACACCTGCCAGGGCTGGCTGGAAGGCTACCTGCTCACCGGGCGCCACGGCCTGTTTTCCTGCTACGAGGCGTTTATCCACATCGTCGATTCCATGTTCAACCAGCATGCAAAATGGCTGGATGCCTGCCGCGAGATCCCGTGGCGCCGGCCGATCGCATCACTGAACTATCTGTTGTCCAGCCATGTCTGGCATCAGGAACATAACGGCTTCAGCCATCAGGACCCTGGTTTCATCGACGTCGCCCTCAACAAGAAGGCCGACATCGTACGGGTCTACCTGCCACCGGACGCCAACACCTTGCTGTGCGTGACCGACCATGTGCTGCAGACCTGGAACCGCATCAACGTCATCGTCGCCGGCAAGCCGCCGTCATGGCAGTGGCTGTCGATGGACAAGGCGATCGTTCACTGCCGGGCAGGGATCGGCGTCTGGGACTGGGCATCAACGGACGATGGGGCTGAGCCCGACGTCGTGATGGCTTGCGCTGGTGACGTCCCGACCCTCGAAACGCTGGCCGCCGTGCAGATCCTCAGGCAGCAGGTTCCTGATCTCAGGATCAGGGTGGTCAACGTCGTTGACCTGATGACCCTTCAGCCCAAGGAATATCATCCACACGGTCTTTCGGATCGCGAGTTCGATGCGCTGTTCACCCCCGATAAACCGGTCATCTTTGCCTATCACGGCTATCCCTGGACCATTCACCGCCTGACCTATCGACGCACCAACCATGACAACATCCATGTGCGCGGCTACAACGAGGAAGGGACGACGACGACACCTTTCGATATGACGGTGCTGAACGGCCTTGACCGCTTTCATATCGTCCAAAGCGTCCTCGACTGGGTTCCGCGACTGAAGGGCGTGCGGGTCAGCCTGAAGCAGGCGATGGACAGCAAGCTGCTTGAACATCGGGCCTATATTTGCTCCCATGGGCAGGATATGCCGGAGATTCTTGATTGGAAGTGGGGACAGGATCCCGATGCGGCGCCGAAGCGTCCGGATTGAATGGACACCCGTTCGCAAGCGCATGGGAACGGCAACATATCGGATGGCTTCATGACCGATGCGATCCTTGTCCTGAACGGCGGTTCTTCGAGCCTGAAGTTCGCCGTCTTCGAGCGACATGGCGAGCTCGCGCTGCTGCTGCGCGGCAATGTCTCCTCTCTCGGTCAACAACCGCGGCTGCGTGTCGATGCCGCGGCCGGCAGGTCCAAGATCGACAGGAGCTTGGACGAAGCACCGATCGGTATGGGCAAGGCGTTCGCGGCGGTTGCATCCGTGCTCGCCGAAAACGATCTCCTGCGCCGCATCGACAGGGTAGGGCACAGGATCGTTCACGGTGGGCGTGACTTCACCGAAGCGACGCTGCTCGACGAACGCACGCTCAAAGCATTGCGCCTGCTAGAGCCGCTGGCGCCCATCCATCAGCGGATCAATCTCGAGATTGTCGCGCTGGCTGCTGAACTCTTGCCGCAGGCCCTCCAGATCGGGTGCTTTGACACAGCGTTTCATTCGACCAGGCCGGAGCTCGCCAAAATCTACGGGCTGCCGCGCGCGATGACCGAGGCGGGCATCGTTTCCTATGGCTTTCATGGGCTGTCCTACAGCCACATTGCTGCGAAGCTGCACGATCGATACGGCGCCGGCGCCGGCGGCCGCACGATCGTCGCTCATCTCGGCAGCGGCGCCAGCCTGTGCGCCATGGACGCCGGACGAAGCGTCGCCACGACGATGGGGTTTTCGACCCTGGACGGCCTTGTCATGAGCACGCGTTGCGGTGCGCTCGATCCGGGGGTCATCCTCCATCTGCTGCGGGAACGGCGGCTGTCTGGGGACGAACTGGTCACGCTTCTCTACGAGCAATCGGGTCTGCTCGGAGTCTCTGGAGTATCGGGTGATATGCGGACGCTGATCGCTTCGGACGATCCTGCCGCCGCCGAGGCTGTCGATCTCTTCGTTTATCGGATCGGACGCGAGATAGGATCGCTGGCCGCTGCCATGGGAGGACTGGACACGCTGGTGTTCACGGCCGGCATTGGCGAAAACGCGCCGTTGGTCCGGGAGAGGATTTGCGTTGCCGCTGCCTGGCTTGGAATCGGTCTCGACGAGGAGCGGAACCAAGGGGGCGGGGAGCTAGTCAGCAACGCGACTTCCCGCGTCGATGTCCTTGTCATTCCAGCGGATGAAGAAAGCGCTGTGGCCGCGGAGATGCTCGTCTTTCGATCTGCCGCGCCCCCATCGACCGGAGAGGGACTGCGGTAGCTAAGCAGCTGATCGCGCCCCCAGCTCCCGCCGAACCAGCACCAGCGTCGCGTCGTCGGGATCGGTCGTGACGGTGAAACCCATGTCGCGCTCGACCTCGATCGCAGCACGGTTTTCACGGCTCTCGATCGACTCGATCGCTTTGAGGCCGAGTTCCTCGGCATATTTCGCAATATAGGTGAGCAGCTCCCAGCCAACGCCCAAATGCTTGCGATCCTGGCGAATGCAGATCGCAACCTCGCCGTTTCGATCGGCTCGATCGCTTGCCAGCGTCGCAACCGCGATCAGCATCCCGTCTGTCGAGAACGCCAGAAAATTGTGGATATGGGCGTCGTCTGAACGCGTCATCGCCGCCAGCCGATCATGCGAGACTTCCTTCACAGCGCCGAGAAAGCGGAAGCGCAGGTCGTCCGGGGTCACATGAGTGAAGAACTCGGCCAGCGTCGGCTCATCTTCAGGGCGCGCGCGGCGCACTTCGAAGTGAAAGCCGGTATGGGTGGTAAGTATGTTGTCCATCGTCATCTGGTCCTTGAGTTGGGGTCGGTTCTGCGGCGTCATTGTCGTCTCTCTTGAGCAGGCAGGCGCCCTCATTCGCCCAAGGTTTGCAACACCTCCTGCTTGACGATTTCGATGCTGCGCAGGTTGATCAGGCGGATGACGCCCTTGTCCTTCAGCCGGGTGAAGACCCGCGACACGGTCTCGATGGTGAGGCCGAGATAGTCGCCGATGTCCATACGCGACATTGGCAACTCAACCTGCCGCAACCCGCCCTGCCGCTCTGCCATGTCGGCCAGGAAAGCGGCTACGCGTTCGATGGCGTTCTGGCGGCCGAGAACCAGGAGGTGTTCCTGCGCTCTAGTCAGACCCTTGAGCGCCAGGGGAAGCAAATGATGGGACATGTCCGCCCCTGCACTGAAGCGAAAGGCGCGTACGCCGGTGGCATTGATCGCTTCGGCGAAGAAATGATGCGTCGTATCGGCTTCGAAGCCGAAAGTCTCTCCGGCTAGGTGGAAGGCGCTGATCTGCCGACGGCCGTCTGCGAGCAGGCGGTAGATGCGCACAGCGCCGAATTCGACCTGGTAGAAAGCGCCGGCCTTCTCGCCTTGGGCATAAATCTCCGAACCGGCGGGAAAGAAGCTGACCGGCTGTTGCGTTTCCGAGTCGAAGGCCACTGGCAGGCTTGGCTGAGCAGAATGCGACGGCAACGAAATTCTGGAGGCGGTGTAGGCGTGCATGGCTGTTTTCCCGGTTGTTCGGTGACACAGAAATCGCGCGAATCTGGGTGCCGCGAAATTCGGTTTTATCCCTACGGGAAACTACCTAGTCGTGCGGATTGTTGATCTACATCAAGTGTCCAGGCGCGCCGGTCGCTTATGTCCCTCCTTCGCTTTGGGCGATAGCAATAGGGAGTCGTTTCGGATTCTTGCATCGAAACGGCTGGTGGGCAGCGATGTATCTTCCGCAATTCCTGGTGGGAATGTTTGTCACCGCGACCATCGTCGCGGTGTGGACCTACGCGGCAACGGGCTCGGTCTGGACAGCACTGGGTTGGGCGATGATCGACTTGGTCGTTCTGCAGGCCGGATACTTCGTCTTAGTCACACGCTTGGTTTCCAAAGGCGCGACGGCAGACGCTGAAGCTGGCTCGGCGTCACTCAGCCATGTTGCGCCACCCCAAAGAGAGGGTACGTTGCTTTAGCCGTCCTCTACGATCGCGACGCAGCCGTATCAAATCAATTGCGGCACGCGCCTTGCCATGTTTTGCCAATCTCTGGGACAAGGTTGAATGCGCATCGCGATCCTGTCTGACATCCATGCCAATCGCGAGGCGTTCGACGCGGTCCTGGAAGCTGTTCACGAACGCGGTGGTCCAGATGAGTTGGTATTGCTCGGCGATCTGGTCGGCTACGGTCCTGATCCCATCTATGTGATCGAGAAGGCTGCCCATCTGGTGGCTGACGGCGCGCTTTGTATCATGGGCAACCACGACGAGGCAGTGGCGTTGAATCTAAGCAACATGACTGAGAACGCGCGGTTCGCCGTCCAATGGACTCGCGAACGCATCGCTCCGGCACATCTCGATTTCCTGGCGCGATTGCCGCTCTCGCTGCGATCCGACGACCGCCTGTATGTGCACGCAAGTGCGGAGCGTCCGGGAAAGTGGCCCTATATACGTGACGTGGACTCAGCGGAACGCTGCCTCTCGGCAAGCGACGCCCGCTTCGTTTTCTGCGGCCACACCCACATTCCCGCCATCTACTACGCCCTGCCCGGTCGCCGGTCGATGCATTTTCAGCCGCATGACAATGTGGCCGCACCCCTGTCGGAGATGAGGCGGCACCTGGTGATAGCCGGCGCGATCGGCCAACCGCGCGACGGCAACCCGGCGGCGTGCTTTGTTCTTGTCGACACGCAACGGCAAGAGGTGACGATGGTTCGTGTTCCCTATGATCACGAAGAAACAGCCCGCAAGATTCACGCAGCCGGCCTGCCTGGATGGCTTGGCATGCGGCTGAAGATCGGTCGCTAGGCTTCAAGGAGACGTACTTGATGCAAAGGTTTGGCGCAGGGGTAGTCATCGATGATTTCGAGCTGGTCGAAAAGCTACCCTCCGGCGGCATGGCCTCGCTTTGGCGGGCGACCAACCCGCGCTATGATTTTCCGCTTGTGCTGAAGATCCCTTTTCTCGATCCGGGCGCGGATGTTTCCGTCATCCTCGGTTTCGAGGCGGAGGAGCTGATACTGAAACGCCTGTCGGGACCGCATGTGCCGCGTTTCGCTGCATCCGGCAGCCTGGCGCAGGTTCCCTACATAGCCATGGAGTTCGTGGTTGGAAAGGGCCTCGCAGATATCGTCGGCAACGCGCCTCTGCCTATGGACGAGGTGGCAAGGATCGGCATCGAGATAGCGACGGCGCTCGCCGCCCTGCACCGGCAGAAGGTCGTACATCTCGATCTCAAGCCAGAGAATGTCGTTCTCGCCAACCGCGGTGCGGTGCTCCTCGACTTCGGGCTCGCCCGACATGAAGAGCTTCCCGATTTTCTCGGCGCGGAAAGCTCAGTGCCGATGGGCACCGCCGCCTATATTTCGCCCGAACAGGTGCTCGGGGAGCGATCCGATCCCGCAAGTGACCTGTTTGCGCTGGGTTGCATCCTCTTTCAGCTGGCTACGGGTGAGGAGCCGTTCGGGCGGCCGGCGACTTTGGCGGGAATGAAGCGCAGGCTCTATCATGCGCCAAGATCGCCGCGGGATATCAATGACGCCATTCCGCGGTGGCTGGAAGCCATCATTCTGAAATGTATGGAAGTGGACAGGTCTCAACGATACATCGAGGCAGCACACATCCTGTCCGATCTGAGGAGCCCCGACCAGGTGGTCGTTGCCAAGCGTAAGCCGCGGAACGAGGGGGGGTGGGCTGCGATCACCAGCCTGTTTCGCAAGACCGACGACAGGTCGCTCGTTGGCAGGGCGAGTTCGACAAGGACACAGGCCGGACCGTCGATTGTTCTTGCCGCAGTCGACCTGGCCAATGGCACCGATGCGCTGGCGGGCGAGGTTCTCAACGAAACTGCCCGCGTACTGGCCTCGCGGGAGGATTCGTGGCTGGCCTGCGTGACGGTCCTGAGGACCGAAATCATCGGCGACACGCCGGCGACCGACGAAACAGGGCGCTCGGTCTATTTGAAGCGGCTCGTCGCTCTCAAGGATTGGGCCTATCCACTGCATCTGCCGGAAGACCGCATCAGCTATCATGTGCTTGAAGCCGTCAGCCCCGCCGATGCGATCCTCACCTACGCCGAGCACAATGACGTCGGACATATCGTGGTTGGAGCGCGGGCGTCCTCGGCAATCCGCCGTCACCTCGGCAGCGTCTCGACCAAGGTCGTGGCACAAGCCCTTTGCTCGGTTTCAGTGGTCCGATTGAAGGCGGTCGAAGAACAGCAGCGGCGGCCGCTTTGATGCGCATCAGGATTTAGGGGCGTCTTTACAGGGGGATCACGGACAGCAGTAACCGAAGCTCAGCCAACGCGATTTTCATACATTTGGTGTAGCCCAACTGGGCATCGCCACTTTGACACAAATCAACGCCGCGGCTCCGAGAGAGCGCCTAATCTCCAGGTCTTCATCCGACACGGGATCGGAATGTTTTCTTAGGTCTGTCCTGAAACCAGGGATGATTTGCGTTGATGTAGGTCAATGCTAGGCGACTACGGTCAAACTATCGTCACGGTCAGCAATATGTCTTTGGAGACCGCCGATGAACGAAGAGGTCAAAAACAAGATCCTGATGCTGCTGGATCAACACCGCATCATGACAATTGCAACGCTGAGGCCGGACGGCTGGCCACAGGCGACGACCGTCGGCTACGTGAACGAAGGCCTTACCCTCTACTTCCTCTGCGGTCTGGATAGCCA
Source organism: Mesorhizobium japonicum MAFF 303099 (assembly GCF_000009625.1). Classification (NCBI taxonomy): domain Bacteria; kingdom Pseudomonadati; phylum Pseudomonadota; class Alphaproteobacteria; order Hyphomicrobiales; family Phyllobacteriaceae; genus Mesorhizobium; species Mesorhizobium japonicum. The sequence goes on from NC_002678.2 coordinate 5,392,326, forward strand.
GAAGGCCGCGAATCTGGCTCGAGACAATCGCGTGTCCCTGACCATCGATCACGACACCCCACAGGTGATGGAAATCACCGGACTTTCCATGGCGGCGCGCGCGCAGGTGGTGGCAAACCGGGCCGAAGCGGAAAAGGTCCTGCGGATGCTGCCGTTGAAGTATCCGGAGCAAGTCGCGCTGCCTGGTCCGATGCCGACTCCGGAGCAGGTGCGCATATTCCGCGTTATGCCTACTGTCATCTCCGTGCTCGACTACTCTAAGGGATTTGGCCACACCGATCTCGTCACCTGCTGAGCGCGCTCCTTGCCACGACATGCATTGGATTACGCGGGAACGAGGCCGCCAAATTGTCGGCAAAGTTTGTGCAATCAGATCTGGCGGCTGGCACATCGGCGGATGAGCGCCAGTGCCGCAACGTGCTCGTTCCGGCAGATGAACCGAACGGCAATATTCACCTAAGCGCTCGCTCGCCGAGCTTGCGTATCTGGCTGGTCCACTCCGCGCGGGTCGCATAGCCGGCGCCAGCGACCATGCCGGCGAGACTCCATTCGGGAGGTTCGGCGCGAATGTTGCGCCTGCGGTTGGGATTTCAATCGGTCGTGTCAGACGGCGATTTCACCGTTATTGGTGCGACATTGCCAATTCAACCTGACAGCTGCATCGGCGCCGCAGATGGGCTGGCGCCGGACAGTTTGATTTGGCGCAAGGACGGCGGGTAACGCGGCGAGCAGGATCACGGCCGGGACGTGGAGCGCTTCGGCTGCCGTCCTGAAGGAGGTTGCCATGAAAACTGTATCGAGGAGAGCAGCGCTCGGGTTTGCCGCGGCGATGCTCATGGCCGGCAGTGCCGGCGTCGTCCAAGCTGCTTCGCTTGTCCAGATCTCGCTGTGGGACAAGGGCGCGAGTATGGAGATGCCGATGGGGCTCGCCTATGCGGAGCCCGGACTCGATCTCGCCAAGGCGACGATGGGCATCAAGGCTTCGCCGGGTGCTGTGAAGGCCGGGGAGGTCACATTCAAAGTGATCAACGACTCTAAGGACACCGTCCACGAAATGATCGTGATGTACCTTGCCGAACCCGGCAAGCCGCTTCCTTACCTTGAGGCCGAGAACCGGGTCGACGAAGACAAATCAGGCGATAAGGGCGAGGTGTCGGAGCTCGATCCCGGCAAATCAGGCACATTGACCGTCGATCTGAAGGCTGGAAAGTACCTGCTTATCTGCAACGTGCCCGGTCACTATGGTGCCGGCATGTGGGCCGAGTTCACCGTCGAGCCATGAAGCATGGAGCGCTCTGGGGGGAAAGCTTCGACTGTCGCCGGCTGGATGCTTGCCGGGGTCGCAAGTCTTGTCACCGGCGCACCGCACGACGATTCCGACTGCTAACTAGGATCGCCGTGCTAAAGCGCTCCCTCGCCGAGCCCACGCATTTGTCGAATCCACTTCGCGCGGGTGGCATCGCTGGCGCCAGCGACCATGCCGAATATGGTCTCGCGCACCGGACTGATGCCGACAAAGTGCAGAATGCTTCGCTTCATGCCGGCGATGCCGTGTCCGAGGAACCATAGCCGGTAGACGACGGAAGGCATGCCCATCGTCACTACGACGCGCGCAGAGCGGCCGCGAAGCAGTGTCTTGGTGAAACCGCCGCCCTTGTCCGGGTAGGCGAAGGCCGTTCCCGGTCGCATGATCTGTTCCAGAAATGCCTTCAGCAGAGCCGGCATGGTTCCGAGCCACAGCGGGAAGACAAAGACGATGTGCTCCGCCCACACGATCGCCTCGGCTGCATCCTTTAACTCGTCGGGAACCGCACCATGTTCGAACTCCTGCATCGACCGCAGCATCGGAAAATCAAGTGCTGCCAGATCGACCAGGCGCACAGCGTGCCCCGCCTTTTCCGCACCTTCGCCATAGGCGTTGGCAAGACCGCGGCAGAGCCTGTCCGGCGACGGGTCGGGATGGCCGACCACAATGAGAATGCGTCGCGACATGGTCTACTCCCAGGGAGCCTGGCCCCGAGGCGTCAAGGCCGTTCGACCCGTGCCACCTGGTAGGTGTGCATGGCGCCGTTGCGCTCGATCGACACGTACTCACCGGTCACGAACCGTTCGTCGCCGAGATGGAAGCCGATCTCGTCATCGCGATCGCCTTCGGCATAGTCGAAATACCACTGTCCGCCGGGTTTGCGCCTCAGCCGGCCGATCAGATCCTCCTCGCCGGTGCGAAACCGGCGAACACGGCAGGAGGCCCTGTGCGACTTCCATTCTTCCGCATCGATCTTTCCTTCTCCGGTCAATGGAGCCAGCACGTCATAGCCTTCTTCGCGGTCGCCTTCCGGGTGGCCCTTTTCACGTGCCAGCAGCAGCCGGACATTGCGGAATTTCGGGGTGAGGTCCTTCAAACTGGTCATGGCGAACTCCTTTCACGGAGTCTCATAGAGCGGAGGCGGGAACTGGCCCTTGATCCGCGTCAATCAAGGCTCGAGAACAGCACTCCTATCCAGGACCGAGCAACAAGAGGGCGCAGATGCCCATGGTCGCGGCGACCAGGGTTGTGACGGCCAGTGGCAACCAGAACCTGACGGGACCGGCAAATGCTGCGAGCGAAAGGCGGCCGATGGCGTTGGCTGCCAGCGCCGCGAGCACGGCCTGGCCCACGGTCGCGACGGACACGGAATGCTTGACAAGGCGCAGCGCACCAAGCACCGAGACATCGACATCGAATGCGCCGGCCAGCGCCGAACTCGCCAGCAGACCGCGCCCACCGAATAAAGCGGCCAGTCCGGCACTTGCGGTCGCGACGATCGCAAAGAGCAAGGCGAAGAGCAGCAACGGGCCCAGTTCAAATGGATTGCGCGCGAGGGCGCTGCCTTCACCGTTCCCGCTGTCGCGAGTCAGCAGCAATGCGCCGCAGACAGCGAAGGCAAGCGCTGCGGCAATCGCCGGCATGGCGACGGAAATGAACACGCTTGGCTCGACGATCAGAATCACGGCGCAGACGCGGAGCACCGAAACCATTGCAGCCAGGGATGCCGCCCCGGCGAGCGGCAGTGGATTGCCGCCCGACGCGGCATTGCGGGCAAGCGCCAAGGTCACGGCGGTGGAAGAGACTATCGCGCCGGCGAGCGAACTGACCAGCAGACCACGCGTATTGCCAAGAATGCGAACAGCCACATAACCGGCGAACGATATGGAGGCCATCAGCACCGTCAGGAACCAGACCTCCCACGGATTGAAACCGCCCCACGGATCCATCGTCCGGTTTGGCAGCAGGGGCAGAACAATCGCCGTCATCACCGCCAGGATCAGCGCCGAGCGCAGTTCGACCCAGGTCAGTCGCTTCAAAAGACCGTGCAGGACTTCTCGGCTGGCCAGGATTGCCGCCAGTGCCGCCCCACCGGCAGCTGCCGCCCGATAATCGCCGGCAACGGAAAGCGCCCCGAGCGCGAAAACGCCAAGGCCAGCGATCACGCTCGTAACGCTGAAATCCTCGTCATGGACAGCCTCGCGCGCCTTGTACCACGCGAAGATTGCCGCAAAGGCAATGAAGCCGCCGACCAGCACGGATACGGCGCCGAGTGCGTTGGCGAGTGCGGCGAGCACGCCGCCGAGGAGGCCGGATATGCCGAATGTCCGAATGCCGGCCGTGCGACTGCGAGCGGGTGCATCTCGCTCCTGCCAGCCACGCTCCAGACCGACAAGCAGACCTATTGCGAGGGCAAGTCCGAGCCGGGCGATGAGCGGATCCATTGGCGCGGCGACGTTCAGGCGGCGACCGTCGGCAGGCGATCGCGAACCCACCTGACGATCTGGCCTGCCGTCATTGCGCCTGATGTGCGCGCGATTTCACGTCCGCCATGGAAGAGGATCATCGTCGGGATCCCGCGAATGCCGAGCCTTGCCGCAACAGCCTGCTCATTGTCGGAATTGAGCTTGAGCAGGCGAACATGTGGCTCCAGTTCGCGCGCTGCGGCTTCGTAGGCCGGAGCCATCATCTTGCACGGGCCACACCACGGTGCCCAGATGTCGACGACAACGGCAATACTGCTGCGCGCAATCTGGTGGTCGAACGCCTTGGCGTCGACGTCCAGCGGGTGACCTGAAAACAGCCTGTTCCCGCACTTTCCGCACTTGGCCTCGTCGGCATTGCGGGCCGGCGGCAGGCGATTGACCCCGCCGCATTTGTCGCAAACCACCAGATTGTCCTGTGCCATGGCCGTTCACCGATCCGTTGTTGTCCACTATGTGCGCCCGAGATGTCCGTCGCCAAGGGCGCGCAGTGCGTTCAGGATGACCGCGACGTCGATCCCTTCCTGAAGCAATGCACCTGCCACCGGTGTGATCTGCCCCATGGCCGCCGCCGCCATTGCCACACCCGAGAGCGTCAGCCCGACAACAATGCTCTGCAGGGCGATCGCGCGTGTCCGTCGGGCAATCTGCACCGCCTCGGCGACAGGCTCCAGCCGGTCCGCGAGAACGATGACATCGGCCGCTTCGGAAGAGGCCGTCGCCCCGCGCGCGCCCATGGCGACGCCGACCGTCGCGGCGGCAAGGGCGGGTGCATCGTTGATGCCATCGCCGACCATCATTGTCGGCGCCATTGCTTTCTCGGCCTCTACCATCGCGACCTTATCCGCGGGAATGGCATCGGCGACGACGGCATCCAGATCCAGCATGGAAGAAACGCGCTTTGCTGCCGCACCGTCATCACCTGTCAGCAGGATTACGCGCGCGATGCCGGCCGAGCGCAGCTTGGCGAGCGTGTCATTTGCATCGGCACGCATCGCATCGCCGAAAGTAAACACGCCTGCAAGCCGCCCGCCGAGTGCGACAAACACCCTGAGCACCGGCTCGTCCCGGTATTTTTCTTCGCCGCATTTCGCCCAGTCGGGCAGGGGCCTGTCAGTGAGCACGAGAGCCCGCGATCCCGCCGCGATCGCCATGTCATCGACCCGGCCTTTCAGACCCGCGCCGCGGTACTCGCGGACATCGCGCGGATGCGAAAGCACCAGCTGCCTGCCGCGCGCTGTCCGGATGATCGAGTCGGCGAGCACATGGTGCGAGGCCTGTTCCAGGGATGCCAACAGCCGCAGCAGATGGTTCGCGTCACGGCCGGGTGCGGCTTCGATTTCGATGAGTTCGGCGCCGCCGATGGTCAAGGTCCCCGTCTTGTCGAAGATCGCGGTTCGGACTTGCGCGAGGGCCTCCAGAGCCGTGCTGCCTTTCATCAGGATGCCGGCCCGAGCGGCTCGCGAGACACCGCCGATGAAGGCAACAGGAGCAGCGAGGATGAGCGGGCAGGGCGTTGCGACGACCAGCACCGCAAGCGCTCTGATAGGGTCGCCGGAAATATACCAGGCGGCGGCGGAAACCAGCAGAGTGGCTGGCAACAGGAACAGGGCAAAGCGGTCCGCCATGCGAATGAACGGAGACTTCGCGGTCTGTGCTGCGGCGACCATGCGCACGATCGCGGCATAAGTGCTTTCTTCAGCGGGGACCGCAGCCCGCATGCTGAAGGTCTCGCCCGCATTGACGGTGCCGCTTCGCAGCATGTCGCCCGCAGTCCGTCGTTCCGGCAGCGGCTCTCCGGTCACCGCGGACTCATCGATCGAGGCTGAAGCATCAAGCAGGATACCATCGACGGGAAGCAGTTCGCCGGCGCGTACCAAAAGGGTGTCGCCGACAACGACCTCTTCGACGGAAATCCTTTCCGTTCCATGTGCGGATTCGCGGTGTGCGACACGCGGTGACCGGTCAGTGAGTGCCTTGAGGTTCCGCTCGGCACGGCCGCGGGCAAAATCCTCGAGCACAGTGCCGCCGGCATACATGATCGCGACCACTATCGCGGCCAGCGGCTGGCCGAGCAACAGCGCGGCGGACATTGACACCAAAGCAATTGCATCGACACCGAAGCGGCCGATCCAGAAATCACGCAGAATGGAGATGGCGAGAGCCGCCACCACGGGCAAGGTGGCCATCGTCCAGATCGTGTCGGCATCAAGAGGCCCGAGCCCGGCTCGCCAGGCTCCGATGCCGCCAGCGAGACCCAGGACCGCGATGACCAGCAATGCGCGCCGCAGAATGGACTCGTTCATGCGATGCCTTCCGATTTGATCGATACTCGCCAATTTTCGCTGGCGCTGACGGGCGTGTCGAACTCAAGCAAACAGCTAGTCCCGATAGGCTGGTGAAGACTTTGATCCAACGCAACGAACGGGCAAGATCGACAGGCGATTATCGCCATGAACAGGAGACATAGGGGTGACGATTCGAAATCTCGAACATGCTTTCGCCCCGAGGTCGGTCGCCATCTTCGGTGCATCAGGGCGTGACGGCTCGGTCGGCCGTGTGGTGTTCGACAACATCGTCAACGGCGGCTTTGAAGGCGAGATCTGGCCGGTCAACCCGAAATATTCGCAAGTCGCCGGTCGACGCTGTTATGCCGGGGTTGCCGATCTGCCTGATATTCCAGACCTCGGTGTCATCGTCACGCCGCCGGATACGGTTCCCGGCATCGTGCGCGAACTCGGTGACAAGGGGACGCGGGCTGCGGTCGTGATCACCGCCGGGCTTACCCGCGAGAACGGCTTGCGTCAGGCCATGCTCGACGCTGCCAAGCCCACGCTGTTCCGCATCATCGGGCCGAATACGGTCGGACTGATGATCCCGCCCGTCAAACTTAACGCCGGATTTGCGCATATGGCCGCCAAGCCCGGCAATATCGCGCTGCTGTCGCAATCGGGTGCCATTGCCACGTCGCTGATCGACTGGGCAGGCGATAACAATGTCGGCTTCTCCCAGATCGTCTCGCTCGGCGACATGGCCGATGTCGATGTGGGGGACTGCCTCGACATGCTGGCGGGCGACATGCACACCCACGCCATCGTGATGTATCTCGAAACCATTCCCAATCCGCGCAAGTTTATGTCGGCGGCGCGCGCCGCGGCGCGCCTCAAGCCGGTGATCGTCATCAAGTCGGGCCGGCACGAGCAGGCGGCCAAAGCGGCCGCGACCCATACCGGCGCGCTGTCGGGCGCGGATCGTGTCGTCGATGCCGCATTGCGGCGCGCGGGCATCCTGCGCGTCGAAGGCCTGGCCGAGTTGTTCGACGCGGTTGAAACGACCGCCCGCTTTGCTCCGCTGGAGCGAGCCCGCGTCGGCATCGTCACCAATGGCGGTGGCGCCGGCGTGCTTGCCGTCGACCAACTTATCGACTGCAACGGGGAATTGGCCGAACTTGCGCCGGGAACGATTGCCCGCCTGGATGCCGTCCTGCCGGCCACTTGGTCGCATGCCAATCCGGTCGACATCATCGGCGACGCTCCGCCTGAGCGCTACCGGGCCGCGGTCGAGGCCATCGCGGCCGATGCCGGGACCGACGTTGTCCTGGTCATCAACTGCCCGACCGGGCTCGGCTCGCCGCTCGCTGCGGCAAGCGCGGTGGCAACGCTCGCGCAGGACGGCAAGATCGGCGGCAAACCGGTCCTGACCTGCTGGCTTGGCGAACACACGGCGCGCGAAGGGCGACGTGTCCTTCAGGACGCGGGGATTGCCAGCCTCGAGACACCCGCTGATGCCGCGACGGCCGTATCCTACCTCGCCGACTGGTCGCGAGCCCAGCGGGCCCTGCTGCGTACGCCGTCGAGCCACGGCGAGGCCGCCACGAGTGGTCGAAAAGCGGTGCTTGCCCTATTCAGGCAGGTCGCCAGGGAAGGCCGGCGCATGCTGACCGAACCCGAGGCCAAGGCGGCGATTTGCGCCTACGGCATCCCGGTGCCCGAAACGATCATCGCCAGATCCCCTGCCGAAGCGGGGAGAGCGGCGAGCCGGCTTCTCAAGACATCAGAGCAGGTCGTCGTCAAGCTGCTGTCAAAGGCGATCTCGCACAAGTCGGACATTGGCGGGGTGGTGCTCGGCATTGCAGCCGCGGCGGCAGCCGAGGAGGCCGCACGCTCAGTCAAGGCCCGGTTGCGCAAGCACGACCCCCAGGCCGATATAGAGGGTTATGCCGTACAGCCGATGGTGGTGCGAAAACAGGCTCAGGAACTGATCCTTGGTGTCAGCCGCGATCCGATTTTCGGTCCGGTTCTGCTGTTCGGGGCGGGTGGCGTCGCCGTTGAAGTGACCGACGATACCGCGATCGCGTTGCCGCCGCTCGACGACGTTCTTGCCGGTGACCTGATCGGGCAAACGCGGATCGGCCGGCTGCTCGCCGGATTCCGCGATCGCAAACCCGCGGATCGGCAGGCGATCGTTGCGGCGCTCAACGGCCTGTCGCAGATGGTCGTCGACTTTCCGTGCCTCGTATCAATGGACATCAATCCGTTGCTCGCCGACACCGCCGGCGTGATCGCACTCGATGCACGCATCGAGATCGAACCGGGGCGGGTGGAGGAAGCCGGGCCGAATCCCGCACTGTGCATCCGGCCCTACCCGTCAGGTTGGGACAAGGAAATCTCGGCAGGAGGCGCTCGCTATCAAATCCGGCCGATCAGGCCCGCGGACATTGCGCTCTATCCCGAATTCCTCGGCAGGATTTCGCCCGACGATCTGCGCCTGCGGTTTCTGTCGCCGCGCAAAAGCTTCTCCGACCAGATGTTGAAGCGGCTCACCCAGCTCGACTACGACCGCAACATGGCTTTCGTCGCATTGGACGCGAGCACTGGCGCGCTGGCGGGCATCAGCCGGTTGTCCTGCGATCCCGACCACGTCAGCGCCGAATACGCATTGCTGGTGCGGACGGACTTGCAGGGTCATGGCCTGGGTTGGGAGTTGCTCAGCCAGATCGTCGATTATGCAAAGGCCGATGGGATCCGCCGCATCGAAGGTATCGTGCTCAGTGAAAACAGCAAGATGCTGGCAATGTGCCGTGAATTCGGCTTCTCCTTGATGCATCTTCCGAACGAGCCAGGGCTTGTCGAGGCCAAGCTCGAACTCGGTTGAGGTCGATCATCCGCAACAGTCAGGAGGCCGTGCGCAGGGTTTCGGAAGCATCGCGCTGCCAACATCTCCTCAGTTCCGCGGCGATGTCGACGGGTTTTCGATCGGAATCGGTCCTGCGCCAGCTGGCCTGGCCGGCTTTTCGCTGCAATTGACGCGAAAGGATATCGACCGTTGCATCCGAAGGACCGCCCTTGCGTTCGCTGACCCGTTGCCAAAGGACGAGTGGATCCGCCTCCAGCCAGAAACCGAAGAATGGAATACCCCGGTCTCGCGCCGCCTTCTCGATTCGCTCACGATCGGCCGGTCTGTCGAAAACCGCATCAGCTACAACCGAGCCGCCCTCGGAGAGAATCAGGCCGGCGCGCCATGTCATTTCGTTGTAGACGCGATCGGACACATCAGGACGATAGGCGTTGTCCGGCAGCCTGGTCTCGGCGGGCACGCCGTGCATCGCTTTGCGGATGCGGTCGCTTTCGACTATGCGCGCACCGGGCGGCGCACCGACATGGGCGGCGAGCGCCTCGGCAATGGTCGTCTTGCCTGAACCACTGAGGCCGCCGATGGCAACGAGCCTCGGCGGCGTTTGCTGCAGAAATGTTCGGGCCAGTTCGAAATAGGATCGGGCCTCGGCAGCCAATTTCCCGGAATCGGCGCTGCCTTCCTCGACCTGGGTCGCGGTGACATGCGCGCGCACGGCTGCCCGCACCGCGATGAAAAAAGGCAGCAGGACAAAGCCATCCTCGTCATCGGCCTCGTCGAGGTAGCGGTTCATCACGAGATTGGCGAGCTCTGGGAAACCGCGATGCCAAAGGTCCATCAGCAAGAAGGCAAGGTCGTACAGAACATCGATGCTGGCGATCTGGTCATTGAATTCGATGCAATCGAAGAGGCGAGGCTCGCCATCGAAAAGGCAGATGTTGCGCAGGTGCAGATCGCCATGACACTGGCGGATTTTGCCCGCGGCCTCCCGGCGATCCAGCAATCCGGAATGGCGCGCGAGTGCGGTGCGGAAAGCCCCGGCAAACGTCTCGATCTCCCGTTTTGTAAAAACGTGACTGGTGCCAAAGCCGGCCTCGTTGATGTCGAGCACGCCCATCAAATTGAACGAGCCGGTGCCGTTGTGGATCTTCGGCGCGGCACGGTGATATCCCACGATCATGCGTGCGACGGCCGTCATCAGCGATGGCGTCAGTTCTCCTGCGGTCGCCATCCGATCGAGGAGCCTCGACTGATCAAACCGGACCATCTCGATCACCGCATCGACCATTTGGCCAGCGCCATCGAAAACGAGTTTGCCGTCGGCTTCGCGGGTAATGCGCCGCACGCCCAGATAGAGGCCGGGTGCGGTCCTGGCGTTGAGTTCCACCTCTTTTTCGCAAGCGGCCAGCCTTAGTGCTGGCGTCGAGAAATCGACATAGGGCAGCTTGACCGCCCGTTTCATCTTAAAGGCACGTCCACCGATCAAGAAAATTCGTGAGATATGGGTCTCGATCGCCTCGACCGGCCCCATCGCACCATAGGAGGCAGGATCAAGCAGGAGCGCGATAGCGGATTGCTGCTCGTCAACGACCATGTCCGGCCTCTTCGATGCCTGCGTCGTGCGGAGACTGTTTGCGCCTTCAGCTTTCATTGCTGCAACGTCTCGACATAACCGGCCAGATCGGATCCGTTCCCTTGTGACGATTTCCCCGGCATTCGGGCCATATTTCTTCACGTCACCGGGGAGGAATTGCCGGCCCCAGACCGGCATGTCGCGATCGCCATGCGCCGGCACCATGCCGCGGCCGTCGATGACGGCAAAGACGCGCCAATAAGGGAATTCGCCGCCATTGCGCCTGGAGAGGCGCGTCAGGTCGCTCGGCCGCTTCAACAACTCGTCGCCTAACGGGCCGTCCCCCTTGCCTTCAGGGCCATGGCAGACGGCGCATGAGTTCATGTATTCCGCCTTGCCGTTGCCGAGTTCCTGGGCGCCAGCCGCGTTGAGGGCCAATCCCGCCAAAATCGCCGCGATCAGGAATTTCATCTGCGTTTCCCCGATTGATCGACTGAAACCTACAGCCCTGGTTTGCGAGTGCGTTGATGCGGATCAAATGCCGCCGCGGTCACGGTGTTTGATTCAGCGCAATGAACGCATCGGGCACCCTCGCTAGTGACTGAAACCACGACTGATCCTTCAATCGAAATCAGGAGTTGCCGCCGTGACTTTCAGGACATTGCTTACGGTTACCGGGCCGAACCAGGGTGAAGGTGATCTAAAGCTAGCCGCCTCGCTGTGCGAACAGGTCGGCGCCCATCTCTCCGTGCTCGTTCTCGAGCTTGCCGCGCCGCCCTCAGGCGACGGGTATGCCGCTGTCGTTTCGCCAGCCTGGCTCGAGGAACGCCAGGCCGAGCTGAAAAGGCTCGAGAAGAGAATTTCGGATGTCGCCGGCTTTCTCTCCCAGAGCGCCGTATCGGCCGATCTGAGCGACGACTATCCCGACACGGGATGGGCGGACGACGTCATCGGAAGGCGTGCCCGCTACGCCGATCTGACCATTCTCGGACCAGATTTGCTGGCAAGCCACACGCTGAAGGATAAAGTCATCGAGGGCACGCTGTTCTCATCGGGAAAGCCTATTCTGCTCGTTCCCGAGGGCACGCGGCCGACGCTGAAGCCGAAACGCGTCCTCGTTGCATGGGACGCCCGCCTTGAGTCATCGCGCGCCGTCCGCGAGTCCCTCGATATGCTGAAGGGCGCCGAAGATGTGCGCCTTGTCATCGTCGATCCCACTGAAGATGAGTTCCATCATGGCGAGGAGCCGGGTGCAGATGCCGCGGCCTATCTTGCCCGGCATGGCGTGAGAGTTACGGTCGACCGGCTGCCGAGCGCGAACCATTCGGTTGCCGATGTGCTTCGCCAGCATGCCGGCGACGTTGCGGCTGAGCTGATGGTCATGGGCGCCTACGGTCATTCCCGGTTGCGCGAGCGGATTTTCGGTGGGGTCACCAGGTCGATGCTTGAGGGTCAATCGCTGCCGGTCTTGATGGCGCGATAGCGATTCAACGGCGGAGAAAAGGGCCAGTGCAGATTGCACCGGCCCTTTTCATTTCTCGCAAGACTTGAGGGGCGACTACTCGCTAGCTTCTCGTCCGGATACCTGCTCGATCAGGATCCGAAAGAAAACATGCGGTGCACTGTCGGCTGTGGGAGGAGCGACGGGCTTGAGCGCGCCAGGTTCCCACCAGTCGGAGTGCTTGCTCAAGACCGACCAGGCATGATCCCGCTGAAGCTTGTGGCCGATCAGGTCAGGCAGTTCTTCATACCGGCCATCGACAACGACGCTTTTCCATCCTCGGCCCTGGCCGTGTTCATCGACCTGGACGGACACCAGCGGATTGGCCCGCATCCATTCGATCTTTTTGCCCGGCATGGAAAACGCGTAAAGATGAGCATCCGAATGGGCATAGTAGAGGGGCACGACGTAGGGCTGCCCGTCCTTCGCGCATGCCAGGCGGCCAACACGATTGGCTGCCAGGACTTTCGTGCATTCCAAGGCAGAAAGCGTGCGGACCAGCATCAATGTGATCTCCTGTTCTTCTCGGCCGTCGACCCGTCGCCCACCATATGGCTCTTGCGGGTTTTGTGCAGCTGGCCAGCCTCATCCAGCACGGCGGCCACCTCACTGTCGGAAAGCTGCGGGAACCGCAGGTAGTGATAGCCCAATGCACGGAACCGCCCTGGCTGGCTAAGACACACCACGCGATCAGCCTCCGTCGCCAAATCGGCCAATGTATCCGGCGGAGACACCGGAACCGCCACGATGATCTCCCTGGGCGCCCGGTGCCTGAGCGCGCGTATGGCAACCTTCATGGTCGTTCCGGTTGCTGCCCCGTCGTCGACGAGGATCACCGTTTTACCTGCGACTGACAACGACCTGCGACTGCCCTTGTAGGCGAGGCGTCGACGTTCGAGTTCCGGGCGTTCGAGAGCGACCAGCGAGGCAAGTTCGGCATCGTCGAGCGCATAAGCCTCAACAATCTCCCGGTTGAGCACGACGTCGGGTGGATTGCCATCCACGACAGCGGCTACCGCCAGTTCCGCGTTGCCCGGAGCACCAACTTTGCGGACGACGAGTACGTCGAGAGGCGCGCCCAGGGCTTTGGCGACTTCGGCGGCGACAGGAATCCCACCGCGCGGCAGTGCCAGAACGACCGGCCGGCAAAGATCGAGCCCGGCCAATTCGATGCCGAGTTTCTCTCCTGCCTGCTTGCGGTCGCGAAACATTGTTCAATCCGCCGGCCAGAGTTCGCGAAGGGACTTCTTCATCGAGTTTCTCACCTGGGTGATCTCACCATGCGATATATGGCGATCGAGCAGCTTGAACACCGCGCTGATGGCGACGTCGAAATCGACGTCGTCATCGTAGCCGAAGCTGTTCCTGACGCTGAGGACAAAATCACGCTTCTTGCGCTCATGCTCAGGCGCCGATGGGTCCCAGCCCTCGAAGTATATGCCACGAATCAAAACGGGCAGTTGCGCCGAGAAATCGGCCGTTTCCGCCGGCGGCAACCAATCTCGCATCGCGTGCAGAACGGACCTTAGAAGCCGGCATGCACTTGGCTCGCTCCAGCGGAGATCAGCGGCGAGCTCTTTTACCCACTGCTGTGCCTGCTGCGCAGCGTGGGTGAAGCCGGAAAAAGAGGTGTGGGACATGTGGCTCATGGTTCTACCCCTAAAATTCAGAGGAAGCCGAAATGGATGAAGACGATTGAGCACATGGCGGCTTCAGCCTCCGGCCTTCGCCATGATCAGCGGAACGATCCGATCGCTCTTGGCCACTGCGGGCCGTCCTGCCGCGCCATAGGGGATGCCGAGGGCGTCCCATGTCTCGACCAGCGCGTCCTGCAGTCCCGCGATCAACGCATCGGAATGGAACGGTGTCGGCGTGATGCGCAGGCGTTCGGTGCCGCGCGGCACGGTCGGGTAGTTGATCGGCTGGATGTAGATGCCGTGCACGCCAAGCAGGCGGTCGCTGGCCATCTTGCAAAGCTCCGGGTCACCCACCAGCACCGGCACGATATGGGTTGGCGACTCCATCACCGGCAGGCCGGCCGCCGACAGGATCTGCTTGGTCCGCGCTGCCTGCTGCTGCTGGGCATCGCGCTCGGCCTGCGAGCGCTTGAGATGGCGGATCGAGGTGGTCGCCGCGGCGGCAATCGCCGGCGGCAGCGCCGTGGTGAAGATGAAGCCCGGCGCATAGGAGCGCACCGCGTCGATCACCGCGCTGGTGCCGGTGATGTAGCCGCCCAGCGTGCCGAATGCCTTGGCCAGCGTGCCCTCAATGATGTCGATGCGGTCGGCCAGGCCCTCGCGCTCGGTGATGCCGCCGCCGCGCGGTCCGTACATGCCGACCGCATGGACCTCGTCGATATAGGTCATGGCGTTGTAGCGCTCGGCGAGTTCGACGATCTCCCGGATCGGCGCGATATCGCCGTCCATCGAATAGACGCTTTCGAAGACGATCAGCTTGGCGCGTTCGCGCCCGGCCGCCTGCAGCAGGCTTTCCAGATGCGCGACGTCATTGTGCCGGAAGATCTTCTTCTCGGCGCCCGAGCGGCGCACGCCTTCGATCATCGAGGCGTGGTTCAGTTCGTCCGAGATGATCAGGCAATTGGGCAACAGCCGGGCGATGGTCGAGATCGAGGCTTCGTTGGAGACAAAGCCAGAGGTGAAGACCAGGGCCGCGTCCTTGCCGTGCAGGTCGGCAAGCTCATGTTCGAGCTCGACCAGCGGGTTGGACGTGCCGGAAATGTTGCGAGTGCCGCCGGCGCCCGAGCCCATCTTGCCGGCTGCGTTCTGGAACGCGGCGATGACATCGGGGTGCTGGCCCATGCCGAGATAGTCGTTGGAGCACCAGACGGTGATTTCCTCGGCGCGGCCGTTGGAGCGCCAGATGGCGCGCGGAAACTTGCCCGCGATGCGCTCGAGGTCGGCGAAGACACGATAGCGACGCTCCGCGTGGAGCTGGTCGATCGCTTCTTCGAAGAACCGCTGGTAGTTCATGTCCGAACTCCTTTTCTGTGGAACGATCGCAGGTGTCGCCGCACCGGTTCCTCGCTCATTTGGCGAGGCTAGACGTAACCCCTTGCGGGAAGGGGCGACCTTGATTCAGGTCAACTTCAGGGGCGAAGGTGTTTTTGCTCAGTTCGATATGAATCGATGCAGCGATCGGCTGCGCAGCACAGAATGCGTCACGCCGCCAAGGTCTTTTCACGGACACGGCTGTGGGGATTGATCCTGATCAACGACCCCGAGGCGAATGGCATTAGCGTTGCGGCATCTCGCAACGGAGCAGTCGATCATGCACAGCTATCCAGGACCGCCGCGATCCGGCACACAGCCGCTGCCAATGGCGGAAAATGGCCAGAAGGTGGTTCTTACCGCCGTGTCACTTCAGGCGCACGCCTTCAAGGCGATGATGCGCTATCAGGTCGAAACGCTTACCTTTCTGAGGCATCGTTGCGAGCAGGATATCAAGCTGGCGGACGATCTCATCGGCGGCCCTGAATTCAATGATGCCTTCGAGGTCGTCTCCACCTTCCTGGAGAATGCGGTCTCGGAATATGTCACCGAAGCCGGCAAGGTTGCGACACTGACGTCCAAGCTTGCTTCGGAAGCGGCCGGGCTGGTGCGCAAGGAAGCCAGAACCGCGATTGAAGACATAGCGGCGAAGACAGTCGCTTGATCGGAAACGCGGAGGCTTGCAGCCATGAACACCCGTATGGACAATGGCAGCCGCAGATATAACGCGCGGCTTTCAGTGTTGGCGGCGGTTTTGCTTGGCTGCGCACCGCCAGCCTTGGCAAATAGCACGGTCGAACGCGGCAAGGCATTGGTTGAGTTGAATTGCTCCGGTTGCCACGCCGTCGGCAGAACCGACAAGAGCAGCCATCCGGATGCGCCCGCCTTTCGCACCTTGTCGAAGCGCTATCCGATCGCGGACCTCGAGGAAGCTCTCGCGGAAGGCATCTCGACAGGACATCCAGACATGCCTGAGTGGGTCGCGAGCCCTGATCAGATCGAGGCGATCATCGCCTATATCAGCAGCCTGCAGCAACCGTGATCGAGGCACCTGCAGAGTAGGCACAGCTGGGGCGAGTCCGATCAGGAGCGCCAAGAACGACCTCATGCCGGCGGCTATCGGGGCGATTCCAGAAAATGATGCAGATCAAAGCGTGGCCCATCGTTTGCCGGCATCTTGATGCGATGTGGAAGCCAATCCTAAACGCTCCGTTTGGTCGCGATCTCGAACTTGCCGTCCTTGACGAGGACGGCGTGCACGCGCTTGTATTTCCCTGCCGAAGGGTGGGGGAGGGTTGGAAGAACGTAGCCACTGGCGCGCGTGTCGATATCCGACCGACCCATTGGCGCGATTGGGCGATGGAGAGAACGCTCAACGACGACGACGGACTTCAGCCTGGCCGATAAGTCTAGGATTTGGACTCCACGATAAGCGCCATGCGCACGAGGTGTGACAGGCTGCCTGCTGCCATCTTGCTCATGACATTGGCCCGGTGGATTTCGACGGTGCGCGGGCTGATGCCCAGATCATAGGCGATCGTCTTGTTCGGCAGGCCAGACACGAGCCCATCCAGCACCTGCCGCTCGCGTTCCGACAAGGTGGACAGACGATCGCGGATATCCGCGGACTGGGGATGCGCCGCATGTGCCTGGTTGCGGTTGGCCAATGCGGAACGGATCGCTTCGATCAGCATCTCGTCATCGAACGGCTTCTCGATGAAATCGGCGGCTCCCTCCTTCATCGCCTGGACGGCGAGGGCCACATCGGCATGGCCTGTCATGACAATAACCGGAATCGTATGGCCGCTGGCTCTGAGCTGCCGCAGGAACTCGATACCGTCTATGCCCGGCATGCGTACGTCGGTGACGATGCAGCCCTCGAGCTTGCCCGTCGCTGTCGATAGAAAAGCCGTCGCCGATTCGTACAAGCGCACCGCAAAATCCGCTGTCGCCAGAAGAAAACCGAGTGACTTGCGAACGTCCACGTCGTCGTCGACCACGTGCACCAGATCACTGCCGTCCATTTGCGACCTCTTCCTTCTCCACGACGCGCAAGGTGAACCGGAAAGCCGTCCCGCCGGCCGGGATTGCCTCGGCCCATATGTGACCGCCATGCGATTCAACGATGGTACGGCAAATCGAAAGCCCGACACCCATGCCGTGCTTCTTGGTGGTCACAAATGGCTGGAAGAGTTGCGCCGAGACCTCCGGGGCAAGGCCTGGGCCGGTATCGATCACGCTCACCTCGGCCATTCCATCATCACGGGCGACAGTTGTGACCTTCAATTCGCGGCGAGGCGAGCCTTGCATTGCCTCTACCGCATTGCGCATCAGATTGAGCAGAACCTGCTGGATCTGGATGCGATCGGTCAAGACCAGTTCGGCGGCAGGGTCAAGCTTGTAGCTGACAAGGAGATTTATCTCCCTCGCGCCGACCAGGGCCAGGGATGCGGCCTCCTCGATGAGAACCGGCAATCGTTCGACCTGGCGCTCGCTTTCGCCCCTGGCCACAAAATCCCTCAGATGACGGATGACGTCGCCTGCTCGCAATGCCTGCTCAGCTGCCCTTTCGACAGCATCCCGAAGCATAGGCGCATTCTCGTCCTGGCTTTTCTCGAGCAGTCGACGACTGCCTTTGAGGTAGTTCGTGATCGCCGTCAGTGGCTGGTTGATCTCATGAGCAAGCGTCGAAGCCATTTCGCCGAGTGCTGTAAACCGCGCCATGTGCAGCAGTTCCTGCTGCTGCTCCTGGATTCTTGCTTCTGCCCGGTGGCGTTCGGTGAGGTCCCGGCAGAAGCCGGTAAAGAAACGTCCCGTTCCCGGGTGCATCTCGCCGACGGAAAGCTCCATCGGGAATGTCGTGCCATCCTTGCGCGCGCCGGTAACGGTGCGGCCGAGCCCGATGATCCGGCGCTCTCCCGTCGTCAGATAGCGAAGCAGATAGGCATCATGCTCGTCGCGGTAGGGCGAGGGCATCAGCATTTTCACGTTTTGACCAATGACCTCGCTTGACTGATAGCCGAACAGCGTTTCGGCAGCGGTGCTGAAGGACTGGATCCGGCCCTGTTCGTCAATGACGACCATTGCGTCCGGCACTGTTGCCAGGATGGATCGCAAATGGTCCTCGCGCAGCCGAAGTGCGGCGTTTGCAAATGAGAGTTCGCTGACATCCGTGCCTTCAATGAAGATCGCGGTGATACGGCCATCGTCAGCCTTGATCGGCTGATAGACAAAATCAAGGATGCGCTCTTCGACAGGGCCGTCGGTTGTGTTGCGAAGGCCAACCTTCACCCCGTGGCCCCTATAGGGCTCGCCGGTCGTGTACACTTGGTCCAGATGGTCGAAAAACTCATGTCCTTCGAGCTCGGGAAAGGCATCACGCACGGGCTTTCCAATCACTTGCCTGTTGCCGATCAGTTGCTGGTAGGCGGCATTGGTCAGTTCGAAAACGTGACCTGGCTCGCGCATGAGCGCTATAAATCCCGGAGCCTGATCGAACATTCGCGACAGCAATGATTTGAGTGTTGTCCCGCCGGGCGACAAACTGAGCGCTTCGTCTTTGATCACCTGAAATTCCCCGGTTCGAGACGCTACCGGGCTACCTATCATTTCTCGCCGCACACGCAAAACGGATCGAGCCGACGTTTTCGTGCGCAGACGCAGTTGGCGATCTTTGACGCGCATCAAGGCATTGGACGCTGGCGAATGCAATTCATCACGCATTCCATCGTTCAGCGAAAGGCGCCCGCGATGTCTTACAAGTCAATCATCGTCAACCTCGCCATCGATGCGCCTCCTGCACCTATTGTAAGGGTGGGGGTCGAACTCGCGGAACGGTTTGGGGCCCGTCTCATCGGTCTGGCGGCTGCGGACGTCCCTCCGCTGGTCGCGACTGGCCAGGGCATGGTCTACGAAGGCGAAATCATGCAGATCCAGCGAACTGAAATCGAAAAGCGGCTTGCCGAACTGCGTGCCGAGTTCGAGAGGCTGGTTCCGGCTTCGATCTTTAGCGAATGGGGGCAAGCTGTTTGCAGCCCGACCCGCTTCCTCAGCGTTTCGGCCAGAGCAGCCGACCTTATCGTTACCGGCCAGGCAGGAGACAATGTCTTTCGCGCCGTGGATGTCGGCAGTCTGACACTGGGCGCCGGGCGCCCGGTTCTGGTCGCCGCAACCAACGTCGAGCACGTCCTTGCCAAAACTGTTCTCGTAGCGTGGAAGGACACCAGGGAGGCTCGGCGAGCGATGGCTGACGCATTGCCTTTCCTGGCCAAAGCCAGCGAAGTCGTGATTGCCACGATTGACACCGAGCGCGGCGAAAGCATTCGCGACAGCCTCGCCGATGTCGCGGTCTTTCTCGAGCACCATGGCATCAAGGCGCGAACCGAGCTGATCGCCGGTGAGGCTGATGGCGACCGGTTGCTGACATTCGCACGCTCGATGCATGCCGACCTCATCGTCTCGGGCGCTTATGGCCATAGCCGCTTGCGGGAATGGGCGTTCGGTGGCGTTACCCGCACGCTGATCGAAGAGAGGGGCATCAACCGCTTCATGTCGTACTGATGATAGGCGAAGCCGGCCAGCAATCCGTCTCGCCACAGGACGGTGCCTATTGGTCGATCGAGACCAATGACCTCCTGCTACGCCTTGACACCTCAGTCTCGGGGCTTGCTTCGTCCGAAGCGGCATCAAGGCTCGCAAAATTCGGCCGAAACACACTCGCGTCGACGTCAAGCGCGTCGGCCTTGGCAGTGTTTGCCCGCCAGTTCCGCAGCCCGCTGGTCCTGATCCTCATTTTCGCAGCCTGCGTATCAGCCTTCGTCGGAGATGGCCAGGAGGCTGCGATCATCGGCGCGATCGTGCTGGCAAGCTGTGTCCTGAGCTTCACCCAGGAGTACGGCGCGTCGCGGGCGACCGAAGCACTGAAACAGCGTATTTCGCGCAAGGCTATTGTGTTGCGCGACGGCGCCGAGTGCTCGGTCGCCGCCGAAGAGATCGTACCGGGCGACGTGATCCGGCTTTCGGCCGGAAACCTCATCCCTGCCGACGGTATCATTCTGGATGCGCGCGATTTCAATGTGAGCGAGGCCGTGCTGACCGGCGAAACCTTTCCCGCCGTGAAGACACCGGGACGATCGGCGCCGGATGCCGCGCTCACACTGCGCACCAACGCGGTCTTTACGGGAACATCCGTCCGTAGCGGCACCGCAACCGTGCTTGCAGCGGCAACCGGCACCCGCACGGAATTTGCGTCGATCGCCGCGGCCCTGGAGCGACAAATCCCCGAAACAGGGTTTGCCCGGGGCATCCGGCTGTTCGGCTATCTGATGACCGAGATCATGCTGGCGATCGTCATCCTGGTGTTCTTCGCCAACCTGCTGCTGCATCGACCGCTGATTGAGTCGCTGCTGTTTTCGCTGGCACTGGCGGTTGGTCTTACGCCCGAACTTCTCCCGGCCATCATCAGCGTGACGCTGGCTCGAGGGGCTCGCGCGATGGCTGCCAATGGCGTCATCGTGCGCCGTCTTGATGCCATCGAGAATCTGGGCAGCATGGATCTGCTGTGCACCGACAAGACGGGGACGCTGACGGAAGGCGTCATCCACCTCGATGGATGGCTCGATGTTGATGGCAATCCGTCGACCGATGTTCTGCTCTGGGCACGTCTCAACGCGACCCTGCAGACCGGCCTGAAGAACCCGCTGGACGAAGCAATCGCCGGCGTCCCGGGCGAGGGCGCATCATTGGCGGCCTTCACGAAAGTCGACGAAATCCCCTACGATTTCATTCGCAAGCGGCTTTCCGTTGTGGTGCGGCCCAAGGACGCCCAGGATCTTCTGATTACCAAAGGCGCCGTACAAAATGTCCTAGAAACCTGCAGCTTTGTGCGCACAGCCAAGGGGCTGGAACCTCTCAATGAAATGCACCGGGCGGCAATCGACGAAAAATTCCGACGCTGGAGCGCGGACGGCTTCCGCGTCCTGGGCCTGGCAATCCGTCGGTTTGAGAGCCAGAAAACGTTCAGCAGGAAAGACGAGATCGATCTCACCTTCGCGGGCTTCCTGCTTTTCCTCGACCCGCCAAAGAAAGGCGTCAAGGAGACGCTTGCCGAACTCGCCCAGCGCGGCATCGCGGTAAAGGTCATTTCTGGCGACAACCGTTACGTTGCCGCGCATCTCGCCCAGGCGATCGGCTTGCGCGCCGACAGGATCATGACCGGCGAGGAGCTTTCGAAATTGACGAAGAGCGCGCTCTTCGCAGGCGTGCAGCACACCGACCTGTTCGTCGAGATCGACCCCAACCAGAAGGAGCGCATCGTTCAGGCTTTGCGGAGCAGGGGCCGTGTCGTTGGTTACCTGGGCGACGGTATCAATGATGCGCCTGCCCTTCATGAGGCAGACATAGGCATCTCGGTCGACAGCGCTGTCGATGTCGCGCGCGAGGCGGCCGATATCATCCTTCTCAAGCAGGATCTCGGCGTGCTGGTGCGCGGCGTCGACGATGGCCGCAAGACCTTCGCGAACACGATGAAGTACATTTCCATCACCACCAGCGCCAATTTCGGCAATATGATCAGCATGGCTGTCGCCTCGCTGTTCCTGCCTTTCCTGCCGCTTCTGGCCAAGCAGATCCTGCTCAACAATTTCCTTTCTGATGTTCCTTCACTCGCCATTGCAAGCGACAACGTCGATCCCGACCAACTGCGCCGGCCTCGCCACTGGGATATCCGTTTTGTGCGGCGGTTCATGATCAGCTTTGGCCTGGTCAGTTCACTTTTCGACTTCGCGACCTTTGCATTCCTTCTGTTCTTTGCGCGCGCCACGGAGGCCGCCTTCCAGACCGCGTGGTTTGTCGAGTCGTTGCTGACGGAGCTTGCCATCGTGCTCATTGTGCGCACGCACAGGGCTTTCTGGGCGAGCCGTCCAAGCCCGTTGCTTGCCTGGCTTACATTGGCTGTCGGGATTGTCGCGATCATGATCCCCTATCTGCCGTTTGCTGCCTGGTTCGGCTTCGTGCCCTTGCCTCTGCCCGTACTTGTCGGGCTTGTCGCAATTACCGCGCTCTATCTACTCGCCTCGGAGGCGACCAAGCGCTGGTTCTTCGGACAAGAGAGCCGGGCCCGCAAGAAGAAGTTGCTTGCCGGCCAGCGGTCCTTTCTCGATCGCCTCGTGGCCAAGGTTTAGCGCGCCATGCTCCCTGTCTGGGGCTCAGAGATCGGCAACAATGCCGCCTGTTGATCGAGATCAACGCCGCCCGCCGCCAACATGCCAATGATGGCCAGCAGGCAGGAGTGATCACCATGACCTTTCTCGATTACCTGATTTCAGTTGATGCCAGAACCACCTTGATGGACCGCATGATGCGGAAGCTCGGCGTCGACAGACAATTGAAAGTCGTAGCCGACCATGCCGCCGTCACCAGCCGGGCGGTGGACCGCTGCCGTTCCTGCGGGCACCAGGACGAATGCTCGGTCTGGCTCGACGAACATCAGCAAGCCGATAACCCGCCAGACTATTGCCGCAACAGCGACCTGATCGCTCGACTGCAGCATGCGGCCGGTCAACGCTAGCCATTCGAGTACTCTGCCTGGACGATATCGTGCTGTCCGTGTTTTGACGAGCGTCAACGCAAGCCAAGTTTTGCAGTTGATAGGTTTACATTCCACGGGACAAGGCAGCTTGGACACTCAATTTTTTCTGGAAGCATTCCTGCTCTTTGTCGCACCAGGGCCAACTAACGCTCTGTTGATGGCGGGGTCGGTCAAGCGGGAGAACGCGGTCAGGCTTTTGGCCGCTCAGGCATGCGGATATGGGATCGCATCCGCGTGCTGGTTTTCGCTGCGTCCCTTCGTGTCGCCCGACGCCGTTCAAATACTTAGGCTGGTAGCAGCCGGATGGCTCGTCATTCTTGGCCTGCGTCTGACGGCGAGCGCCCGGATCAACGCTGCCAAAAGCGGCAACGCCATTTCTGTTGTGGCGACCAGTGCACTCAATCCGAAGGCCTTCCTCTATTGCCTGGCTATCGTGCCGATGAACATCGAACCGCGCGCGCTGGGGATCTTCTGGATTGCGCTTGTGGTGATTACAGCCGCCACTGGATCGGTGTGGCTTTTGCTGGGGCGGCGCTTCTGCGGAGGCAAAACACTGGCAGAAAAAGTTGCGGGCGCGGCGCTTATTGCCTTTGCCCTGTTGCTGCTTCGACCAATGATACCCCTGGTCGCGACCTAAGCGCGGCGAAGCCGTGGGCGGGGACTGGCAACTCACCAAGGCGCTGCGGATCAATGTCGTTCATGTACGCCAATCGGGCGATGACTGCTAATGACGCGACTTTTTTCGACGTCCGCTACGAAACAAGGATGACCGAGACAGGATCTGCGCAGAAGAGATCATCCTTCACAGCTTTGACGCCGGCAACGTTTTCGGCGGCGACTATGGCGGCTTGGCGCTCGCGTTCGTCGAAGATGGCGCCGCTCAGTGTCACCACACTCTTGTCCACCATCACGTTGATCAAATCGTTGCCAGCCCATTTCTGCTTCGCAAGCTCGGTAGCGATGTTGTGGCGGATCTGTTCGTCATCGATGACCGTAGCGGCTCCATCCGGAAGGACGCCGAGCAATGCCCGCAGAAGATCAGAGCGGGTGATGATGCCGACGACTTTCCCGCCTTCGGTGGCCGGAATGCGTTTGACATGGCGACGCGTCATGAGCTCGACGACTTTCGCGAGCGATGCCGCGGGGGATGCCGTAACGACATCTTGCGACATCACCTCCTCAACCCGTCGACCATTGGCGCGGACATATTCGTCGGCGGCCCTTCCGGGGGTGACGAGAAACTCCAGCCAGCGCGAGCGCTTGCGCTCCGTGCCCAGTTCCCCGCGTCGCAGGAAATCGCCCTCGCTGACGATCCCCACCAGCCTGCCGTCGTTGCGAATGACCGGGAGGCCGCTGACCTTTTTGGAGAGCATCAACCCGGCAGCCTCGGCGATCGATGCGGACGGGTCTATGCCGACGACTGGCTTGCTCATGATGGCTTCGGCTTGCATGTTCGCTCTCCGGAGTTTTTCCAACGTCCGGCTTCTTTAGATTTCACATGCACGAAGCGCCTTGATCTAAATCATTTTTCGGTCGAGGCAAATGGTCCAAAGCTGGAGCCGTGAGTGACGGGGCGCGAACCGGTCAACCCGCGATCGCGGTCTTGGCAACGTTCACCCCATGTTCGTAGACAAGCAGTCCGCCATAGTAGGCCGTCGCAGTGACCAGAAAGGCTCCGCAAACTTCGATCAGAGGAATGGCGATGGTCACAGCCCGAAACTCGCGATTCCGTATCCAAAGCGTGAGCCTCACAAGTCCCCAGATCAGAAAAGCAAAGGCAGTGATACCTCCGAGGCTTTCATGGATCTCCGCGACATCGCTGCTGAATCCGGCCGCTTCGGCATGATCCAGCGCAAGACCTCCGAAGAACCAGGTCCCCATAGCGAACATTCCGGCAGCCAGGGCCACAAAAGTAGAGATCGTACCGGCACCCGATCTCCTCGTGACGGCGCTGCCGCCAACGAGCGCCATAAGGTCGATAGCCACGAGCAGGTAGATCAGAACAATAGGAAAATGAACAAGCATGGGATGGATATGTTGAATGGGGATCACGAAAACTCTCCGGAAATTGGCAAGGGACTTTGAGGACTTTGATAATTTGCCGGCTTTGCAGCGAGCCTTGGCCCACGACATTGGCAAGCGTTATGTGCTGTGGCGGGCCACGCACAGCGAAGAGATGACCTAGTCGTTTTCGTCGGCCTCATCGCCTTGCTGGTCGTCACACGCATCTTCGCCGCCCTTGATGGCTTTCGGGGTGGAGGCGTCCTGCATGGGGATTGCCTGCAGATCGATCGGACCGGATGGGACAACAGACGATGATGCCTCACATGATCCTTCGTCCGATTCAGCGGCCGCCGGCAGGGCAAAGGTCGTGAGGCTTGCAAGTGCTGCAAGGACAAGCATGGAATTGCGCATGGTCTCGTATCCTTCTCGGCGCGGCCATGATTGGACGCGATGATACCTCGATATGGACCCTTTGCTTGCTGTGGGCTGAGAATGACTGACAGCAGATTGAAAGCTTCAACGTGCGACATGCCTTGCCGATGAAAATCCAGTTGAAGCGTATGGCGGTGCTGGGTCTCGCTGGACTTGTCCTGGCCATGCCTCTCGCTGCCCGCGCCGACGAGGACGATGACGGCGACCATGACCGGGCGCGGGATCTCTACGAACGCGGCGAAATCAAAGGCCTGGCCAACATATTGGACATTGTCCGTGCCAAGGCTCCCGGCGATGTTGTCGCGGTCGATCTCATCCGTCAGGCCGACAGGTGGGTCTACCGGTTTCAGGTCGTCGGTGCCGATGGCCGGCGAAAGACCGTCGACGTCGACGCCGGCGCCGGTGCCATCATGCGCAACGGGGAGGGTGACTGATGAAGATCCTCCTCGCCGAGGACGAGCCCCGTATCGCGGCCGATGTCGCTACAGTCCTTAAGGCATCCGGAATGGCGGTTGACACCGTTCGCGATGGAGAGGCTGCCTGGTTCGCAGGCGATGTGGAGAACTATGATGCTGCGATCCTAGATCTCGGGTTGCCCAAGCTCGATGGTCTTACGATCTTGAAACGTTGGCGAGCCAACGCCCGCCGGTTCCCGGTCCTCATCTTGACCGCCAGGGGCATGTGGACGGAACGTGTCGACGGCATCAATGCTGGCGCTGACGACTACCTCCCGAAACCTTTCGAAATGGAAGAACTGCTTGCCCGACTACGCGCAATCCTACGCCGCTCAACGGGGCAGGCGGCGCCGGTGCTCAAGTCGGGGCCACTCGTCCTGGACACACGCCAGATGCGAATTTCGCTGCGCGGCATTCCCGTTGCGCTTTCGCCGCTGGAATACCGGCTCCTGGCGTTTCTGATGCATCATGCCGGCCGGGTGGTGGCGCCGACCGAGCTGGCCGAGCATCTTTACGATTCAGGCAACGACCGGGATCCCAATGCGGTCGAAGTGATCGTCGCTCGCTTGCGTCGCAAGCTTGGGAGTGACGTCATCGAAACGCGGCGCGGATTCGGGTACTTCGTCCCAGACGATTTCAGCTGATGGGCAACTCGATCCGCTTCAGGCTCTGGTTGGCCGCAACGATCTCGATCCTTGTTGCTCTTGCCATCGCCGGTGTCGGACTGCGCTATCTGTTCGAGCTGAACGTCGAGCGGCGCGTTGTCAGCGAGCTGACAGTCGACCTGAACGACCTTATCGGCGCGACCAGTTTCGCCGCCGATGGCCGTCTTTCGGTCCAGGCGGCTTTGACCGACCCACGGTTCTCCATTCCCTTTTCCGGCCACTACTGGCAGGTGCAGGATACTGGTTCCGGCAACCTTGTCCGCTCGCGTTCATTGTGGGATGCGACGCTTGCCTTGCCTGATCACGCAACCAACGGCGAACTCAGGGAGATCAAGGAATTCAAGGGGCCACAAGGGGAACTCACCATCGCCGTCGAGCGAACCATCATCGACGCCAGTGGCCGATCGTTTCGCGCCGTCGTGGCTGAAGACCATCAAACGGTGAAGGAATCCGTCGACGGGTATGTCCGCGACCTTGCGCCAGCCCTCATTTTGCTCGCCATTGCTCTCATGGCGGCCTTCTTCATCCAGATCACCGTCGGTCTCGCGCCTCTGGAAACCTTGCGGGTCTCGGTGAGAAACGTGATTGCACAGCGAACGGCACGGCTCGAGGTGGCGGCACCAAGCGAAGTCCAGCCGCTCGCGGACGAAATCAATCGCCTTCTCGATGCCCAGGAGAAGGCACTTGCTCGAGCCCGATCGCGCGCCACAGATCTGGCGCATGGTCTCAAGACACCGCTGCAAGTGCTGTCGGCCGATATCCGCGCGTTGAGAAAAAAAGGCGAAACGGGGCTGGCCGATGAGATCGAGAAGAGCGCCGCTGCGATCCGGCGCCATGTCGAGCGGGAGCTTGCGCGCGCCCGACTCGCGCCCGGCGTCTCCGGCAAGGCATCCTGCCTTGTGGCGGACGTCGCGGCTGGCGTCATTGCCGTCGTCAAGCGGACACCAAGCGGCAAGCAGCTTTCATTCAATATGGATGTTGCGGAAGATGCGACGGCGCCAATCGACGAAGGCGATCTGTCCGAGATCCTCGGCAATCTGGTCGAGAACGCCGCCCGCTACGCAAAATCGTCAGTCCGTGTCGGTGCATCCGCCGCCGCAGGCGAGGTGGTTATCACCGTCACCGATGATGGCCCAGGCATACCGGATGCCGACCGGGAGTTCGCGCTGTCACGTGGTGTCCAGCTCGACAGCAAGGGCGGCAGCAGCGGTCTTGGCCTGGCCATCGTATCCGATATCGTCGAAGCCTATGGTGGACGCCTTGCCATGGCCAACGCCGATCCGGGTCTGGTCGTGACCATTTCCTTGCCCCGACACAGTTGAGCATGCTTCAGGCAAAACCCGGGAAATAGTCGACCTTTATCTTCGGGCGGCGAACGCCCATGGCCAGCAGCTTCTGGCGCAGCGCCTTGACCATCGCCTGCGGGCCGGAAATGTAGAAAGTGCGCTCGAGGTAGTCGGGTATTGCCAGACGTATCAGGCGCTCATCGATGTATCCGGGATATTGCCCGCGCTCGCCACCGCTAGCCACAGCGTGTATCGTCTTGATACCAAGTTCCTGTCTGGCCGCACCAAGCACTTCGCGATAAGCGATGTCCTGCTGGCCTTCGGTTCCGTAGAGGATGACGATCGGTCGCCGCTCCTTGCGGTCGAGGAGATATTGCAGCATCGAGCGGAACGGCGTGATGCCGATGCCTCCGGCCAGGAACGCGATCTTGGTTTCACGCCGGGCGGGCAGCGTGAAGTTGCCGGCCAGTTGCGCGGCGTGGATCGTGCTGCCCGGCTTCATGGTCATCAATTCGCGCTTGAAGGCGCTCGATTGCGGATAGAACTTGACACCGAGGCGGACTGTTTCCTCCGTCGGCGCCGAGGCGACCGTGAAAAAGCGGCGGTTGCCACGGTTGTCGGCACGATCGAGGCCAAGCGTCCATTCGAGATACTGGCCGGCCTCAAAGGCGAGCTTGCGCGGGGACCGGAAGACGAAGTCAAAGCTGTCGACGGCCGATTGCTCAATGCGTTCAAGAGTCAGCACGAAGCGTCCCTTGGGGCCTGCCGCATAGGCAAACAGGTTGCCGGCAAGCAGCGCCAGTTCCGGCGTGAAATAGAACGAGCCGATATGGATGTTGGGAGCAAACAGAAAGCCGACGATGGCGGCGAAGGCGATACGCGGCCAACGCATCGTCGGCGCGGTCAGCGGCTCGGTCAGCATCACAAAGGCAAAGAAGAGCAGAGGCGACGAACCCAGTGTCTCGGCAAGCGCGGTCCAGTATTGCGATGGGTCCGTGGTTGCCAAAATGGTCGCCAGCGCCACGACAACGAAGGTCGAGACTAGATAAAGCCGGCGCAGTTTCCGGACAATGAGCATACCGCCGACGAGCACGAGTGGAAGCAACGGCAGATTGCCACCAACCCACCAGGTGGCTGGTTGGTCGAGCAGCAGCGCGGATAGCGCCACGCCCAGTGCAGCCGGGTTGAAAAGGTGCTTCCGGCCGATGGCGAGAATGAATTTGGATGAAATCGCCCAGACAGACGCGAATGCCACCGCCGCGATCCCCTTAATGTCCGTGACCGCAACCGGATCGAGGATAAGCGCCAGAATGAGCGCGGTGATGTAGACGGACTCCTTGTTGGCCGGGACTGCGAAGATCCGTGCAAAGACCTTATTGGTAATCCAGCAGGCCGCCAACGCCAAAGCCGTCGTGAAGGCAAGTGCAATCGGGTCATGTGGCACCAGCCTGACGAAGCCGAGAACGAACGCCGCGCCGACCAGCGCCATCAGATAGTAGAGGACCAGCCTGTACATCGTCAGGTGATCGAGAAATCGGTCGATGGTCTTGATCATGGCAGGCAAAGGGCTCCGAACCCGGTTGTCGGCGTAGCGCGGCCATTGGCGTCGACGAGATAGCCCTCAAGGCCTAGCGTCTGCTCGATGAAGAGAATGCCATCCCGCCCCATGGCGAAGGCCGCGGTGGCGAAACGATCGGCTTCGAGCACATCGGCGCCGATCACGGTCAGGCTGACGACGTCCTGGATCGGATGGCCAATTCCATGCGGATTGTAAATGTGTTGACCGCGGACATAGGTGCCGGAGGTTGCGACACCGCGACCGCGGGGATACACGATCTTTACGATCTCGTCCGTATTGAAGGGATTGCGGATGCCGACGCTCCAGTCATGGCCCGATGCATTCTTGCCGCAGGACTGGATATCGCCGCCCGCCTCGATGAAGAAATCACTGATGCCGGCCCGTTGAACAATCCCTGCCGCATTGCGGATGGCCCAGCCCTTGACGATGCCGGAAGGATCGAGCGACCCGTCGGGCTTGCGAATGTCGAAATATCCGTCCGTCTGGTCTTTCGTCTGTTGGGCGAGAGCGAATACTTCCATCATCTCGCCGCTCCAGTCGACGACCGGAACGTCGCCGCGGTTGATGGCCGCGATCTCGCTGTCGGCCCGGTACGTGCTGAAGCGCCGGTCGATATGTTCGAAATAGCCGAAGACCGTGTCGATCAGATCATCGGTCGACGTGCCACCGATGTCGACTGTGATGGGCATGCCCATCAAAATTCGCGTGTCGCGCATGGACCTACGACGACGCTTTCTTCAGCGCGCCGCGCAGCGACTGGATGAAAGCCCTGCTGGTCAGCGTCGCGCCCGAAATAATATCGACATCGGCGCTCTGGGCGCTGATCGCTTCGTCGCGCAGCATGGGCAGCGCCTGCCTGTTGATGTTGACGGAGGTGCGGCGATCGGAGGGATATTTCAGCACTTTCAGCGCCGTAAGCTGCCCGCCCTGTACGAGGGCCTGAATCTGGATGATGCCGTAGTAGGCATCGGCCGTGGGGCCGGTGTAGACGCCATCGGCATAGCCATGTGCGGCGGGCTTCATGCCCACCCGGACGACACGTACAGGTGCATTCGGATATGCCGGCCTCGGCTGCGGGACTGGTATGTAGATGGCGGGCGTTACGGCGAATGAAGGCGTTGACGACGCAGGATCGGTGACAGCCGGTGTCACTGGCTGCGCCGGCGGCGCTGGCGACGGTTGTGGTGCCACTGGAACCACTGTCTGTTTGACTGGATCATTTGGCCGTTCGGCGGGTACGGCTATGCCAGCCGTCGTTTCCCGGGCAATCGGGAGCCTTGTTCTGAAGCGGGGATCGAGGGGCGCCGGCGAGGTGCGGAGCACCGGCAAAGCCGCAGCGGATGCGGGCTCTTTCGGCTGCACGGTAGGGGCTTCGGCTGCGTCGGCCGGCAGCGCTTCCCCAAGCATATCGTTTGCCGGATTCTTGCCGGCCTGATCCCAGACATAGGCGCCGGAGGCAGCGATCACGAAAAGCGACAGTGCAATCTGTTTCATCGAATTGTGTTTCCACGTTGAAATCTCGCAGGGCGGTCCATCTGGTCCGCCTCGGAGGCAATATCCCACGAGCAAGCTGACAACTGGCTGTCAGCCGAGCTCAAGCTGCGAGAGCCCGTGAAGCTTAAGGGTAGACAGCAAATCGATTTGTCCTAAATCAAGATTCTCGCATAAGCCGCGAGGTAGGAAGATGCTCTTAGCGAGGTAGCTGCCTATGACCGTTGCCAACGAGCCTGCCGGCCATTCCGGCACCCACATCCTGAAGCATTGGGCGTTCGCGTGAGCCGCCTGCATACGGAAAACCATCTCATATCCCGCATTGGCTGGCTGCGCGCCGCCGTACTCGGCGCCAATGACGGCATCGTGTCGACGGCCAGCCTGATCGTTGGCGTGGCTGCAGCCAATGCCGCCGCCTCCAACGTTCTGGTGGCCGGTATAGCCGGGTTGGTAGCCGGCGCGATGTCGATGGCGGCGGGCGAATATGTGTCGGTCAGCTCACAGTCCGACACAGAGCGAGCCGACCTTGACCGTGAGCGAAGGGAACTCGCGACACAGCCGAGCTTCGAGCGACAGGAACTTGCGGACATCTATGTCAAGCGTGGCGTGGAGCCAAAGCTGGCCTTGCAGGTCGCCGACCAATTGATGGCGAAGGACGCGCTTGGCGCCCACGCGCGCGACGAACTCGGCATTTCGGAGATGACAACGGCGCGGCCGATCCAGGCGGCACTGGCCTCGGCGGCCGCATTTTCGGTTGGAGCGGCCATGCCATTGGCGATGGTGCTTGTTTCACCGGCCGCATGGCTCGCCGCAACGGTGTCTGTCGCCTCGCTCCTGTTCCTGGCCGTGCTGGGCGCCATTGGGGCCAAAGCCGGCGGCGCCAATGTGTTGAGGGCAACTGTTCGCGTCACCTTTTGGGGCGCGCTGGCAATGGCGCTGACCGCCAGCATTGGTGCCGTCGTAGGTACTGCCATCTGACGGTCTCGCAACTTTGATCCCGGCCTATGCCGTGGGCAACTGTCCTCCCGCAGAGTAATATCGAGAGGGTTCGGCCCGAGTTCTGCGGCGACACCAAAAATTTCGCCTTCGCTGATGTATCAGGCGATGACCTGCTGCCCATCCGGCGTGGTGCGGAAGACGCGCATGTGAGATCAGCACGAAAAACGAATGGGGCCTCGGTTTCCTGCTCGAAGATC
Organism: Mesorhizobium japonicum MAFF 303099; assembly: GCF_000009625.1. Classification (NCBI taxonomy): domain Bacteria; kingdom Pseudomonadati; phylum Pseudomonadota; class Alphaproteobacteria; order Hyphomicrobiales; family Phyllobacteriaceae; genus Mesorhizobium; species Mesorhizobium japonicum. The sequence continues at coordinate 5,424,026 of NC_002678.2, forward strand.
GCGGAGTCCTTGGCGTAGCGTGACGATCGAGCGCCTTTGAGAATCTCACTTTGCTCCTGGGGCGCCATCCCCTGGAAGAGCGGCAGCTGCGATATCAGCGATCTGTCCAGCGGATTTCCTCACAGCCCTACGGGTTCAGGCATCGTAGCGCAGTTTGGCTGACTCCCGCCCTGATCCTACTTCGTTCTCCATCAGCGCTCGCTCTTGTCTTCTCCATCGATGAGGATCCTCTCGGCGGCTCCATCTAGATCTTCATACTGGCCACTTTTCAAAGCCCACAGGAAACCCCCAAGGCCAAGCGCCCCAAGGAAGAGGGCTGCGGGTATGAGGTAGGTGAGGTTTGTCATGACGATCGGGCCAGTTCGTTGAAGTCGGATTGCCTGTTTCGGCGAACATCCTTCGCCGGTGAATTTGGCATCGATGCTTGCAATCGCAGCGCATTTCCAATGACAAGCAGCGACGAGGCGGACATGGCGATCGCCGCTATCAATGGCGTCACGTGCCCCAGGATGGCGACCGGCACGGCGACGGCATTGTAAACGATGGCGATCGCGATGTTCTGGCGGATCAGTTGTCCCGCCTTGCGCGAGACGTCAAGTGCCAGCGGCACAGCCAGCAGGCTTTCGCGCAGGAAGACAAAGTCGGCCGCATTGCGGCCAATGTCGGCGGCGGTGGCCGGTGCGATCGAGACATGCGCCGCGCGCAGCGCCGGCGTGTCGTTGAGCCCGTCGCCCACCATCAGAACCTTGTGCCCGTCTTCCGCCAGGGTCTCGATCCGTTCGACTTTGCCGGATGGCAGCAGGCAGGGAACGAAGTCATCGACACCGAGCACCTTTGCCACCTCGGCGCAGGCTGCCGCGGTATCGCCTGACAGCATTTCCACCGACATCCCTGCATGCTTCAATTGATCGATGGCTGCACCGGCGTCGGCACGCAATGCATCCTCGAAAACAAAGCATGCGACAATCATCCCGTTTTTCGTCAGGACCGTTCCGCCGTAGCCATGTTTGCCTTCACCACCGGTTCGAGCCTTCCACCCAGCCCATCCCCGTCGACCCAGCCGCCAAGTGCTTCCGCCGTCAGTGGCTTCGATTCCAAATCCCGGGTGCTCGGTGACCGCATCGAATTTGTGTTGCCCGCCAGGAGCGGCAAAACCGGCTATGGCCTTTGAAAATGGATGACGCGAATGCGCGGCCATGTCGGCTGCGATTGACAGCATGGCCGGATCGATCGATGACGCGTTGACAAGTCGGGGCTGGCCGAGCGTGAGCGTTCCGGTCTTGTCGAACACCGCCGTATCGATTGTTGCCAGGCGTTCCATGGCCGAGCCGTCCTTGACCATAATGCCGTTCTCGAACAGGCGCCGCGCGGCGACCACCTGTACGATCGGGACTGCGAGACCGAGCGCGCACGGGCATGTGATGATCAGAACAGCGATGGCGATCGTCATCGCGCGGTGCCAGTCGCCGGTCGCCGCCATCCAACCCAGGAATGTCACGAAGGCGGTGAGATGAACCACGGGCGCGTAGAGTGCCGAGACGCGATCGGCGATGCGGCGATACTGCGAGCGGCCGCCCTCCGCGGCCTCCATCAGCCGGACCATTTCGGCCAGGAAGGAATCCTTCGCCGCGGCTGTCGCCTCGATCGTCAGCGAGCCGGTAAGGTTGAGCACGCCAGCCTGCACGGGCTCGCCCGGCGCCACGTTTCTGGGCGTGCTCTCGCCGGAGACCAGTGAGCAGTCGAGATCCGACGCCCCTTGAATGATCTTGCCGTCGACTGGGATTCTCTCACCGGCTGCTATCAGCAGTTGCATGCCGGGTTCGATCTCGCCAACCGGCAGATAATCCCGTGCGCCGTCGCCGCGCAGCACCATGGCGCCACGCGCGGCCAACTGTGACAGGCTTTTCACCGCGGTCCGGGCACGCTCCCGCATTACGTGATCCAGCGTGCGGCCGATCAACAGGAAGAACAGCAACGAAACCGACGCGTCGAAATAGGCATGGTCGCCGTGGTTGATCGTCTCATAGAGGCTCATGGCATAGGCAAGCGACACCCCGACCGCGATCGGTACGTCCATGTTCATGCGGCCGTGGCGCAACGCGTTCCAGGCCGACCGGAAGAAGATTCCGCCGGAGAATGCAAGTGCAGGGATGGCGATCAGCGCCGAGACCCAATGGAACAGGTCGCGGGTAGCACCTTCGGCGCCGGACCAGACCGAGACCGAAAGCAGCATGATGTTGCCCGCTGCAAAGCCGGCAACAGCGACAGCGCGGATCAGTTCGGCAAGCGTCTTGTCCTTGTTATCAATTTCGGCTTCGAACAGGTGCGCCTGATAGCCCAGCCGTCCCAGCGCGGCGACGAAGGGTGGTACCTCATTGCCACGCCACCGGATCGCGACCCGTTTCGTCGACAGGTTGACACGCGCGCCTTCGACATTGTCGAGCTTTCCCAGTGCCGTCTCGATCGTCTGGATGCAGGCTGCGCAGTGAACCATTGGGACTGAAAGGTCAGTTTGGTTAAGACCACCGCCGAGCGATCGGCTCGCCAACCTGATCTCCTGGCTTGATGGCAGGACGGACATGCTGCTTTCCAGATCCCGCGCCATTTCGGCGCCCGGTGCACAACAGCTCATTTCAGCGCTCCATGGGAAATCATGATCCTACGGACGTCGCGATAGGGCTTCGCGAGACCTGCATCGGCGTCCACCTCGACGATCCAAACGCCGTCCTTCGGCATGTGCTGGGCGGCGAATTCCTGGCCCGCGGCGAGGGCGAGCGTGACCGACTTATCCTCGGACTCGTAGGCCGGATGACGAAACAACACCTTGACCCCTCGCAGGGGAACCGGCTTGCCGGCGGCATCGCTGAGGCTGTAGCGGACTTCACCCCATGCGATGGTCAGTTTCCCGCTCCAGCCGAGGGCAGCCTGCGCGCGCCCTTCCTCGGCCTTCCTGTTGAACTGCTGGCTCGCCACATAGGTGTTCTCGACGACCAGGCCGGTCCAACTCGTGCTGGCGAGCGTCGCCATGGTCAGATTGACCGCGATGACCACGCCAAAAAAGGCAAGAATGACGGCCAGCATGTGCCTGCCGGTGAATTCGCGGGGCTTTTGCGCCTCGGCGGTCATCTGGCGATCTCCGGTGCGTTGAAGGTGGCGGTGTATTCGTCGGACTCGAAGCTCGCCTTGTCCTCGACCCGGAACGTGAAGGTTTGCGCGGTGCCCTGGATCTGACCCGCCGGCTGGCGCACGAAAACCTTCAGCACCTTCAGCCGGTCGGGTTCGACCGGGATGGCGAAAGAACGGCCTGCGGGGATATCGTCGCCGACCACGCTCATGTCAGCTCCTGGCAAGCCTTGCATCGTGACGACGATCGTCCTTGGCTCCGGGATCATGTTGAGCAGCTTGACGGTGTAGCCGTTGCGGATGGAGCCATCGGACAGGGTGACGAACTGCGGATTGCGGTCGTGGAGCACGTTCACTCCGAGCCGGTCGCGCGTCAGCAACGAATACACCACGCCCAGGCCGATCAGCGACCACAGGCCCATGTAGACGTAGGTGCGCGGTCGAAAGATTTTGCGAATGTGGAAATGGGCCACCTTGTCGGAGAACAGGCCGTCAGCGGTTCGGACCAGCGAAGGATTGACTGAACCCGAGCCCCCGGCGGTCGCCAGCATCATGTTGGCATTGTAGTCGGAGAGCGTCGCGTAGGAGATCAACCCATGCTCCCTGCCGAGCTTGTCCATGACGCCGTCGCAAGCGTCGATGCAGAGCGCGCAGGTGATGCATTCGAGCTGCTGGCCGTCGCGGATGTCGATCCCCATCGGGCAGACCGCGACGCAGGCATTGCAGTCGACGCAGTCGCCGACAGGCTGGCCCGCCGCGAGCACCTTCTTGGCGTGGCGCGAGCGCGGTTCGCCGCGCCAGTCATTGTAGGTGACGGTGAGGGAGTTCTCGTCGAGCATGGCGGCCTGGATGCGCGGCCACGGGCACATATAGGTGCAGACCTGCTCGCGCATCAACCCGCCGAACGTATAGGTCGTCGCCGTCAGTACGGCGACGGTGATGTAGGCGACGGGAGCCGCCGTGCCGGTGAAGAGTTCGCCGGCCAGCGTCGGCGCATCGGCGAAATAGAAGATCCAGGCGCCGCCGGTGGCCGCGCCTATGACCAGCCAGATGGCGTGTTTCGAGACCCGCAGCACGAGCTTGCGGGCGGTCCAGGGTCCGGCATCGAGCTTCATGCGAGCGTTGCGGTCGCCCTCGATGGCGCGCTCGACGACCAGGAACAGATCGACCCAAACGGTCTGCGGGCACGTATAGCCGCACCAGGCGCGCCCGACCGTCGACGTGATCAGGAAGAGGCCGACGCCGGCCATGACCAGAAGGCCGGCCACATAGTAGAATTCCTGTGGCCATATTTCGATGAAGAAGAAGTAGAAGCGCCGGTTGGCGACATCGAGCAGCACCGCCTGGTCCGGGGCGAACGGGCCGCGATCCCATCGCAACCACGGCGTCAGATAGTAAATGCCGAGCGTGATCGCCATCACCAGCCATTTGAACTGGCGGAAGCTGCCCGATGCACGCTTGGGGAAAACCTTCTTGCGCGCAGCATACAATGGCTGGCGCACTTTGGCGGAGTTGACCGCCTCTGCCTCGAGCCGTTCTACCTGCGTATTGTCCAGCACCGGTCTCTCCCGTCACGCAGCTTGTGATTTCGCCGGGCGGTCGGCCCTGAGGATGTGTGGCAGCGAAATGCAGCGTCGACCGGACTTTTGCCTCCGACCGGATCGCGCCGCGTTGATGCAGGTCAATCCCGGGCCTAGAATACAGTCGAGGCCCGGCAGGGCCGGGCCTCGTCGCTTGGACGGAGAGGGCAGGAGAACAGGCCCCCGTTGCTATTCTCCACCGCCAAGCGAATGCACGTAGACTGCGAGCTCCTTGACCCTGGTCTCGCCGAGACGGTCAATCCAGGCCGGCATCACACCATGTTTCGGCGCGCGAACCTGGGCGGCGATGGCTGCCTCGCCGGACCCGTAGAGCCAGATGGCATCGGTCAGATCGGGGGCGCCGAACTCCCTGTTGCCTTTCGCGTTGGCGCCATGACAGGCCACGCAGTTTTCCGCGAAGACCTTGGCGCCGGGCTCGACCAGACTTGTGTCCTGGACCTTACCGGAGAGGCTCGCCACGTAGGCGCTGACCTGCGCGATCTGCTCGGGCGTGATGATGTCGCCAAAGGCCGGCATCTCGGAGATGCGCGTATCCGGGTCGGACGCGAAGCGGATGCCGTGTGTGATCGTCTGTTGGATCTGGTCGGCCTTGCCGCCCCACAGCCAGTCGTCGTCGTTCAGGTTGGGAAAGCCCTTGGACCCTTGTGCGCCCGAGCCATGACACTGAACGCAATTGACCTTGAATGTCGCCCCGCCGGCCGCGACCGCGAATTCACGCAACGCATCGTCAGCGGCAATCTCGGATACGGTCTTCGATTGAATTGCCGCGACATACTTGCCCTTCGCAAGTTCGGCCGCCGCCAGCTCGTTCTTGACGTCATTTCGGCTCGAATAGCCGAGCAGCCCACTCGTCGCGGAAGACAGCATCGGCCATGCCGGATAGGCGATGGTGTAGCCGATCGCCCAGGCGATGGTGATGTAAAAGGTTATCACCCACCACCGGGGAAGAGGGTTGTTGAGTTCCTTGATGCCGTCCCACTCATGACCGGTCGTCGAGATGCCCGACACGTCGTCGATATGCTCTGTGCTCATGATCAGTCGTCCTTGAGGGGGATGCGGGCGGCTTCTTCTGCTTGGCTGCGGCCGCCCGGCCGAAGTGCGAAGGCAATGCAGCCGACAAAAAAGAGCGCCATGGCCAGCAGGCCCCAGCTGTCGGCGAATTCCCGCATCAGATTGTAATCCATGGGTCGTGCTCCTCAGCGGTAGCCGGCGGCTTCGTCGTAGTGTTTGAAATCGACCAGCGTGCCGAGCATCTGCAGATAGGCGACAAGCGCGTCCATCTCGGTGACCTGCTGCGGATTGCCGTCGAGATCTCCGACCTTCGCTTTCGGATAGCGGGCCAAGAGGCCGGACGTGTCGGCGTTGGGATCGGCCTGCGCCATCAAGTCGGCGTTGGCGTGCGTGATCATGTCGTCGGAGTAGGGGACGCCAACGCGCCGGTTCGCAACCAGATGCGTCGAGAAGTCCTTCACCTGGATTGGCGTGTCCTTCAGGAACGCATATTTCGGCATGATCGATTCCGGCACCACCGAGCGCGGATCGCTAAGATGCTGGACGTGCCAATCGTTCGAGTAGCGGTCGCCGACCCTGGCAAGGTCGGGGCCGGTGCGTTTCGAGCCCCACTGGAAGGGGTGATCGTACATCGACTCGGCCGCCAGGCTGTAGTGACCATAGCGCTCGACCTCGTCCCGGAATGGCCGGATCATCTGGCTGTGGCAGAGGTAACAGCCCTCGCGCACATAGATGTTGCGGCCGGCGAGTTCGAGCGGCGAATAAGGCCGCATGCCTTCGACCTTCTCGATCGTATTGTCGAGATAGAAGAGCGGGGCGATCTCGACGATGCCGCCGACCGTCACCACCAGAAGGGAACCAACGAGAAGAAGCGTGGCGTTCTTCTCGATGATCGCGTGTCTGTCCATCAAGCCCATTTCTGGCTCCTATTGTGCAGGCTGGAGGGCAGGAACAGAGCCCGGCAACGGTTGCTCCTGGCGCTGGTGGCCGAGGATCGTCATGGCGATGTTCCAGGCCATGATCAGGGCGCCGGACAGATACATGGCTCCGCCGACGGCGCGCATGATGTAGTAGGGATGCATGGCGGCGACGGTCTCGGCGAAGGAATAGACCAGGAAGCCCTGCTCGTCGTATTCGCGCCACATCAGGCCCTGCATGATGCCGGACACCCACATGACCGCTGCGTAGACGACGATGCCGAGCGTCGCCAGCCAGAAGTGCCAGGTGACCAGCCGCAGCGAATAGAGGCGTTCGCGGTTCCAAAGCTTCGGCACCATGTAGTAGATCGCGCCGAACGAGATCATGCCGACCCAGCCGAGTGCGCCGGAATGAACGTGGCCGATGGTCCAGTCGGTGTAGTGGCTGAGCGAATTGACCGACTTGATCGACATCATCGGGCCCTCGAAGGTCGACATGCCGTAGAAGGCGATGGCGATCACCATCATGCGGATGATCGGGTCGGTGCGGATCTTGTCCCAGGCGCCGGACAGCGTCATCAGGCCGTTGATCATCCCGCCCCAGGACGGCATCCAGAGCATGATCGAGAACACCATGCCGAGCGTCTGCGCCCAATCGGGAAGGGCGGTATAGTGAAGATGATGGGGGCCAGCCCAGATATAGAGGAAGATCAGCGCCCAGAAGTGGATGATCGATAGGCGATAGGAGTAGACCGGCCGGTTGGCCTGCTTGGGCACGAAGTAATACATCATGCCGAGGAAGCCGGCCGTCAGGAAGAAGCCGACCGCATTGTGGCCGTACCACCATTGCGTCAGCGCATCCTGGACACCTGAAAATGCGGAGTAGCTCTTGGAGCCCAGGAAGGAGGCCGGCATTGACAGGTTGTTGACCACGTGCAGCATCGCGATGGTCACGATGAACGAGAGGTAGAACCAGTTGGCGACGTAGATATGCGGTTCCTTGCGCTTCAGGATCGTGCCGAGGAACAGGATGAGATAGGCGACCCAGACGATGGTCAGCCAGATGTCGACATACCATTCAGGCTCGGCATATTCACGGGACTCGGTAATGCCGAGCAGATAGCCGGTCGCCGCCATGACGATGAAAAGCTGATAGCCCCAGAACACGAACCAGGCGAGATCGCCGCCGAAAAGCCGGGCGCGGCAGGTGCGCTGCACCACATACATGGACGTGCAAAGCAGAGCGTTGCCGCCGAAGGCAAAAACGACGCCGGATGTGTGCAGCGGCCGCAAGCGCCCAAAATTGAACCAGGGCTGGATGTTGAGATCCGGGTAAGCGAGCTGCAGGGCGATGACCACGCCCACCAGCATGCCGACCACGCCCCAGAACATGGTGGCGATGGCGCCGTAGCGGATCGGGCCATCCATGTAGGCGGACGGATCGATCGGAGCCGCCGGCGCGAAACTTGTGTTGCGCAGAAGAACAGCGATAAAGCCCAGCAGCACGATGAACAGCACCCACATATGCTGTCGGAAAGGCTCATCCACGCCAAAGCCGGCGGCCACCAGGGCTGCGAATGCGAACAGGCTTAGAGCCACAGTTTCAGTGCCGAATTTCATGACATGTCCCCGACCTCGGATTCCGTGCGCGGAAAGCAATCCGCAGCAGCACCAATTCCTCAGCCGGGTTGCCGGCGCCTTGATCCAGGTCAAAGCCCACCGCGTTATCATTGGGCAGCGTAAGCCTTGCAAAAGACCGGAGGCTGACATTGAACTCGGAGAAGGGGCAAGGATCGTCGCTGTTAAAAAACCCCCGTGACATCTCCACGCTAGCCGGGCGGGAGGCCGTCCCGACCGCGGTGATGCTGCGTGCGCATGACGAGAAACTCCGCCTTTGCGATGCTCTGGAAAGAATCGCCGACGCACTGCCAGGTGTTGATCGGATGATATGCCTCAGCACAGCCAACTCGATCGTGCCGCTTCTGCGCAGCATCCATCAGTACGAAGAGGCGATCATTTTTCCGGCTTACGAGGAGGCGGTGGTCGGCAGCGAGGCGAACCTTGCCTCGACCCGACGATTGCGGGCCGAGCATGTGGAAGACGAATGCTTTGCCGGTGAGGTGACTGAAATCCTGCTGGCCATTGGACATGGCGAGACAGTCGAGAATCCCGAAGCCATCGGGTTCATGTTGCGCGGCCTGTTCGAGAACTTGCGCCGCCACATCGCGTTTGAACGCGAGCACGTGCTGCCGATGATCGGGATCGCTGGCTGAGGTCAGGCGCCGGAGCGACTGGCCAAGCGGGTAAGGCTGGTCACCGTTACATGTCGATTGTTCTCGATCCGGATCAGCCCGTCTGTCCGCAGCCGGGTCAGCTGGCGGCTCACCGTCTCGATCGTCAGTCCGAGGAAATCGGCGATGTCGGCGCGTGTGAGCGGTAGCTCGAAGCTCGTCACGTTGGTGGCCGGATCGAGCGTGGGATCGATGTTTCTGGCAATCATCAGCAGGAAGCTCGCCACTTTTTCCGCGGCCGTCTTGCGTCCCAGCGTCACCATCCAGTCGCGTGCTTCGTCAAGTTCGTTCAATGTCTGCTTGAGCAGGCGATGCTCGAGCTCCGGCGATTCCCTCATCATTCGCTCGATGGACGCTCTTGGAAACGAGCACAGGGAGACGGCCGTTGCCGCTTCGGCGTTGATAGCGCTTTCCACCTTGAATGGCCGCCCCAGAAAGTCAGGAGCAAACTGAAGCCCGACAATCTGTTGGCGCCCGTCCGAAAGGCTTTTCGTCAGCTTCACCACGCCGGAAAGCACGTTGGAATAGCTGTCGACGGTCTCGGCGTCGCCAATCAGTTCTACGCCCGGCTCAATGGTGTGCTTTGACGAAATCCTGGCGAGCCCGACCAATTGATCGGGGTCGAGCGCACCGCAGACGCCGCGATGCCGCGCCTCGCATGATTGGCAAAGCACGGGAATGCCGGCGCTATGAACATCTTGACGCACTGTCATCACGATCGTCCGAGGGCCCTGAGTATGGGCAAGATAAGTGTCGGCCATTGAAAAAGCCTTGTGACAGTTTGTCCGGTGCAAAGGCTTTGACCGAAATCAAGGCATTGGCGTGCGATTGCGGCCATTGCCTGACCTTGCAAACACAAGGAAAGCGACATGCAACCGGAAGCGGCCGCCAGGCTTGGCGAAAATGTACCGCGCTACACGAGCTATCCGACGGCGCCCCATTTCCACCCGGGGGTTGATGCGGCTGTCTGTCGGACTTGGCTGGAAGCGCTCAAAGGCGATGACGAGATATCGCTCTATCTGCATATTCCCTACTGCGACAAGCTGTGCTGGTTCTGTGCGTGCCACACCAAGCAGACCCGGCACTATCAGCCGGTAGCGACCTTTCTGCACTCCTTGCATAGGGAGATCGAGGCTGTTGGCAGCCTCGTGCGCGGCAAGGGTCGTGTGCGCGCCATCCATTTCGGCGGTGGCTCGCCGACGATGCTGAAGCCCGAGGACATCCTGTCGCTTGGAGAAGCGCTGCGGGATCGTTTCGATGTGCTCGACGATGCCAGCCTCAGTGTCGAAATCGATCCCAGCGACATGGATGAGGCCCGGCTCGACGCCCTCTCCGCGATAGGCATGACGAGGGCGAGCCTCGGCGTTCAGGATTTCGATCCCAAGGTGCAGAAAGCCATCAATCGCGAGCAAAGCTTCCTGCTGACCAAGAGCGTGGTGGATGCCGTGCGGGCGCGTGGCGTGAATTCGGTGAACCTCGACCTGCTCTACGGACTGCCGCACCAGACCCTTGAGAGCGTTGCCCGGACCGTCGCCCAGGCGTTGACGTTGCGGCCCGACAGGCTGGCGCTGTTCGGCTATGCGCATGTGCCCTGGTTCAAGAAACATCAGACCATGATCGACGAAGCATGGCTCCCCGATTCCGCCGGACGGCTGGCGCAATCGCAGATCGCCGCGCGGCTGATCGTGGACGCCGGATACGAGGCCTTGGGACTGGACCATTTCGCCAAGCCGGACGATACGCTCGCGATCTCGGCTCGCACCGGCAAGATCCGCCGCAATTTCCAGGGCTATACAGAGGACAATTGCGAGACGCTGATCGGTCTCGGGCCCTCCGCGATCAGCCGATACCGCCAGGGCTATGCCCAGAACATCGTCGCGACCGGTGCATACGAGAAGGTCGTGGATTCCGGACAGCTGGCAGTGGCCCGCGGCGTCGAGCTCAGCGTCGACGATCTGGCGAGAGGCTGGATCATCGAGCGTCTGATGTGCCATTTCGCCTTCTCGGCGATCGAACTGGTCGAACGCTTCGGCGACGTCGGCCAGAGACTCCTGGCCATGGCAAGTCGACTTGCCGTCGGCGGCGGCGGCCTTTTGCTTCGGCTCGATGGTGAAAACTTCGTCGTACCGAAGGACAGCCGCCCGCTTGTCAGGACGGTGGCAGCGAAATTCGACAAGTACCTCGAAGCCGGCACGGCCAGGCATTCGGTGGCGGTCTGAGCATCGGTCTGGTCAGAAGTGCTCGCCGACTCTGAAGGGGCCGATGCGCGTTCCCGCCGCGATCAGATAAGCGGTCGACCAGCCGATGAGGAGAAATCCGTTGACGCCCTCCAGCGCCGCCAGGACGCGCCAGCCATGGGCGGGAACCACGTCCCCATATCCGACCGTTGAAAAGGTGATGGTGGAAAAATAGAGCGCGGTCTCGAAGTCAGGCAAGACGCCGAGTTCAAGATACACGCCGGCCCACAGCCACACCTCGGCCGTGATGACGGCAAAGAGCCCCATGACGACGCTGATCATCGCAATCACTCGGCTGCGCCGGCCGTGCATGCGGAAGCGCGCCACGAGGTGCGCCATGGCGTGGGTGATCGCGATGAGGCCGAAGGTGTGGATGAGGACCGTCAGGCTGATGACGATCGTGCCGGCGAACAAATTTATGACCATATGCTGATCGTAGCGGCGCCGCGGTGCCTTTCATCGTGCAAGATCAAACCGATGGAGGATGAGAACCGAAGCACGCGCTTCTTGCCGCCTGTCGGTTGTCCACGTGTCTGTTTTTCTGGTGCATTCCTTTCACCGAGGTAAAGGCGAAGCAGCCCGATGCGCCGACATCACATCTGAACGGCGCAGATCGTCGACCGCGTCAGGAATCGCTTCTCCCGACCATTGTCGAGCGAGAACATGCCGCCGCGACCAGGCACCACGTCGATGATCAGATCGGTGTGCTTCCAGGCCTCGAATTGCGAAGCGCCGATGTAGAAGGGCGCGTCTTCGATGTGGCCGAGCAGTACATCGTGGTCGCCGACGATGAAGCCGGCGCGCGGATAGCACATGGGCGAAGAGCCGTCGCAGCAGCCGCCGGATTGGTGGAACAGCACCGGCCCATGTTCGGCAACGATCTCCGCGATCAGTTCGAGGGCGGCCGGCGTCGCCGTGACCTTTGCGTGCATGGTCTTTCCGATCTCCAGTCTTGGGCGCGGCCCCTCGTGGAGCCGCGCCCGTCCGACAAAGAGCCGATCAGAAGAAGCCGAGCTTCTTCGGGCTATAGCTGACAAGCATGTTCTTGGTCTGCTGATAGTGGTCGAGCATCATCTTGTGAGTCTCGCGGCCGATGCCGGACTGCTTGTAGCCGCCGAAGGCCGCATGCGCCGGATAGGCGTGGTAACAGTTGGTCCAGACGCGGCCGGCCTGGATTGCGCGGCCGAAGCGATAGGCGCGGTTGCCGTCACGTGTCCAGACGCCGGCGCCAAGGCCGTAGAGCGTGTCGTTGGCAATGCTGAGCGCTTCGTCGTCGTCCTTGAAGGTCGTGACCGAAACCACCGGTCCGAAAATCTCTTCCTGGAAGATGCGCATCTTGTTGTGGCCCCTGAACACGGTCGGCTTGACGTAATAGCCGCCCGCCAGGTCGCCGGGCAGAACATTGCGGGCGCCGCCGGTCAGCACCTCGGCGCCTTCCTGGCGGCCGATGTCGATGTAGGACAGGATCTTTTCCAGCTGCTCCGACGAGGCCTGGGCGCCGATCATCGTCGCCGGGTCGAGCGGATCGCCCTGGACGATGGCTTCGACGCGCTTGAGGGCACGTTCCATGAACCTGTCGTAGATCGATTCATGGATGAGCGCACGGCTCGGGCATGTGCAGACCTCCCCCTGGTTCAGCGCGAACATGACGAAGCCTTCGATGGCCTTGTCGAAGAAATCGTCGTCCTCGGCGACGACGTCCTTGAAGAAGATGTTGGGCGACTTGCCGCCCAATTCCAGTGTGACGGGGATGAGGTTCTGGCTGGCATATTGCATGATCAGCCGGCCCGTCGTGGTCTCGCCGGTAAAGGCGATCTTGGCGATGCGCGGCGACGACGCGAGTGGCTTGCCGGCCTCGAGGCCGAAGCCGTTGACGATGTTGAGCACGCCTGGCGGCAGCAGATCGCCGATAAGATCGGCCCAGAGCAGGATGGCGGCCGGGGTCTGCTCGGCGGGCTTCAGCACCACGCAGTTGCCGGCCGCAAGCGCGGGCGCGAGCTTCCAGCATGCCATCAGCAGCGGGAAGTTCCAGGGAATGATCTGGCCAACCACGCCGAGCGGCTCATGGAAGTGATAGGCGACGGTATCGTCGTCGATTTGCGAGAGGCTCCCCTCCTGGCCGCGCACGGCACTGGCGAAATAGCGGAAATGGTCGATGGCCAGAGGCAGGTCGGCGACGGTCGTTTCGCGGATCGGCTTGCCGTTGTCCCATGTTTCAGCGCAGGCGAGGAGATCGAGGTTCTCCTCCATGCGGTCGGCGATGCGGTTGAGAATAAGCGACCGCTCTGCCACGCTGGTGCGTCCCCAGGCGTCCTTGGCGGCATGGGCCGCGTCCAGAGCCGCCTCGATGTCGTCGGCATCCGAGCGCGCCACCTCGCACAGCAACTGACCGTTCACCGGCGAGTGGTTCTCGAAGTAGCGGCCGGAGCGGGGTTCGGTCCATTTGCCGCCGATGAAATTGCCGTAACGCTTGTCGAAGGGCGCCTTGACCGGGCGTGAGAATTCAACCTTGTTCATGTGTCTTCCTCCCAAAGTTGACGTCGCGGGATGCGACGCTTGGGAAGAGACTTGCGATTTATGCTGCCAATGTCATCGCCCCGGAAACAGCTGGCGGGCCAGATGTGTCGCACAATTGCGACAGTCGTGTGAGGTTCCGAATGGTCAGTGCGACTTGTGAGCGTCCAGGCGGTTGAGCTTGCGGTGCAGCGTCGCGCGGCTGATGCCAAGCGCCTGAGCCGCCGCCGAGACATTTCCGTCCGCCCGGGCCAGCGCCCGTTGTAAAACACCGCGCTCAGCCTCGGCGAGGATTTCGGGGCCAGTCCAGCCAAGCAGATCGGCCGCTGGCATCGGCTTGTCGAGACACTGCTGGGTGATTCCAAGCGCGATGCGAGCCTGTCGAGTCGCGCCGACCACCAGGTCGTCGCTATCTACGGCGATCAGTGCACCGGAGCCTTTGTCGGCCACCGGGGCCAGCAGAATGCGCGCCTTGGGGAATGCCATTTTGAAGTTCTCTGCCTCGATCCGACGCGCCGCGTCGACAACGGCCAAAGAAATAAGGTTGGCAAAAGCTTCGGTCAGGTCAGCGCGGCAGGAAGAAACGTCAAGCGCGGCCACAAGATCTCCCTGGTGATCGTAGATAGGAGCCGTGGTGCAGCTGAGGCCCGTATTGCGCGTGTGGAAATGCTGGTCGCGGTGGATCGTCAGCGCGCGCTGTTCGACCAGACAGGTGCCGATACCGTTGGTGCCCTCGCTTTGTTCGTTCCACACGGAGCCAGTCCACAAGCCCCAGGAATGAAAAGTCTCGTCATCCACAGGCGCGCCGCGCCGTTCGACCGGCACGCCGTCACGATCGGCGAGGAGGACACAGCACCCAACGCCGCCCACCGCAAGATAGAGCCGGTCCAGACTCGATTGGGCGGCCCGGACGAGTGGTTCGATGCGTTGTCGGGCCCGCCCCAGTTCCGTCTCCGTGAGGTAGCGTGGTGGACTGCGGTCGGCTGGATCGAGCCGATGCAAATTGCAAGACCGTCGCCAAGATGCGACCAGCGCGGACTTCGCCGCCGCATCTGATGCGATCGCGGCCTGAATGCGGTCAGCGTGATGACCGAATAGGTCCCCGCCCATGCTATCCTCCCAATCCCGACTCTTCTCCCGCACCAAGTCAGCTGCACGACAAGCCTACGCTGCCATCGCGCCTGCTTTTCCGCTCTCAATCATCACACTGTCAATTCGTCGGAAGAACTAGAAGGGAGCGTCTTCTGTCCTCATCCGGCGGCGATTGGGCTAGCCGGCAGACGTCCGGTGCCGGAACGTCCTCTCAACCATACCTGTCACTTGTGGTCCCTTAAAATATGCTGGCGGGCCATACATTGATCGAAAGCAAAAACGACCACCAAAGCCGCCGCAATTGCGAATTCCGGCGGGCGATTGCAGCGGCGGGGCGCTGTCGCCGCGTCTATGGCGGAGCACTCCCACTTCTTGCAAGCAGTGTTCCAATGTCAGTCCGAATGGACACCCGGCATCGACAAAAACAGGCGCTTGCGCAAACCGCCGCGACAATGATCGAGCCTGGAGAATTCATATTTCTGGACAGCGGTAGCACCAATCTGGCGCTGATCGATTTCTTGCCGAAAGGCTACGATCTGACCTTGGCCACCAATTCCATAGATATTGCCGGCGCAGCGCTGCGAGGACAGGACCTGAAACTCATTATGCTCGGCGGGACAGTCGATCTTGCTGTCGGCGGTTGCGTCGATGCCACGGCTATAGGTAGTCTTGCGCAGATGAACATCGACAGATCCTTTATCGGCGTCTGTTCGGTTTCTCCAACATTCGGCCTTAGTGCATTCGACATTGCTGACGCTACCTTCAAGCGGGCTCTGGTGGCGGCCAGCGGATATACTATCGCCCTGGCTACGACGGATAAGCTAGAGGTGAGAGCGCCGCACCGCGTATCCGAGATAAATGAGATCGACTGTCTAGTCCTCGAGCACGATGCGCCAATAAGCCATCTCGACGATCTAGTGCGAGCCGGAGCCAGCATTGTAAAAGCCCTTCAGCCTTTCTGACGCCAACTGCACGGCCTATATTCCATCTGACACCGTCTCGATCCGCTCTTCGGTGAAGCCTGTTGCGCAGCAACGTCAGTTCAAGCTCGTGCCCAGCACTTGGGCAAACCGTCTGATCCGAAGCGCGTTCTGTGATGGGGCCGATTTTCGTTTCAGTGAACCAGACGCTCATGCCCGAGGGTTTTCGGTGACCGGCACCCGTCCCGTGATCGTCGGGGCCTGGCCATGCGCGCCGACGGGACTGAACATCTGGGCGTTGTGGATGGCCCGAGCTTGCCGAAAATTCCCTCTGCCAACTCAATGCGCTCATTTATTGTGGCTGCTGAGACAATAGCAGTGGCGATTGTCAGGTCGCATTAGAGAGAGCCAAGTTCGCTCGCCGGCCGAACAAACTCGGCATTGGATGTCCGAGTCGTCACAGACGATCTGCCCGGCCGCCAGCATCGCGAAGGCATAGCACTCGCCGCCGTAGCGGGTCATCAGCGCGGCATCCTTAAGACGGGCGAAGTTGATGTCGGGGAAATCCGGAAACCTGTCGGGTGAATTGGTATGAAGGATCGCGGTGGCCAACGAGCCCGCAGCCTTCGTCTGCAGCCGGCTCGAGCCTGATGCGCCACCTGTCCACGCCTCGGTCCCGGTGGCCCAAAACCGTTCGCCGGTAAAGGGCTGGCTCATCATGCCCATGCAGGCCTTTCCATCGACCGTCAGGCCGATAAGGGTGCCCCAGACGGGAATGCCGCAGATGAATGGCCGGGTGCCGTCGATCGGGTCGATGATCCATTTGACGGGTCCCTGGCCGCTTTCGCCAAACTCCTCGCCAAGCACCGCATGGTCCGGGAATTCTCCCGAGATCAGCGCGCGGATGACCTGTTCCGCCTTCTTGTCGGCAATCGTCACCGGGTCGAAGCGATAACCCGGTTTCACCTTCTCCTCGACCTCGATCGGCTTGCGATAGTAGGCCAGGGCAACGTTCGCGGCTGCATCCGCAAGCCGATGGAAGAAGGAGATGTCTGGCAGATTGTGCATGGCGTTCCACTTGTCGGTTGGGGCAGGTAGCTGGGGATGAGGTCGTCAGGCGCCGACAAGGTCCCGCATCAGCGCGTTGAGGCTGCGGGCCACGTCATAGCTGTTTTCCTGATGCTGCCGCCGGCAGAACAGCTCGCAGCTCCACCAGCCGTCATAGCCGGTCGACTTTACCGCATCGACCCACTCCTTGAGGTTCAGCACGCCGTTTCCCGTTGGCACGTCCCTCAGCATGTTCTCGTCAGGGACGCCGCCGGCATAGGCGAGGGAATCGCAGATGTGGACACCGTAGATAATGTCTTTGTGCAGCCGGGCGATGTGCTTGGGCGTGTCACCGGACGTGTAGCAGTGCCAGAAGTCGATCACGAGCCGGATATTGTCGCGATTGGCGATCTCGATTGTCCGAAGCTGCCTGTCGATCGTGTTGAGCGGCGTCCAGGACAGGGCCTCCAGGTAGATCAGCAGCCCATACTGTGCCGCAAGGTCGGCGACCGCTGCCAGATTTGAAGCGGTGAGATCGATCTGCGTCTCGAGCGGCAGACCGACGACACCGCGGCAAAGGGCCGGGGGTCGCGGCGGCGGAAGCGTCATTCAGAGCTTTCAGGCTGAGCGGGCCAGTAATGACCTGCACGCCCTTTATGCCGGCGCTGGCGGCAAGCTGAAACAGGCAGTCGGCTTCGCGCATCAGCGCGGCCCTGCCCTCACCCTGGCGCTCGATGTCGACAAGGAAGCCCGTCCCCGGCACGTACACGCCGTCAAAGGCCTTGTTCAGATCCTTGGCCGTGAAGCCGGCATCCAGGAAAGCGCGCATCTTGGCGGCCGAGACTTCCAGCCCATCGAACCCGATCTTGCGAACGATGTCGAGATCGATGGCGAGCGTGGAATGCCGGGCGGCAAGCGAGTGGAACAGGATGGGATTGCTTTTCATCATGACTCCCTGCCGAGGGCAGCATCGTTGGATTGGATGGCGCTAGCCTTGAATGGGAACCGTACGGCGCTTTTTCGCGGACATGGCGACGGCTTCGACAGTTCGCAGGGCAATAACACTGTCAGTGCCCTGCGATAACCAGGACGGCGTTTGGCCGCGCGTATTGGCAAATTCTCTAACGGTTGCTAGGTGGACATCGTGGTCGCGAACGGGGACAGCTTCGTTCCTGCCATCTGCTCGTCGCATCAGCGTCCCCGACGTGCGGCCATTCAGCGTGCCTTGCGCAATCAGGGCACCTCTATCGCCCGCCACGAGCACCATGCTTTCGATGTCGGCGGTCCTGAAGCTTTCATGGGCCTGAAAAAGGCTTCCATCGCTGAGCCGGAGTATATAGGTCGCTTGGCTCGGCACCATTTTTTCCGATGTGATCAGAGCAGTGGCCTCTACCGGTTCCGCACCGGTCAGGAAACGCGCCAGGTCGATGTTCTCGACGGAGACGTCGAGGTAAATTCCGCTACCATCGTTGAAGTCCCGGGCGCTTCGGTTGGGCGGGGCCTGATAGGGTCCTCCACGTATCAACACGATCGATTGAACCGCGCCGATGTCGCCATCCCGTACCAACCGCCGCATCGTTTGATGGATAGTCGATGCCCGCAAGCGCTGATTGACCACCAGCGACGCCCGCGCTCCCCGGCATAGCTCTACCAATGCGCTGGCCGTCTTGCTGGTGCAGGAAATCGGCCCGTCGCACAGAATATGTTTGCCCGCACCGGCTGCCGCGGTGATGTAGTGCGGCCGGCGCTTGAGACTGGCGCTGATATAGGCGAACCCGACCGATGGATCCTGCAGAACAGGTCCAAGCTCGGTCGTCGAATGCGGAATGCCAAGATCCTCGGCGAAATGGTCGGCATCCCTCTTGCTTCTGCTCACCACCCACAGCGGCGAATGGCCGACCGATCGGATTGCCTCGACCACCAGCTCCGTAGCGATGGTTCCGGTCCCCATGAAGGACCAACCCACCTTGGCGCCTGCTGCCACTGAAACATCCCTCCCGGCTAAACCTTGCAAACTATGGAGCCCGCTTGCGTCGCGATCAATTTCGCATCCCATTGAAGTCCTTCTCACTTCGGCGTAGTCGTAGCGTCTAGTTGCTTCATATTTGCTGGAGAAGCCTGCGGTGACGTATATTGGCGAGAACACTGGCGCGTTGGCGGCCAATCTCAGAACCTTGTGTGACCAGCACGGCTCGGTTGCCGCAGTCTGTCGCAAGATCAACGTCAATCGCCAGCAGTTCAACAAATATCTTTCCGGGGTTCATGTTCCGTCGGCAGCCAACATCCGGATAATCGCCAACTATTTCGGGTTGAGCGTGCCCATCCTTTTCTCGGACCCAGAAGAATTCCGGACGCTCGTGGATGGAAATTTCTTTCATGCCATGACAACGGCTCGGCAATTGCCCGAGTTTTCGCGGTTTATTTCCAGTATGATCGTCGAGAACAATTCGCAGGACAACGAAATAGCCGGTATCTATGACCGCTATCAGTTCTCATCGATCTACAAGGGATTTGTCCTCAAATCCGCATTCTGCATTTACAGGAACCGGGAGTTTTTGCAGCACTATTACGTCGAGCGATTCCCAAGTTTCGATACGCCTCGAAAGACCGAGTACATCTTTAAATATTACGGCTTCTGCTTTCCACTTGCCGATCGACTGTTCACTGCCGATTTCGAGGGCATTCAGTGCAACGAACTCACGTTTGGCGTCTATGCTCAGGTGAAGCGCAATGCCAAGCGGTTCATGTTCGGCATTTCCAGCGGTATCGCCGCCAACGTTTTTCGCCAGCCGTACTCGACCAAAGTGGCGCTGCATTACCGTGGGCCAGGCCTACTGCGCCGGGAGCATCTCAAGGCTCTGACGGTCATGGATCGCAACGACCCGGCAATCCCCCGCGAGGCGCTGCAATATCTGGGGGACGGGCTGGATATGATCCAGATGTGAGGCGTGTAGCCTTCGGCGGACGCAAAAAGGTCCGAAATGACGCTCAGGGATGCAGTTCGATCGCCAGCCAGACCGAATCCGTATCGGCATAGTAGCGATGCCAGGGATAGGTCCATTGGTTTTCGCCCGTCACCCGGCAGAATGGATCGTGCGAATAGCCGATCGGCATTACCACGTCCTCATAGATCGTGGACGCCGCCCGTTCCCGGAACTTCTGCATGCGGCCGCTGCCGTGGATCTGGGTATGAGTTTCCAGGAACCGATGCTCATTGTGGATGAAGCAGTCCGTATCGCCCGGCGACCACCATAGATTGAGTTTCAGCCTGAAGGTCTGCGGTGCCTCCGCTGCGCGACGCTCATTGGTGAACACATAGGGATCGGTGGTTACCGTGCCGATCTCGTCCTGGGGTGAAATGAAAAGCGGCGTGTCGCGCGGGAAACTCTTGATGCGGTTGCCGAGCCAGTCCCAGCCGCGGAACATGCAGCCGCCGAGATTGACGGCATTCTTTACCCTGAGAATGGCTGCACGCTCCGCCGATTTGATGCGTCCGCCCTTCAGCTGGGTGGATTTCCAGGCAGGGACAACCGCGGGATGCTCATCGCCGGTAATCATGGGCCAGGGCCCGAGGTTGACGACGACGGCGTCCTCGACGTCATATTCGACGACGTTCTCGACGAGCATGGCGAAAATGAAGTCGTCGGCGAACGATAGGTCTCTGGCCTGGTTCTTCATCATCGTATCTGGTGCATGAATTGTCATGAGACCAACAAGCCACACGGGCATAGCCGGCGGAAGTGCGCGGATCGATGAATTAATTCGCAGGATGACGTCGGACATGCGTCATATTGCGTCGCTTCGACCGTCGAGCCCCGGTGCTCCTACTGTCGGCACGGCGTGTCACGATAGTCGATGTCGAATGCGGTTAGCCCGTTATCCTTCTGATCGTTTGGCGTAAGAGCTGATCGGCCGAACGGGTTTGATGCACTTATTCTCGAATGGTGCGTCATCTCGCGTCAAGGAAACGCATTCTGCGAACTTGTCACAAGCCCTCGATTGTCTGCCTACTTGCGCTATCACCGAGGGCCGGCTTTCAGGGACCCTCATCTTGAGCCCGCTTGAGGCAAAAGAGCAAAAATCAGAGGGTCGATAGAGATGAAGCTGACGGGCGGTCAAATCGTTGCAAGGGCACTCAAGGAGTATGGCGTCGAGTACGTGGCTGGCGTTCCCGGCCACGGCATCTGGTCGCTGTTTGACGCCTTCCTGGAAGAGGGGTCGACCCTTCCATTCATCCAGGTCATGCATGAGCAGAGCGCCGTGCATATGGCCGATGGCTTCTTCCGGGCCAGCGGTCGGCCGATGGCCTGCTCCACATCGATCGGTCCTGGCGCGACGAACACGATCATCGGACTTGCGACCTGCTACGCCGACTCCATTCCCGCCTTTTTTGTCTCCGGCGGCCCGGCGACCCACATGAAGGGTCACGGCGTGATGCAGGAGATCGAGCGGCAGAACGAGAACGCTTTCCCTCGCATCACCGAACAGGTCACCAAGCGCGCCTACAAGGCTGGCCGCGTCGACGAACTGCCCTTCATCATGCACCGCGCCTTCAACACCATGCTGAGCGGCCGTCCCGGACCCGTCCATGTCGAGGTCCCGATGGACATCCAGGTCGAGGCGGCCGATGTCGAGATTCATCCACTCGATCTTCGCATGGCGCGCGGCGTTTCCTACCCGGATCCGAAAGCGGTCGAGCGGGCCGTGAAGCTGCTGCTGTCGGCCGAACGGCCGGTCATCGTCGCAGGCGGCGGTGCGATTTCCGCCAATGCGTCGGGAGAGCTCACGAGGCTCGCCGAAAAGCTGGGTGCCGCGGTTTCCATTACCTGGAACGGCAAGGGCGCCATTTCCGAAGACCATGCGCTGTTCATCGGCGCTGTCGGCCAGACCGGCACGACCTGCGGCAACAGCATTACTGCATCGGCCGATGTCATCATGTCGGTCGGCTGCCGCTTCACCGACTGGTCGGCTTCCTCCTACGCCAAGGGCGTCAGCTTTTCGATTCCGCCGGGCAAGCTCATCCACATCGATCTCGACCACCACGAGATCGGCAAGAACTATCCGACGGAGGTTGGCATCGTGGCCGATGCCAAGGCAACGCTAGAAGCGATGCTGGCCATGATTTCGGAGGCCGAGTCGAAGAAAGCGGTCATGCGCCGCGACAGGTTTCTGGCCGATGTCCAGAAAGCGAAGGCAGACTGGGAAGCGCTGCTTGCGCCGCGCCGCGATAGCCGCGAGTCGCCCTTCACGTCGCAGCGGCCGCTTGGTGCGTTACGCACGGTCATGAGTCGCGACGGCATCGTCGTTGTCGGGTCGGGCAACACGCAAGGCGCGGTCAAGCAGACCTTTCCGATCTACCAGCCGCGGACCCACCTCACCTCCGGCTCATTCTCGCCGATGGGCTGGGCCGTTCCCGCCGCAATGGGCGCCAAGCTGGCAATGCCGGACCGTCAGGTCGTATCCATCACCGGCGACGGCGATTTCATGATGTCGCTGCCCGAACTCGGTACCGCCGTGATGAACAACATTCCTGTCGTGTTCCTGGTCCAGAACAACCAGGGCTACATGTCGATCCGTGGCGGTCAGCGCAAGTTCATGGGACGACACATCGCCTCCGAATTCAACCGCCACAAGGGTAATGGCGAACCCTACAGCGCCGACATTGCGGCGGTCGCGAGGAACTTCGGCGTCGAGAGCTGGAAGGTCACGGCCGACGAGGATCTGGAGAAATCGCTGAAGGCCGCTCTCGATTGTGGCGGCCCGGCGCTGGTCGAGGTCATAACCTCTCGCGATGCGGCCGGTCCGTTTGCCACCGGCTGGTGGGATTTTCCATCGCCCGCCTACTACGAGAAAGAGCAGGCGGCTTACACCGAGAAGCGCGTGCTCGAACAGCACATGTAGCCGTACCTGGGGCGAGCAGCCCTGGCTGCTCGCGCTTCATTCCATTGATTCAGACCGCAATGCGGGGCGTAGGCCCTGCAAACGAAGAGCCATTGCCATGATACGCACCATCAAGTCGGCTCGAGGCAGCGTTGTAAACGGCGGCAACGGTGCCATGACGAGCGCGGTCCAGACACTCCTCGACCAAGTCGAGCAGGGGGGCGACAGGGCAGTCCGCGAACTGTCGATCCGTTTCGACAAGTTCGACCGGGACTCCTATCGCCTGACCAAGGCCGAGATCGACGCTTGCATCAACTCGCTGACCGGGCGTGAACGCGAAGACCTTGATTTCGCGCAGGACCAGATCCGCAACTTCGCCGAGGCGCAGCGCGCAACACTGCTCGATCTTGAGATCGAGACGCTGCCGGGCGTCGTCCTTGGGCACCGCAACGTGCCGATCCAGAATGTCGGCTGCTACGTGCCGGGCGGAAAGTATCCACTGCTGGCCTCGGCGCATATGACGGTGCTCACGGCAAGGGTTGCCGGTTGCGAGCGCATCATCACGTGCGCACCGCCCTTCCAGGGCAAGGTCGCCGAAAAGATCGTGGCCGCCCAGGCCCTGGCCGGGGCCGACGAGATCTACTGTCTCGGCGGCGTCCAGGCGATCGCGGCCATGGCGTACGGGACCGAAACGATCGCCCCGGTCGACATGGTGGCGGGGCCAGGCAATGCCTATGTGGCCGAAGCCAAGCGCCTTCTGTTCGGTAAGGTCGGCATCGATCTCTTTGCCGGTCCAACCGAGACTCTGGTGATCGCCGACGACAGCGTCGATGGCGAGCTGGTTGCGACCGACCTGCTCGGCCAGGCCGAGCATGGCGTGAACTCGCCGGCGGTGCTGATCACCAACTCCGAAAAGCTGGCACTGGACACAGTCGCCGAAATCGGGCGCCTGCTGACGATCCTCCCAACGGCGGCCATCGCGGCAAAGGCCTGGGAGGATTTCGGCGAGATCATCCTGTGCGAGACGACCAAAGAGATGGTGGCCGAGGCCGATCGTCTCGCTTCCGAACATGTCCAGGTGATGACGCGCGACCCCGACCACTTCCTCAACTCCATGAGGAACTATGGCGCGCTGTTCCTGGGGGCTCGCACGAACGTTTCGTTCGGCGACAAGGTCATAGGCACCAACCACACGCTGCCGACCAACAAGGCCGCCCGCTATACCGGCGGGCTCTGGGTAGGCAAGTTCCTCAAGACCTGCACCTATCAGCGCATCCTGACGGACGAGGCCTCCGCGCTCATCGGAGAGTACGGCTCGCGTCTCTCCCTCATGGAGGGCTTCGTCGGCCACGCCGAGCAATCCAACATCCGGGTCCGCCGCTACGGGGGGCGAAACGTCGGCTATGCCATGCCGGTCGATCCACGCTGACTGCCACCGCCCGATAACAGCCGAATAGGCGACCGGGCATTTCAACATCAACCAAGGGGAATGACGATGACTGAACTCAAGAAAATTCTGTTGGCCACGACGCTCGGCCTGTCCTTTGCGGGTCAGGCAACCGCCCAAACCAAGATCGAGGGCCTGCATGTATGGACCTCGGCAAGCGAGGTCGGCGCGCTGAAGGTGCTCACCGACAAACTCAAGACCATGGGTTTCGAATGGCAGGACAGCGCGGTCGGCGGCGCCAATGGCGCCAACGCCCAGCAGGCGCTGCGCACCCGTGTTGCCGCCGGCAACCCGCCTGCTGTGATGCAGTTCCTTGGCTTTGAAGGACTGGGCTGGGCCAAGGAAGGCGCGTTGCGTTCATTGAATGATCTGTATGCCAAGAACGGCTGGAAGGCCGACCTGCCGCCGGTCATGCTGCAATTCCTGAGACAGGATGACAGCTTTTTCTCGACCCCGATCAACATGCATCGTCAGAACTGGGTTTGGGCGAACAAGGCTGTCTTTGACAAGGCAGGAGTCGCCGTTCCCACGAGCTGGGATGAACTGATTGCAAGTGGTGAAAAGCTGAAAGCGATTGGTGTTACCCCGATCGCGATGAGCGATGAAAGTTGGCAGATCGAAGAACTGTTCGAATCGATTTTGATCGATGTCAACGGCCCCGATTTCTACAAGAAAGCCGCAATCGATCTTGATGAATCGGCGCTGTCCAGCCCGGAGATGATCAAGACCTTCGAACTTCTGGGCAAGGTGCGTGGATTGCATGATGCCGGCTTCACCGGCCGTGACTGGGCGGCAGCGACGAACTTGGTTGCTAACGGCCAGGCTGGCATGCAGATCATGGGCGACTGGGCGAAGGGCGAATTCCTCGCCAAGGGCATGAAGCCGGGCGTCGACTTTCTGTGCTTCCCGACGCCGACCGCCACGCCGAACTACAAATTCGTGTTCGATACATTCGGCGGCTTCAAGATCGACAATGCCGATATTACAAAAGGGCAGGACGCGGTCGCGGAAGCGATCATGGACCCGGAGGTCCAGAAAAAGTTCAACCTGATCAAGGGTTCGATCCCGGCTCGTCTCGACGTGGCGATGGACGATTTTGACGACTGCGCCAAGCGCAGCTTTTCAGACCGCGTCGAAGCCATCAAGAATAACGCCATATACGGATCGCTCACTGACGGCTTTGCCGTCGAGCCGCGCTTCTCCGGCGTGTTCCAGGATGTGGTCGGCAAGTTTTTTGTCACAGACATGAGTGCGGAAGACGCGGTCAAATCCCTGGTCGACGGCATTAACAACGCACGCTGAGGCGCGCGTTCAGCTGCCGGGGCAATTCCTCCCAGTACTGTCCCGGCAGCGCATTTCCTCGCCGCTCCACTGACCAAACCACAGGGCAAGTCGATGAGCAGACCCATCCCATTGTCGGACCGTATTGCGAATTGGCTGCCGCGGCTGGTTCTGGCACCCAGTCTTTTAGTTGTGCTGGTTGCGGTCTACCTTTTCATCTGCTGGACCGGTTGGATTTCGCTCTCATCTTCCATGATCGTGCCGAAATACGATTTCGTCGGCTTGAATCAATATGTCCGCCTGTGGTCGACGCCGCGCTGGCATACGGCGGTGTTCAATCTGTTTGTCTTTTCAGCACTGTTCCTCGGCCTGACCACCGGCCTCGGACTGTTGATGGCGATCCTTCTTGATCAGAAGATACGTGTTGAAGGCACCTTGCGTGCGATTTTTCTCTACCCGATGGCGCTGTCCTTCATCGTCACAGGTACCGCCTGGAAATGGATCCTCAACCCCGCTCTGGGCGTGCAGAAGGTGGTCAATGATCTAGGCTGGACCAGCTTCGTGTTTGACTGGATCGCGCAGCCGACTTTCGCGATTTATTGCGTCGTGATCGCCGCGGTATGGCAGTCCACCGGCTTCGCCATGGCGATTTTCCTGGCCGGCCTGCGCGGCATCGACAATTCGGTCATCAAGGCCGCACAGATTGAAGGTGCAGGGTTGCCGCGGATATATCGAACCATCGTCGTTCCGATGCTGCGGCCTGCCTTCCTGAGCGTGATCGTTCTGCTCAGCTACATCGCGATCAAGAGCTTCGATCTCATTCTGGCGCTGACAAACACCGGGCCCGGTTCCTCGACCGAAATGCCGTCGACCTTCATGTACTCGGCCACCTTCAGGCGTGACCAGATGGGCGTTGGGGCGGCCAGCGCCATGATGATGCTGATGACAGTCGCGGCCATCATTGTTCCCTACCTCTATTCAGAGCTGAAGGAGCCCCGCGATGGCCACTAATGCAGCGTCTCTCCGTCGACAGCATGGAATCGGTCGTGCATTCATATACGGCAGCCTGTTTTTCATGGCTGCATTTTACCTGATGCCGCTCTGGGTGATGATCACCACTTCGGTGAAACATCTGGATGAGATCTATGCCGGCTCCTTTATTGGCCTGCCGACGCAAATCAGCTTCGACGCCTGGCGCAGCGCCTGGTCCGAAGCTTGCAACGGAACTGCCTGCAGGGGCCTCAAACCTTACTTCATCAACTCGCTGCTGGTGACAGTCCCGGCGGTGTTCCTGTCGACCGGCATTGGCGCGATCAACGGCTACGTGATCACCAAATGGCGGTTTCCCGGCTCAAACGTTATTTTCGGGCTGCTGTTGTTTGGCTGCTTCCTGCCGTTTCAGGCGGTGATCCTTCCAATGGCGCAAACTTTGGGCATCCTTGGTCTCGCCGGGACGCTTCCGGGACTGGTGCTTGTCCACACAGTCTACGGCATCGCGTTCACCACGCTCTTTTTCCGCAACTATTTTGTTGGCATTCCCGATGAACTTGTAAGGGCGGCGCAAATCGACGGTGCCGGGTTCATTCGCATCTTTGTGTCGATCATGCTGCCAACGGCGCTGCCGATCATCGTCGTGTCCTGCATCTGGCAGTTCACCCAGATCTGGAACGATTACCTGTTCGGGGCGTCTTTTACCGCCGGCGAAAATGCTCCCATCACCGTAGCCCTCAACAACATCGTCAACGTCTCGATGGGACGCAAACAATACAACGTCGACATGGCCGCCGCCATGATCGCCGCCCTGCCTACCCTCATCGTCTATGTCGTTGCGGGACGTTACTTCGTGCGCGGCCTAACGGCCGGCGCAGTAAAAGGTTGATCCAAATGGCAACTCTCGAAATCGATCGCGTTCGAAAATCCTATGGCGCAGTTGACGTCCTGAAGGGAGTCAGCATTTCGATCACCGATGGCGACTTTCTTGTTCTGCTTGGCCCATCGGGTTGCGGTAAATCCACCCTGCTCAACATGATCGCCGGGCTTGAAAGCATCACATCGGGCGAAATCCGGATCGCGCACGAAGTCGTCAATGATCTGCCGCCGAAAGATCGCGACATCGCCATGGTGTTCCAGTCCTACGCGCTTTATCCGACCATGACGGTGCGTCAGAATATCGAATTCGGCATGAAAATCCGCGGCGTGCCGCCTACTGAACGCGCGAAGGCAACTCTTGCGGCAGCCGAGATGCTGCAGATGAGCCATTTGCTCGACCGCCGCCCAGGCCAGTTGTCGGGAGGCCAACGCCAGCGTGTGGCGATGGGCCGTGCTGTCGTACGCCAGCCGAAGCTGTTTCTGTTCGACGAGCCGCTGTCCAATCTCGACGCCAAGCTGCGCGTCGACATGCGCACCGAGATCAAGCGGCTGCATGCCCGGCTTGGGACTACGACTGTGTATGTGACGCATGACCAGATCGAGGCGATGACCTTGGCGACCCGCGTCGCTGTCATGAAGGACGGTGTTGTGCAGCAACTGGCCGATCCACAAACGGTCTATGACAGGCCGGCAAATGTCTACGTTGCCAAGTTTGTGGGCTCGCCCGCGATGAGTCTGATACCCGGAAAGCTGGAGATCGACTCGGCGACCGCCGTCGCGGTTCTCGACGTCGTCAACAGCGAGCCAAAGCGTATTTCCGGCATTCCGATCTCGAAGGAAAGCGCTGCAAAGTTCAACGGGCGCAAAGTCCTTGTCGGCATACGGCCTGAGCTGTTCAGTGTCTCTGCCGGCCAGCCGGGCAGGACACTCTTGGTCCATATCGATGTCGTCGAGCCAACCGGCCCAGATACGCTAGCGCTGTTCCAGATTGGCGGGGTGGAAGTCACCGCCCGCGTTCCTCCCAAGACGGTAGAGGCCCGCAAGACAGCCACCTTGTCGGTCGATACGAGCAAGATCGTCTTGTTCGACGCCCAAACCGAAGAGCGTATCGACTGAGGGCCCGATGATGGAGCACACCGCAGACATTGTCATCATCGGCTCCGGCATCGGCGGCAGCTCGCTTGCCTATAGCCTCGCCGACACCGGAAGACGCATCGTGATCCTGGAACGCGGGGAGCACCTCAGGGATACGCCGGAGGCGCGCGACGATATCGCCATCTTCCAGAATGGCTTCTACAGATCGAGCGAGGAATGGCTGGCGACGGACGGCGAGAGCTTCCTGCCGGGCAATTACTACTATGTAGGCGGCAATTCGAAGTTCTTCGGTGCAGTGATGTACCGCTACCGGCAGGAAGATTTCAATCCGCGGGATCACATGGGCGGGCGCTCACCCGGCTGGCCGATCTCATACGCCGAACTCGAGCCATGGTATGAACGCGCGGAGATTTTGTTCGGGGTCCGTGGCGATGCCAGGCAAGACCCGACCGAGCCGCCGCGCAATAGACCATACAGGTATCTTCCCGTTCCCGACGAACCTGCAATCGCGACTGTGCGCCAACGGTTGCTGCAGGCAGGCATTCATCCGGCAAGCCTGCCGCTCGCCATCGATATCGACGCGTGGTTGCGGCGGGCAAAAACAGGCTGGGACGCCTTTCCGAATACCGGCGCAGGGAAGATCGATGCGGAAGTCGGCCCGCTCACCAAGGCGTTGGAGCACCCGAACGCCACCCTGATCACCGGCGCCAATGTTCAGCGCCTGGTAACGGACGCGTCTGGGCGGAGGGTGATGGCTGCGGTTTTCATCAAGGATGGTGTCGAGCTCAGCATAGGCGCCGATGTCTTCGCCGTGGCTGCCGGCGCTGTGCAAAGTGCGGCGCTGCTGCTTCGGTCGTCGACTTCGGTTTATCCGAACGGTCTTGGAAACAGCTCCGATCAGCTCGGCCGCAACTTCATGAACCACAACACGACGGCGATGCTGGCCATCGACCCTTTTCGTCGAAACACCGCCGTCTATCAGAAAACGCTTGGATTCAACGATTTCTACAACAAGGACCCGCTGGGCAGCTTTCCGTTAGGCAACGTACAATTGCTCGGTCACATCACCGGCAATATTCTCAAAGCCAACGCGCCGTTGCTGCCGCGCTGGCTGGCCGGCCTCGTTGCGCGAAACTGCTACGGCTGGTTCCTGACCAGTGAGGATCTGCCCAATCCCGAAAGCCGTGTGACCATCCGCAACGGGCGCATCGTCATGAACTGGGTCCGCAACAATATGGGTGCGCACGAGACATTAATCAGGCGGACGCGCGCAGTGATGCGCGAAGCCGGCTTCCCTGTTGTTCTCACCCGAACGTTCGGCCGCAAGACAACATCGCATCAGTGCGGCACGGCCAGGCTCGGCAGTGACCCGAACACATCTGTCGTGTCGCCTGATTGTCGGTCGCACGACATCGCGAACCTCTATGTCACAGACGCATCTGTGCTGCCGACGTCGGCGGCAGTAAATCCTGCGTTGACCATAGCGGCTCTGGCTCTGAAAGCCGGAGCGGCGATCAGGGCGATGTGAACCATGGCTAATTTTGGATCCGCTCGATGGGGAATTCTGCCGCGATCCGAGACAGTCGCAGGGAAGTGCGACTACATCGTCGTCGGTGGCGGCTCAACCGGTTGTGTCGTTGCTTCCCGACTGTCCGAAAATGCTGATGTCTCGGTCGTCCTGCTCGAAGAGGGGCCGAATGATATCAACCCGTACATACATATACCGGGGGCGTATTACAAAACTGCCCAAGGGCCTTTGCTGAAGCGAATCCCCTGGGAGCCGATGGCCGGGCAATCGCCCGATGCAACGCCTACAATGGTCCAGGCGAGCGTCTTGGGTGGCGGGAGCTCTGTCAATGCCATGATCTATATCCGCGGCGTTCCTTCAGACTATGCGCGTTGGGAAGAACTTGGCGCCAGCGGCTGGAACTATGGCGATGTGCTGCCGTATTTTCTTCGCTCGGAGGACAACAACAGGTTCTGCAACGAAGCGCATGCGGTTGGCGGCCCGCTGGGGGTCTCCGACATTGACAACATTCATCCGCTAACACGCGCTTGGCTCCAGGCATGCCAGCAGGCGGGTCTCCCTTATAACCACGATTTCAATTCTGGCGATCAGGCCGGATCTGGCCTTTACCAGATCACGGCCAGAAACGGTCTGCGCAGCAGTGCCGCTACTGCTTTCCTGAAGCCTGTTCGCCGTCGTCCGAACCTGCAGGTTCGGACACGCGCGCGCGTCAGCCGGATCATCGTCGAACAAGGCAGGGCGACCGGCGTCGAATATTTCGTGAACGGTCGCAGGTGGGTTCTCCACGCAGAGCGCGAGGTCATCTTGTCGGCAGGCGCAATCTCTTCGCCGAAACTGTTGATGTTGTCGGGCATCGGCCCGGCGGACGCACTGCGCAGACATGGGATCCAGGTGGAGATGGATCTACCAGGCGTAGGCCAGAATCTGCAGGACCATATTGAGATGTCGCTGGTCTACCAGCTCAACGGACCGCACAGCTACGACAAATACAAGAAGCTGCATTGGAAGGCCGCGGCAGCACTGAACTACCTTCTGTTTCGTGGCGGGCCGGCTTCATCGAATCTGATAGAAGGCGGCGCCTTCTGGTGGGGAAACAAGAATGAAACCGTGCCCGACGTCCAGTTCTTCATGGTGGTAGGTGCCGGTATCGAGGAAGGCGTCGATACTGTTCCGGGCGGCAATGGCTGCACCGTCAACCTTGGTCAGATAAGACCGCGCTCTCGCGGCGAAGTCACGCTCCAGAGTGCGAACCCTGCCGAAAATCCGCGAGTCGCGCCCCGATATTTCTCCGATCCTTACGATCTTGACGCGGTGACCGAAGGCACCATGGCTGCGCTCGACATCATGGAGAAGCCGGCGATCAGCCGCTATATCGCGGCGCGGCAAACGCCTGCGCCCACTATGAAGACCCGCTCGGACATCAGAAATTTCTGCCTTGAAACGGCCCATGCTGCGCTACACCCAGCCGGCACCTGCCGGATGGGCCAGGACGAAATGGCGGTTGTCGGCCCGGATCTTCGTGTCCGCGGGATTGACGGACTACGCGTGGCGGATGCCTCGGTCATGCCGACGCTAATCTCGGGAAATCCCAACGCCGTCTGCATCATGATAGGCGAGAGAGCGGCATCGTTTCTGTCAGAGGCGGCTTGACTATCCTTGTCATTGCTTGCCGGGAGGCAAAAGGATTGACACTGCGAACTATCCGACATGGCACGGTGCCATTCGATACCGAAGTCGCGACCGCGGAGATTGGAGCAGGAGTAAGGGGACGGGCTGGTGAAGTCGAGGTTCATTAAAGATGAGAGGACAGTCGTCCACGCCAGCAATTACGGCGACGCCGGCGAGAAGGTAGTCAGGATCGACAGTGACGGCCGGGGCCTTGCTGGCATCCTTAACAGGCCTTGCGGCATCCCAGCGCCGGCTGTCGTTCTGATGCTGCACGGATTCACGGGTCAGAAGAATGAATTCCAGCTCGCCAAAACGGGTATTGGACTGTTCGCCTATGCTGCTGCGAAGCTAGCCGAGCAAGGTATTGCAACGCTGCGAATCGACTTCAACGGTTCGGGCGACAGCGCTGGCAATTGGATCGACACGACGTTTTCGGGCCAGATTAACGACGCGATGCTGGCTTACGACTACCTACAGACGCTGCGCGACGTCGACGGTAGCCGTGTCGGCATTCTCGGCTACAGCCAGGGCGGTCTGGTCGCCTCACATGTTGCCGCGCTACGACCGCAGGCATCCGCGCTAGTACTGTGGGCGCCGGTGACGAACCCAATGTCGACTTTTTCAAGCCTCGTTGGCGCCGAGACCGTGGCCAGGGCCATCGCGGGAGAAGCCTCAGAGGAGATCAGAACCAAGCTTTCCTGGGGAGGCGAGACAACCCTGAAGGCGGCGTTTTACAAGGAACTGCCGCTGTTTGCTCCTGCCGTCGCAATCTCGAGATATCACGGTCCACTGCGGGTCGTCGTCGGCAGGCGAGAAATGATTGTGGCGCCGCAGCCAGCGGAGGGACGGTCGCTGCTGACCCATCACGGTGGGGTCAATGATCTCGTCGAGGTGGATTCCGGTCATGACTGGAATGCCGAAACCTCGCCGGACACCGTAGAGAATGTTCTCATTCCGAGCACTGTCGAGTGGTTCGGCAGATTTTTGAACGTCTGACCTGTCTTGGGACCTTTGCGAGCCAGGCCAGCTGAGCCGTCACCCATGCCCCCAGTGAG
The DNA here is from genome assembly GCF_000009625.1 of Mesorhizobium japonicum MAFF 303099. NCBI lineage: Bacteria > Pseudomonadati > Pseudomonadota > Alphaproteobacteria > Hyphomicrobiales > Phyllobacteriaceae > Mesorhizobium > Mesorhizobium japonicum. The sequence goes on from NC_002678.2 coordinate 5,456,602, forward strand.
CGCAGGGGACGATGTTTCTTGCGTCGTCTGGTTCGTACCGGAAAACCATAGGAGATAATCTTGCGCCTTGAAGATATGACGGTAGAGGGAGCGGCGCATGGCAGCGTCGCCGTTAGTGGCGGCACCGCGTCTTTTCGTTCTGACGGGAAGACGGACTGGTTTTTCTCACCCGCAGGCGCGGCACGCATGGCCAATGTGCCGCGGCTGGTGTGGGAAACAGCTGAACCGGTATTTTCCCTGTCGGCCAAGGTGTCGGTTGATTTTGCATCCGCGTATGACGCTGGAGCGCTTTTCATCGAGGCCGATGAGGAAAATTGGGCGAAGGTCGCTTTCGAGTATTCCGCCGATCAACTGCCTACTATCGTCAGCGTCGTCACCCGTTCCACGTCGGACGATTCGGATGGTCCCAAATTTTCCGGAGCTTTCGTCTATCTTCGGATCTACTGCGACGGCAAAACGAGTGCCTTGCATTTCTCCGAAGACGGGAAGTTCTGGAAGTTTCTGCGCTGGTTCACGATCACCGGCCTGGATGAGCGGCCGGTCAAGATCGGACTAGGGGCCCAGTCCCCCACTGGCACGGGCGTAACTGCGACATTCAGCGACGTGGAGCTGAATTTTGACGTCATCGCGGACCTGCGCAACGGGCAGTAATGCGAACCCGCCCAACCTCATGCTCATCGGAAGCGGCAAGGAGCGGTTGACTGGAACCGCTCCTCATGAATGAACCTCAGACCTGCACCGATCGGCCGGTCCTCTGCCGCTTCGCGCGCGGCCAGAGCAAATTTCAGTGATTTCAAACCCTCGCGGCCTGTCACTGCATTGAAGTCACGAACGACCTTGTCGTACGCGTTTACATGGTCGATCTGTTCTTCAGCCTCTTCGCCATTCCTGCGCACGAATATACGTCCACCACCACGCTATCGGGAAGAAAACTCGGCGACGACATAATGAGGAACACAGTGGTGGTTGAGTCGTGGACTGCATAGGCCGAGTTGCGGAACGCAATCCAATCCGGTGCAATCATTGCCGTTGAGATAGGCGAGATTCTGGTCGGGCGTGTTGGTGTGGACGAACGTTGTGAGGAAGGGTGCCTTTAACCCCGACGACTATAAGAGCAAATACCTGAATAACCGGATTGAACAGAACCATCGGCGAGATACGCCTTCAATCCGAATCCGACCCTAGCAGAGCAGTTCGAAATTCTTGCCGCACAATTGGCCTCGGACTGGGCCTCTCTGCGATTCCATTCAGTCGTTGCAACAAAACCGGCGGTGACGCTGTTCGATTCCATCGGCTTCGCCACCGAGGATTTCTCTGCTCTCCGCTAGGTGCGCGACCAACTCGCCGATACCGGCCTTTACGAAGAACTGGATCTCCTTGCGGATCCTGATTAGCCGCATGACCTCTTTGGAATGCTCGTGCGTGCCGCAAAGCAGGGCTGAAACTGCTCTGCAGGCTGTCCGACCGGCGACTTCAACGCGCATCGAAATGTATCAGCGTTGCAGCGCGTGACGGCTGGTGCGCAAGGTGTCTTTCCCTATCCCTAGACGATAAAACGCACCGCGCGCTGAATATCGAAGAAATCCGCAGCCTTGAAGCGCAGCGTGCGCGCCGCAACGTGCTCGACACCCGGATACCAGCTGGCACCATAGGCTTCGACCGGAGTGGTGTATTCGACGACCAGTTCGAAACTGTCGGCGAGCCGGGGCAGGCAAACTGACAGGTCGCGTGACAATGCCGCTTCAACGCCGTCGCGGATCGCCTTGACGGCGGCTCCGGGCGTCAGTGACGAGGTCGCAGGGCCAAATCCTTCGCTTGTCGCTACCGTACCGATGGCCGGCACCAGAACCTTGGCATCCGCGCACATGCCGGCGTCGCCGCTGAGGAATGCCGAGGGCACGCGATAGCGTGCCGCGCAGAGCGCGTTCAGCGTATATTCCGAGGCGACCTCGCCATTGATCAGCAACCGCGATACCGTGCCGGTCAAGGTATGCGCCAACGGGTTGGTGTCGGTTCCCGCCTTGTTGTGGTAGCCGGTGTAAAGCGCTGCGGCGAAGCTGATATCGATGCCGAACATCATCATGTCAGGGTGGCCGCTCCAGCCGCGCACGATGCGGACATAGTCTGGCAGTTTCGACAGAATGAGGTTGCGCGCCGTGGAGTGCGCGTCCTTCACCACCACTTCGGTGGCGCCCGCCGCCCTGGCGCCCTCGCAGGCCGCGACCAATTCGTCGGTCATGTACTCGCGGAACTCGGCGTAGTCGGGATTTCCCTTCTTGGCTTCGTCCCAGTTGGTGATGCCGGCGGTGCCTTCGATGTCGGCGCTGATGAATACCTTCATGATCTGTCTTCCTGTTTCAAAGTAGCTCGGCCATCGACGACAGCAGCCGGTTGATCTGCTCGGGAGAATGCTCGGAAAACATCGCCAGCCGCATCATCGGCACGTCGGGGGCGTCGGAATATCCCGCGCGTCACCTTGACGACGATGTCGCGTTCGTCGAGCCGGGCTTGCAGCGCGTCGAAGTCGATGTCGCCCCTGATGGAAACGATAGGGATCGGCGTGTCGTCGACATCGAAGCCCAGCTCTCGCAAACCGCTTCTCATGCGGCGCACATTGCGGACGAGGTCGCAACGCATTCGCGGCGTCGTCTGCAGGATGCGCAGCCGCTGCCGCCGCGCTCGGCGGCGGCAGCGACGCGCCGCGCATGATCATGGCGTTGCGGCCTACCTTCTCGGCAAGTGCCGCGTCGCCCGGAATGACGCCGCCGAGCGCGCCGAAAGCCTTGCTCAGCGTGCCCGCAAAATAGTTTCCTTCAGTCTCGAGGCAGGCATGTTCAAGCGACCCGCGCCCACTCTCGCCGATCGCGCCGGCGCCGTGGGAATCGTCGATGCATAAAAGCGCGCCGTTATACGGCGCCATCGCTTTGGGGCAATCCGCGAGCGGCGCCAATGCGCCTGTCGAGGGAAAGACGCCGTCAACCACCACAACGGGACGCTGCCCCGTTCCGACATCACGCGACAACGCTTCAGCCAGGCTGCCGGCATCGAGATGGCCGAAGCTGTGGGCTGGCTTGCCGAGCGTGGGGATGGCGTCGCGGGCGCTGTAGTGCGTGGCGGCATCGACGAACACCACATCGAAATCGTCGCGCAGCCCCTGCAGCAGCGTCATCGGGCCAGTGTAGCCCGATATCATGGAAACGACGTGCTCGACGCCGAACCACGTGCAAAGCCGCTCGCCCAGGTCGGTATAGGCCTGCATCCGGGACCCATGCCGAACTGCCGCGTGGCGGTGCAGGCGGCCTCGATGACCTCGGGGTGGCCATGCAAACAGAAGTAGCTGGTGCTGCAGAAATGATCGACCTCACGGCCGTTGATGCGCATGCGGGCAGCCAGCGGCGATTCCATCATAATCGGCATTGCCATTGGCGTTCTTCCGTTCAGGCGGCCGGCGCGTGCCGGCGCTCGAGGAACATCGGGCCGACCCGGATGCCGCGCCGGCCGTGATCGTCGATGGCGTCGATTTCGAGGATCTCCTCCTCGTAGAGGAGGCCGCGCATGCGAAAGCGCCCGGCCTCCACTGGCTCGCAGCCGTGCGTGCAGAAATACTCGATCAGGCATTTCAGCTCGCCATGGCTGTAGCTCAGATAGGTGATGTTGAAGTCCGGGCCGTATTCGCCGAGGTGCGGCGCGATTTCGGCCGGCACCGCCTCAGCGGGCAGCGCGTCGATGCGCGACCAGTTCACCCCTTTCCACACCAGTGCGCCGGGAGCGGGAAACGACAGGTTCATGTGCGGATATTCAGCGCCGTGTCCATAGATACGCCCGTCAATGGTGAAATCCGAACCGGCGACAGGGCGGATCTGCAACGGCACGCCTTCGCCCATCAGAAAGAGCTTGCCGGCCTTGGCCTTGACCTCGACGACTTCGCCGGAGGTGTCGTGCCGGTAGTGGCCAGGCAGCGCCACAAGCTGGTCGGCGGCGACGGGCGGCAGGCCCTGCGGCCGCACCGGCAGTGTTCCCATACGGCGCTCGGCCAGCGCGATGCGCAGGCCCTCGACGCCGAGCCGTGCGCCTATCTGATTAGAGAAATCCAGCGTCGAGAAAATCAGCACGCCGACGCCGGCAGCGGGCAGCAGGATCATCTGGGACGAATAACCGTAGACGGCGCCGCCATGGCCGACCGACGTCCAGCCGTCGACGTCGCCGACGCCGAAGCACAGGCCATAGGTGTTCGCCACCCTTTCGCCTGAGGCGCGCTTGCCGATCGGCACCCACATCTCGCGTAGCGATCCGGGCGAGACGATTTGCCAGCCATCCGGCGCGAACCCGCCGCGCAGCAGGCACTGGACATAGCGCGCCATGTCACTGGTGGTCGAATAGATGTTGCCGGCCGGTGGGCCGCCAAGGTCGAACACAGGCGCCGGGCTGTCGCCTTCCAGCGTCCACATGTCGGCAGGCGCGAGCCGCTCGGCAATGCCGGGCGCCAGGCCCGACGAGGTCTGGTCCATGCCAAGCGGCTTCAGGATGTTCTCACTGACGTATTCGGCATAGCTCTTGCGCGTCAGCGTCTCGATGACCCTCCCGGCCACGGCGATGCCGGCGTTGGAATAATGCATCTGGCCAAGGCTCGGATCCTGCTTCAGTGTCGAGGTGGCGAGTTCGGCAACGGTGTCGGCCAGCGGCGGCCGCGCCGCGTCGAGATAGTGGCCGCTCTTGGGCTCGCGCACCAGGCCGGCGGTGTGGCTCATCAGTTTGCGCAGGCTGATCTGCGCGCCGTGCGGCCCGCCTTCGCGCCCGGCAAATGGGTTCTGTGGCTTGAAGCCAGGCAGATATTCGGAGACATCGACATCGAGGTCGACCAGCCCCTTTTCGGCCAGCTGCATGACGGCGACGGCGGTGAAGGTCTTGGTGATCGAGCCGATGCGGAAACAGGTGTCGTCGCCCATGACGAAGCCGCGGTCATGGCGCTGGATATGGCCTGCCCCCATTAGCCCGTCGCGGTCGACAAGGCCATAGGAGATGGAGGGGATCGCCTTGTCCTCGACCTGCTGCCGGATCAGGTCCTCGAACAGCTCGATGGCAGCGGCGGAAAGTCTGCTCATTGTGGTCTCCTCGGAAATCAAGCGGAAGCAGTCAGGGTCTTTCGCCGAATGCTCAGAAGAAGGTCTTCATCGCTTCGATCACCCTGTAGTCGCTGTCGACAAGGTAGATGATCTGCCACTTGTCGAATGTCGTGCATGGATGGGAAATGCCGAGCCCGACACGGTCGCCGACGGCAAGCGGTAGATCGGGCGGGAAGCGCATGTAAGCGTGCTGATCGTTGAGGTTGATCACTTCGCACCCTGGCGGCAAGTCCCGTGGATAGGCGCCCGCGCTCGACAGGAGCAGCGGCACGGGAAATCCCGAATCCGTGCCGCAGTCGCGCCGGCCGGCAGTCAGCAGGGCAAGCCCCGGCTCTGGAATCGACTGCACATAGGTCCAGATCTCAAGCGCCCGGCGCAGGCCGTCCTGCTCTCCGATCTTGGCTTGCAAGCGCTGATGGGCGATCCGATAGAGCCCTGAATCGTGCGTGACGTAGCAGCCACTTCTTGTCACCACGCGGGCGGTGCAGTGCGCCAGCCTGTCGATGACGATATCGTAATGCGAGGAGCCGCCGGCGGTGACCAGCGGCGCATCGCTCTCGAACAAACCATCATCCGCGCAAAGGCCAAAGAGCGCGGCGATTTCATCCATGAAAAGCCCGACCGCCTGCTCGGGCGACCCGTTTTCGGTCTGTATCAGACCTTCGAACGCCTCGATCCCGACAAGGCGAAGCTCCGGGGTGGCGCGTATCTGCCTGGCAAGGGCAAGGGCGATGTCATTGGTCCGGCAGCCGGTGCGGCCGCCAGGGTAGCCGCGTTCGAGAAGCAGTTGCAGCGGGCGGTCGAGGCGGTTGCGGCGCACTGCTTCGGCCGCCGCTTCGATGCCGACGGCGCTGTCGACGATCATCATGAAATCGAGGTCCGGCTCCTTGACCATCGCGGTGATCGCGTCGAGCTCCGATCGTCCGACCGCCTGATTGGCGAGGATGATCCGGTCCGCACCGAAATTGCGGCAGACGCGCATCTGCTGGACTGTCGCGACGGTTACGCCCCAAGCGCCATCGGCGATCTGGCGGGCAATGATCTGCGGGCACATCGTCGTCTTGACATGCGGTGCAATCAGCGCGCCGCGCTCGGATACGAAACGCTGCATCCAGCGCGAATTGTGGGCGAGCGCATCGGCACGGATAATTGCCGCGGGCAGTGGCAAGTCGCCGGCCAGGACATTCCAGCCCTGATTGGCGATATCGGCGATTCCGAGCCTTGCGCCGAACGGAATGCCTTTGATGCTGTCGTCCACAACAACCGACGCCAGCGCGTCAAGATTGAAGGCCATTGGCCGATCTCCCCCCAAAACCAGAGCTACGCAACGGAGACATGTGAGGCGCTGCCAAGGCCGGCGCGAGCCGGTGACACCGCATCGGGATCGAAGCCGGTTTCGAGAATTTCGTCGGCGACTGTCCTGCGGCGTGCCAGCGCCGCGGCCACCTTGGCCAGCGCCGGGGCGGTCTGGATGCCATAGCCGCCCTGACCTGCCAGCCAGAAGAAGTCCTCGCAACGCGGGTCGAAGCCAACCACCGGGCTACGATCGGCGGCGAAAGTGCGCAGGCCCGCCCAGCGGCGTGAAATCGAACGGACGGGCAGATCGGCCGCTTGCTGGATGCGGTCTATGGCGACGGCGACGTCAAACTCGTCGGCCTGTGCATCACAAGGTGCGCTTGGCGTTTCATCCGCCGGCGAAGCGAGAAGCCGCCCGGCGTCCGGTTTGAAATAGAACTCCTCGTCGACGTCAATCACAAGCGGCCAGGATGAACCGTCCACGCCATCAGGCAGGTCCAGCATCATGGCCGTGCGCCGCAGCGGTGTTAGTCCGGCTGTTGCAACACCGGCCATGGCTGCAATGGCGTCGGCCCATGCGCCAGCGGCATTGACGATCGTCCTTGCCTCGAATTGCCCGTTGTTCGTCGAGACCCGCCAGCCGTAGGGACCCCGATCTACATCCACGACTTCGGCGGAGACCGCGATGCGGGCACCCCGGCTGCGCGCCCCGCGCAGATAGCCTTGATGCAAGCCGTGAACGTCGATGTCCATCGACGTTTCATCGAGGAGGGCCTGTGCCACATAGTCGGCTCGCATGATCGGCACGCGCCTGCACACGGCGTCTGTATCGAGAGCCAGCGACGGCTTTTCGCCAGTCTGGGCGAATATCTCGACCATCCTGAACATGCTCTCTTCCTGATCGGCGCGTGCGATGAAAAGCACATTGCGCGGCGTCAGCAGGGGATGTTCGGCAAAGCCGGCCGGTGGCGTTTCATACAGACCGCGACTGGCTCGCGTCAGCGACCGGATGGTGGCGTTGCCATAGGTTTCCGAAAAGAGGGCGGCCGAGCGGCCAGTCGTGTGGTAGCCGCAATGGCCCTCGCGCTCGAGAAGCAGAACGCTCGCTCCGTCGGCCAACTCATAGGCCGCAGAGGCGCCCGCCATGCCGCCGCCTACAACAACAAAATCGAACATCGTTCACTCCAAGCCGATTGATCTCATCAGAAACTTATTTTTCCGATTGATCAAGAAGTTTTCCGTATCGCGCAAAAAAATAGAATGTACTATCTTTGAGGCCTGAAATGCGGGAATACGGCAACGGAAATGATGGATCAGAAAGCCAGCCTGGGTGATTTCGTGCGGGAAATCCGCACCCGCAACCATTGGACGCTGTCGCAAGTCAGCGCGATGACCGGGCTCGCCATATCGACATTGTCCAAGGTTGAAAACAACCAGATGTCGTTGACCTACGACCGCATTGTCCAGTTGGCCGATGGGCTGAAGGTCGACATTGTCGAACTGTTCGGGACCCGAGCCACGGAAGCCACCCCGAGCCCACTGGGCCGCCGCACGATCAGCAGGGCAGGCGAGGGCAGGTCCATCAAGACCAAGAACTACGACTATCTCTATTTGTGCACCGACATCTCGAAAAAGTCGATCGTCCCGATGTTTGGCGTGGCGCACGCCCGCACGATGGAAGAGTTCGGCGCCTTCATCCGCCACGTCGGTGAGGAATATACCTATGTGGTCGAAGGCGAGCTCGAGCTCCACACCGAACACTATGAGCCAGTGACCTTGAAGGTCGGCGACTCCGTCTATTTCGACGCAACGATGGGCCATGCATACGTGACGGTCAGCGAGAAGCCGGCGCGCTTTGTCTGCGTTTGCTCCACGTCCGAGAAAGAACTGATCGACGCGATCGGCTCGTCCTCGATCGCTGAAAGTGCCATTTCGAAACTGGCGCCACGCGCCAATACCGATCAACTGGCGCGTACGATAAGAAAATAAGTTGCGCTTAGGAAAATCGCTGCCTAATCTGATCCTGCGGACAAATTGCCGGAACAGGCGTCGTTCGAGTCCGCCGAACCTCAGAGGGTAGATAGATGGTTTTCGCGCACTGGAAGAAGCTGGGCCTAGCCCTTTTAGTTACATCATCGCTTACGCAAACAGCATGGGCCGCTTCGGACGTGCTGGTTCTCAGCCGGGCGGAGGACGCGCCGACCGCGGACCCTGGCGTCGAGATCAGCAACAGCGGCTATACCTTCATCTATGCCGCCTATGAGCATCTGGTTGCCTACAAGGGCGCGACCACCGAGGTCGTTCCGGAGCTCGCGGAAAGCTGGTCCGTCGACGACACCAACACGGTCTGGACTTTCAAGCTGGCCCAGGGCCACAAATTCGATGACGGCACACCTGTCGACGCGGCAGCGGTCAAGTTCAGCTTCGACCGCGCAATGAAGCTCAAGGCCGGCCCTTCCGATGCTTTTCCCGTGCTGAAGGAAGTTCAGGTCGTCGATCCGGGCACCGTCAAGTTCATCCTGTCGTCGCAGTTCGCACCGTTCCTCTCGACTATGGCCGTCTCCGGCGCGGCCATCATCAATCCGAAAGTGATGGAGCATGAAAAAGATGGCGACATGGCCAAGGCATGGCTGGCGGAGCACACGGCCGGCAGTGGCGCCTACAAGATCACCAGCTGGGAACGCAACCAGAGCGTCGTCCTCGATCGCAATGAGCATTACGCCGGGTCAACTCCGGCCTTGAAGCAGATCGTGGTGCGCACCGTCGGTGAAATCTCGGCGCGCCGCCTGCAGCTCGTCAACGGCGATGCCGACATCATCGAACAGGTCCCGGTCGACCAGGCGGCCGCGCTCAAAGGCGATCCCAACATCGTTGTCGAGAGCAATCCAAGCCTCTACGTCAACTACGTCTATATGAACAACAAACGCCCACCGCTCGACGATGCGCGCGTGCGCCAGGCGATCTCCTATGCCGTGGACTACAAGGGCATCGTCGACGGCATCATGCAGGGCCAGGCCGAGCAGATGCGCGGCGCTGTTCCGGACGGCATGTGGGCGCACGACCCCAACGGTTTCCAGTACAGCTACGACGTCGAGAAAGCCAAGGCACTGTTGAAGGAAGCCGGCAAATCCGACATCCATCTGACCTACACATTCTCGCAGGCAGACACGGCCTGGGAACCGGTCGGCCTCGCCTTGCAGGCAAATCTCGCCGACATTGGCATCAAGCTCGATCTGCAGGCTGTTGCCGACACCACAAAACGCGAAATGGCGGCAAGCGGCAATTACGACCTGGCGCCTGGCGCATGGACGCCCGATTTCGCCGACCCTTACATGTTCATGAACTACTGGTTCGATCCGGACCGGATGGGCGGCCCGGGTAACCGCGCCTTCTACAACAATCCCAAGGTTGCCGGCCTTGTTCGCGAGGCCGCTAGCATCATCGACCAGCCGAAGCGCGAGCAGCTCTACCTCGAGGCACAGAAGCTGTCGACGCAAGACGCACCCTATCTCTACCTGATGCAGAAGAACGACATCTTCGCGCGGCGGGCCGTGGTCAAGGGCTACGTCTACAACCCGATGCTCATCCAGGTCTACAACTTCGCCACCATGTCGAAGTCGGAATGAGCGCGCGCGACGGAGCGCCGATGGCGCTCCCGTTCGTCGCCCATATGGACCCTGACCTTTTCGGCATCCCCGCCTTGCAGAGTGCTGCCACACCAGATGCCTTCCGGACTATCCCCGGAAGCGTCGTGCTGTGCAATCTCGATGATGGCTTGAACACGGGAAGCGCCGAACAATGTCTGACGGTCGGGGAGGCGGGACGCCTTTCCGGCCGCCCTGTTCCGTAGGCAAAAGAAGCCCGCAGCGCCGCGAGGACCGACCTCAGATGACGATCATGCGCATTATCATTCCCCGCTTCGTGATGCTGTTCTTCGTCGTCTTCGGCGTCGCGGTCATCACCTTCATCATTTCCCATCTGATCCCCGGCGATCCCGCCCGGATGATCGCCGGTGACAGGGCAAGCGTCGAAACGCTGATGAGTGTGCGGCGCGATCTCGGGCTCGATCGGCCAGTGTGGGATCAATTCGCTATCTACGTCAGCAACCTGCTGCATGGCGACCTCGGTACCTCGCTGCGGACGCGCCGCTCGGTTGCCGGCGACATTGCCACCTTCCTGCCGGCAACGATGGAGCTCGGCGCCATCTCGCTGATCCTGTCGATCGTGATCGGCATTCCACTCGGCGTAGCGTCCGCCATCTACAAGGACGGACCAATCGATCAGGTGGCTCGCACCATCTCGGTCTGCGGTATCTCGATGCCGGTGTTCTGGTTCGCACTGGTGCTGGTGCTGCTGTTCTACGCCAAGCTGCACATTCTGCCCGGGAGCGGTCGCATCGACATGGGCATTGCGTTGCCAACGCGCATCACCGGCTTCTTCCTGATCGATTCCCTGCTCGAAGGCCGCATGGACGCTTTCTGGAGCAGCGTGCGGCATCTCATCTTGCCTTCCGCCGTGCTCGCCTTTGCCAATCTCGGCGTCATCACGCGCCAGATCCGGGCTTCGATGCTGGACGTCCTTCAGGAGGACTACATCCGAACGGCTCGCGCCAGTGGCCTGCGACGCCGGGTCATCATCTTCAACCATGCCTTGCGCAACGCATTGATCCCGTCGATCACGCTGCTTGGCCTGGCGCTCGGCGACCTTCTCTACGGCGCGGTGCTGACCGAGACCGTGTTCGCATGGCCGGGCATGGGCACCTATGTCGTGACCTCGATCCAGACTCTCGATTTCCCGGCGATCATGGGGTTCACCGTGGTTGCATCGATCGGCTACGTCCTCATCAACCTGATCGTCGACATCGCCTACATGTTCGCCGATCCGCAGATCAGGGAGATCGGGTGATGAGCGTCGCATCTTCGACAACACAAAGTGTCGCCGCCGCCGCTGGCTGGAAGTCGCGATTACATTTTTTCTGGTATCTGACCCGCCGCAGCCCACTGACGCTGGTTGGGGCGGTGATCATCTTGATGGTCATCGTGATGATCGTCGCCGCGCCGCTGATTGCACCCTACAATCCCGACAAGCTGATGCTGTCCGCGCGTCTGCAGCCACCGAGCGCGCTTCACTGGTTCGGTACCGACGAAGTCGGTCGCGACCTGTTTTCACGCATCATCTACGGGTCGCGTGCCTCATGCGTCGCGGCGTTCATGATCGTCCTGATATCGGTGAGCATCGGCGTGATCATTGGCTGCATGTCTGCCATACTGGGTGGTCGCATCGATACGGCGATCATGCGACTGATGGATGTCATCATGGCGCTGCCGGCGCTGGTTCTGGCGATGGCGCTCGCGGCGGCACTCGGCCCGAGCCTGGTCAACTCGATGCTGGCCGTGGCGATGGTGCGCATACCGGCCTATGTGCGGCTGGCTCGCGGGCAGACGCTGTCCTTGAGGGAACGGGTCTTCGTCAAGGCGGCGCGCACCTTCGGCGCCTCGCCACTCTACATCCTGCGCTGGCATGTCCTGCCCAATGCGATGTCGCCGATCATCGTGCAGGCAACGCTTGACCTTGGCGGCATTGTGCTTATTGCCGCGGCGTTGAGCTTCATCGGACTTGGCGCACAGCCGCCGACGTCTGAATGGGGGGCGCTGGTCAGCACGGGGCGCAACTATATCCTCGACCAATGGTGGTACTGCACCTTCCCCGGCCTTGCCATCCTGATCACCGCGATGGGCTGCAACCTGCTTGGCGACGGCATTCGCGACATGCTCGATCCACGGTTGGGGGGACGATGATGGTGGCGGCATCCGAAATCCTGAAGCCTACCGGGCAAAAACCCGTGGCCCTGACTATCGACGGCCTGTCGCTGGAATTTCCCACCTACGCCGGAGCGATCAAGGCGCTCGACGACGTGACGATCGAAATCGGCGCGTCCGAGATCGTTGGCCTGGTCGGCGAGTCGGGATGCGGCAAGTCGGTGACCACGATGGCGGCGACAAGGCTCCTGCCGGAGGGCCGCTACCGCGTCACCGCGGGCAGTATCCGCCTGTTTGGCCGCGATCCGTTCGCGATGGATGAAACCGAACTCCAGGACGTTCGCGGCAAGCTCGTCTCGACCATCTTCCAGGAGCCGATGAACGCGCTCAATCCGACCATCCGGATTGGCCGTCAACTTGTCGGCGTCATCCAGCGCCACGAAGCGGTCAGTGAGGCCGAAGCCGAGCGCACGGCGCGCGGCATTCTCAAGGACATGCTGATCGCGGAACCCGAGCGGATCATGCGGGCCTATCCGTTCGAACTGTCGGGCGGCATGCGCCAACGCGTGCTCATCGCCATGGCCTTCTCGTGCAACCCCGGCTTGATCATCGCCGACGAGCCGACCACGGCTCTGGATGTGACGGTGCAGGCCGTCATCCTTCGCCTGATCCTCGATCGCGCCAAGCGAACCGGCACCTCGGTTGTCTTCATTTCGCACAACATTGCTGTTGTCTCACAGCTCTGCGACCGGCTGTACGTCATGTATGCGGGCCGCATCGTCGAGTCCGGCCCGACGCGGGCCGTTCTGGAAGCGCCACAGCACCCCTACACTCAAGCGCTGCTGCGCTGTCTGCCGGAGCGGGTGGAGCCGAAAGCGGAACTGGAGGCCATCCCCGGAACCGTGCCCAATCTGCTTGATCCCCCGCCGGGCTGTTTCTACCGGCCACGCTGTCCGGAAGCCAACGATCGATGTTTCGCAAAGCCTCCTTCGATGGCGCCTGCTCCCGATCATATCGTCGCCTGCTGGCGGCGCGAGACAATCCAACCATCGATCAAGGCGCGCGAGGCCACGCAATGACGGCCGCGCCTCTTCTCAGCGTCGAAGACCTTACCGTCAATTTTCCGATTCCCGGGGGCTGGTTCGGCCGGGCCACCTCCCATGTCCATGCCGTCAACAAGGTGGACCTGACGATCCGCCCGGGGGAAAGCCTAGGCATCGTCGGCGAGTCCGGGTGTGGTAAAAGCACGCTCGTCCAAGCGATTATCGGCCTTGTCGAGCGCAGCTCGGGCAAGGTGGTGATCGACGGCCAGGATTTTCACGAAGCGCGTGGCAGGCGCAAACGTGAAATCCGCCAGCAGATGCAGATCGTGTTCCAGGATCCACAATCCTCGCTCAATCCACGCCTGCCGGTCTGGCGCCTGATCACCGAGCCGCTGCATGTGCGCGGGGGAATGTCGAAAGCCGCGCTGCGGGCGCGTGCCGCCGAACTCGCTGCTTCCGTCGGCCTGCGGCCGGAGCACCTGGATCGACGGCCGCATGAATTCTCCGGCGGCCAGCGGCAGCGCATCGCGGTTGCGCGGGCGATCAGCACCGATCCGGACCTGTTGATCCTCGATGAGCCGACGTCCGCGCTCGACGTGTCCGTGCAGGCGCAGATCATCAACCTGTTGCTGAAACTTCAGCGTGAGCTCGGCCTTGCCTATCTGATGATCTCGCACGACGTTTCGCTGGTGCGCCACTTCTGCGATCGCGTGGCGGTGATGTATCTTGGCCAGATTGTCGAGGCCGGACCAGCGGTGCAGGTGCTCGATTCTCCGGCGCATCCCTATACCAGAACCTTGCTGGCCACGGTTCCGAGCCTCAAGCACCCGCTGCCCGAGCTTGCTGCGACCCGTGTCGGCGAGCTTCCCAACAACCGGATTTTGCCAACCGGCTGCTATTATCGCGACCGCTGCTCGTTCGCCGCCGCAGGCTGCGACAGCCTGCAGCCTCTCGCCGAATTCGGCGATCGTGCCGGAACCGTCAGCATGTCACCGCCGGACAAGGCGGCATGGCCGCGCTCGGTACGATGTCACCGCGCGCAGGCGGGTGATATCTGAAAGCCGATGGTGGGCGGGCGCGGAGGGCGGTCGACCTACCCTGTTCGCGCGCCGCGAAACGCTGAAGCCTGGCGTTGATTATAGCGCCAATTCCGCGAATGGCTCCGCGACCTTCGGCCAGTATGGCTGCCGCAGCTTGGTGTATGCCAGATCGCGGAAATTGGGCTGCAGCGCTCCGGGCGCGGCCACATAGAGAATGTCCTTGGCGATCGGCTCGAAACCGGCCCGGAAATGATTGCTCGACTTGACGACCACGATCTTGCGAGTGGCGGGATCAAGGCCAAGCGCGGTCATGCATTCGGGATGGAAGGTTTGCGTGCGCACGCTGTTGATCACCAGATCGATGCCGTCGGCGCTGACCCAGGCGGCGTCGCCGATCGGCAGCGGCACCGCGCCAAAGCGCTGGGTGATGCCGGAAGCGATGCGGCGCACGGTGACGTTGAGGTCGAGCGGCTCGCCGGATGCCGCCCCGATCTTGCCGCCGATCCGAAGCGGCAGCGTCGCGCCTTCGCCGGCGGCCTGGCAAAGCCGCACCGCAATGGGATCCCAGTACAGGCAGCTGGCGACGTCGCGTATGCCGCGTTCGATCACCCGGCGAATGATGAAGGTGGAGTCGCCTGGAGCGCCGCCGCCTGCATTGTCCGATACGTCAGCCAGCACGACCGGGCCGCCGTCGGTCGCCATCGCGCGATCAAGCGCGTCGTCGATGGTGAGATGATGGGGTTCGAGCGCATTGCGCAGCGCGAAAATCTCGCGGCCAAAGGCCGACGCGACTTGGTGCGCCTTGCCTGCGTCGCGATCGGCCACGACCAGCATCTTGGCGCCGACATCGGCGACATCGCCCCAGGGGAAACCGTGGCCGAACGACACCGACAGGATGCCGTCGCGGCCTTGGCTCGCCTTCATGCGGTCGACCAGCCCGCGCAAGGGTTGTTGATGGGGCCTGAAGGTGCCGATCATGCGGCAATCGAACAGCGCCATCACCGGGCGGATCTCTCCGGCCAGCACCTTGACCATCAGCTCGAACAGATGGCCGGCGCGCTCCTCGATGTCGGTGTGGGGATATTCCATATAGGCCACGATCATGGTGGCGCTTTCCATCATGCGCCGCGTCAAATGGCAGTGCAGATCGAGCTCCGCGCCAATGGGGATATCGGGTCCGACCAGCGCACGGACATGGGCTAGCAGATCGCCTTCGACATCGTCGTAACCCTCGGCAACGCAAGCGCCGTGCAAGGCGAGAAGCACGGCGTCCACCGGCATGGCAGCTTTGAGGTCGCGCAGGATTTCGCTACGGAAATCTTCGTAGACGGAGCGTGTCGTCGTGCCGCCGGGCTCCGCCACTGCGCATAGGCTCTCGACAACAGTCCAGCCGCGCTCGCGAGCGGCATTGTGCCAGACAAAGAGTTGTGAAGAGCAGCAATTCAGCGGCTTCGTCGTGGCGTCGCCATGCGCAACCTGGCCCTCGACAAAGGCCTCATGGCCGGTGCGTATCGGAGAAAACGTGTTGGTTTCGGTGTCCAATCCAGCAATGAACAACTTCACGAAACCACCTCTGGCGCCGACATGAAACAACTTTTATGATCAATATAAAAGAGTTTATGTTCGGAAAGTCAATTGCCGACAGACCTTGAAAATATGGGCATCGCAAAGTTATCGACGAGCGGGCACAGAGATCGCCGTGAAGTTGGGTTTCGCGAATGCTGCTGCGCAAGCACGAGATTTGGGGCAGCGCCTGCTCCACCACCCGGCCCGTGTCGCAGGACTGCGTTTCACCAGGACCCAACTCACGACCAGAAGCCACGCGATGCAAATGACGGGCGAAATGGACCGCGAATAGGCACCGTCCGATCCCCAGAAGCCGCCACGTAACCAAGTGGTGCCGCCCAGCAATACAAGCACGACGGCCGCGACACCCACCGCGAAGAGCGCGTTCGAGATCAGTTTGGAAACGAACTCAACGCGACGCTGGCCCACGCGAATGTCGCCGCCGCGCCCCAACCGTCCTGTCCCGCATCAGCCAAAGTGGTCCTGAGTGCTGCCGCAAACACATGAGATTGAGGACGGCGAAGCCGGAGAAAACCGCAGCGATCAGGATCCGCGTGCGCCCGCCCTCGTAAAAGGCGACCAATGCGTCGGCTGGCGCACCGACCTGCGGCTGATAGCCATAAATGATGTACGCGATGATGAAGAGGCCGACGGCCTGGATGCCACTCGACCGCCACAAGCGTTCCCAGAAGGCAGGTGTGGCGTATGTGTTGGTAGATGCGGGGGACGTGCTCATCGTCTTTGCCCCCTCAGGTTGAACTGGGTCCAAGGCGCCCAGTCGTCCGGCCGAATCCATTTCGGCGTCTCGGATCGCTGTGGGTACGCATCAGCCCCTCTCCAGAGTCTCAAGGCCCCGCAGTGGGAACGCCGTACGCTCCGTACTCTGAAGGCGCTTGAATCTGAAGGCGCTCTTCAAGCGCCGGAACAATTGGGCGCATCGTTTCAAGCGACGCTTTCCGTTGAAGCGGCGTATGGACTGAAGCAACGAATTGGTAGCCACGCCCGGGGATGTTGATGATGAACCGATTTCCATCCCGTCCGTCGCGCAAAACGCGGCGCAATGCCGAGATGTGGACGGTGAGATTGGTAGGCACGACAAAGACATCGGGCCAAACGCGGGCCATCAGTTCCTGCTTGCTGACGAGCTCGCCTGGGCGCTCAAGCAAGGCGATCAGGATGCCCAGCGCGCGACTTCCGAGCGGCACCGGTTTGTCGCCCTCCAACAGAAGAAACTGTTTCGGAAACAGAAGAAACGGTCCGAATGCGATTTCGCCTCTCACCCTTAGTTGGGGCCGGGGATCAAATTGCGTGGGCGCTGTCGGGCTGGACGAGGGCAAGCGGTCAAAGATCATAGTCAATCCTGATGCGCTCATGGTGACCTCGCTTGCGTTAGGGACCCGTTTTATGCCTCAGCATTTACTCCGACGCCGCGAGAAGTGCCCGTTATAGGATGTGATGCTTTGTTAGTTCCTGCGAGGCGCACCATTTCCTGTTCGAAAATTGGAGGAGAGAGCCAACTGGGCAAACGGGCAACGACCGCGTCGAGTCGGCCCAACTTCGCGCGGTCAGGTCAAGCTGATCGTCACGCCGATGT
Source organism: Mesorhizobium japonicum MAFF 303099 (assembly GCF_000009625.1). NCBI lineage: Bacteria > Pseudomonadati > Pseudomonadota > Alphaproteobacteria > Hyphomicrobiales > Phyllobacteriaceae > Mesorhizobium > Mesorhizobium japonicum. The sequence continues at coordinate 5,474,023 of NC_002678.2, forward strand.
TGCCGCGCGTTGCTTTCGAGTACGCGCAGATCTGATGCGCTTCGTTCAAAAGAGCCAGGGCGACAGTTCGATCAACGCCAGGCAGGCTGATGTTGAGCCGAGCACTGATGAAGTAACTGTCGTTTTCCAGTCTTAGGTCGACTTCAGCGTCGATAGCGGAAGAGGCCGGCAAGGCAATTTTCTGCTTGCGGGCCACTTGCACTATTGCTGTTTGAAAGCAGGCCGACCAAGCCACCGCAAATAGTTGCTCCGGGTTGGTGCCGATGCGTGCCGATCCGGGGGCCGCAAGCCTTATGTCGAGTTGCCCATCGGAGCTGCGTGCGATGCCATTCTCTCGTCCCTGAGAGGTCCGGGTCTTGGCCGTGTAGAGCAGCTTTCCCGTGGTGCGCATCTTGCAATCCTGGAAATTCTCGTTTCGCGAGCGCTATGGCGCTGAGGGCCACGCTGCGCATGCCAGTCAAGTCGCAGCGAAGTCGATCACCTGCATAAGCCACAGCCTCACGGGGGAGGCTACGGCTCGTGCCCGCCCGCCGATACTTCCGGTGCGCCCATAGTTGCCTTAGCGCTCACCATTATGCGCTCTCCTTTGGCTCCGTGTTGCGGACGCCGCGTTAGCGGCTCGCCGCGTTCATGGCGGTATTTCGGTCCACCAAGCTCTCTCCGCCTAGAGCTACGCCTGCCGTGCAGGGGCCGCCCGTTATGGCTTGTGAGGAGGTGTTAGAAGCTGTCAGCGGCTCGATATTCCCGGACAATTGGGGAACTCGGTTACCCGAGCGAAACCCTCGACTTGCGTGCGCTCTTGTGGGAAGGACGCAGGGCAAGATTTCGGCTAAAATTGTTGTCAGCGAGACCGTTCAGAGGAAGGCATGGCGGCTGTGGAGGACCACACCAAAGTCGGTATTTCGTTTGGTGCCTTTACCCTATTTGCAGGCGAGAGGCTGCTCACCAGAGAGGGCGTTCCCGTCAAGTTGGGCGCGCGCGCGCTCGATATCCTGGTCGCCCTGACTTCGGCGCCGAACGAGGTCTGCAGCAAAGAGGAGTTGATGTCGCGGGTATGGCCCGGAGTTACCGTCGAAGAAGGTAGCGTGCGCTTTCATGTAGCCAGTCTCCGAAAAGCGCTGGGAGACGGAAAGGATGGTGCGCGATTCATCGCGACTCTGCCGGGGAGGGGCTACTGCTTTGTCGCCGCGGTTTCGCAAGCGGGTAGTCGACGCAAAGACGAGAAGATCGCCGGCTCTGACTTTCCGCACGCTAATATCCCTACCCGCTTGAGCCGAATGCTCGGACGCGATGAGGATGTGCTCAAGTTATCGGTTAGCCTGACCGCATCGCGCTTCGTCACCGTCGTAGGACCTGGTGGCGTCGGCAAGACGACTGTCGCGGTGGCCGTCGCACACCATTTGATGTCCGCTTTCGCTGGTTCCGTTCTCTTCGTCGATCTTGGAGTCGTTACGGATCCTGAACTTGTGCCCACAGCTGTGGCCTCAATATTGGGGTTGTCGGTTCATTCCGACGACGCGGTACCGAGTTTGGTGGCCTACCTGCGTGACAAGCGCCTCCTTCTGGTTCTCGATACATGTGAGCACCTCATAGAAGCAGTTGCCACGCTGGCGGTAAGCATCGTGGAAGCCGGACTCCAAGTGCATATCATCGCGACAAGCCGCGAGGCGCTTCGCGTTGAAGGCGAGCACGTCTATCGACTGGATGCCCTTGCATGCCCCCCCGATCGACCGGGGCTAACTGCCGCAACCGTGCAGAAATTTCCAGCAACGCAACTGTTCATGGAACGGGCTGTCGCGAGCGGCGCGCCTCTGATTGTGAGTGATCTCGAAGCGCCAATAGTCGCTGATATATGCCGAAAGTTGGACGGCGTGGCGCTTGCGATCGAGCTTGCGGCCAGACGTGTTGAGTCTTATGGCCTGAAGCAGACCGCTGCATTGCTCGACGAACGCCTGACGTTGCTATGGCAGGGGTCGCGTGACGCTCCACCGCGTCACAAGACCCTGCACGCCGCTCTTGACTGGAGCTACGGGCTTCTCTCCGAACCGGAACGCTTGGTCCTTGGCCGCCTCGCGATATTCATCGGATATTTCACCCTCGATGCGGCGCTGGAGGTTGTGACAAGCACAACCCTGGACCGCCCTGCTGTTTTCGAAGCGATTGATAGCCTCGTCGCAAAGTCGATGGTGGCGACCCACCCTCTCGGCGCGATGGTGCGCTACCGGCTGTTGGATACCACCCGCACATACGCGCTCAACATCGACATTGACGAAACCGAGGCAACCGCCTTGTCGGTACGACACGCGACTTACTACCGCCGATGGCTCGAACAAACCGGGATCGAATGGCCGACCCTGTCGGCTGGAGCCGAACGCACGCCCCACTTTGCCGCACTGAACAACGCCCGTGCGGCATTGGAATGGTCCTTCGGAAAAGGCGGCGACTTGGCCATCGGTGTCGGGTTGGCCGCCGCCGCCGCACCCGTTTTCTTGTCAATGTCACTGCTTTCCGAATGCCATCGCTGGTCGGAACGCGCTATCGCTTGTCTCGCTCCTTCGGCTCGTGGGGGACAGCAGGAGATGAGACTCCAGGCGGCCCTTGGGATCTCACTGATGTTTATGCGCGGCGGGCGCGATGCTGCGAGTGAAGCCTTGGAGAGAGGCTTGGCGATCGCTGAAAACAATGGCGATACGCTTGATCAAATACGCCTGTTGGCCCCACTTCATCTGTTTCACCGGCGCAGAGGGAACTTCACTCGCGCTCTCGAGTACGCGACGCGTTGTTCTGCTGCCGCGGCGACTGTCAGCGACCCCGTCGCGATGGCACTAGCCCATTCCAATTTAGGGCTCGCACTTCATCTCGACGGCAGACTTGTCGATGCCCACAGCGAACTTGAGGCGACCCTGGCGGGCGACTATCTTCCCGAGCAGACCACGACGGTCTACCTTGGCGTTGAAGGCAGAATCCTGGCCACCGCCGTTCTCGCGAGAAATCTTTGGCTGCAGGGCTATGCCGCTCTGGCAACTGAATGCGCGCGCGAGGCGGTGGAAGAGGCCCGCAAAATAGACCACTCATTATCGCTGGCGATCGCCCTGGTGTGGGCGGCGACGGTGTTCCTTTGGACAGGTGATCTGCAGAGCGCTGAAGCAGATCTAGATGAGCTTATTGCCCTATCCGAAGCCCATTCCATGGCACCTTATGTCCTGGTCGGAAAAGGCTTCCAAGGCGAATTGGCTATTCGTCGGGGGAACGCGAATGCGGGCATAGAAGCTTTGCAGAGCTCTCGTCAAAAGCTGCACGCGCTCCCTTACGAGCTCGTCACCACCGAGCTTAGCCTTTCGCTTGCTAAGGGATTTTCCGTGTCTCACCGCCTCGATGAAGGGCTCAGAACGATTAACGAGACAATCGAACTGATCGAAGCGAATGGCGACTTTTTGTACATGCCAGAGGCGTTGCGAACGAAAGGATTGATCCTTTTATCGATGAACCGGGACTCGAACGAGAGGGCCGAAACCTGCTTCGCTCGGTCGCTGGATTGGAGTCGTCGTCAGGGTGCATTGTCTTGGGAATTGCGGACAACGACGGAACTGGCGAAGCTCGCCCTCTCTCGCGGACAATTGAAAAAGGCGCGGGCTCTGTTGCTGCCAGTCTTTGAGCAGTTTACCGAAGGTTTTGATACGGCCGATCTGAAAGCTGCTGAACAGCTGTTGAGCGCGATCGCCTAGCTGCGGACAGCTACGCATTTCCATCAGCTGTTCGACGTTGTCACGCTCCTGGCCGTCGCAACGCATGTGGTGAGCGGCTCGCCGGTGGGTTTGGCTGTGCTGTCAGCGGAGCTCACGGCGAAGGATGTGACAGAGCTACGGGGCGCGACCGATCAGTAAGCGCCCCAGCCGATCCACCACCCCACATACCATCCTGGCGATCTCTCACGCGCTCTACGTCGGGCCGAATGCCGTCATTCAACCGACCGGCCGACATCTCGGGTCTTCGTCGAGCGATCGGCTGTAAGAATCCCAAATGCGGCTGCTTGCAAAAATTCGCATCTCTTAGCGCCTCTTAACTCGCTTCGACGACAGCAGCAGGGCACTTTGGTCGTGTCACAACGAAGCAGCCGTCGATGTTGGCGGCAATCCTGGATGGGTTGGCACAGGAGAGTCCCATGTCTGCGCGCTTGCTATCACCAACACGGCGGGAAGTCCTGATCACCGCGGCTGCCTTAGGAGCCATCAGCATGCTTTCGTCAAAATCCAAAGCGGCTGCGGAAGCCGCGTCAATCCATCCTTTCCAGTTCAGGGCTTCCGATGAGGATCTCGCCGATCTGAAGCGGCGTGTCGCGGCGACGCGCTGGCCGGACAGGGAGACGGTGCCGGACCAGTCGCAGGGCGTGCAGCTCGACATCGCGCGCCAGATCCAGGTGCACTGGGCCAATCATGATTGGCGCAAGGTCGAGGCCAGGATGATGGCGTATCCGCACTTCATCACCGAGATCGATGGGCTCGACATCCACTTCATTCACGTGAAGTCGAAGCACAAAAACGCGCTGCCGATGATCGTGACCCATGGCTGGCCGGGCTCGGTTATCGAGCAGTTGAAGATCATCGAACCGCTCACCGACCCGACCGCGCATGGCGGCACCGAAGCGGATGCATTCGATCTCGTGGTTCCGTCATTGCCCGGCTACGGATTCTCCGGCAAGCCGACGACACCAGGATGGGAGCCTGTCCGTATCGCCAAGGCGTGGGCAACCCTTATGGAACGCCTCGGCTACAACAAATATGTGGCCCAGGGCGGCGACTGGGGCAATGCGGTTACCGAGAATATGGCGCTACAGGAGCCGCCGGGACTGCTTGGCATCCACACCAACATGGCGGCGACGCTTCCACCTGAAATCTCCAAGGCGCTTGGGACCGGCACGCCGCCGCCAGGGCTCGGTCCCGACGAGAAGCGCGCTTTCGACCAGCTCATCTATTTCAATCAGCATGGGCTTGGCTATGCCATCGAGATGAACCAACGTCCTCAGACGCTCTACGGCATCGTCGACTCGCCCGTCGGCCTCGCCGCCTGGATGCTGGACCACGACGCCGACAGTCACGCCCTGATCGCCCGCTCCTTTAGCGGGAAGCCCGAGGGCATCACGCCGGACGACTTTCTCGACAACGTCACCTTCTACTGGCTGACGAACACGGCGGTCTCGTCGGGACGACTCTACTGGGACAATGCGCGGGTCGCGAAAGGCGGTTTCTTCGACGCGCGTGGCATCAGGATACCGGTCGCGGTGAGCGCTTTCGCCAACGAGATCTACCAGGCGCCGGAGAGCTGGGCGAAGACAGCCTATCCAAAGCTTCTCCATTACGGCCGCTTCCCCATTGGCTGCCATTTCGCCGCCTGGGAGCAGCCCGAAATCTTTGTCGAGGAGATGCGTGCGTCGTTCAAGACGCTGCGCGCGTCCTGAGGACTGCGACGGAAAAATAGTCTCCATTCTGAGCGCCGCCTCGGCGGTAGTCAGATGGTCAGCGTAACAGGACAAGACGATCCCGCACCCCGGCGTGCGGGCCGTTACATCAGATTCTAACGAGTGACCGAACCATGCTGGAAGTGATCAGCCATCAACGTCGCCACCTTTTGCGTGTTGCAGCTCTGGCTGTCGCTGCCGCCGAGCTTTTTGCGACCAGCGGGGCGCGATCAGGATCAAGCGACACCTCTGCAACGAATGCTGCAAGCGGTTCGCAGGCGAGCAATTCGCTCAAGGTCAAACAGGTCGACGCCGGCGACCTGAATATCGGCTACGCGGAGTTTGGCCCTGCCGAGGGTCCGCCGGTCCTCCTCCTTCATGGATGGCCCTATGACATCCACGCGTTTGCCGAGGTCGCGCCGCGGCTTGAGTCCGCAGGCTATCGCGTCATTGTACCGCATTTGCGCGGCTATGGCACAACGCGGTTTCTGTCCGCCAATGCGCCTCGCAACGGGCAGCAAGCGGCCCTTGCCGTCGACGCCGTCAATCTGATGGACGCACTGAAGATTCGGACGCCGATCATCGCCGGTTTCGATTGGGGCGCGCGCACCGCCAACATCGTCGCGGCGCTCTGGCCAGAGCGTTGCAAGGCGCTTGTATCGGTGAGCGGCTATCTGATCGGCAGCCAGGCGGCCAATCAGATGCCGCTGCCGCCGGCCGCCGAGTTGCAGTGGTGGTACCAGTACTATTTTGCGACCGAGCGCGGCCGCGCCGGCTATGACAAATACCGGCGCGACTTTTCCAAGCTGATCTGGCAGATCGCCTCGCCGAAGTGGCGCTTCGACGATGCCACCTTCGAGCGGAGCGCTGCTGCCCTTGAGAATCCCGACCACGTCGACATCGTGATCCACAATTACCGCTGGCGACTCGGTTTGGCTGAGGGGGAGGCGAAGTACGACGATCTGGAGAAGCGGCTCGCTCAGGCGCCTACGATCGACGTGCCTGCCATTACGCTCGAGAGTGATGCGAACGGTGCTCCGCATCCGGAGCCTTCGGCCTACGCGAAGAAATTCACCGGCCGATACGAGCATCGCACCATCTCCGGCGGCATCGGACATAATCTTCCGCAGGAAGCACCGCTGGTGTTCGCCCAGGCCGTCATCGACGTTGACCATTTGTCATGAAGCAACAAAGGAGCCCGACATGAAACCGCTCATTGCTGGATTGGCCCTGGCTGGTATGGCGTTCGCAACAATGGCGTCCGCGCAATCGGACAAGCCGACCATCGTCCTTGTGCATGGCGCCTTCGCCGACGCATCGAGCTGGAACGGCGTCGTCCCAATTCTTGAAAAGGATGGCTACCCGGTGGTCGCTGTCGCCAATCCTCTGCGCAGCGTAAAGGCAGATGGCGATTATGTCCGCTCCTTTCTCAATACGATCAAGACGCCAATCGTGCTGGTCGGCCATTCTTATGGCGGCATGGTGATCAGCCAGGCCGCCGACGGGAAGGCAAATGTCAAGGCGCTGGTCTATGTTGCCGGTTTTGCACCGGAAGCAGGCGAAAGCGCCGGCGCGCTCGACACCAAGTTTCCAGGAGCCTTGCTTGGACCCGATACCCTGGCGCAGCCAGTGCCTCTCCTCGCTGGCGGCAATGACCTCTATGTCCGGCAGGACAAGTTCCACGAAGCGTTCGCGCCGGATCTGCCCGAGGATGCGGCGAGACTGGCAGCGGCAACGCAGCGACCGATCACCGACATCGCGTTCGGCGAACCGGCGACCACGTCCGCCTGGAAGACCATTCCGTCGTGGTTCATTTACGGTGACGGTGATACTGCCATCCCGCCGAAGGCTCAGGCCTTTATGGCCGAGCGGGCGCACGCCAAGGGCGTCGTGGTCGTGAAGGGCGCGTCGCACGTCGTCATGATCTCGCATCCCGATGCGGTGGCCAAAATCATCGAGGACGCGGCGACCGCGGCTCCTTGATCCTTGCGGCAATGTGCCCCGTCATCGGCAATGCCGCGTCGCCTCAAATTTGACATCGGCGATCGTCGTTCTGGATGCTGCCCATGTCACTCCCTTTGGTTGCAATGGCTGGTCGCTCATGCCGCCGGCCGACGAAAAACGACCAGCTTGGCGGTCAGGATCTGGAGAACATCGCCACGCTGGTTGAGGGTTTTGCTGACGATGGTGACGATGCCACGCTCTGGGCGCGAACGCGAGGGAGCGATATCCATCACCTCGCTTTCGACGTGAAGAATGTCACCCGGGCGCGTCGGGTTCGGCCAGTTGATCTCGCCTCCGGCGCCAATAATACCGTTGGCGAGCGGCAGGCCTGACTCCACGTTCAGCCGCATTGTGATCGCGGCGGTATGCCAGCCGCTGGCCGCAAGTCCGCCGAACAGCGTCCCTTCCGCCGCCCGTTCGAGATGGAAGATTTGGGGATCGAACTCTCTTGCGAAAGCCTTGATCTGCTGCTCGTCGAGCGCATGCGAAGCGCTGACGAAGGTTTGACCGCGCTCGAGATCGTCCAGATACAACCGCGTCATATCACGTCCTTTCCTAACGCCGCCCTTCCTGCTCCGCGGCGGAGCAGGCCACTTCTAACTGGTTCGATCGCCATTTTTGTTGATTGAAGAGGGCTGGGTCGCAATCCGATAACGGGGCGCCGGCGTGGCAGTAGAAAGCTTGCCGATCATCGCCTGCCGAGCGGCCTCGTAGGCGTCGAAGAGTTCACTATCCTGGAGGGAAGGGATGGTGGCGAACTCGCCCCGATCGAGTCCGGCAAGCGCCGCATCGACCAGATCCTCGCTTCGCATCACGATGGCTTTTGGCAGCTTCTCGACCGGGCGACCGGCGATTGCCCAGAAGTCCGTGGCGGTGGCACCCGGAAGGACGACCTGCACCCTGACCCCGGTTCCCGCGAGTTCGTGCCGCAGGTTCTGGCTGAAGGCGACGACGAACGCCTTGCTGCCACCGTAGACGCCGTTCAGCGACTCGGGATTGATGGCGACGATCGAGGCGATGTTGATGATCGTCCCAGCGGCGCGCGCCACGAAACCCGGCACGATGGCATAGGTTAGTCGGGTGAGCGCCGTGACATTGAGCGAAATCAGCGACGTCATCTGGTCGACGTCGGAGTCAAGCAGTTTCAACGCCCCACCGAGGCCCGCATTGTTGACAAGCAAGGTGACGTCTGGGGTTTCCCTAAGGAAAGCCTCCACGCGCGCGAGGTCTGACGCATTGGCCAGATCGGCGGACAAGGTGTCGATCTTGCGGCCGGTTTTTGCGCGAACGCGGTTCGCGACCTGGGTTAGCTTGTCTCCGTTGCGGGCGACCAGGACGAGGTCGTATCCCCGCTCTGCGAGACGGTCGACATAGACCGCTCCGATGCCGCCTGAAGCGCCGGTAATGACGGCCGTTCCCACTGACATCCTCGTGACTCCTCATTCATCCGCGAGGCGCCACGCTCCGGCGACGTCTAGCAAGGCCGATGAATTTAGTAGCAGTGGGTTTTGCGCGCCAGCCATCAATCGTGGAAGTCGGCCTCTCGGAAAACCGATAGCTCTGGATGTGCGCGCGGCGTCCTCTTCGGTGAGCGCCTCGTTCGAGGCTCCGCCCAGTTCAGACTTCCCCGACTTGGCAAGGCAGCGATTCTTGCTCCGGCATCGGACGGTACTGATCTTCAAGGATCGGATTCCGCTTGCGGGACGCGCCGAGCGCCTCAGGAAGGCGTCGGTCCATGCTGCTTGAACTCGGCGGCGTGGAGCTTCACGAAGTCGCGCATATTCGTCGGCGCTTCGCCGGTGAGTTTGCGCAGAGTGTCCGTCATGCGGTCGTAACGCCCCTGCTTGGTCAACTCGGCCATGGCCGAGAGATGGCGAACGACGTGCTCTGGATACTTCGCCTGCCGAAGCCCTTCGCTCCACGCCGGGAGTGGGACGTCCCGATATGCGATGGGCCTTCCGAGCGCCTCGGAGAAGACGCGCGCATAGTGGTCGAGATCGGTGGATTCCGACCCTGTCAGATCATAGATCTGTCCGATATGCGGTGCGGGGTCGTCGAGGATCGCCGCGACCGCACGCGCTACGTCGACTGCCGAGATCGGCGAGGTCTTTCCACTCCCCAGGGGCAGCGCCAACGCGTCGGAGGCCCTCACGCCGGGGGCAACGAGTTGAAGAAAGAAGCCTTCGAGGAGGACCGTCGGCCGCACGGTTACTACCGGACGTCCCGACCAGGACAGGGCTTGCGCATTTTGCGCCGGCCTTTCCAATTCTCGCGACGAAATTGGTGGAACGGCTACTCGCTCGCCTCTCTCCCGGATACCTGCTCGATCAGGATCCGAAAGAAAACGTGCGGTGCACTGTCGGCCGTGGGAGGCGTGACCGGTTTGAGTGCGCCAGGTTCCCACCAGTCGGTGTGCTTGCTCAACACCGACCAGGCATGATCCCGCTGAAGCTTGTGTCCGATCAGGTCAGGCAGTTCTTCATACCGGCCATCGACAACGACGCTTTTCCATCCTCGGCCCTGGCCGTGTTCGTCAACCTGGACGGACACCCGCGGATTGGCCCGCATCCATTCGATCTTTTTGCCCGGCATCGAGAAAGCGTAAAGATGAGCATCCGAATAGGCATAGTAGAGGGGCACGACGTAGGGCTGCCCGTCCTTCGCGCATGCCAGGCGGCCAACACGATTGGCTGTCAGGACTTTCGTGCATTCCAAGGCAGAAAGCGTGCGGACCAGCATCAATGTGATCTCCTGTTCTTCTCGGCCGTCGACCCGAGGCTGCCATCTAGTAGTGGACAGTCCGGCTTCGGCCCATTGCGGTCACTATTCGCGGACGGAGGGAACAGTGGCGACATCTATCACAACAACACTGTGCTTCAGTCAAGCACACCGCAAGGCTGCCTACGGCGCGCAGACAGCCGCCAGCACGCAAAGCGCGGCCCTATGATGGCGACTAGTTCATAGCGTTTCTAAGTCCTCGGACATCGCTAGTTGAAACCCATCGCGCCCGTATGCGTAGCGCAGAGATCGCCCTTCCAGCTGTGAAGATGGCTATCCACCCCGGATGCGCTCCACAGTGTTTGCGCGAATCTTATCGACGGAACCATAGACTTTTGCGCCTTCCGGTGAGATGCCTCTGCAGTCTGTCCGGATAAGCGCTCGGAACCGACACGCCTGCCACGTGGCTGCCCACGTCGCCCCTGCTCGGGGTGCCACCGGTTCGGCCCTGCGGACTGGTGCGCAGCTTCTTTAGATGTCGGATAGGTTTAGCCGATATTCATCGGAAAAAAGGAGCCGGAAAGTCATGACCGAGATCTGGCAATCACTCCTCGCCAATCTTGCCCTGGTCTCCGTCCTGGTCATCGCCTGGGACCTTGTGGCCGATTTCACCGGGCGTCTCTCACGGCGGATACAGTCGCTGCTTCTCGGCGCGGTCATGTGCGTGGGGGCGGTCTTTTCAATGGCGACCGCCTTGTCCGTCTCCGGCTTCGTGGTCGATCTGCGCGCCGCCTTTATCGGCGCCGCCGCGTTCTTCGGCGGATGGCCGGCAATGTTCGTTGCCACGACCGGCTCCATTGCCTATCGCCTCTATCTTGGCGGTCAGGGGGCCAATGTCGGCGTCATGGGTATCCTGATCACCGCCGTTGTCGGCCTGGCATGGCATGGCATTGTCGCGGCCCGGTCGCGCACGATGCTCGACATACTCGGCTTCGGCGTGTCGGTGGCGCTCGCCGGGTTGATCACGCTGCTGGTCATACCCCAGCAAGTCATCACAGGCCTGATCCAGCAGAGCACGTTCCCGTCCCTCCTGTTCCGCTTCCTCAGCACCATGGTGATCGGCATCCTGCTCGACCGGCAACAGCGGCGGCGCGATCTCTCCAGGTCCAACATGATCTATCGGGCCATGGTTCGCGAGCTGCCGGACTGCCTGAACATAAAGGATGTGGACGGCCGCTTCATCGCCGCCAATCCCGCCACCGCCGAAATGCTGGGGGCCGCTTCAGTCGAGGAGCTCATCGGCAAGACCGATTTCGATTTCTATTCGAAGGACGTGGCCGAGCGCTTCAGGCAGGACGAGATGGGCGCACTGAAGGCCGGGCAGACATTGCGCATCGAACAGCCGGCGGTGTTTCCGGATGGCAAACAGGGCTGGCTTTACACGCTCAAGGCGCCGTTCCGCGATGAGGCCGGCAAGATCACCGGTGTCATCACCTACAATCGCGAGATCACCGAGCAGAAGCGAAACGCTCAGCTCAAGAACGATTTCATTTCGACGGTCAGTCATGAGCTGCGCACCCCTCTGACATCCATCCGCGGCTCGCTGGGCCTGATCGCGGCGGGCGTGGTGGGCGAATTGCCGCCGAAGGCCGCCAACCTCGTCAACATCGCTCACACCAACAGCGAGAGACTGGTTCTTCTCATCAACGACATCCTCGACATGGAGAAGATCGAGTCAGGTGTGATCGCCTTCAAGATCAAGCAGATGCCTGTGCGCCCGATTATGGAGCAGGCCATTGCCGCCAGTTCCAACTACATGGCCGAGAGCCGGATACGCATCGTCCTGGTCGACGATGCCCCGCGCGCCGAAGCCAACATCGATCCGGACCGCCTGCACCAGGTGATGGCCAACCTTCTGTCGAACGCGATCAAGTTCTCGCACGCCGACGGCACCGTGATGGTGAAGCTACAGCGTCGTGATCGCGACATGTTGCGCATCTCGGTGATCGATCAGGGGGCCGGTATCCCCGAGGCGTTTCGCAGCCGTATATTCGGCAAGTTCGAACAGGCCGACGCGTCCAGCACCCGCAAGAAAGGCGGCACCGGCCTCGGCCTCAGCATCGTCAAGACCATCGTGGAAAAGCTGGGCGGCGCCGTTTCCTTCGAAACCGAGGAAGAGAAAGGAACCTCGTTCCACGTCGACCTTGCCGAAGCCCGCAGGCTCCACCCGAGGCCGTATCCGCCACCGCGCCCGCCGCGTGAGCCCGATGGCCGCCTACGGGTTCTGATCTGCGAAGACGAGACCGACGTCGCCACGGTAATTGCGGCACTCCTGGACTCGGAAGGCTTTTCCAGCGACGTGGCCCCGGACATCGCCACCGCGAAGGCGCTTCTGCAGTCCCGCGATTACGCGGCACTGACACTCGACATCAAGCTGGCAGAAGAATCGGGTATCAAGCTCTTCCATGACATCAGGGCGTCACCAGTGAATTCCGACATTGCGGTCATCGTCATCTCCGCCGTCGCCGATGAGGCCAGGCGCTCGCTGAACGGCACCGCCGTCGGCATCGTCGACTGGCTGGAGAAGCCGGTGGATTCGGGGCGGCTTCACGCCGCTCTTGCCAAGATCGTCGCCAGCAGGAATGAGCAGAGGCCGAAGATCCTCCATGTCGAGGACGACGAGGGTGTGCTAGCCGTGATGTCGGCGGGGCTGGGCTCCGACGTCTCGATCATCTCGGCGAAAACGCTGCAGGAGGCACGGCGGGCGGTTGCGAAGCGTCACTTCGACCTGGTCATCCTCGACATAGCGCTTCCAGACGGATCGGGACTGGACCTGCTCGCCGATCTGCCGCTGGAGACCGGAGTCATCGTGTTCTCGGCGGCGGAACCGGACCAGAAACTCGGCGATCGGGTGCAGGCGATGATGACCAAGACCAGGGCGTCGGAGATCGATGTCGCAAAGCTGGTCAGAACCATGTTGGCCTCATCGCGAGATGGCACCAGACCCGCCGGCCGCGCCAAGGAGTGACGATCATGCCGGCAAGGATCCTCTACGTGGATGACGAGGACGATATCCGCGAAATCGCTCAGATGTCGCTGGAGCTCGATCCGGAATTCGAGGTGCGGTCTTGCTCTTCGGGCGCCGCGGCGCTGACCGATGCCGCCGCATGGCATCCCGATCTCATCTTGCTCGACGTGATGATGCCGGACATGGACGGGCCGGAGACGCTGAAGCGCCTGGCTGCTTCACCGCTGACGGCGTCGATACCCGTGGCCTTTATCACCGCGCGCACCCAGACGCATCAGGTCGAGCGCTATCTCGCCATGGGAGCGGTCGGGGTCATCGCCAAACCCTTCGATCCGCTGGCCCTCGCCGGCGAAGTCAGGAAGCTGCTCTCGGAGCATCCCGGGCGCGCATAGCCGCTGGGTCGAAGGCAGTGGCAACAAGCCTGTCAGCAAGCTCCGTTTGCCGTTTACGGCACCTGTACCATACCCCAATATTCATCTACTGATTGTATCGAAATACGGCCGTCGCGAATCGGTTTTATTTATGATTGCGCGGCATCGGCCGGCGCGGGAGACCCGCACCGGCGTTGTTTGCATGGATCGCATTGGCGGATGTCGGTTCATGGGTTGATCACTCCGGGGGGCACGAGGCGTGAACCGGAGCAGCACTGGTGAATGGAGCGAAGGCAAGAGTTCTGATCTGCGATGATGATCCCCTGTTGCTTGAACTGATGGAATTCAGGCTGAGGGCGAAGGGATACGAGGTCATCACGGCAGTGGACGGTGCCGAGGCACTGGCGAAGGCGGAACAGCACGGACCCGATATCATCGTGCTCGATGCGATGATGCCCAAGGCCGACGGCCTGGAGGTGCTGGCTCGCCTCAAGGGCGACCCGGTCCTGTCAGACACGCCGGTGGTGATGCTGACCGCCCGCAAGGCCGAAAGGGACATCGTCTCGGCCCTCGAGAAGGGAGCCGACGACTATCTGGTAAAGCCATTCATCCCCGAGGAACTGCTGGCCCGGCTGGCGCGTCTGATCGCGCGCAAGAATGGGAAACGCTGATGAGGCGCAGCCGGCGCGCAGCGCTTGCCGCATGCCTGATCCTGGCAATCGCGGCCACTCCTGGTGCGGTGCTTGCGCAGACGGTCGATGAGCTCTACGCGTCCGCCGTAAAAGCCAGGCAGGCCCGGCATTTCGACGAGGCGGTGGATCTGCTTCGGCGCGCACTCGCGCTCAAACCCGACAATGCCGACGCCCTGGTTCAGCTCGGTTTCGCCGAACTCGGCCGCAACGATCTGGCGGCGGCGCGCGACGCCTTTTCCAAGGCGCTTTCCCTTGCTCCGACCTATCAAGATGCAAGCTTTGGCCTGGCCGAGATCGAGTTCCGTTCCGGCAATCTGGATGCCGCGCTGCCGCTCGCCGAATCGGTGGCGCGCGCCCAGCCCGGCAACACCGACGCCGCCGCGCTTGTAGAGAACATCCGCAAGGCCATGCAGGCCGCCGGCGGTGAGGCGAGGAAGGCGTCCGTGGCGGCGCCGAGGGCGAAACCACGGCCCGATCCCGTCGCCGGCCTGATGGAGCAAGGTCGGCGGTTGCGAACCGCGGGAAAGCTGCCCGAAGCGGAGAAGGTCTATCGCCGCGCGCTTGGGCTGGCGCCGAAGAACACCGACATCTTGGTCGCCCTTGGCCTTATCGTGGGCTCCAGCCAGCGGTTCGACGAAGCCGGGCATTTCTTCGACCGGGCGCTGGCCATAAAACCCGGCCTTCTCGACGCGCGGATCGGCAAGATCCGCATGGCGATTTGGCAGGGCGACGTGCCGAGCGCCCGCGCGCTGGTCGATGACGTGTTGGCCTCGTCGCCGGACAATGTGGAGGCGCTCGACCTCGATGCCAAGGTCGCCCTGCTCGAGGCCGACTACACGCGGGCCGGGCAGTCGTTCCAGCGCGTGCTTGCGATCGATCCGCGCAATGCCGAGGCGCTGGTGGGGATCGGCGATGTGCGCCGCGCCCAAGGCGACGACGATGCAGCGCGGCAGGCCTACAGAGAGGCGCTCGCCATCGAGCCCGGCTCTTCCGACATCGAGCAAAGACTGGCCGTGCCGCCCCCGCGCAAATGGCGGCTCGACCTTGGCACCGAGGTGAGCGATCTCACCAACGGGCTGAGCGACTGGACCGACAGCTCGGCTGGCCTTGCTTATCGGCTGTCGCCGCGCACGACGATTTCAGGCCGCACCCGCGTGGCAACCCGCTTCGGCCGTACCGACGTTCAGATCGAGGGCCGCATCGACGAGGCCTTCTCGCCTGCCTTCTCCGCCTATGCGTTCGCCGCGGCGACGCCGGATGCCGATTTCCTGGCGCGCTACTCGATCGGCGCCGGCGCGTCCTTGCAGGTTATGGCGGCGGCGAAGGCGTTCGGCCCTTTGTCGCTCAACATCGACACCCGCTACGACAATTTCACCAACACAAACGTCACCAGCGTCTCGCCCTGGGTGCAGGGCTATATCTTCGACGGCCGCCTGGGGCTTTCCGCCCGCTGGGTGCATGCGGCCGACGATATCGGCACGCGCGCGGACGGCTATGTGCTTAGGGTTGACCTTGCGATGGCGCAGCGCTTCAACCTGTTCGGCGGCTATGCGGACGCCCCCGAAATCTCCGACGGCACGCTGGTGCCGACGCGCACCGTCTTCGGCGGCATCTCCTGGGACGTCAACGATCCGCTGACGCTCCGCGCCAGTATCGCACATGAGCAACGCCCGACATTCGACCGAAGCATATTCGGGCTCGGCCTGACCGCGCGGTTCTGATTATGTGGTACATCTGGGATCTTTCCATTTTGCTCAGCGCCCTTTCCCTGGTGATCATGCTGTTCCTGATCGCCCGGCGCGTGCTGCAGGAACGCCGAGGCAGGGCGCAGATCGATCAGCGGCGCCAGCTTCACACCGCACTGATCGCCTTCACCGAAAACCGGGACCGCGAGGCCTTGAAGGCGGTGTTGCTCGCGGTGCCGGCGGGCGTGGCGATCAATGCCGGCTTCGAGTTCATTTCGCTGCTTCGCGGCGAGGAGTATGACGACGTCCTTGCCGCCTTCAACGAATGCGGCCTGCCGGCGCTTGTCGGCAGCCAGCTGGAAAAAGGCAACGGCGCCGAGCGCATCCACGCGGCCGAGATGCTTGCGGCGCTGCGTTCGGAAAACGCGGTGGCGAGCCTGCTTTCGGCGCTCGACCGTGACCGTTCGCGCGAGGTGAGGATCGCCGCCGCCATCGCGCTCTGCGATCTCGGCAGCCTGCCGCCGCTCGATATCGCACTGGGCAAGGTCGGCGTGGTGGGACAGCGCTCGCGGCGCCTGATCGAGTTGTTCAGGCGCTTTCCGCCGGCGCGCTTCGAGGAGCTCAGGGATCATGCCGCGCGCACCGACGCGGTGCCCTTCATCCGGGCAGCCGCGATCGACGCGCTGGCTCGTGCCGCCGGGTTCCATTTCGCCGATTTCTTCGCCCGCGCCACCGGTGATCAATCGCCCGAGGTCGCCGCCGCGGCGCTGCGCGCGCTCGGCCTCACCGGGCACGCCGAGGCACCTGCCATCCTGGCGAGCGCGATGGCCAACGGCGACTGGGACGTGCGCGCCGCCGCCGCCGATGCCGCCGGGCGCCTCGGGCTCGCCGGGCTCGCCGCGCCGCTCTCCGCGCTGATGGACGATGAGGCGTGGACCGTGCGCTATGCCGCCGCCAACGCCCTGCGCTCGTTTGGCCAGCCGGGAGAACGGCTGCTGCGCGACATCGCTGCCAGCGAGGTCTCGCGCAGCCAGCGCACCGCCTCGCTCATCCTTGCCGAGGGGCCGGCCGCATGATGTCCGACTGGAGCCACGAGATCGTTCTGGCCGCTTCCATCCTGTCCTGGTTCATCATCGGGGCGGGGCTGGCGCAGACGACGATCTATCTGTTGCAACTCATTATTGCCGCCTACGCGCTTTCCAAGCGCCCGCCGGTCGCGCGCTCGGCACTGCTGTGGCACCGCTATGGCGATGTCGCGCCGCCGATCGCGCTCCTCGTACCCGCCTATAATGAGGAATTGAACGTGGTCGAGAGCGTCCATTCGATGCTGGCGCTCGAGTATCCGAATTTCGAGGTGATCGTCATCAACGACGGCTCAAAGGACCAGACGCTGCAGCGCCTGATCGGGGCCTTCAAGCTGGTGAAATTCCGCCGGCCTTATGAGGAGGCGCTGGCGCACAAGCCGATCCGCGGCCTCTATTCCTCGCCAATGACCGAGCGCCTGTTCGTGGTCGACAAGGAAAACGGCGGCAAGGCCGATGCCCAGAATGCCGGCATCAATGTCTGCCGCGCGCCGCTTTTCTGCGTGATCGACGGCGATTCCATCCTCGAGCCCGATGCGCTGATGCGCGCCGCCCAGCCCTTCATCGACGACCCCGAGCGCACCATCGCCGTCGGCGGCACGATCCGCATCGCCAACGGATCGAGGATCGAAGCCGGCAGGGTGCGAGAGATCCATCTGCCCAACCGCTTGCTGCCGTTGCTCCAGGTCGTCGAATATCTAAGGGCCTTTCTCATGGCCCGGCTGGCCTGGAGCCACATCAACACGTTGATGCTGGTGTCGGGCGCCTTCGGCATGTTCCGCCGCACGGAGGTGGTGGCGGTGGGCGGCTTCACCATGGGCTCGATGGGCGAGGACCTCGACCTCGTCATCAAGCTGCACCGCCACATGAGAGATGCCGGTCGCAAATACCGCATCCAGTTCATTCCGGAGCCGGTGTGCTGGACCGAGGCGCCGGAAACGCTGAGCGTGCTCGCACGGCAGCGCACGCGCTGGCAGCGCGGCGCGCTCGAGTGCTTCTTCCGCTACCGCGCCATGCTCTTCAACCCGCGCTACGGCCGCGTCGGATTCCTGGGCTTCGGCCACATATTGATTGTCGACGTGCTAGGGCCGGTAGCGGAGGTGTTGGGCTACATCCTGATCCCGGCATTCTGGCTGCTCGGCATCCTGTCGACCGAGTATCTGCTGGCCTTCACCTCGCTCATCTTCACCTATGGCGTTTGCGTCAGCGTGTGCTCACTGGTCCTCGAAGAGGCTGAGCTGCAGCGTTTTCCGCGCGCCAGGGACCTGGCGGTGCTGACGGCGGTGGCGGTGATCGAGAATTTCGGCTACCGCCAGCTCAACAATTTCTGGCGCGTGAAGGGCTGGTGGCAATATCTGCGGGCCGACCAGAGCTGGGGCGAAATGACCAGGACTGGCCTGTCCGGGGCGAAGAAATAACGCCCGCTTCATTTCAGCGTTTGCTCAATCTCCGCGATGAGCGCATCGAGCGCGGCTTGGACGGCTCCTTCATTCGGCTGTTCGATTAGCAGCGTTTCCAGCGCCGACGCCCGCGCGCCGATATCCGGAAAGCCGAATGTCCCCGCCGCACCCGCCAGCGAGTGCGCTATCCTGGCCAGCGGATCGCCCGCCCCGCGGGGCAAAGGATCGCCCTCGCATGCGATGGCCTTCAGCTGCCCGAGCTGATCGGCGCACCGGGCAAGGAAGCGTTGCCGCAAGGGGGCGAAAGGATCGTTTGAGATGGGGTGGTGCTCCAGCGGGATGTCGAAAGTATTCAAGCAGAAAGTGGCATAGGTTTGAACTGCCTGCTTCTCGCGCACGACCTCCTGCTCGAGGACATTGCTGGTGCCGGCGCTGGGGCCGCGGTTGCGGCAGAAGCGTCGTCGATGCTCAGAAATCGGCTTCCTCGAAGTATTTGGCCTTCAACCATGTGTTCGACGGTCCGCTCCTGTAGCTGCTGTCGGCGCGCTTCGAGATGATGCTCTTGATCCCCACCTTCTCGATGGCGCGAAAGATCGCCAGCGCACTGCTTTCGAAATGCTCGCTGTACTGGATCCTGCCGAGGCCGTGCTCAACCAGTTTCCATAGCGCCTGCTTGCGCTGCAGCAGGGGCAAGGAGACTAGATTGCGACCATCGAGATGGAGGATGTCGAACGCGACGAACGCGAGCCGGCTCGGTTCGTTCCAGATCGCGGCTTCCAGCGAAGGGTAATCGTGAGCGCTCTGCTCGTCCGGCACAATGACATCGCCGTCGATAATGGCGGCCCGGCATGGCAGCTCGACGGCCAGCGCGATGGGCCAATATTTGGTGGTCCAGTCACGGCCGTTCTTGCTGTAAAGGCGCACGCTGCCTTTATCGATGATGATCTGCGTGCGGTAGCCGTCGAGATTGACCTCGTGAACCCATCCCTCATCTCCGGGCGGCTCCTCGACCCGAGTCGGGATCTGCGGCGGAATGAACTCCAGCCGGCCGCCGGTCACCTTGGCACGCTTACTCAATGACGCCACCTCTGATCGCGCAGCGGCGGCTAATCGGCACAGGCAGCCCGACATCCCCCCAACATGGACGCCTGCCGCCTGTGCCGAGCCCCCGCCGAGCAATTGCCAGCATCTGCGCACCAGGCCGAATTGTCGTTACCTTCGCATCCAAATACTTGTCATGGAGTACATATCTCACTCGGTGCGGTACTCTTGGAGTACGCAGCTGATTTCGGGCGGATTCAGGTCAGGCCGAGCCGAGAATGGTGGTTTCCGAGAACCGGAACGGAGCGTACGTTTAGCTACATGAGTACAGGAAGCGCAGGAAGCCGCCGTTCGCAGGCCGGCCTCACCTGAACGTCGACAGACCTTAGTCCATCAAAAGCACCAGGGCGGGATGCAGCTTCTTCAGATTCGGCAAGGATTTCGATTGCCAGGGTATGTCGGGCGTTCCACGCACGACGAACCGAACATCGGGATGCTTGCGCACCTCGATGGTAAATTTCGCCAGCAGGTTGATGCCAGAAGAGTTGAGAAAGTGAAGGTCCTTTAAGTTGAGGGTCATGGAAGAGGGATTTGAGGCAAGAGCACTGGTCGCCAAGGCCATGATAGGCGCGCCGGCTTCGGAACTGGCAAGCCGCATGACACCGTCGAAAAAAATATCGCTTCCTTCAATCCACACGCGGTAGTCGTCTGTTTTGATTTCCATAGCCTGGCTTCGCCTCATCTAATTGTGAGTTTGCGAGATCGGGATGGAGGCATATGTCTCCAGGCAAATCCGATCGCTTTCGTCGGCGGTGCTGAATATCCAAGCCATGCGTGCGCCATAGTCGCTCATCAACGTGAGCAATCCGAGTCCGGAGCCTGCCATGTCGGGGTTCGCGGCATTCGCTTCAATTCGCTGTATCAGCAGGTCCTTGGGGTCGCCAACTGTGATGTCCGCCAGGAGACGCTGGAACTCGGACACGTCCTCACCATCGACGTCATTCAACACCTTGAGCTTGAAGAACTCCGAATCCATCGATGCCTCGATCACGATCTCACCCGGTGCGCGAAACTTGACGGCATTTTCGATGAGCTCGTTGACCAGATATCCGATGCTGTGGCGCACTTCCCTGTAGTCATTGCGGGACGACTGAAAGGGCAACGCGAAAAGATCGGCGAAGAAGTCCGAGGTCGTGGCACAATGACGCCAACTCAAGTCGAGTGGTCCGTCGAACAGCCGCACACGACTGACACCTTCCATCGTCCCGATAGCGAGCTCAGATGTGCCGAACAGCGTGGTCATGTCTATGTGTGCCTTATGATCACGAGGGTGATGTCGTCGTGGATCTTCTGGATTCCGATATGGGCCATCAGATCCTCGACGATCCCGGTTTTGATTTCCTCGGCGCTCTCGCCGTGACGTTTTCGTGCGCTCTGGCAAAGGCGCTCGAACCCGAACAGCCTTCTGTCCTGGTCTTCCGCCTCGGTCACACCGTCGGTGTGCAGCACGATCACGTCGCCGGTCCCGAACTTGATGTCATACGTGTCAATGAACGGCGAGATGTCACTCTCCAGACCAACCGGCAGACCCAGATCAAGCGTGTCGATACGTTCGACTTCCCCGCCCGCACGGACGACAAGAACGTCCTCATGTTGGCCGGATAGCGTTACCCGTCCATCCTCGAAGTCAAGGAAGGCCAGCGAGAGATGCTTGTCGGTGTTCGTCCGCTCAATGTTCTTGTAGATCGCTCTGTTCAACCGATCCAGAAACTGGTGCGGATCCGCTTCGTTGGTCTCCTGCAGCGCGCGTGCGACGGATTGGACCATCAGCATCAGCACGCCGCTTTCGAGACCATGACCGGTCACGTCGCCAATGCCGACCTTGACCCGTGAACCGTTCTGCAGAACGTCGTAGTAGTCCCCGCCGACCTCGTCTGCCGGCCGCATATACGCTGCGATCTCCAGCCCCGGAATCGCTTCGAGTTCGATTGGTTTCGGCAGGACCATCATCTGGATGTGTCTGGCAACCGCGAGTTCGGCACCGAGGCGGACGTTCTCGTCCCGCAACTTTTCGTTGAGTGCGGAAATCTCCTGATTGGCGTCCCCGAGCTCCTTGGTTCGTTCGTCGACGAGTTGCTCGAGGTTTTCAGTGTGAAAGCTGATCTCCTCAGCCATCCGGTTGAAGGCAATCCCTGCCGCTCCAACCTCGTCGCGGGTTGGAATGCTCACGCGCACTGAATAATCTTTGGACTGGAGCTTCTGGGCGGCACTGGCAAGCGCCCTGAGGCCGGCCGTGATCCGCTTCGAAATTCCGAGCACGGCCGCAAAGACAATCAGAAGCGAAACAGTGATCGCCGCGATCTGAAACAGCAGGATGCGATTGGTTGCGCGCGAAATGCTCTCCTGCGCGGCGAACAGGGATGCATAGATCTCCCGTTCGGGAACGACGATCCCGACCGACATCGTTTCGGACTTGACCGGTCCCGAACTCCATAGATTGGTCGGCTTCAATCTCTTGAGGACAACGATGTAGGGAACGTGTTCGCCCTTGTTGTCGAGCATGATGTGCTGGATGACACCGTCATTGTTCTGGTCGAGAGGCAGCGACGCGATAGCCGGCTGGGTACTTCCCCGCAGAGACCTTTCCAAGCCGGTGACGCCCTGCGTGCCGGCATCGCTCGACGAAGTCAGGCCGATGATCGCCTGGCCAGACGGATTGATCGCCACCACATTGCCAGTCGACATCGTGAGGAAGCCGAATCCGGTTTGAGCGATCTTCACCCTTTCGACGACTTCCGCGAGCTGATCGAGCGTGATGTCTGCCCCCGCCGTGCCGGCGATACCGGTGCGATCAAGCGTCCACAGCGGGTGGAAAAAGCTGACGATCAGCTTTCCCGTGATCGCATCGGTGTAAGGCGCGGTCTGGGTTATGTCGTCAGGGACCGGACGTGAGGCTGGGTTCTTGGCCCATTGCTGCCATGAACCATAGATTCCCGGAAAGAAGAACTCCCAGAACTCCGCCTTGTTGTGGCCTGGATAGAGCCGGTCGAAGGTCTGCGCCTGGTTCGTATATGGTACCGTCCTGAAGATCGGTCGTTCTTTTGGACCAATATAGTACATCTGCAGCTTGGACGCCCCGCTGGCCATGAGGGTCGGCGCGACGAGATCGATCACGGTACTGTCTTCTATTTCCTTCTGAACGCCCGGCAGCGGACTGTGGTCGGCGCCCAGCAGGTAGCCCCAGACACTTATCACGGAAGGCGAGCCCGGCAGATTCTGCGCCCAATTGCCCTGCGCATCGTAGACGATCTTCACGGAGCCGGGCGCCTGATGCGAAAGCGTCGCTCCGATCTGCTGCTGCCTACTCGGATCGTCGATCTGGGCCTGCAGCACGCCGGCCAGCGCCTTGACGTCCCCATGAACCCGATCGAGCAACAGGTCGACGCTCAACGCCGTCGACTCGGCATAGGAACGAATGTATTCCTGGTTTGCGGTCGTCAGGCCCTCACCGACTTCCGATGTGGCGTCGCGCGACAGCTTTTGAACGTTCCAAAGCGCCAGGCCGCCGCTCAACAGGAGGTCGAACAGTACGGCGCCGCCGACGACCAATACGAATTTCGCTCGAAAGGAATGCAGGCCGAAGCGTGGTGTAGGCTCATTGTCGGCTTTCATTGTGGCCGTTGCCCCGATGCGACCCAGATCGGCCAACCCGCGTAGCCCTTGGGGTGGAGTGCAGCGAAAATGTGGTCCTGGAAGCCCTGCCGGAACCGTGCGATGAACTCCGGTCCGTCGCCGCGTCGGGTCGCCATCTCGCCCGCATAGACATCCGCCCAGGCCACAATGACATCGGCAAAGTCCTGCGGATCGCCGTCAAGGTTAGTGACCATGAAGGACTCCACACGTATATCTTCGAACCCGGCTTCGACCAGGTATCGCCGACTCTTGGGCCCGAGCTCGACGTCCATCTCGAAATGCCCGAATAGCTTCGCCACCTCGTTGTAGGTCCAACGAATGCTTTCGGAGCGCGGCTCTCCGAGGCAATGCGAATTCTTCTCGTTGGTAATGTAGACCCGCCCGCCTGGCTTGCATATGCGGTAGAGCTCCTTGAGGATGAGTTCAGGCCGATTGAAGATTTGAAGGGAATGCCGGCAGGTGACCAGGTCGAACTGCGCCTCGTCGAGCAGCATCTCCGACGCATCGCCATAGGTATACTCGATGCCCCGGATATCGAACTCCTTCATCACCCGTCGAGCATAGCTGAGGCTTGACATGGAGTGGTCAAGGGCGACGATGCGCGACGGCTGGAACTCCTTCTGCACGAGCACGGCGAAATCACCGATCCCGCAGCAGATGTCGGCCATGACGATCCCGGGCCTCATGCCGTGTCGCGGCAAGATTGCGCGCTCGTGGCGCCATGTCATCTTTGTCTGTGTGCGGAGGATCGGAACGAACCCGCCTTCTTCAAGGAAGCCCTGGCCCGGATAGAATTGACTGTCATACTCCTGGACCGTGATGTTCGGTTCGATTCCGCTCAAGCGACCGAATTTTCGCGAGGTCCATCCGACCACGCTTGACGTGATGACGACGAATTTGAGATCAGGTCGAGCGCGGCAGGCATCGATGATGATCCTCGAAAAGGCGTGAAACGCAGCGCTGTTCATCTGCGTCAGGCGTCTGACATTGACATAGAGAACGCCGCGCACACGACCGATCGCATCGCGAAGCAATGCTATGCTGGGGCCAAGCTCATCGATTGCCTGAGGCCGGACCACCCCCGATATGGAGAACTCCTGGTTGTTCGCGTCGTATTGCGCCTTGAAGCGCGGGAAAAGGTCGTACGGGCCCAATTTTACAGGCCCTCAAGCGGAAGATCCACGACAAGCTTGATTGCATCGCCGTCGGCCTCCTCGACCCAGAGTGTCGCGTTGTAGTCGACAGCCAGTTCCAGGAGTACGATCTCCCGACTGGGCGCAAGATCCCCAGACACCGAGTTAAGGTATCGCTCCTTGGCCTCGAATCCTGCGACTTGCGACAGGGCCTCTTGGTAGAATTGGCGCTCCTCTGGCAGGCAAGGGAATGTCAGCTCGATCCTATCCGTGGCGCCATGGCGAGACACCCTGCATGCCAATTCGCCGTCGGCAAGGCGCGTACGAAAGGCGACTTCCAGCAGTTCGTTAAAGGCAGAGGAAAAGAGATTTGAATGCCGGACCGAGTCTGATCTATTTTGACTGATCATCCGCGCCATGTATGTCGAAACATAATCGCAGTGTCTCCAAGCGGAGACGAAAGCCTTGATTTCCATGTCGACCTGGATCATGGGCTCAAACGTCGGCTCGCCAGCCAGGTCATGTTGAACAGGTCCCATCGGCATATTCCCTTGTTCCGTCGATATGAGCCCTGGTGGAGCGATGACCTCCGAGATGGAAAATTTCACCGCGTCCATCATGAGTCAGTCTCGCACCGACTCGAAGAATTGTGCGGTATCTGCCTCGATCGTTTCTACAAATCTCCATTTCACCGTTAACAAAGGGTGCAAGGCGCTAGGTCGTGAACTCATAAACGCTGGATGATTGAGACGCTGGAAAGCAATCACCCGTCGGCTTACAGTCTGACTATGCCGTTTGCCCGCAAATTAATTCTTCACGTTCCGGTATCGGATGAGACCTTGCTCGATGGCTTTGTTGAGCAATGTCTGAATGACGGTGTATCGCTCGTGGCCGTGGTCGGACCAGGCTGCGCGAGGGTTGAAGACATTATCGACGAGATCGTCGTCGGTGACGGAAGCGACGAGACACGCTTTATATCCACGACTTCTCACCCCGATGAGCCATTTGAGGATGTGTTGAACATGGCTAGGGCGTGGGAATTCGAGCGCGGCGATCCCGTCGAAGAGGTCCGGCTGTAAGAGTCGTTGACCGCCCGCAATTTAGGCTTCCATACCACGCCGTTTTCTGATTCAGGCTCCACATGAGCCGATATGACCTGACTGACTTCGAATGGCGCGCGATCGAGCCGCTGTTGCCCAACAAGCCGCGAGGAGTGCCGCGCGTTGACGACCGCAGGGTGCTGAACGGCATCTTCTGGGTGCTGCGATCGGGTGCGCCATGGCGCGATCTGCCGGAGCGATACGGCCCGCGCACCACCTGCTACAATCGCTTCGTCCGATGGCGGAAAGCAGGTGTGTGGGACCGCCTCATGGATGCCATCACCAAAGCCCATGACGGCACGGTGCAGATGATCGACACCTCCATTGTTCGCGTCCATCAGCAGGGCGCGACGGCAAAAAGGGGGATCGAGATCATTGTCTCGGTCGTTCCCGAGGCGGGCTGACAACCAAAATCCATGCTCTTGTCGACGCCCAAGGCAGGCCGATTAAGCTGACGCTCACGGCAGGCCAGAAGAGCGACATCGCCTCCGCAGCGGACTTGATCAAGGAATTGCCGGAGGGTGCCATGCTACTCGCCGACAAGGGCTATGATGCCAACGCCTTGCGCAATGCTGTCACCGAGCGAAAGGCATGGGCCAACATTCCGCCCAAGGCCAACCGCAAGGACGCGATCTGCTTCAGTCCCTTCCTCTACAAGGCGCGCAACCTCGTCGAACGCTTCTTCAACAAGGCCAAGCAATTCCGTCGTATCGCAACCCGATACGACAAGCTGGCTGAGAACTATCTTGCCGCCCTCAAACTCGTCGCAATCCGCATCTGGCTACGCGGTAATGAGTCTACGTCCTAGACCGCCCGATTTGCCTCCATCGCGCGTACCACCCTCAACGGGGACCGCCTGATGAAATCGCTGGTTGCCTCGGCTCCAAGCGGCCGACCCAGGAAATTACCCTGCAGGCAATCGCAGTTCTCCTTGATCAGCCACCGTGCCTGTACCGACGTCTCGACCCCCTCGGCGGTGACGCTTATTCCCAGGCCGTGCGCCAGACTGATGATCGATCGCACGATCGTCTGGCTCTTGAGATCGGTCTCTAGGTCTGCAATGAAGTATTGGTCTATCTTCAATGTGTCGAATGGAAAGTTCTTGAGGTAACTCAACGACGAATAGTATGTACCGAAATCGTCGAGCGAAATTCGTATTCCTAAGACATTCAGAGTATTTAACGTGTCAATATTGTCGATCGTCTTCTCAAGAAGAACCGTCTCAGTTATCTCAAGTTCAAGTCTGTCGGCCCGGATTCCAACTGCGTCGATGACCTGGGCGACCGTGTCTGTCAGCGTGCCGCTAAGGAACTGAGCCGGCGAGAGGTTGACTGCGACTGTCAGCGAGGAAGGCCAGGTCAATGCCTGGCGACAGGCTTCCTCGAGCACCCATCGTCCAATCTGGTCCATCAGGCCGTCGGCTTCGGCGATCGGTATGAACACGCTGGGAGGAATGATTCCGACCTCGGGGTGCCGCCACCGCAACAGCGCTTCGAAACCGATCACCGACGCGGGAGGGCGAATGAGCGGCTGATACTCGAGATAAAGCTCGCCCCGCTCCAGCGCGGTTCGAAGGCTGCGCCTCAGATTCTCGCGTTGCTCGAGTAAGAGCAGCATCGAACGGTTGAATGTTCGAGCGCAGCCGCGTCCATCGGTCTTGGCTGCGTAAAGAGCAATGTCAGCGGCTTTCATCAACTGCTCGCCATCGGTCCCGTGTTCGGGCCCGAAAGCAATTCCGATGCTCGAGCCGACGAAGACGGGGATGCCGTTGATGACGAAGGGGGTCTTGAAGGCGTCGACCAGCGATCCGGCGAGGCGCTCAGCCTCTGCTGGCTGCTCCTTTCCCAATTGGATGACTGCGAACTCATCGCCGGCATACCGGTATGCCGATTCGCCGTCCTGCAGCGCGTCGCGGATACGACCCGCAGCCAGCTGCAGAAGCGTGTCGCCCGCTCCATGGCCGAGCGTATCGTTGACCGATTTGAAATCGTCAAGGTCGATCTGCAGCAGGGCGGCTTTCGGCTTTGGTTCACCGAGGGCCGCCAGTGCCTGCTGCAACTGCTCGCCGAATCGCCGCCGATTCTGCAGTCCAGTCAGCACGTCGTGCGTCGCCAGATGGAGCAGAATTCCACGCTCCTGCTCCTCCGCCGCGCTTCGCCCGCCATGCTTCCTTGATTCGATGATCCCCACACCATTCGCGGTGCCGAAGACGAAAACGGACCGGGGCGCTTCGCCCGATGATGGCGGCAAGTCGATGCTTGCCGGAGAGCCGCCCTGGAACACCCGAAGAAATTCGTCGCGGCACCTCGCATCGAGGAAGCTCGGGTAGATCGCCCAGATGGCGGCGCCCGTCGCCACCACGCCTCCGTATACGCCTTTGAGCGTAGTTGCGTAGTGCGTCAGACAGAAGTCGCGGTCATAGAACGACAAGAGTTCGGTCGTGTTCGCCAAAAGGTCAGCGAGAAGCGCTTCGCCGGGACGCAGAGCATCGCTTGAGGGAGGCCCCCCACTCTCCGAGCCGACGCCTGATGCCTCTGGGTGCAAGAACCACCTCCATAGGCGGTGCGAATCCACGTCCCCCAATGTAGAAATAGCATAACTACCAGACTTGGCAAACTTTCAACTTGCAGTCTTAACAAGTGCCGATACGGCGTAATTGCAATGTATGCTCCGCTGCGGTTGGCGGTGATAACGATGAACAGTCCCAGTTCGTCAATAAATCGAAAATTGGCGGGAATTGGCTATATGATTGACGGCGTGGGTGGACGCGACACGAAATATTCTGGCCGATGAGGCGGCAAGACCCGTCGCCATGTTGAGCCCGCCCCATCTCGATCATCGCCGGTCCTGCACTCAGCTTCCGAGCGCTTTGAGCCATCCTTCAAAGGAAGAGGTCTTCTCGCGTTCAGCAAGCGAAACAGAGTGGGCGGGGCGCGGCAACACCATGGTATTGCGGCCTTCTCGGGGACTGTAACCGAATTCCTTGCTGAATGCCCGGCTGAAATTAGCCGCTGAACTAAAGCCGAAGGTCTCAGCAATATCAACAATTCGCCGGCTGTCCGCCGGATCGCTGAGCGCAACATGGGCTGCCAGAAGTCGGCGACTTTGTATGTAATGGAGAACACCACCGCTCGGTTCGAACAATTGATAGAGACGGGAGCGTGATACGCCGAGAGCCCGGCACATTGCATCCGGCGTCAGGTGAGCCGCATCCAGATTGTTTTGGACGTATCGACGCGCTCGCTCCATCAGCGCGACACTCACCAATTGTTCAGCGGTCGCAGCATGTTCCGCCGGAGGCGCGAGGCAGGCAATGATCATGCTGCGCGTTGCGTGTACGATACGGGGCAGATCTTCAGCCGTGAGACTGCGCAGTCTTGCTTCGACGCTATTGACGTAGTCGACCAAGAGGTCGGCAAAGTTGCCGGTCAGAATTGAATTGTTCTTTGCGTCGAGGGTTGACGTCGCATCAGAGAACAAATCGCGCGGCAGATAGAGAAAGAGACTTTCCGAGTCCGTTACTCTCCCCCGAAACGGGTAGCCAAGCGATCTGATCTCCAATTTGCCTGACTGGGTCTCCGCAACGCGGCGATCGACCTCCGTCCACGACCGGCCAGTACGTGGCAAGACGATATACCAATGGTCAATCGAACTGGATCGGAGCTTGGCGGCGGAACGTATGTAGCTATGTGCCGGCGCGCGCTGCTGAACGATCAGCATTCCACCGAGATTCCAAGCTGTGTGGGAGGCGGGAAAGCCATCGTCCGGCGATTTGTCATCCGGCAATCTGATATCGACAAGCGGCGCCATATGCACTTGCCAAGCGGCGAACTGATCGCCTGGCGCCAGTTCGAGCGTTGAAAAGGACAGAGGTTCGAGCACCGGCGCGAGCGATGGAGCGGCCTCGTCGTGGGGTTGACCTTCGCGCGGCCAACGACGCCTATCACGGTCCTGCGGCTGCCTCGCCGGGGCCTCGTCTTGCCTCTTAGTGTCCATCGCGTGGTGCCATATCCGAATCGGGTATGCCCATGCCCCTCTCAATCATGTGGTGTACTTCAGCCATCTGGCAAGGCGGAACTCGATCCGACCGAAACGGCGATCACGCTGGATCGCGCCGAGAAATGCATTCCGTGATAAGTTTATGGATGCGAAGCTAACGACACTCTTCAACCCGATGCGTATAGAATCTGGCATCGTGAATTAGTAGTTGAGGAGGCCGCAGGAATGAACACAAAACTCGACAGCGAAGCTCGGCGCAAGATAATCCTTGATGGATACGGTAACAACGAGCCGTTGAAGGTTATTGCGGAAAGAATCGGATGCTCTCTGGCGAGTTTGAAAGTCACCGCCAGTAAACTCGGATGCACTCGAACTCCGAAGGAAGCGGCGGAATTTCGGCGTGGATTCCACGTCCCGGAAAACAAACGGCGAGATTACTACCAACTTATGATTGCTGGACAGTATAGAGCTCGTGAGTGTGCCGTGATTTTGGGGATCTTAACAGAGGAATCATCAGGTAAAAGGTAACTGATTCCAATACACTGTGGACGATATTATCGCTTAAGAATTCCATCGCCTCAGCGGTTCATCAGCAAAAGCCCGCCAAAAGCAAGGGGGCAGGCCCTGAAAGGTTCGCACAGATGCTGCGTCGACGTTTCAATCGCACCTGCCTGAGCCCTCACGATCTGGCTATTTGCGAACGCGTGTTCGAACAGGCCTGCTCGGATGAAAACCTCGACCCCTTGGACCCGGACGCCGAAATCTTGGCGGTGATGGTTGTGTCCATTTTTCGAAATGCTCACACCAGCGAGCGCGAACTGCTGGAGGCGGTCAGGTCTCGTCGGCAAAAGGCTCCGGGAGGCGCGTCGCATCAATTGTTCAGTCGCGACGCGCTTTAGCCAAGGCATCGGACTTGAAGACCAGCGCGCACGAAGCCCCACCCGCAGCGCCATCCGCCTGACTGCAAGCGACGCGCCAGATCATGTTCCGGCGGAAGTCGGTTCTGCCGCTGAAACCAGTTCTCCTGCAAACGACGAAACCCCACCAGCGCGCGGATCAACCGACTGGCGGACGTCGTCAATATCCCTCGAACGGAATTGTGGCCCGGCGGCACGGAACCAGCGCCTGCTAATCTGTCGGGGTCGTGGCAGGGGATATTCAGCTACCTGACCGCCAAGAAGGCTCCCGGTTGCTTCTCTGCCACCATAAGCGAATCCGATGGACGGCTTACCGGTGAAATTCATGACCAAGACGGCGCCGTGGCGGCGGTGAGACCATCGTTCGCAACTTTAGAAGGCCGACGCGTAGGGCGCGATGTGCGTTTTTTGAAGCGTTACGTCAGCGAAGCCAAAAAATACGCTGTCATTCAGTATTTGGGCGAGATCAATGACGGCGCGACCGAAATCGCCGGGCAGTGGTTCGTGCCGGGCCACTCCTCGGGCAGTTTTACGATGACCAGGTCCAAGATCATCTCGGCGGCCGGTGCGTGATGGTGGAGGAGGCGAACTACTAACTCGCCAAAGCCAAATACAGATTGAACTACATTGTGCTGATCAAGATGTGTAGTCGCCATGAATCCCCGCCTACGCCGTCGAGGGCACGATCCGGGCCTTTCTCCACAAGCTAGATCACCGTTTCTCCTCCATCGACAACCAGGATCTGACCCGTCATGTACGAGGACCGGTCAGACACCAGAAACAGTACTGCCTCCGCGATCTCCTCGACGGTTGCCCAACGGCCAAGCGGCACCCTTTCGCGGATGTAGGCTTCGATGGCTTCCCGGCCTCCCATCTGGGCGATGAAAGGCGCATTGAAGGGCGTGTCCACCCAACCCGGGCAAAGCGCGTTGACGCGAATGCCGAAGCGGCCATAGTCGCCGGCCATCTGCCTGGTCATCGCGATCACCGCGTGCTTGGTCGTCGTATAGGCGATCATCTCGCGGTCGTAGAGCACGCCGGAGCTCGACGACGTGTTGAGGATGACGCCGCGGCCTGCCTTCTTCATGAATGGCATGACGATACGGGCACCGAGGAAGTGAGCCCGCACATTGAGCGTCCAGGAGGTATCGAAGCCTTTCACGCTCACTCCGAGCACGTCGCCTTCGACCTGTACGCCGGCATGATTGTGCAGGATGTCGATCCTGCCCTGAGTGTGGATGAAATCGTGAAAACCGGCTTCAAGCGCCTGGTCGTCGGTCAGGTCGAACACAAGCGCCTTTGCCCGGCCACCTGCGGCAAGAATCTGGTCGACGGTGGCGTTGGCGCCGTCGGCGCTACGATCCGCCACGCCGACCATCGCACCCTCGCGCGCAATGATCAGCGCCGCCGCCCTGCCGATGCCGGATCCCGCGCCGGTGACGATCGCGGTCCTGTCCTTCAGGATCATCCCTCTCCACCCTTTCTCGCCGGCTTGTAATCCTGC
The DNA here is from genome assembly GCF_000009625.1 of Mesorhizobium japonicum MAFF 303099. Classification (NCBI taxonomy): domain Bacteria; kingdom Pseudomonadati; phylum Pseudomonadota; class Alphaproteobacteria; order Hyphomicrobiales; family Phyllobacteriaceae; genus Mesorhizobium; species Mesorhizobium japonicum. The sequence continues at coordinate 5,505,845 of NC_002678.2, forward strand.
ATCATCCGGCGGACGAGCCTCGCCCGCTCCGCTGCGCGCCGATCAACCTTTGAGGACCAGACAGGCATGTATGACTTCGGCCCCTTCGAGTTCGAGTCGAAGCAGGATTTTTTCGACAAGGCAATGCGTTTCTGGAATCCCGACAAGACCAGGTTCTGGCAGAAGGCCGGGATCGATCTGGTGATCGGCAAGCGGGAGGGTTATTTCCTCTACGACATGTCGGGGCGCCGCCTGATCGACCTGCACCTCAATGGCGGCACCTACAATCTCGGTCACCGCAATCCGGAGCTGGTCGAGACGCTGAAGAGCGCGCTCGACTATTTCGACATAGGCAACCACTGGTTCCCTTCCGTGGCGCGAACGGCGCTGGCCGAATCCCTCGTCAATGTCTCGCCAGGAATGAAATACGCGATCTTCGCGCCGGGCGGCGCGGAGGCGGTGGACATCGCCATCAAGAGCGCCCGCTATGCCACCAAGCGGCGCAAGATCGTGTCGATCATCAAGGGCTATCACGGACATTCGGGGCTCGCCGTGGCGACCGGCGACGATCGCTTCACCAAGATCTTTCTTTCCGACCAGCCGGAGACGTTCATCCAGGTTCCCTTCAACGATATCGACGCCATGGAACGGGCGCTCGAGGGCGAAGACGTCGCGGCGCTGATCATGGAGACAATCCCCGCCACTTACGGCTTCCCGATGCCGAAGGATGGCTATCTCAGCGCCTGCAAGGCGCTGTGCGAAAAGCATGGCGCGATGTACATCGCCGACGAGGTCCAGACCGGCCTGATGCGCACCGGCAGCATGTGGGGCTGGCAGGCCTATGGCGTCCAGCCGGACATCATGGTGACGGCAAAGGGCCTGTCCGGCGGCCTCTATCCGATCAGCGCGGCGTTGGTGAACGAGAGAGCCGGCGGCTGGCTCAACGAGGATGGGGCGGCCCACATTTCGACCACCGGCGGGGCCGAACTCGGCTGTGTCGTCGGCCACAAGGTCATCGAGATGCTGCAGCGGCCCGAACTGGTGGCCAATGTCGGGACCGTGACCGAGTTCATGGCGCAGGCCATGCGCGAGATGCTGGTTCGTCACGGCGATATCTTCACCGGGGTGCGCCAGAAGGGCGTGATCCTCGGGCTGGAATTCAGCAATCACCTCGAAGGCGCCGTCTTCGTGTCGCGTGCACTCTACGAGCAGGGCGTCTGGGCGATCTTCTCGTCGCTCGACAAGCGGGTGCTGCAATGGAAGCCCGGTGTTCTTCTGGATCACGAAACCTGTCGGGACATCATGGATCGCTTCGATGCGGCAATGCCGCGCGCTCGGGAGTTGCTGCATCAGGCAGGCAAGGCGAGTTGACATGGTCCAGCCCTCGTTGAAATTGTTGGGCGTCCAGTTCGAGCTGGCGGCTGGGCCTGCCGGGATCGCGCGGGTTCCGGTAGGGGATAGGTCTGCAAGGATAGGGCAGGACGGACAGTGATTGATTTCGACTCGCTCACCCACGACCAGCAACTCGGGATCCTGCAGGAAACGGCGGAAGCGGCCACCGCCAACTACGATCTGCCGGCGGACGTTTCCGTCGATATGATCAACCTGTCGGAGAACGCGACCTACAAGATTGCGGCTCGCGACGGCCGGCGCTGGGCGCTCCGCATCCATCGCGACGGCTACCATTCAAGGACGGCCATTCAGTCTGAACTGGCCTGGCTGACCGATCTGCGCCAGACCGGGATCGTCCTCACGCCCGTGCCGGTCGCGGGCAAGGACGGCGAACAGATCCAGCGTGTCGGCCATGCCAGATTGGCGCAACCACGCCATGTCGTGTTGTCGCAATGGGAGACCGGTTCGGAGCCGGGCATAGGCGAGGCGCTTGGCGAACCTTTCGAGCTGCTGGGCGAGGTGACGGCCCGCATGCACATCCACGCCCGGCAGTGGAAGCGCCCTTCCTGGTTCAGCCGCCATGTGTGGGATTTCGAAACAAGCCTTGGCGAGGAGAGGCCGCATTGGGGACGCTGGCGTGACGGCATCGGCGTCGACGCCGCGAAAGCCAGGCTTTTTGGCCGCACCGCGGAGCTGATCGGCCGCCGGCTCGCCGCCTTCGGCAAGGGCCATGACCGCTTCGGCCTCATCCATTGCGATCTGCGGCTCGCCAACCTTTTGATCGACGGCAAGACGGTGAAGGTCATCGACTTCGACGACTGCGGCTTCGGCTGGTATATGTACGACGCGGCGACGCCCATCTCTTTCTACGAGCACGAGCCACAGGCAGCCGATCTCATCCGGTCATGGACCACCGGTTATCGCCGTGTGCTTGACCTGCCCAAGGCGGACGAAGACGAGATCCCGACCTTCGTGATGCTGCGCCGTCTGCTCCTGGTCGCGTGGATCGGCTCGCACGCCGAGACAGACCTCGCCAAGTCGATGGGCCTTCCCTATACCGAGGGAACGGTCGGGCTGTGCGAGGCCTATCTGAGCAAGTTTTGAACCACTCTATGCCAGTGCCTCCAGGCTCTCCGGCAGGATCTGGCCGCCATCGACGATGATCGTCTGTCCCGTCACGTAGCCGGCTTCCTTCGACGCAAAGTAGAGCGCGGCGTAGCCGATGTCCTCCACGGTTCCGAGCCGCTTGAGCGGGATCGAGGCGGCCATGGTCTTCTGGTAGTCCTCGCCCAGGCCGACAAGGCCCTCGGTCACGATGTTGCCCGGCATGACGGCGTTGACGGTGATGCCGTATTTCGCCAGTTCGATGCAGGCCGTTCGCATGAAGCCGAGCTGTCCCGCCTTGGTGGCGCCGTAGTGAGACCAGCCGGGAAAACCAGTGATCGGGCCGGTGATCGACGACGTCAGCACGATGCGGCCCTGGTTCGACGTCTTGAGATAGGGAACCGCTGCCTTGACCGCGTGGAAGGTGCCCTTGAGGTTGGTGTCGACAACCTCGTCCCATTGCTGCGACGTCATGTCTTCGAGCCGTGCCTGCGGGAAGATGCCGGCATTGGCGCACAAAACGTCGATACTGCCGTTTCTCGCGGCTACCACTGCAAGCGCGCTCTCGATGCTGGCGAGCGAGGTCACATCGCCAACCACGCCAAAGGCGCCGTGGCCGATCTCGGCGGCCGCGGCTTCGGCCTGGTCGGGATGGCGCGCAACGATGGCGACCTTGGCACCCGACAGCGCGAACACCCGCGCTATGCCCTTGCCGATGCCTTTCGACCCGCCGGTGACGACGACGGACCGACCCTTCAAAGACTGGGTCATGACTTGAAGCTCCAAAATGAGACGGGGACAGAGTGATGCTCCGTCCCCGTGAGGCAAGAAAATCCAGGGCGAGGAATGCCCTAGCCCTCGTTCACCATGTGACCGATGTTCTCATACGCCTTGGGGTTGGCCGACTTCAGCACGAAGCCCCAGATCAGGCCGACGATAAGGATCGCAAGCCCGACATAGGGGATGCTCCTGGCGAAACCATTGGTGCCGCCCAGGGTCGCCAGATTGGCGACCAGCGTGTAGACGAGGACCAACTGCACAACCAGCGAGATCAACGGCGCGATGACAGTCGTCAGCATGCTGCCGCCGCCGTTCTTCTTGAACCACATGTAGATGGCCAGCGAGACAACGGCCTGCAGCACCAAAAGCAGTCCGGTGCCAAGCACGGCAAACAGCGTATAGACGCCCAGCCAGGCCTGTCCCGACGGATCGTCGAAGCCGTAGGCCAGACCGTAGAGCAGCACCCATACCGCCGCCAGCACCGACTGCAGCGCCGAGGCCTTGTGTGGGCTCTTGTGGTGGTCATGCGTCTCGGCGATCGCCTGCGGCAGGACGCCTTCGCGCGCCAGCGAATACAAATAGCGGGAAGCGGTGTTGTGGAAGGCCATGCCGCAGGCGAAGGAACTGGTCAGGATGAGCAGCGACATCAGCTGGTAGCCCCAGCCGCCGACAAAACTCTGCACCGGTGTCAGGAAGAAGTTCACGCCGTCGGAGAAGGCCTTGGCTACCATATCGGCCTCGGTCGGATAGGCCGCCACCGCGCACCAGCTGACGAAGGTGTAGAACAGGCCAAGGCCAATGACCGAAATCAGCAGCGATTGCGGAATGATGCGCTTCGGATCGCGGGATTCCTCGGCATAGTTCGGCGCCATCTCGAAGCCGACCCACGACCAGAACGCCATGAAGATGCCGACGGCCGCTTCGCCCGCCGGTATGGCGACATCGCCGACCTTCTGCTCGGCTACAGGCGTGAACACCTTGAACACATTGAGCGAATCGCCGGAAAAATTCGTCCCGCCATGGGCAAAAATCACGCCCAGCGAAAAGATCACCAGCATGATCACTTCAAGAATGAGGGCTATGCCGAGCAGCCGTGCCGACACTTTCACGTCGCGGTAGGCAAGCGCTGCGATGACCACGATCATGGCGAGCGCCAGCACGATCCACGGCACGTTGATGCCGAAATGCTGGGAAAGCCACAGATTGCCGAAAAAGGCGAACAGTCCGGTGAGGGAAGCTTCGAACAGCGAATAGCAGGCGAGCGAGCCGATGCCCGCCGACATGCCGACCTCGCGGCCGAGCCCCTGGCTGATGAAGGAGTAGAAGCCGCCGACCGACGATACGCGCGATGCCATCGCGGCATAGCCGATCGAGAAGATGGTCAGCACAATCGTCGCCATCAGGAAGGCTGCCGGCGTGTATTTGCCGATGCCGTAGCCTGCCGCGAACGGGACATTGCCCAGCATCGCCGACATTGGCGCCGCGCCGGTGACGGCCAGGAAGAGCACTCCGGCGAGCCCCACGGCCTTGGAGTGCAAAAGATTGATGCTGTTACTTTTCGAGACGTCGATCGTCCCGCGTGCAGTTTCTATGGCCATGAAGCCCTCTCCATTCGTGACAGCTGTCTGCAGTTCCCCGCACAGGGCGGCCGATGTGTCCCAGCCTGCTCGTGCAGCCACGACACTACGGACGCAGCGTCACTTTGCCAAGGCCATGATTTTGCATAGCTCGCCGCTCGACATCACGTGGCAATAGATCATGTTGATGATTTCGAGCTCCTTGCGATGAAGATCCTCGGTCGCCGCCGCGCAGCAATCCTCGAGCACGATGACGGCATAACTCTCATCCGCCAGGCTGCGTACCGTCGAGGACACGCACTGGTCCGTGAAGATGCCGCAGCAGATGACATTCCTGATGCCGAGATTGTGAAGGATCAGGCGCAGATTCGTCCCCGTCAGCGCGGAATCGGTGGTCTTGGTCACCACGATTTCGTCGCCGGCCGGCTGAAGCTCGGCAACCAGCTGCGACGGTGCGTCGTTCTTTGGCAGCAGCAAATTGTTCCAGCCCGGCATTTTCTGAGAGAGTGAGCGGTCACGCCCGTCCTTGGTGTGGCAGGCGATGCGGGCAAAAAGGCATTCGATGCCGTTTTGCCTTGCCAGCGCCAGCAGTCTTGCCGTGTTCGGTATGACCGTGCCGTGCATGCGCTCGTGGAACGGCGTCCACAGATCGTAGCGATGCTGTTCCTGCTGTGAAAGCGATGCGCGATCCGGCCGCTTCAGGTAGGTGTTCTGAACGTCGATGACCAGGATGGCGGTTTGCGCCGGCACCAGCACCGGATCATCCGGCTCGGGCGCACCGAGATAGTAGAGCGAACGGAATCCGGTTTTCCAGCTCATGCGGTCCTTTCAGAAGCGGAATGTGAAAAGGCCGCGAGCCGCGTAGGTCTCGGCGGCTTCTTCGATGAAACGGGCGATGCGTTCGGCCTGGTAGGTATCGCGCATCGTGGTGGCGGCCTGGAGCAATTCTTCCTTGGATTTGGCGCGGCCGGGGCGCAGCAGTTCGTATACCTGCATGATGAAATCCTGCGGCACCTCGACAAGCTCCGCCCCACGCTCGAAGTTGAGCGCCAGTGTCGGCCGTCCGACATCGCGCGCCACATCGGCCTGTGCCTGCAGCGCTTGTGGGGTGATACGAAGGTCTTCCATCGTCACGTCGCCCGCAAGCACCGAATCCAGCGTTATCTCGGCAAGCGACTTGCCGCGCTTGCCCTTTACGGCGCCGGGCTGTGTTTCGGCGAGCGGATAGTCGGCGCGCGTGTGGGTCACGATTTCACTCCTGTCAGGATGACGTCGACCTCTTCGGGAGCCGCACCAGCCTCCGTCAGTCCGGTTTCGATGGCGTAGATGAGGGCGACGCGGGCGTGGTAGCGAGACCCCATGGCCTCGCCCCGCTGCGGCACCACGACGGGCTCCGGCATTTCGCCCAGCGCATAGGCCGCCGCATTGGCACCCAGCGCGCGATAGTGCTCGAGCCGGGTGATCGGCGCATTGGAAAACAGTTCGAGGTTGTTGTGCGGCTGGCGGTCACGCTGGTGGATGACGGCCGTGCCCTTGGCCTGGATGCCGATGCCTATGCCGCTGCCGGCAAGCCGCGCGGCGGACAGGCCGAGGAAGGAGGTATCGGCCGTATGGCGGAAGCGGACGACGCGCGCCTTGAGCCCGCGTGCGTGGATCGCATCGAGCATGGCGCCGAGCACTTCGGAGAGCCGATGTCCGGCCGTCGTCCGGTAAAGCTTCAGCCCGAAAGCCGGGCTGATGCCGATGACCACATCGTCCTTCGCCGATCCGTTGGCCGCGGGCCCCAGGTTGCGATAGCGGATGTGCCTTGCCTCGTCCTTCTCGTGCAGGGCTTCCGAGCGCAGCACTTCCTTCTGGTCCAGCACATCGCGGATGTCATTGAGCTGCAGGCGCCGTTCTTCGGACACGCGGTAGCCGGAACCCGGGCCGAGATAGTCGTTTGGATCGTTGACCGCACTGACGATCCGCCCATTGCGGATCATCGCCGATGTCTGGAGATAGTCACCGGAAAGGCGCAGCTTGACCACGTCGAGGAGGTTCTCCGCCTCTTCGCGGAATCCACGCTTGGCCAGCGCCTTGACCACATCGATCACGGTGATGCCGCGCTCCTTGATGGCTTCGCTGATAAAGCTGACGTCGCGCGGCATCAGGCTGCGTGTATCGTCGGAACCGGAAGCGTAGACCACGCTGCTCTTCATGTCCTCGGTCGGTGAGGAAAGGCCGAGTTCCTCGAACACGGCGGCGATCGCCTCCACCGCCCGCTCGCGCAGCTCGATCGCGCGTGACTCGGGCAGCGGCGTCAACCCGCCATCGGCCTCGAAATCGCGCTGCAGCACAAGATAATCTTCCAATTCCTCGCCGTTGATTAGCGACGGGTTGAACGAGTTGTCGTATTTCAGGATCGATCCCATCCCGGAGCAGATCAGGTCCGAGCCGGCAATCAGGTAGGGAAGGATTTTGGCGCCGACGCGAATTTCCGATTCGGTCGACCGCGCGTCATTGCCAGACGCGCATTCGAGATCGAGCCAGACGGCGATGAGGTTCTCGGCCATCAGCTCGCGAACACCGCCGGGTATAGTGGCGGTCAAAGGCGCTCCGTCGATGCCGCCATTCTGCGTGCCTTGCACCCCCATGCCGCGCTGCAGGCAGAGGCAGCGCGCCTCCAGGTAGAGCAGCGACTTGGCTTCATGGAAGCCCATCAGCAACTCGGAGCCGGCACCAGACGTACAGCGCATCTTGACGCCGCGCGAGGCGTAGGCGGCGGCCAGAAATGCCTTGGACCACGGCGTGTCGTCGCCATCGGTGAACGACTTTTCAGTGCCGTAGACGGAAACGGTTTCGGCGTAGGAGGTAAAGCCCGCCATGGCGATGCGCAGCTCTTCGGCTTCCTCGCTGGAGCATTGGAACAGCGTTCCCCAGCGACCGACCGCGCCGCCTACCGCACACGCCACCGCGTTGGACCAGGCGTTGCGCGAAACGCGCATCGTCGTCTCGATCTCGTCGAAGCCAAAGGCGACGGCGGTCGCGGCATCGGCGGCGAGCTGCAGCGGATCGTCCTTGGCGTTGGTGACGTGTGCCTGGTTGCCCGGTGTCTTGCGGGCTCGCATCTTCGAGTAGGCGAAGGCGATCTCCAGGGCGTTGAGCTGCGACACGACCTCAGCGAGTTTCGCAGGTGTCATGCCGTGGGCAAGCCGCACCAGCGTCTCGCGCGGCACGTTCATGTCGACCAGCCAGCGGGCGACGGTCGCCGAGTCCAGCGCCATCGCTTCAGGTGCCACCTCCGGATCGATGTGATGGCGGGCGATGAAGCGGTCGATCATATCGTAGTCGTGTTCGAGCACGCCATCGAGGGATATGACTCGCCCGTCCTTGATGCCGATGCCTGGTTTCGGATCGGCTGGGCTGGAGAAAGCGGAGAAGCCGTTGGCAGGGTCTTCCGCCGCAAACTTGTCCAGACGCAACGGCCGCTCGTCCCAGTCGGCGAAGCGCTTCCAGCGGTTCAGTTTCGGCGTCATGCGTGCGATCCTCGACCCAGCCGAAAGACTAGTGAATGCTTACCCGCCACACAATGACCATGGATCGACCGCCGGCCAAGGGGGCGCACGCCACGGGCTCAAATGCTCGAAGCTCCTCGCGTGCCGCAGGCTTGCTTTACAGATGGCCAACGACATTGCCCTGTTTCAGGGCAAGCGACCGAGATGTCGTTTCAATTCCGCGATTTGCTGCAGGGACCATCCTTGAACATTGGCCACCTCAATCCACCCCTCGACGTAATCGCCCGGCGCATAAACGTGTCCGTGCCCGATCGGCGCGGTCGTTGCCATAGCCATGTCAAGTGTGAGCTGCAGGAAAGTCACCACCGGATACCACCGCAGTTCAGGCGAGACGTCCGGGCCGCGCGGGGGCTTTATCCAATCCGGCTCGCGGTAGAGATCGCGATAGTCGAAGAATGTCACCGGGTCGCTCGCATATTGGAGATAAACGATTCGCATCGGCCCCCAGACAAAGCCTGGATCCGCGGCCACGCCATCTTGGTTCATGAACCGAACAATCGATCCGTTACGAAAACGGGGAAGCCAAGCAGGCGACCCCGGACTCCGGTCCCGGGTAAACGAACGCCAAAGGCCGCTTCGGTATGGCGGTCCGCTCCACAGCGCGCCCTGAAACGGATCTCCGACCACGTCGAACATGTCGGTTGATCGTTCGGAGTTCATCGCACCCAGGCTGAGGCCATGCAGATAGAGCCGCGGGCGGCTATTCTTGGGCAGCCTGATCCAATAGTCGTAGACATCCCGGAAGAGGGCCTGCGCAGTATCGGCTCCATAGTCCGGCTCCACAAGCAGCGACAGCCAGCTGGCAAGGTAGGAGTATTGCACGGCAACGCTCGCGACATCGCCGTTCTGAAGATATTCCAGACTCTCCATCGCCGCCGGATCGATCCATCCGCTTCCGGTGGGCGTCACGACGACCAGCACCGAACGCTGGAAGCCGCCGACCCGTATCAGCTCGTTCAGCGCGAGCCGCGCTCTTTTTTCCGGGCTATCGGCGGATCGCAGCCCGACATAGACACGGATCGGCTGCAGCGCCTTCTTGTTGGTGAAAGCGTGTATTTCCTCACCCGTCGGCCCTTCGGCAACGAACGCGCGCCCTGTTCGTCCCAACTCGTTCCAATCGAGCAATGAGGCGCTGCTGCCAGTCTTGTCGGGGTCGGTTGGCCGTGCAGTCTCCGGTTCGACCAGCGCGTCATATTGCCTGTAGAACGAATCCGCGAAGTGAAGCGCGACACGAAACAGCACGCCGCTGGTGATCGACCAGAAGAGCGCAACCGAGACGATCACGCCGACGATGTTCGAGACCCTCCTCGGCGCAAAGCGGCTAACTCTGGTCGACACGAAACGGATCGTCAGCTGGAAGAGCCGTGCCAGGGCGATGACGAGAGCGAATGTCACCAGCGCGAGCAGACCAACCTTGAGCGGATGCGCGCTTTCAACAAGGTCGAGGCCCATCAGCTTCCGGATCGAGTTCTGCCATTGCGCCGCCCACCAGAGGAAGATGCAAGCGACGAGCAAGCATCCGACGGCGGCGACCAGTTTTGCGGCGCGCAGGCCTCGCGGCGCTGGCAACTCCAGGTAGACACAAAGCCACCGGCCGAACACGCCGATGCCATAGCCTGCCGCCAGGGCGAATCCCGAAAGCACACCTTGGGTCACAACGGTCCGCGGAAGCAGCGTCGGGGTGAGCGAGGCGGCAAAAAACAGCGTTCCGAGAAGGAGGCCGCCTGCCGAGAGCGAATGCCACAGCCCGAACAGCCAATGCCGCTTCATGCAGACCTCCGGATTACGGCTGCGTACCGTCGAGATGAAGTAATTGCCTGCGGTGATCCGGCGCAAGTCGAAGCTGTTCTGTCGTCCCGGGCCGCAATCAAAAAGGGACGCACCGCAAAGGTGTGGGATTCCCGGCTAATTTCTTCGCTGCGGCAGCGACCTAAAATGACATCCCGCAAGCTTGTGGGCGCATCTTGATCCCATCGAATTTCGCAGTGGAGGCCCCATGTCCGACCTGGTCGTCATAGTCTACCCCACCGAAGCCAAGGCTGAAGAGGTGCGCCAGCGCCTGTTTGCATTGCAGAAGGAATACCTCATCAACATTAGTGACGCCGTCATTGCGACCAAGACTGAAGCCGGCAACGTGAAGCTCAACCAGATCATGAACACGACCGTCGCTGGTGCTGTGTCGGGCAGCTTCTGGGGCTTGCTCATCGGTGTCATTTTCCTCAATCCCGTCATCGGTGTGGCGATTGGCGCCGCTTCCGGCGCGCTTGGCGGTGCACTGACCGACGTCGGAATAAACGATGCTTTCATGAAAGACCTGTCGGCCACCTTGCAGCCGGGAAATGCTGCGTTGTTCGTGCTCATTCACGGAATGACCGCCGATAAGGTGCTGAGCGCAATCAAGGGATTTGGTGGCGTCGTGCTCAAGACATCGCTGGACGAGACGAAGGAGCAGATCCTGCGTGAGGCGCTTAGTCAGGCGTCCGAGGCTGCGTAAGGCAAACTTCAGCTGCCGCTCCGGAATCGCTTGAGCCGATCGTCTGACAATTGGACAAGACCGATGGGCGTGGTCGAGACTGCTGTCGCACTCACTATCGAGATCGTCTGTGGTGCAGCGGCAGGCCTCGCTCTTGGGCGGTGGACGGATCTTGGTCTGGGCGCAAAGGTCAATGCTTTGACGGGCGCTATCGGCGGACTCGCTCTGACCTGGCTCGCCGGACAACTGCCAGGCGTCAGCCGTTTTGTCGGAAAGGTCGAAAGCGCGGTGGACGCCACGGCGCAAGGCGTCGGCGTCCTTACCCCGGCAATCCTTGTCGGGGTTGGCGTTGCGGGATTGTTAGGTGGCCTCGTCCTTACCGCGTGCATTGCCTTAGCCGTAGGCGGAGTGAGGCGCCGAGGGCGATCCGAAGGAGACGTGAGATGACCCAGGTACAATGCCTGTTTGCCCGCCCGAGCACGTGGCTGCTGGTCGCCGCATTGTTGTCGGCATGCACTGTCGCCGTCGATCAGGCTCGTCCCGTGCCCCGGCACCCCCAGGCCTGCGGCCTGGTACATGCGCCCGTTTGCGGTCGACGCGGCGAAAGGCTGCGGACCTTTGGCAACGCGTGCATGGCCCGCGCTCAAGGATATCAAATCGTGAGAAATGGTGAGTGCCGCACATCGCGGCCGCAGCGGCCAGTTGCCTGCACTCTCCAGTATGCTCCGGTTTGCGCGACCAGCAGCGGGCGCTTTCGCACATTTTCCAACGCTTGCCTGGCTCGTGCGGACGGCTTTCGGCCTGTTCATGCCGGCCGCTGCCGTTGAGCCTATTAAAAAGATTTGAGGGGGGCTTTTCTCCCTCGCGAGAGTTTCCCATGACCCGTGGCATGAGTCTGTGCCGGATTTCCGCATGAGTGAAACAAGATTGCGGCGACCGCGCTCGAGAAACGACAGGGCAAACGTGGCCGAAACGAGCAACCGCCGTATGGTCAACCCTATTGCGACCGGCATCCTCGTTCTCGCTGCGCTGTATTTCGCCAGATCGATTCTCATGCCCCTTGCATTCTCACTGTTCGTGATTGCGTTGGCATGGCCAATTCAGATGGCTCTGCAGCGGCGGATTCCGCGGTTGGCAGCCTTGCTGATCACACTTCTGCTTGTGGTTCTGGTGATCGTAATCGTGGGCTCGGCGATTGTCTGGGGGCTCGGCGAACTATCGCAATGGCTTTTTTACAATACCGGCCGATTGCAGGCGATCTACGCCAGTTGGACGGACTGGCTGGAGGGCCACGGAATTGCGATCGTCAGCCCGCTAGGAGAGCTTTTCAGTATATCCCGGCTGGTCGGCCTGACCCACAGCCTCGTCACGCGGCTGAACAGCGTCGCCGGCTTTGCCGTGTTGACCTTTATTTTCGTGATGCTGGGCCTGTTGGAAGCCGAAGACCTGCAACGTCGCCTGCGGTCATCCTTGGCCCAGCCGCAAGGGGAGATGCTGTTGCATATCGGCCGCGAAATTGCCGGCAAAATTCGCCGTTTCATGGTTGTGCGCAGTCTCGCGTGTATTCTGACGGGCTTGGTCGTGTGGGCTTTTACGCTTGTTGCCGGCCTCGAACTCGCAAGCGCTTGGGCAGCAATCGCCTTCGCGCTGAACTACATCCCATTCATCGGACCGCTCATGGCCACAATCTTCCCGACCCTGTTTGCCATCGCGCAGTCCGGGTCCTGGCAGTTGGCCCTGATTGTGTTCGTCGGCTTGAATGTCATTCAGTTTGCCATTGGCAGCTATCTGGAGCCATTTCTGACCGGCGCGTCGCTGGCGATCTCGCCTTTCGCCGTTATGTTCGCGGTGTTTTTCTGGAGCTTCATGTGGGGGGTGCCCGGCGCTTTCATCGGCGTGCCGATCCTGATTGTCGTGGTCACATGGTGCGCGCACGAGCAGTCAACACGCTGGATCGCAACGTTGCTGTCTGGGGGGCGTCAATCGACCTGATGTCCATCGGCACTGTTAACTATACCTGACCCATGCAGGGCGAGTGGTTTGGCAATTCAACTTGAATTTCCAGACAATTTGGTCTAAGTTGGTGCGTGTGCGGGGGATGTTCTTTGGCGGAAAGATATCCCCAATGGGTGTACTTGCGTCTTTTGCGCACGCGGAATGCGCCATAAAGACTATATATTATGATATACTAATACATCAGAGCCTTCGATATCGTGTCGTGGCGGCAGGGTTTTCTAATGGCTCAGATCGAGATCTCGTCTCGCTCTACCGCCTTCTCACCCTGTGCCCGCTTTGTGCGCCGTCGAGGATCCTGTCGTGACCTCGCACGTGGCGAACGCGGCTCCGGCAGGATGGAACGCGCATGCGATCCTCGAACCCCCGGCTAACCCCGCCGCCGAGCCAACATTGGTCGTTCCGGAACAAACTCCAATTCCCTGCTTCGAATTCTCGACCGGCGATTTGCCTCCGAAGGATCAGTTTGCGGCGTGGCGTCAGAGCTTTGCGACCATGCTCGACTTTGTCGAGCCGGGCGATACGGAGGCCGGTTTCGCCGGCACGCAGGTCATCTGGGATCTGGGCGATCTTGCTTTGGCTCAGGTCAGCACCAATGGTTTGGACTTCACCAGTCTGGCGGGTCACGTTCGCCGTGATCCTGTCGATCATTGGTTGGTGACCCTCATCCAGGACGGCAGATCGCAGACGATCACTCCCTCCAAGTCTTTCGACGGGGACGCCGGATCGGTGCAGGTGCATCCGCTTGGCCGGGTCTTCGAGGGAAGCGTTACAGACAGCGAAATGCTGCTGCTGTTCGTACCCCGCGACTTCTGCCGTGACATGAGTTGGGGTCTCGCCGCGGCCGAGTTCTCCGTCCTTCGTGGAGGCATGGGACCGCTGCTAGCCGACTATCTGGCCAGTCTCGTCCAGCGGCTTCCCACGATGGGTGTCAATGATCTTCCGGGCTTGCTCAGTGCGACCCGAGCGATGCTCCAGGTTTGCATCGCACCATCTCCTGATCATCTCACCGAAGCTCATGACCCGATTTCGGCTACCTTGCTCGAGCGCGCCCGTCGATTCGTGCAGCACCATCTTTTCCAGCCCGATCTGTCTATCGAGCAAATGACGCGCGAACTCGGGATATCGCGTTCCCGGCTCTACCGGCTTTTTGAGGCTTCCGGAGGAATCGTGCACTACATCCAGCATCGGCGCCTCCTGGCAGCCCATGCAGCGCTCGCGGATCCGAATGACCGCCGTCGAATTCTGGACATTGCCGACGAATACGGCTTCGGTGATGGCGCGGAATTCAGCCGCGCATTCAGGCGCGAGTTCGGGTACTGCCCGAGCGAAGTGAGAACTGGCGTCAAAAACGGCCCATCGCATTGGCACATGGACGAGGTGGAAACCGCCGCCCCCGGCCTGCGGTTGGGCCAGCTCCTTCGGCGACTGCAGGCGCAATGACCAGGCATGGTCGATATCGCTGAAGTCCGGCTGGGAATTCGGGCCAATCCCGTCAGCCTGTGAATCCGCGGATCCGCAGCAATCAAAATCACCAGCGGACTGCCGAGGATCTACGCTGTCTTCGCCGTCGGCAACCAGCCATATGTCAGCCATGCCATACCATGCGAAATCAGGTCGATACCCAGCAAAAGCCCAAGCACCCAAAGGCCGGTCGAGGGCCATCCAGTCAGGAGAACAAGTCCGGCCAGAAATCCGAATGTTCCGGACAGAACCATCGTCCAGCCGACGTCGCTCCAGTGCCTGACGCCGACAAACAGGCGAACGACGCCTGAGGCCACAAGCAGCAGTCCAAGTACGTAGGTCAGGACAAGCGCGCCCGACACAGGCTGCCTCACCGCCATGGCTCCGAAAACGACGTACAGGATGCCGAGAAGAAACTGCCAGATGAAGCCGCTCCATCCTTTCATCCAGAAGGCGTGCATCATCTCGAACGCACCCACGACGATGGCGGTAACACCAATGACTATGGCGCTGATCACGGTCGCCAGCGCCAAGTCGCCCAAGACGAATATGCCCCCGACAATCAGCACAAGGCCAAGAAGAATGCGAACCGATGTGGGTGGCAAACTCGATACGGTTCCATTCTCATAGGCAGTCATGCCTTGCCCCTCGATTGCGGGACTACCTCATCGGTGTTCGATTCCGCCATCGGCCGGACAGTTGCCCATTCCGCAATATGCTGGATCGCCGCGAATAAGGCCGGGATGATGAATAGGCCGATCGTCGTTGCGGCCAGCATGCCGCCAAAGATTGTGACACCCACAGCCTGGCGCGCGCCGGCGCCGGCGCCGGTGGACACCGCCAGTGGGATGATGCCCAGAATGAAGGAGAGAGCCGTCATCATCACGGCGCGGAAGCGCTGCTCGGCACCGAGTCTTGCCGCTTCGGCGATCGATTGCCCCTCTTCGCGGCGTTCCTTGGCGAATTCGACGATCAGGATGGCGTTCTTCGACGCCAGCCCGATGAGCAGCACGATGGCGATCTGCACATAAAGGCTGTTTTGCAGTCCGAAAAGCACGAGCGCCCCGGTGGCACCGAACAGGGCGGCTCCAAGGGACAGAATTACGGCGATCGGCAGCATCCAGCTTTCGTACTGCGCCACCAGGAACAGATAGGCGAACAGGAAGGCCAGTCCGAAAATGACGCTCTCCTGTCCGGCGCTGCGCCGCTCCTGGAAGGACAGGCCGGACCACTCGTAGCCATAGCCGGCCGGCAACGCCTCGGCCGCGACGCGTTCGATGGCATCCATCGCCGCTCCGGAACTGCCGCCTGGCGCGACTTGGCCGTTGATCTGTGCCGCTACCGACAGGTTGTAGCGGGAGATGACGAAGGGTGCGAGTACGGTGCTGGTCGATACCACCGCCCTGAGCGGCACCATCGCGCCCGTCCGGCTGCGAACATGGAGATTGAGGATATCCTCGGCGTCCCCGCGATGCTCGGCGTCAGCCTGCAGGTTGACCTGGAAGACCCGCCCGTGCAGCGTGAAATCATTCACATAACGCGACCCGAAGCTGGCGCCGATCGTCGAATAGATGTCGGACACGCTCACTCCAAGCGCTTCGGCGCGGGTCCGGTCGACATCGACGTAAATCTGCGGCACATCGGCGCTGAAGGTTGTCGCCACGCCGCCGATTTCCGGCGCCTGGTTGATCGCCGTAACGAATGCTCGTACTACCGCCGCGATCTCTTCCGGCGGCTGCCCCTGCAAAGCCTGCAGGCGCAGATCGAGGCCTCCGACCGCGCCGATGCCGGAAATGGCCGGCGGCGAAAAGACGGCAACATTGGCGCCTGGAATGGTCGAGAATTGCGCGCGCAATCTTGCGAGGATGGCGTCCAGCCGCAGATCCGGCGTGTTGCGCTGATCCCAGGGATCCAGCGCCGCGACCACCATCGCTCCGTTGGGAGATTGCGTCCCCTGCACGATGCTGAAGCCGGCGACCGAAATGACGTTTTCGACGCCTTTTGTCGCCGATAAGGTCTTTTGAACCTCTCCCACAATCGCTCTCGTACGATCGAGCGAGGCGGCATTGGGAAGCTGGATATCGACAAACAGGGCGCCTTGGTCCTCGTCCGGCAGGAAGGTCGAGGGCAGGCCGCTGAACAGCAGGTAGGCGCCCAGGAAGCAGGCGGCAAGCGCGGCGAGAGGTATGATCCACAGGCGCACCAGGAAACCGACCAGCCGGCCATAGCCGACACGCGTCGCGTTCATGAAGCGCGCGAACCAGCCAAGCGGACCGCGCCGGTATCCGCGCTGTCCGCGCCTCAGCAGGATGGCGGCGAGTGCCGGGCTGAGTGTGAGGCCGACGACGGACGAGATAACCAGCGCCGCCGACAAGGTGACCGCGAACTGGCGGTAGAGCTGCCCGCTTATGCCGGACAGGAAAGCTGTCGGGATCACCACGGCAAGGAGGACGAGCGTGGTGGAAATGATCGGACCCGTGATCTGCCCCATCGCCTTGCGGGCGGCCGCCACCGTTTCGACCGTGGGGTCGTCCTCCATGACATGCTTGACGTTCTCGACGACAAGGATGGCGTCGTCGGCGACCAGTCCGATCGCCAGCACCAGGGCCAGCAGCGAAATCGAGTTTATCGAATATCCGAATGCCAGCAGGACGGCGATGGCACCCAGCATCGCGACGGGCATGGCCAGCGCCGAGACCAGGGTGGCGCGCCAGTCCTGCAGGAACAGGTAGGTGACGACGAGCACGATCAGGAAAGCCTCGCCGAGGATCCGCACGATGAGCGAGAGGCTCGTCCGGACGAACCGTGTCGCATCGTAGACGACCTGGTATTGCAGGCCGGGAGGAAACGTGGGTGAAAGGCGCTGTAGCTCGGCGCGCACGGCGTTGGCGGTCTGGATCGCGTTGGCTCCCGGCGCCTGGTTTATCTGCAGCATCGCCGTGTCATGCCCGGCGAAGCTCGCGCTCGATGAATAACTGCGGGCGCCGAGTTCTATACGTGCGATATCGTGCAACCGTACGATCGCCCCGGCCTCGCCTGTGCGTATGACGATGTCGCCGAATTCATCCGTGCTCAAGAGGCGGCCGCGAGCCACGAGCGTATATTGCAGCTCGGTGCCTTCCCGCGCTGGTGGGGCGCCGGCCTGGCCAAGCGAGGCCTGGATGTTCTGCCGCTGAATGGCGGCGGCCACGTCATCGGCCGTTATGCCCAGGGCATCCATGCGTGCCGGATTCAGCCATATGCGCATCGAGTATTCGGACGCGCCGACGACGGAAGCCTCACCGACACCGCTGACGCGCGAGAGTGCATCGGCGATCGTCGTCGAGGTGAAATTGGTGATCTGCAGCACGTCGAGCTTGCTGTCCGGAGAATAGAAGGCGATGCCGAGCACGAAATCGGGCGATCGCGACCGCACGGACACGCCTTGCTGGGTGACCGCGGCGGGCAATTGGGAAATCGCCAGTTGCGCCCTGTTCTGCACATTGACCTGCGCAATGTCGGGATTTGTGCCGACTTCGAACGTCACGGACAGCGAATATTGCCCGGCATTCGAACTGGTCGACGACATGTACATCATGTTGGGGACGCCATTGATGGCCGTCTCCAGGGGGCCGCCGACGACATCGGCAATCACTTCCGCGCTCGCCCCGGGGTAGAAGGCAGTGACGCTGACGGTGGGCGGCGTGATCTCTGGATATTGCTGCACCGGCAGCGAAAAGATGGCGATCGCGCCCGCAATCGAAATGACGATCGACAAGACGATCGCCAGCCGGGTGCGGGTGATGAAGAGATCGGAAATCATGTGCCGCCGCCGACCGGCTGGCCTTGGCTCGGCTGAACCGTCATGCCCTGGGCGAGACGTTGGATTCCCTCGACGACGACCTGCTCGCCGCCGTCAAGGCCCTTGGTGACCGCCCATCCATTGCCGACGCGTGCGCCTGTGTGGATGCGCTGCTGCGAGACGATATTGTCCTTGCCGAGCAGATAGACGAAGCGCCCCTCGCGATCCTGCAGCACCGCTGTCTGGGGCACCACCGGCAAGCTAGGGGCGTCTTTCTCCTGCACATAAAGAGTGACGAACTGTCCTGGCAGGAGGATGTGACGAGGATTGGGGAAAACCGCACGGGCCGCGACCGTCCCGGTCTGCGGGTCGATCTCGTTCTCGATAAATTCGATGCGGCCGGGCGTGCCATAGTCCGTCCCGTTGGCAAGACGCAGCGAGAGTTTCAGCGTATTCGGATCGAGGCCGCCGCCGCTCGCCTGCTGCTGGCGGATCGTCACAAGCAACCCCTCGGTCACGGCGAAAGCGACGCGGACGGTGTCCAGGCTGACTATCCGTGCCAGCGAACCGGAATCCGGTCCGACAAGATTGCCCGTCGTGAACGTCGCGCGGCCAATGCTGCCGGAGATCGGGGCCGTGATATGAGCATAGGACAGGTTGAGTTCGGCGGTATCCAGTGCGGCCTGAGCGACCTGCACATCGGCGGAAGCGACATCGAATGCTGCTTGGACCTCGTCCACCGTGGCCTGCGAGACGGTTCTTCGGGCCAACAGGTCGCGGTTGCGCGCCAGGCTCCGCTCGGCCGATATTCGTGTTGCGTCGGCACGCGCCACCTGCGCCCGCGCCGAAGCGACCAGCGCATTAAGCTGATCCGGCTCGATTTCAAACAGCGTGTCCCCAGCCTTTACCGCTTGCCCATCCTTGAAATCGACGGAGTGCAGAAAGCCGGTGACACGCGCCCGGATGTCGACTGCTTCTATCGCTTCCACACGACCGGTAAACTGCGCGGGATTGCTGACCTGCTGAACCTCGATCTTCTCGACGACGACCGCGGGAGGCGGCGCCTGCCTTGCACCAGGCTGCTGGGCGAATGAAACCGAACTGACGAAAGGTGGTGCGGCGCCCCCCAAGCAGGCAGCCATCAAGCAAGCCCAAGAAGCGCGACTGATCCATCGCCGCCTCGCTACGGAACGATGTCGCTCGGATCTTTCGCACGGCGCCCTCATGGCCGAGCTCTACGCATCGTCAGGGCAATGGCCATATAGGCGCCGCCGGCGACAAGGAGAGAAATGCCGGCAACCGTGCCTGGCGTGTAAATGCTGGTAAAGGGCAACTTCAATGCGAGCGTAGCGCTGGCCGCCAGCGCGACCAGGCCCGATATCGCGAACCACTGCCAACCATCTTGATCGCGCACCCGCAACGCGAGGGCGACTTGCAGGATGCCCTGCACCAGAAACACCAAGGCGATCAGAAGCGTGATCGCGAGAGCGCCCTTGAAGGGATTGAAGTATATCAGGATGCCGCCGACGAGTTCGACCGCGCCCGTGAGTTCTTGCCAGATGAATCCGCTCCATTCCTTAACCCGCAGGGATTGAACCATCTTCACGATGCCCGCGAGCGAAAGGACGATTCCAAGGACAACACTCGCCGCGAATGTGGAAACAGCCGGCAGCGCTACGGCCAGGACTCCAGCCAATGCCAGGGTAAGGCCCAAGACCAGGAACCATCCCCATTTGGAATGCAGGGACGCTGCTCGACGTTGGTGATCGGTTCCGCCCATGGAAGCGCCGCTCATTGTCGATTGCCTAACCAGAGAGACACCCATCTCCGATCCTCGGAAATGCTCTGCCGTCAGTAGTCCACCGCATCACGGATTATCGGACAGGTCATGCAATGGCCGCCACCACGACCGCGACCCAGTTCCGCGCCGATGATGGTGATGACCTCGATGCCCTCCTTGCGCAGAAGCGTGTTTGTATAGGTGTTGCGGTCATAGGCGTACACGACGCCCGGTGAGGCGCACACGAGGTTGGCGCCACTATCCCATTGGGTGCGCTCGCGCATATAGGCGTTGCCGCCGGTCTCCACGACGCGCATCTTCTTGAGGCCGAGCGCGTCGCGTACCGTCTCGACAAAGGTACCCTTGTCCTTGTGCAACTCGACGCCGCCCTTGCCGTCCGGCCGGTAGGAGAACGCCTCGATGCCATTGACGATATCGGGGTAGAGCAGCACGCAGTCGCGGTCGGCAAAGGTGAACACCGTGTCGAGATGCATCGCCGCTCGCAGCTTCGGCATCGCCGCGACGATGACGCGCTCGGCCGCGCCCTTCTCGAACAGCGTCGCCGCGAGCTGGCTGATCGCCTGGCGCGAGGTGCGCTCGCTCATGCCGATCAGCACATTGCCCTTGCCGATCGGCATGACGTCACCGCCTTCCAGCGTGGCGAGGCCCCAATCCTTGGTCGGGTCGCCCCACCACACATTCACCTTGCCGGCGAAGTCGGGGTGGAACTTGTAGATCGAGGTGGTGAGGATGGTCTCCTCATGCCGCGCCGGCCAGTAGAGCGGATTCTGCGTGACGCCGCCATAGATCCAGCAGGTGGTGTCGCGGGTGTAGAGCGTGTTCGGTAGCGGTGGCAGCAGATACTCGTTCACCCCGGCCGCGTCGCGGATCAGCTCGAGCTGTTCGCCGCCGATGGATTCGGGGAATTCGTGTGTCGAGAGGCCACCGATCAGCGTCTCCGCCAGATCGCGGTTGGAGAGCCCTTCCAGATAGGAGCGCACCTCGTCGACGAGGCCGAGGCCAATCTGGTTCGGCACCACCTGATTGTCGAGGATCCATTTCTTCCCCTCGGGGACGGCGACGGTCTCGGCAAGGAGGTTATGCATCTCCACCACCTCGACACCGCGGTCGCGCATCTTGGTCATGAAATCGAAATGGTCGCGTTTTGCGTTGTCGACCCAGAGCACATCATCAAACAGAAGTGCGTCGCAGTTACTGGGCGTCAGGCGCTGATGGGCGCGGCCGGGCGCGCAGACCATGACCTTGCGAAGCTGGCCGACTTCGGAATGCACGCCGAATTTCGTTTCCATCGCCATGGCTCGGGCCTTTCTCGTCAAGGTGTAATGGCGCCGGTCAGCAGGCCGACGAAACCAGCAAGGCCGGCGACCAGGGTGACGGCGAAGATGATGAGTTCGACCGATGTGAAGAACCGCGCCTTCTGTTCGCGCCGCGCCCACAGGTAGAGGATGGTTCCCGGCACGAAGAGCACCGCCACCAGAAGCACGTATTTCAAGCCGGCGGCCACAAACATGATGAGGGTGTAGACGACGGCGATCCAGGCGAATAGCTGGTCGCGCCCGCGTTCGCCGGGCGTGGTCTGGTACCCCTCGCCGCGACGGGCGATCAGCACGCCATAGCCCGCGACCAGCAGGTAGGGCAGCAGCGCCGTCACGCTTGTCATGTCGAGCATGAAGTTGAAGGCGTCGCGTGACCAGTAGGTTGAGATGATGAATAGCGAGACGACGATGTTGGTCAGCCAAAGCGCGTTGGCGGGAACCCGGTTGCCGTTCTGCGCCGCGAAAAGCTTCGGCATGTCCTGCGACTTTGCGGCGGCGAACAGCACCTCGGCGCAGATCAGCGACCAGGCGAGATACGCGCCGAGCACTGACACCAGCACGCCGACGGAAATGAACACCGCGCCCCAATGTCCCACGACCAGTTCGAGCGCGCCGGCAAGCGAGGGCTGCTGGACCCCGGCGATGGCGGCACGGGGAGCCGTGGCGTAGGGCAGCAGGGTGATGGCCACCATCAGGCCGGTGACGCCGACAAAACCCAGAATGGTGGCGGTGCCGACGTCCGAACGCTTCTGGGCGAAGCGCGAATACACGCTCGCCCCCTCGATACCGAGGAAGACGAAAACGGTGATCAGCATGGTGTCGCGCACCTGCGCCACCAGGGTCTTTTCCGGCATGCCCACGCCGCCGAGAAAGTTCTCGGAGAATTGCGTGTAGTTGAACGCGATCGCCATGGCGAGGATCGCCACGATGATCGGTACGATCTTGGCGACCGTCACCACGCTGTTGATGAAGGTGGCCTGCTCGACGCCGCGCAGGATCATGAAATGGAAGGCCCAGATGCCGACCAGCGAGACGATGATCGCGATCGCGGTGCTGCCATCCCCGAAAATCCCTGGGAAGAAGCGCCCGAGCGTCGATCCGATCAGCACCCAGTAGAAGACGTTTCCGAGGCAGCTTCCGAGCCAATAGCCGAACGCCGAGAGGAAGCCCATATAGTCGCCGAATCCCGCCTTCGCGTAGGCGAAGACGCCGGAATCGATATCGGGTCTCTTCTCGGCCAGCGCCTGGAACACTCGGGCCAGCATGTACATGCCGGTCCCGGCGATACACCAGGCGATGATGGCGCCGAACGGGCCTGTCGCGGTGGCGAACCTGCCGGGCAGATTGAAGATGCCGGCCCCGATCATCGATCCGACGACCATTCCGATCAAGGCGAACAAGGACAGCTTCTGCTCGGACTTACCTGTCACGTCTCTCTCCCGGTGATGGGCGACCAAGCGAGCCCGCCTTCGATGGGCGAAGTAAATCTATGCTTTTGAAATGAGCGTGAAATTAGCTGAGAATCTCACGGCTTGGCACTAAGTCTCTATTTCGGAGCTTCGGCGCAATACACCGCGCGGCGCAGTTACATCTGCTGGACTTGTGACTTTCGCCGATGCAGCATCGGGTGGTCGACCAGTGCAGCGACCTGCCGGATCGGCTTGGCGGACGGATTTCGCTTGTGCAGTGACCACCGACTCGAGACGCGGCCATGGCATCCCAGACCTCGCAGAAGCTTTCTCTCGCCGCACTGACGGCGATGGTTGTCGGGTCGATGATCGGCGCCGGCATATTTGCGCTGCCGCGCACCTTTGGCGCCGCCACCGGACCGATTGGAGCCGTCATCGCCTGGTGTATCGCCGGGACCGGGATGTATACATTGGCCCTGGTCTTTCAGGCGCTTGCGGCGCGCAAGCCCGAGCTCGATGCCGGCATCTTTTCCTATGCAAAAGCCGGCTTCGGTGACTACGCCGGTTTTCTCTCCGCGTTTGGCTATTGGCTGGTTGCCTGCATTGCCGACGTCTCATACTGGGTTCTGATCAAGTCGACGCTCGGCGCGTTCTTCCCGGTTTTCGGCAACGGCGACACGGTCCCGGCAGTGGTGGTCTCGTCGATCGCACTCTGGCTGTTCCACTTCACGATCCTGCGCGGGATCAGGGAAGCTGCCTTCATCAACACCGTTGTCACGGTCGCAAAAGTTATTCCCATTCTTGTCTTCATTTTGATTCTGGCTGGAACGTCCAACGCGAACATCTTCGTCACCAACCTGTGGGGCGGAGAACTGGCAGCGCGAAGCGGTCTCTTCGAGCAGATACGAGCGACCATGCTGGTCACAATCTTTGTGTTCATCGGGATTGAGGGAGCAAGCGTCTATTCTCGCTATGCGAAGGACCGCGCCGACGTCGGACGCGCGACGATCCTTGGCTTCATCGGCGTGCTGTTCCTGCTGGTCCTGGTGACGCTCCTGCCTTATGCCGTGCTTCCGCAGGCGGAAATCGCCGGCTTGCGCCAGCCCTCGATGGCTGCCGTGCTGGAGGCCGTCGTTGGTCACTGGGGCGCTGTTTTCGTCAGCGTGGGGCTGATCGTATCGTTGCTCGGCGCTTATCTCGCCTGGTCGTTGATCTGTGTCGAGGTGCTGTTCGCGGCCGCAAAGAGCGGCGACATGCCAAGGATTTTTGCGCGTGAAAATCGCAACAACGTCCCGGCCGCCGCGCTGTGGCTGACCAATGTGATCATTCAAGCTTTCCTCATAAGCACGCTTTTCTCGCAAGATGCGTTCGCGCTCATGGTGAAGTTGAGCAGTGCCATGGTGTTGATACCTTACCTGCTCGTGGCCGGGTACGGCTTCCTTCTCGCCTTGCGCCGAGAAACCTATGACGCCGAACCGGCACAACGATCCCGCGACCTGATCGTGGCCGGCATTGCCACATTGTATGTTGCGTTCATGATCTACGCAGGCGGCCTGAAATTTCTATTGCTGTCATCCATTCTCTACGCACCCGGTACGCTGCTCTATGTTCAGGTCAGACGGGAGCAGAACATGCCGGTGTTGGTCGGCGTGGAATGGATAGTGTTGGCGGCCGCGGCAATTGGTTGCCTCGTTGGCATTTACGGAATTGCCAGCGGCGACATCGTTCTCTAGCCGAGCGAGCGGGGGTATTCCACTCGCCGAAGTCGCTCATATAGGGAGACTTCGTCCAGCTTGCCCTCGGAAAGAAGTTCGACAGCGCTCGTGCGCAGTTGCGCCGCGCGGTAACTGCCCGCGGCAATTCCTTGTTCGCGGCAGACCCGATGGTAGACCCGCTTCAAGAGGATCATATCGCTGCGAGAAGCAATTCCAAACGTTGAAGTCTTGGGACTGGTCACCGCGTCCTAGTGTGCCTTTGCCTGTGGATCATGACACCATCGGTTTCGTCTACGCCCAGAAAGACCGTTATTCGGTCGTCTTGCCATTGAAATGTTCTTTGGACGCTTCGGCATCCGCCTTGGTGGCGTGCACCGTTCCATCCATATGTTCAGGTGGGGCGTAGAGCGTGTAGAGTTTCAGCGGCTTCTTGCCTGTGTTCTTCACGTTGTGCCGCGCACCCGCGGGGCCAATCATAGCCATATCGGACTTTATGTCGGAGGCAACGCCGTCGATCCATATCTCTCCTGTGCCCTTTTCCACCCGGAAGAACTGATCGCGGTCGTGATGAACTTCCGCTCCGATTTCCTCCCCAGGCTGGAGCGCCATCAGCACGAGTTGCATCCTTCTTGTCGTATAGAGCACGCGTCGGAAGGCGTTGTTTTCTTCGGTCAGGTCCTCAATGTCGCCCACAAAACCTTTCATGACGATTTCTTTCTCCACGCGTCATCGGGTGACCGCCAAGTCCGCTCCCAACAGGCTCGGTCCGAGAGATCTCCTAAACCAGTCATGCGTCGCTCGCCCGGCGAGCTTAGGCGCGAACGCCATCACCTGCATCGCGCCTCGAAGATTCGCCCGTGCCGATCGCGATATCGACAGTAGCCGCGGCGGTCGGTCGCCGCACCGATCAAGGTACCGGCGACGGCCCCGATCGCACCGCCAACGACCGCATTTCGCACGTCGTTACCTCCAGCTGCTGTTCCGAGCGCGGCACCGCCAACCCCCCCGATCACAGCGCCTCTTTCCGCGTTGGTGCAGCCTGCCAAACCCGAGATGACTGCAAGAGCGAGAGCCAATTTCCTCATGATGTTCTCCTCGTCAGGTACCGAGCAATCTTGAGTGGTGGCGCCCTGGATTGAAGGGCGGAAAGCATCTGCACGCATCAGGCATCTCTTCATCGGAGCTGTCAGCCTCGTATGAGCGCTCCGACGAAACCGGCCAGCAAAATCAGGACAAGACCTCCCAGCAGACCTGCTATACCAGCCCCGATCAACATAGTCGGCGTCAGGCCACCGGCGTGATGGCCAACGAGGGGGCCGACACCCGGGATCCGCGCAGAGGGCCACACAAAAAGTACGCCGCCGATGCCGCCGATCAAACCATTGGCTGTTCTGCCGAGGCTGAAGCTTGGCACCCAGCGGCCTAGCGCAATTCCGCTTGCGGCGCCGCAGATGAACTCCACGACCAACAGCATGGTTGCGACCAAAGGCGTGGCTCCACCACAGAATCTGAACCGGCTGCTTCCGCGGGGCTCGTGTAAGCGCATCGCGCAGATGCCTGTTCCCACAACGTACCGAGTTGCTGCACTTTATCTGCCCGGACGCGTGAAGAAATTAGCTGAAAATCCCGTGGCTGGGCTGTACGTCTCTTTGTGAAGTGCCGGCCTCCAGCGTCACGCGAACTCCCAATGTTCGGGCATCCAGATTTCGGTCTGGATGACGGGGTTTGGCTCAAACTCGGGCAGCAGCCAAACGGTCGCCTCTAACCCTTGAAGGCGCCATACTTTGCGGTTGCATTGGAAGGCTATGGCTCACCATCATTCGGTCACCTGTGGCCCCGATCCGAGATGTACAGATACGTCATTTCATGCCGCCTTTTGCGCTGGATACACCACCAGCAGCAATCGCAGCAAATGAATGATGCCTTTCTTGCTTGTCTTTGACAGAAAGACAAAAGGATCATTCGACTGCGATTGCAGCAGGCTTAATGCCGGAATGAAAGCGGGTCTTCGCCATGAAGATGGTGTTTGTCGAAGCTATCGGCAGCAAAGTATCAAGTATCGGTTTTGGCTGCGCTTCGCTTGGTTCGCGCATCGGAGCGCGCCAGGGAATCGAGACGCTCGAACGCGCCTACGAAGCAGGGGTAACCTGGTACGACGTGGCGCCTTCATATGGCGACGGGATGGCTGAATCGATCTGGGGCGAATTTGCATCGAGAAAGCGCGATCGCGTCTGCGTCTGCACCAAGGTTGGCATGCGTCCGCCGAAGACCTCCGCCACCATGCGACTGCTGAAGCCGTTGTCGCGGATCGCTGTTGCGACGGTTCCGGCGCTTAAGCAGAATGCTTCAAGAGTGCGCCCCGCGCCATTCAAGGTGCCGCTGTCCGCGGAGTTGATAAGATCAAGCGTCGAGGAGAGCCTGGGGCGTCTTCGCACGGACTATGTCGATGTCCTCGCACTGCATCGTCCGACCGCCGAAGAACTTGTTCGCGAGGATATCATCCGGGCCGTGGAGCGCGTGGTGCAGGATGGGAAAGCCCGGGCCATTTCGGTCGCAGGACACCTCGATGCTGGAATGACGGCTCTCAAGGAATCGCTGCCTTATCGGTTCGTGCAGATTGCCAATACCCCGCTGGAGCCGAACCTCGCGAAATTGAAGGCGCGCGCTCACCGGCACAGGACGTTCGTAACGCACGGGACATTCTCGGGCCTCGATCGAATCGTCGCGAAATTCAATACGCGGAAGGAAATACTGGCCGCTCTTGGCGACCTCGGATACCACGGTAGTCCCAAGGAAGTTGCTATCGCATTTCTCGCCGATTACGCATTCGCGACGAATTCGGCCGGCGTCACCCTGGTCTCCATGTTCAAGAAGGAGCATCTCGATTTCAATCTGCGGCGATTGAAGAGCGATCCACCCCCCGAGCGCTTGAATGCCGTCGCCGCCGCGCTCGACTTGGATGTGAAAGACTGACCGGCTGGCGACTTGCCCGGATTCTGCAACGACAGGTTTGACCGGCGTGCGAATGCCGAACACCTATACAGGGAAGATCAGGGGTTACCATGAGCAAAGAGTTCAGTGTTGCCGACGCCTATGGCTCGGGCCGCGCCATCTTCATGGGACTTGAGCTGCTCGTCGCGCCTGGTGCGCTCGTGCCCCGGCCAGAGACGGAATTGCTGGGCACGACGGCCCTTGGTGTCTTGCATCAAATGAACCTGCCGGCCCCGCGCATCGTCGACATGTGCTGCGGCACTGGCAATCTGGCATGCGCCATCGCCCACCACATTCCCGCGGCACGCGTCTGGGCGAGCGACCTTACCGATGGATGCGTCGACGTGGCACGCCGTAACGCCGCCCATCACGGCATGGCTGACCGTGTTTCGGTGCTTCAGGGCGACTTGTTCGACGCTCTCTCGGGCCTGGGGCTTGACCGGACGATCGACGTGATCGTCTGCAATCCGCCCTACATTTCAGAAAAGCGGCTCGAGGGCGACCGCGCACATCTGGTCGAGCTCGAGCCGCGTGAGGCGTTCGCGGCCGGCCCTTACGGCCTGAGCATCCATATGCGGGTGGTGAAAGACGCGCCGCTATACTTGCGGCCTGGCGGCATCCTGCTCTTCGAGGTCGGCCTTGGCCAAGATCGGCAGGTGATGGGACTGCTGGAGCGCAGCAAGCAATACGAGAACATCCGCGCTGTGTCGAACGAAGCGGGCGAGGGCCGGGTGGTTCTGGGACAAGCCAGGGCGCAGGCATGAGCGTGCGGAAAGCCAGGGCAATCGCCGGAACCGATCTGGGCTTTATGCCGACGATCAGTTCATTTTGCGGATGATGTATTGCTCGATCCCTTGAATGGAATCGAGGTTTTCAGGCAAGAGCTCGCTATCTTCGACGATGATGCCAAAGGTCTCCTCGATAAAGCCAATGATCTCCAGCACCCCCGTCGAGTCGACGATGCCTTGATCGAGCAAGGACGTGTCGTTCATCAATGCCTTCACGTCGCTCACGTAGAAATTCGAAACCAGGAAATTGCGGATCTGCTCGCTATAGGTTCCGGCGCGGTCCTTGATCGTCAACATGAATTCACCTCTGTAGCGACACCACCAATTTAGCGACCCCGCCTCATGACAGGGCCGTTTTCTTGAGTTTACCGGTATCCGTCATCGGCAGGCTGGCCACGACGACGATGGACTTCGGAACCATGAAGTTTTCCAGTCGTTTCTGGCACTCCATCTGCAGCTGTTTTTCGCCGATGGTTCTTCCGTTCTCCATCACGACAAACGCCTTCACCGCCTGCCCAAGGAGTTCGTCGGGAACACCGATCACCGCTGCTTCCCGGACGCCGGGAATATCCATAAGCACGTTCTCCACTTCCTTCGGCGCTACCTTCTCGCCTCGCGACTTTATGATCTCGTCGCCACGGCCGACGAAGTAGAGGTAACCTTCCGCGTCCATCCGGCAGTAGTCTCCGGTGTATAGGACCTGCTCGCCGGGCAGCGGGCCGGGTTTGAGCTTCCTGGCCGTCGCTTCGGGCTTGCCCCAGTATCCCTTCATCACCGTTGCGCCGCGAATGACGAGCTGGCCGACGACGCCGGGGCCGACCCGCCTGTCATGTTCGTCAACGATCCACATTTCCGTATTCGGGATTGCGATCCCGACGCTCAATGGCTTTCGCTTGAGATCCTCGGGTGGCAAATAGGTGCAACGCTTGCATTCGGTGAGGCCGTACATCGAATAAATGCGTGCACTCGAAAACAGCTCCCGAAGCATGAGAATATGCTTGAGGGGCAGGGCTGCCGCGGTGTTTGTCACGTAGCGAATGCTTGAGAAATCCTGGTCCTTGAGAGACCTGAGTTCGGAGAGTGCCGCGAAGATGGTCGGCACGCCGGGAAAGCCCGTAATCCCCTCTTGCCTGATCAGCCCAAGGACCTGCGCCGGGAAAGCGAACGAACGTTCGAGCACCAGCCGGGCGCCGGTGCGAAACGCCATGATCATCTGGTACAGGCCGTAGTCGAAGGCGAGGGGCAGGACATTGAGGATCACCTCGTCCTCGGCAAGCTCGAGGTAGGAAGCGATCGACGTGCATGCGGTCATCATGTTTCTGTGCGTCAGCATCACGCCCTTGGGTTCGCCTGTCGAGCCGGACGTGTAGATGATGGCGGCAAGATCGATATCGATGCAACGCCGCGCCGGCGGTGCATCGCCGCCGTTGCCGACCGCAGTGTCCCAGCGCACGGCACGCGGCAATCGGGAGAGCTCGGGATCATCGATTGATCCCGAAACGATCATCCGCAGAAGCGACTGGCAGCCGCGCGCAGGCTCGCGGAAGATCGCGTGCAGATGCGCGTCCGTGATCAGCGCCGCCGGTCGGCAGTCGTTAAGCAGATAATCCACCTTGTCGCTCTTGGTCAGCGGGTTGACGATGCACACCACCGCATTCGCCTTGAGCACCGCCCAGAAGCTCACCACCGTCTCGACGGTGTTGTCGGCGAAGATCATCACGCGATCGCCGCGCGCGACCCCTGATGCGGCCAAATCTGTGGCGATTGCATTGGCGCGCGCCTCAAGCTCGCCATAGGTGACACGTTGTTTGCCGCACACCAGCGCCACCTTGTCGCCGAGCCGGCGGGCGGAGTGGGCGAGGTAGTCATGCAGCAAGGGTACGGCATCATGCAACATGCAAGCGCTCCTCCCGATGTTCGCGGTCGACGTCGACGCTGAGCCCACGCACGTGGGTTGCACTGGGACAGCTCGCGACAAACTGCTGGTGAAGGAGCTGGGTCGACAGCACGCCGACAAGCGCCATGTTGTCGGCATTGGAAAGATCACCGTCACCGGTCCTGGCCTGGCACTTGTCGAGCAGGCGTGTGACCGAAACCGGATCGAAAACATTCGCCTTGCGTATCGCCGTCTCCGAAAGCGCTTCGCGAATGTATTCCGGTGCGGCGTCAGCGGCGAAACAAAGCGCGTTGGGCGCTCGGAATGGCTGCTTCTTGCGGGTTACGATCTCGGAGGGCACGATCGGCTGCGCCACGCGTTTCAGCACGTGCTTCTCGTCGAGGACACGCAGCTTGTAGGAAGGCGGAAGTGAATTCGCGAGCCTCACAAGTTCATCGTCCAGGAACGGGAAGCGCCCCTCGACGGAGTGAGCCATCAGCATCCTGTCGCCCTGCGAGGAAAGCAGATAGCCCGACATCAACGTCTGGACCTCGAGATACTGGTCCTGCGCAAGATGGCTCCAGCGCGAAAACGCCGCGGGCAGGCGGGCGAGCAACTCGGACACGGCGTCGCGGCGTTGGGATTCGGCGCGCAGATCCGCGGAGAACAGGCGCTTGATGGCGCCGGTGCTGCGCCAGCGTGTGTCATGGGCAAAGCCAGGCGCGTCATAGGCCTCGATCCCGCGCCCGAAGAACTGGCGCGCCATCGCTTGCTGTTGCACCGGCGAGCGGGTGAGATACGGGTAAAGGCGCTCCAGGAGGCGTGAGCGTCGTGTCGACGCCGGCTGGCGTCCCCAGAATCGGCGGACCTTGGCTTCGCGGAACAGGTCGTAGCCGGCGAACATTTCGTCGGCACCCTCGCCGGTCAGCACGACCTTGATGCCACGCTCGCGCACCAGCCTCGAGAGCAGGAACAGCGGCGCCGGGGCGGTCCTCAGTATCGGGCGCTCGGTGTGGTGGATCACCTCAGGAAAGATTGCCGCGATATCGCCGCGCGAAACCACCACCTCATGGTGCTCGCTGCCGGTTGCTTCGGCAACCAGCCGCTGGAAGCGGGTCTCGTCATATTCGGCGTCGGCAAAACGCAAGGAGAAGGTCTGGAAGCGTCGGCCGGCGAAGCGCCTTCCCAGTGTCGCCACAAGCGAGCTGTCCAGTCCTCCCGAGAGGTAACACCCGACAGGCACGTCGGCGCGCACCATTCGGAGTGCCGTCGCGGCCTCTAGGGCGTCACGCACGCGGTCCACCGCGTCATCGCACGACCCGGTGAACTCGCCCTGCAGCGCTCCGATATTCTCGGGGTAGGAAGGCTGCCAAAAGACCTGCTCGCGAACAGTGCCATCCTGGTAGATGCGGACATGCCCCGGTACGAGCTCGTGGATTCCCTGAAATACCCCTTGCGGTGGAACGACCGTCCAGAGCGTGAAAGTCTGATCGAGGCCGGCAGGATCAAACGCGCGAGGGATGGTTGGATCGGCCGCGAAAATGGCCTTCACTTCACTGGCGAAATAAAGGCGGCCCGCATGCTCACAAAAATGCAGCGGGCAAATGCCGAACCGGTCGCGCGACAAGACGAGGCGACCTGCTATTGAGTCCCAGATTGCGATTGCCCATTGGCCGTTCATCCGCTCGAAGGCCGCTTCGCCCCACGCGCGATACGCATGCAGCGCGACCTCCGTGTCGCTGCGGGTTCGGAAGCGATGGCCAAGCGCAATCAGCTTTTCCCGCAGCTCGACATAGTTGAATATCTCGCCGTTGAACACGATCCAGCTCGTATCGCCTGTGTCCGCAAGCGGCTGCTGGCCGCTGGAAAGATCGACGACGGACAGGCGGGCATGCGCCAGCCCCGCGCGCTTGTCGCGGTAAAGGCCGTGCTCGTCCGGCCCGCGATGCGCCAGCGTGCCCACCATCCGCATCAGCGCCTCGCGTGAAGGAGAAGCCGCCGCGGCGTTCAGGGCCACAATTCCAGCGATGCCGCACATTCCCGGTCAATCCTCGCCAATTTCTACGGAGAGCAAAGGCCGCGCATGAAGATAGTGGGCGGCCCGCCGTTTCGCGTCGATGTCCTTGTAGACTTTCTGCAGCTGGGGCTCGGTGAGGCCAGCAACCGCCGCGACCTCATCGCTGGCGATCCCGTGGTTCAGGCCGTAGAGGCATAGATCCATCAGATGATAGGGCAGCGCGAAGTAGAACTCCTCCTGGCTTTGCGCCATGGAGAATGTGTCGGTGGTCGGTGGTCGCTGGCGGATTTCCTCGTCCACACCAAGATATTCCGCGAGCTGATAGACCTGAGTTTTGTAAAGGTGGACGATCGGCATCACGTCGGCTGTTCCGTCGCCCTGCTTGACAAAAAACCCCTGGTCGTACTCAAGGCGGTTTGGCGTCCCCGCAACCGCGTATTTGAGGCGGTCGGCGTGGTAGTATTCCGTCATCTTGCGCAGGCGCTGTTTATAGTTGGTCGCAGCGACGATCTGCAGATAGGCGGCTGGCGACAGACGCACCGTATCGACCTTGCCTTCTGGATCCTGGACGGTGAGCCGGGTGATGTTGAGGCCGTTGCTCTCGAGAACCGGCTCGATCACCAGCTTGCATTTCCAGCCGTCCCCATAGTCGGGGACGACGGTCCGGATCGCTTCGAGCTGCCGACGGTAGGCGCCGACGGCCTCCACCGCCGGGCCTATGTCTTCCAGGATGTTCTCAATGCCAAGCTGTGCCGCGACGCGGCGGCCAAGTCTCAGGGAGTCGCCGGAGGAATCGCGCTCCGGCATGAACAGTCCCAAGACCTTGTCCTTGCCGAACGCGCGTGTGCACAAGGTCGCGACGACGGAGCTGTCGATGCCGCCGGAAAGGCCGACAACCACCCCGCGGCGGCGGAGCGTGCCAAGAACCTGCTTGCGCAAGGTGTCAACGATGCGATCGACCTCCGCACGAGCATCGAGCGCCAGCATGTCCTTGCTGAAATGTGAGATCACGTCGATGACAGATCCTCCCTTTTGCGAGACTCGGCCGGGGAATAGGTCTGCACGACGGCCGTCTCGATGAGCGGGCGGTTGGTGGCAAGATTGGGCTCTATGACAAGGTCGATGTGGTTGCCCATGATCGGAACCACGTCCAGATGTGCCAGAGCGCTGTCCCAGCCCAAGGCCCGAGGCATTCCCTCCCGGCGACACCGGAACAAGGTGCCGGAGATGGGCAGAGCCGGTTTGGGTGCCTCCAGCCACTGGAAGAAAGACCGCGCCCGCAAGACTTCCTGAAGTTCCAGCTTGGTTCTGAAACTTGTCGGGCTGAACTCTCCCTTGGCAAAGCGATCGAGAGTCCTGGCGAGATACGCCTCGCAGCCCATGGCGACGGTGATCTTCGCAAGGGCTCGGCAAGCCATCCGGTGGGCGGATATCCGATTCGTGCGAATGCGATGGAATGTGCGGGTAAGGGTCTCCCAATGGTTGCTCGGCTCGTCCAGAAGGCTCGTGTCGAGGATACCCAAGAACCTTACCGATCGGCCGGCGGTCAGTAGCCGCGCGGCAACCTCGAACGCAACCGCGCCGCCAAGCGAATGGCCGAGAAGTCGCACGGGGCCGGTAGGTTGGGCGCGGCCTATCTGCTCGAGTGCGGCGGCGGCCATGGCGGAAAGACTGTTGTGTCCATCCAGTATCGCGGCGAGGCCAGGATACCGGATGGGGTTCACCCGGGCGACTTTGCCCATGGCGGCTGCGAACGCAGCCAGGCTCGGGCCATAGCCGACGGACCCGGGGAACAGGAAAAGAACCGGAGGGTGTTGCTTCTTCGCGTGTCGTTCGCCCGCCTGGGCGGATACGACAGCCTCAACCATCTCGTCGAAGCTCATACCGACGGTGAAGGCCTCGAGGCCGAGCTCTTGCCCGATGGCGCTCTCGATTGCCATGACGCAATGCAGCAGCTGCAGCGAATCTCCCCCCGCCTCATCCCAGTTTCCCGCCGCAGTGCCCGTGTTGAGAACCTGCATCCACGCGTGCTGAACCGTTTGCCTTGTATTCAGGTCGCCTCCCGCGGGGAGCGGTCGCGTAGTGGGCGGCTGGACGGCTGGCGCCTTTCTCTCCGAACGATCCATTTCGGTGAGCGTTGCCAGGTCGATCTTCCCTCCCGGCAGGCGTGGGATCTCGGTGATGGTGTGCAATCGCAAGGGACGCAGCGGCGCCGGCAACGTCGTTCTGACGAGCTGACGAAGTTCCTCCGCAAAAGCAGCCCCCGCAAAGCGCTGGGGAACCGCGAATGCGATGAGTTCCTCGGCGGGCGTCACGATTGCCACGGCATCCGCAACCGAAGGCGCGCAACGCAGGACCCGTTCGAGCTCGGCGGGCTCGATGCGTCGACCATTGATCTTGATCTGGCGACCTTTGCGGCCGACGATGCGCAACAGGCCATCATCGTCCAGCCGAACGAGGTCGCCCGTCGCAAAAACCCGAACACCGGGATCGTCCGGATCCGGCCGCGCGGGAACGACGACACCGTTCTCCCAATGACCAAGCAGAACATACGGGCTTCTGATCAGAAGCTCTCCACTCTCGCCTGTCCCGACATTGCGTCCTGCTTCGTCGACAATGGCGAATGCCATCCCGGGAAGCAGCCTGCCAACGGGGATCGAAGCGTCTTGCTCCGGCCAATCCTGCGGCAGGAACCATTGCGAGCCGGTGGTCTCGGTTGACGAGTAGCCGATCTGGATCAGGCACTGGTCCGAAACGGCTTTGCGCAGCAAGGCGATGTCCGTCCAGGACACCTTCTCACCACCGATCCGGGCTACTCTGAGCGACTGGTAGGCGTCAGTGGGGGCCTCGGTCAACAGTGCCCGAAGCAGTGCCGGCACAAGATAGGCGATCGTCACACCTTCGGCTTGAACCCGAGCGCGGACTGCGCGCAGGCCGACCGCCTCCACCTCGAGAAGATGCAACGTGGCGCCCGTCAGCAGTGCGGTAAAAATCTCGCGGCAACCGGCAATCGTGGCGGGCCCGGTCAGCGGCAGGAAAACATCATCCGCGTTGATATGGCACGCGTCCACATATTGCCGGACCCGCCACAGCAGGCTGCGCTGGCTGTTGACGATGCCCTTGGGACGTCCGGTGCTACCTGATGTGTAAAGCACCATTGCGGGTGCATCGACGGAAACGGAAGGGAGCTGCGGCTGCTGTGATGCCTGTTGACCGTTTGGCGCGATGCCGGCGGCAATATCGATCCATAGGACTTCCTGTGCCAAATCGATGGGGCGAACATTTCCAGCGCCTATGATGGCGCCGAGCCGTGCGGCGTCCACAATTTCGATGATCCGAGAACCTGGATCTCTCATGTTGAGCGGAACCGAAGGTCGCCCGGCCGCCATGCTCGCCAGTATCGCCACGGCGTACCAGGCCGAATTAGCCTGAAGGATGCCGACCGCCTGTCCTTCGGGAACGACGGCAGCGACACGGTGCGACAATGTCTCGACAGCCCGGGAAAGCTCGGAATAAGTCAGTCGATTGGTGCCGTCGCCGATCGCGAGCTTGTCGGGATATTGCCTTGCGACGTTTCTAAGGTGATCGAAGACGGGAATGTCCGCAAAGCCGGCGCCCATCTGTTGATAGCGGCGCCAGAGAGGCCCCCCTTCGTCAAGAGCATATTCGGGAATATCTGACCATCTGCGGGTCGTCGTCGGTCGACAATCCACCCACAGATCTTGATCCACCGCTTCAGACTGCAAATACGCTGAAGACATTCAGGGCCCCACCAAGCTGAACGTCGACCATCACTCGCCACCGAAATCTTTTCATCAATCATTCGGATGATGCCTCGATCTTGATCAGACAGCGCTTTCCCGTTCCGGCCTTGCGGGGAGTGCCTGATTCCCCTCCAGTAACGGCCGGTTCGCGGAGGTCCCCGATGATGAGGCACTTACCAAGGGCAATCCCGCGTGCCACCGGCAGCAGGTATGAATGGTCATTCAAATGAACGTTGGTATAGTTTGTAATCTGGCTAAGCTTTGATCCGCAGGCGAACGACTGCTTGCTCGGAGACGGTTGGGCATACCGCCATGATCATCGAATTGTTTGGGCCGCCTGGTGCAGGCAAGACCACACTTCTTCGCGGCCTCTGCCAAGGGATGGCGAAACACGGCATCAACGTGAAGACAGTGAACGGCTATCGCCTGATTGAATATGGGTCGGCCCAGGAAGACGGTCCGGAAGTTCGCCATGGCATTGGGCGCATTGGCAAAAAGATCGCCACCTCCGGCCCAGTCTTGCTGTCGACCCTGCCGAAGGATGGTGTCGCCGCGCGGCTTCTGGCGTCAATCCCGCTACGAAGCCTCACATGGTCATGGCGCATGAAGGTCGACATCGCGCTGCTGTGCGAGTCCTGGCGTCAAGCGCAGGAATCGGAAGGATACTTCATTTTCGAAGAGGGCATAATCCAGGCTTTGTGTGCGTTGGTTGTGCTGGCACGAACTCCAAGCATTGACGTGGTACGCGACTGCCTGGCGTTCTTGCCGCGACCAGACCTCCTTATCCAGCTCGATGCGCCACAGGAAACGTTGCGCCGCCGTCTTATGGATCGGCATGCTCAGCAACCGCTCCTGGAGGTCCTCCTGTTCGAACTCGGCGTGGACAGGGGCTTGAGGCAGGCCGATATCTCAAGGGACATCGGCAAGTGCTTGCGCCAGGATGGGTGGCCCTTGATAAAAGTCAACGGCGCCGAGCCTCACGACCTCGACAAGATCATCACGCGGATCTTGGAAGAGCACGAGACCGTCCCGGTTTGACCAGGCGATAAAACCCAAGCCATTGGCTCGGCTGGCAATGATGAAGTTGGTGGGGCACCTCTCTTCGGTGATGCGGGAGGCCTGTCGTCCATGGATCTGTGCGACGTTGCCGATGCAACCGGCCGCGCAATCATTGCGTATCGCGTTGGTCGAGCACTTCAAGCATGGTGGTCAACATGCTTCCGACTTCTTCAGAGATTTCCTCGGGGCGAATTCCCGCCTTGATGGCGTCCGCCGTCACTTGCTCGGCGAGTTTGGCGGCAAGGGTCGGATCGGACTTGGAATAGGGTGGCACATTATCCTCCACCCATTTCTGCAGGAATTCGATGCCCCGAGTGCTCATGATGGACCGATGCTCGTTGGAGCGGTTCGTTCCATCAAAGTATTTCACCGAAGTATATTTATGTATAATCAAGAAAACGTCAGACCCTTGTGATCAGGGTCTGACGTTCCCCAAGGCTCACGCTACGATGAACGAGGACGCCGTCAAAGACAGATGCGGAGATAGAGTGGCAAACTGGATCTGATGTGCGCCACCCGCGCCGTCGCTGTCGAAAGACAGGGCGCCGGTCGAACTGTTGTAGATGATGTGATCGCCGCTGCTGTGCGCACCCCTGCCTTCGTGGAACGCCGAGGTGGGAAGGGCGCCTGTTTGAAGGCCGGTAAACACACTGTGGTCGAGCACGATCTTGTCCTGGGCCACATTAAAATCGGTGATCTTATCGACATTGCCGGTCTTGAGGGCGGCATTGAAGAAAAAGTAGTCATGGCCCCCATTTCCCGTCAGGACGTCTTTCCCGCCACCGCCGTTGATGACGTTGTTGCCGGCATTGCCGTCTATGGTTTGGGAGAACTCGTTTCCCTTGAGGTTCATGGTTGTAGTGTCGGACTTGCTCGCGATGGCGAGATGTTCGATCTCCGAGCCGGCCGACAGCGCGTAACTCACCGATGCCAGCACGGTATCGTTGCCGCCGCCCGCCAGTTCCACCACCTTGTCGCCGACGTTGTTGACATAGTAGGTGTCGTTGTAGCCACCACCGACCATCGTATCGGCGCCGGTGGTGCCGTGAAGCGCATCCGCGCCGCCCGTGCCGTAGAAAGTGTGATCGCTGCTCGAAGGCACGGTACTGGTTGGGGGCACCGTGCTGGGCGGGGGCACCGTGCTGGTGGGCGGAGTCGTTTCGCCGGTTGAAGGCACGCTGGTGGTGCCCTGATTGTGCTGAAGGAACAAGGCTTGCAGCGCTGGCGAGTTGCCAAGCGCGGTGTCGCCCTGTTGAGAACCCCAGGCATAGGCATAGTCGAAGGCGGGCGATGGCGCCACCTTGGCCCAGTGGTCCAGCATGGTCTGCTCCTGGGCGACGCTGGGAAGGACATATTGGCCGCCCGTATCGGTGGTGTAGTTGCCGCCGCCGAACGTCTGATAAACCGGAACGATCTGGCTGAGCGGAACGCCCGAGGCGACCGCCGCGGCCACGGTCCTGTCGATCATGTTGTAGTCGACGGTGCTTGTGCCGGTGCGCACCGGGTAGGGATCCACGCCGTAATAGTCGATATGCGTGTTGGCGGGATTGAAAGTGTTTGAAAAATCGGGATCAGCCGAAGACCCCATGTTCATCATGGTGATGAAGGTCTTGGCGCCGGGCAGGTTGGTGTGGATCCAGTCGGATTCCGCCTTCAGATTGTCGGCTGTGGCATAGGTTCCCCATTTGCCCGTGGGATCGGGCTCGTCGACGAGGAAGAAGCCGAACACATTCGGATTGCCGATGAAGGGCGTGACTTTCTGAATGAAGGACGAGGTTGCGCCATTGGCTTCATCGAGCCAGACCAGACCTTTCGTGCCAGCCGGTAAGGCGTTGAGTTCGTCCACGGATGAAACGTCGACAAGATTGAACCCGGCGGTTGCGACCTCGGAGGCCGACCCACCCGAGGCATAGTGGAGGGTTGTCATGCAATTTCCTTCGTCTGATTCGATAGCCCCAGTGCCTGCCTATTGGAAAGGATATATTAGGGCCAAATCAAATACCGGCGCCCATTGATAGAATCGTTGATCATGGCAAGGAGAGCCTATGCGACGGGAAGGCTGCCCTGGTCCTGTTACTTGTTGATTGTTTAGGGATATTTCAGCGCGGCGACGCAGGACAAGGCTGTTCTCTCTACGGCCGCAGTGACAGCGGATTTGTTGTGGATCCGTCAGCAAGATACACGAGCATCCTGTCTCGATTCAGCCTCCGGGTGTGCGAATCACCCGCTATTCGCCGCTAACCACAAAGGCTCTTTCTATCAGCGGGCGGTTGTGGCCGAGATAGGGTTCAACGAGCATGTCCAGGTGCCCGCCGACGATCGGAATTATGTTTAGGCCGGTGACGAAAGCACTCCAGCCAAGGTCTGACGGAACGCCTGTACGCCTGCATCGAAACAGGGTGGCGGTAATCGGCAATGTGGGCTTCGGTTGCGCGAGCCATTGGCCAAATGCGCGCATCCGCAGGACTTCTTCGAGCTCAAGGCGCAAGATGAATCGTGTTCTGGCGAAGCTCCTCCATTTCAGCCAGTCGATGCCCCTCGCAAGCACAGCCTCGGCGCCAAATTGGGCAAACAATTTTGCCAGAGCCCGCAAAATCATGCGATCCACCGTCACTCGATGCGTGCGGATGCGCTGGGCAGTGCGTGCGAGTCTTTCACGATAATTGTGCTGTCCAGGCCCGATATTGGTGTCGAGGATTCCCAGGAACGTGACCGACCGACCGGCGGCAACAAGCTTGGCGGCAACTTCGAACGCGACGCCGCCGCCAAGCGAATAGCCGATCAGCTTCACATCGCCATCAGGCTGGACCTGGCTGATCTGGTCGACAACCGCATCCACCATCCGCGGTATCGTGCCATGTCCCCTCAGCAGGTCGTTCAGATCCCCGTAGCGGATGGCAACAACCCTGGCGACTTTGCCCATCTCGGCACCGAAGGCCGCCAGGCTTGGACCGTAGCCGATCGATCCAGGCACGATGAACAAAACGGGTCTCGGGTCGGAAGCCTCGACAAGCGAGCTGCTTGTGTCTTGCCCTGGAGACGCTGCCCGGACGACATCGGCAAAGCTCATCCCGACGGTGAACGCGTCCAGGTTGAGTTCCCGCCCCAGAGCCGTCTCCAGTTCCATGACGAATTGCAGCAATTTCAACGAATCGCCGCCGGCATCGTCCCAACGGCTGCCAGCTGTCCTTTTGCCCGGGAGAATCCTCTCCCATACGGCCGCCGCGGTGCCTTCGATATCAAGCGGGTTTGCCGCCTGCCGGGCCATGGGCGTGTTCTGGGCGTCTTGCGCGTTCAGTGCGCGATCCAGTTCCCGTAGCTTGACGCCGTCGACCTTGCCGCCTTTGAGCCGCGGTATCTCGGCAACACTATGCAGGCGCGTCGGGTGAACAGCCGGCGGCAGGGCCGTCCTGATCAGGTCGCGCAATTCAGCAATGAGCTCGCTTGCACCAGGTCTCGCGGGGACGACAAAGGCCACCAGTTCGTTCGCGTCCGTCACCACCGCAACGGCATCATCCACCTGAGGCGCCCGGCGCAGGACGAGTTCCAGTTCGGCAGGTTCGACCCGCCTTCCGTTTATTTTGATCTGGCGTCCCTTTCGCCCGACGATCCACATCATTCCGGTGTCGTCGACCTTGACCAGATCACCCGTTGCGAAGGTTCGAAGCATGGGGTTGCCGGAGTTCGCCTGAAGAGGGACGTTTTCCCCATCCACCCAGTAGCCAAGCGTGGTGTAATTGCTTCTGATCAGCAACTCTCCTTCATCGCCCGGGGCGACCTCGCATGCGTTCTCATCCACGATGGTGTATTCGATGCCGGGCAGCACGAAGCCAACCGGGACCGTTGCGCCGCGTTCCTGGTAGCCCCTCGGCAGGAACCATTGCGTGCCGGTCGTTTCCGTGGACGAATAGCTGATCTGGACAAGGCAGGACTCGTGAACGCTGTCGCGG
The DNA here is from genome assembly GCF_000009625.1 of Mesorhizobium japonicum MAFF 303099. Taxonomy (NCBI): domain Bacteria; kingdom Pseudomonadati; phylum Pseudomonadota; class Alphaproteobacteria; order Hyphomicrobiales; family Phyllobacteriaceae; genus Mesorhizobium; species Mesorhizobium japonicum. Next base: position 5,546,648 of record NC_002678.2, read on the forward strand.
AGCCGGTCGATATCGGACCATAGAATCTTTTCTCCGCCGACCCGCACGATCCGCAAGGAAGAGAATGTGTCGGGCGCAGAACCATTCATCAACACACGCAGCAGCGCCGGCACGAGATAGACGACCGTCACCCGCCATTTCTCGAAATTGTCGCGGGCGGCGCGAATACCGGCACTCTCTATATCCGAGAGGTACAATGTGGCGCCGCATAGCATCGGGGTCATCATCTCGCGGCATCCCGCGATCGTCGCCGGCCCGGTCAGCGGCATGAACACGTCGTCGGGGCCGAAGTGGCAGGCATCGACATATTGCTGAACGCGTTGGAGGATTGCCCGTTGGCTGTTCACGACGCCTTTCGGCGCCCCGGTGCTGCCTGACGTGTACAGAACGATTGCCGGAGCATCGACCGACACTTCGGACGGCAACGCCGATAGGCCGCCATCCGGCGTTGCGGCCATGCAACTTGCCGCATCGATCCATTCAAGCGAGGAGGCATTCGGCCAGCCTGCCGGCTTGCCCGGCCCTGGCTTGATGATCGCAGCCAGCCGCGCGCTGGTGGAAATTGCGGCGAGGCGCTGAAATGGATCCCGGGGGTTCAACGGCACGGCGGGCCTGCCGGCCCGCATGGCGGCGAGCATGGCCACCGGATACCAGAGCGTATTTCCGATGAGGATCCCGACCGCCTTGCCTGGTGGGGTCGAACCGGCAATCGCACCCGCCAGGTTTTGGACGGCGTTGAGCAGTTCGGAAAAGCTGAGGGACGCAGAGCCGTCACTGATCGCGATCTTTGCCGGGTATTTTTCGACAACCCGCTCCAGGTGCGAGAACGCCGATTTTTCGGAGAAGCCGTCGCCCATCCGCGGGAAGAGACGGGTGGTTGGTCCGTCCATATCCAGAGGGCGGGCAGAGGCCTGTTTCCATGTGAAGCCGTCAGGAGGGCCGTTGCCGCGCAGCATCACAACATCTTGATCCGTTGTCGGTCCGCCAACGGATGGCAAGGCGCGTGGAAAACGGCTTTCTAAACGCGGGTACCCCGACGTCTCCAACACAGCCCCCTTGTTTTGCTGATTGGCCTTGCCGTGTCCTACGCGACCATGTCGGCCCTGGCATCGTTAGAACGAATGAGTTCCCGCTCAACTCATCGATCCGAAGCGGTCGCCGCTGCATCGCCGCACCGCCCAATCCCTTGCTTCATTTAAACAGACGAGGACAACGCGCAAGCCTGCTCCTAGCGTGAGGCTGGGTGTTGTGCGTACTGGGGCGATGAAGCCGGGCCGTGAACAGATCACAGGGCCAGCGGCTTTGCGCGGTTGGGATTCTGCCGGCATCCAGGAGGGACAGGATGAGTCCACATCTGGTTTGCATAGGAGGCGAGGATCACCGGCTTAGAATCCCGTTCCTCCTGGCGCTGCGTGAAAGGGGCTTTCGGGTCACTGCCGTCTCGAGCGATGCCGGAGACGCCTTTTCGCCTCACGGCATTCCGCATCGCCGCTTTGGGTTCGACCGCTTTGCCAGTGGCGGTGGAGAATGGGGCGCGGTCAGCGCGATCCGTAAGTTGATGTCCGAATTGCGTCCGGACATTGTTCAAAGTTTCGACACCAAGCCCAACCTCCTCACGCCTCTGGCCGTGCGCGGGCAGGTTCCGGTCATTCGCACCATCAATGGGCTTGGTTGGACATTCTCATCACGGGAACCGCGGGCGCTGGCGCTACGTCCGGTCTTTTGTGGCCTTCAGGGGCTGGCGTCACTTTGGACAGCCATGACGGTCTTCCAGAATCGTGACGATCAGGCCTTCTTCGACCGCTATCGGCTGGTGGAGCGCGGCAAAGGGCGACTGATCCGGAGTTCTGGCATCGACCCGAATGCATTCTCGACGGCAAGGTACCGTGGCCCTTCGGCCGCCGCCATGCGCGAGGAGCTTGGGCTTCAATCGGCCGAAGTCGTAATCTTTGTCGGTCGGCTGACTCGCCAGAAAGGGATTCCGACCCTGATCAAGGCGGTTCCCCGCGTCCTCTCCGAGAGGCCCAATGCGCGTTTCGTGCTTGTCGGTCCGCAGGACTCTGAAGGTCCGTTCGCGGTCAGCAAGTCCGATATCGAGCAATATGCTCCCTACGTCGTCGCCTTGGGGCCAAGGCGGGACGTTCCAGCTCTCCTTGGCATGGCGGATCTGTTCGCGTTTCCAACACAGTATCGCGAGGGTATTCCGCGCGTCCTGCTGGAAGCGGGTTTGTCCGGGTTGCCAATCGTCGCCTCGAGAATGCCCGGCTGCAATGACGTGGTTGAAGATGGCTGGAATGGCTATCTTGTCGCGCCGCGCGATGCCGATGGCCTGGCGTCCAGAATAATCGATCTTCTGTCCGACCGCGCCCGTGGAAAGGTCATGGGCAGCCGTTCCGTCGGCCTCGTGCGGGAGCGCTTTTCGCTGTCGTGGGTCGTCGACCAGTATTGCGATCTGTACAAGACTGTCCTCGGTGGCAAATACCGCGGCAGTCTTGCTCGGCCGGCGCCCGTGATCTCGAGGGAAGAGGGTGCGCGGGCCCCCCGACTGGGTGAGGCGCGGCAATGATCCGTGATGTGATCCTGGCCTTCGGCATCGCAATGTCCTACGCGGTGCAGCTCAGCATCCCGGGGCTGCCGTTCGGCTACAGCGAACTGTTCCTCACGCTCTGGATATTGCTGTCGATCACCCGCATCCTTGGCGGCGGCCGACTGGAGGTTACGCCGGCCCTCACCAAACTTGCCTGTTTCTGGGTGATCCTGACGCTTGCCCTGGGCGTGGGTTCCATCATCGGCTTTCTGACGACCACGCTGTTCCTCGATCCGCTGTTGCATGACACGATGGCGTATGTGCTGTTGGTCTGCGTTACCTGCCTGGCTGCCGCGGAACCCAACGCAGCTTCCCGTTTACGCCGTATCGCCTGGTGGATGATCGCTGTCGCGAATGCAGGCTTTGTCGTTCAGGTGGGGCTTGGTTTCGGCTGGATCCATCAGTCTGGCGTCCACCCCTGGTTCTGGGACCGCTTCAGCGGCTGGTCTGACAATCCGAACCAGCTTGCGCTCTACTGTGCGCTCCTCGGTCCACTGGCCCTGCATCTTGCCACAACCACCAGCAATCCATGGGGAAGATGTCTCGGGCTGTCCAGCCTGATCCTCACCTTCTATGTCGGAAGGCTGACAAAGAGCGATACCTATCTCTATACGACGATCCTGGCCTGCCTGATCCTTCTTGGGCTGAGGATTCGGGCATGGCTCACTGGCGACGGGGGCAAGGTCAGCCTTTCACGGCAACTTGCCCTCCTGTTCACCATGGCATTCCTTCCATTGGCGGTCTCCGTCGCGCCTTACGCCATCAGCGAGGCCGCCAACGCCGAAGACTTCGCCAAGAGCCTCACCAAGGACAAGGGCGGGGAAGCAACCGCGGAAACCGCGGCACTTCGCCTCCAGCTTTGGGACGAGGCATTGGACAAGGGAGCAAGATCCGGATCGCTGGGTCTCGGACCAGGCCCGCACCTTGATCGTCCCTCCACAGTCGATCAGCAGTTTCTGCCGCGGCCTTTCGAGGCCCATAGCACGATCCTCGATCTCTACACTCAGGGTGGCCTGATTTCAGTCCTGGCCTTGCTGTGGATCCTCGGCTCGGCCGCTATGTCCGCCTGGGGTGCGAGACAGGACACGCTCGTCGCGCTCGTGGCATCGATCGCGGTCTTCAGTGCTCCGCACCTGATCATCCGCCATCCGATCGTGTGGTTCTGTCTGACCCTCTGCCTTGTCGCCGGAACGCCGCAGACGGTCCCTGCGATCGTTCGCCAGAGGAGATATTAGAATGTGTGGGATCGCCGGAATTCTCTTGGCGCCCGATGCAGCCAATACCAACGCGCTCAGGGCGATCGGGCCGATGATGATGGCCCTTCGTCATCGCGGGCCTGATGGCGAGGCATTCTGGATGAGCCGTGAAGCCGGGATCGCCTTCGGGCACCGGCGTCTGGCCATCGTCGACCTGTCGGAGGCGGGTCGCCAGCCGATGCACTCCGCGAGCGGCCGGTATGTCATTACCTTCAATGGCGAAATATACAATTTTCGTGATCTGCGCCGTGAACTGGAAGGGGCGGGCCACCATTTCCGCGGCACCAGCGACACGGAAGTGATGCTGTGCGCGATCGAGAGCTGGGGCCTCGAGGCGGCACTTGCGCGCTTCGCCGGCATGTTCGCTTTCGGGCTATGGGATCTGAAGAACCGGACTCTCCACCTCGCCCGCGACCGGATGGGCAAAAAGCCGCTCTATGTCGCCTCGACACCTGAAGCGCTTGTCTTCGCCTCGGAGCTGAAGGCGATCACTTGCTTCCCGGGATTCACCCCGGAACTCGATGTCGATGCGGCGGCGACGATGCTTTCGAAAGGGTGGGTGCCGGATGACCGTTGCATCTGGCAGGGCGTGTTCAAGCTGCCGCCCGGTTCAGTCCTGTCGGTGACGGCGGCGGATTTCGCCAACGCCCGCGGCGCCGGCTCGCTTGCGCATCGCATTCGCCGCTGGTGGTCGCTGGCCGATGTCGCCTGCAAGGCGCAGCGGGATCCGATCGCCGGCAGCGACGAGGACCTTACGACCGAACTCGACAGCCTGCTTCGCCTTGCCGTCAAAGAACGAATGGTTGCCGATGTGCCGCTTGGCGCCTTTCTGTCGGGTGGAATTGACAGCTCGACGGTCGTCGCCCTGATGCAGGCGCAGTCCCCGACGCCCGTTCGCACGTTCACCATAGCGTTCGGCGAGAGCGGGTTCGACGAGGCCCCTCATGCGGCCGCGGTTGCGCGGCATCTGGGCACCGACCATACGGAACTTCATCTTTCACCGGCCGCGGCGCTTGAGGTCATTCCGGAGTTGCCGAGGATCTGGGACGAGCCGTTCGCCGACGAGTCGCAGATACCGACGCTGCTGGTGTCGCGCCTCGCCCGGCGACACGTCACCGTGGCTCTGTCGGGCGATGGCGGCGACGAGTGCTTCGCGGGCTACTCTCGACACTTCCTGGCAACCCGCCTCAGAAGGCAGCATGAGCTGCCGTCGTCGTTTCGGCGGATGTTGGCGGCGGGGGCAGGATTGCTGGCCCAGGCCTCCCAGAAAGACATCTTCGGCAGCCTGCCGCTTTCGGCGAACATGCGGCACGGATTGCGCGGTGACCGGTTGAACCGCCTCGCCCGCCTGTTCGCGGCGGCAAATGAGGACCAACTGCTTCAGCGGCTGACGGAATCTTCGACCAACAAGCTTATTCATCACAAGCCAGCGGCATCCAATGCCAGCGCCACACAGCTCGACGGCCTGCTGTCGCGCCTCCTGTTCGACGACATGACCGGCTATCTCCCCGGCGACATCCTGGTGAAGCTCGATCGTGCCACCATGGCCAACAGCCTCGAGGGGCGATGCCCGATCCTGGACCATCGCGTCGTTGAATTCGCCTGGCGACTGCCAACCGATGCCAAGGTCCGAAGTGGCAAGGGCAAATGGATACTGCGCCAGCTCCTTGATCGTTATGTACCGCGCCGACTGGTCGATCGGCCCAAGCAGGGTTTCGACGTTCCGGTCGGAGCCTGGCTGAGAGGACCCCTGCGCGACTGGGCAACGGATATCATTGCCACGACACGCCTGTCCGGAGATGGGGTCATCGACTGTGCGAAGGTCGACGCATGTTGGCGCGATCATCTGCATGGAAACCAGGATCATTTCCGTGACTTGTGGCCGCTGCTGATGTTCCAGGCATGGCGCAACGACGCCATGCGGCCATCGGCGCCGGCAACGCACGCTTCTTACGATATCGAACTGACAGGGGATTGAAATGGAAGGTTCCATAGCCAGCCGCGCCAGGCTTCCGCGTGCTACGCAGATGGCCGTCGCTACGCTCGACACCAATCCGAGGATGAGGCGACCGCCGCGCGAGCCCGCGCCGCCGCCGTCTCCCCTCCACCAGCTCGTCGTCACCCTGGCGACGGGAAAATGGCTCTTGCTTGCCGTCGCACTTCTGGGCGGCATACTGGCCGGCCTCGCGGGCTTTACTCGCCCGGTGCTGTTCGAGGCGGCGACGCAGATCATCATCGACGCCCCAAGCACCGGCACTGCGAACGCCACGGCCACCGCTCAGGACTCGCTGGATTCGAGCATCGATGACCATCTGACGATGCTCTCGTCGCAAGCCCACCTGCGCCGAGTTCTGACGGCACTGCGCCAACCGCAGGCAGCCGACGCCGCCGGAAAAAGCGGCATCAGTGCCGTCCCGCCCACGTCAGGCTCGTTCGTGGGCAATCTGCTGAGCCGGGTCTGGTCGAAGGGTGGACCTGCCGCCGAAAGTCCGGAAGCTGTGGATGCGGCTGCGCTGAAGACGCTGCGGAGCGGAATGAGGGTCGGACAAGAGCTGCGCTCGCGCGTCATCACCATCGGCTTCACCGATACCAGTCCGGTACGTGCCGCGCTTGTCGCGAACACATTCGCTCAGGTGTATATCGAAGATCTCGTACAGAAACGGCGTGCATCGGATCAGCGCGAACTGGAATCGCTGGTCGCCAGCCTGCCGCAAGTACAAAGGGACCTGGTCGACGCGACCGATCGGCTGGAGACGTACCGGCTGACGCATGGCGCCGTTGATCAAAGCGCGGCCAACAATGCAGCCAATGAGACAGCGGAGCTTGGCCGACAGATTTTCTTGTCGAAAGCCAATCTTTCCGCCTCGGAATCGCGCCTTCGCCATATCGAGGACCTGCGAAAGGCGGGCGCCCCTGTATCGGCCATCGCTGAAGAAATCGGATCGCCTGTGTTGACCGACCTCGTGGCACGTCAGTCCGGTGCCGCTGCGGACGGCGATCTGGGCACAGCGATCAACCGTGAGATAGAGCAGGGCATCGCGCGCATCGCCGCCGAGGCAAACGTCTACCGCGCCCAGGTCGCGGCTCTCGAGGATCGCAAGAGAGTGCGCGACGCGGCCGTGGCCGACACTGCGAGCCAGCTTTCCGGCTTGCGTGCCCTTGAGCCGCAGGTCACCATCGTGACACAGCACTACAACGAGCTCCTTGGCCGGCAGCAGGACCTGATAAGGCGCATCGCCGCTCCCTCGCCAGGTGTAGCGGTCCTGTCGACGGCATGGCCGCCGTCAAATCCCATCACCCTGCCCAGAATTTTCCTGGTTCCGCCCGGCATGATCGTATTTGGTCTGATGGCGGCGGTCTTCGTCCTGGTCCGTAACATGTTCAACCAGACCTTGCGCAGCGAAGCTGAAGCCGAAGCCGAGCTTGGGATCCCGTGCGTAGGACTGCTTCCCAAGGTTTCGGGACTCCATGCCAGACAACTGCGGCATCTGGTTCTGGTCCAGCAGAACTCGCCATTCAGTCGCGCGGCGACATCCCTTCTGGTCACCGCGGCGCCAACTCAGGGAAAGGGGCAGCCGCCCCATATGATCCTTGTGACGTCCAGCATCCTGGACGATGGCAAGACAGAGTTGGCGTGGAGTCTGGCGCTGGCGGCAACGCGACTGGGAGGAAGGGTGCTTTTCCTCGACCTCGACCGCAAGGACGCGCGCCTCACGAACGAGTTTCGTGGCGAATTCGGCACCATCAAGGCTCACAACTCCTTTGGGGACTATGTGAGTGAACGCTGCGTGCTCCAGGATGCGATCACCAGAATGCCAGAAATCGGCATCGATCTCATGGCCGCTCCAGGACCTTCGGAGGATCTGCTGACGCTTCTGTCCACGGTCGACAAATCCCAGTTCACCGAAGAACTTCTCTCGGTCTACGACGTCGTCATCATCAACGGGCCGTTGGGACTCGGCGGCCCCGAAACCAGGCTCCTGAAGCGCTGGGCCGACGCAGTGCTTTTTGCCGTTCGCTGGGCCAAGACGAGGCGCAGCATCGCCCGTGGCGTTCTGGAGTCGCTCCGGGCCGGTGGATCCGTCACCGTTCCAATCGGGAGTGTGCTCACCCAGGTGAATTTAAAGAGGTACGCCGGCTCCAGGCTCGATGACAACGCCGACCTGCTGTTGGAGAGGGTTTGATGAGGACCTTCGTCTGCGCTCTTCAAAAATGCCACAGGGAACCAACCGCGTTCCAGCAATCGGGCCTGCCCCAGAATGATCATTGAATTCTTCGGACCGCCAGGATCCGGCAAAACAACATTTGCGCATGCGCTCGCCCAGCAGTTGCGCGGGAAAGGCTATCACGCCAAGGTCGCTCTCAGCTATCAGCCCAGCACCAGGGCCGGAAGCTTCGACCTTGGGATCGTTCTGTTCGTCTCCAGAATAGTAGCGGCGATATTCTCGACTGCAGGAATATTTCTATCGTCGATCGGGCGACTGGACGATATTTCAAGTTCGGTGTCGATGGTGAGGTTGATACCGCCAAAGAAACGAATGTGGCGCGCCCGGATCTGGCGATATATCTTGCACCTTTCGCGTTGCTGGAGCGCCGCGAAGCAATCGCCCGAAATTGTGATATTCGATCAAGGATACGTTCAAGCGATTGGATCGCTGGCGATGTTCAATGGGGGCACCGACCGCGAAGCGCTCGAAAAGGCGCTCAGCCTCGCGCCGCCGGCCGATCTCACCGTCAGGCTGATGGTGCCGTCTGCGGTCGTGGAGAACCGTCTCCGGCAGCGGATGGAGCACCAGCCGCCGGCGGAACGGATTTTCGAGGCCGACTTGAACGTGAATATGAGCTCCTTCGGCGTGTTCGAATCGATAAACGATCTCCTCGCGATTTCTGGCCGAAGTGTCGTTTCAGTCGACAATGCCGATAGTCAATCAGGGTTAAAAAGTATTTGTAAGGTCGAGAAGCAAATCATTTCCGCGCTTTCACGGATGGACAAAGGATTCGCAAAGCGAGACCAAAGAGAAAGCGCACCCGTTGCGCATGCTGGAGTTATCAATAGTCACGTCTCTCGAAAGTCTCCGGGCCCTCCCTCCGGTGTTCTTCCAATCGCCACACCTCGGCGAAACAAGGACGTCGGCTCGCGGCTCGCGCGGGCGAGCGTCTTCGCTCTCTTGATCTATATCGGAGGTGCTGGGCTGACCAGCCTTGCACAACTGGCCATTGCCCGCCTCATCGGGCCCCGCGACTACGGGATTTATGCCTACGTTCTGGCCTGGACCTCCGTGCTCGCCTATCTGGCGACGCTTGGTTTCAATGTGTCTTTGTTGCGTTTCGTGCCCGCTTATAGAGCCAACGGCAGGCTTGATCTGGCGCGAGGGGTGATAAGATTCGCCCTGCAGAGATCGCTTCTCGCGGCGACACTGTTCGGGATGGCGGGTGCTGCCCTGGTCCTGTTCTTTTCAGGGCAGGCGCAACCGGATCATACGCAAAGAGGACTGGAGATAAGCACCATGCTTGGCATGGCGGCGGTACCCTTGATTACCGCTTATGCCATTGGCGCTACGCTGGTGCGTGCTTTCGGCGGCGTCGTCTCGGCGTTGTTGCCGGAGCGCATCGTGCGAGACGGGCTGCTGCTGATACTGGTGGCGATCATGGCCAAGTCCGGATTGTGGGTGGTGCACGCGCCGCAGGTGATGTTGGCGGTGCTGACAAGTTCCGCCATCACGGTTGGGCTGGTGTTCATCACCGCCAGGAAGTTCGAACCACCTGGCCTGCGGCAGGCTCTGCCCGCTTACGAACCGAGGGGATGGTGGCTTGCCGTCCCCCCGCTCATGCTCATCACCGGTCTCGATGTTTTCGTCAGTCGGGCTGGCGTGCTGGTGTTGGGCTGGACCGACCATATCCGTGAGGCCGGCATATTCGCCCTGGCATTGAACGTGGCGATGCTTGTGGGACTTTCCCGCATCGCTGTCGCCACCATGTTTTCGCCAACAGCGGCCGATCTGCATGCCAGAGGCGATCAAAAAGGCCTGCAGCAGCTGTTCGCGCGGGCCACCTTATTGTCCGCGGGCGGCGCCGTTGTGGTGGCCATCCCCATGATCGTGATTGCCGAGCCGTTCTTGAGCTTCTTCGGGGAGGGCTTCGACGCGGGAGCGCCAATCGCGCGGGTTCTCATTTTGGGCTATGTTTTCGTTGCGCTGTGCGGACCTCAGCAGAATCTGCTGGCGATGACCGGAAACGAATGGGCCGCGGCAACGACCATGATTGCCGGCGCGATGGCCAATATCATAGCCTGTGCCGTGGGTGTCGAGATATACGGCCCAATCGGCGCGGCTGTCGGTGTCGCGCTTGCGTTGGCCATCTGGAACGTTGCCATGGCCGTCTATATCGGCAAGCGACTGAAAATCCTCCCTGGCCTGGTGTCTGCCGTGCTCTCGATCAAGGCGAGCGCCATCGACGCCCAACAATGGAATTGGTTCTTGAGGGCGGGCAAGTGAGGGCACTCCATCCGTCGGTGCTGGTCCGTGTGGTGGACCAGTCAGGGAACGAAGGCCCCGGATGTATTGCGGCGAGTGGGTCCAGGCATCGTCGGGATGGCTGAAGGCGCAAGGTCAGAAGCGTCGACGTTCACCCGCCTCTCGACACCCGCGCCGCCTGCCGGCAGGGCATTTATTTTGAGGGCGGTGTCCGTCATTTGAAGGATGCATGAGCTCCGGGCGTACGTCACGGTGTTGTGGCAAGCTGCGGAGCATCCATGGAACAAGAACCAATGGCGGCGGCCACGATGCCTCCGATGCGCCATCCGTCCGCAAGATCAACGCCTGTCGAGCCTAGCCAACGCGGAACCCTCCCTCAGGTCCAGGTTCTGCGCGCCCTCGCGGCCACTTCGGTTGCGCTACGTCACGCCCAGTATGATGCTGCGACCCTGGAACTAGAAGCCGGCCGCGCCTTTCAGGCCTGGGATCCGATACCATGGAGCGCCGGTGTCGACATCTTCTTCGTGATCTCCGGCCTGATCATGGTGCACACGTCGCGACAGCTGTTCGCCAAGACGGGTGGCGCGCGTCTGTTCCTTTCCCGCCGGCTCGCTCGGATTGTCCCACTTTATTGGACGGTCACCACGCTCTACCTTGCCGTGGTGTTGCTCACTCCCTCCCTTCTCAACCAGAACTACATCAATTTCAGGTTTGTGATCGAATCCTACTTCTTCATCCCGGCCCCTCGCCCTGACGGCGTCGTTCAGCCCCTCTACGAGCTGGGTTGGACGCTCAACTATGAGATGCTTTTCTACGTGTTGTTTACGGCGGTGATCGTGCTGCCCATGCGTTGGGCCGTTACGGCCCTGCTCACGACCCTGGTGGGGATGGTGTTGGCAGGCTATCTCGCGGCGCCTTTGCCAGAGCCATTCGCGTTCTGGACCGATCCGATCGTCCTTGAGTTCGCTTTCGGCGTGACAATCGGGATCATGTGCGCCTCCAACCTGCGGCCCTCAGGTTTCATCAGGGCCTGTGTCGCTGCAGCGGGACTGGGCGCCCTGATGCTCGCGGCGGCATTTCCCGATGTCTCGATGGGCCTTGCCCGCCCCGTTGTTTATGGCATCCCGGCATCTCTCATCGTCTGGAGTGCTGCCTTGGCACCAGGCGAGTTGAGGCATGAAAGCCTGGCCGCGCGTTGGGGCGCCGGCGTGGGCGACGCGTCCTATGCTCTCTACCTGCTGCATCCATTCGTGATCCGGGCCACGCGCGTCTTCTTCTGGAGAACAGGCTTGATTTTGGTGCTCGGCCCGTGGGCCTTTATCGCTTCGACGCTGGTGGTCGCCCTAGGTGTGGCACTCATCACCTACCGCTTATTCGAGAAGCCGCTGACTCGCCGTGCCCGAGGCCTTTTGGGAGCCGGGCCCAGCACCCGACAGCAGCTTCGCCCATTTCCGGTTACGGCGTATCCCAAGACAGACTGAACCAGCACCGCGGCCCTGCCGCTGGGACAGTGCGAGCGCCTTCCGTTCGCGTGAAATCCTATGGGCCTGGGTAAACGAACCGGCGTTGTCTTCCGGTCGCCACCGGTCGCCCGTTGCCCTATGCCTGAGTGAACGCTCGTTCTCGGCCGGCTGGGCTTGCATGGAAATCCCGGTACCATTCCACGAAACGTTGCACGCCGTCCTCGAGTGCCGTCGCCGGCGCGAAGCCGACAGCGCCGCGAAGATCGCTGACGTCGGCGCGGGTTTTCAGGACGTCGCCTGGAGGTAGAGGCACGTTGACGCGAACGGCGCGGCGGCCAAGGGCAGTCTCGATGATCGCGATCAGACGGTTGATTTCCTCGGGCCGGTCATTGCCGATATTGTAGATCCGATATGGCGCCGAGCTGGTGGCGGGGGCAGCCGCGCGGCTGTCCCAGTCCGGATCCGGACGAGGCGGCGCGGCGAGCACGCGAACCACCCCCTCTACGATGTCGTCGATATAGGTGAAATCTCGCCATACGCGACCGGCATTGGCAATCTCGATCGTCCGCCCCTCGGCGATGGCATGGGTGAACGTATAGACCGCCATGTCGGGCCTGCCCCAAGGACCATACACGGTGAAGAAGCGCAATCCGGTCACCGGCAAGCCGAACAGGTGGCTGTAGGAATGCGCCATGCATTCGTTTGCGCTTTTGGTCGCGGCATAGAAGCTGACCGGATGACTGGCGCCATGGTGCTCGGAAAACGGTATGCTTCGATTGGCGCCGTAGACGGAACTCGACGAGGCATAAACGAGATGGCTGACGCCGGCGTGCCGGCAGCCCTCCAGAACATTGAGAAACGCGACTATGTTCGACTGCACATAGGCATGCGGATCGGCGAGCGAATAACGCACGCCCGCCTGGGCGGCGAGATGCACGAAGTGCGATGGCTGGAAGTCGGAAAACAGTGCTTTCACCAGCGCCTGGTCCGCCAGGTCCATCTGCATGGGAGTGAACCCCGGTTCGGCACAGAGCTGCGCAAATCGTGCCTCCTTCAGCCCGACGTCGTAGTAGGGCGTAAAATTGTCGACGCCGATAACGGCAAGGCCGCGCCGCAAAAGCCGCGACGCGACATGAAACCCGATGAATCCGGCGGTACCTGTGACGACGATCGGCCCCGCGCGTGCAAGTTTCAACACAGCACCATCCGACCGCGCACGAGCGGTATCGGCCAGCTTGTGGAGCGTCGAATCTGTTTCGACCACGACAAGTCACTCCAATTGCGAGATTCCGCGCTCAGCCGGGTTCGAAAGCGTGTCGAAGGGGTGGGGGATGGCACTGCGAGTTTTGCAATCTGCGCAACCGCGGCCGCAGAATGTGCGGCCGCGGTGCCATGGCACATACTTTAGTTTGAATCCGGGCGGGTGCTGGCGCCCGCCGAAATCGCTATTTCATGGCAGGACCGAAATGCGCCCCAGAAGCGCCACCAGTTCCGCCTGCCGCCTTGTTTCGGTCTTGGCGAACAGCGAGGCAAGCTGAGAGCGGATCGTCGTGCGGCTGAGATGCCAGCTGCGAGCGATCTCCAGGGGCGCATCGCCTTGCGCCAGGCGCAGCGCCAGCTGCGTTTCCGCGCTGGTCAAGCCGAACATCCTTTGCAAGGTTTGAGGATTGGCCGCCGATGTGTTCTCCCGGTCCAGCAACGCGACGATGCTCGTTCCGTCGGGTGTGACGACGCCCGTCTCATTCAGGATCACAGGCCTGTCGCCTCTGCTGCGGATCACCACCCATGAGAGCGATCCCGGCTGGAAATGGACCGGTACATTCGCGACCAGCCGCCTTAGTCCTGAGGACAGCTCGGCGGCCGTGTCGGCCGCTTCGCCCTGGCGCTCAAGCGTGTCCTGTGCAGCAGTATTCCATTCGACTACTTTCCTGTCGCGGTCCAGCACGAGGTAGCCGCAGCCGATGCGGTCAAGCATGCCGGTTATGGATTCCAAACTGCGTCGCTGCGGCACGCCAGGTCTGGCGTCCGGTCGATCCGACAGGTTTATCGGACGTGCGTGACGAATATCCTTCAGTACAATGTATTGGCTGACCGCAACGGTATCGTTGCGCCTCTCGATCAGTGTCATCGCTTCTACCCCAACCCTAGTTGCTGCCGACCCAAGTAAATTTTGCTGGTTTACTTTCCTTGAACTCTGCCTATCGACGAGGCATGCACTCCTTTTTCTTGAATTTCGACAAAACTGGAGAGATCTGCGGAAGGCTGTTCCGCAGCGTTCGTCGAATATGCCTTCCTGATGAGCCCTACCGATCGTGATTCTACTCGCCGGCAAAGGCGTGGCAATCCGGCAGTGGTATTAGGCTGCCCGGTCCAGGCCTAGTCTCGACGAACTAGATAGAAGGTTGTAGTCTGGCGCATGGGTTCGTACCTGCGCTGGCTCAAATCGAACGTGTCAAGCACCCCGTTGGCTCATGTAGCTTCGCTATTGGTGCTTGCGGGATCGGTAATACTCGAAGCGATAAATACAATATATGTCGACCAGGGGGTGACGTTTATTGCGTTTATCCCCGTAATTATCGTTATAGTGTATCTGGAAGGACGTTTAGTTGCCATCGCCGCGACGGTCCTCATGGCTGCCGCCGGCTTGTGGATGCGACGCGTCCTGAACGCCCAACTCTCTGCTGAAGATTGGACGAGCGCCATCTTCCTTCTGGTCTCGGGTGGCCTGATCGCGTCCGTGTTCCACCGCCTGCGACAGGATTTGCGCGGGGCGCTCGAGGTTGCTGAGACCAGGCTCGCTGCCATCGATGCAGCCGAGAGCCGCTATCGTTGGGCCTTCGAGCGCGCCGCCTTGGGCTTTGCAAATGCCAATCGACATGGCGAACTGTTGCAATCGAACAGACGTCTTTTTGAGATGACCGGCTACGGAGAAAAGGAACTTGCCCAGCTGAAGCTGGAAGGGCTCGTTCTTCCCGATGATCGAGATGCCGTGCGGGCTTTGTTGAAAGATCTGGATAATGGCGCCGCGTCGTCTGCTGCCGACATTCGCGTGTTGCGCAAGGACGGCAAGGCATTCTGGGCCCGTATGGCCCTGTCCTCGTCGCGGCCTGACGAGGCATCAACCGAGAGCGTGTTCGTGGTGGTCGACGATATTTCCGAGCGACGAGCCGCACGCGAGGCTCTCCGGGCTCAGAAGGAATGGCTCGATCTCGCTCTGTCTGCCGGACGCCTGGGCACGTGGCGAATAGATATCAAGGAGGGGACCGTCGCGGGCTCCGGCAAGTTCTGGGACATTCTCGGCCTGCCCTCGAAGCCCGTCCGCCCCCTGGAAGAACTCTCGGCCGTGGTCCATCCGGCCGACTGGCCGAAATTGGCTGCCTCGGCAAAACCCTCGTCGGCGGTGAACTACGACGTCGAGATTCGTGTCAGGCGGACGGATGGGCACATACGCTGGGTTGCTCTGCGCGGGCGGCAGGAAGAACATGGCGATCGCGCAGTGCGCATCGGGGTGGCGGCCGATCTGACCGAACGTCGACAGACCACGCTTCTTCGCGCCGCGGTAAAGAAGCGCGAGCGCATCATGCTCGAAGACCGCCATCGGTTCAGCAATTTGTTTCCGGTGATCATGGCCCTGGTAAAAATGATCAATGTTCCCGAGAACGACGTTGCCAAATACAAGGAGATGCTGATCGATCGGATCAGGACACTGGAAGCGACGCATCTTATCCTGTCTCGTCACACCAGCCTGTCGGGGATGCTCCACGATCTCGTCGCTCAGGAGTTGCAGCCCTTCAAGGAGACACGGGACGTAACGATCAGTGGCCCCTCACTCACAGTGCCCAGCGGGGTCGCCGAGAGCTTTGCGATGATCCTTCACGAACTGACGACAAACTCCGTGAAACATGGCGCGTTGGGCGACTCTCAAGGCAAGGTCGAAGTTAAGTGGCAATTCGCGTCCGATGGCGCAGGGAACGATCTCGTGTTCGATTGGGTGGAATCGGGACGGCGGAAGAACTCAAAGGTCGTGCGCCACGGGTTCGGGTCCATGATAATCGGCGTCGACGGCACGCCGCTTGTCGGGCATTCGCCGAAATTGGAAATATCGGAATATGGATTGCGATATTCGTTGCGGTTATCGCGGAAGGAAATTGAAAATTGAATTGTAGAGCATGCTGCTCCGAAAGCGACCTCGGATTTGGGAGCTGACATGCATGAAACAAGGACCCAAAGCGCGCCGGTCTGGTGTGACGCGCTTAAGTTTATTCCATGCATGCCGGCCCGAGCGGCACCCGCTTCGGGTGGCGAACATCAGCTCACATTTCTCGACAGCCAGGTTTGCAGCAAAACGGCTGCTTCAGTCCGGTTCCGCACCCCAAGCTCGCGCAGAATGGCGGCGGCATGGATTTTCGTTGTCGCTTCGGCAATATCCAGATTGCGGGCGATCTCCTTGTTCGAGTACCCTTCCGCCATCAGCTTGAGGACGTCTCTTTGCCTCGATGTCAGTCTGCCGAGATCGCTTGAGCCCACGCGCTGACGGATAGGATTTCTCGCCGAGGGCAGGGCGGCATACGATCTCTGGTCGGCAGACGTTCGAGACAAGAGTGCTGGCACATAGATCCGGCCCGCAAGGATCTCATTTACCGCCAGCACGACTTCTTCGTCTTTCTGCGATTTGACGATGTAGCCGTGAAGCCCGATCGAAAGAGCAGTCAGGATCTCCGAGCGAGAATCGTCCCCGGAAACGATAGCAAAGCGTGTGTCGGGATACGCAGCGAGAACGTCGCTGAGCACCTCCTGGTTAAACAGCCCAGGCATGTTCAGGTCGAGGATCGCAAGATCGATGGATGCCTGCTCCTCTAGAAGATTGACCACAGCATCGAAACACGCAGCCTCGAATATTTCGACGCTTGGAATTCCAGCCATAAGTGCCAGCCGAAGGCCGCGCCGATACAAGCCGTGATCGTCGGCGATGACGATCCGATACATTGAACTACCCCAACCCGTTACTCGGTTCCCGACGAGGACACCCGCTGGAACCTCCCATTCCTCTATGATGGTAACCGCAGTGATCCCTGAAGTCGCGGCCAACCGCTGGTCATCACATCACCGTGATGTTCGCAGCGTCCCAACCCACGCACATCACACATGGCTAATATAATACTAATTTGCGAAAAGCCGCCTTTATTTTTTTTAACGCCGGCGTTCCGTCCCTGCCTGCCGAGCGAAAGCCCGTCTCCAATATCCGGAACCGGCGTGCGGTACGGCGTTTTGAAGCCGGCACCTGCCTTCACCGAGGGTGCGAAGGCCGGTTCAGGCGCTTGGCGGATCGCTGCTTTTTGATCGCAAGACTCATTCGGCTTCATTGGTCTCATGGCCAGGTCCAGATGCTTGGGTCCGTCCTTGATCTCGCGGTTATTTAATACCGGAAACGCTTTGGATCGGTACCATTCGAATGCACGACGACAGCCGCCCCGGCTGTCACATACCCTTCAACTATGATGTTCGGATTGCCGCCGAGGGTCGAGCCGGATTTGACGGGATGCCAGGTCTGAATGAACTCGAACACGAAATGCCCGGACACAGTCAGTTGCAAATCAGGAGGATCGGATGAAAGCGGTGATTCAATGTGGTGGGATGGGTACGCGCCTTCGGCCCTTCACGTCAGTCCTGCCGAAACCCTTGATGCCGATAGGAGCCAGGCCCGTTCTTGAGCTGCTTCTGAAGTGGCTGCGGCGCAACGGTATCGAAGAGGTCTATATCACGACCGGGTATCTCGGGCACCTGATCCGCAGCGTCTGCGGCGACGGATCGCAATGGAATCTGAAGATCAGATACACGCAGGAGATGGAGCCACTGGGCACCATCGGGCCTCTCTCTCTGATCAGGGATGAACTGAACGAAACATTTGTCGTGCTCAACGGTGATGTTCTTACCGACCTAAGCCTCAGCCGGTTCGTGGCCGCGCACCGGATGCATAAGGACCCGGTTACGATCGCCACGGCCTGCCGCCTCATCAAGATGGACTTCGGCGTCATCGACGAGGTCAACAATGCCGTTCAGCTCTTTCGGGAAAAGCCGACGCTCTCCCATCTCGTCAGCATGGGGATTTACTGCATGAACCCGGATGTCCTGCGGTTCATTCCTTCAGGCATCCCGTTTGGGTTCGATGACCTGATGCTGCAGATGATGCAGGGCGGCACGACCGTGCACGTGTACAAGCATGATGGTCTCTGGCTCGACATCGGTCGCGTCGATGACTTCCAGAACGCGCAGGCGATTGCCTGGGAAGAGCAGTCGACCTCGATCGAGGTCGCGGCCGCGGCCGCATGAAAATCCGGATGTAGAGGCCGAACCACAATAAGGATTTCAGGAGGTCAAGATGCTCTTGGTGAGCGCCCCGATCCTAGGCGTGCCGGAGAAGGCAGCCCTGTCAAAGGTGATTGACAGCGGCTGGCTTACCATGGGGGAGCGGGTGCGCGCATTCGAGTTGGCCTTTGCCGACATGCATGGCGCGCAGGACTGCGTGGCGGTCGGTTCCTGCACCGCGGCGCTCCACCTCATCCTGCATGCGCTGGGAATAGGCCCTGGCGACGAAGTACTGGTCCCGTCGCTGACCTTCGTGGCGACCGCGAATGCGGTGCTCTATGTCGGGGCGACTCCGGTCTTTGTCGATATCGAGTCGGTCGACGTGCCGTTAATGTCGCTCGCGGAAGCCGAAGCGCGGTGCACATCACGCACAAAGGCGGTCATCCTCGTTCACTTCGCGGGCTATCTCGCCAATCGGGAACAATGGCAGCGGTTCGCCCGGGTTCGAGGGCTCCACATCATCGAGGACGCTGCGCATGCGCCCGGCCTGAGGGAAGTGGGGACGTTCGGCACTGCGGCCGCCTTCAGCTTCTACGGCAACAAGAACATGACAACAGCGGAAGGGGGCGCCGTGATCGCCCGTGACTCCGATCTGCTCGACAAAATCCGCCAGGCCCGCGGGCATGGGATGACCAGCGGGACCCATCAGCGGCTGAACAGCCGTACCCCGCAATATGATGTCACCATGCTCGGGTTCAACTACCGCATGGACGAGATGCGGGCGGCGATTGGGCTGGTCCAGCTGCAGAACCTGCAAGAGTGGAACGAGATCAGGCGTATCCTGGCCGTCCTGTACCGGCGCCTCATCGCCGAACATTGCCCGGCCGTGACCATTCCATTCAGCGAACCCAGGACGTCGGCTCACCACATCATGCCGGTCCTCCTGCCGCGCTACGCGAGGCGGCAGGCGGTTATCGACGAACTGCGGACGCAGGGGATACAGACCACGATTCATTATCCGCCGGTGCACCAGATGACGTTCTATCGCGAGCGTTACCCCGGCGTTGCCTTGCCGCGTACAGAGGACTTTGCTCAGCGAGAACTGACAATCCCATTGCACCCCCAGATCACTTCACCTGTCGCCGAAGCGGTTGTGGCTGCACTCGCAAGCGCACTCAACGGCGACGCCCAAACAGGAACTGCCGCATGAACGCGTTGGATATTTCCCTTCAGCGGCGCTTCGTCTCAAGCCCCGCTCACGGCTTGGCAAGACGCATGATCGATCTCGCGGTCGCGGGCGCCGCGACCCTCGTATTTGCACCGCTGATGCTTTTGATCGCCGGAGCGCTTCTGCTCGAAGGCGGTGGCTCGATCCTGTTCACACAGACCCGCATGGGCGTTGGTGGCCGACCCTTCCGCATGTACAAATTTCGCAAGTTCGGTGTGAACTGCGGTTCCCAAGGCCTCGCACTGACCGTCGTCGGCGACAGCCGCATGACGATGGTGGGCCGGTTCCTCGCGGCAACAAAGTTCGACGAACTGCCGCAGCTGTGGAACGTCCTAAAAGGCGAGATGGCGATTGTCGGGCCGCGACCCGAGAGCATGGCTTTCGCGGATTGTTTCCGGGGCGGCCTCGAGGCCGTCCTGCAATACAAGCCCGGCCTGCTGGGGCCAACCCAGGTTCTCTTCCGGCACGAGGCGCATTTCTTCCCCCGATCGGCCGATCCGATCCTGTTTTATCGGGAGGTTATGTTCCCCGCCAAAGCCAGGCTCGACCTCTCCTACTATCCGCAGCGCACCATCGTCTCCGACATCGTATGGATGGCGCGTGGCGTCCTGGCGGTTGTCGGCTGGGTTCCATCGCAGCCGATCGACGTATGAATCCCAAAAGGAAAGCGATCCAGTAAACCAAGGGAATGCGCAGTCATGAGCTATAGTGGCAAGAAAGTTCTGGTGACGGGCGCGGATGGATTTATCGGTTCGCATCTCACCGAAGCGCTCGTCCGCAACGGCGCGGATGTCACGGCCCTGGCGCTATACAATTCCTTCGACAGCCATGGATGGCTGGACGATTTGCCGGACAAGATCCGCAGCCAGCTGAAGCTCGTCCGCGGTGACGTCCGCGACAGCGCGTTCCTGAACCGGATCGTGCGCGGCCAGGCCGTCGTGTTTCACCTGGCCGCGCTCATTGCGATTCCATATTCCTACGCGGCTGCCCAGTCCTATGTGGAAACCAACATTCTGGGCACTGTGAATGTTCTTGAAGCGGCGCGTCAATGGGAGACGGAGCGGGTGGTGCATACCTCCACGAGCGAGGTCTATGGAACCGCCCAGACCATGCCCATCCGCGAAACGCATCCGTTACAGGGACAGTCACCCTATTCGGCATCCAAGATCGGCGCCGACATGATGGCCGAGTCCTATGCCAGGTCGTTCGATGTCCCCGTGGTCATCATGCGGCCCTTCAACACCTATGGTCCGCGCCAGAGTGAACGCGCCATCGTGCCGACCATCGTCCGGCAGGCCCTTGATCCGAAGTGCCCGTCGATCATGGTCGGCGATACGAGCCCGATCCGCGACCTGACCTTTGTCGAGGACACTGCGGCAGCCTTCCTGACCGCGGGCCTGGCCGGGCTTGAATTCGGCCACGCCTACAATGCCGGCAGCCAACGCGCCGCGACCATCTCCGACGTATTGGATCTTGTCCTCGAATTGAGCGGTTCCAAGAAACCGGTCCATCGTGACGAACGCCGTTTGCGACCGCAAAATTCGGAGGTTCGCGCCTTGCTCGCCGATTCTTCGCGTTTTGAAGGCGAGACCGGATGGCGGGCGCAGACAAGCCTGCGCGATGGACTGGAGCGAACGATCGCATGGTGGCGCGCGCGCCTTAGTGAAGGCCGGGTACGGCGCGAAATGGGTTATATGACATGACCCCGTTCCGCCGGCATATGTTTGCGCTGTTGCTGATTGCCGGTGCCATGTTCCCGAATATCTTTATGGCCGGTAGTCGCGAAAGCAGCGCATCGCAACCGTCGCCCGCACAAACGGCAAAAAACCTGCCGGGCTATCTGCGCGAAGCAACGGATTCCTGGTCCGGCACGACTTTCTTACGGATCACCGAACCTGGAATTCTTGGCCTGGCGGGTGTCTGCGGGAAGAAATACTGCACCCACCGTTACTCGAGTGCACAGGCCTGGAATGCTGACCAGAGCCTTCTCGTGATCGTCAATGGTTGTGGTGGCATGTGCTTTCTCGACGGGCACAGCTACGTGCCATTGTTCCACCGCGACCGCTCGACTGAAACTGAATGCGAATGGCATCCCAGGGATGCCCAGCTGATGATCTGCGTTGCTGGCCGGCAGATTTATACCTGGGCGCCGCGCACAAATCATGAGGATGTCGTGTTCGACACGGCAGCCTACAGCAAACTTCAGTTCGGGCCCTACAAAGGCAATCCGAGCCGCGACGGCAACCGCATTGCGGTGCGTGCAACGCGCAATGACGGCAAAGCGGTTGTCTTCGGCTACGACCTCAAGGAGCGGCGGAAATTCCCGGATATCGATCTTGCCCAGCTTCCGGGAACCACCGGCTCCTGCTCGATCTCTCCGCTCGGAATCAATATTGTGTGCTCACAGGCATTGTCGGAGGACCATGAACCGACCTTCGTCTTTTCCATCGACGGCGTCTTGCAACAGAAGTGGATGGAGCACCACCGGCCCGGTCACGGCGACATGACGGTCGATGCCGACGGCAGCGAAATCTACGTCGGGATCAGCAAATCGGATCCCGACATATATCAGGTGATCAAGCGCCGGTTGGCCGACGGCAAGGTCACCTCGCTGATGAAATATGGCGAGGCCATGCATGCGTCGCTGAGGTCCCTGGACAGGCCCGGCTGGGTGTTTCTGAGCTATGGCGGGACGCCAGCCGAAGTATCGCAGCACCCGGACTGGGCGCCTTACGCGCAGCAGGTCATTGCGGTGCGCACGGACGGCAGCGGCGAGGTCCGCCGTATCGTGGAAACGCAGAACGTCCACTTCGACTACTGGAACGAGACGCATGCCTCGCCCTCGCCAGACGGCTCACAGGTAATCTGGTCGAGCAATTGGGGTGTGCCCGGGGGGCCGGTATACGATTTTGTTACCCGTGTTGAATGGCCTTCGGAGCCGGTGCCGAACCAGAAGGAGATTGTCGCAAATGGCCTTCAGTAAACGAACCGTTCTTGCCGCGGTTGCGGTGATGTCCCTGACATCGATGGCCGCCGCAGGCGAAGCCGAACCCTATCAACTGTCACCTGGCGATACCGTCGAGATAGGGATAGCAGCGATCCCGGATCGGGCGCAGCGCGCCGTGGTCCAGATGGATGGCAATATCGCCCTTCCCGAAGTCGGGATGATCATGGTCGCGGGCCTGACGGCGTCTCAACTGCAGACGCGCATGCAAGCGCTTTTGCCGACCAAGATCTTTCACGTGCGTCTGGCCGATGGACGCGAGCAGATGGTCGTCGTCAAGCCAGACGACGTGACCGCCATCATCGTGGACTATCGTCCAATCTACGTGATGGGCGACGTGCTCACCCCGGGACAACAGGCCTACCGTCCGCTCATGACCGTACGGCAGGCGCTTGCCGTCTCCGGCGGCTTCAGCCTTTTGCGGTCTCGCGCAGGCCAGACAGGCCCCGATCCGGTTGATCTCAGGCGCGATTACGAAACACTTTGGGGGGATTATACCAAGGACTATTTTCACGCCGCCCGTGTCCGCGCCGAACTTCAGGGCCAGGCGGATTTCGACAAGCAGACGCCGCAGGGGTCACCTTTGTCGCCCAGCGTCGGAGCGGCGATTGCCCAGGCTGAAGCGGACGGGCTGAAGATTGCGCTGAGCGATTTCCAGCAGGAGCAGGCTTTTCTTGAGAAGGGCGAGAAGGATGCGGCTGACCAAATCGAGGTTTTGCAAAAGCGCGAACAGGTCGAGGCCGAGAGCGTGAAGGCGGATCAGGAAGACCTGTCGAAAGTAACCAAGGCGTTTGACGCAGGCAATCTGACCAACACCCGGCTCGCCGATGTCAGGCGCGCCTTGCTTCTGTCGTCGAGCGGTGCGCTGCAAACCACTGTCGAGCTCATGAGAGCGCGGCGCCAGCAGGAGGACTATGTCAGGCAGCACGAACGCAATGACAATCAAAAGAGGATTGCCTTGCTGACGGACCTGAAGGACACCAACGCGCGGCTGGCCGATGTCACCGCCAGGCTCCACGCCGCCAGCGAGAAGCTGCAACCGACCGGCGCATCCACCCAGCCTTTGCCGATAGCCGGCGAAACCATCCGGGCTCAGGTCACGATCGTCCGCAAGGTCGGCGATGAATGGCGCAAGCTATCGGCTGACGAAGATACGATCGTGATGCCTGGGGACACCGTCGAAGCCAGGTTCAGCAGCGATCTGCAAAGTGCGGCGATCCAATAGACCGTCTCAGTCGCAGTCCGACAAAAAATGAGTTGGGGAGTTACCGTTCGGTCGGGCAGCCGAACACAATCGCACAGGAGATACAGGTGAGGCTCAATTCCAGGCAAGGGGTGAAGCCGGCGCCGACGAATGCGGCTCAAATGGCTCAGTCGGCTTTCGATACGCCTTCAGCAGCGCGATTTTCGCAAGCCAGGCCGCAGACCGGTGAGCCCGGAATTTGGCACGACCTGACGTCCAACCAGCAGATCCACGCGCAGGGCGACCGGGTGTCGGACGACTACAGGGCCAGCCATCGCGCGCCCGGCTACGGCGCGCATTACAACAAAACGCACAACTCCGGCTATTATGGCGCGCTTTGGGAGAAGATCGAAAAGCCCCTGATCCGGGACGTTCTTCGCCCAATGGGCGGAGCCGGCCGAAACTGCCTCGACTTCGCATGCGGAACAGGCCGCATCGCCAATGTTGCAGCCGGGCTCTTCGGTGAGGTGGTCGGCGCCGACGTTTCCAAATCCATGCTCGACTGCGCGCAAGTTCCGCCCAATGTGAGACTGCTTCACATCGATCTGACAAGGCAGCCCCTCGGCGAGACCTTCGACGTCACAACGGCCTTTCGCTTTTTCCTGAACGCAGAGGATCAACTGAAGCGGGATGCGCTGAAGGCGATAAACGAGCATCTGAAGGATGGCGGACGACTTGTGTGCAACGTTCACATGAATGCGACTTCGCCCATCGGCCTGGTTTGCCGGCTGCTCAATCGGTTGTTTGGACGCACAGTTCGCCACACGCTGAGCGTAGCGAGGTTCAAGGAACTCCTGACCGCGTCGGGGTTCCTTGTCGAGGAGACGATACCTTACGGCTATCTGCCCCGGCCGGGAAACCTCTTGCCAGGGGTCTGTGAAGCGTTGATGGAGCCCTTCGAGAGGGCGTCCAGGACCCTTCGCGTTCCTGGGCAACTGGCGCAGCATTTCCTGGTTGTCGCGAAGAAGCGCTAACGGAACCACCCACTCGAATGGCTCCGTGAAAACGGCCGGGGAGTCGCTTGCGCGAGCGGCGACTCACCCCCCGAAAGGCACGGCGCGGTGTCGCTCGCACGGACTGGAGCGCGACGTCCGCAGCCTTCCAGTACACCTTAAAACGGCGGTTTTCCCCCGATTTAATGCGTCAAATCCGAGATTCTCGGGCCGACGTCACGATTTCGCTACATTTTGATTAAAGGCCACGTACGTTAGTGGGGCGTAAATTAGAAGGCAAAGAGGGACACGCTCCTGAAAACCAAAAAATTGTCTGTGGCCACTAGGGCCAGTGAGCTTGCGCGCCGATTTCTCACCGGAGGTCGCAAGCGATGAGCTCCAGAGGAATACGTTCGCCCGATCTGCGTGGCGCCATGCTTGGCGCCGCACCCGGGCTGGTGGGCGTCGGCGTCTTCTCGGCGGTCATAAACCTTCTCGCCCTGACCGGCTCCGTCTATATGCTGCAGGTCTACGATCGCGTTTTGCCATCGCAGAGCGTTCCGACTCTTGTCGGATTTACGATCGGAATGCTGGGCCTTTACGCCGTCTACGGATTGCTGGATTTCGTGCGGCTTCGCCTCCTGGTTCGAATAGGCAATCGTCTCCACAGGAACCTGCAGCAAAGGGTGTTCGGCCTCTCGCTGTCTTTGCCGCTCATCGGCGGGCAGGATGCGAACCGGATACAGCCGCTGCGTGACCTGGATCAGATCCGCGGCTTCCTTTCAGGGTTGGGGCCGACCGTCATCTTCGACGCGCCGTGGATACCGTTCTATCTGCTGATCATCTATCTCCTGCATCCTGCGCTCGGTCTGCTGGCAACAAGCGGCGCGATTATTGTCGTGCTGCTGACGGTGATCGCGGAAGTCTTTGGCCGCGCATCTGCGGCGCGCGCGTCCGAGACGCTGGTGTCGCAACGCAATCTTGCCGATTCCGGCCGTCGCAACGCGGAGGTTGTGCGCGCGATGGGCCTTTCCGGGCGGCTTGCCCGCCGCTGGAGCGAGATCAATCATGCCTATCTCACGCATCAGGAGCGGCTTTCCGACATTGTCGGTGCCACCGGCGCGCTGTCGAGGGCGCTGCGGATGGCCTTGCAGTCCTCTGTTCTGGGACTAGGCGCCTATCTCGTGATCGGCGGGGAAGCGTCGCCGGGCGTGATCATAGCGTCCTCGATACTGCTGGGCCGCTCGTTGGCTCCGGTTGACGCTGCGCTGGCAAACTGGCGGGGCTTCGCCGCTTTCCGGCAAAGCTATTCCCAACTGGCAAAGGCGCTGGCTGTCGTCGGGGGGCATGAAGAGGTCATGGAACTGCCGCGCCCGCAGGCGGTGCTTGCGGTCGAGGACCTGACAATAGCGCCGCCGGGCCAGCAAAAACCGACAGTGGCCAATGTCAGCTTTCAGCTGTCTGGGGGCGCGGGAATGGCCATTGTCGGCCCGAGCGGTTCTGGGAAAACGACACTTGTGCGCGCGCTGGTGGGAGTGTGGCAGCCGCTTCGCGGAATGGTAAGGCTGGACGAAGCCTCGCTCGACCAATGGAGCCCGGAAAAGCTTGGCGCTCATATCGGCTACCTGCCACAGGACGTCGAACTGTTTGACGGCACGGTTGCCGACAACATTTCGCGATTTGGCGGCAAGGACGACGCCAAGGGTGTGCTGGCAGCTGCCAAGGCCGCGGGCGTCGACAAGATGATCATGCGGTTGCCGAACGGGTTTCAAACACGCGTCGGCGAGGGAGGGGCGGCCTTGTCGGCCGGACAGAGGCAACTCGTCGGGCTCGCCCGGGCACTTTATGGCGACCCATTTCTGGTCGTCCTCGACGAGCCGAATTCAAACCTGGACGTCGATGGCGATGCCGCCCTGGCCGGCGCGATCCTGGCGGTGCGCCGACGTGGAGGCATCGTCATCATTGTTGCGCACCGTCCTTCTGCCCTCACCAATATCGACAAGGTCCTCGTCATGTCCAATGGGATGCTTCATTCCTTTGGCTCGCGCGAGGAGGTCCTGGCCAATGTCATCCGGCCCTTCCCTTCGCCCGCCGAACGGCCGGCGTCGGTTGTTCCGATGCAGAAAGGGGTGAGCGGTCATGCGTGAGGTGCTGTTTCATGTCTGATGTGACGATGGTTTCGTATGCTCCGTTCGACGAAGGGAGCCGAAGGGCCGAGGCGAATCCGGTCAAGGCGCGGGATGATATCAGGGCCAACCTGATCCTGGGCGCCTCGGTCACGGCCATGTTGATTGTCGGCGGCGGGCTTTGGCTCGGTTTGACCAGGATCGCCGGCGCGGTGATAGCGCCTGCCACCGTGGTGGTCGAAAGCAACATAAAGAAGGTCCAGCATCTGACCGGCGGCACGATCGGCGGCATCTTCGCGCAAGATGGGGATCATGTGCGGGCCGGCGATATTGTGGCCAGGCTGGACGACACGCTGACGCGGGCCAACCTGCAAATAATCAGCGAGGATCTTGACCGTGCAACCGTCCGGCTTGCACGGCTGGAGGCCGAGCGGCAAGGCCTGCCGGAAATGCAGCTTCCGTCCGGCCTTCAAGAACGGATGGGCGACCCGGAACTGGCTGCACTTGTGAGAGGAGAGCGCACCCTCTTCGAAAGCCGCGCGACGGCGTTGACGGGGCAGAAGGCACAGCTGCAAAGCCGCTCGAAGCAGCTCGAACGCCAGATCGATGGCCTCAAGGCGCAGCAGGCCGCGGAAGACCAGTCCGTGGTCCTGCTGGACGGAGATCTTGGCGACGTCCAGGCGCTTTTTACAAAGAAGTTGGTGTCCAAGGAGCGACTGAGCAACATCAGACTGGATGCCACCCGAGCACACGGAGAATCAGGACGCCTCGCGGCGGCGGTCGCTGAGGCACAGGCCAAGATTAGCGAGACCGAATTGCAAATTCTTCAGCTGGATGACCAAAGGCGCAGCGAGGTAACGAGCGAACTTCGTGAAACCGAAGCCAAGCAGACCGAACTCAGCGAGCGCAAGGTCGTGGCGCAAGACGAACTGACCAAAACCAATATCCGCGCTCCGCAATCGGGAACGGTGCAGGAATCGGCTATCCACACAATCGGCGGCGTGATCGCTCCAGGGGAGGTGATCATGATGATTGTCCCCGACACCGACAACCTCGTCGTCGACGCGCTGATCCCCCCGTCGCGCATCGATGACGTTCGTCCAGGCCAGCACGTTTCGATCCGGTTTCCAGCTTTCGATGCCGGCACCACGCCTGCTTGCCAGGGATCGGTCAAGCGCATCTCGGCGGATCTGATCAAGGACCAACAAAAACAGCTTTCGTATTTCTCAGCGCGTATCAATGTCGAAAACAAGGCGGCCTGCCTGACCGATGCCAAAGTGCTCAAACCCGGCATGCCGGCGGAGGTTCACATAAGCACCGACGAACGCAGCGTCTGGTCTTATCTGCTGAAGCCTCTCACGGATCAGATGTCCAGGGCCTTCCGCCAATGACGTGACGAATGGTTGGAAGCGAGCCGCAAATACGATCAGCTCTTCTTCCTACGAAGCGCTGAGCGCTCTGCGACGAACGCGGCGAGCGGTACGCGCCGTTCGCTCCGCCGTCACCGGAACCTTGGCCACATCGTTCTTGTGCAGCACTGTGTTCGTGGTGCCAAGGAGCCTCTCATAGGGCAGCAATTCCCTGATCCGGGCGTTGACCGATGCAATTTCGGCCCGCAGGTCTTCGCACTCCTGCCGGCGGATATCGAGTTGTATGTGATCGGACGCCTGCTGCAGCGAAAGCTGGGAGAAATTGGCGGTCATCTTCGAAAGGTTCTGCTTGTCGGTCTCGGCCTCCTTGGTGAGGGCCGCCAACCTTTCGTCCGCCACCTGCTTTTCCGCCACGGCGTCGCTCCATTGGAGCTTGAGCCTGGCGATCTCGGCCGAGGCCTCGCTGTTTGCGTTCGATGCGAGCTCCAGTCGCGAGTGGAGGTTCTGAATTTCGGAACGCAATCCTCGAATCTCTGCACGGCTGCGTTCGAGCTCGGCATCCTTGTCCGCCTCCATGATCCTGGCGGTTTCCATCACTTCCGACAGTTTCGCCTGGCTGGCCTCAAGCGCGGTGTGGAGCCGTGTCGCTTCCTTTTCGCTCTTGCCGAGCGCACCAAGCATTTCGGAATTTCGCGCGGCTTCGTTGGCATGGATCGTGGAGAAGGCGTCCAGCCTGTGCCGCGCCTCGTCCTCCCGTTTCAGCGCCTTTTCCAGGTCGATCGACAGGCTGACATTCTTTTCACGCAGCTGTTTGTTTTCGCGCGCGCGTCTGTCGGCCTCGACGGTCGCGGCGGCAAGCGTATTTGTGAGGTCGCCGAATTCCGCTTCGTTTTTTGCGTTGGTGTTCGCGGCTTCCACGAGTTCCAGCCTTGCCGCGGCCAATGCGCCACGAAGCGCCTCGGCGTCCTGAACCAGGCTTGCCTCGCGTTGCTGCAAGGCCTCCACCATGCTTTCACGCTCATATTGCCTTCGGGTCAGATCATTGAGCTTGTCCGACAGGCTCTTTTGCTCTGCGGTCAGGTTTAGATTGGCCAGCTCCAGTTCGTTGGCGCGGAGAATGTCGGTGTGAAGGATGTGAAAGAAATCAAAGGTCAGCTGATGCGTGCTTGCGATCTCGGACAGTTTCGCGTTGATCTCCTCGAAATGGAGCTTCGCATCGCGAAACAACCCGTCAAAGGAACTCAAGGCAGCCATGCGGCTCTGCGTATGAGAGGTCAGCCGTCGCACGGGTTCGGGAGTGCCGGCATCGTCGGTCCCCGCATCAGCCTCGGTTTGCGCGCTGTCGCCCTGTTCGCTGTTGCCGTCTGGCATCGGCGGTTCTTCCGCGACATCGTCCATCGCCAGCGCTGACAGGTCATCCAAACCAAGGCACTCGTCAACGGCATCGGCCAAGTCAGCTTCGAGATCCTCGAATGACTTCTCCACATTGTTGTCGGCACGTCTGATCAGATCCCTGAACTTCATGCCCTGCACCCCCTTCCGCATGCCTGGACCCATCAAGGCGCGGACTGAGCTTCTTTCTGTATCGAGAGATCAGTTCCGCGTCTTCGTGCAATCAAACGATGCCAGGTGCTGGCGATTCAGCGCTTTAATGGCAACGAGTCCTCGATTTTGGCGGTCGCCGATCACCTCCACCCACCATTGTGACCCATGCCAGGATGGCTTTTGCGTCGGATGGTCCTTCTCGTGTTCATCTTGACGTCTTTTGTGGCGTGGATCCCAGCGCCGCTTGCTTGCCGGCACGCGAGGCAGTCAGGAGCGCTTTCGCGTGTAAGCCCCAGACAGATCAAGCGGCCCGACAGCCTCTTGTAGGGGGGCATCAGGCGGCCGGGCCTAACCGGCTGTTGGGTGTGTTTTGGTTTGCCGGCTGTCTCAACATGCGCCTGGGCCGACGGAAGCGCATCATTCGAACGAACTGTTCGTCAGGCAGCTTCTCGCGGCCAACGACGCAAACTCAGCCACCCGGACCCCCATGGACCACTTCGCAAGCACGACGGTTTCTGGCCGCGATTAAGGCCCCAGGCTCCTTCAAATGAACGATCAGCCCGTTATCAAGGAGGGATATCGTGGCCTCTACGGTGACAAGGCCGGTATTCTGCAGGTCAGGGGGCAAAGCCATGTGCGGCATCGTCGGAATCGTCGGCCACTCGCAGGTTACGTCGCTCATCCTCACCACGCTGAAGCGGCTCGAATATCGCGGTTATGACTCGGCCGGCGTCGCCACCATCGAGCATGGCGAGCTCGCCCGCCGTCGCGCCGAAGGCAAGCTGATCAACCTCGAGCGCCGGCTCAAGGAGGAGCCGCTCGACGGCACGATCGGCATCGGCCACACACGCTGGGCCACCCATGGCGTGCCCAACGAGACCAACGCGCATCCGCATTTTTCCGACGGCGTCGCCATCGTCCACAACGGCATCATCGAGAACTTTGCCGAGCTGCGCGACGAGCTGGTCCGCGACGGCTATGCCTTCTCCTCGCAGACCGATACAGAGGTCGTGGCGCATCTGGTGGCGCGCGAGTTGGCCAAGGGGCTGAAGCCGGTCGAGGCCGCGCATCAGGCGCTGAAGCGGCTGGAAGGCGCCTTTGCGCTGGCCATCATGTTCAAGGGCGACGAGGACCTGATCGTCGGCGCCCGCAACGGCCCGCCACTGGCCGTCGGCCATGGCGATGGCGAGATGTTCTTGGGCTCGGACGCCATCGCGCTGGCGCCATTCACCAATTCGATCACCTATCTCGAGGACGGCGACTGGGCGGTGGTGCGCCGCGACAGCGTCGCCATCTTCGACATCGACGG
The DNA here is from genome assembly GCF_000009625.1 of Mesorhizobium japonicum MAFF 303099. Taxonomy (NCBI): domain Bacteria; kingdom Pseudomonadati; phylum Pseudomonadota; class Alphaproteobacteria; order Hyphomicrobiales; family Phyllobacteriaceae; genus Mesorhizobium; species Mesorhizobium japonicum. The sequence goes on from NC_002678.2 coordinate 5,577,490, forward strand.
CAAAAAGGTCGAGCGCAAGCGCCAGCAGTCGCTGTCGACCTCCTTCATGGTCGACAAGGGCAACCGCCGCCATTTCATGGAGAAGGAAATCCATGAACAGCCCGAGGTGATCTCGCACACGCTGGCGCATTATGTCGATTTCGTCTCCGGCGTTTCGAAGCCGCTCGACCTGCCGTTCGACTTCGCCAAGATCGGCCGGCTGGCGATTTCGGCTTGCGGCACCGCCTATCTCGCCGGCCTGATCGGCAAATACTGGTTCGAGCGCTATGCGCGGCTGCCGGTCGACATCGATGTCGCCTCGGAGTTCCGCTACCGCGAAATGCCGCTGTCGGCCAATGATGCCGCCTTCTTCATCTCGCAGTCGGGCGAGACCGCCGACACGCTGGCCTCGCTGCGTTATTGCCGCAAGGCCGGCATGAAGATCGGCGCCGTCGTCAATGTTCGGGAATCGACCATGGCGCGCGAATCCGACGTCGTGCTGCCGACGCTCGCCGGCCCCGAGATCGGCGTTGCCTCGACCAAGGCTTTCACTTGCCAGCTGTCGGTGCTGGCCTCGCTTGCGGTGCGCGCCGGCGTGGCGCGCGGGGTGATTTCGCAGGAGCAGGAAAAGACCCTGGTGCGCGCGCTTTCGGAAGCGCCGCGCTATGCCAACCAGGTGCTCAAGCTCGAAGAGCAGATCGAGCGGATCGCGCGCGAACTGTCGCGCTACAAGGACGTGCTCTATCTCGGCCGCGACACCAATTTCCCGCTGGCCATGGAAGGCGCGCTGAAACTCAAGGAAATCTCCTATATCCACGCCGAGGGCTATGCGGCGGGCGAATTGAAGCATGGGCCGATCGCACTGATCGACGAGAACATGCCGGTCATCGTCATTGCGCCGCATGACCGCATTTTCGAGAAGACCGTGTCGAACATGCAGGAAGTGGCGGCGCGTGGCGGCAAGATCATCCTGATCACCGACAGCAAAGGGGCGGCGCAGGTGAGCGTCAAGACGATGGAGACGATCATCCTGCCGGACGTGCCGGAAATCATCTCGCCGATCATCTATGCGCTGCCGATCCAGATGTTGGCCTATTTCGCCGCCGTGTTCATGGGCACCGATGTCGACCAGCCGCGCAATCTGGCGAAATCCGTGACGGTGGAGTGACGGTAAGGTCGACGGCCCTTCATCTCGTCGGAGAGACGATCGACAAGACCCGCGGTCACTATCAATGCCTGCGGGATCGCTCGCGGCATCCCATCGGTTTTTTATGCCGCGGTCTGCATGGCCGCTCTCAGCAGCATGCCATAGAGGTCGCGCGGTTCGTCCGGATCGGCCAGCAGATCGAGCTCCTCGTAGAGGCCCGTTGCCTGCAACTGGTCGCGCACATAGCGCAACGCCGAAAAGTCCTCGATGGCGAAGCCGACGGAATCGAACAGCGTGATCTGCTTGGCGTCCCGGCGGCCGGGCACCTTGGCGGCGACCACTTGCCAGAGCTCTGTCACCGGATGGTTGGGATCCAACTGCTGGATCTCGCCCTCGATGCGTGTCTGCGGCGGGAACTCGACGAAAATGTCGGAGCGCAGCAGGATGTCCCTGTGCAGTTCCGTCTTGCCGGGGCAATCGCCGCCGACGGCGTTGATGTGGACGCCGGCGCCGACCATGTTGTCGGTGAGGATGGTGGCGCATTGCTTGTCGGCGGTAACGGTCGTGATGATCCCGGCACCTTCGACCGCTTCCTGTCCGGTTTCGCAGATGGTGATGTCAAATCCCATGCCAGCCAGGTTCTTGGCGCATTTCAGCGAGGCGGACCGGTCGATGTCGTAGAGCCTGAGCCGGTCGACGCCGGCCAGCGCCTTGAAGGCGATTGCCTGGAATTCCGACTGTGCGCCATTGCCGATGATGGCCATGGTGCGCGCGCCGCGCGGCGCCAGATATTTGGCCGCGACGGCGGATGTGGCGGCGGTGCGCAGCGCGGTGAGAATGGTCATTTCGGTGAGCAGCATCGGGTAGCCGCTGCCGACATCGGCAAGCACGCCGAAGGCGGTGACCGTCTGCAGACCCTGGCGCATGTTCTTGGGATGGCCGTTGACATATTTGAAGCCATAGAGCCGCCCATCGCTTGTCGGCATCAGCTCGATGACGCCGTCATGGCTGTGCGAGGCAATGCGCGGCGTCTTGTCGAAAAGCTCCCAGCGCCGAAAATCTTCCTCGATGTAGCTGGCGAGCTCGGTCAGAAAGCGTTCGACGCCGATGGCAAGCACCAGCTTCATCATGCGGTCGACGCTGACGAAGGGGACGATGTTCAGCTTTGCCGTGGTCATGATCAAAAGCTCCCGGAATGGCTGCGGGTCGGGCGATCCATGATGCGGCGGCCCATCAGGCTCGCCGTCAGGTCGACCATGAGCGTCGCGGTCCGGCCACGCTCGTCCAGAAATGGATTCAACTCGACCAGGTCGAGACTGGAGACGAGTCCGCTGTCGGACAGCATCTCCATCACCAGATGCGCTTCGCGGAACGTCGCGCCGCCGGGAACCGTGGTGCCGACAGCCGGCGCAATCGACGGGTCGAGAAAGTCGACGTCGAGACTGACATGCAGCAGTCCGTCTTCATCAGACACGCGCGCCAGGAAGGCGCGCAGCAGCGGCGCGATACCATGTTCATCAATGGCGCGCATGTCGTGCACGGTTACGCCCGCCTGGTTGAGCGCGCTGCGCTCGGCCGGGTCGACACTGCGCAGGCCCATTGTGCAGATACGCTTGGGGTCGACCGCCGCCGGCAGATCGGGAAAATAGCCGCTGAAACCCGGCTGGCCGCTGGCATAGGCGAGCGGAACACCGTGCAGATTGCCGCTGGCGGTGGTGTCCAGCGTGTGGAAGTCCGGATGCGCATCGAGCCACAGCACGAACAGCGGGCGCCCGGCCTCGGCGGCGCGGCGGGCGAGGCCCGACACGGTTCCCGCCGAGATCGAATGGTCACCGCCAAGGAAAATCGGCATGGCATCCTCGCTCGCTGCGTAAGCTGCCGCTGCGATGGCGGATGTCCAGGCCGATATTTCGGGCAAGGCCTTCAGCGCCAGATTGCCGTGCACGACGCGCCTCGCCGGCATTGGCTGGACGGCGCCCATATCCTCGACAGTGTGGCCGAGGCCGGACAGCACTTCGGCAAGCCCTGCCGTCCTCAGCGCACTCGGCCCCATTTCGCAGCCCATTCTGCCGGCGCCGTCCTGCACCGGTGCCCCGACGATTTTGCAACGCATTGTCTTTCCCGCGGCCAAAGTTCGAATGGGGGAGAGGAGATCATGGCGAGCCGGCAGTATGAACAGACAGAATTGGCAATCCGCGAAGCATCATCTATCATAATGGCGGCTGAATTTATCAAAATGGTAATCCTCATGGATGCTTTGGACGAACGGCTCGTGACCTTGCTGCGGCATGACGCCCGGCGCAGCGTGTCGGATCTCGCCGTCGATCTCGGCGTCTCGCGCGCCACGGTTCGGGCACGCATGGAGCGGCTGGAACGGTCGGGCGACATCATCGGCTACACAGTGGTGCTGCGCGCCGACGCCGTCGATCAGCGCATCCGCGGCATCATGCTCATCGAGATCGAGGGCCATGCCGCCGACCGGGTGGTCCGGGCGCTGGGCGGCTTCCCGGAAGTCTCGACCATCCATACCACCAACGGTCGCTGGGATCTGGTAGTCGAACTCGGGACGGCCTCGCTGACCGATTTCGATGCCGTGCTGCGGCGCATCCGATTGATTGCCGGCATAACGGGCAGCGAAACGAGCCTGCTGCTGGCCACGCCGCGCACGACGCGAGCACGACTGACGTAAGCACCGTTCAATGAAGTTCTGGCGGCCGAGGGCGAGCCCCTGAGCGCGCGTCAGGCCTATGGTGCAAGATCGTAGCCGTTGCGATACACAGTCCCATTCTTCGCATGTGCTGATCGTATCCGTTGCGATCGACGGCGAGCGTCAGCCGAGAAGCTCGGCGGCGACTTCGAGTGTGTTTCGCAACGACGTCTCGAGATGGTTCTCCATCGCCTGCGCGGCGCCCTCGGCATCGTGGCGCTTCAGTGCGTCGAGAATGGCCTCGTGCTGCTCGATCGTCTGTTCGCCATAGCCGGGCTTGGGAATGGCGAGATAGCGGCCGCGGTCCATCTGCGCCTTGGAGATGTCGACGGCCCGCCAGATCATCGGCAGGCCACAGATCTCGGCGATGGTGCGGTGGAAGACGTCGTCGAGCTGGATCGCGGTGGCATACCGGCCGCGCGAGATGGCGAGCTTGTGCGCCGCCATGTTGTCCTCCAGCAGTTCGGCGGATGCCGGGGTCAGCTTGGCGGCGGCGCGCCTGGCGCTTTCCATCTCGAGCGCCCGGCGGATGACATAGGCTTCTTCCAGGTCGGCGCGGCTGATCGGCGCGACATAGGTGCCGGTCTGTGCCAGGATCTTCACCAGGCCTTCGTCGCTGATGCGCTTGACTGCTTCCCGCACCGGGGTGCGCGAAACCCCAAGGGCTTCGGCGATCGCCACCTCGTTGATGACTTCCCCCGGCTTCAACTGGCCAACGACAATCAGATTACGGATCTTGTGATAGATTTGATCGCGGAGCGGCAGCGCCCGATTGAGCGTCGAAGGATCCAGGTCCATGGCAAATCCAAATCTTCGTTCGCCTGAGATGGTCAAAGTATATTAGAATGTCAAATTCAATGCACCAGGGACAAGGGCCCAGGGTCTCCCAGCAGCTAACTGCGATGCCGTCGGAATCCAGCTTGTAGAGCTGTATTAGTGCAACAGCGCCCCCGGCCTGCCAGGGAAGAACCTGGCCAGACATTGCGCCTTCGACATGAGAGGCATCAGCAAGACGTGTCCGGGCGTGAGGGCTCCGTCAAACGTCAAATGAGTCAGCGCAGACCTCTCACCTTGGTCAGAATATCTTCCGACAACGCCGAGACGAGGGCCCTGTCGGCGCTCTTGCTCGGGATAAGGACAAATTCCACATCCTCCAACGGCGGCAGGCGCCCTGATGAGATCTCTTTCAAACCCGGGGGCGACATGCTTTGCGGTTGCACCAGAACCCCCATGCCGGCGCGGGCGGCGGCCGTCAGCCCGCTCAGGCTCCCGCATGTGCAGACAATGCGCCACGGCATGCGATGCCGTTCGAGCACTTCCAGCGCAATGCTGCGGGTGACGCTCGGCGCGGGGAAGGCAATCAGCGGCAAGGCCGCGAGCGACAGGACGTGTTCCGGATCGCGGGCGAGCCAGACAAGCGGCTCGCGATAGACGAGCCGGCCACGGCTGTCGCCCAGCCGGCGCTTTGCCAGAACGAGATCGAGCTCGCCATTGTCCTGCATCTGGTAGAGCACGCCGCTCAACGCGACGGTCAGTTCAAGATCAACGGATGGGTGAGACCGGACGAAATCCTCCAGCACCAGCGGCAGCCGGCTCGTCACCAGGTCCTCGGATACGCCGAGCCTCAAGGTACCCCGCAGCCGCTGTGCGGTGAACAGCGCCTGCACCTGTCCCTCTATCGACAACAGGGTCCGGGCATGGCCGAGCAGGGCTTCGCCGTCTGGCGTCAGCACCACCTTGTGCGTATCGCGGGCCAGCAACTGCCTGCCAAGCGCGGCCTCCAGCTTGCCGATGTGCTGGCTGACAGTGGATTGCCCGAGTCCCAGCCTTTCGGCCGCGAAGGTAAAGCTTCCCATCTGCTGGACGGTCACGAAGCTGCGAAGTTGGACGAGATCGAGCATTGATATCCCAAATCACGATAACTGTTATTTATTGTATCTTGTTTCGCAATGCGTAAAAAGACGGCGTCGCCACTCTGGAGCGAACATCTGATGCGCCGCTTTCTGCCGGACACCTTTCTGATCCTGCTGTTGTGCACCGTCGCGCTTGCGTCGCTCGCGCCGGCGACCGGGACGTTCGCGGGATGGTTCGCGATCGCGACCAATCTTGCCGTGGCGCTGCTGTTTTTCCTGCATGGTGCGAGGCTCTCCCGTGATGTCGTTGTCGCCGGCCTGATGCATTGGCGCCTGCATCTGGTCATCCTTCTGACGACCTTTGGCCTGTTCCCGCTGCTGGGTCTGGCGCTTGGCTATCTGCCTGCTTCGATCCTGCCCAAACCGCTCTATCTCGGCATCCTGTTTCTTTGTGTCCTGCCGTCGACGGTGCAATCCTCGATCGCCTTCACTTCCATCGCCGGCGGCAACGTCCCCGCGGCCATCTGCTCGGCTTCCGCCTCCAACATCTTCGGCATGTTCCTGACACCCTTGCTCGTCGGCCTGCTCTTCTCCATCGGCGGCCATAGCGGATTTTCGTGGGACGCGGTGAGCCAGATCCTGCTGCAGCTGCTCCTGCCTTTTGCACTCGGACAACTGCTGGAACCGCGGATCGGCAACTGGATACGCTCTCGCAAGACACTGCTGATGCCTGTCGATCGTGGCTCGATCCTGATGGTGGTCTATCTGGCCTTCAGCACGGCGGTCGCAGAGGGGCTCTGGCACATGTTCTCGCTGCGCGACATTGCCGTGGTCGTTGTCGCCGACATGCTGCTGCTCGGCCTGGTGCTTCTGTTGACGACCTATGGCAGCCGGCTTCTCGGCTTCGACAGGGCCGACCAGATCACGATCACCTTCTGCGGTTCGAAGAAGAGCCTGGCGAGCGGCGTGCCGATGGCCAATGTGATCTTTGCCGGCCAGGGTGTCGGCGCGATCGTTCTGCCGCTGATGCTCTTCCACCAGATACAGCTCATGGTCTGTGCCATGATCGCCCAGAAATATGCCAAGGCGGCGCACCGGCCCGCCGTACTGCAAGCCGAGCCGACGGCGTCGGTGGCTTAGTACTGTCGGGCGAAAGTCTCGGCGATCGCGAGGACCGCGGCATGAATCGGTCCCGCGGTGAGGTTGGGCATGATCGACGCGTCCACGACAAAAAGATTGTCGAGCGCCTTGAGCCGTAGATTTGCATCGACGACGGCGTCCGGGTCCTTGCCCATCCGGCAAGTACCGCAGGGATGATGGTGTGTGATGACCGATCGCGCGATGAAGTCGTCCATCTCGGCCGCACTGTTCGGCGTGCCTGGCAGGAGTTCGCGCTCTCGCCAGCCGGCGAGTTCATCTCTGTGCCCGATGGTCCGAGATGCCTCGAGTGCTCTGCGAAACCGCTCGCGGTCCCGGCCGGTTTGCAGGTATGCCGGGTCGATGATCAGCCGATCGCCGAGCTCAGGCCCACTTATGCGCACGCTGCCGCGGCTCGTCGGATGGGTGATCCCGAACAGCAGCGAATAGGCCGAGCCGGCGGCGGGGGCCGGGAAGCTTTCCGACACGATCGGCGCGACACCGCAGCCAACGACAATTTCAGGCTGCCCGGCGGCGGTGAAGCTGTCAGCCCGCATATAGGCCATCGATTCCGAATGTTGGAGGCGCGATGGCGGCACCGGCTTGCGGGCCGCGTAAAGGTTGCCGGCGCCAAGCAGGTGGTCCTGAAGGTTTCGACCGATGTCAGGCATGTCGATCAGGCAGCCGACGCCCGCCGCATCGAGCACATCGTGCGGACCGATGCCCGAACGCATCAGCAAGGCCGGACTTTCCAGCGCTCCAGCACAAAGCACGATTTGATCCGCAAACACTTCGGCCGAACCCTGTCGCCCCACGACTTCGAGGCTGCGGACCTGATTGCCCTCCAGCTTGAGTCGCCGCACCCGGGAGCCGGTAAGGATGGTCAGGTTCTTGCGGCCGCGAACCGCCTTTGTGAGCCAGGCGTCCGCCGCCGTAACCCTTCGCCCGTCGCGAATGTTCAAGGAATTCGGGGTGACGCCGATCATCTCTCCGCTGTTGTGGCCTTCAAGGCGAGGCAGACCCAACGATGCGCCTGCCTCGATGAAGGCACGAGCAAGCGGACTGACTTCGTCCGCCGGCAAATGGATCGGCAACGGTCCGCCCTTGCCGTGAATGCCGTCGCCACCAAGTGGATGGTCTTCGATGGCCTGGAAAACCGGCAGCAGTTCATCCCAACCCCATCGGCGATCCCCTGACGCATCGACCCAGGCCTGGAAGTCGGAGGGATGACCGCGCATGTAGCCCATCGCGTGCAGGCAACTCGAGCCGCCGATCAACCGCCCGCGCGCCCAATGATGCGCCCGGCCCGCGGTGCCGGCTTGCGCCTCCGTGCGGTAGTCCCAATCGTAGCTGCGGCCCTGTAGCGCCGGCCATGCGGCGGGGTTCCAGATATCGGGATCCGTCGGCTCCTCGCCTGCCTCGATCAGCAGAACGCGGCTGTCCGGATCTTCGCTCAGCCGCGCGGCAAGCAACGACCCGGCCGACCCGCCGCCGACGATGACGATATCGCAATTCGGTGCGTGCTCAACCTTGGCCCTGGTCATCCTCACTCCATCTGCCACTTGCAGGTTGCGATAGCCGTCATGTCTGACACCGACACGGAGAAGGCCCGCGCACGGATCCGCGTTCGGCCGATCCGAAACGTCATGAAGGACTTCGAGTCTTCAGGCGGAACGACAGTCCATCGAAGACCTCAAATCCCGTTGTCCATGGATATCTTCGCTGCCGCTTTCGCCCTCAGGACGTGCTGTTTCGAGGCTTTGCGGGCGGCTTTCTCGTCGCCGGCGGCGATGGATTCGAATATCTCCCTCATCTCCGCCAGGCTGCTTTGTGCTCTGCCCTCCAGGGACATCGACCGTCCTCGAAAGAAGCTGATCCTGGCTACCAGACCGCGATGGACTTCCTCCAGGATCGGATTGCCGCAATTGGCGAGTATGATCGAATAGAAGTCCGCGGCGGTCATGACCTGCGCCAGGCTGTCATTGCTGGAGGCCGCCTCTTCGAATGCGGAAAGCGATTTCTCGAGTTCACGCAACTGTTCCGGGGAAATCCTTAGCGCGCATCGTCCCGCTGCCTCGACTTCCAGCAACTCTCGAACCTCGTAGATGGCGGTTGCCACCTCCCACGAAAGTGCCGGTATCGACGGTCCGCGGTTGGGCACGATCTCGATCAGGCGCTCGGCCTCAAGACTGCGCAAAGCCTCCCTCAGCGAGGGGCGGCTGATGCCGAGTTGTGTGCATAGTTGACTTTCGATGAGGCGGCTACCCGGCTGAAACAACCCGGAGAAGATCGCGAGCCGTAACTTGTCGACGGTCTCCCGTTGCACGGTCCGTGGCGAAATTCGCAAATTCAAATCTGGGGGCATCGGTAACGTCTCATGGCCTTTGAGTCGCAAAACTGAAGCAGCATACGCCACGCCGCGCAAATTTGACAGCAGGATAGCCAGATTGTCAAATATGAAGATTGTCAGACAATCGGCTTGACGTGACCCCGGTCTATATGATCCTTTTGCAGGAGACGGGCAGCGGAGACGGGGATCCAGGGACCATGGACATGGCGGCAGACATAGCTTCCGACCACTTCATCTCGCGACGCGTCGACATTGGCCGCATCACCTTGAACGTGCGCGAGAAGGGCAGCGGTCCCCTGATGCTGTTCTTCCACGGCATCACCTCCAACTCCGCCGTCTTCGAACCGTTGATGATCCGGCTTTCGGACCGGTTTACGACGATTGCGGTTGACCAGAGGGGGCATGGCCTCAGCGACAAGCCGGAGACGGGCTACGAGGCGAATGACTACGCGGACGACATCGCCGGCCTGATACGCACGCTCGCTCGGGGCCATGCCATCCTCGTCGGACATTCGCTTGGTGCTCGAAATTCGGTCACGGCCGCGGCGAAATACCCGGATCTGGTGCGGTCGGTCGTCGCGATCGACTTTACGCCGTACATCGAGACCGAAGCGTTGGACGCGCTGGAAGCGCGCGTGAACGCGGGGAGCCAGCTTTTCGAGGATATAAAGGCCGTCGAAGCATATCTCGCCGGCCGCTACCCGAACATTCCCGCCGATGCCATCAGGATCAGGGCTGAAAGCGGCTATCAGCCGGTCGACGGCGGATTGCGTCCATTGGCGTCGTCCGCGGCCATGGCGCAGACCGCCAGGGGCCTGCGATCGGATTTGGTGCCCGCCTACCGCGACGTGACGAAGCCCGTCCTCATCGTTCGGGGCGAGTCGAGCAAGTTGGTTTCTGCGGCGGCGCTGGCGAAGACAAGCCGGCTGCGGCCCGATCTGCCTGTCGTCGTCGTTCCGGGCGCCGACCACTACGTCAACGAGGTATCTCCCGAGATCACGTTGAAAGCCATCACCAACTTCATAGACGCCTGACGGCCAAGCGCCGTCTTCTTGTATGCAGCATCAGGATAGAAAATGGCCAATGTAAACAAAACTCCGGGCAAAACGCGTCGTGCCGAGGTGGCCGGCGGCGGCTTTGCCGGCCTGACAGCCGCCATCGCTCTCAAGCAGAATGGTTGGGATGTCAGGCTGCACGAAAAGAGCTCGGAACTGAGGGCATTCGGCGCGGGCATCTATCTCTGGCACAATGGCCTTCGCGTGCTCGAAGGGCTGGGCGCCCTGGACGATGTTCTCCAGGGCTCGCACACGCCTCCGACCTACGAGACCTGGATGCACAACAAGTCGGTTTCCAAGGAGACGTTCAACGGTCTCCCCTGGCGCATCATGACCCGCAGCCACCTGCACGATGCCCTGGTCAACCGCGCCCGTGCCCTGGGTGTCGACATAAGCGTCAATTCCGAGGCGGTTGCCGCCGATCCGGTAGGGCGCCTGACCCTCCAGACCGGCGAGGTTCTCGAAGCCGACTTGATCGTCGGCGCCGATGGCGTCGGCTCCAAGGTCAGGGATTCCATCGGCTTCAAACAGGATCGCTGGGTTTCGAAAGATGGTCTCATCCGGCTGATCGTCCCGCGCATGAAGAAAGAGCTCGGCCATGGCGAGTGGGACAACACCATCGACATGTGGAACTTCTGGCCGCGTGTGCAGCGGATTCTCTATTCGCCCTGCAATGAGAATGAGCTCTATCTCGGCTTGATGGCTCCGGCCGCCGATCCGCGCGGATCGAGCGTGCCGATCGATCTCGAAGTCTGGGTCGAGATGTTTCCTTTCCTGGAGCCGTGCCTGATCGAGGCGGCCAAGCTTAAAACCGCCAGGTACGACAAGTACGAAACGACCAAGCTGGATAGCTGGACAAGAGGCAAGGTCGCCCTCGTGGGGGATGCCGCGCATGCCATGTGCCCGGCCCTTGCCCAGGGCGCCGGTTGCGCGATGGTCAATGCCTTCAGCCTGTCGCAGGACCTGGAGGAGGGCTCTTCGGTCGAAGATGCGCTGGTCGCATGGGAGACACGCATTCGCCCGATCACGGATCGCTGCCAGGCCCTTTCTGGCGACTATGCGGCGAACCGCTCGCTCTCGAAGGGAAACATGTTCACGCCGGCGGCGCTGGAGGCCGCCCGCTACGACCCGCTGCGCCGTGTCTACTCGTGGCCGCAGTAGCGTCGGACGAGCCGGCCAAAGAATTAATCGGCGCGTGCGGAAACAGCGCGCGCCCTTCAGGAGATAAAGATGAACTATTCCAGTGAAGTCGAACGAGATTATGATGTCAGGGGATGGTACTCCTCGGTCCAGGAAAGCCGGCATGACGGCGGCACGCCTGGCGAAACCCTCGTCAAAGTCGCGACTGGTGTCGTCATACGCAATCCCTTCGCCGGAAAGTTCGTCGCCGAGCTGTCCGATCTGACCAATCCGAGTGCAGCGATCGGTCATGCGCTCGGCGAGAGGGCCGTGGCGCTGCTCGGCAACAGGCCGGTCGAAAGCTATGGCAAAGGCGGTATCGCGGGTACATCAGGCGAACAGGAACATGTCGTCGCCTGCATCACCACAGTGTTCGGAGATCCGCTGCGGCAGCAGGTAGGGGGCGGCAAGGCCTGGATCTCCTCGGTCAGCAAGGTCGCTGTCGCCGGCACGACGATCGATATCCCGCTTGCCCACAAGGACGAGCTCTACATCCGTTCCCACTACGATGCCGTCACCTTTTCCGTGCCGGATGCCCCGCGCCCGGACGAACTTCTGATCTGCGTCGCCGTCGCATCGGGTCCGCGCGTGCACCAGCGCGTCGGCGGCAAATCCGTCGCCGACCTCAAGGCCGGCGTCTAGTTCGATCGAAATTGCTGAAGGACGAATTCATGCCCCTGAACATCAAGGATCTCAAGATTACGTCAGCGGATTTCCAGCCGCTCGGCAAAATGCGCGACGAGCATGCCGGCGACAAGGGCAACGTATTGCCCAGGCTCACCATCAGTGGCGTCCCGGCAGGGACGAAGGAGCTCGCGGTCATCTGCCACGATCCCGACGCGCCCTTGCCCAATGGCTTCACGCATTGGGTCGTCTACGGCATCGATCCGACGGCCACGGATCTCTCTGGAGCACAGGAAAAGTTCCGCGTGGGACCCAACGGCGCCGGTGGCAAGCAATATTACGGGCCTCAGCCGCCCGCTGGCCATGGAGAGCATCACTACTATTTCTGGGTCTATGCCCTGGACACGAAGGTCGAGGGGACGCCCACCAGGGAGGAGTTCCTGCAGAAATACGCCGGCAACATCATCGAGCAGAACAGGATCGTCGGCATCTACGAAAACAAGTGAAATCCGCGGCCTGGCGACCAATAACAACAACAAGAATGGTCGCCATCGCCGCAATGGGAGAATTTGGAAATGACAGACAACAGCCCAGTGCGTCGGAAGGTCTTCGAAGAGCTGGTCACAGCGACCAAGATCCTTTTGAACGAAGGCATCATGGATACGTTCGGGCATATCAGTGCCCGTGACCCCGAGGATCCCGCTAGTTTCTTCCTGGCGCAGAAACTGGCCCCGAGCTTGATCACCGTCGACGACATCCAACGCTTCAATCTGGATGGCGAGACCTCGGACAACCGGCCGTCCTATCTCGAGCGGTACATCCACAGCGAGATCTACAAAACGCGGCCCGACGTTCAGTGTGTACTCCACACCCATTCTCCGGCTGTCCTGCCGTACTGCTTCGTCGACACGCCGCTTCGGCCGGTCACACACATGGGAGCTTTTATCGGCGAGTCGGTCCCGGTCTACGAGATTCGCGACAAGCACGGTGACGAAACGGATCTCTTCGGCGGCAGCCCCGACGTTTGCGCTGATATCGCCGAGAGTCTCGGCAGCCAGACCGTGGTTCTCATGGCGCGGCATGGCGTCGTCAATGTAGGCAAATCCGTGCGGGAGGTCGTCTTCCGGGCCTTCTATCTCGAGCAGGAAGCAGCAGCGCTCACCGCCGGCTTGAAGATCGGCAATGTCAAATACCTGTCACCGGGCGAGATAAAGACGGCAGGAAAACTCGTCGGCGCCCAGATCGATCGAGGATGGAACCACTGGTCGCAGCGCCTCAGGCAAGCAGGCCTCGCCTGATGTCCATCGGGCTTTGAACATCAGCTGGGAAGCCTGGTGTCGGCCAGGACTTTCCAGCCTCAATCGCACTAGTTCTCTGGCGCCGGGGCGTCGGACGAAAGCAATGAAACCATGCCGCACGCGGAAAGTTACGACTATATCATCGTTGGGGCCGGATCGGCCGGTTGCGTGCTCGCCAACCGGCTGAGCGCCGATCCGAGATGTTCGGTGCTGCTGCTGGAGGCCGGCGGCTGGGATCGCGATCCCATGATCCACATTCCGCTTGGATGGGGCAAGATCCTGACCGAGCGCCGCCATGACTGGATGTATTTCTGCGAGCCGGAAGACAATGTCGGCGGACGCCGGGTCGAGTGCGCGCGCGGCAAGGTCATTGGCGGATCGTCGTCGACCAACGCCATGGCCTATGTGCGGGGAAATCGCGGCGACTATGATCGTTGGGCAGCGACAGGGCTCAGCGAGTGGTCATACGACAAGGTCCTACCGTACTTCCGCAAGCAGGAGAGCTGGGAAGGGGGCGCGAACCAGTATCGCGGCGGCAATGGCCCGGTCAGCACCCAGTTCTGCCGCTACAAGGACACGCTGATCGACGCCTTCGCGCAAGCCAGCGTGCAGGCAGGCTATGCGCAGACGAAGGACTATAATGGCGAGCGGCAGGAAGGTTTCGGCCGCCTCCAGATGACGATTTCAAAAGGTCGGCGCGCCTCGACCGCGTCAGCCTATCTGCGGCCGGTGCTGAAGCGGCCCAACCTGACCGTTCTGACGGAAGCGAGCGCGACCAGGATCGTGCTGGAGGGTGCGCGCGCCACCGGCGTCACCATCAACCATCGCGGCGGCGAACGTACGGTTCTCGCCCGCAAGGAAGTGCTGCTTGCCGGCGGCGTGATCAACACGCCGCAACTGATGATGCTGTCGGGTATCGGGGCGCAGGATGAGCTTGCCGCGCACGGTGTCCAGACGCGGGTCAATCTGCCGGCGGTCGGCAAGAACCTGCAAGATCACGTCTCGGTCATTCTCATGTACCGGCGCCGGGCTCCGGGCGGCCCCTTCCTGCGCAACATGCGTGCCGATCGCATCGGCTTCGATTTCGTCAAGACCTACCTGACGGGACGCGGTTTCTCTGGCGATGTGCCCGGCGGGGTTGTCGCCTTCCTCAAGAGCGGTCCGGCGCGACCCTTGCCGGATGTGCAACTGCTCTTCACGGCGGCGCCGCTCGCGGCATGGCCATACTTCAAGCCGTTCAAGGCGCCGTTTGCGGACGGCTTCGCGACACGGATCGTAGCGACACAGCCCGAAAGCCGGGGAGCGGTGAAACTGGCCTCGGCCGATCCTTCCGCGGCGCCCCTGATCCACCAGAATTTCCTCGCGTCGCCCAAGGATTGGGAGTCGCTGCGGGCCGGTTTCCGTGTGGCAAGGGATCTGGCCGCGCAGCCCTCCATGCAACCCTTCATCGAGGCGGAGTTCTTTCCCGGCCCGAAGTGCCAGAGCGACGACGAGATCGACGAGCATATCCGCAAGACCTCCATCACCGTGCATCACCCGGCCGGGACCTGCAGGATGGGGGCGGATGCGGCCTCGGTCGTCGACCCGCAATTGCGGGTTCGCGGCGTCGATAGGCTTAGAGTGGTGGACGCTTCCGTCATGCCCGACCTGGTCTGCGGAAACATCAACGCGGCAGTGATCATGATTGCCGAAAAGGCCGCCGACCTCATCGCGAGCTCAAAAGAAGGCAGGGCAGTGCAATGATCCGAAATATCGCCATCATCGGCCTGGGTACGATGGGGCCGGGCATGGCCGCCCGGCTCGCCAGAGGCGGCCTGCAGGTGGTCGCCTACGATGTTGCCCCGGCAGCGATAGAGCGCGCGCGATCCATGCTGAGCGTGGCCGAGACCGTTCTGGACGCCTTGGGCATCGCGCTGCCGTCAGCTGGCGTCGGGACGGTTCGCTTCACCGACGATATCGGCGATGCGGTATCCGGTGCCGACCTCGTCATCGAGAACGTTCCTGAAAACATCTCGATCAAGGCCGATGTCTATCGCACCATCGACGGCCTGATAGGCCAGGATACGATCGTCGCGTCCGACACGTCGGGTATCCCGATCACCAAGTTGCAGGCGCATATCTCGTATCCCGAGCGGATGGTGGGCATGCACTGGTCGAACCCGCCGCACATCATCCCGATGATCGAGGTGATCGCCGGCGAGAAGACCGCGCCGCAAACCGTGGCGACGATCCGCGATCTCATCCGCTCGATCGGCCTGTTGCCGGTGGTGGTGAAGAAGGACGTCCCCGGTTTCGTCGAAAACCGCGTGCTCTATGCGCTGCTGCGCGAGGCGGTCGACCTCGTCGAGCGCGGCGTCATCGATCCGGAAGATCTCGACACCTGCGTGTCCTGGGGCATCGGCTACAAGATCGCCGTGATCGGGCCGATGGCTCTGCTCGATATGGCGGGCCTGGATATCTACAAGTCCGTCTCCTCCTTCCTCAACGCCGATCTTTCCAATCGCGACGATGTCGCGCCCATGGTGCTGGAAAAGACCAGCGCGTCGAAGTTCGGCATCAAGTCAGGCGAGGGCATGTTTTGCTACACGCCCGAGCAGACCAAGGCGCTGCAAGCCGAAAGGGCGCGCAAACTCGTCGCGGTACGACGCATCCTGGAAGGCCGGGAGTAGCCAATGGTTTATCGAGCTCACAAAGCCGGCTGGGTTGGGGAGGTCGTAACGGCCGCCGCGGATGCCAAGGGCGCCTTCGCGGACCGGACGGTGCGGTTGAGGCTGATGGCAGCGAATGGAGTGGCAAGCCATGCGCGTTGAAACCATTCGAGCAGCCGGCGGCCGGCCAGCCCATATCCGCCATGACGACCTGATCTCCGCCAAGGGTGTGTCGGTGGTCATGGCCAAGCAACTGGTTCTGCAGAATATCGATCTTTCGGTGCCGAAGGGATCGTTTGTCTCCCTTATTGGTCCCTCCGGTTGCGGCAAGAGCACTTTGCTCAAGGTCCTGGCCGGACTTGTCAATCCGACGAGCGGCAACGTTTCGATTGCCGGGCTTTCGCCGGTCGAGGCGGCGCGCAAGCGCATGATCGGCCTCGTCTTCCAGGACGCCAACTTGCTTCCCTGGAAGAACGCCGTCGACAACGCATCGATGCTGCTTAGCATTGCCGACAAATCGCTCTCGCGCGCCGAGTTGCGGGCGCGCGGCCAGGAGATGCTGGAACTGGTGGGGCTGGGCGACAGCGCCCACAAGCGCCCCCATGAATTGTCCGGCGGCATGCGCCAGCGCGTGGCCATCGCGCGAGCCCTGGCGCTCGATCCGGCGGTGCTGCTGATGGACGAGCCGTTCGGCGCGCTCGACGCCATTACCCGCGATGCGATGGGCCAGTCGCTGCTGGAGATCTGGCAGCGCACCGGCAAGACCATCGTGCTCGTCACCCATTCGATAGATGAGGCCATTCACCTGTCGCGCCATGTCCACGTGCTGGGGATCAAGCCTGGGCGGATCACCGAAAGCCTCGACATTGGTCTGCCCTATCCGCGCGACCTGACGGTCACCGAGGATCCGGAGTTCGTCAGGCTCGTGGTTCAACTGCGCACCATGCTGCGCGCCAGCCATCAACCGGGAGGTGCGTCGTGAGCGATCAACCCATCACCAATCTCTCCGAGTCGCGACCCGAGTCGCGGTTTGCCTCGAGCTGGGGCGCGGCGACAGGCAGCTGGCTTCCGGCGGTCATCCTTCTGCTGGTGACGATCGTGGTGTGGGAAGCCGTGGTGCGGATTTTCGCCATATCCGCCTTCATCATTCCCGCCCCGTCCGAGATCGCGCAATCGCTGGTCGCGCAATGGGGAACGCTTATGCAGGCGACGCTGGTGACGGCGGGCGAGATCCTGTTCGGGTTCCTTGTCTCTGTCGTGGTCGGCATTGCCATTGCCTTGGTCATCGTACGCTTCGACTGGCTGGGGCGAGCGCTCTATCCGCTGGTGGTGCTGTTCCAGAACGTGCCCAAGGTGGCACTGGCGCCGATCTTCATCCTCTGGTTCGGCTATGGGCTCGCGCCCAAGATCGGCCTGATCCTGGTCATCGCCTTCTTCCCGGTGACCTTGTCGATGCTGGCGGGCATGCAGTCGGTCGATCGCTCGCTGCTGTCGCTGATGAATTCGGTCGGCGCCAGCCGCACGCAGATCCTGTTTAGGATTCGCGTTCCGCATTCGCTGCCCAACCTGATGGCTGGCACCAAGATCGCCGCGACGCTCAGCGTCATCGGCGCCATCGTCGGCGAATTCGCCGGCGCCTCGGACGGGCTCGGCTACGTCATCCAGTTCGCCTCGACCCAGCTCGACACCGCGCTGGTCTTCGCGGCCCTGCTCCTCGTTTCGGTGCTGGGCATCGCCTTCTACTACGCGGCCGAAATTCTCGAACGCATCGTGGTGCCGTGGGCGCCGAAATTCAGCCAGTCCTAGGTCAGCTCTCAATCAACAAAAAAGGGAACAAAAATGCTCAGACGCTCACTCATCAAGGCAGCCACGCTTGCGGCCTGTGTCGCGACACTCGGCTTTTCGAGCGCGGCCCTGGCGGCCGACAAGGTCAACGTCCAGCTCGACTGGGTGGTGCGCGGCAACCATGCCATGTTCTTCGTCGGCAAGGAAAAAGGCTTCTTCGCCAAGAACGACATCGACGTCGCCGAGATCCGCAAGGGATCGGGCTCGCCGGACGCCATGCGGCTGGTGGGCAATGAGAACGCGGATTTCGGTTTCGGCGATCTTCCCACGCTCGCCGTCGCGCGGTCGCAGAATGTTCCCGTCGTGGCGCTGGCCGCCGTCAACCAGCACTCGCCGCTGGGCATCATTTCGCTTGCCAAGACGTTGAAGCTGGCAAAGCCGTCCGATCTCAAGGGTCTCACCATCGGCATTCATCCTGCCGGTTCAACCTACATCTTCTTCAAGGGCTTCCTGGCGGCCAATGGCCTGACCGAGAAGGACATGACGCTGAACAGCGTCTCGCCGCCCTATGAAAGCTATCTGCTTCTGGGCAGGGTCCAGACGGTGGTCGGCTATGTCGACGCCGAGGTTCCCGAACTAGAGGCCAAGGCCGGCGGTCCTGGTTCGCTCAGCATCATGATGGGTTCGGACCATGGCTGGAAGGCCTATGGCTCGGGCCTGTTCACCTCGCAGAAGATGATCAAGGACAAGCCCGAAATCGTCGCCCGCTTCGTCAAGGCGTACAGGGAGGCCTTCGACTATGTCGTGGCGCACCCCGAAGAGGCAGCCGAGATCACCGCCAAGGCCGCACCCGGCTACGCCGACAAGAAGGATGTGCTTCTGGCGCAGATCAACGCAGACATCGCGTCGACCTTCACCAGCCCGGACACCAAGGAACACGGCCTCGGCTGGATGACGAAGACGCAGTGGGAGGAAACGCTGAAGACGCTCACCGATCAGGGCGTGCTCAAGGCGGCCCTGTCGGCGGACGACGTCTTTACCGACAAATTCCTGGCCAAGGAATAGGCCGCGCTATGTCGCGAGCCAACGGATCGATGAGCGCCTACCGGCACGCCAGCGTGTCCTGCTCCACGCCGCAGGACACAGTGCGTGCTCCCTTGGCCGCGCCGGTGCGGTCAAGCGTGATTTGCACCCGTGTGGCGTATGCGCGGCCCGACAGGCCGCACCACAACCGCTCGACCGGCAGGTTCTCGCGCTTGTCGTTGAGGATCGTGAACGTGCCGGTCTTGGCGTCGAACCAGAGCTCGACGCGGGCGCTCTCGCCCGGCTCGACCGTCGCGATCCCTGCCGAATACCAGTGGGCGAAGTCGGCATTGCAGGACAGTGCTTCCTTGCCCGCATTCGAAATCGTCAACGGCACCATGTCGAGCCCGTCGGTGCCCTTGCGGACGATGACATGGTGCAACTCGACCGCGTTGGCGAAGGATGTGAACGCCAGCGCCACCGGAAGGACATAACGAATCTTCACTTTGCTCGATCTCCATGGGTAGATTTTCATCGGGCAGTCTATCTCGCTTGTGCGCAATAACAACAAGAATATTGATTGGCAAATCAAACAGAGAGGGTAACATGTTAAAGATTCTTAAAAGCAGTGTAAGTGCAGTTATACTGAGCAGCATCTTGCTGGGTGGCGCGCTTGCCGGAGAAGTCAAGTCGATCGCCATCCTGACGCCCGAAGAAGGCACCGACTACGGCTGGAACCAGCAAGGCATCGACGCCGCCAAGGCGGCGGGCAAGGCCGCTGGCGTCGAAGTGGTCGTGGCCCAGGGCCTCGGCTATGGCGACGTTCGTCCGACCTTGCGCGAACTTGCGTCCGACGGCGCCAGCCTGCTGATCGCCCACGCCAGCGGCTACAACACCTCGGCGCCTGAAATCGCCAAGGAGTTGAAGGTTCCGGTGGCGATCGTCGACACGCCGAACGGGCTGGAGAAGGGCCTCGTCGCCGACTACACGCTGAGCGGCCACCAGGGCGCCTATCTCGCCGGCCGTCTCGCCGCCAAGATGTCGCGCTCGAAGTCTGTCGGGATCGTCGTGTCGGGCGAACCGCCATCATGGAATTCGCAGTCGGCGGCTTTCGCGCAAGGCGTGAAGGCGGAAAACCCGGACGTCAAGATCACCTATGCGGTGATCGGACCTGCCGCCTACAGCGATGCGGCCGGCGGCAAGCGCGTCACCGAAAGCGTGATCGCATCGGGGGCCGACATCATCTTCGGCCAGGGCAACGGTTCGAGCTTCGGTATGCTGCAGGCGGTCGAAACGACCAAGGCAGCGGATGGCGGCAAGGTCTATTTCATCGACGTCATCGGTGACAAGTCGCCGATCGACAAGGGCTTCCTGCTGTCGTCGGTGGTGTGGAACATCGAGCCGGTCTACGCGGCGATGATCGCCGACCTGAAGGCCGACACGTTCGGCACCAAACACTACACGATCGGCCTCAAGGACGACTCGGTGAAGCTGCTGAAAACCGCTGCCATTCCGGACAATGTCTGGACGGAAATCCAGACGCTGCGCGAAGACGTCATTTCCGGCAAGATCAAGGTCGATCCGGTCTATGACGCGGCCGCCGTCAGGGCGCTGATGACCAGCGTCGCCCAGTAAGGCGATGACGGGTCAACTGCCGGAGGGGTGATCTGTTCGCCCCTCCGGCTGATTACCATTCTTTGGTGCAGGGCTTTCATGAGCGGTTCTTCTTCATCGTCCGTTGCCGGGCGCGACATCGTCGCGCTTGAAGGCGTGACCAAGCGGTTTCCCGGCATTGTCGCCAATGACAGTGTCGACCTGTCGATCCGTCCCGGCGAGGTGCATGTGCTGCTCGGCGAGAACGGCGCGGGAAAATCCACCTTGATCGGCATGCTGTCAGGCCTGCAGCAGCCGGACGAAGGGCGCATACTGGTCGACGGCAAGCCAACGCCGATCACTTCGCCGCGCCATGCGCTGGCGCTGGGTATCGGCACTGTCTTCCAGCACATGATGTTGGTGCCGACGCTGACGGTGGCGGAAAACCTCTTGCTTGGCGGACCCTGGTGGCAACGCCCCAGGACCGAGGAGCTTGAGGCGCGCGTCGCCGAGATCACCCGAAGTCTCGGCATCACGGTGAAGCTGCATGCCAAGGTGTCGGAGCTTTCGCTCGGCGAGCAGCAGCAGGTTGAAATCCTGCGCGCCATGGTGCGCAACAGCCGGCTGCTGATCCTTGACGAGTCCACCTCCATGTTGACGCCGAAAGGCATCGACGAACTGGGCGCGCTGATGCGCCGCCTCGTCGAGCAGGGTCTGGCGATCGTCTTCATCACCCACAAGCTCAAGGAGGCGGCGGCCTTCGGCGACCGCATCTCGGTGCTGAAGCTCGGCCGCAAGGTTGGCGAGATTCCGCCCGAGCGGTTTCGCGCGCTGGACGAACAGGCGATCATCTCGGAGATCGTGGAACTGATGTTCGGCAAGCAGAAGGACGATCCGGAAGCTGTCGGGCGCCCGGTCCGTACAGTCCAGGCCGAAGCGGCGCCGCTGCTCCAGGTCGTGGATCTGGCGGTCGCGCCGACGGACAATGCGCCCGGCCTGTCGTCGATCTCCTTCGACATCCGCCCGGGCGAGATCCTGGGCATCGCCGGCATCGACGGCAACGGACAGAAACAGCTAGCCGAAGCGCTGGCCGGCCAGCGCGCGGCGACCAGCGGTTCGGTGCGGCTGGAGGGCGTCGCCATCGAGGCGCTGAGCGTCGGCGAACGCCGTCGGCGCGGTCTGCGCTACCTGACCGACGACCGGCTCGGCGAAGGCACTGTCGGCACCTTCCCGGT
Organism: Mesorhizobium japonicum MAFF 303099; assembly: GCF_000009625.1. Taxonomy (NCBI): domain Bacteria; kingdom Pseudomonadati; phylum Pseudomonadota; class Alphaproteobacteria; order Hyphomicrobiales; family Phyllobacteriaceae; genus Mesorhizobium; species Mesorhizobium japonicum. Next base: position 5,599,103 of record NC_002678.2, read on the forward strand.
TTCGATCAACTTCTTCCTCAAGCAGGTCGGCGCTGCGCCGTTCTGGCGCCACGGCGTCGAGCAGCGTGGCGAGATCGACAGGCGCGCCGTCGAACTCGTACGCGAATACGACGTGCGCACGCCAAGCCTGAAGACGCCGGTCGCCCGGCTGTCCGGCGGCAACATCCAGAAGGTGCTGCTGGCGCGCGAACTGGCCGAAGGCGCCAAGGTGGTGATCTTCAACAAGCCGACCTATGGGCTCGATCTCGCCAACACATTGGCGTCGCGCCAACGCATCCGCGATACGGCGGCGCGCGGCCTTGCCGTGCTGCTCATCTCCACCGACCTCGAGGAGTTGCTTGTTATGTGCGACCGCGTCGCCGTCATCGCCAGCGGAGCGCTCGTCGGCACCGTCGAGAACACCGACGATGCGCGCACCAGGATCGGCCGCCTGATGATCGGACTTGCCGCATGAGCATCGACACCGCGCCCACAGCCAGTGCCACCGCACTCGATGCGACGAGCGCGGCGGCGACACGCCGCGACATCCTGCATCGGCTGCTGATGACGCTAGGCCCGATCCTCATCGCCCTCATCATAGCAGGCTGCATCCTGCTTGCAGTCGGCGTCGACCCGCTCGCCTATTACGGCTTCGTGCTGGAGAAAGGACTGTTCTCGCCGCTCGGTATCCAGCAAACGCTGACGCGGATGGCGCCGCTGCTGTTTCTTGCCGCCGGCCTGATCGTCGCCTTTCGCGCGGGCATGTGGAATCTCGGTGGCGACGGCCAGTTCCTGCTTGGCGCGGTGACGGCGGCGGCCAGCGCGCCCGTACTCGTTCAGATCATGCCGTCCTGGCTGGCGCTGACCTTTTCGTTCTTCATCGCCATGGCGGTGGCGATGATCTGGTCGCTGGTGCCGGCTCTTCTGCGTGCCTATCAGGGCGTCAACGAGATCATCACCACGCTGATGATGACGTTCCTCGGAACCTCGCTCGCCAATGTTCTGGTCAAGCTCATGTTTCGCGACCCCAGCACGACCGTGCCGCAGACGCGTACGCTGCCGGTGGAAGACCGGCTGCCGCGCCTGTTCGAAACGACCATCACCAGCGGCCTGCTGCTCGGCCTGGCGGCGATCATCATCGTGCATCTGGTGATGACGCGCACGGCGTTCGGGCTGAAATTGCGGATCGTCGGCGCCAATCCGCGTGCAGCGGTCCATTCGGGGCTCGGCGTGCCCGGCCTGACCGTCGCCGTCTTTGCCATTTCGGCCGGGCTTGCCGGCCTCGCCGGCGCCGTCGACATCATCGGGGTGCAGGGCAATGTCCGCGCCGACTGGAATCCCGCCTACGGGCTTGCCGTCATCCCGGCCGTGTTCCTCGCCCGCATGAACGGCTTTGCCGCCATCGGTTTCGTGTTCCTGCTCTCGGTGCTGTCGATCGGCGGCGAGAGTGCGGCCCGGCGGCTCGGCGTGCCCAATCATTTCACGCTGGTGCTGGTCTCCATCGTGCTGATCGTGCTGGCGCTCGCCGAATATGTCGACCATCGCCACAACCAGTCGAGAAAGGCTTAGGGCATGACCGGGCTCTTCAGCGAAGTCTTTCTCAGCGCGCTGCTGTTCGGTGCCGTCACCGCGGCGATCCCGCTGCTGCTGGCCGGCCTCGGCGAGCAGATGTCGGAAAAAGCCGGCGTGCTCAACATCGGCATCGAAGGCATGATGCTGGCCGGCGCCTATCTCGGCTTCGTCGGCGCGTTCTATTCCGGGTCGCTATGGCTGGGGTTCCTTACCGGTGCCGCCGGCGGCGTCGCCGTGGCGTTGATCATGGCGCTGCTTTGCGTGTGCATCGGGCTGAACCAGATCGTCATCGGCATCGCGCTGACGCTCGGCCTCGAAGGCCTGACGGCGCTGCTTCATCATTTCCAGTTCTCGCGCAGCTATCCCCGCCTGCCGGCGGCGGAGGCCACTGTCATTCCCTTGCTGTCGGATATCCCTGTCGTCGGGCCGGCCCTCTTCAAACACCATCTGATCGTCTATCTGGCGGTCGCGCTGGTGTTCGGCATGGGCTACCTCTATCGGCGCACGCAGCTCGGCCTCAACCTGCAGGCAGCGGGCGACAAGCCGGCAGCACTCGACGTCGCCGGTATCGACGTCATCAGGACCCGGACCATCGCGGTGCTGACGACCGGTGCGCTGGCCGGGCTGGGCGGCGCCTATCTCGCCAATGTCGGTGCGGGCCTGTTCATTCCGTTCATCACCAATGGCGCCGGCTTTCTCGGCATCGTGCTGGCCATGCTGGCGCGTGGCCGTCCGGTCTGGGTGCTGCTCGGCGCGTTGCTGTTCGGCGTCTGCCTGTCGCTGACGACGGCCATGCAGGTGGCCGGCATCAACATACCGACCGACGTCATCCAGATGCTGCCGTTCCTGGCGGTGATGATCATGCTGGTGCTGTTCGGCCGGCGTGCCAGCCTACCGGCGGCACTTGGCATTCCATACGAGCGCGGCGCGCGCTGACCACAATCAGATGCGCGGAAGGGACCCGCGCCAAACAGGAGGCAAGAATGTCGGATACAAAGGTCTACCTGCTCGACGGCGGCTCGCTCGTTCTCGACGGCTATCACGTGTTCTGGAACCGGGGCCCTGGTGGCGAAGTGCGCTTCCCCGTCTATTCGATCCTGATCGAGCATGCCGAGGGCCGGTTCCTCATCGACACCGGCTACGACTACGATCACGTCATGAAGGTGCTGCCCTTCGAGAAGCCGATCCAGGAAAAGCATCAGACCATCCCCGGCGCGCTTGGCCTGCTCGGGCTCGAGCCCAGGGATATCGACGTCGTCGTCAATTCGCATTTCCATTTCGACCATTGCGGCGGCAACAAGTATTTTCCACACGCCAAGAAGATCTGCCATCGCTCGGAGGTGCCGCAGGCCTGCAATCCGCAGCCTTTCGAACATCTCGGCTATTCCGACCTGAGCTTCTCGGCGGAGGCCGCCGAAGCCCGCGGCGCGACCGCGCAACTGCTGGAAGGCACGACGCGCGCCAACTCGACCTTCGAGGGCATCGACGGCGACGTCGATCTCGCCAGGGGCGTGAAGCTGATCTCGACGCCAGGCCATTCGATCGGCCACTACAGCCTGCTGGTCGAATTCCCCAGGCGCAAGCCGATCCTATTCACCATCGACGCCGCCTACACCCAGAAGAGCCTGGAGACGCTGTGCCAGGCAGCTTTCCACATCGACCCGGTAGCGGGCGTCAATTCGATGCGCAAGGTAAAGAAGCTCGCCGAGGACCATGGCGCCGAGCTGATGTACTCGCACGACATGGACAACTTCAAGACCTACAGGACCGGCACGCAATTCTACGGCTGATCGCCGCCAATCCGGAGACAAGATGATGCGCTATCCCGAACATGCCGATCCGGTCATCACCCTGACCGCGGGGCCGGTGAACGCCTATCCAGAAGTGTTGCGCGGCCTCGGCCGTACGGTGCTTTATGATTACGATCCTGCATTCCAGCTCCTTTACGAGAAGGTGGTCGACAAGGCGCAGAAGGCGATGCGGCTGTCGAACAAGCCGGTCATCCTGCATGGCGAGCCGGTGCTCGGCCTCGAAGCGGCGGCGGCGTCGCTGATCTCGCCCGACGACGTTGTGCTCAATCTTGCCTCGGGCGTCTACGGCAAGGGCTTTGGCTATTGGGCGAAGCGGTACTCGCCGCATCTGCTCGAGATCGAAGTGCCCTATAACGAGGCGATCGATCCGCAGGCGGTCGCCGACATGCTCAAGGCGCATCCGGAGATCACCGTTGTGTCGGTCTGTCATCACGACACGCCGTCGGGCACCATCAATCCGATCGACGCCATCGGCGCGCTGGTCTCGGCGCATGGCGCCTATCTGATCGTCGACGCGGTCTCGTCCTTTGGCGGCATGAAGACGCATCCCGAGGATTGCAAAGCCGATATTTATGTCACCGGCCCCAACAAATGCCTGGGCGCCCCTCCCGGCCTCACCATGATGGGCGTCAGCGAGCGGGCCTGGGCCAAGATGAAGGCCAACCCCCTGGCGCCGCGCGCATCGATGCTGAGCATTGTCGACTGGGAAAATGCCTGGTCGAGGGACAAGCCGTTTCCGTTCACGCCGTCGGTCTCGGAGATCAACGGGCTCGACGTCGCGCTCGATCTTTACCTCAATGAGGGACCGGAGGCGGTATGGGCGCGCCATGCGCTCACCGCCAAGGCCATGCGAGCGGGCGTCACCGCGATGGGCCTGTCGGTCTGGGCCGCCAGCGACAGCATCGCGTCGCCGACCACCACCGCCGTCCGCACCCCCGATGGTGTCGACGAGAAGGCGCTTCGCCAGGCCGCGCGTGCCCGTTACGGCGTGGTGTTTTCGTCGGGGCGGGGCGAGACGTTGGGGAAGCTGACGCGCATCGGCCATATGGGGCCGACCGCCCAGCCGATCTACGCGATCGCGGCGCTGACGGCACTTGGCGGCGCCATGAACGCGGCCGGCCGGAAACTCGCAATCGGCAAAGGCATCGAGGCGGCGCTGGCCGTAATCGACGCCGACGCCTGAACAGACATCACCAGATCACGGATTGAGGGAGCATTTCATGACTGAACGGCTTGCGGGAAAGACGGCCCTGGTTACCGGCGCCGCACAGGGTATCGGCAAGGCGATCGCGGCGCGGCTTGCCGCCGACGGGGCGACCGTCATCGTCAGCGACATCAACGCCGAAGGCGCCAAGGCGGCCGCCGCGTCGATCGGCAAAAAGGCGAGGGCGATCGCCGCCGACATTTCCGATCCGGGCTCGGTCAAGGCACTCTTCGCCGAAATTCAGGCTCTGACCGGAGGCATCGATATCCTGGTCAACAATGCCAGTATCGTGCCGTTCGTCGCCTGGGACGATGTCGATCTCGACCACTGGCGCAAGATCATCGACGTCAATCTGACCGGCACCTTCATCGTCACCCGCGCCGGCACCGACCAGATGCGCGCGGCGGGCAAGGCCGGGCGGGTGATCAGCATCGCCTCCAACACCTTCTTTGCCGGCACGCCGAACATGGCGGCCTATGTCGCGGCCAAGGGCGGCGTCATCGGCTTCACCCGCGCGCTGGCCACGGAACTCGGCAAATACAACATCACGGCGAACGCGGTGACGCCCGGCCTGATCGAGAGCGACGGCGTCAAGGCGAGCCCGCACAACGAGGCATTCGGCTTCGTCGAGATGCTTCAGGCGATGAAAGGCAAAGGACAGCCGGAACATATCGCCGATGTGGTTTCGTTCCTGGCTTCCGACGATGCGCGCTGGATCACCGGCCAGACGCTGAATGTCGACGCCGGGATGGTCAGGCACTAAGTCGGATAGTGGCTGCTCAGCCTCGCAATGCAACCGGCGGCCGTACTATGGCCGCCCGTCGCACTTGCCGGGCTCAGGCTGCAGACCTTGCAATCACGCCGGGTTGCCTCGACCATTGGGCATACCAGCTGTCGAACAATTTGAGCTGCGCCTCGGCGTAGCCGCGCTGGCTGTCGGTCAAGGCATCGGTCTCGTTGAAGTGCAGCTTGTACTCGGGATTACCCTTCAGCACCATCATGTGCTTGAAATAGAGCACCAGGTCTGGGCCTTCGTCGAAGGAGGACAGCACGGCGAGCGCAGCGTCGAGCTCCAGCGCGCGCTGGCGGGCTTCGACGTCGCCCTTGGCCGCCGCCTGGCTCAAGCCCACAAGGTGCAGCACCTCCTTTGGCAGCACGTTGCCGATGCCGGTGATGGCGCCGGACGCGCCGCAATTGACGAAACCGTGGAAGACGGCGGTGTCGACGCCGATCATCAGCGCGACCTCATCGTCGCGGCTGGTGATGTTTTCCGCCGCGTAGCGCAGGTCCGACGGGCCGCCGAACTCCTTGAAGCCGACCAGGTTCGGATGTTCGGCGCGTAGCGCGAAGAACAGGTCCGCACGCGTGGCAAAGCCGTAATAGGGGCTGTTGTAGATGACCGCCGGCAGGCCGGGCGCGGCGGCAAGAATTGCCTTGAAATGATGGCGCTGCGCCGTCACCGAAGGCCCGCGCGACAAAACACGCGGGATCACCATCAGGCCTCGCGCGCCGACCTTCTGGGCATGCGCCGCGTGCGCCACGGCCTTGGCGGTGTTGACCGCGCCGGTGCCGACGATCACCGGCACGCCGGCCTTCACCAGGCGCTCGACGCCTTCCATGCGTTGCTCGTCGGTCAGGAGCGGCCAGTCGCCCATCGAGCCGCAATAGACGACGGCCGACATGCCGGCGGCTATCAGCTCTCGTCCCTTGCGTACCAGCGCGTCGAAGTCGGGCTGACGGTCCTGCGTGCATGGGGTCATCAACGCCGGCATGCAGCCGGAAAAAACATTAGCAGTCATTTCGGATTCTCCTTGAGGCTTGCACGCGGATTGATCAGTTTGTCCCGAAGCGGCACGGCTTGCCAAGCAAAATAGTCGTGGCCGCGAGGGACCAACGCAGGAACAGCAATGCGCAGCAAAACCAGCATTCGTGTCGTCGGCTGCCATGCCGAAGGTGAAGTCGGCGATGTCATCATCGGCGGTGTCCTGCCGCCGGCTGGCCGCACGATGATGGACAAGATGATCACGATGGAGCGCGATCATGACCATATCAGGCGCATGCTGATCTGCGAGCCGCGCGGCAGCGTCGCGCGCCACGTGAACCTGCTCGTTCCCTCGACGCGGGAGGATTGCGCCGCCGGCGCCATCATCATGGAGCCGACGGAATATCCGCCGATGTCCGGTTCCAACACGATCTGCGTCGCCACGGTGCTGCTGGAGACCGGCATGGTACCGATGCAGGAGCCCGAGACACGCTTCAAGCTCGATATGCCGGGTGGCGTCATCGAGGTGCGCGCGCAATGCCGCGACGGCAAATGCGTCTCGATCACCTTGCGCAACGCACCGGCCTTTGTTGACCGCCTCGATGCCAGCATCGAGGTCGAGGGGCTGGGCACGCTCACCGTCGACATCGCCTACGGCGGCATGTTCTACGCCATCGTCGATGCCAAGGCGCTCGGCTTCTCGATCGCTCCCGACGAAGCGCGCGAGCTGGCGGTGGCCGGCGAGAAGATCAGGCGGGCCGCGCGCGAGCAGCTCGATGTCGTCCATCCGCAATTCGATCATGTGCGCGGCGTGTCGATCGTCCAGTTCGCCATGCCGTTCCAGGGGCCGGGCAATGTCACGCGCAACACCTGCATCGTCTCGCCGGGCCGCTCCGACCGCAGCCCGACCGGAACGGGTACATCGGCCCGCATGGCCGTGCTGCAGGCACGCGGCTTGATGGGTGTTGGCGACGTGTTGATCCATGAATCGATCATCGGCTCGCGCTTCACGGGCAGGATCGTGGAGCTGGCCGAAATCGCAGGACGCAAGGCGATCGTTCCGGAGATCACCGGCCGGGCCTGGATTACCGGCGAGCACAGCTACTATCTCGATCCGACGGATCCATACCCTCAAGGCTACGTGCTGTCGGATACCTGGGGCACCTCCACCTCGGTGAAGCAGTAGGCCTGAGCCGGCCCATCGATTGCCTTGGTGCCATGATTTTCGGGTCGCATCATGTGGGCGACGATCTTGAATGTCGGCAATTCGCTGGACTGCTGGGTTCCCGCCGAGCCAGAATGGTCGACGGCGGCATTCCCGTCATATCAGCCTGGTGAGAGTTCACGCATGAACATGGATGGTATCTGCGATCCGCGCTTTGGTGCCGTGCGCGCGGCATTCGCCGAGTGTTTCGCCCAAGGGCTGGAACATGGCGGGGGCGTATCCGTCGTCGTCCACGGCAAGACCGTCGTTGACCTCTGGGGCGGTCATGCCGATGCCGCGCGAACCCGTCCGTGGCGGCAGGACACGCTGATCAATGTCTGGTCCTCCACCAAGGGCGTCGTGGCGCTGGCGATCGCAATGTTGGTCGAGCGCGGCAGGCTGGACTATGCCGCACCCATTGCCCGCTACTGGCCTGAATTCGCGGCCGGCGGCAAGGAACACATCACGCTCGACCAGGTGATGTCGCACCAGGCCGGGCTGAATGGTCTTGCCGTGCCGATGGACGAAGCGGGCCTGTTCGCGTGGACGCCTTTTGTGGACGCGCTTGCGGCCATGCCGCCACTCTGGGAGCCCGGCAGCCGCTGCATCTATCACGCCCTTACCTACGGCCACCTTGCTGGCGAAGTGCTGCGCCGCGTCGACGGGCGAAGCATCGGCCGCTTCATCGGCGAAGAGATCGCGGGCCCGCTTGGAGCTGACTTTCATGTCGGTCTGCCGGATCGTGAGGATTCCAGGGTCGCCGAGATGATCGAAGGCCCCGGCGCTTCGGACTGGGTCGATTTTGTCCGCGCCTCGCCCTTTCCCCACGCAAGCGACAATCCGGCGCCCCGTGCATTGGCCCCCAACGACCGCGTCTGGCGCGCCGCCGAGGTGCCGGGCGGCAACGGCCAGTCGACGGCGCATGCACTGGCCCGTATTTACGGCATGATGGCAGCCGGTGGCGTCTGGGAGGGCCATCCACTGATCGGGCGCGCGGCAATCGAAGCGGCGGCGCGTCAGCGTGTTCGCGGCACGGATGAAAGCTTCGCCGCACCGGCCGCCTTCGCCGCCGGCTATCAGATGGAGGATCCGGTCTATGCCGGCCGCGCGTCGCCGCAAACCTTCGGCCACACCGGCTGGGGCGGCGCCATCGGCTTTGCCGATCCCGGTGCCGGCATCGGTTTCGGCTACGTCACCAACCGCATGCTGGGTTTTGACGACATGGACCCACGCCGCAAGATGTTGATCGACGCCGTCTACGACTCGCTCTGACTGAATGGCCTAAAAGCCAGCCGGGTGGTTCCGCAGGCTGGAAACGGTGCGCGCCACTGCCGAGCTCCGCAACGGACAGCGTTCGCACGTGCGTTCGGCTCCCAACAAAAGCTGTGGCTAATCCCTCTCCCGCGCCTTCGCAAATATCCGCATGGCACCAGCATCTGTAGTAGTCTCAGCCTGAACCTCGGCTGAGAATCAGCCGGGGCGGCGGGTGGTTGATTGTGGCGACATTCAACGCGCAATTTCTGGATTTTTTCGACTGGTGGCTCGATGAGCTGCGAGGGGTCTGGACGCGGGTTGTTCCCGGGAAAGCACAAGCTTCGACCGTCGACTGGATCGTCAGCCTGGCGGATGACGGCATTCGTGTGCGCGAGGCCAAGGCGCCGGAGTTCCAGTCGATCCCGCTGGCGCTCACGGCTTCCTCCGACGAGATCCTGGCGCTGCTGCAGGGCGGGACCCGGCGCAGGCGTTCGAGCTTCGATATCAGGGTCCAGCCAGGCCTGTTCCTGACCCGGCAGCTCTCGGCGCGGCGTCTGCCTGTCCGGCAGGCGCGCGACATGGCCGAACTCGACCTTATGGCTTCGACGCCGATCGACCCGGCGCAGGTGCATGTCGTGTTCGCCGCGGCGGCGGAACAGGACAGCGCCTACCATGTCGTCAAGGCCAAGACGCTTGCCGCCGTGCTGGACGCGGTGCGCCGGGCCGGTGGCTCGGTCCGCTGCTTGTCGTTGTCGCAGCCCGAAAACACGCTGCGCGCCGATCCGCTCAGCCTGGCCGCCATCTGGCCGCCGACGGCGCGCGACCGGCGTGCCAGGACCGCCTGGATTGCGGCCCTTTCGGTGCTGGCCGGGGCGGTGCTGGTGACCTTTGCGCATGCGCATTGGCGCGCCTGGCAGGCCGAGGCCGAACTGGATACGCAGATCGCCGATGCGCAGGTCCTGGCCAAAGCGGCGCGCGCCTCGCTGCAGAAGCGCCAGGCCGGCATCGAGCGGATCGAAAAGATCCGCCAGGAAAAGAAGACGACGGCGTCGCTGGTGCGCGTCTGGGCCGAGTTGACGCATCTGCTGCCCGACACGGCCTGGCTGACCGATCTCTCGGCCAAGGGCGACGACCTGACCATTTCAGGCTTTTCCACCTCGGCCGCCGAACTGATCCAGCCGATCGACGCCTCGCCGCTGTTTTCGGCGCCTGAATTCGCCTCGCCGGTGGTCAAGGTTCCCGGTCAGGATGGCGAGCACTTCACCATTTCGGCCAAGATCGGGGCGCTCTGACGATGCTCTCCACCATCCTCAACACAAGGCCGACGATCCGCCGCCTGATCGCGCTGGCGATCGCCGCGGTCACGGCCTGCGTGCTTGCCTGGGTGGTGTTCGCGGCGTTCGACAGCGTCGCCTCCGTACAGGCCGGGATCGAGGAAAAGCGCGAGCTTCTCGGCCAGTTGCAGAGCGTGGCCGCCCTGGCAAAGCGCCTCGACAGCGCCGCCAGTCCGGAAGCCGCGGCCAATCCCGAATTTCTCACCGGCGGCAGCGAGGCGATCATCCGCGGCGGGCTGCAGACCCGGCTGAACGCGATTGCCGCCGCCAATGGGGTCAGCGTGCTGTCGGCTGGCAATGCACCGGTGCTCAGCGAAGCCGGCGTCGATTTCATCGGGCTGCGGGCCAACCTTTCGGGATCGCTGGAAGGCATCCACAACGCCATCCTCGCCATCGAGACGTCGCTGCCGGTGCTGTTCATCCGCGAGGCCACCTTGCGCACCACCGATGTCGGGCCGGCGGCGGGACGGACCGGCGATCCCGAGCTTTTCGCCGAGATCCTGTTTTACGGGCCGCTGCAAACACCGATGGCACCCGCCGGGGTCAAACCATGACCGGGAAATTCGCAGGCCTGGCGATTGCGGCTGTCATTGCGGCCCTCGCTTTGGTCAATGTCGCGCTCTTCGACACGCCTGTCGATATCACGCCCGTCGCTTCCGGCAAGGGGCATGATGGCGGCCTCGTCTCAGTCGCGGGATCGCTGCAATTTCCCGAAGCCGGCGATTTCAGCGAGACGTTCCAGCGTCCGCTGTTCACGCCGACACGCCGGAAATTCGTGCCCCCGCCGGTCGCGCCGCCGCCGGTGGAGGTTGCCGCTGCCCCGGTCGAGCAGGCGCCGGCGCCGCCGCCATCCGAAGCGCCACCGGCCGTCGCCCCATCGCTGCTGGGCATCAGCATTCACGGCGGCGCCGCGAAGGCGCTGCTGCGCGTCGCCGGCAGCGAAGCCGCGGTCTGGTATGGCAGTGGAGACACGGTTGACGGCTGGAGGGTGTCGGCGGTCGACAAGGATCAGGCCGTGCTGGAGCGGGATGGCAAGCTGGCGCGCATCCCGCTTTATCCGCCATGGAAGAATGTCCCGGCACCCGCGAATGCGCCGCCGCCACTCCCGAGCGAACCGCAACTATGAGCGACAGCGCACTCCATGATAGCGCGGGCACCAACTGGCGGGATGAAAGCGCCCGCAGCGGCTTTTCGCTGGTTGCCGTGCTGGTGTTCATGCTGATCGTCTCGGCGATCGTCGTCCCCTTTGCCGTGACGGCCAAGACACGGTTGATGATCGCCAACAGCGAGGTCGAACAGGAGCGCCTGTCGCTGCTGGCGGAAGGCCTCGGCAATGTGGTCGCGAGCGCATTGACCGGCGGCTCCGGCGGGCAAAAGTTTTCGCTGGATTCCACGCCGACATCATGCCGGTCGGGAGAGTATAGTTTCACCGTGCGCGTCCAGGATCATGGCGGGCTGATCGATCTCAACGCCGCGGATGACCGCCTGCTGG